>NZ_JBLLNT010000012.1:0-242648 GCF_048059015.1 Thalassospira sp. | reverse complement strand
AATCCTTGGTTGCGGTCAGGCCCAGCATGGCTTCAAGCTTGGCGACTTCCCCAAGTGCGGCCTCAACCTCGGACGCGGCACTGCGCATTTCGCCCAGCAAGCCGCTATTTTGATCTAGCCCGACTTTTCGTTGCAGATCGACCACGGTTGCGAATTCGCTGACATAGCTTTCAATCGAGGTTCGTGCTTCATCAACCTGCCCCAAAAGGCTCGCCAGTTCTTCACGACCAGCAAGTTCTTCGAGCCCGGCACGGACCATATTGGCGGCCGTCGCATGGGATGCGACATATTCCTCGTTCCGGCGAAGGATGAAATCCTTCTCGTGACGCCGGGCATTGAGAAATTCAAGCGACACTTCGTCAACGATCAGTTGATCCGCATTTGCGGCCCTGGCCGTTTCTTGTGCCGATTGGCGCTGTTGATCAGCAATGAATTGGGTTGCTCCAACGATGGCAAAAATCGCCAACGCGACGATGCTAAGTAGTGAAATCTGGTAAACCAGTTTCATCCGCGACAAAAAGGACATGTTCCACCCCGATTGTTATCGTCTTGTGCTTGTTTTTTGTTTTTGACATTCAGCACAATAGATCAGCTATACCCAAGGTAGATCAATAAAGGTTTAAATATAGACCAATTGATGATCCAGACCCTCAACGCCATAAAACACGCGCTTTTGCCGTTTCTTTCCTGCGTCTGCGAACTATGTTGGTGGTTTGCCAAAGGTGATATGGTCACAAGCCAATGCCCTTGGCATCACGAAACACAGCGAAACAGGACGAACATCACCCATGAGCATCTGGGGCAAAATTATTGGCGGAGCAGCAGGTTTTGCCTTGGGCGGGCCATTGGGCGCAATTCTTGGAACGGCAGCTGGCCACGTCGTTGACAAGATCAAGAATGGCACGGCGCTGAACGGACCAAAGATCGGTGGTTATGATCCGCGCCAGATGGCCTTTGCCACCGGTGTGATTGTGCTGGCCGCCAAAATGGCCAAGGTTGACGGGCATGTCAGCCGTGATGAGATCAACGCGTTCAAACGCGTGTTTCATATTCCGCCGGGCGAAGAAAAGAATGTCGGCCGCATCTTTGATATGGCGCGCAAGTCATCAGACGGGTTTGAAATCTACGCCCATCAGATTGCAACCATGTTCCGTGGCGAACGTGCCCTTCTGGAAGGTATTCTTGAGGCACTTTATCAAATCGCTATGGCCGATGGGGAACTACACCCCGCCGAACAGGACTATCTGAAAAAGGTCGCGCATATCTTTGGCTTTGCCGATGTTGATTTTGACCGTGTGCATCATGCGTTTACGTCATCGAACGGCCCGGACCCGTATGAGCAGCTTGGTGTTGGCCGCGATGCCAGCGATGACGAGCTTAAGGCCGCCCATCGCAAACTATCGCGTGAAAACCATCCGGACACCCTGATGGCCAAGGGCATGCCGCCCGAATTTATCGAGCAGGCCAACGATAAGATGGCCCGCATCAATGCCGCCTGGGATCAGATCCGCAAAGAACGCGGTATTCGCTAAGGCCACTTGGCACGATCCAATCTGTTAAACATGATTTCCCTTGCAACAGCGCGCGATTTGCTGTTTGCAGGGGACCGGTCATTGTGACCCAAATTTCATTCTCAAGCTTATCGGTTTTCCCATGGCGCCACCGCTGATCAATATTAATGACATCCACCTGACCTTTGGCGGGAACGATCTGTTTTCCGATGTGTCATTTGCCATTGGTGAACGTGATCGCCTGTGCCTTGTCGGGCGCAATGGCGGCGGGAAATCGACCCTGCTTAAAATCATTGCCGGCGAGATCGAGCCAGATGGCGGCGAACGCTTTGTGCAGCCGGGCTGCAAGGTGGCTTATCTTAATCAGGAACCGAAATTTGACGGCTATGACACGGTCGAGGATTTCGTTCTTGCAGCACTTGATGACCATGAACAGGAATATGCCTATCGTTCCGACATGTTGCTGGCATCGGTCGATCTGGATCCGCAATCAGATCCCAAGCAGCTTTCAGGTGGTGAGGGTCGCCGTGCCGCGATTGCCCGCGCCCTGATTGCAGACCCGCAGGTCTTGCTGCTTGACGAGCCGACCAACCACCTTGATTTGCCAACCATTGAATGGCTTGAAGGCGAGATCAAAAACTTCCGTGGTGCTGTTGTCGTGATTTCGCACGACCGTGCATTCCTCAATGCCGTCTCGAACGGTGTGTTGTGGCTTGATCGCGGGGTGATGCATCAGGGTGCCATCAACTTTGCGAAGTTCGAAGAATGGTCTGAAGAGATTTATCGCAAGGAAGCCGAAGAACGCGCGAAGCTTGATAAACTGATTGCCCAAGAAACCGTCTGGTCGGTTCAGGGCATTTCGGCGCGTCGCAAACGTAACCAGGGCCGTCTGCGCCGTCTTTATGACATGCGCGAACAGAGATCCCAGCAGGTTGATCGTATCGGCAATGTATCACTTGCGGCAGATGCCGGTGAAACGTCAGGCAAGGTTGTGATTGAGGCAACCGAAATCGCCAAATCATTCGGCGACCGTCAGATCATTTCGGATTTCTCGACCCGTATCTTGCGCGGCGACAAGGTTGGCATCATTGGTCCGAACGGTGCGGGTAAAACCACACTTCTGAAAATGCTGACCGGTCAGATTGAACCCGATAGCGGCAAGATCAAGATCGGCACCAATCTTAATCCCAGCTATTTCGATCAGAAGCGCGTCGCCCTTGATGACACCAAAACGCTTTGGGATACGCTGTGCGATGTTGGCGGCGATCAGGTCATGGTGCGCGGCAATCCGCGCCATGTGGTCAGTTACCTGCGCGATTTCCTGTTTGACGAGAAACAGGCAAGAAGCCCGGTTGGCGCGCTTTCGGGTGGCGAACGCAACCGTTTGCTTTTGGCCAAGCAGCTGGCAAAGCCGACCAACCTTCTGATCATGGATGAGCCGACCAACGATCTGGATATGGATACGCTTGATCTGCTTCAGGAAATGCTGAGCGAGTATGAAGGCACGCTGCTTCTGGTCAGCCACGATCGTGACTTCCTTGATCGCGTGGTCACATCATCCATTGTGATGGAAGGTGACGGAACGGCGATTGAATATGCCGGTGGCTATTCCGACTATATCGCCCAACGCAAACTTTCGCGCTCTGAGGCCGCCAAGGAAGAAAAGGCTGCTGCCAAACAGGTCAAGAAGACCGCACAGGCAAGTGCGCCAAAAGCCAAACCGGCCGGGAAGCTGAGCTATAAGGATCAGCGCGAATACGACAATCTGCCAGGTGCGATGGCCAAGCTTGAAGGCGAGATCGCGACGCTTGAAGAAGCATTGGCAGATAGCAGCCTGTTTACCAAGGACCCGACCAACTTCCAGAAAAAGGTCGACCGTCTGGATGCTGCGCGTTCCGAGCTTGAAGCATCAGAAGAACGCTGGCTTGAACTGGAAATGATGCGTGAGGAACTCGGTCAGGCGTAAGTCTGGCCGACCATCGCCTTTCCGTCCGCGCCCATAACCAGCACGCCTTGGCCTTTACCCGGCCCTGTACTTGCGCCACACTTTAGCTCCGGGTTGAGAACAACTCATTTGTCCTTTGCCGCAAAACAGCGGATCAAGGGATGAGTAAATCTTGCGTGCCGAATTGCGACCGCCACCAATCTGACATCGACATGATGTCGCCCCTTTTGCTGAAAGCTTGCATCATGCCGATCAAAGCCATGCTTATGGCCCTGTCCGTTGCCATTATCTGGGGCATCAATATGTTGACCGTTAAGGGTGCGGTCGGTGAAATCCCGCCCTTTATGCTGACAGCCATTCGCTTTGGCGCGGTTGCCGTGCTTTTGGTGCCGTTTACGCGCATGCCGCGCGGACGCATGGGCAAGCTTGCGATCATTTCCGTCACGTTTGGCAGTCTTCATTTCGGCGTTCTGTTCTTTGCGCTGTCGATGATTGATGCCGGACCGGTGGCGATTATCATCCTGCTTGGTGTGCCATTCTCATCAATGCTGGCGACTTACTTCTTTAATGATCGGTTGGGTTGGAAACGGCTTTCGGGCATGGCATTGGCCTTTATCGGCGTCACGATCATGTTCTGGGACCCGACCATGACGGATCTGCAATTACCACTCCTTCTGGTGGTTCTGGCAGCCTTCATGTGGGCGGTTGCCAATGTCATGATCAAGAAACTGGGCGATATCGATACCTTCCAGCTTAATGGCTGGATGGCGCTGATGGCAGCCCCGCAGCTTTTGGCGCTGTCGCTGTTCTTTGAGCCGCATGCGTTTGACGCAGTCCTTGCCGCAAGCTGGGTTGCCTGGGCGAACCTCAGCTTTACGGTCGTGATGTCATCAATCGTTGCTTATGGTTTTTGGTATCATTTGCTTAAAACGCAGGATGTGAATTCCGTCGTGCCTTGGTCGCTTTTGGCACCGGTGATCAGCGTGCTTGGATCGTTTGTCGTATTTGACGAAACGTTCTCGGCCCTTAAAATCGTTGGCAGTGTGATTGTTCTGGCTGGTGTTGGCGTGATCATGCTGCGCAAACCGGTACAGCGTAAAACCCAGGGGATGGATTGATCTTTATGAGCGATGGGAAGATGACAGCCAATTGGCAAGATCACATCATCAAACACCCATCGCCCAATTTTGGCCCCCGCCCGGATGGCTGCCCGATTGATATTCTGGTCCTGCATTATACCGGCATGAAATCGGGCAAGGCTGCCCTTGATCGGCTGTGCGATCCGGAAAGCTCTGTCTCCTGCCATTACATGGTCGAGGAAGACGGGCGTATTTTCCAGATGGTTGAAGAAGACAAGCGCGCTTGGCATGCCGGGCGCGGTAAATGGCAGGATTGCGGTGACGTCAATTCCCATTCCATCGGGATCGAGATCGTTAATCCCGGTCATGAATTTGGCTATCGCCCGTTTCCAGATGCCCAGATTACATCTGTCATTTCCTTGGCTGGTGACATTGTCGCTCGCCATGCAATCCCCGCCAGCCGGGTCATTGCCCATTCCGATATGGCACCCGACCGGAAGGAAGATCCGGGCGAGCTGTTCCCATGGGATCAGTTGGCGGCCAACGGCATTGGTCTTTGGCCAGAGAAACCGGTATCACCGACAACGTCGGAAGCCGACATAAAGCAGTTTGATCACCTTCTTGATCAGATCGGTTTTGGCGAAGACCCGGATATTGATCCGATCAAACGCGTGATTGCCTTTCAGCGCCATTGGCGGGCGTCGGATATCTCGGGCCTTGTCGATGCAGAATGCATGGCAATTGCCAAGGCGCTTGTCGATCAGATGGATTGCTGATCTCGACCTCCCCCTGATACGCACCCACACCGCTTTTTCTTGACGCATCGCATGATGTAACCTACATCCGCACCACCAGATGGCCGGATGGCTGCCCTTCTTGTTCGCAAGCGGGGAGGAAAGTCCGGGCTCCACGGAGACACGGTGCCAGATAACGTCTGGCGGGGGCGACCCTAGGGAAAGTGCCACAGAAAGCAAACCACCGACACAGCGCAAGCCTGTCGGTAAGGGTGAAAGGGTGCGGTAAGAGCGCACCGGTCCTTCAGCAATGCGGGACGCATGGTAAACCCCACCGGGAGCAAAACCTAATAGGAATGGTCGGCCGGGTGCTTCGGCATTGTCGGCAGGTGGGTTTTCGCACCACCATTCGGGTTGGTTGCAGGAGGCGTTCGGCGACGGACGTCCCAGATGAATAGCCATCCAGTGCGGTTCGCCGCATGGACAGAACCCGGCTTACAGGCCATCTGGTATTTCTTTCTTTGGATAAGAAAATGGCGATGACAGTTTCCCGTCATCGCCAGAATTAATCTGATCGGGTTTAAAAGCCTGATTAGCCGCGCTCGGCAATCGATTGCGCGAAATACTTGTCTGCTTCTTCCTGTGTGCCAACCGGAATGTCGGTTGATGTCTGTTCCTTGATCATTTTGCCAAGAGTTGGAAGTGTCTTGCGGTCAATCTGCGATGCCGGGTCCCACAGTTTGGAGCGCATCAGCGATTTTGCACAATGCAGGAAGGCTTCTTCGACCACGACCTTGATCGCGGTGATCGGTGCCTTTGGCGTGTCTGCAAACAGACCAAGCAGTTCGGGATCAGTGCTTATTTCGGCCTTACCATTGACCCGCAGCGTTTCATTCACGCCCGGCACAAAGAACAGCATGCCGACTTTCGGGTTATCGACAATATTGGCCAGCGTATCGATGCGGTTGTTGCCCGGACGATCGGGCATGACAATCGTGTTGTCATCGATAACCTTCACAAAACCCGGGCCATCGCCACGCGGACTGACATCGGCATCGCCATTAGAGTCTGCCGACGAAATCACCGCAAACGGTGCCAGTTCGATGAAATGCTTGCAGTGCGGATCAAGGGCCGGAAGGCACTTGGCAACAGCAATTTCCATCGGCTGTCCGTAGATCGCGCGAAGTTTTTCCTGGGTATCGATTTTGGTCATTGCAGGCACACCTTATGCGGGAATCAGGCGGCGAAATTGCGTCACTTGAGAACGCAAGTCAATTGCTGATCAGCAAGCGATGATTTCATCAACGGCTTTTACAGCCGCGAACTCGCCATTCAGGCTGGCAAGGGCCACGTCATGAACAAGTGCTGCTTCAAACACGCGCCCATCGGGAAGCTTGCGATCAAAGGTCGCACAAGCGTCAGCGGCAATCGTCGCCTCAAACCCAAGATTGCCTGCCATACGGGTACTGGTATTCACGCAATGGTCCGTCGTGATCCCGCAAAGCACCAGTTTATTGATCCCGGCCGCGCGCAGATCAGCTTCAAGTGTTGTTCCGATAAAGGCCGAATTGACATTCTTGCCATAAAGCGGTTCATCACCGATGGGTGCCAGTGCATCCTTGATCGCGTTGCCCGGATGACTTGGGTTCAGACGTGATTGCGGTTCGGTAGAGTCATGCTTCACATGGAAAACCGGCTGACCGATCTTGCGCCAGTGATTAAGCAACTTGGCACCATTGGCTTCTGCATCGGGGTTATTGCGATTGCCCCAGTAAGCAAGGTCATCAAAGCCCTGCTGCCAGTCGATCAAGATCAAAGCTACGGTATTGGACATATCAGTTTCCCAGTCTTGGCTTCGCTCAGCCGTTACATTTCCGGGCTCACATTAGCGGCAAATTCTGTGCGGGAAAGGACAAAGAACCCACATTTCATGCCATTGCGCTGAGAACTTTTCGCAACCCACTGTTTAAGCGGCCACATTCATACTCGCGAATATTGTAGAACGCACAACAGCCCCCCACATGAACATGGTTCGGTGCGCATTCTCTGATGGCCTTGCAACAGGCCATACCGCCCAGAGGCTACGGCCATGATGATTTGGTTTCACTCTGAATCCGGGGATGCATAGATGTGGCTTTATCAAACTCTTGACCAACTCTGTCCCAATTCATTCACCGCAAAGGTGTTTATCCTTGCCTTTGTCGGAACGCATGTGCCGTTGGTCGCGGCGATTGTATTTTCGCTTTTGACGATTGAATCCCTCGAACAGGCAACGCCGATGCTGCTTGTTTTGCTGTTTGCGACGCTGGCAGGCGCGATTGGCACATTGGCAGGTTTGCGTGCCCTGCTGATGCCAATCAAGGTCGCAAGCAAGGCCGCAGCCGCATATGAAGCCGGCAAAGGCGTCCCCGAACTTCCGACCGAGTTTAAAGATGAGGCGGGCCAGCTATTGCTATCTGTTCGTCGTTTGACCGAACGCGCCGAACGACGGTTGCGAGCTGCTGCCGAAGAAGCATCAAAGGACCCGCTTACGGGTGTCCTTAACCGGCGTGGCTTCAACGCCATGCTCGATAATTTACAGCCCAGGGAACGCAGTGGTGCGGTGCTTTCGGTCGATATCGATCATTTCAAGGAAATTAACGACGAATACGGCCATCAGGTTGGCGACAATGTTTTAAAGGATGTCGCAAACGCCATCGTTGAATGCGTGCGATCTGCCGATCCTGTTGGTCGATTTGGCGGCGATGAATTTGTAATTTTCCTGAGCGGTGCGACGCAAACAGTCGCCATGAACAAGGCACGCGCCATTCGGTCCATGATTGATACCGATGTGCGGGTCGCCGAAACCAATGTGACGGTTTCAATCGGCCTTGCCATCGCCAACACCCCGGAAAACAGCAGTGAAAGCAGAACTGACGAGGTGTTTAGCGCATCTGACAAGGCACTTTATCAGGCGAAGTCAAACGGGCGAAATCAGGTTCACCTGTTTGGCGGCCCGGAACCCATCATTGATCATGGCTGATTTTACAGCCAGCCTTTGCGCTTGAAATACAGCAACGGCAGAACGGCAGACAGGACCATTAGGCCGATGGCCACCGGATAGCCGAACTCCCATACCAGTTCGGGCATGAATTCGAAATTCATGCCATAGATGCTGGCGATCAGGGTTGGCGGCAGGAAGGCCGCGGCTGCAACCGAGAAAATCTTGATGATATTGTTCTGCTCAAGACTGATCATGCCAAGCGTCGCGTCCAGAAGGAAGGTGACCTTGTTGGCGATGAAATTGGCGTGTTCGGTAATAGACACGATATCGCGTGAAATCACCTTAAGCCTTGCCTTGGCATCCTTTTTCAACCGCGCCTGGGTTGAAAGGAACAACCCAACACGATGCAGGTTCAAAAGACTGTCTTTTGCCTTGCCCGACAGGTTGCCGGTTCGGCCAATCTGACGCAGGGTTTCACGGTGATCCTGATCTGATCCGCGATCTTCGGGATTGGCGAAAACCTGATTGGATAGAGCTTCAAGGTCGGTGGTGGTCTGTTCCATCAGATCGGCAAGGCGGTCGACGATCTGTTCAAGTAACCCAAACAAAACGGCTTCGGCACTGTTTGCCAACGAGGGGCTGCGCTTCACGCGACGAATAAAGGTTTTAAACGGCACCGGATCGGCATAGCGCAGCGTGATCAGGGTCTTTTTGACCAGAATGAAGGTTACTGCGGTTGTCTGCGGCGCATCTGTGGTTGCCCGGGTCAGAACCGACACTGTCATGAACAGCGCGCCGTCTTCGTCATAAAGGCGCGATGACAGCTCAATTTCTTGCATCTCTTCACGGGTCGGGACTTCGATGCCAAATCGCTCTTCGATCTCGTGAATCTCATCTGAGGTCGGTGACAACAAATCAACCCAAACTGGCAGGCGATCGGGCTTCACCACATCCGAACTGTCGTCGGACTTCGGTACGGGCGACAGGGAATTGGCAGAAACCTTGGAAACGGCTGGTTTGGCGGCGGCGGCGTCATTGCTTTGGGCACCAACGTTATTGGCGACGTTATCGGTCGCACCATTGCCATCAACGGTGTTTGAACGCACCGGGGCAAAGAATTCGTTGGTATCCATAAGCCTTCTCCATTCCTGCTGGCTTGCCGATAGCGGATGCCAGATTATCGCTTTGTTGTCATATGGGGATCGGAGCGCCATCCAACCCGAAAGATGCCGCGCCGAACAATGATTGTTCGATGACGCGCAAAATCAGAACGGCAAGACCGTTTGAAACGAGAACGGATCAATATCAGGATCGGTTCCACGTTTGTCATCAAATGTTGCGCGAACCTGGTCCAAAAACTCGTCCTTGCTGATCACTTTATCACCATCTACGTCAAAGGACGGAAACAGAAGTTCCAGTCGGCGACTTTCGGTTCGAAGCCGTTGGCGATTGGCATCAGCCGATCCGGGTAATTGTTCGACGGCGGCAAATTCGCGTGCGACCAGAACATTATCGCCGGTGATATCGCGCCTGCGGAACATCCAGCTTGCATAGGATGCGGCTTCGTCTGCGCTGATGCGTCCGTCTTGGTCGATGTCGATCGGGTGATATTGTTCACGGTAAAGTTTGACCTGCTCGGGTGTTCCCAATCCAACAACACCAGCACCACCGTTTTTCTGCGCCAGCGCCTTGGCAATGGCTTCATTCAATCCCGGCACGTTACCGGTTGCGCCATCGGGCAAGCCAGTGGCACCAGCAGCCCCATCAAGACCACTTAGCCCGGACAATCCACCCAAACCAAATTGCGACATCAGTTCGGGATTGTTTTGTAACTGCTGCATGATCAAGGGAAGAAGTTCGCGCATCTGGGGCGAGCTGACTTCGGGCGAGTTTGATGTGCCCCCCGCCTGATCAAGGCTAAGACCCTGTGCCTGTGCATGACCAGAACCATCTGGGGACAAACCCGAAAGCACGGTTTCGCCAAACAATGCGCAACCCATTAATAGAATGGCAGCTTTTATCCGCAACAATCGCTTCCTTCGTTTCGCTGACGCTGCCCCGCGACAGCAATTTGTGCCCGACAATCTGGCATCGGTTTACCCCATCAGCAACCAGCGTTTTGATCTCTGGTTTCTGTTTTAAGGATGCCTGATCAGGGTCACACGAAATTGTAGCTACATTTTGCAGGAGTTTGCCCGCACTTCAAACACCTGACCATCAGAACCCATAAAACGCGTTCTTATGGTCTTCCCATGGGAACCCGTGGAACGTTCCTGGGATTTCATGGGCAGCCGATGGATAAGACCGTGATTCAACGTGTTTTTGGCGGATTTCAGAGGTTTCGCATATACCGCGGAATCCGCGGAAAAGCACCAAATCGTCACATTTGACCCCATCAAATCCCATTGACCCCCATCATTTCCCATGGTACCCCATAAGCAGGCATATTTTCTGTGCCATGCGGGGCATATCCATTTCAAACATCGACAGGTCACATGACCGCCCGTTCCGGGCCTTGTTTTGAGATCGGATTATTTTTGATCAGGGGAATGGCGAAGTGCTGTTCACAGGGACGCACATTCACAAGCTGGACCGGAAGGGACGCGTATCCGTCCCCAAGCGGTTCCGTGCGGCCCTTGAGGTTGAAGAATTCGCCGGCATCTACCTGTATCAATCCCACAAGGAAAGCGCGCTTGAAGGCTGTAGCCACAGCCACATGGAACGCATTGCCGCATCGCTTGACGAACTTGATATGTTCTCTGACGAAGCTGATGACCTGGCAGATACCATCCTTGGCTCCTCGCATATGCTTCCTTACGACGGCGAAGGCCGGATCATTCTTCCCGCTGAATTGATCGAGTTTGCCCGTATCGAAGATCAGGTCGCCTTTGTCGGCCGTGGTCGCACCTTCCGCCTGTGGAACCCGGACATCTTCAAGCCCCTGCAAGATGCCAGCCGGACCCGCACGCTTAACCGTGGTGCGACATTGAAGCTCAAACCGATTGCCGACCTCCCCAAGGGTGCTCGTCCCGGCACCACAAACGAGGAGGACGCATCATGAGCGACAAGGATCTAAGCTTTGCCACAGAAGACCGTCCGCATAAGCCGGTCTTGCTTCGCGAGGTGCTAGAAGCTCTTGCACCCGCCGATGGCGAGATCATGGTTGACGGCACCTTTGGCGCAGGCGGTTACTCCCGCGCCATTCTTGATTCCGCCAATTGCGAACTTTACGGCATCGACCGTGACCCGACCGCTGTTGTAACTGGCCAGAAGCTTGAGACCGAATATGGCGGTCGCTTCCATATGGTTGAGGGTTGCTTTGGCGATATGGGTCGCTTGATCCCGGCTGCTGGCCCGGAACAAGTCGACGGTATTGTTCTTGATATCGGCGTTTCATCCATGCAGCTGGATCAGGCAGATCGCGGCTTTTCGTTCCGCGAAGATGGCCCGCTTGATATGCGCATGTCGATGTCTGGCCCGACGGCTGCTGACTTCGTCAATACCGCCGAAGAAGAAGACATTGCCAATGTCATCTATCGCTATGGCGAGGAACGCGCATCGCGCAAGGTCGCGCGCAAGATCATTGAAATGCGCGCCGAAGAGCCCTTTACCACCACATCCCAGCTGGCGCGTGCCGTCCGATCTGTTGTCCGCAAATCCAAGGACGGCATTGATCCGGCAACCCGCACATTTCAGGCATTGCGCATTTATGTGAATGACGAACTGGGCGAGCTTGAGCGCGCCATGGATGCGGCTGAGACCCTTCTGAAACCAGGTGGTCGTTTGGTTGTTGTGACCTTCCATTCGCTCGAAGACCGTCAGGTCAAAACATTCATGAAGGCGCGTTCTGGCGATCCAAAGAAAATGTCGCGCCGCCTGCCGGGCGAACCGGAAGTCGCAATCCCGACCTTCACGACCATCACGCGCAAAGCGGTTACCGGTCAAAAGGACGAAATCCGCGCCAATCCGCGCGCGCGCTCGGCCAAGCTTCGCGCCGTTGCCCGCAATGAACAGCCAGCATCATCGCAGGGAGGTCGCAAATGACCCGTGCGGTAACAATCCTTGGCCTGTTCCTGACCATTTTGATTGGTGGTGGCACCTATTGGGTCAGCCACGAGGTTGAACGCCTTGAAAAGCGCTATGCGGAAATTCAGTCCGACATTCTGGCCGAGCAGGAAAGCATCCATGTTCTTGAAGCCGAATGGAGCTATCTGAACAATCCGGCGCGCATCGAACGCCTGTCACAGGAATATCTCAGCCTTGATCAGATCAAGGTCCTGCAGATGGCAAGCATCGATGATCTGCCAGAAGATGCCGATCTGCATCAGTATCGCATCGACAAATTTGGCGAGGCCGTTGCCTTCATGCCGGTCCCGCGCGCCCGTCCGGGTGATTTGATGTATGACGAAGCCGCTGACACCATGATCATTGATGCTCCGTCCGTTGCCGCAAGCACGGGGGGCGCCCAATGAGTTTCACCCGTTTTTCTTACTGGCTGCGCGGCGATCGCCCGGAACTGGGCCCGGATCAGCGCGAACGCCTGGCCCTTGAAACCGCGCGCAACCGTATCTTCATCACGGGTGCGATGTTCATCATCGGCTTTAGCTGGATCACCTATGGTCTGGTCGATGCATCGGTTCTGCGTCAGGGCAACGAACCGGCAGTCGCGTCGGGGACCGATACGCGTGAGCTGAAAACCGAACGCGCAGATATTGTTGATCGCAACGGAATGTTGCTTGCGACCGACCTTCCGACCAACTCGCTTTATGCCGATGCACGGGTGGTCAAAGATCCGGTTAAGTCCGCCGACATGTTGCTCACCGCCCTGCCCGATCTGGATCGCGATACGCTGATCCGGCATCTGAGCTCACGCAAGGCGTTCGTCTGGCTGCGCCGTAACCTGACGCCTGAACAACAATATGAAGTCAACTCGCTGGGCATTCCGGGGTTGAACTTCCAGCGTGAAGAGCGCCGCGTTTATCCGCATGGTCGCTTGTTCTCCCATGTGCTGGGCTTTACCGATATCGACAATAACGGTATCGCAGGCGCCGAGCGCGAGTTCGACAATGAACTGCGCATCAATAACGGTCCGCTTCAGCTGTCGCTTGATACGCGTGTGCAGTATGCGCTTGAGGAAGAAATCGAACAGGCGATGGAAACCTATAGCGCGGTTGGTGCTGCGGGTCTGGTGATGGATATCTATACCGGCGAAGTGATCGGTATGACGTCCCTGCCAAACTTTGACCCGCACCGTCCGGGTCAGGCACCAGCTGACGCGCGCTTTAACCGGTCCACCCTTGGCGTTTACGAAATGGGATCGGTGTTCAAGCTGTTTAACACCGCAATCGCGCTTGAAACCGGGACTTCGACGCTTAATTCCGTTTATGACGCGACCGAGCCGCTTCGCGTGGCGCGCTTTGCCATCCGTGATTATCACGCTGAAAACCGCTGGCTGACGGTACCGGAAATCCTTGTGCACAGCTCCAACATCGGATCGGCGCGCATGGCATTGGCCTTTGGCGGCGAAGCACAGCGCAGCTACCTGAAAAAGCTTGGCATGCTCGATAAACCAGAGATCGAGCTTCCTGAAGTTGGCGGGCCGCTGGTGCCCAGCCCGTGGCGAGACATCAACACCATGACGATTTCATTTGGTCATGGTCTGGCTGTTACCCCGCTTCAGGTTGTCAGTGGCATTTCCACCATCGCCAATGGCGGTATTCGCCGTCCGGCAACCATCCTTAAACAGGATGGCGCACCGGCGGGTGAACGCGTGTTTTCCCAGAAAACTTCGGAAACGTTGCGCCGTTTGATGCGCCTCGTTGTTACCGAAGGTTCGGGCAAAAAAGCCGAAGTGGCGGGTTACTTCCTTGGCGGGAAGACCGGCACCTCGGAGAAACTTGTAAACGGGCGCTACGTAAAGAACGCCCGCATGTCGACCTTTGTCGCCGCCTTCCCGATGCAGGACCCGAAATATGTGGTTCTGGTGACGCTAGACGAGCCCAAGGGCACCAAAGAAACGTATGGATTTGCCACAGCAGGTTGGGTGTCCGCCCCTGCGGTTGGCAAGGTTGTGACACGTATTGCTCCCCTTTTGGGCATTGAACCGGCGAATGCGAAGGCGCCGGAGATCGAGCAAGCGCTGCAGATCGAACTTCGCAAGGGGGAACGCAAACTTGCGTCTTTCTGAGCTCATGGCAGGTGATCAAGCGGCATTGAAGCATGCCGAAGGACAGGACCCGAACATTACGGGCCTGACAGCAGATTCACGCACCGTGAAGGATGGCTATATGTTTGCCGCCCTGTCCGGTGCCCGAGACGACGGTTCCAAGTATATCGCCGATGCGATCAAGCTTGGTGCAGCGGCCATACTTGCAAAGGACGGCACCCCCAGACCAGCCGCGGCCACTGTTCCGCTGATCCCGGTTGAAAACCCGCGCAAACGTTATGCCCAGCTTGCTGCCCGTTTCTATGGCAAGCAACCAGCTAACATTGCTGCGATCACCGGTACGAACGGCAAGACATCGACTGCGATCTTTACCGAACAGCTTTGGACGATCCTTGGCAATATGTCGGGATCAATCGGAACCCTTGGCATTCGTGCAGCGGGTGCGAAGATCCCCGGATCGCTGACCACCCCGGACCCGGTTGCCCTTCATCAGAGCCTTGATGAAATGTGTGGCATCGGTGTTACCCATGTCGCGATGGAAGCAAGCTCGCACGGGCTCGATCAGTTCCGCCTTGATGGTGTGAAGGTCACGGTTGCAGCCTTTACCAACCTGTCACGCGATCATCTTGATTATCATGGCACGTTTGAAAAATACTTTGCTGCCAAGGCACGCCTGTTCTCCGACCTTCTGGCATCTGATGGCACGGCAGTTCTGAATGCCGATGTTGAACAGTTTGCGCTGCTTAAAAAGCTGTGCGCGAAACGTGGTGTCAATGTTCTGTCCTATGGCCAGAATGCCGATGACATCAAGCTGATCGATGCCACCCCGGACAGCACCGGCACCAAGATCACGCTTGCCGCTAATAAGGGCGAATACAGCGTTCATCTTCCGCTGATGGGAAGCTTCCAGGTCATGAATGCGCTGGCAGCCCTTTCGATCGTTGTCGCATCGGGTGCCGAGTTTGATGACGCGGTCATGGCGCTTGAAAAGCTTGAAGGTGTTCGTGGCCGTCTTGAGATGGTTGGTAAAACAAGCTTCGGCGCGCCGGTCTTTGTAGATTACGCCCATACCCCGGATGCGCTTGAAACCGTGATCAAGGCCGTCCGTCCGCATTGCAAAGGCCGCATCGTTTGTGTATTTGGTGCCGGCGGAGACAGAGACGTTGGCAAACGCCCGCTTATGGGCGCTGTAGCACAGGAATTCGCCGATATTGCCATCATCACCGATGACAACCCGCGTAGCGAAGATCCGGCCACCATTCGTGCCGCCATCAAGGCGAAATGCGATGGTGCGGTCGAGATCGGCGACCGTGCGGAGGCGATCAAACGCGGCATTGGCATCCTGCAACGCAACGATGTCCTTATTATCGCCGGAAAAGGCCATGAAAGAGGCCAAATTGCCGGCGATACGGTTCTTCCGTTTGATGATGCATCTGTTGCACGCAGCATCCTTGCTGGCGGCAACTGACCTAAAATCCCGTTACGGCATTCCGGCCGTGACGGCCTGACCGAAAAGAAAGTGACGTTATGACCAAGGCTGTTTTATGGACGGCAAAGGACGCCGAAACTGCAACCAATGGCACAACTTCTGGCGATTGGACAGTTACCGGCATCTCGATTGACAGCCGCAAAGTCAGCGAAGGCGATCTTTTCATCGCACTTAAAGGTCCGAACTTCGACGGTCACAAATTTGCCCAAGCCGCCCTTGATGCAGGTGCTGCTGCGGTCATGGTGTCAGATGCCAGCGGCATTACCGACACAGCCAAAGTCCTTCTGGTTGATGATACGATGGAAGCACTTGTGCGCCTTGGCCTTGCGGGCCGCGCACGGAGCAACGCCAAAATCGTTGCCATCACCGGCAGTGTCGGCAAGACCGGCACTAAAGAAGCCCTGAAATACGTGCTGTCCCAGCAGGGGAAAACGCATGCAAGCCCGGCAAGCTTCAACAACCATTGGGGCGTTCCGATCACGCTTGCGACCTTGCCTTCGGATGCTGAATACGGCGTTTTTGAAATCGGCATGAACCATCCGGGCGAAATCAGTCCACTTGTCAAGATGGTCAAACCATCGGTTGCCGTGATCACCACGGTCGTTGGCGCACATACCGAATTCTTCAAGGACGAAGCCGAAATTGCCATGGCCAAGGCCGAGATTTTTGATGGCCTTGATAACGATGGTACGGTGATCCTGAACCGCGACAACATGCATTACTTCGCGCTGGCACGCCGGGCCAAGGAACTTGGTATTGCCAACATGAAATGCTTTGGCACCGATGCCACCGCCAATTACCGTCTGTTTGAAGCCAATATCGTTACCGATGGCAGTGCTGTGCGTGCACGTGTTGGTGGTCGCGATCTGGAATATTTCATTGGCTGCCCGGGCGAACATTGGGTGATGAATTCACTGGCTGTTCTGGGCTGTGTTGATGCCATTGGTGCGGACAGCGTTCGCGCCGCACAGGATCTGGCCGATGTCACCCCGCCTGCTGGTCGTGGTGAAACCCATATCGTCAAGCTGCCATCTGGTGATGGCACCTTTACGCTGATTGATGATGCCTATAACGCCAACCCGACATCGATGATGGCCGGGATCAAGGTCCTATCATCAAGCAAACCGGGCGAAGGTGGCCGCAAGATCGCCGTTCTGGGCGATATGCGCGAATTGGGCGACGATGCGGTTCGCCTGCACGCCGACTTGCATCAGCCGCTTACCGCACTTGAAATTGATCGGGTCTTTTCGGTTGGGCCGTTAATGGCCGAGCTTGATAAAACCCTGCCTGCTGAGAAAAATGCCGGTCACTTTGTCACCGCCGAAGACGCAATTGAGCCAATCAAGGCCGATTTGCGCGATGGCGACGTGGTTTTGATCAAAGGATCGCTTGGCATTTACGTTTCGAAAATTGTATCGGCCCTAAAATCCTGTGGCGTGGTGGAATAGCCCACAACCGCAACAGCGAAAGTCGCAAAAGGAACGACCAGAGCAATGCTCTATAATCTGCTTTATCAATTTGCTGATCAGATGCCGGTACTCAACCTGTTTCGGTATATTACCTTCCGGACGGGTGGTGCGATCATTACATCGCTGATCCTGGCTTTTGTTCTGGGCCCGTCCCTGATCAACTGGTTACGTTCCAAACAAAGCGAAGGCCAGCCAATCCGTGAAGATGGTCCGGAAAGCCACCTTCTGACGAAAAAAGGCACGCCGACCATGGGCGGGCTTTTGTTGTTGCTGTCGACATCAATCGCGACCCTTCTGTGGGCGGATCTTTCCAACCCCTATGTCTGGGCGGTTCTTCTGGTTACCATCGGTTATGGTTTCCTTGGCTTCCTTGATGATTATCTTAAGGTCTCGAAAAAGAACACCAAGGGACTTCCGGGTAAGCTCAAGCTTTTGGGTCAGTTTTCCATCGCAGCCCTTGCTGCATGGTGGATTTCGTATAACACCGCCGATCCACTTTCGACCGCCCTTGCCTTCCCGTTCTTTAAGAACTTCCTGCTTGATCTTGGCTGGTTCTTTGTCCCGTTTGCCATGTTTGTCATGGTCGGTGCATCGAACTCGGTCAACCTGACGGACGGCCTTGATGGCTTGGCCATCGTGCCGGTCATGATTGCAGCAGCAAGCTTTGCCCTGATCACCTATCTGATCGGTAACGTTCAGTTCGCTGAATATCTGCAAGTCCATTATGTCGCCGGGTCGGGCGAATTGACCATTTTCCTTGGCGCACTGGTTGGTGCTGGTCTTGGTTTCCTTTGGTACAACGCCCCGCCTGCGATGGTATTTATGGGTGATACCGGATCACTCGCCCTTGGTGGCGCGCTTGGTGCGGTTTCAGTGGTCACCAAACACGAACTGGTTCTGGCAATTATCGGTGGTCTGTTTGTTCTTGAGACCCTGTCAGTCATCATTCAGGTCGGCTCGTTCAAGCTGACCGGCAAACGCGTGTTCCGCATGGCCCCGCTTCATCATCATTTTGAGAAAAAAGGCTGGCAGGAACCGACCATCGTGATCCGTTTCTGGATCATCGCCGTGATCCTGGCACTGGTTGGCCTTGCAACTTTGAAACTTCGGTAAGGACGCCCCATCGTGATTGATCTTTCGCATCTGCGCGGCAAAACCATTGCGGTCTTGGGTCTGGGGAAATCCGGACTTGCCAGTGTGAAGGCATTGATCAATGCGGGCGCCATCGTTTGGGCGTGGGATGATAACGCCGCAGGCCGCGACCTCATCGAACCGCTTGGTCTGGCACCAATCAATCTGGCGGAATGTGACTGGACGGAACCCGATATGCTGGTGATCAGCCCGGGTATCCCGTCCACCTTCCCGACCCCGCATCCGGCTGCCGAAAAGGCACGCCGTGCCGGAAAGCCAATCATTTGCGATGTCGAGCTTCTTTGTACCGCGCAGCCAGATGTGCCGACACTGACCATCACGGGCACAAACGGTAAATCAACCACCACGGCCCTGACCGCGCATATCATTGCCGAGGCCGGGATTAAAACGCAGGCCGGCGGCAATCTTGGCAATGCCGCCCTTGGGTTGGAGCCATCAACGGCTGATGATTGTCTGGTGCTGGAACTGTCATCCTACCAGCTTGATTTGCTTGAACATGCCGAATTCGATGCTTGTGCGCTTTTGAACATTACGCCAGATCATCTGGATCGCCATGGCGGGATGGATGGCTATATCGGGGCCAAACGCCAGATTTTCGCGCGCAACAAAGGTCCGAAATGGGCGATCATCTCCGTTGATGACGAACCCTGCGCAAAGATGGCGATTGAGCTCGCCCGTGAAGGCGGCCGTCACATCATCGAGGTTTCTGTTAAAAAGCCGGTTGATCATGGCATCTATGTTGATGCCAATGGTTGGCTGATTGACGATATGAGCGGCGCACAGACCCGTATCCTTGATCTCAATACCGTCACCCACATGCCCGGTCGCCATAACTGGCAAAATATTGCCTTTGCCTATGGCCTGTGCCGTGCGCGTGGCGTTGATGCAACCAAGATCATTGACGGGGTGATGTCCTTCCCCGGCCTGGCGCACCGTCAGGAACGGTTGGGCACGCTTGATGGCGTTGTGTTTGTGAATGACAGCAAGGCCACCAATGCCGAAGCATCGGCAAAGGCCCTTTCGGCCTATCAAAACATCTACTGGATTGTCGGCGGCAAAGCCAAGGAAGGCGGGATTGAGGGGCTGGAAGAGTTTTATCCCCACATCAAGAAAGCCTATCTGATTGGTGCTGCGACCAACGCGTTTGCGCAAACACTTGGTGATGATTTGCCATGGGCGAAATGCGAAACCCTTGATGTTGCGACCAAGGCGGCCTTTGAAGATGCCAAAGCGAGTGGCGATGACGCACCCGTGGTGATGTTAACGCCCGCTTGCGCATCGTTTGATCAGTTCAAAAGTTTCGAAGCACGCGGTGACGCGTTCCGTGATCTCTTTACCCAACTGGCTGCTGCCGGGGAAACCGGGAAGGTGCGCGCATGAAGTCATTGTTTGGCAATAACACCAATATCGCCTTCTCGCGTGCGGATACCTCGGTTCTGGGGATCTGGTGGTGGACCGTGGATCGCTGGTTACTTGCCGCCATCATTCTTTTGATGGGCATTGGCGCATTGCTTGTGATGTCTGCAAGCCCGCCGGTGGCTGACCGCATCAATGTCGATAGCTTCCACTTCGTCACCCGCCAGTTTGTGTTCCTTGGACTGGCAGTCGGCTGCATGTTTGCCATTTCTCTTTTGCCGGTGAAATGGGTGCGGCGCATTGCATCCTTTATGTTTTTGGGCGTGATTTGCCTTTTGATTATCACCCCGTTTGTCGGGTCCGAGATCAAGGGTGCGGTACGCTGGATCCATGTTGCCGGTGTAACCATTCAGCCATCCGAGTTCCTCAAACCCGCTTTTGCGGTCGTGGTTGCCTGGATGTTTGCCGAAGGGCGACTGAACCCGAACTTCCCGGGCTATATCGTTTCAAGCCTGATGCTGGCGGTGTGTATCTTCCTTTTGATGATCCAGCCGGACTTTGGTCAGACCGTGGTTGTGACATCGATCTGGTCGGTGCAGATTTTCCTCGCTGGCCTTCCGATCATTCTGGTGTTCTGCCTTGGACTTGGCGCGGTTGGCCTTGCCGTTAGTGCCTATTTGATCCTACCGCACGTGCAGTCACGTGTGGACCGCTTCCTTGATCCGGCATCGGGTGACAACTATCAGATCGAACGATCGATGGAAGCCTTCATGAGTGGCGGCATCATGGGGCGCGGCCCCGGTGAAGGCTGGGTCAAGAACTCCATCCCCGATGCGCATTCCGACTTTATCTTTGCCGTTGCGGGCGAAGAATTCGGGCTTCTGTTCTGTGTGCTGGTGGTGGGTGTCTTTACCTTCATCATCATGCGCGGGCTTTCGCGCCTGATGGGGGAACGCAACCTGTTTGTCGTTCTGGCTGTCACCGGCATTCTGGTGCAGTTCGGCCTGCAGGCGGTGATTAACATGGCCTCCACCCTGCAGCTTGTCCCGCCAAAAGGCATGACCTTGCCGTTCGTATCCTATGGCGGTTCGGCAACCATCGGCATTGCGATTGGAATGGGTTTTGTTCTTGCCCTGACGCGTAAACGCCCCGGCGAATAGAAGTTTCAGCCTCTTCTGATAAATCTGCATGAAAACGACAAAATCGGGCCGTAATCCCTCCGCGGTTTGAAGGGATATTAACCTTTGTCGGGTTCTGATGGGGGTAACTGTCCGGGAGCCATCCCGGCCCGCCGTCGTTTCATATGTGGACAAGATGACTGACTTCACCAAACTTGATATTTCCGCCGACGAGGCACCGCTTGCGGGCCAAGTGATTGCCGTGACGTCGGGCGGAACCGGTGGGCATATGTTCCCCGCTGTTGCCTTGTCCAAATCCCTTGTCCGTCGTGGTGCAAAGGTGCTGTTTTTCACCGATGCCCGTGCTGCACGCTATACCGAAGGCGTCGACGGTGTTGACACCATCATCCTTCCGGCGGGCGGCATTGCCGGTAAGGGCATCAAGGGTCGCATTCTGGGCGCTGCCCGTCTTGGACTTGGCACCCTTAAGGCACGTTCCCTGATCAAAAAGGCCAAACCGGCTGCCGTGATCGGCTTTGGCGGATATGCATCGATCCCGGCGACCATGTCGGCAAAGTGGCTGGACATTCCATTTGCCATTCACGAACAGAATGCAGTTTTGGGACGTGCCAATCGTTTGGTCGCATCGCACGCCGAACGCATCGCGACATCCTTTGCCAAGGTCACCATGATTGCGCCAACTGATGAGGCCAAGGTGATCTGGACCGGCAACCCGGTGCGCGCCGAAGTCGCAGCCATTGCCAGTTCCGAATATGATGCGCCGACCAATGATGGTCCGATCCGCGTTCTGATCACGGGTGGATCACAAGGCGCACGCGTCCTGTCCGAAGTTCTGCCCAATGCGTTGGTCAATCTGCCCGAAGATTTGCGCAAGCGTCTTGTCGTGACCCAACAGGCCCGCGAAGAGGATATCGATGCAGTGCGCGCGACCTATGACGGATCAAAGATCGATGTAACATTGGCATCCTTCATCAACGATATCCCCGAACGCCTGCGCGATTGCCATTTGGTGATTGCCCGTTCGGGTGCGTCAACAGTGGCCGAATTGACCGCGGCAGGACGTCCGGGTTTTCTGGTTCCCCTGCCCCATGCCATTGATGATCATCAACGTTTTAATGCCCAGCAGATTGAAGACACCGGCGGCGCGTGGCTGTTGCCACAGGATCGTTTCACAAGCGAGGTCGTCACCGAGCGCCTGGCAAAGCTTTTGACCAATCCCGCGGCCTTGACGCGTGCGGCAAAGGCCGCCAAAAGCAGCGGGCGCGCCAATGCTGCTGAACGGCTGGCCGATATGGTGCTTGATATGCTGGGACTGAACCCGGCTGGAAGCCCGAACAACGAAAATATGAGCAAAGACCGAGGAGACACGCAATGAACACCCTGCCGCTCAACATCGGCACCATCCACTTTGTCGGTATTGGTGGCATCGGTATGTCCGGTATTGCCGAAATTCTTCATAACCTTGGTTATTCGGTGCAAGGGTCGGACATTTCCGACAATGCCAATGTTCAGCGCCTGCGCGGTCTTGGCATCAAGGTTTTTGTCGGTCATCAGGGTGCCAATGTCGAAGACGCCAAAGTGGTCGTGATTTCCACCGCGGTTAAGTCTGACAACCCCGAAGTGGTTGCTGCGCGCGCAGAAATGATCCCGGTTGTCCGTCGCGCCGAAATGCTGGCCGAGCTGATGCGCCTTAAGGCTGCCATCGCAATTGGCGGCACACATGGCAAAACCACCACCACATCGCTTGTCGCAACCATGCTGGACGCAGCCGGTCTTGATCCGACCGTGATCAATGGCGGCATCATCAATTCTTATGGCACCAATGCGCGTTTGGGCGAAGGTGACTGGATGGTGGTTGAGGCCGATGAGTCGGACGGCACCTTTGTAAAGGTTCCTTCGACCATTTCAGTTGTGACCAATATCGACCCGGAACATCTTGATCACTGGAAAGATTTCGATCAACTGCGCGAAGCGTTCAAGAACTTCGTTCAGAACATTCCGTTCTATGGCTTTGCCGTTCTGTGCATTGACCACCCGGAAGTTCAGGCCCTGATTGGCCGTGTAACCGATCGACGTATCTTCACATTTGGCTTCTCGCCGCAGGCTGACGTGCGCGCAGTTAATGTCCGTACCAACATTGGCGACAGTGTCTTTGACGTTGTCATTCGCGACCGTGTGGATAGCCAGGAACGCGTAATCAAGGATGTCCGCCTGCCGATGGTGGGTGATCACAACGTTTCAAACTCGCTTGCGGCCATCACGGTGGCACTTGAGCTTGGCATTCCTGATGAAAAGATCGTCTCGGCCTTTGATGGATTTACCGGCGTTAAACGCCGCTTCACCAAAACCGGTGAAGTTGATGGCGTGACGATCATTGACGATTACGGTCACCACCCGGTCGAGATCAAAGCGGTCCTTAAAGCCGCCCGTCAGGCGACCAAGAACAACGTCATTGCTGTGGTTCAGCCGCACCGCTATTCGCGCCTGCATGACCTGTTTGAAGATTTCTGCACCTGCTTCAATGATGCCGATAGCGTCATTGTCGCCGACGTTTACGAAGCCGGTGAAAGCCCGATTGAAGGCGCATCGCGCGATGCACTGGTCGATGGCATGCGCAACCGTGGTCACCGCCATGTCAGTGCGCTTGAAGGCCCGGAAAAACTGGCTGAGGTCATTGCTGAGAAAGCCAAGGAAGGTGACCTTGTCGTCTGCCTTGGTGCCGGGTCCATCAGCGCTTGGGCCAACGCCCTTCCTGCACAACTTGAAGCCCTGAAAAACTGAGACACGCATGAGCACGCCGGGACACCATACGCCACTGATTGATCGCCTGCCCCAGGTGCGCGGCAAGCTGCGTGAAGGCGCACAGCTTGCCAAGGTTACCTGGTTTCAGGTGGGCGGTCCGGCCGATGTCATGTTCCGTCCGGCTGACGAAGCCGATCTTGCCGACTTCCTGAAAGGCAAACCAGCCGATATGCCCGTCACCGTGATCGGCGTTGGCTCCAACCTTTTGGTGCGTGATGGCGGCATTCGCGGCGTTGTTATCCGTCTGGGCCGTCCGTTTACCGATGTCGTGGTTAAGGATGGCGCCGTCCATGCCGGTGCCGGTGCGTTGGATCTGAATGTGGCGCAAACAGCCCAGATGAATGGTATTGCCGGGCTTGAGTTCCTGTCAGGCATTCCTGGCACCATTGGCGGTGCCCTTCGCATGAATGCCGGGGCCTACGGGTCGGAAATCAAGGATGTTCTGGTTTCAGCCACCGCAATCGATGGAAACGGTAACATCCATACAGTCACGCCCGATGAGATGGACATGACATACCGCCATTGCGGTGTACCAGAAGACTGGATTTTCACATCCGCCGTCTTGCGTGCATCGTCTGGCGACCCCGAAGACATCGCCAAGCGCATGGACGAAATCCAAAAAGCCCGCGCCGGATCGCAACCGATCAAATCGCGCACGGGTGGCTCCACCTTTGCCAATCCGGTGCCTGAACGCGCATGGGAAGTGATTGATGCGGCAGGCTGCCGCGGATTAACCATCGGCGGCGCGCAGATGTCTGAACAGCATTGCAACTTCATGATCAATACCGGTGATGCCACCGCCCTTGATCTTGAACAGTTGGGCGATGAAGTCCGCAGACGGGTTAAAGAACATAGCGGCGTTGAGCTGCGCTGGGAAATCCGGCGCATTGGTGAACGCCTTGGCCACTCGATCATAGGAAAAGACGCATGAGCAAACATGTCGCTGTCATTCTGGGCGGTTGGTCAGCAGAGCGCGAAGTATCACTGTCATCAGGGCGCGAATGTGCCAAGGCGCTTCGTGAAAAGGGCTATCAGGTTACCGAAATCGATGCGACCCGTGACCTTGCCCATCAATTGACCGCCATTGATCCCAAGCCGGATGTCATTTTCAACGCACTGCACGGCCGTTGGGGTGAAGACGGAGCAGTTCAGGGCCTACTAGAAATCCTGAACATTCCCTACACCCATTCGGGTGTGCGCGCATCGGCCATCGCCATGGACAAGATGTCGGCAAAGGCGATGTTCATGGAATATGACATTCCCTGTGCGCGTCACGTTTGGGTTAGCCGCGATGACATTGCCAATGGCACGGCCCTGCCGCCGCCCTATGTTCTGAAACCCAACAACGAGGGCTCATCAGTTGGTGTTGAGATTATCCTCACACCCGAAGAAGAACAGAACATGCTGGCGCGTGAATGGAAACATGGCGATGGCGTGATGCAGGAAGAATTCGTTGCCGGGCGAGAAATGACCGTTGCGGTCAAGGATGGCAAAGCGATGGAAGTCATCGAAATCCTGACCGGCAACCATGCCTTTTATGATTTCGAGTCCAAATACGCCCAAGGCGGGTCAGAGCACATCATCCCGGCCGACATCCATGGTGACTTGCGCGACCGCCTGCAGCGCCATGCCGAAGAAGCCTATCGCGCGCTTGGTTGCCGCGGGGTTGCACGGGCCGATTTCCGCTATGATCCGGAACAGGACCGTTTGGCGATCCTTGAGATCAATACGCAACCCGGCATGACGCCGACATCACTTGTTCCCGATGCTGCCCGCCATGACGGGATGAGCTTTGCCGACATCGTTGCATGGATGGTGGAGGACGCATCGTGCGAACGCTAGAAGAACAGGCCCGCGAGCGGCGTGAGAAGCTTGATAAAAAGCATAGCGTCGCGACAAACGTCAAAAAGATCGCGCGTGTCATGTGGTGGACGGGCTTTGTTGGTGCGATCACCATCATCCCCGCAGCCCTTCTTTATACCGGCAAGGCCGATAAATGGTTGGCGATTGCCGAAGAAGAAAGCATTCGCCTGTCTGCCGAGTTTGGCATGACGGTCAAAAATATCGAAGTATCTGGCCGCGAAAAAACCGATACCAATGCCCTTCTGGCGGCCATCGGCCAAAAACCGGGTACGCCGATCATTACCTTTGACGTGGATGCGGCGCGCGAACGGATCGAAGAACTTTCATGGGTGCGCAGTGCCACGGTCGAACGCCAGATGCCCGATACCCTGATTGTATCAGTGGTAGAACGTAAACCACTGGCACTTTGGCAGACCGAAGATCGCGGCCATGTCCTGATTGATGGCGATGGCGAGCAGCTTCAGAACTATGAGCTTGGCGATTACCTTGATCTGCCGGTTCTCGTTGGTGATGACGCACCGGAAAATGCCGCCGAAATGCTGGCAACCCTTCAGACCATTCCGGAACTTTATGAACAGGTAACCGGCGCGCAGCGTATCGGTCATCGTCGCTGGAACATCCAGCTTGCCAATGGCATGTTCATCCGCCTGCCCGAACAGGATATGGCAAAGGCCTGGCAGCGTCTTGAGACACTTAACCGCGAGCACGATCTGTTAAACCGCGATGTTTTGATTGTTGATCTGCGTCTTGCCGATCGTACCTTTGTGCGCCTGACACCGGGTGCCGCAGAACTAAGGCGCAATCCCCCAAAGAAGGAGGGGGCGGTCTAAACTGACCGCGAGCACCCCGCCAACCACAATCGACACAACCAGTTTTGCCGGTACGTCCGCATCTGAATCGGCGGAGTTACTTCGATCTTTTGCGCTATCCTTTGCAGGATGCCCAAAACGCCGGTCTGCCTTAACCAAATTGCAACCGCTTTTGGTGGAAAAGCAGCATAAGGTTTGGCATGTAAAAGTCAGACTTCAATAACTGCATATAATTCAGAGCACTCAATTGGCACGCAGCAAAACCAGATCAGGATTGATTGCGGCTTTGGACATTGGAACGTCCAAGGTCTGCTGTTTTATTGCGCGACGCGAAAAGGACCAGCCGCCGAAAATCATCGGCATCGGGCATAACATGTCCAAAGGCCTGCAAAGCGGATCGATCGCAAATCTTGATGCCGCACAGGAAGTTGTCCTGGCGGCGGTGAATGCGGCTGAAAAAATGGCGGGACAGACCATTGAGTCCGTCATTGTCAATTTGTCCGGCGGTCGTCCGGAATTTGAAACCCATACGGTTGAGCTCCCGCTTGGATCGCGCCCGATTGGCAATCTTGAGATCAGAAAGCTTAATGATCAGAAAGAAGCCCTTCTGCGTCAGGCTGGTGATGAGCTGATCCATACCGTCCCGCTTGGCTTCCGCCTTGATGGTGCGAATTCCATGAATGACCCGCGCGGAATGTACGGATCGACCCTTGGTCTTGATCTACATTTCGTGCGCACCCAAACCGCACCGCTTCGCAACCTAGACACCCTACTGGGTCGTTGCCATCTTGCGATTGAAGAAACCGTTGTGACCCCGTTGGCGTCGGGCCTGTCGGCCCTGACCCCGGATCAGCGTGATCTGGGTGCGACCGTGATTGATATGGGTGCAGGCACCACCAGTGTTGCTGTCTTTAACGGTGGTCAGGTGATCTATACCGCATCAATCCCGGTGGGTGGTGCGCATGTTACGCGCGACATTGCCTATGGTCTGAACACGTCGCTTAATCATGCGGAACGTATGAAAACCCTGCATGGCAGCGCGTTGACGTCACCATCCGATGATCAGGAAATCCTTGCGGTTCCGATTATTGGCGACGAGGACGAGAACAACTTCAACCATGTCCCGCGCTCGATGCTGATCAACATCATCAAACCGCGTCTGGAAGAAACGTTTGAGCTGATTCGTGATCAACTCGAAGAACATGGATTGTCGCAGATTGGTGGCCGCAGCATTGTCCTGACCGGTGGTGCCAGCCAGCTTAATGCCATTGCCGATCTGGCCAATCAGATGTTTGAACGCCCGGCCACCATTGCCCAGCCCCATGGGGTTACCGGCCTTGCCGAAGCGACAGCCGGACCGGCCTTTTCCGCCTGTGCTGGCCTTCTTTTGCGTGCTGTTGAACAGCAGAACGATCCGTTAAGCGAAGCCATGGCGCAAATCCGCCAATCGGGTGGCCGCTGGGGGCGTCTGGGGGCGTGGTTTAAGGAAAACTTCTAGTTTTTTCTGAACCCGACCTCTGCAATCCGCAGAAATCTGCGATTACGAAAAAGAAGCACATTTTTTTGTGCATTTTTCCGAAATCTTTTACGCGCATTAACAAGGCAATAACTCTTTGCCCGCTAAAACGGACTCGGAGGTCTTTGTGCCCGAAGCATTTCTGGCACGCATAAGCAAAGGGAAGGCTTGTGTGATCTTTAAGCTCTAAAGCGCGGAGAGGAAGAGCAAACAATGAGCACGATTAATTTTTCCGTTCCTGAAACGGAAGAAAACCTAAAGCCGAAGATCACCGTTATCGGTGTCGGCGGCGCAGGCGGAAACGCCGTTAACAACATGATCGCATCCGAACTTGAAGGGTGCGACTTCGTTGTTGCCAACACCGATTCTCAGGCCCTGACCCAAAGCAAAGCCACGCGCAAGATGCAGCTTGGCCGCAAAATTACCCAGGGGCTGGGTGCAGGCGCACGTCCTGATGCAGGCAGTGCCGCCGCAGAAGAATCCATCGAAGACATTCAGGCCCAGCTTGAAGGCAGCCACATGGTATTCATCACCGCCGGTATGGGCGGTGGTACGGGTACCGGCGCCGCCCCGGTCATTGCACGTGCCGCAAAAGAAGCCGGCATTCTGACCGTTGGTGTCGTTACCAAGCCGTTCCATTTCGAAGGCACGCGCCGCATGCGCACCGCCGAACAGGGTATCGAACAGCTTCAGCAGTATGTTGACACCCTGATCATTATCCCGAACCAGAACCTGTTCCGGGTCGCGAACGAAAAAACCACCTTTGCAGATGCCTTCCAGATGGCTGACGATGTTCTGCGCAACGGTGTGCGTTCGATTACCGACCTTATGATGGTTCCGGGTCTGGTTAACCTCGACTTTGCTGATATCCGCACTGTAATGAGCGAGATGGGCAAAGCAATGATGGGTACCGGCGAAGCATCGGGCGAAAAACGTGCTCTTGAAGCTGCCGAAGCAGCCATTGCTAATCCGCTTCTGGAAGATGCGTCGATGAAAGGTGCCCGTGCGGTCCTCATCAACATCACCGGCGGCATGGATATGGCGCTTTACGAAGTTGATGAAGCTGCCAACCGTATTCGTGAAGAAGTTGCTTCCGAAGCCAACATCATCTTCGGTTCGACCTTTGATCCGACCATCGAAGGCGCACTTCGCGTTTCTGTGGTTGCGACCGGTATCGACGCCGAAGAAATGCGCCGTCCGCAGCCGACCACCGTTTCCGTTGCACAGCCAAAAGCGATCCAGCCGGAAGAAAAACCGTCTGTACCATCCTTCGCACAGCATGGTGCAGGCAATGCAGCGGCATCCGTCGCAGCAGAAAGCGCACCGGCACATGGTGCAGGCGATTATGCAGGTGGCGCATCGATCGATCACATTCCGGCAGAACGTTTTGCTGCAACCGGCAGCGCACAGCAGCCGGAACTGAGCCATCAGGCCGAAGCACAGGAAACCGGTTCCATTGAAATGGGCCAGACGGTTCTGAAACCGAAACCGGTTCTGCGTGCCAACAAGCCGACCGAAAAAACCAACAGCAATGGCGATATGGCCTTCATTCCGCCGCGCGCTGTGACACCAAGCGAAGCTGAACGCGCCCAGCACAGCCCGGATGTATTCGAAGCAGCAGATGCCCAGAATGCAACCTCGCCGCGCTCGGTTCTCAGCAGCCTGTTTGGCAAGAACAAGACTGTCAAGGAACCGCATCAGCACGTAGAGCCGAAAGTGTCCCAACCGCAGGCACCGGCACCGCGTCAGACTGAAATGCCACTTGGCGAAGACGTCAAGAAGGAGCCCGCTTCCCGGGGCAAGACGCAGTCTGCGTCTGATGACCTTCTTGAAATCCCGGCCTTCCTTCGTCGTCAGGCAAACTGACGACGATCTCCGCGCAAGAAAGGGAAGGCTTCATGCCTTCCCTTTTTTTATGAGCGGCCAAACAGAAATGACGCACCGCGTCATGGTTCGTGACCACCTCAATACCGGGCTTTGGTTACAAACAAGAACTCACAGACCACATTTTCGAATTAAATTAATTAATTTCAATATGTTACTTGATTTACAAAGCGTAACAAAGAGTGATTTGAGTGATAGTACGTAGGCCAGTAATGTTTGAAACTAACAAAGCACGGGTTTCCAACTCTGTAACGGCTTTGACATTGAGAGATTACAAACTGACTGACCTGATTTGGGGGTTCCTGTGAACAACATTGCCGACCTTAAGTCTGCCATCGCGCAGGCAGGCGTATCTGGAGACGATTACGTGCGTCAGCGTACGCTCAAAGCGTCGATCGGCTGTGCGGGCGTCGGGCTGCATTCCGGCCACAAGATCCGCATCACACTGCACCCTGCCCCGTCCAATCATGGCATCGTATTCCGCCGCACGGATCTGGATGACCAGCCGTTGTTCCCGGCACGTTACGATGGCGTGATCGACACCCGTCTTTGCACCTGCCTTGGCGATGCGTCCAAGGGCATCAAGATTGGCACCATCGAACATCTGATGGCCGCCCTTGCCGGTTCGCGCATCGATAACGTTCTGATCGATATCGATGCCGACGAAGTTCCGGTGATGGACGGAAGCTCCGCGCCGTTTAACTTCCTGATTGATTGCGTTGGCATCGAAGAACTTGATGCCCCGCGTCAGGTCATCGAAGTTCTGAAACCGGTTGAAGTCGAATATAACGGCTGCACTGCACGTGTTGAGCCGGCCCACGGCTTTGAGATCGATTTCGAAATTGATTTCGCCAGCAAGGCGATTGCCAACCAGCGCATGAGCGTGAAGTTCAATGACGGTGTCTTTGTTGCCGATATCGCACGTGCCCGTACCTTTGGTTTCCTGCACGAAGTTGAAGCCATGCGCTCGGCCGGTCTGGCGCGTGGTGGCTCGCTTGATAACGCCGTTGTTCTGTCGGGCGATGAAGTCATGAACGAAGAAGGTCTTCGCTATGAAGACGAGTTTGTTCGCCACAAGATCCTGGATGCGCTGGGCGATCTTTATACCGCTGGCCTTCAGCTGCAGGGCAAGGTTACCGCATATAAATCCGGTCACCATGTGAACAACCTTCTGCTTCAGGCGCTTCTGGCTGATGAAACTGCCTATCAGGTGGTTCCGATGACCAAAGCAGCCCTTCGCGGCATGGCAGAGCCGGTTCTGGCGACCGCCTGATTGCGAAATCTGGCACGAATGAAATACCAAAATGGCGGCCCGCGTGGTCGCCATTTTGCGTTTCCGGTTCCGGGTTAAACGGCTTCGCAGTCCCCTGTAAAACCCGGTCGGTGATAAAAGTCGCACAGGGGCGACACAACTACTTGCCCAAGGGCGCCCTTCACATGATATAGTCCGGCGGATTTTCACGTGAGTGCGTCACAGAATTCAAGGATAGGTCACAGTGCTAGTTACCGTTCGCGCAAAACAGATCATTGCAACCTGCGGCATGGCTTTGATGCTGGCAGCCTGTTCAAGCAATGAGGCACCGGAATATGTCGAACGTCCGGTTTCCGAACTGTATAACGGTGCGCAGGACCTTCTTGACGCCAAAGAATATCAAAAGGCCGCTGAGGCATTTGACGAAGTCGAACGTCAGCACCCCTATTCGGTCTGGGCCACCAAGGCGACCCTGATGTCAGCCTATTCCTATTATCAGGACAACAAATATGATGATGCGATCAACGCACTGGATCGCTTTATCTCGTTGCACCCGGCAAACCCGGATGTGCCCTATGCCTACTATCTTAAGGCATTGTCCTATTACGAACAGATTTCCGATGTTGGCCGTGATCAGCAGATGACCCAACATGCGATGGATGCGCTTGATGACGTGATCCGTCGTTTCCCCGACAGCAAATATTCCCGCGACGCCAAGCTGAAAAAGGACCTGACGGTCGATCACCTGGCTGGCAAAGAAATGAATGTCGGACGGTATTATCAGGACCGTGGCGAGTATCTGGCAGCAATCAACCGGTTCAAATCCGTGCTTGATACCTATCAGACCACGACGCATGTGCCCGAGGCCCTTGCACGTCTGACCGAATGCTATCTTGCTCTTGGTCTTGAAGGCGAAGCACAGCGCACTGCATCGGTTCTGGGCCACAACTTCCCGGGCAGCGAATATTACAGCGAATCCTATAGCCTTCTGGTCGGCGAAGACGCGCCGGAACGCGAAGAGAAAAGCTGGTGGGATTCGACAACCCAGTCCATCTCTGATCTGTTCTGATTCCAAAAATCACAAACAGCGGATTTCATACAGGTTTCCTTGACATTCGGGGCAAAACAACCCTAGAACACAACAGGAACACACTGCAGTTACGTCCTGTTTTTAAACCGTTTTGCCAAAAGCCTGCTTGCACAACCCGACAAAGACCGACAGGCATCTGCAACACTTGCAAGCCGGGTCGGTATTGGGCAATCTGCAAGTCACACAGAAGTTTGACCGAACCTGTCTGCTGTCCCGTTAACAACATCAGTGCCCAGCAATGCTTCGCCGTCTCAGCATTCGGAATGTAGTCCTTATCGACAAACTGGATCTCGATTTTCACGACGGGCTTAGCGTGCTCACAGGTGAAACCGGTGCCGGTAAATCCATTCTGCTTGATTCGTTGGGTCTTGCCCTTGGCGCACGTGCCGATAGCGGCCTTGTCCGCCATGGCTGTGACAAATGCAGCGTAACCGCGACCTTTGCCCTGCCGCAAGGTCATCCGGTCTTTGGCCTTCTTTCCGAACAAGATATCGACCTTGATGGCGAGGAACTGGTTGTCCGGCGTGTTGTCACTGCCGATGGCCGTTCACGCGCCTATGTCAATGATCAGGCGGTATCGGTTGGCCTGTTGCGCGATGTCGGCGATTACTGCGTCGAAATTCAGGGCCAGTTTGATCAGCACGGCCTGCTTGATCCAACCACACACCGCGCGACCCTTGATGCCCATGGCAATCTGGGCGTTCTTGCCTTGACCGTGCGCGATCATTGGCGCGCCTGGCGGGAAACGCAAAAGGAACTGAACGCCGCACGTGCGCGCATCGACAAGGCCCGCGAAGAAGAAGAATGGCTGCGCCATGCGGTTGACGAGCTTGAAAAACTTGGTCCAGAAGAAGGCGAAGAAGAACGCCTTGCCGAGGAACGCCAGTTCCTGATGCATGGTGAAAAGCTGGTCGCGGCCCTCAATGACGCCGGATCGGAGCTTTCACGTGGCAAGGGTGCTGAAAGTGCCCTTCGCGGGGCGCAGCGTTGTCTTGAACGCGAACTAGAAAAGGCCGATGGCCGGTTTGAGCCGATCATTGAAGCCCTTGATCGTGCCGCGATCGAGCTTGAAGAAGCCAATCGGGCGATATCGGCTACACTTGCGGATCTTAATGTCGATACCGGACATCAGGAAAATGTCGAAGAACGCCTGTTTGCCCTGCGTGCAGCAGCGCGCAAATACAATGTTCCGGTCGATGGGCTTAATGCCCTGATGAAGGATTTCCGATCCCAGATCGATCAACTGGAATTCGGTGAGAAGGAACTAGATCGCCTGACCGCGGCCGTCACTGAATATCGCACAGCTTATATCGAAGCTGGCGAGAAGCTTCATGCTGCGCGCAAGGAAGCAGCCGCCAAGCTTGATGGCGCAATCAATGCGGAACTGCCCCCCCTTCGTATGGAGAAGGCCCGCTTTGTCACCGACATCGCAGCGGTCGAGGAAAACGAATGGGGCATTGATGGCATTGATCGGGTGCAATTTACCGTTGCCACCAACCCCGGAAGCCCGCCCGGCGCGCTTAACAAAATCGCATCTGGTGGTGAGTTGTCGCGTTTCCTTTTGGCGCTGAAAGTCGTTCTGGCCCGTGTATCGGCTGTGCCCAGCCTTGTCTTTGACGAAGTCGACAGTGGTGTGGGTGGTGCAACGGCGGCTGCCATTGGTCAGCGCCTGCATCTTCTGGCCAAGGAACGTCAGATATTGGTGATTACGCATAGCCCGCAGGTCGCGGCACGCGGACGCACGCATTTCTATATCGCCAAGCGCGAGACAGAGGGCACCATGGTGACCCGCGTTGATGCGCTGGTTGATGGTGCACGGCGCGAAGAAATTGCCCGTATGCTGGCTGGCCATTCTGTCACGGCCGAAGCACGGGCTGCTGCAGATAGCCTTTTGGAACAACCAAATTAATTCCCGGTGCCATGCACCAGACCAACCTCAATACGGAACAAAAAGAATATGACCGCCGAGCAAGCGTCAAGCACGTCCAGCCTTCCGGAAATGCCCGAAACCAGCACCGAGGCACGCAAACAACATGCGGAAATCGCCGAACGCATTCGGTCGTTTAACGAAGCCTATTACGTCAATGACGAACCGCTTGTGCCCGATGCGGAATATGATGCCCTGTTCAATCGCCTGATCGAACTTGAAACGCACTATCCAACCCTTAAGAAAAACAGTCCGACACAGGAAGTGGGTGCTGCCCCGGCCGAAGGTTTTGCCAAGGTCAAGCATGCCCGCCCAATGTTGTCGCTGGGCAATGCGTTTTCGCGGGAAGACATTGTTGATTTTCTGGCCCGTATTCGCCGTTTCCTGAACTTGACCGCGCATAGCCCGGTTGAGGTGGTGGGCGAACCCAAGATCGATGGCCTGTCATTGTCGCTGCGTTATGAGAACCGCGTTCTTGTCACGGCGGCAACCCGTGGTGACGGATCAGAAGGCGAAGATGTGACCGCCAATGTTGCGCATATTAATGACATCCCCAAGACCCTACCCGAAGGCGCGCCTGACGTGGTCGAAATCCGTGGCGAGGTCTATATGGCGCGTTCCGCATTCCAGAAGCTGAATGAAACGCAGGCCGAAACGGGCGGCAAAACATTTGCCAATCCACGCAATGCGGCGGCTGGATCGCTTCGCCAGCTTGATCCATCCATCAGTGCCAAACGCCCGCTTCGTTTCTTTGCCTATAGCTTTGGCGAACTTTCTGAAAGCCTGGCGCAGACCCAATGGGACTTCCTGCAAAAGGTCGAAGGATGGGGCTTTGTCATCAACCCGTTGACCCGCACCCTGAATGATGCCGATGACATCATGGCGATGTATGAGGATGTCGGCAAACAGCGCCCGGACCTTGATTACGACATTGATGGCATTGTCTACAAGGTCAATGACTTCGAACTTCAGTTGCGCCTTGGTTTTGTCAGCCGATCCCCGCGTTGGGCGATTGCCCATAAATTCCCGGCCGAAAAGGCCCGCACGCGCCTGAATGCTATTGATATTCAGGTGGGCCGTACTGGCGCACTGACCCCGGTTGCCCGTCTGGAGCCGGTCACGGTTGGTGGCGTTGTTGTTTCAAATGCCACCCTTCATAACCGTGATGAGATCGAGCGTCTTGGCGTTCGCGTTGGGGACATGGTTGTCATCCAGCGTGCCGGTGATGTAATCCCGCAGGTGGTTGAAGTCATCCTTGATGAACGCCCGGAAGGCACAGCAGATTATCAATTCCCCGATACCTGCCCGAAATGCGGCAGCCACGCCATGCGCGAAGAAGGCGAAGCCGTCACGCGCTGCACCGGCGGGCTTATCTGCCCGGCACAGGCTGTTGAACGCCTTAAACATTTCGTATCGCGCAATGCCTTTGATATCGATGGCATGGGGGCAAAGAATGTCGAGGCGTTCTTTGAACTGGGCTGGGTCAAATCGCCCGGTGATATCTTCCGGCTTGAAAGTGATCATGGTGATGCGATCAAAAAGCTCGAAGGCTGGGGCGAGAAATCGGCAGCCAAGCTGTTTGATGGCGTGAATGAACGCCGCACCATCGGGCTGGACCGGTTTATCTATGCCTTGGGCATCCGTCAGATCGGTCAGGCAACGGCAAAGCTTCTGGCCCGTCATTATGGATCGGTTTCGGAGTGGCGCAGCGCCATGCTGGCCGCGAATGAGGCAGATAGTGATGCCCTTCGTGAGCTGATCAATATCGATCAGATCGGCCCGGGTGTCGCCAAGGACCTGATCGAATTCATGGCCGAGGATCATAACCGCGAAGTTCTGGATGATCTGCAAGGCCTTCTGACCATCACCGATGTTGAAGCACCAACCGCAACCGATAGTCCGGTGAATGGCAAAACGGTGGTCTTCACAGGCAAGCTTGAGCTGTTTTCGCGTAACGAGGCAAAGGTCAAAGCCGAAAGTCTCGGTGCGAAAGTGGCGGGTTCGGTCTCGGCCAAGACAGATTATCTGGTTGCGGGACCGGGTGCCGGATCAAAATTGAAGAAAGCAGAAGAATTAGGTGTTACTGTTTTGGATGAGCAAGGTTGGCTTGATCTGATTGCCACCGAATAAGGACAGATCCTTACCGAAAGGGACGCGTGCCGATGGAAGACCTTGGAAGTTTTTTTCGCCGTTATGTAGACGCCCATCTTAAGCTTGAAGAAAACGCGCTTGATGAGTTCTATCATTTTCCGTGCCTGATCAATGATCTGTCTGGCGTTCATGCCATTTCGAAATCCGAAGATCTTCACAACTATCACCAGTCCTTTTTCGAGGAATTGAAGAATGCAGATCTGGCCATGGCCAAATCCATGGTGGTAGAACAGCATTCAGCCCTTCCGGGTGGTGCGCGCGCGATTGTGTCGTTCCGGTTTGGCAATTCGGAGAACAATCTGATCTTTGATTGCGACTATGCCTTTGCCCTTCTCAAGCAGGAGGAAAAATGGAAAGTCGTCTTCGCGCAGCTTGATGAAATCCGATATAGCGACCTGTATTGAGGTCCGTGATGGCACCTCGTCCCACCATCATTGTTGGCCTTCTGATCGCTACCCTGTTGGCAATCAGCCCCAAAAACCCTGCGCAGGCTGATCCCGATTACGAGGTTCTGTCCGGCACGGCGCGTGCCATTGATGCCGATACACTGGAATTCGGGTTCCGACGCATCGACCTTTGGGGGGCTGATGCGATGAATTGGTTCCAGAAGTGTCTGATCAATGGTCAAAGCACGGCCTGTGGAGCGGATGCCTGGCAAGTCACCACCAACCTTTTGGTGGCAACCCCGATCACCTGTGAAGTACGCGGCAAAAGCCGTTATCACCGAAACATGGCGGTGTGCCGCAACGCCAATGGTCTTGATATTGGCCAAAGCCTGATTGTACGTGGCATGGCAGTTGCCCGCCCTGATCAGATGCCAGAATATCAAGCCATCCAAGACCGCGCCGAACAGGCCAGAACAGGTGTCTGGGCGGGCGAATTTATTGACCCGCTGAAATGGCGTCGCGGGGAGCGGTTACCCGAACATGAAACCGAAGTTCGGCGTTGGCAACGCGACGAATAAGCCTCTAACGACTTAAGGCTTCCCACCCGACGCAAACGGACGGGCCAATAACCTGCCCAACCCTGACAATGTGACCTTGTTTTTAAGCGACGCGACACCCAGGGTCACGACGACAAAGCCAAAGAACTGCTCGATCGTCAGAACTTCGCCCAGGAACATCCAAGCCGCAAAGAAAGTCATGGCGGGTCCAGACAACGAGATCAGCGATGCCTGCGTTGCACCGATGCGGCGAATGCCCTCGTAAAGCAGGAAGAACGGGATCACGGTGCAGAACATCGAAATCGCAGCAGTCCACAAAACCCCATCAACATTCAGGTTCAGTGGCCGCTGCATGATCAGCTGATAAATGATCATGCAAATGCCCGCCATGGTGTTGATCAATGCGGCAAAATGCATTGATCCGATGACCGTAATCATCCGCTGCCCGAAATAAAGATACAGCGCATAGGTCAAAGCCGATCCAAACGCCCATGCAGCCCCCACCCAAAGATCATCGGACACCGCCCCAACCCCATCAGGGGCGAGAACCAGCATCAAACCGACATAGGTAATGACAAAGCAGATCACCTGACGCACCGGCGGCAAGCGGCGTTTATGGATCACCTCAAGGATCATGACCACTGCTGGGAATGTGAACAGCACAATCCGCGAGACGGTCACGTCGATCAGGGAAACGGCGGTAAAATCAAATAGGGCCGCGGCAAAGAACAACCCGCCATAAAGCGCGCCCCAGCCGATATCGACCGGCTTCATCTTGCGTTCGCCCGGTCGGCTTTTGCCAAACAGATATACACCCAACCAAAAGAACGGCATGGCAATCATGAAGCGCAGCAGCAACAAGCCATCCACCGTCATGCCCGTCGCATAGACAAACTTCGCAAGAAGCCCCTTCATCGCCAGCGCGATCGTGGCCATCAGCACGATGGTCAATGCGGAACCAACAACGGGTTTGGCAGCAGGTGACGGGGCGGCGTCGGCAGACGTGTCGTGACCGGATTGCGCAGTTGCATCCGATTGGGGCTGTGATGGCATGGGGCTCTCCGATCTCTCCTGACTGTCATACTCACCCGCCAGCAGTCATTATTCAAATCGAATTAATTGCTATCAGATATCAGCTTTGGCTATATCTTGGGATCAAGCACCCCAACCAAACGCGCGCAGGACCGCCGATCATGGACATCAAGCAACTTCGAAGTTTCGTTCATATTGCCGAACTGGGCAGTCTGTCGCGCGCTGCCGAACGGCTAAACCTGTCGCAACCAGCCCTTAGCCGGCAGTTGAACCTCTTGGAAGAAGCCCTTGATACCCAACTTCTGGAACGCACCGGGCGCGGCGTTAAACTGACCGAAGCAGGTCAGATGCTGGCAGAACGCGCGCGCGTTATCTTGGCGGATTTGGCACGGCTGGAAGCAGATTTGTCAGCACGCCGTAGTCAGGTAACCGGGCATGTTCATGTTGGCGTGCCCCCTAGTGCGGGGATTGTGATTACCGGGGCGATGATTGAAACCCTGCGCGATCGTTTTCCAGATCTCAATATCTCGGTCGCAGAGGATTTGACGGGCGACGTGCAGGAAGGATTGCTGTCAGGCCGCCTTGATATCGGCATCCTGCATGACGGGATGATCTCGCGCAGCCTTCATGCCGAACCGCTATGGCGCGAAGACCTGTTCTTAATTTCCCATCCATCGCAAGTCGGCGAGCAGGAAACTGAAATCGCCTATGAAGATGTGCTGTCCTTGCCGCTGATCATGCCGACCAACCGCCATGGCCTGCGTGCGAAGATGGAAGAAGCGGCCTTTCGCGCCGGGCGGCCATTAACGCCGGTTGTCGAGGCCGATGCACTGCGTGTTCTGGTCGATCTGGTTCAACGAAATCTTGGCCATACGGTTCTGCCAAGAAGCTCGCTTGTGATGGAGCTTTCCACCGGACGCCTGCGGGCGCGTAAAATCACCAATCCGGAACTGTCACGCAAGGTGATGTTGTCCTGGCTTCATGATCGGCCACTTAGCACCGGGGCCAAGGCCGTTGTCGATACACTGCGTGATTTGGCGGGCACCATGCCGATGGCAAAGAAATAAACAAAACCCCGGCAAAGGAACCTGCCGGGGTTTTGCGTTAGGCGATCACAACGCGATACTGATCAGCTTTCAGCCTGTGAGTCAGATGATTTCTGCCACAGGTTCAGGCCGCCATCGGTTGCGTATTTATCGATCTCGGCAAGCTCGTCCGCGCTGAATTCAAGGTTATTGAGCGCATCAAGGCTGTTATCGAGCTGCTGCACATGACGCGCACCAATCAGTGCCGAGGTGATTTCAGGACGGCGCAGAACCCATGCAATCGCCATCTGTGCCAGGGTCTGACCACGGCGTTTGGCGATTTCATTGAGCGCGCGAACGCGATCAAGGTTCTCATCAGAAAGCATGCCCGGCTGGAACGAACCTTCAAGGGCGGCACGGGAATCTTCCGGAACACCATTGAGGTACTTGTTGGTCAAAAGCCCCTGCGCCAGCGGCGAGAAGGCAATACAGCCCATACCAAGTTCAGACAGGGTATCAAGCAGACCTTCTTCCACCCAACGGTTCATCATCGAATAGGACGGCTGATGAATAACGCAGGGCGTTCCCATGTCTTTGAGGATCGCATGCGCCTGACGGGTCATCTCAGGTGAGTATGACGAGATGCCAACATAAAGCGCCTTGCCCGAACGCACGATCTGATCAAGTGCGCCCATGGTTTCCGCAAGCGGGGTGTTGGGATCGACACGGTGCGAATAGAAGATATCAACGTAATCAAGGCCCATACGTTTCAGGCTCTGATCCAGGCTTGCAATCAGGTATTTGCGTGAACCCCATTCGCCAAACGGTCCCGGCCACATGCGGTAACCCGCCTTGGTCGAAATGATCAGCTCGTCACGGTGCTTTTTCAGATCTTGCGAAAGAACCTTGCCAAAGTTCTCCTCGGCCGAACCCGGGGGCGGGCCATAGTTGTTGGCAAGATCAAAGTGGAACACACCACGATCAAAGGCACGGCGGATCATGGCGCGCTGGGTCTCATAGACATCCACGCCGCCAAAGTTCTGCCACAGGCCAAGGGTGATTTTCGGCAGGATCAAACCGCTTTTACCACAGCGGTTATAGGTTTCGTCGTCATAGCGGTTGGTGTTTGCCATCCACTGTGCTTCGACTTCAGCCATGTCTTCCTCCAGTTTTCATAAGCGGTTTTCCGCTTTTATTGAATCGATCCAATGCACCCTTATTAAGCCATTGGATCGCACTTGTCAGTTCCCGATGATGCAAAAAGCCGCCTCGATACGCGAAGCGGCCTTTGCTTTTCACATGGCGGAATTATCCACCATGCCTACTTGGTCTTTTTCTTGATCGGTGCCGTCGCCTTTTGCAGCCATTCAAGATGATCTTCATCCAGATCATCGGCATACATGGCATAGACCTGCGCGTGGTAATCATTGAGCCACTGCAGCTCGTCCTTGGTCATGAGCTCGGGATCAATCAGCTTGCGCTCGATCGGCGAGAAGGTAAGCGTTTCAAAGCCAAGCATCTCGCGATCTGCACCACTTGGTGCGTCAATCTCGATCACGGCAATCAGGTTTTCGATACGGATGCCGTATTCGCCTTCCTTATAGAAACCCGGCTCGTTCGACAGAACCATGCCGGGCTTAAGCGCGATCTTGTTCGGCGCCTTGGAAATACGCTGCGGACCTTCATGAACGCCAAGATAACTGCCAACACCGTGGCCCGTACCGTGATCGAAGTCGAGCCCTGCTTCCCAAAGCGGCATACGTGCCAAGGTATCAAGCTGCTGACCTGTGGTGCCAACCGGGAAAATCGCACGCGCTAGGGCAATATGGCCCTTCAGCACGCGGGTAAAGCGATCACGATGTTCCTGGGTTGGCTCGCCAATCACCGTGGTACGGGTGATATCCGTCGTGCCATCAAGATATTGCCCGCCGGAATCAATCAGGAATATTTCACCCGGTGTCAGGTTGCGGTTGCTCTCGGGTGTGTTGCGATAATGGCAAAGCGCACCGTTGGGGCCACTGCCCGGAATGGTTTCAAAGCTTGAATCGCGAAACAGCGGATCTTCTTCGCGCAGCGCCAGCAATTTGTCAGCTGCAACCCGTTCATCGATGCTGCCATCGGCCGCGGTTTCATCAAGCCATTTGAAATAGCGGATGATCTTTTCGCCGTCGCGCTTGTGGGCTTTGCGCGAACCTTCAAGTTCGACCTCGTTCTTGCACGCCTTTGGCAATGCGACCGGATCGCGACCAACACGCACGGTTGCCCCGGCATTTGCCAATTGCATGCGAAGCCAGTCACCGGCGGTTGCTTCGTCCAGACGCACCGACTGATTGCCCATGGCACGCAGCGCATCGGCCAACTCGCCCGGCGCACGCAGGGTCGCCTCGGACGACAACCATTCGACTGTCTCACCGGCAAGCTTGCGTTCATCCATAAACAGTTCAACCGATGCATCGCCATTGATGATGGCATAGCCAAGTGCAAGGGGGGTTTGCGGCACATCTGCGCCACGAATATTCAGAAGCCAGGCAATGCTATCGGGTGCGGAAAGGATCGCACTGTCACACGAAATACGTGACAGCATGCCTGCGATCTGGCTGCGCTTTGCAGCGGTTGATTTGCCTGCATATTCCATCGGGTGCGGACGCACCGGACCAAGCGGCATAGACGGCTGATCACGCCAAAGCGCATCAATCGGATTGGTATCAATGGCGATCAGTTCGGCACCAACACCCTCACAGGCGGCACGCAGATGGGTTGCCTGTTGCACGGTATGAAGCCACGGGTCATAGGCCATCTTCTGACCGGATTTCAGATTATCATGCAGCCAACCAACAACCGGCTCATCGACCAGATGGCGGTATTCAAAGATGTCGCGATTGACCTGCTGGCGGACCTGAATGGTGTAACGACCATCAACAAAGACAGCGGCCTTTTCAGCCAGCACCACCGCCGCACCTGCAGAACCGGTAAAGCCGGTCAACCATGCCAGTCGTTCCGCACGGGCCGGAACATTTTCGCCCTGATGTTCATCAGCACGCGGGATAATGAAACCATCAACGCCCTTGGCCGAAAGATAGGTGCGCAGCGCAGTCACGCGTTCCTGCGCATCAAAACCGTCCTTGGCCATTTTAAACAGGGATTTGCGTTCACCCCGCAAAGCAAGGAGCATTTCCTTAAGGTCGTCGCCCAAATTGCTGCCGATCAGATCAAGCCAGTCTTTGCGCTTGTCACCGTCCGCCGCGGCAAGCACACCGTCAATCAGATCAATTACCGCATCAGCATCCTTGCCGACATTATCGCGTTCAAGCAGGGCTGCAAGTTGGGCATCACCGGAAATGGCCATAGACTTCCTCGTTTCTGTATGTGGGGCAGTTAGGGTCGTGAACCTGATACTATGTAAGGGTTATTGCTGATTTGGTGCAAGCAGCAAAGACATTTTGCATATTTTATAAAATTTTTCTCGCAGGTCGAAAAATCCGCTTCATGCGTCACAGGTATGAATGCGTTGCAACCTTCGCAATGCAAATTAGTTAAAGATTAACTTATGACACTCCTGTGACAAAAAGATGGCCCGTCGGGACGTCAATTTGCAGGAGACCACGAACGGTGATCCGTTTTCCTATTACTGCCCTGAGTGTCGTACAATCTCGTCGTCGTCAGACGGCCTATGACGGCCTTGAGCGCCTGACCTTAGGTCAAAAAGCAGCGCTCGGTCTCGATACAGGCCCTGCCCATCTGGCAGACGATGCTACTGACCGGTCCCCAACCGGATCGGAAGACGCCAAGGACAAGGAATAACGGATCAGTCCCGCCCGGACTGGTCGGATGCACAATGTCGAAGCGCAGGATCAAGGTTCATGATCCTTGCGGCCACATTTGTCTTTTCCCTCTGAGACGGCCCTGCTCCTCCACAGCAGGGCCGTTTCTTTTTGACCTGCTCCGAAGTTTCGCGCCATAGTACCGAAAACAAAGAAAGTTTTCGGAGTGGTTATGGCCAAGACAATTCTGATAACCGGCGGATCGCGCGGCATCGGACGCGCAACTGCTGTTCTTTTTGCGCGTAATGGCTGGAACGTCGCACTAAGCTTTGTTGGCAATCAACAAAGTGCGGATGAGACCTGTGCATTGTGTGAACGTGCCGGGATCACGGGGAATGCGTTTGCGCGCAAATGTGATGTGCGTGATGAGGCCAGCGTGATTGATTTCTTTAGCGCCGCGCGCGAACGGTTTGGCGCCATTGATGGTGTCGTCAATAATGCCGGGATTGTCGCCCCGCAAAGTACCTTGGCCGAGATGGATATCAATCGCATGAAAAACGTGTTTGATACCAATGTTCTGGGCGCTTATCTCGTCGCACGCGAAGCCGCCCGCACCCTTCATTCCGGAACAGCAATCGTCAATGTATCGTCCATCGCAGCAAAGCTTGGATCACCGGGCGAATATGTTGATTACGCCGGATCAAAGGGCGCGATTGATACCCTGACCATTGGCCTTGCCAAGGAACTTGGTCCCAAAGGCATTCGTGTTAACGCCGTTCGGCCGGGCATCATTGATACGGAAATCCATGCAAGTGGCGGCCGCCCCGAACGGGTTGAGGAAATGGGCCCTGCCTGCCCACTTGGTCGTCCCGGTGATGCCGACGAAGTTGCCAACAGCATCTATTGGCTGATTTCGTCAGATGCATCTTATGTCACCGGTGCCGTCATTGATGTTTCAGGCGGGCGCTAAGGAAAAGCAACCCTAGCCCTTTGCATCCGGGCTGCTATCTGCCATGGCAGGCGCGTCTTCTGGCGTTTCTGTGCTTTCACCCTCGCCAAATACGGCAGCCAGCCCATCATGGAGCTCAACCACATCAATTGGTTTGGCAAGGATGCGGGTGACACCAAGCTTGCGGTAAGATGCAATGATGTCGTCTGATGCATATCCGGTCATCACCACGACCGGAATATCGATATTCTCACCACGCAGGGCCTCGACCAGCTTCAAGCCGGTCATATTGGGCATGGTCTGATCAGTCAGAAGGCCATCGAACTTTCCATCGGACGTGCGAATGGCCTCAAGCGCCAAGGATGCCTCGGCAAAGGTTTCGACCGAATAGCCGATCCGTTCCAACATGCGTGCACAAAGCTTCAGGTTCTTTACCTCATCATCGACCACCGCAATGTGACCGCCCGAACACGTCATCAACCCGCTTGTAACCAGCTTGGAATCCTCAACTTCGCGGTCGAGTTCCGGCAACAGGATGGAGAACCGCGTACCCTGCCCTTCGCGGCTATAGACCGATATTTCACCTTTATGCCCGGTGACGATCCCATGCACAGTCGATAACCCAAGCCCCGTGCCCTTACCCGGTTCCTTGGTGGTAAAGAATGGATCAAAGATTTTCTTGGCCGTTTCTTCGTCCATGCCCGATCCGTTATCAACAACGCATATCCGGATATAATGTCCGGGCGTAAGCAACGGATGCATTTCAAGACTGTCTTCGGTCACTTCAAACCGGCTGGCCGCAACGCGAATTTCACCCTGTTCGCCAACTGCGTGATAGGCATTCGTGATCAGGTTCATCAAACATTGATCAAGCTGCGTCGCATTACCCAAAACGGTCATGGTGTGCTGATCAAGTTCGGTCACAAGCGACACATTGGATGGCAAGGATCCGCGCGCGAAGCGAACCGTCCCCTTGATCATGGATGACACATCAATCGGGGAACGCTCGGTTTCCGAATTACGGCTAAAGGACAGGATTTGCCGCACAAGATCACGTGCACGATCTGCCCCTTGGCGAATTTCCATCACGTCATCGCGCAACGGTAAGTCATCAGGCAAATCGGAATACAGCAGTTCGGCATACCCGCTGATCGGCTGCAGGATATTGTTGAAGTCATGGGCAATCCCGCCGGCAAGCACACCGATGGTTTCCATGCGCTGAGAATGACGAAGCTGTTGTTCGAGTTTTTCGCGCTTGCGTTCGGATTGAAGCCTTTGAAGTTCGGCCGCCGCACGGGCAGCAAAGACCTCGATGATCGATCGTGCCAATTCGGGATCAACCAGCGGCTTGTCTGACACAGTCACAAGAACGCCAATCGGCTGGCCGTCATTGCCATAAAGCGTCGCCCCGACATAACCAACGATATAGAGTTCGGAGACCCTGCGGACTTGCGTCATCAGGTCCTGGAAACCGTCTTCACAGACAAAGACGCCTTCTGAAATCACCCGCTCGGCTGCAGATCCAGCCAGCGGAAAATCGAGCCCCTTGGTATCGCTTAGCGGGGAATAATAGGCGACTGATTTCACCCGGTCGCCAACAAGTTCGGCTACGTGGCAATAGGTCATGTTCAGCGACTGACACAGAACTTCCGTCAGGTTTTCAAAGAAACCCGCTCCGATCTGATGTCGGACACCGCGATAAATGGACTCAAGGGTTTCCTGATATCTCTCACGTTCTGTGACATCGAGCGCAAAACTTGCAATACAATCAAGCTTGCCGTTGGCATCAAATATCGGGCTTTCAAACCACTCACAGATCATGCGGCTGCCATCACGCTTGATGTTTTCAAACCGGTTGTTGACGCTGTTTCTTGTTTCCATGATCTGTTCGACCAGCGCGCCCAACCGGAAACGATCCTTTTGTGGAACAAGCATTTCCAAACGCTTGCCAGCCAGTTCGTCCGCACGATAGCCAAACATCTGGCAGGCGGTTTCATTAACTTCGATGATTGTGCGATCAGGCGTCCAATAGAACACGCCGATTTTTGCGTTATTGAAATGTGCGCGAAGTCTGCGCTGGTTGGCTTCGAGATCGCCTTTTGCCGTTTCAAGATCGCGGCGATAGCGCATCCGTTCCGTCACATCACGGCAACTGATGCGAACCCCCAAGTTCGATCCATCTTCATCAGCAATAGGCTGCCAGGACATGGCGATGCCAACCCGATCACCGTTTTTGTGCAATCCGATAAATTCGCGATCACTGCCAGAAAGGCCGGACAATCCTTCTTCAAGATAATGCTTCACGCGATCACGGTCTTCGACAGCGACAAATGGCAGCGGGTAATATTCAATATCGGTGCATTCATCAACACTATAGCCAAGGATGCGTTCAACACCGGGATTAACCCAAACAAGCTTTCCTTCCGGTGAAATCCAGCTTTCCCAGTCGTAGGTGTAGTTGGCAACCGCTTCGAACCGACGCCTTGAGAAGTTCAGCTTTTCATCTGCTTCCATAACCGATTTGATCCCGGCGGCGGCTGCCAACAGGCCACCCGCCATATGGGCAAAGACGATTTCATCCGGGCGCCAGACACGCGTACGCCCTACGGTTTCAAAGCACAAAACCCCCATTCGCCCGGCAACCGAAATCAGCGATACGTCAAGCATCGCGCGAATATTGAGCGGGCGAAGATATTTCTCGGTAAACTCGGATGTTCTGGGGTCTTCAAGCGCATTTTCAGCATCAATCGCCTGACCAGTCTCAAGTGCGGCAAAATACCGTGGCAGGTCTTTGCGGCGCAGTAAAAGACCATCAGGAGACGCCGTCAGATCATTGGCATCAAATAGGCCGACACAGACCACATCGCCGTCTTCGTTCTGCAACCAAAGACTTGTGCGTTCACAATTCATCAGCTCGGCAAAACGTTGCAAGGTCGGCCGGAATGATATGCTTTCCGCGCGATCAAGGGCCGAGAAGTGATTGGCGACCTCTGCCGCACCTGCCCGGATCTGCTCAAGGAACCTTTTGCCTGTAACCAGTTCGTTCTCGGATCGAAGTTGGTCAACGCTGAGCTGAAGCAAGGCCTGCCGCATCCAGATGACGCCAACTACAATTGAGGCCGTCATCCAAGCATAACCAAACAGGGTCGATACCCAGACCGGCAGCGTATGCGGAGCAAGCCCGGCATCATCAAACAGGATACCCTCGCCACCAAACACACGGATCGAACCAACGCAGATAATGACGAGAAGACAAGATGCCGCGTAACGCAGCGTGGTCAAAAGCGGATGGAAAAGCGCGACAGTGACTGTAGAAACAATCATCAACGCCATGCCGCTGGCGGGCGAAAACATCACAAGATAGAGGATGGAAAGAACCGTCATCCCGCACAGGATGACGAACGCCTTCGTGCGCATTTCAAGCCCGCGCCGCAGAGCAAGGCAGGCAACAACCGCCAAAAAGATCGCAAGCTGGATAAGCTCAATCGGCCAGAAACGTTGGCTGGCCTCACGCATCATTGCTGCGAGAAGTGCCGGAAACCCGCCGATTGCCATAACCAGCAACATGAAATCGGCAATGCGATTTCGCGTTCGGCGTAAGATGACATCAACATTCTGACGCATGGGTCAAACGGCTCCAGCCTAGACCAACTGATCTGGCATACTTTCAAAGATGGTATCAAATCGGCTGTGATGTTCGGCAAACAGCCCTAAAAGATGCGGATCAAACATGTTGGGCGACGTCCGTGCATCACCCTTGGTGATGATGGCAACGGCTTCATTGTGGTCAAACGGGGGCTTGTATCGCCGGGAGCTACGCAGGGCGTCATAAACATCGGCAATTGAGACGATACGCGCCACCATCGGGATGTTTTCACCCGACAGACCGACACAATAGCCTGTCCCTTCCCATTTTTCGTGGTGATGGCGGGCAATTACAGCCGCTTGTTCAAGGACCGGATTGTTCGAAGAGTTGAGCATCGCATAGCCGATCTCGGTATGACGTTGCATCACTTTGAATTCTTCGTCGCTCAGCGGTCCTTGCTTCAAAAGGACTTCGTCAGGTACGCCGACTTTCCCGATGTCATGAAGAATTCCTGCCAACCGGATCATCCGTTGGGTCTGCAAATCCAACCCGGCCATATCTGCAAGCAATTGGGAATAGAGCCCGACACGAACGCAATGTTCGGCAGTTTCGATATCGCGATATTGGGAAATCAGGCTAAGGCGGTCGATCATTTCCTGTTCGGCACCGCCCAATTTGCGGGTCACATCGTCAAGGGTCTGGGACTTACTGACATTCTCAAGTTCAAGCTTGCGAACCCGTTCTGCTTCGCGGTCGCGGCCAAGCAACCGTTCCTGCGCATCCAGAGCCGCACGCTCGAGGTCCGCACGTTCAACAGGCTTATCGAGAAATTCGCGCACGCCAAGACGAAGAGCAGTGACCGCATCGGATTTATCTCCATCTCCGGTTAGCAGGATGAATTCGAAATCGCGTTTGAACTCGCCAAGAACACGTTTGACAAACTCCAGACCGCCGCAATTGGGCATGCGCAGATCAGATACGACGAGCCGCAATGATGCATCACTACGCACCTTCTCGATCGCATCCAGTCCATCCTTGGCCAAAACTGGTTCAAACCCAGCGCGCTCAAGGATACGCGCCAGCAATTTGCGTATAGGTTCTTCGTCATCCACGACAAGAATTTTGCGATCAACTTCGCTCAATACCCCAGTCCTCCTCTATACAGATGTGACCATCCTGATGGACGGCGATAACCTATACATAAGTATTATATATTGCAAGATACGCATAAATCGACCGATCAGGTCACATTTTTTTGGGTTAAGGGTGCTGGTAATTGAAATCACATGTCGGGCATGACTGACGTCGGCGTCATAAGCCGAGCAGCAGGAATTGTTGACTTTCGCGCAACAAAAAACCCCGCAGAAATCTACGGGGCTTTTCCTGAAATTTAGATGTGCCTCCGATCAACCGACCAGAAGGGTCGTCCAGTTTTCAACCTTGAAACGCTTGATCAGCGAAAGACCAACTTCGCGATATGCCGACAGAACAAACTGTTCCTGATGCGACAGCAGACCCGAAAGGATCACGACGCCGTCCTGGGCAAGTGTATTGGTCAGATCATGCGCCATGGCACGCAACGGGCGGGCCAGAATGTTGGCGCAGATGATGTCGTAATAACCGGCATCACGAATGCGGGCATCCTGGAAACCATTGGAATGGATGGCGGTGACCAGGTCAGAAATCTGGTTGATCTTGGCGTTTTCACGCGCGACACGCACCGATGCCGGATCGATGTCAGCCATCATCACCGTGCTGCGCCAGGCCTTGGCACACGCCATGCCGAGGATCCCCGATCCACAGCCCATATCGAGCGCATTGCTGCGTGTACCCTTTTTGGCAACCCAGTCAATCGCAGCCAAGCAGCCCTTGGTGGTCTGATGTTCGCCCGAACCAAAGGCAAGACCTGCATCCACCTGAAGACCGGTTTTAGCGACCGGCAGCTCTTCGTCCCAATGTGATCCATGCACAAAGAAACGCCCAACCGAAATCGGCTTGAAGCTACGCAGATTTTCACTGACCCAGTCTTTGGGCTCATAGGTACCAAAGCTGACTTCTGGTGCATCAACACCAACAGCCGATGCCATGACCGAAACAGCGGCAACGATGCCCGCCTTATCAAGATGATCGCCCGAAAAACCTTCGATGCGCCATGGTGCGGTCGGATCGCCCGGGCGTTCGAAATGCGACAGCGCATCACAATATTCGTAAAGGCCCTCTGCAAAGGCTTCTGCATATGCGCCGTCAACTTCGAACTGGAAGTTGTAGCAAAGAACGGGTTCGGTCATATCGCTTCTCGCTTGTCGGGGCAGCAAACGATCGCCACCCGGTTGGTTCGGTATTCCGTAAATATTGGCTCGGGGCTTACCCCGGCAAGATGAAGCTGTCGACCACTTTCTTCGTGCCGACCCCTTCGAAATGGATTTCCAGCTTGTTGCCATCCACCGCACGGACCGTTCCCGGACCAAATTTGCGGTGACGCACGGCATCACCCACCTTGTATTTCGATGATTTCGAATTGGTGGCGTAGCTGGTTTCACCATCAGGCTTAACATCAATCACATTCTTGCGCACGCGATCCTGCCAGCCGCTTGAGGCAAACTTCCGCTCGCCCGCGCCCGATACGGGATTACGGTTTGAACTACTGTCATTTGCCCAGCTTGGCATTTTCATCCAGTCATCCGAACCCCATGCGCCCGGTGAATGATTGCCGCCATGCCCACCAAGCCCGGTATCGCTGATGCGTTCAATATGCTCATCAGGCAATTCATCAACAAAGCGCGACGGCAAGGCCGATTGCCACTGGTTGTAGATGCGCCTGTTCGCCGCATAGCAAATGGTTGCCCGTTTGCGTGCGCGCGTGATCCCGACATAGGCCAAACGACGTTCTTCTTCGAGGCCCTTGACCCCGCTTTCATCCATCGCACGTTGATGCGGGAAAACACCCTCTTCCCAACCGGGCAGGAAGACATAGTCAAACTCAAGCCCCTTGGCGGCATGCAGAGTCATGATGGTGACTTTTTCCTGCGCGTCGTTTTGCTCGTTTTCCATCACCAGCGAAACATGCTCAAGGAAGCTGGTCAGGTTTTCAAACTCGCCAATCGCGGAAACAAGTTCTTTCAGGTTCTCAAGTCGGCCTGGCGCATCGATCTCCTTGGAGGTGCGCCACATATCGGTATAGCCGCTTTCATCAAGAACGGTTTCGACCACTTCGACATGGGAGCTGTTCGAAAGCATCTCGCGCCAGCGTTTGAAATCACCCAAAAGCCCACCGATGCCCTGACGCATCTTGGGTTTAAGTTCTTCGGTATCAATCAAATCGCGTGCCGCCGCCGGAAGCGAGATCGCCTGATCACGGGAATATTGATGCAGGGTTTGAAGGGTCGCTTTACCCACACCACGCTTGGGCACATTGACGATGCGTTCAAACGCCAGACTGTCATCGGGCTGCGCAACAAGGCGAATATAAGCCAGCGCATCACGGATTTCCTGACGCTCGTAAAAGCGCGGACCACCGACAACGCGGTATGGAATACCCAGCGTGATCAAGCGTTCTTCAAATTCACGGGTCTGGAAACCGGCGCGTACCAGAATGGCGATCTGTGATGCACCCACACCCTTGCGCTGAAGCGCTTCGATGTCTTCGCCCACAAGCCGTGCTTCGGCCTCGCCATCCCAGACACCTTTGACAAAGACCTTCTCGCCGGTATCAATCTCTGTCCAAAGCTGCTTGCCCAGACGCCCATCATTGAACGTGATCAGTTTGGATGCAGCGGCCAGAATATGCGGTGTGGAGCGATAGTTTTGCTCAAGCCTGACAACCTTGGCACCGGGGAAGTCGGATTTAAAACGCAGGATGTTGCCAACCTCAGCCCCGCGCCAGCTATAGATCGCCTGATCATCATCGCCAACGCAGCAGATGTTGCGATGAACCATCGCCATCGCGCGCAGCCACAGATACTGGGCGACGTTGGTATCCTGATACTCATCGACCAGAATATAGCGGAAGGTGTTCTGATACTGTTTCAGGACTTCCGGGTGTTGCTGGAAAAGTGTGAGGCAATGCAGCAACAGATCGCCAAAGTCGCAGGCATTCAGAACCTTCAGACGTTCCTGATAAATCTTGTAAAGGTGCTTTGCCCCGCCATTGGCAAATTCGACACTTTCATTGACCCGTTCGGGCGTCAGGCCCTTGTCCTTCCAGCGCTGGATGATGCCCATCAGCTGCTTGGCTGGCCATTTTTTCGGATCGATCTGTTCGGCATCCATGATCTGCTTAAGCAGACGAACCTGATCATCGCTATCAAGGATGGTGAAGTTTGATTGCAGCCCAAGAAGCTCTGCATGACGGCGCAACAAGCGCGCTGAAAGCGAGTGGAACGTTCCCAACCACCAGCCTTCAACCGGACGACCAAGCGCCTGAGCAACACGTTCCTGCATTTCCTTTGCCGCACGGTTGGTAAAGGTCACCGCAAGGATTTGCTGCGGATGCAGGCGTTCTGTCTGTGCCTTGGATTCCAGCAAATGCGCCAAACGCGTGGTCAAAACGCGGGTTTTCCCCGTTCCGGCACCGGCAAGCACCAAAAGCGGCCCATCAAGCGTTTCGACAGCATCGCGCTGCTCGTCATTCAGATTGTCGAGATAAGCCGGGGTCGGCGCATCAGACAGACGCATTTCCGGGCTGGCGGCGAATTCATCAATTTCGAAGGGATCATCCATCATGGCGGCATATATATCACGCTGTGTTCCAAGGGCCAGTCTTGCGAGTAAGGAGAACCAATTTCTGTAATTCAATGGTATTGAGACGGAGTACTCCAGTGAAGAAAAGCTCAAAACAAACCTACTACAGAATTCTTCCTAGAGTGAATTCGCGCTAATAGCTGTCAACTAGTCTTGGCTTCAGCAATACCATTCTTCGCAAGTTCTGCTAGCTGAGAGGGGCTAAGCTTTTTGGTAAAGACCGTTATACAAAGTAGCTTGTGCCTCTTTCGTGACGCGTGCGCGATAGAACTCACCGACTCTGGTCCTTTCCGCATCAGAAAAGGGTTTGATACGATCAATGTTATGACAATCAATAATATTCCCTGCTTCCAAACCGAGTTTATACGCGTCGGGCACAGAAGAATTCATGATCACGGGTAAGCCACAAAGCCCATATTCTGAGAATTTTGTTGGGAAAGCCACAGCATTCAATGGCAAGTAGTCTCGGACCATGAAAGCAGCATCTCCCGCATTCAAATACTCATTCATTTCTTCTAGGCGTGCTGAAATGATGGTTACGTCCCCGTCTAATCCAGCTTTTTTCGCAGCCTCCCGGCGTTGATTCGTAACGACCAAATAGTGCACGTCTATGCCGGAATCGCGTAATTGATTGAAGTAACCAAGGCTTTCTTCAAACTTTTGATACTCCAACATGCTGCCACCATAAACCAGTACCAGGGTCGCCGGCTTTATTCCCAACTTTTCTCGCGTGGTCCTACGTAACACTGGGTCGAAGTAAAAGAGATTACCCGCCGCCGCACCAGGAATGACGACTGAGTGCTTCTTACCCCAGAATTTCTCCATTCTCTCACGAAGTACACTCGTTACGAAAATGGCAGACTCCGCGGTTCGAGCCACCATTCGCACGCGGCGTTGATACACTGCCCCCACAACAAACCGCATAAAACTCCGTTTTAACCCATAAGGAATTCTATCAACACGCTCCGCAAAAAAATCTCCGCGGCAATCCCAAATCAGAGGTTTACCGGTTTCTCGCACCAGCCCGCCACAAACAGCTGCAGTGTACTCAGTACGAGCGTGAATCTTATCGAATTCAAGCTTCTCCGCCGCAGCAAATGAAACAAGCTTTTTGCCGTTGATCCACTCCGAGAATGGAATGCCTGGCCTAATCCCGCGAATGATCTTTATGTCACATTGAGCAACTTCTTTTGATCGCTGCAATTGCTCATGAGCCTGTGCATAGGCGGCATCGCTACATGCAAGTGTCACAATCGAGAACTCAGCAATTCCAATGTCTTTCAGAACTCTCGCGTGCTGCAAGACCTGGGAGTCAATCACCGTCGATTGTAGCCCTTCAGAGAGTACAAATAGGATTCTGGGTTTCACGTCCATAGCCATCGGTTGTAGGGTGAATTGCTTGTTTCACCAAGTAGGGTTCTAGTTCGGCACCAACAGCAATATCCCAGATTTCAATTCCACTCGGCTCAACTGCAATCATTCGCTTAACTGACCATTCATCACCTTGTAAATGTGCAATAAAACCCGATTTTTCTGCTGCTAGGCAGTGAGCTGTCGCCAAATGCCTGATAGAGAACAAACTGCTATTCGTGTCCGCAGCAAAACAACCTTTGGCACGTGGCACAAAGTGAGACCCGTGGCCTCGATAGAGCTCTCGCCGCTCTGTGTCAGCTGTGTAAACGAAGCTTCCTGGATCCGTTAATATAGGAACACCATCAATAACCAATTCCAAAGAAAGATTGTCATCGTGAGCATGTCCCCAAGACCCACCTTTCCGATGATCAAAACACCTGAAAGACAGGTGGAACGACGGTGCCTTGAGAATATAAACCCCAAAAATCGGATATTTAAATAAAGTTAACTGGTTAAACGGAACATCCCCGGAAATAAATGTTCTATGCTTATGCTTGTTATCACTTCGATCATATTCGGATAAAAACTGTTCACGCAACTTCCCAAGCCCCTCCCCACCAGTATCAAAACCACCAATGCTTATGGCCTTCAACGAGTTTCCTCGAGAAAGGTGGTGGACAATTTTTTGATCCAGACAAGTTAGTTCGTCATTGCAATCAGGAAACAAGCCTGACGCAGCACCGATGACGCCAGATGGGTTTACGGTATCTTCACGACCATCTCTGCATATCGGCTCAAGCTTGAACAACCTTGCGGAATCGATATCACCGATTTGGGTAAACCTTCGATCCGGCCGGGTTAAATGCACCAGAAAGTTCACAGCGGAAAAAATCTTTGCGTGAACCTGTGAGGAAAATCGACTTTCTCCCTGCTCAGTCATAAAAAGGGGCGATGGTGCTGCAGGAAATGGCGGACGTACGTTGATCAAGCTCCGATCATAAGTCTCAAAATCTTTTTGTTCTGAGCTTTCATAACCTCGTACAATCGCAAGAGCATATACAGCCATTTCAAGTGTAAGGCGATGATAACCGGAAGAGCCTTCGAAGTTCCCACCGTCGTCCAGAAACTGGCGATCTGTTTCTAGATTGAGCTGATGAACTGCGAATGCCTTCCAAGCTCTGCGTTCCGGGCTATCTGGGAGATACGTTGCGGCAAACAACACGCCTAGAATGTTTGCGTAATAATGATTGCCGCGTTCCTGCTCCGACCACTCAAGATTTGCGAGAATGTGGCGCGTTTGCGCGTCAATGAAGTCATGAATAGTCTGCATCGCAGCATGGTCGAGAGATACCCCTCCACTGTGCAGAATATCGAGACAAAGCAGAATATTTGCCCCACGAATTGCCACTTCCATAGGTGTGCGCCAATGGATGCCATACCTCGGAGGGTTGCTGGCAATGAAGTCGAGAATTTGGGCTCGGATTTCAACGACATACTTCTTTTTGGAAGCGGTTGCACCCTCAGACCCAATGCGCTGCTGACAGGCTCGTATCGCCATCAATGGCAAATGTTGCAGCCTCGCTAGTTCCCAAGGAACCTTTATGTCTGCACCAGCCACCTTACCTATCTGAACGTCCAAGAACCAAGTGCGTGAATCCCAGCAACTTCCTGATTTAAAATCTCTCTGCCAATCGATCGGGTGGTATTTGGCAGAGGCCCAGCTCCCATGAAAAATCATCTGCCAGATTTGTTGACTTCTTCTCAAGTTGCGCGAACTGACACAAGCCTTGAGCCAATTACCGTCGTGATCGAACTGCTGCAGCTCACCGAAACGATTTACGCATAGCGGGCCACTTCCCAAAAGATCAACCTCATGTCTCAGAGATTGCTCGCTGATACGGAGAATTTCAGCTGACTCATGTATATCTGATAATCCGTCGGTTGCGATACGCCATCCCCAACAGCCTTTCGGCAAGCGCTTTAAAGCCATATAGGACGCAAGTTTTTTGTCCTTCAAACGCCACACCAAACGTTTAGCCCTGCGCAGCAATACGCCCACGAGAAGATGCATGACCTGTCGAACAGATTTGCCCCTCAACAATTCGAAACAGGACGAGAAACGCATCGTATCCAGAGTTCCCTCTCTTTGTCTTCAGTCCGGAGCTGTTATTTTTCCTCTGATCTACAAAGTACGAAGTGCCAAGTTGCCACCGCCCAGAACGGTAAGAAGTCTGCAATGCACGTATTCAATTTAATCAGAGGTTTGAATAAGAATATTGTCGCCCCGGTTAAATCAGCCCCCATCAAGCTACCATTCTGGAAGGCCTTGAAATCGAGACCGGCTTTTTGGACTACCCTTCGCAACGAACACTTGGTGTAAAACTGTACATGTCCCGACTCATAGTTGTACGGCACGTCCATAACAGATGGGCCCTCATTGTGCCGACCTGCAATCTTGCGTTTTGCCCAACGCAAGGCCTTATAAAGACGAAGCTTAGCGTCTACGTATTTTTCTATCTCGGTCAATCCATATCCGTTTGGCACAGAACAGATAAAAATTCCGTCAGAGCGCAATTTGGGGACCAAACGTTTCAATATTTCAACCGGTTCGTCCAGATGCTCCAAAACCTCAGACATGATAATAACATCATATTTTTCACCGTCGGGCACTTCACTCAGGAAAACGGCCTTATCGTTCCCCAATTCTGCGCGAGCATGTTCCAGTGAGGGTAGGTGAATATCGATACCTGTATAGTCTATCGTTTCGCTTACGATATAACGCGCCAATTCCTCGCCATTACCGCAACCAAAATCCAAAACCTTTACTTCGCGACCTAATTTCTCAGACTGACGAGAAAGCCAGTATTGGGCAAACTTGATTTTTTTCGAAGTTGCATAAACATTTTCAGCAGGAGCAGGAACCATAAAATCACCTAACGTCTTGAGCGCGCGCAGAGAGCATTATCAACGTACCTTGCTCATCGGGAACAGATAGAACTTCAAACCCCGCAGCATCGAGAATTCTTTGCCAACGCTCGATTGAAAACCGGTTACAAGACAGCCTCAGGTAGGACAACCCTTCTCTCCAACGGCTTTTCTTAAGAAAATAATGGATAGGCGGGAACAGCATCAAAGCCCGCTTGATGCTCTCCTTCTTACGGAAACTGTTCCTCATATCAGGCACGGTCAATAAAAGAGTGCCTCCATTTTTCAGCACCCGGTGAAAGTCAGACAGGATTGCCTGCGGATCCGGCAAATACTCAAATACGCTTGAGCTGATCACAGCATCATAGCTATCTGCCTCGAACGGCAATTCACCCTTTCCGGCATAAACTCGGAATTCAGGACCGGAGACGCTTGAGAGCAGATTTGCGTGCTCTATCATTTCCGGTGAAACATCTACGCCGGTTACATTATAACCTTTATCAGCAAGGTGCTTCGCTACCAAACCGCTACCACACCCGAAATCAAGAAGCTTGGCTCCAGGCTGTTGATACATTATCAAACTACTGTAGAAGCGCTGAGAGCGAGCGAACATTGCGGGATCATCTGCATAGCGCTTGCTCCATCCCCCTGCCAAATCATCAAAGAAACCCTTTGTTTCTTCTACGTGACGTTCAGAGCGTTGATTAAGCAACAGAGTCATTTTGCATCTCCGTCAACACCCAATATCTGATCCTGTACTTTTAACGCAATACGGGTCGCCTGCAGGACCTGCCACAAAGGAATGGGCCAATCACCGCCACACCGAACGGCTTCAGCGAATGCCTTCATTTCTTCGCGATGACCTTTTTCCATCTGCTTTACCTCGACAGGGGAGAAATGAACCCCCTCTCCTCTCAAGATGCGATAGTCTTCGAGATCAATGACCTTGTCCTCGGCATAAATCGTCATTCGCTCCTTGGGGTGCTTCGCATTTCCAAGAGATGTATATGTAAGGTTTGCCACAGAACCATCGGAGTAGGTCGCCATCATCGCGAAGTTATCTGTTTTGCAATAGTAACCTGTTTTTGGAACAATTGACTTGGCAACTACTGAAGTCACCTCGGCATCAGTAAGTGCGGTGAAAAGATCATAGAAATGGCAAGCTTCACCAAGGTTCCGCCCGCCACCCTGCGTATCATGCACCCAATTATCTGCAGAAATGAACCCCGCATTAACTCTATAATTAATCATCACAGGGGACGTACGGTTTTTCAGTTCATTACGGACCTTCGCGACCATTGGGGAAAACCTGCGATTAAACCCAACCATCAGGACGTTGCCATTATCACCGCTTGCGCGAAAATAATTCTCGATTTCGAGAGCTTCTGCCTCTGTCAAGCACAGTGGCTTTTCAACCATCACATGCTTTCCCGCTTTCAAGGCCTTTAACACCATTCTCCCATGCAGATCATGTCGCGTTGCAATTACAACGGCATCAACCTCAGAGTTTTTCAGAACAGCCTCGAAATCTGTAGAAGCTTCAGATATTCCGAACTGGCGAGCAACGTTCATTGCGTTGTGTCCTTGCCGAGTGACCACTGAAACCATTTCGAAGAGCTCTGGCATCTTCTTCATGATTGGCATTAAGGTGTTGGTGGCAAAACCACCTGCCCCGACTACTGCAACACGAATCACCTGATCGCGACCGTGCCTTCTTGCGCCTACAGGGACAGTTCGCACGATCTCTTTTTCAGATTGATCATAGCTTAGCAAAACCGATAGAGGTCGCTTTGCACCATCTTGCAAGGCAAAATAGGCTTCTGGAGCCTTATCCAGTTTAAATTCATCTGCCACCAGTGATCTAATTGACACTCTGCCATCAGCGACCAGTTCCAGAAACGCGCCCATATTCCGGTTTTCTGTCCAACGCACATACGGCAAGGGATATTCCAGACCGCTTTCTTCATACATGCGGTCATAGCGCCCTGGACCATAAGACGTTGAAACAAGGAAATCTAATTCCTTTGCGTAGATGTCCTGACGATCAATATCCATTCCAACATCGCCTACGAGAACTACTCGGCCCTTTCTGCGGCAAGCTTGAAATGCACTTGATAGTAACTCGCTGCTCGGGGTTGCCGCTGTAATAATGACGCCATCTGCCCCGTACCCATCTGACAGCCGGTATGCAGCTTTGATCATCTGATCACCAGCCACGTCAAATCCGTATTTCATACCGTTGGATCGTGCCAGTTCCACGCGCTCTGAATCCAAGTCTACACCAAGCACATTCACACCGTTGGCGCGCAATATCTGCTGTGTCAACTGGCCAAGGATACCAAGGCCAATTACAATCATCGTCTCGCCAAGTGTTGGTTGGGCGCGCCGCACCCCCTGCAAAGCGATTGCACCAAGTGTTACGGTAGACGCATCTTTCAATTCGACACTTTTTGGCACCTCGACAACGAGATTTCTTGGCACTGATATTATCTCGGCGTGATGAGCAGCCTGAGACCCTGCGCAGGCAACTCGTGCCCCCACAGCTATGTCTTCGACCCCTTCACCAACAGCGATCACAAAACCGCTAGCGGAGTAACCTATTGGATGTGCAGTCTGGAGCTTTCTACGCACCAGTTCGCTTGTCTCTCGCAGACCTGTGCTGCGAACCCGATCAAGGACTTTCTTGACGTCAGAAGGCTTCTGCCAAGCTCTTTTCCAAAGCGGTGCAGAACTTGCCTTTACGCCACTCATTTCTGTGCCAACTGAGATACAGGAATAGCAAACGCGGACAAGTAGAGTCCCTTTCTCAACTTGTGGCGCGGGAATGTCTTCCACCACTACACCGCCTTGCTTCACCAACACCTGTTTCATGCGAATTATTGCCCCACTTTTTGGTCCGGACTCACTGCATCAATGATCCGCTTCTGAAACTCAGCTCTTACCACATTCAAATCGTGATTTTCTTTTGCCTTCAAACGAGCGCTTGTAACTAGTTTTGTGCGGAGATCAACATTCAACAGCACCTCACGCATGCCATCGACCAAATCACACAGCGATTTTTGGTCTACAATGTATCCCCAACCATCTGTAAGAGCATAAGCTACCTGTGCTGCTTGAGCTGGACCGTAAACAAGTATTGGCCCACCAGCAGTCAAATATGCAGGCACTTTGGTCGGCATGGAATACTGGATAAATCTGATGCTTTCTTCGTCGAAATTAACTGGAAGCAATAACAGGTCGGCTTTTGCGATGCGCTGAAAGAAGGAAGTGTCATCACGAATTGTCTCAATGATTTCAATACAAGGGTCTACCTGCAACACCGAACGGTATCGCTCACCGTGTCCGGACGGACTGCTAATGGTAAGCTTTGCAGGTACGCCTGACCTATTTAACTCAGCTACTGCTTGGCAACATTGCACCAAAGCATCCAACTGTGCATTGGGAAAAATGGATCCGATGTAAACAATATCAGCAACTTCGCTGCAATTTATATCCCGCTTTGCAAACTTGGACCATTGATCAAAATCGATTGTATTCTGAAACGCCTCGAAACCTCTGCCGAAACGAACTTCGTAGGCCTCCTTCATCGCTGGAGAAATTGCCAAACAACATTTTGCACGCCCGACAACTGAATTCACCAATCGCAACATTTCCTTGCGCATAATTGGGGCCAACATGCCCTGGCGGTGACTTGCAGCCATCCAATCGTCCATAAAATGCACGACAATCGGCAACTCAAACCGATCAGCAATGTCCTCGACAAGCTTTATCATGCCGTTTGTGCCAAGGATGGTATAGATCACCTCAGGCCTATATTCCTCGATCCAACGTTCAAGTGACGGGCTAAGCCTTGCTCTTTCAGGGAAACTTGTACCTAGCAATTTGATACCAGCACTTTTGATACATGAAGATATCTGTCGGGATTTAGTTGTTCTTATCTCCGCTTGTTCAACGCTCTGTGCACCGGGTCGTTCATCGGCAAATTGCCCTGATTTTCTACTTCTCAAAACTCTGCGGACAGAAGAAATCGGCTCCACATAGTCAAGTTCATCTTCGCCCAGAACATAATACTGATCACACACATCAGATGTCGTCGGCTCTGGGTCGTTGTGTACAGTCGCGATCGAAGTCTTAGGCCACCCATTAAACAGGTTCGAAAACGTAATCCCGCCGCCAGTGACTTGATTGAATGCATGCGGGGTAACAAATAGAACTTTGGGAAAGTTCGCACTCAATTTTCTAACCCTAACAAACTGTCATAAAGCTCCACAAACCTTTGAGCTTCGACCTTCTCGTCAAACTCTTTTTCAATCAGGTTTCGTCCATTTTGTCCCATGTTAAGGCGCAACTGTTCAACACTTAAAAGAGAGTGAAGTTGCCTGACAAATCCCTGAACGTCACCACTTGGCAGACAGAACCCTGTTTCGCCGTTGCGAACAACATCTGCCATCCCTCCTGCATCAAGTGCCACAACCGGCTTTTTGCAAGAAAGTGCTTCAATCGCTGTATTTGGAAGGTTTTCGACCGCGGAAGGTATCAGCACGACATCAGAGGCCGCATACAAGTTCGCGAGTGTTTCATCATCGTCGACAAAACCATGTGAATAAGTATCCAAGGGTGAATGGCCGACCCATTTCTCTGATTCACGCCCCGCAACAATAAAACAATAATCTTTTGGGTTAGGCAGGGAATTCAAAACTTTCTGAAGAAAATCTGTACCTTTTCTCGGATTATCGAACGCAACATGTGCGCAGAAGAAAATCGCCGGTCGATTGTCGTCTATTCCCAGCAGCCTTCGAGCAGCGTACTGATTTCTCTCACGGTACAGTCTGACATCAATACCATTCGGAATCCGCCGAATATCACAGCCATCAAAAAGGGGGCTTTTTCGCGCGGCTTGTTCTGTCCATGAAGACGGAGCCACCACCGTAAACGGCTTGATCGCGTCGTAGATTTTACTTTTCCTACGCCAAAGCACTGCCGTTGTATCAACTCCGATTCCCGGATAAGTATCAAGATCCGGGCATTGTCCACAACCAGATACCCAGTTCTGACAGCTTCCGGGATATGCGCAATGCCCGGTTATCGGCCATAAATCAGACAATCGCCATACAATTCGGCTCCCTGAACTCAGCCCCTTAAGACTTGCCAGATTGAAATAACCACCATGCAAGTTATAGAGCTGGATAATCGATGCCTCTTTAAGCCAAGTATGGGAACTCACTCTTCTCTGCGAAGGCAGATAGCAATATTGCATCCCCAGCTTCAACTGTACCCGATTTACAAAATGGTCGGCCTTTGCCAGAAACTTGGTGTTTGCAATGACGTCGACATTATAACTATCAGATGATTTGAAACCGACGAGCATGCGGCTGTCGACACCAAGCTGTTCTATATTCTCATGTATCCGCCAAGCAGATCTTGCTGATCCTCCTTCGACGTCGCTCGTCGAGACGTGTACTACTTTCATCGCCTCCTACCGTGCCTGCCAAAGCTGGAACATCAACATCGGCCACAAGAAGTATGTATGGTCCTTTTTGCCATCTTGGTGCTCAGCCAACCGACGCAAAACAAACTCTGGATTAAAGTATCCCTGCTGCTTCAGCTTTTCTTCGCTCAAAAGCTCTCTGACAATATCTTTGAGTTCAGCCCGCAACCATTTACCAAGCGGGATAACAAACCCCTTTTTGGGGGCACCTACGAGTTCAGGAGGCAACAACGGAGCAACAGAATCCCTAAGCAAACCTTTAAGATCGGATCTAGATGTCCTAATCTCTGCTGGAATTCGCGATACCAGATCCACAAAACCATTATCAAGAAATGGTGTCCTTGCTTCAAGTGAATGCGCCATTGAAAACCTATCTGTCATTAGGAGGAACTCGTCACACAATTGCGTCTCACAATCCATAATTGCATGCGCGTCCCTTACTGTTGAAGCTCCTTGGCGTCCTGCATCCAAAAACCGCTCGCGAAGAAAATGGGATGTTGCATAATCAGCAATATCGGTTCCGGCAAAGAGCTCTTTTTTGAAGGAATCAGATGCATAGTAGAACTGATCGAACATATTCTTTCGGAAGTTCTCCTCAGTAATTTCAAGTGGCTTGCGCCGACCAAATCTACCCAACCACCTGGCTTCTAAGGAAAGCCACTTTCCATAATTACCAAACAGTTCATCACCGCCGCTGCCTGTAACTGCCACCTTAAATTGCTCGCCCATCCCCTTGAACACAAACCAAGATGGCAACCCGCCGCCATATGGCTCATCTAGTGATGCTACCATTTGTGGGAGCTCATCCAAGAGAACCTTCGGGTCCAGAACGATCTCTTCGTGTTCCATGCCCCATTTTTCTGCAACTTTCCGAGCAAGAGGCAATTCATTCCAATCTTCCTCACCATCACCCGAGAAGCCCAAGGAAAAGCTTTTAAGATTAACACCTTGCTGAACAGCTAGCCCCGCCAAGGCAGAAGAGTCCAAACCGCCTGACAATGAAATCGCGACCGGAACATCTGACCACGCCCATCTACTGACCGCCGCTCCTAGTTCCTCTCTGATTGCACTACACCAGTCCTCACGACTCAGCCCGTTTTCCGGCGCAAAATGCATTTGCCAAAAAGGCTGCACCTCAACCGACCGATCATCAAGAGAGTATTTCAGAAAGCTCCCTGGTGGCACACGCTTGATCGCCGAGTAAGCCGTTTGGGATCCGGGGACATAAAGCAGACTGAAATAGTGATAGATGCTCTCAGCATCCAACTTGCCAAAATCAAGTGGCAAGACCTTGAGGCTTTTAATTTCCGATGCAAAAGCGAAAGTACTTCCACTTTCCAGATAGTGGAGAGGTTTAATTCCGAAACGGTCCCTCCCCAGCAGGAGTTCACGCTTTTGTTTATCCCACAATGCGAATGAAAACATGCCATTGAGCTTGGGGAGACAAGACGTCCCTTCACGCTGTAATAGTTGAAACAGAACTTCTGTATCTGAATGATCAGAAGTAAACGCGACACCGTCAGCTTCCAGTTCACACCGCAACTCTGGAGCGTTGAAAATTTCACCATTGTAGACAATAGCATACCGGCCATCGGCTGAAATTATTGGCTGTTCGCCACCTGCGAAGTCAATGATAGCCAAACGCCGCATCGCGAGAGAGACCATGTTTTGATCGTCAAAGTAGGCACCACCATCATCGGGGCCACGGTGAGACTGGACATCGTTCATTGCTTGAACCCAGTCCGAAATCTGCGCACCAACTAATCCAACAATTCCACACATGCCCTAAACACGCCTCTGCTTTTTTTCAATTTTTGGCCGAACACAAGTGACTTGTTGCCAATTATTATCAGTGTTGATCTTATCATTGAGTATTAAGCGAACAATCATTGTTCGGAAATTGTGAGGAAGTCTTGGCTTGAATCAGAGGATATCCATGCTGATAATTTTTTTAAGTCTTGTCCCCAGTCTACTTTTGGGACAACGGTGCAATCGACTGCCAAGTCTTTGAGTCCATAGCTGTAAGCTTCATAATCGATGTCAAATGATGAAAACGCAGTAGGTCGCAAAAACATCGTTGCAAAATAGTATTGCTGTGCTGCTTTTTTTTGCACTGGTGTTAGTGGCGGCACCATATGCAAGGTCGCTAATTGCTCTGAGAATTCATGAACGTTTTGAGGGTCTATCGTAAAACCGTGCCCTGAATAGCGACCTGAACCAGCTGTAACGACAGGAATTCCGAGACAAGGCAATTCCATACCGATCGTCCCGCGTACAGTTAAAGCATAATCAATAACATCAAATAAGGAGCCGGTATTTATCTGTGTGTCCGCAGGCATAATCCGTATGTGATCCGGCAATTCACCAAATTCATTTCTCAGCGCAACGACTTCAAGCTGCTCCATAGGCATATCATCCATCTTGGAGCGCCAAACATTTACAGGATGCACCTTAATTACCCAGTTGAGAGCTGAATTCTTGATCGCGGAACGCACTGTTTCGATCAACCAATGTTGATAGTCTTCAAAAAGACTTTCCCCATAGAAGAATGTTGCGTCGTAAAGAATATGAGTGAAGATGACTGCCGTTTTCTTGGAGGGGTCGATGGAAAGGTTTTGAATCACTTCGTCCCGGCTTACAAGTTTCTTTCCATCCTGTAACTTTTGCCGGTTGTATGCTGCACCTTCATCATAGTTGTTGAATATTCGTGCCAGAACAATGCTTTCGACATGTTCGCCCCGACCACCTTTACTTACCTGTTCCCAGACTTCATCGGACAGCGACAAAGGATGCACAGAACGATTTGAGAGGTTATACCGCTTAAACATAAGCTCATCCTCCCGTGGCGCACCAATCCATTGAATGGCGTCACATCCAGAGAGTATACAGGCATCGAAAACTTCGCCAGCGGGCGTGTATCCACGCTCATTAAAAAGCGCTCGTTCCGGCTGAATATCAAGAATGAGTTTTTGCGCAGCTACCGCTGCCGTCATTGAATAAGAAAACGCATTTCTCACTTCATTAAAGTGGTGCGGATCTGACAAATCTATCTTGCCTACCCGCAATTTCCTGATTGCGAGGGACAGAGCATTTTTACCAACGCGTATTCCGTCGACCTCGAAGCTCAATAGGCCGTGAACATGACCGTGATATTCTTTCAGTAACGCTTCAACTTTGCGATTTTGAGTTACTTGATCAACTTTCCTACAATAAGTATCGAAATAAACGAACTCGACATTTACCAAAACCGCACGATAGAGCTTCTCCAAAATAGGTTCAGCATGGTTGAGCAATACAACAGGCTTATAGCCTTGAAGAGCCATGCCCCAGGAGAACAACACCTCAGTCTTTACGCCGCCGATCATGGCCAGCAGATCGCATACTAGGAACGTTTTTTGCCGCGAATTAGAGGTTTGATTTTGACGCGTGAGATGACGAACCGCCTTTTTCCACCTAAGCACATCAAATTCAAGAAGGAACCGACGCGCAACTCTCGTCATCAAAGATGAAATCATGATCAAAATTCGCTTCCAGCAATAACCATCTCAGCTCGTTTAAAGTCTTCAAGCGAATCAATATCAAGCGATTCTTGTTCAGGCATCATGTATGGAAGCAGTCGCCCTCCAAAGACAAACTCACGAAGTTTTTCGGTTCGGGTTAGGTAGATGGCAGCGCCATTACGTGCGAAAACTGCTGACTTATCCTGACGACGCAACAAAACCTCTTTCTGATCGATGAAAGGAACTAGAAACCCAGCTGTGTTCAACTTCATTACAGACATTGGATGGAAGTTATGCGGCACTTCCACACAGCTCACCAAACTGTCCGCATCAGCCGAAGACGCGAACAGTTCAATTGCCTGCTTGATATGCGTGGCTGTCCGGAGCGGTGAAGTAGGCTGCAAAGTCAGGACAACATCGGGGATATAGCCCTCCCTTTCCAACTCCTGCACATGGAACCATAAGACATCTCGCGTCGGAGTTTCATCTTGAGCAAGATGCTCAGGTCTCAACAACACCTCTGCACCGTATTGCATGGCTTTTTCCGCTATCTCAGCGTCTTCGGTTGTCACGCAAACTCTATCTACATTAGGAGCCTTCAAAGCTTCTTCAATCGAGTAAGCAATGAGAGGCTTGCCCGCTAGGAGGCGTATATTTTTCCTCGGAACACCTTTGGAACCGCCCCGCGCCGGGATAATAGCAAGCGTTTTCATAACATCAGTACGTGATTGTTTTTTGTAACTTTACTGACCCGATTTTTGCCAAAACGTTAGCAATCTTCTCGCCCGCAGCCCCATCACCGTAAATGTCTTCGCTTCTACCCCGCCCTTTTGCACTTTGAGTAACTATAGCCCGATAGATCTCATTTTCGTCATAGTTAGCATCAAGGACATTTGAGCCGCGTTCGCGAGCATTTTGGCGGCTTCCGATATTGACTACAGGAGTACCAATATAAGCTCCTTCACGGATGCCGCTTGAAGAATTTCCGACGAGGCATTTTGTATGCGCCATCAGTTGCACATATATGTCAATTGGCAGATTCTTGAAAAAATGCATATTTTCGGCCAACCCTTGCTCGCGCCACTTCCGAATACCTCGAGCAATGTCGTCAGCACCAGCATCAGCATTTGGCCAAAGCACTATCGCTTGCATTCCGGTGCGTTTCACGGCAGACAATGTCGCCCATATCTGGTGTTCTCCTGCGCCGTACTCAGTTGTTACAGGGTGCTGCGACACCAAGACAAAGGGATGACCCAAATTGATTTTGTCTCCAACACCAAGTTCAAAGAGTTTTTCTGTAAGAGTTGATGGGCGATCCTGTAAAATTTCTGCAACTAGATCAATGCGCGGGCACCCTACTCGGAAAATTGTATCCGTTGGCTCCCCAAGTTTCTCGATACGTTCAGCCGCATCTCGGCTCGCCGGGAAGTGAATATGTGAAAACTTCGTTACCGCGTGTCGGATGCTCTCATCAATTGTTCCGGTCACCTCCCCCCCCATTGTATGGGCGATTGGAATATTCATATACGCAGCAGCCAATGTTGTCGCCATAGTCTCAAAGCGATCGCCGACCGTGATTACGACGTCAGGTTTAAGGCGTTCGAAAGCAGAAGAAAGTTCAATTAGCCCGATACCCGTTGACTTGGCCATTGTAGTAGGTGTCTCGCCTTCCAGAAGAAAATGAAGACGCTCTGTAATCGCAAATCCATCTTTCTCCATCAAATTGACGACAGAACCATAACGGTCGAGCACGGCAGACGCTGCTGCAACGACCATTAATTTTAGATCCGGATGCCGCTTGATAGCCAACATTGCAGACTTGACCGAGCTGTAGTTCGCCCTTGAACCGATAACTACGCAGATTTTTTTCATTTTTCTTAGACCAACTTAAAAATTATTCATTGAAAAAATCATTATCTGAGAATTTGTAATCGACAGAAACATCTTTGACCAACTTCTTTCCCAACAAAGCCCGATAGTTTGCAGCCGGTATTCCATCACCTGGCTTTTTAAAGGCTAGGTCTTCAAATGCTAGTAGAGTACCAGCCGCAATTGGTCTGGCAGCGACAACACTCTTCTCGAAGATTAGTTTCATTTCCGCGTAGGGAGCAATATTATCCTTGTCAACGGGCGATTTCAGCATTTGCTCGATATCTCGTAGTCCACTGCAATACAGCTTAAAATCCCCTGGCTCCATAGAGGTAGCTGCATCACTTCCATACATCTTTTTTGAAAATGTTAGGTGCTTCTCAAAAACCGAAGCTCCACTTGCTGCTGCGGCGAAAGCAGCTGCAAAACCCTCAGTGTGGTCTGAAAATCCTACAGATGCTCCATAACGCTGGCGCATTTCCTCAATAACGTTTAACCCCACTTTTTTTGGGGAGCATGGATACTCTGAGGTACATTGCATCACAGTTACTTCAGAAGTCCTACTTAACACTTCATAAGCGGCATCTAACTCATCCCAATTACTCATGCCGGAAGAGAGGAGTACGGGTTTCCCGATGGAAGCAATTTTTTCGAGCAACGGAAGGTTTGTAACTTCTCCAGATGGCACCTTGTAGGCTGCTACTCCCACACACTCCAGCAAATCTACAGCCTCAAGAGAAAAAGGTGACGAAAGAAAGAGTACGCCGTTAGAAGTACAAACATTACCGATTTCAGCCCATTGTTCTCTGGAAAATGCCGTCCGCCGGAAGTACTCCATCCTCGGCTCCCCCTTAAAGTAGGGAGGCATGGGAGCATCAACCAGAGTTTCCGCCTCGGCAATATGTGTTTGAAACTTAACAATATCGGCCCCGCATTCTGCAGCCAACTCGACAAGCTTGCACGCGTTACCGAAGGAACCGTCATGCACCGAACCTATTTCTGCAATGATCTTCATTTTTTGAATTTCCGTGGTTTAAAAGTATATGTATTGGTTCATAACAAACTCGAATACCGTTGCCTAACCACAGTAAACATGATTCTCAGGATCGTGCGCATGGGCGAGAGGCATTTCTTCAAGCAAAGTGTTTCTCTCGGTGTTTATGGATATCAGTATAGGAGGCTAGAAACCTCTTAGACAAGCAACTCGAACCAGCACAAATTCGGTATGGATCTTCACCGCCAAAGACAACAGTCCCTATTGTTTACAGCTCAGAAAACTGTTTTTATCTCGGCGACACAGAAAATCCTGATATCGTTAGTTCATATTAGGACGGGCTGCTCGAAGAACTATTACTATTCTTTCCCAGAGCTCCTCGCACATCGCTGGCGTACTGAGGCTTTTTGTTCAATCTGCACTTAGCGCTCGTATTTAACCATGCTGTCGTTCTCTCGACCTAGGCGCCAATAGCTCCTCGAATGCATATTCCGCAAATCTTACTATTGCTCATCTATACACGACACCAAGCTGGGACAAAATCACCCCCCCAGAACTCGCGTCTTTTTTTTGCATATTAAGACCTACCATCAGCACGCGCCGAAAATCCTTGGGCAGTATATACTCTCTTCGCAACAACTAACAATCGAGCATAACTTCTCCAAAACCGACAACAGCCTTAACGTTTTACTTAAAATGGCTACAGATGAGACAATTTTCCTCCGTTCGCGAGTGAGTATGAAGCAAATACAAAATATCGCATTTAGCAATCCACAGGAAGTTGATGAAACTAACTAACATCAAGTCTCTGCCGCCAAAGATTTTCTATTGCAGCATACACAGAGTGTTGATTGTACTGGCCAACCATTTGGCAAACTCATATATACAACTTAAACTGGACTCAATCCATTACACGTAACTACATCATAGACTCGAACCAAATGACGATGTCTACTTAATCCAATTCTAACCACACGATCACATTCAGAAGCTGCCACAAAAACATCATGTGGTTTTCCCGTAGTTGGTTTTCCCGCACTATCCGCTCATGTTCGTCGATCAATCTAAGAACTTCGTCGGCATTAAATAGTCCATGCCCTCGGAATCGAGTCGATGTAGCCACATCCCGTAACCGAGAAAGTGTCTGGTCACCGAACCATTTATGTGCCGGCGCATTCCAACCTGTTTTTGCAATACGCTGTCTGGTTGCCTCCGGAAGAATTCCCTTCATGGCTGAGCGCAGAAGTTGTTTAGTCACGCCATTCCTGATTTTTAGATCTCCGGGCACCCTGAACATAAACTCCACGAGATGGTGATCTAGAAACGGATCAAAATGGTCCAGTCCAGCAGCAGTGCACTGACGATCTTCTGCACGCAGGCAGCAAGGTAAAGTCTCACGCACCATATCTTGATATGTACGGTTCTTCAGATAGCTATCGTACGGCTCATCCATAACTGGCTTGAAATCGCTGAGGTCTACAAAACTCTTGTCAACGGCTTTACTATACCGAAGCATCCGCTCTTGGTTGGGAAGACACCTCCCGGGCAACGAGAGGTCGGCGGTATCCTGCATCATCTTTTCAGCAATTTGACGATTTTTCCTATGAATTGCGTGATCATGATGCCCAGCCCAAGCTTCAATCTCTCTTTCTAAGGTCTCAAGTTGACCGTCTACTCTAAGATCCGCGAAGTACATTGGAAAGTATTCGTATTCGCCAGCGTTGAGCTCGTCTCCGCCAAGACCACCAAACAAACTGGTGAAACCTTTACCCGCGACTTCCTTTGCAAGTAAGAAATGAGATAGCCAAGTCGCAGTTGCAACTGGTTCATCATGGATACTCACCATATCTTTCACTATTTGAAAGATATCGATATCGTCCCCCAACTCAACAGGACACCATTCATCAACGCGGTCGTTAACCACATCCTGTATTTCTGTACGTTCATCGAAGGTAGGGTCCGAATATACAGTAGAAAATGCGGATTGCTTGGTTGCCAGTACTTCAACTGCACAACATAGCACCGATGAAGAGTCCAAGCCGCCAGAAAGAGTAAAGGCAGGCCTGTCAGTGACTGAAACCCGCTTTTTCACAGCCCGCAATAGAAGATCGCGGTACTTCTCAGACAGCTCTTCTTTTGGCTCGCGCCATTCATCCCGACTATTTAAACACCAGTAGCGTTCAATTTTAGGTGTGGAACCCTTTTGAAAGGCTAGGAGATGTCCTGGCGGCACCTGCTGGATGTTCGCATAGGGACTTTGCTCTTGGTTGTTATCGAAAGTACGATAATGCATTCCGACAAAGCGTGCGAGAAAGTTGTTATTAAGATCAGCGTCAACCCCCTCAACTGCGAGCAATACTCTTGGTTGCGAACCACATACTAGGACGCTATCTCCAATTGTTGCATAGTAAAGAGGTTTGACGCCAAATCGATCGCGCCCCAAATACAACCGCTGTTCGGCTGCATCGAAAAGCACTATTGCGAAATCACCCTCAAGCTGACCAAGCATTTTCTCAAAGCCGTGCATTCGATATAGCTGACTAACGAGTTCAATATCATTCCGAATGCTTAAGAATTCACCGGAAAGCTCCTTTGAGTTTAAAATACGACCGTCAATTACCACGGATACATCTTGGAACTCTCCTAAAGGAATAGACGTTTTATCACCCTTCCACGCCAATACGCTTGAATGAGTCGCAACCTTTTGGAGCTTCGAACCATTAAAGGAGGATAGAACTTCATTAGGCAGCGTTTCAAAGTTCAAGCTCTGACTGAATGAAGCAGCACCAAAAATACGTGACATCAAAGTACCTATAAACAAAAATTAGATTTTATGCGCAACTATGAACGTCCAATAATGCGGATAACCGATTACGTTTTCTGCAATCCCGCCCGTACGTTCATCTTCGACGACCTCAACTTTGAACCCATAGCTCTCAATGAACGGGACAATTTCGTCCCGAGCATAGGTGTTTACATGAACCTTCAGTGGAAGTTGGTCATCTAAAAACTTATCTTGAACATACTTGTAGATAGCGGTATCCGAAATCGACTTCGTAGGATCAAAGTCTTTCGCGCGGTCAAAAGGAGGCGTTCAAGGGGTTTGTGATAGTTGTCCAAATTCGTAAGAACATTCATGCACACGACGTGATCTGCAGCCCCCCGGAAGTCTTCAATTCTGCATACCTTAAGTTGTTCCTCGGGTAGGCCGAATTTTGGCAAGCACTCTCGTCCTATCTCAATGAGCTCGGGTGTAGCATCCAAGCCGAGATAATAAAACCTGCTTAGCCTCTTTGACAAAGAATGATAGAAGTACCCACTACCGCATCCAGCATCTATAATTGAGTCACCATCCTCGAAATTGGGTGTAAGTAGGTCCAAGGCTTGGACAGCACAAGTCATTTCTTCTGCAACACAAAGGGCCCGATCCCGATATAAATCGCGAATTATTCTGCTGTGGCGCCAGATATTGAAATAATCATACCCGTCAAATTCAATCTCGCAATTCATATTGTCATCTTATTCTATCTGCAACCTTACCAACCAAGATAAATGCTGAAGCCATGAAGTATCCACGCCAATCCCTTGGGTTTTCCATTGCTATGCTTTGACGTCTAAACATTTCCGGCGCCAATGCCTCAAGTATAGGTGGAAAAGCATGATAGTGGTAAAACAACAGCTCAACATCAACCAAGCCAATTTCTTCTGCTAGAGATTTCAGCTCAAAAGGGTTGTGGCTACGTGAAAGCACCTCGTCATAGCCAGGCTCATCTTGATAACCTTTGCGCAGAGGAGGAAGGTCTAAGCTAAAATGCTTCCCAAGCTCATCAATCATAGAGGTAAGCTTAGTCTCTTCGTCTGTTGTCAGAGCATTGAATTTGGAAGGTTGAATTAAGCGTTCTTTATAAAAGGCGTAACTGTAGCGATTGAGTGAAAACAATGAAAATAGCTCATTTCTAGCTTCAATAGCTATGAGGCCTCCTGGCGCGATAGCACTTGCCAAATTCTGAAGAACAACTTTATCTGCCTGCGCTGGTATGTGAGGAAATACGCCGAAACAGATGCCAGAGTCATATTTCGCCTTTTTAAGGGGCCCTCCCCGGAATGCCAATTTATCAATAACACTTCCCGTCCATACATTTTCAGGGCTTATGTCTTGAAGCGACAATACTCTTCTGGCTTCAGTCACCATTTCCGGGGTCAAATCGAAACCATACAGCTCAATATCGAGGTCAACCAAATCCCGCAGCATGGAGGCAGGACCGCACCCGGCATCTAGAACATTAGTCACTTGAGATTTTGACAACAGTTCACGGACGATTCTGGTATGGACCGGCGGATAGGCATCTTCTGAAGCATAGTAATCATCATAGTAGCGCTCTCCCCATGTGGAGTAGCATGACTTCACACTGTGCTCCAACGCGTTAATGTTCTCATCTTCTATCGACACACCGTTACCCCCGTACCCAAACGTTATCTCAGGTTCTATCTAAGCGTAGATACAATCCACATGTGAGAAGATAAGCCATTTGAAGCTAGAAACTGCTGGAATGGCCATCCAAGGGTCTCCCACTCATCGACCAAGACTTTCTGCAAAAATGGGTCCAGAGAAATGTCCCCATTTAGAGCCCCATCCCTCACAAACTCTGCATCAAGACGGCCCGGTGTATGCGCTCGAACGACATCGAAACCCACCGCTTTTAATAGGCCAGTTAATGATTTTGGATTAAATAGGTTCACGTGCTCAGCATCTACAGCCAGCGCCTTCTCCTTTAACATTGCAATATCAAAACCAAGCCCATTTGGACATGAAAGAATCAGTAGACCACCTGAATTCATCTTCGACCGAATGCCCTGAAGAAACGCCCTTGGGTCAAATAGATGCTCTATGACTTCAAAAGCCACTACAACATCAGCACCAATCAGGTTGTCGTCCAAGTCTTCGACTCGGCTTTCTACAACTTCTACACCTCGGTCTCTACATGCTTGCGCAAGCTCAGGTGTGGGTTCGACGCCGACGACTCTTTTGAAACTTTTCGCTTCGGTCGCAACCGCGCAAAACGTCCCGAAACCGGGACCAATTTCAAGCAGCAGATCTCTCTTGACATTGAACTCTTCGCAATAGCTCAATACCCTCTTCAGCCAAGGTTTGTGAATCTTCTCCTTTCTGCTACTCTCGGAGGCGGGGAAGATAAACTTCGCCCAATAGGCGTAGTTTTCCGAATTTGAGTAATAGTCGCTCAATACACCTTCAGAAGGCCTAGGAGACATAAAGATTGTTTGGCAGTCGCTACATTTTCTAAAACTAAAATTGTACTTCTTAAAAACATGAGCTCCATTTATACCAGCGCATGCTGGACACGCCACATCAACAAACTCGTCGCTACGGGCGTGTAGACGTGCAATGTCTCTTTGGAACGCAGCTTCTTGTTCTGCTAGCAGTTTGGAAGGACAAAGCTCTTGTTCGCTTAACCTTCCACCCAACTCATCATGATTGCTCATTCAATACATCCAAACCTTCAATTGGGATTTCACACACCGTACTCCGATATATCGCCTCTGTCGTCAACCGAGAATTTCTTGCTACCAGAGGGCCCCACCAACAGGTCGGACAACATCAAAACTTCTGCAGGCGGACCAAGTGCCCGTTCAAGTACTGAGCAGGCATCGGAGAAGGTATTCGGCATCGCTGGGTTATCAAAATGAGTACCGTCTAAACGGATGATGTCGTATACTTGTGCAGCTGGAATATTAAACCGGTCTTTAAAACCTTGGGAACCGAAAACAATTAACTCGCCGCGACCATTAAACCGTTCGGCCCGAGGGCCTGTAACTGAGTTTCCGACGACCAACTCACCATCCGTTCCGGCCAACCCACGCACAAATCCCGCGGGATTTTCGTCGAAGTAATCTGAGAATTTATATTCGCCGTTAACACATATACATCCACCGACCACTCCGTTATCAAACATGCGATATGAGTCTGAGAAAAACAAGTCGTTCCCCGAAATCACGCAGTCATGGATACCCATGTTCTTGTAGAGATATAGCCTGACCTCACCTGCACCACAAACCCCAAATGCCGACTGGCGGTTTGCTCGAAAGGCACCAAACAGCATAAAATTTGGGAAAGCAGAAACAGCGTTAACATGGTTGTGGTCAGTTAGAATTGGATGACCAAAACTGCATTTAAAAGGGGCAAATGCCCCCATCCACGCACCTGAAAATCTGTCGATTTTAACTAAGCTGTTTTGAGCGGTGTTGGAAAGCCACAGACAGCCGTTACATACACAAATCTGATGAATTCTGCCAGAATGCCCAGTCTTTGAAACGCGATACAGCTCACGCCACTCAAACTGCGAACTTGGCGCAGTAATAGCGTCAGCATGCCCAACGAACACAACACTATCTTCACCATCCAAGGCAGCAACATAGACAGCGTCGCCGTCGATTGCCAAACCGAAAACCCCGAACGTTGTAATCTGGTAAACGCCCGCTGAATCAGCCAAAATTAGCCCTTGATCGGTAGATAACAAGTATCTCCCTTCTAGGCGACCGGAATGATTTTTTGTTCGTTTAAAGCCGCTCGGCCGCTTAAGAGCCCTTTGGAAGCGCCACTGCTCGACAGCAAGGGTCAGGGCTGGACGAAAGACACGGGAGAGCATGAAGTAATCCTTGCTAGTGAATACTTTCTTTACGATTTGATGACCTACTGACTTTGTGCTCTCTTGATATCACCTTTTTGCCAGTGCCTGTCGATATTCAAGGCGGAATAGACTTTCCAAATTATCTCTTGTCGATTTATATACCTTTCACTTGCCAGTTTAGCTGCCTCTGAGTGAACACTTGAACTAATTCCCCGATGCAAAACAAATATCCCTCTGGCAACCCGAAAGGAGGAGTACATGAAGTCAGGAAGATAAAATGCTTCGAAACCGTTTCGATGCGCTAGTTGCATGTACGGGTGAAACCAGTTCCGATCGTTCGGACTTCTCACAGAGGACAGGGTCATGGGACCGAACCCTAGAGTCTCCTTTGTGTAGACATCGCCAATTAGGACACATTTAATGTCGCTCTGTGCAATACATTGAAAGAGATCATTCATCGTTTCAGGCTGAATATTACTGAAAACGGCTTGAGCAACAAGAAGGTCCACACCAGTAAAATCGTCGACTTTGGGAGCTTCCAAATCTTGATGCTTGAAAACTATTTTGGCGTATTCGGTCTCCTCGTATGCAGACTTTAAAAAATCAAGTCGGTCACGATCATAGTCTGTTGCAAGCAGCTCTCCTTTAAAGCCGTTATCAATAGCAACTTTACACTCCGTTGCGAGGAAACAGCCGACTTGCTGCAAACGTTTGGCCTCAAGCGTGATAGCGTATGCGGAGACGTAATCAAAGAAGTGTTGTGTATTAGCTCTTAAATCCACATCCTCCTCAAGAAACTCTACCATTCTAGGCTTCATAGCATTGTGGCAATAGAGTTGTTTTATGGTTCGAACTCGCTCGCTGTATGTTTGCCTGAAAAAAACATCAACAGGGTGTTTTCTACGTATTAGTCTACGTAAAATTTGTAACAAGAAACGCATACTTTACCTAAAACCTTGATCATCTCAACTGAGTGTATAGTGGAACTCGGGAATACGCCCTCTGGTCGCCAATACTTTCCTATCTACAGCACAAAGCGAGATCAAAGGAGAAATTACGAAAACGAGGATCCCTGACCAAAACAACCTTCGCTTCAAAAGAAGACTTGAAAACCTCAAGAACCATGACAGTCGTCTAAAATAATTTAGGACTTTCCTTAAAAGTTCGATCATGGCTGGCTTAAGAACAAAATTTACTAAATGATTTTCCCTCATTTTAGCTCCGGGTAAAAACTTGAGGCAATATGCTTACAGTACGTCAGAGCCACTTCTCTGTCCCCTGCTGGTAGCAGGTGGACGTTATCTGAGAAATGTTGGGTATTGGGATCGAGATCTGCGAATGCAGCTCCGACGTCGACAAAATTGTCAATCGATCCCTTCGCCCCTTCTCCAACCTGACGCATCAACTCTGGAACACGCGCCCGCACATACTTCCAGTCATCCTGATTTGCGGGGTTATCAGTAGAAGTCAACTTCCGCTCAATGTCTGATAGGTTTTGCTTATCGTTCGCACATGGCTGGAGCCCCCAAATAAACTTCGCACCTGCAGCGTCACAAATCGCCTTGAACTGCAGTTTGCGCTCAAAGTAAGCTCTAATAATCGCGCTTGGGGGAGAGCGGAAAGGATATGGCTTTGGGCCATTTTTGGTCGTCTGCACCCCGGCCCCGCCATGTAGATACTCTGCCCATGGCTCTAGATCACAGGGATAAGCTATGCTGCGTTGTTGCAGCAGGTATTGGTCTCCATAACATCCATAGAGAAGATCATTCCATCCGTCATGAGCCACAACTATGTCAGGCTGCAATTGCCAAGCGAACAGAATAAAAGCATTTAATTCACTCAAGACCGTGTAAGCAACTTGGCCAAAATTCAAGCAAACGAAACGCGTAGGACTATTATTTTCTATCGCCAAAGAGTTTAAGCGATCCTCCATTTGGGCCGTAAAGGTCTCGCTCGGCAGACAATCAATACTCCAAGTGGTCGAACCACCGAATGTGCAGATGAGCTTTTGATTTGACTCTCTGTTCTTGATTTTATCAAGGTCTACGTTAATACGGAATCCAAACTCATCAAGTGGTCCATGGCCCGCCATACGGTAAGTGTAACCGTATGGAAAATACATATAGCCCTTTTCTTTCGTCGCAGAAAGGCGATTGAAAACATGGGCATCTGCCTTCTCATAATCTGGCGTTCTGTCTAATCTTCGAAGGCGCAGTCGGATATCTGACGCGTCTAGATCAATTCGGAATGCCCCATGCCTTGCTTTTTTAGCCTCCTTGGCCAACACAGGCTGCTCATTTGAATTCATCAAATAGACAATCGCAGATCCCCTCACTAAATCTACGTTTGGAAATCCTGCTTTTCCCGCAGCACCGTCCTCTATGTTGTAGATTGATACATCTCCACCAAATCTATCTTTAACCAAGGCGACACACGTATCAAATGTTTTCGAAGGAGTTTGCACTACCTGATTAATCAAAAGGACGTCTACTTTGGGCCTGAACATTCTATTTACACACTTCGCTTGTCTTAATGTTTTCTTTTGCGCTCATAAATATCTTCAGAGGGTCCGGTCTCGACACGATCACATTTCCCATAACCAAAAAATCCATTTCACTCCATTCGAAGGTTTGAAGCGCATCTCTCGGCGTTGATACAATAGGCTCCCCCTTGAGATTAAATGACGTATTCATCAACACGGATACTCCCGTAATATCGCCCACTGCCTTTAGTAAACGGTAGTAGAGTGGTGAAATCTCAGGCCTTACAGTTTGAACGCGCGCGGTGCCATCGGCGTGAACGATCGCAGGTATAACAGGTTGATAACGCTTTCTAACACCACACACTGAGAGCATATAGTCCTCTGGTCGACCAACATAGTCGTTATCAGGAAGGTCGAAATATTCATACGCGTGATCAATAGCAACTGACGGCGCGAAAGGTCGAAACGGTTCTCGAAACTTTATTTGACGATTGACCCGGTCTTTCATGTCTTTGAACGTTGGACTTGCGATAATGCTCCTGGCACCAAGAGCTCGCGGACCCCACTCAAACCGGCCCTGAAACCAACCCAACACATTGCCTTCACCGATGAGCTTGGCGACGCGGCTAATCATATCATCATCGTTTTCACACACGATAACATCCTCATCGGCATAGTCTCGAAGCGCCGCAAGAACCTCATCCTGATCATATGATATACCAAGATACGGATTTTTTTGAAGTTTACGCCCAAGAGGACTATGGTTTTTGTAGTAGGCCTCCAAAGCAGCACCAAGCGCCCCCCCAGAGTCCCCGGGAGACGGGTGAATATAGACGCGCCCTTCCAATTCAGATTGAATTCTTCCATTTGCCAAAGAATTTAACGCAACGCCGCCAGCGAAACATAGGTCCTTGATACCAGTCTTTGCTATCGCGTGCGATATGAATTCAATAATTACTTCTTCGGCAACTTTTTGTAGACTTGCTGCGATATCAACATAGCGGATCGCTTCCGGGTCGTCCTCTACTTCACTCTCAACCGCCGACAGACTAATTGGGCTGTCAGGAATCCTCGCAGCGCCCAACAAATCGATTAGCTTTGGAGAGAATGGCATTTCACGTGGGTTTCGGAAGGTGAAGTAGTCTTGATCGACTATAATCTTGCCTTTTTTGACCCTTATCAAACGACGAATTTTCTCGTAATACCTTGGAACGCCGAAGGCAGCCATACCCATTACTTTGTATTCGCCTTCGTTTACTTCAAACCCAAGATATGCAGTAAATGCGCTATAGAATAAGCCGATAGAATTCGGGAATGTTGTAGATGATATTTTCTGCAAGCCTTGACCGTTCGCACGATATACTGTCGCCGTCTCATATTCACCCACACCGTCCAACGTAACCACTGTCGCTTCGCCGAAATCTGACGCGTAAAATGCAGATGCCGCATGCGATAGATGGTGGTTTCCTCGTCTAACCTTCGAACTAGGGATATCAAGATAGCTGGCTATTCGTAGCTCTGGTTCAAATTTGTTTGTTTCTCGCCAAGACTTGAGTGCCTTTGCAAAATTTTTAATGGTGTATGGGAGCCCCAAAACTGTCTCACGGCAAATTCTATCGAATTTTAGTTGTAAATCTTCGTAGAACACCACCATATCAAGGTCTTGGGCAGATATATCTGCTCTTGCCAGACAAGCCTGAATAGCCTTCTCTGGCAAAACGGGGTCGTGCTTGATTCTAGACAGCCTTTCTTCTTGGATAGCACAAATAACTTTGCCGTCATGGATCAATGCCGCAGCAGCATCGTGGTAGTCAAATGACACACCAAGTACATACATTGTTTAATTCTCAACAACTGGGATTTTAGAATGCGCGATGCGTGAAATCCAAATGGGTTGTGTACATATTCATGATCATTAATCTATTGTCTTTTTTGAGATTGGTACCAGCATGGATTCCTGCTGTGTCAAAAATTACCAAAGCTCCCGCCTTTCCTTTACACAGCACCTTTTCGAACCCTAAAGCGTCTACCGGCCACCATGAGCCGCCGGCGGATGCCTCATGAGACATAAACACCGAGCAGAAATCCTTTTCAAACCGCCAAGGTAAGTCCTTGTGACTACCCTTACAGTATATAGTAGCGGCATGTTCTTCATCGACATCGGACAAATAAAGAAATGATTTTAGGCGCACCCGCCAATCGTCCCAATGTGGCGCATTAGAGCTATCTATTTTATCAACCCCATACTTGTTTAGAAGGGAAGCCCCTGACAACCTCGTTTTGCAACCGTACAAGGCTCGCGCTAAACCGTGTAGGTCTTCATTGCCGATGGAAACTTTATAGGTCTCCGGCATACTTTGATCGATACTTAAGGCACATATGCCATCATCTGGCCTGTTAGTGAACGTCAGATCACCTTCGTATTGCCCGTTCGCAAACCCCTCAAGACTGTCAACTTCGGACCTGATCGCGGCTAATTGAATTTGGTCAATGTAATTTTCGACAATAGTGAATCCATTCCGCTGAATATCGTCGAACTGCTCCTTCATCGTAGTCAGAGTTCTATCCGAATTCACAGATGCCCAGTAACTGTCGTATTCTTCTTGGAAAGCATCCATGCTCTTTTTTAAATGGTACTTTGCCCGAACACGTGGGACTTTATAATAGTGGTATAGATCACCAAGTGCCGTCTGCGCCAATAGTGCCCTTGCTTTTTGTACTATAGTCATTGGGTTTCCCAAAGTCGGTGAAATCGCAAAAGAAGCTTCAGGTTGAATTTGGTAACTTCAACTCTGTTACCATTTCTTGAAACTCGCTATTTTTGGCCAACAAGTCACCAAATGCACCTCCAGCTTCGACTTTTCCGTGTTCGAAAAAGTATATTAAGTCACAGTTCGTCAAAGTATGCAGTCTATGCGCGATCATAATGATTGTTTTTTCGCCGCGAAGAGCGTTTAGTCCGTTGGTCACTATACTCTCTGTAACAGAGTCAAGTGCGGAAGTTGGCTCATCTAAGACAAGTACTTGTGCCTGACTGTACAATGCCCTAGCCAGATTCAACCGTTGGCTTTCACCACCTGACAACCTCGCACCTCCGTCACCAATAATGGTGTCAACACCATTTTCAAGATTCTTTACGACCTCGTCAAGCGCGCTGCACTTTAGCGCCATTGCCAGTCGGTCATGATCCACCTTGTCAGCATCACTACGAAGAGTAATGTTGCGTTCCACTGTATCTGACAACACCAACGGCACTTGCGGCACGAAGGCGAACAGTTCTCGGTAGTCATACTTCCTTGTGTCAATCACTTCGTCGTTAACTACTACTCTGCCATTGGATGGCTCGAGCAACGTCAAGATTATTTCTGAGGCAGTCGTTTTGCCCGACCCGGAGCGCCCTACAAACCCAACAAATTCCCCCTTTAAAATTCTCAACGATACATCTTTGAGAGCTGAAGCGCCTTCTTTTCGATATGAAAATGATACCTGGTCAAGTTCAAGACTTTGGAAATCTATAGGTTTGGCATTGCGACGTGCCTCTACTCGAGCATCATCTGAACCCGAAATCCTAAAGTAGTCTCTTTGTGCCAATTCCAGAGCCGGCTCTGTGAACTTAAAGAGTTGAATTGCGTTGACTACCCTACTTGCGGCCGGAATCATCCGCATTGCAGCTATACCAAACAGCACAAGCGAAGGTATGATGGTTTCAGCATCTCCACCGCTAAAGAACACAATCGAAACTGGCCCCATGATTGCAACCACCACAATCAGCTCAAGAATCAACCTTGGAGCTTCCTGCAAGAAAGATGTCAAACGTACAAGAGATGTTTGCTGTTCAACGGCATTAATGAATTGACTGGCGAAAGTACTCTCTAATCGAAAAACCTTTACTGACTTGAAACCCGGGAAAACGTCATTGACAATTGAAAACATTTTGTTAGTTGCATCAACTGCTTGCTTACCCCATATCGACAAATTTCGACCAACTAGCATCCAGTACACAACAAAAAAAACCGCAATGATAGCCATGGCAAACATTGTGACAAAAGGCTCTGCTACTGAGAGAAGCACTAAGAAACTAAGAACTAGCAATATAGAACTTAATATTTCCGATACACCAATTGTGCAGTTTGTGATTGCTGCGGCAGAATTAGCCCATATATTATTCATCACCTCAGATTGTCGCCGTAGTTGAAATGAGATAAGGCTAGACCCGAGGTAAAATTCGAATAGTTCTTTTGATATGCGCCGCTGCAGATTAAGTCTCAATGTAAGTGAGAACCATTTTATCCATGCTAACACTAAAGTACGGAATGCAAACACGGCCAAAACAAGAAAACTAAGCAGAGCCATTACGTCTTCTAATTTATGCCGTCCAAAGTTCCCGATTATGTCGCTCAACCCGACAAGTTGCGTAGATGGGTCAGGACTCATTAATATAGTGAAGTACATATAAACAAGACCAGCCCCGCCGGTTTCAGCGATAACTGCAGTTAAATGCCCTACACTCAAAACAGTTAGCATCACTGCTTCCCGTTTAGTTATCCAAGATAGGGCTGCTTTGAACTGTTTGCATGCCGAGATTGCGCTCTTCACAAACATTTCTTGACCCAGCGACCATCTTCTTTCCACCAAACCCTAGGGTCGCGAAATGTGTCCGCAATCCGATCAAATTCGTCTTCCGTCATTTCTACGTAACTTAACCACCGCTTCAAATCACCAGGTTTTACTGGGTCATACTTATTAACCAACGCTATCGCCTTGTCTCGAGACATTATACCTGCTCGTATATCTTTGCATGTATGATCGGTAGCCCTCCCATAGCCAAACTTGATATATTTCAAGTAATCGTGCACACCATTCTCATGCATGTCGTCCAAATTCGACATTGTGCGATACGTCCGATCAAATGGCTCTGTATTCACCTCGAAACCGTACCGGTCAACGACCATCTGAGTGTGCTCATTCGCCTCCCAATAAACATAGTTTCCTAAGAAAATCCCGCGGAGATCAAGCTCAAATAGGCGTTCGTCGGACGGATACTTCCAAGGCAACATATCGGTGCTACTCAACCCATCTCTGCCCACAAAGTAATTCCACTCGTACCCCCGTGCAAAATGTTCAAGACGGTCTCGATAGCTTATTTCTGGAAAGTCATTCATCGAGAACTGACCACAAAGATCGAGGTAACCATGTTCTCCGTAGAATACCAAAGGTATTCCGTACTGAGCAGCAACACGTACCGGGGAGGTCATTATACCGACGTGACCATGCCAGTTCATGTCCCCCATTATCTCAAATGCCAACCTGTTTAGTTTCTTGAGCTTTTGCACCGATGGCTGCACGATCACATGGTCGCAGTCGAACACTTCTTTCATCCGCAGCATGTTCCTCCAGCCCACTGGAGTCCAATTATTTCCATTATAGGTTACAAGAAGAGGGTTGAGGCCAAATTCTTCTTTTAGAACATGGGTTTGAAAATAACTGTCTTTGCCGCCGGAAACTGCGACAACACAGTCGTAATTTCTCCCATCACGAGATCGGTACTTAGATACTATTTCTCGCAGAAGTTCTTTGCGGCGCCCCCACTCAGACATTGGAATCTCAGCTTTGACCTTCGCCATCTGGCATCCAGTACATTCGCCCTCGTCATTGAACTCCATGGGGGCTGCACTGATAGATGGATATACGCAAGACGTACACCAGCGAATATCATGGCGTTTGACCGCGCTCTCTGGACGCGCAGCAATAAAGTCCCCCTCTCTAGCCTGTTGCATCCTATTTGTATGGCGCGCTTCTTCTGCGAGAAAATCATATTCTGGTTCGCGGGTGAGATACCTGCTCCCCAGCCCCACTGGCCTCATGTTGAGCCCGCTGTCAATACACCACTGTTTCGCATGCGGGTAGCTCAGTTCAAAGAAGTGAAAAATATTCGCTGCAGCCACTGCACTAGCGCCCCCCTCCTTGATTGGGGCAGAAAAATGCTCATACTTTCCTGCGCCGCCACAAGCAACAACCGGAATACTGACTGCATCCGTAACCATTTTAATGATAGAGATGTCAAAGCCAGAACCAGCTCCATCCTGGTCAATCGAATTCAAGAATATTTCTCCGGCGCCCAGAGCCTCGACTTTTTCACACCACTGAACAGGATTTAAGCCAGTTGATTTCTGCCCTCCATTGGAAAGCACTTCATATGAACCATCTGAGTGTTGTTTCACATCAACTGATACAACAATGCACTGACTTCCGAAACGAGCTGAAGCCGACTTCACTATGTTCGGGTCATTAATTGCTGCAGTGTTTAGCGTTACTTTGTCTGCCCCAGCAGCTAATCGTTCACTGATATCGTTAAGTGAGCGAATGCCCCCACCAAAGGTAAGAGGCATAAAACATACCTTGGCAATCTCCCGCAGGACATCAAGTACAGAACTTCCTTCATAGCGCTGTTGAATATCATCGCGACGCAGATCATGCCCCTTTTGATCGTCACCAATATCAAGGACAATCAACTCGTCTGCGTTCCAATGCGAAAACCTTTCAACGGAACTCATTGGATTACCAATTACCTGGTGAACTTTGAAAAGTTGACTACGAACTATCACGCCATTTTTAAGAAGCAAACATGGTATAATTCTAGGTCTGTTCATCCGACTATTCTCTTCCCAGCCGAGCAAATAAAGTTATGAAGTACTCGAAGCCCAACGTCTTGGCTTTTTTCCGGGTGCCCTTGCAGACCAAATATGTTCTTGTACTCTATTGCAGCTGTGACTTCAGAACCACCAAATGATATTGTTGCTGCATTCACTTTTGGATCTTTGCAAATAAAATGATAGCTGTGCACAAAGTAAATTGACTCACCAGATGCTATTCCTTTGAACAACCTTGTACCACCACTCGGGTTCAAATCACACCACCCGATATTTGGCACTCGTTCTTGTTTTGCTGGATACAGTCTTGTCACATGTCCCCGAACTATACCTAAGCCTTCGTGTGTTCCATTTTCTTCACTAAAATCCGCTAACAATTGCATTCCAAGGCACAACCCAATAATAGGCTTCCCATCGGTGACATGCTTCTTAAGTGGATCAATGAAACCTTTTTCCCTCAAAGAAGTCATCCCATCAGCAAACGACCCTACCCCCGGCAAAACGACCGCATCCACATTACAGAGATCACGTCCGTGAGAGAGCAACGTCGCGTCAACACCTAATCGCTGAAATGCCCTACGAACCGATCCGGTGTTTGCAATGCCGCTTTCAACCACACCAAAAACCGCTTTATTGTCTGTACTTAACATCGGCTGGGATCCTGCCTCGTAATCTCGGAGAAATTGAGGTCGACCAACCCCTTTTCTTCAAACCGTTGGAAGTAGTTATACAACCTTTGAAACGGCAGATCATGGAGCTCCGCGATTTCAAGAATTGTTTTGGATCCGTCCATGTAACGGAAAACGCAGTCCAATAGGTGTCCCCATTTTTCCGCGTCCTCCTCTAGATCCTTGACCACCGTTGGATCTGGCCGCTCCATATAGAGGTCATACTCTGGATTCGACAAACATATCAGACCGTTGAACTTACGATGCAATGTAGCATCGTGCTCCAAAATAAATACCAGCTCTTCCAGTACCCGATACATTTCTGCCATCTGCTTTTCATCCAGGATATCAGCGGTATCGAGATTCGAATGGTATTCAGGAAATGGTGCGAATTGGTCTTCGCAGCGCGTCAACTCTACGAATGGAACTTCATAGCCCGGCGCCTCCCAAACAGTCTCATCATTCCCCGCACCTTTTCTCCAGGGAACAATTTCATACCCACAGGTTGAGTGTTTGAGAACATTTGAAAATGCTAGATCGATTTTTTGCGAACCATTAAAGGTGCTCGTTGCTTTAACGTTACCTGAAGTGCCGGGCATTTCTTGAAAAACACCACAAACCATATTAGAAATCTCTTGTTCAGGCTGGTCGCGCAAATAAAAGACAGTACCTATATGCTCTGGAGCCAAAACCAGTCGATAGGTGTAATAATTCTTCTGTTCTGAGAGCTGCTGAAGCAGCCTTATGAAAATAGCAGCTCCCGCCAAACCATCATTTGCCATGTGCGGATGACATGTATGCGAGTTAAAGATGATAGTCTTGTCACTTTCACCTTTGACCTCTGAGTGCGCAACTATCATAGCTGAGGCAGAATACTCTGTAGACAAGTCTACTCTATACCTGCCTTCAGGCCAATTTTTGAACACTTCATAAGGTATTGATAGTGCCCATTGCGCATCCCAAGGTCTATATTGCCACATGCAATGGAACATGAACGCATCAGGAAGATCAGGGTTCGTGACAACAAACTGCTTCAGCTGTTCGAGAGTTAGGTCGCCAGTAAATGATTTTGAGTAGTAAGCGACGCCGAGCGCATTTTGCGTGCAGTCAAACACTTCTTCTCCCTCGCAGAAAATTCGCGCTCTGATAACCTTCCAGTTGTCTGGCACCATCCAACCGTTAAAGCTATCCCCTGACCGGAAAAAAAATCGCTCCAAAGGGAGTTCTTTCTCAATCAGACTAAATAGCTCTTGGTTGCCATCCGCAACGACAGCTGTTTTGACTTGGCACAACCGACGTGTTAGCGCTACGAGATCACTACCGGTACTCAAACTGAACCTCTCTTCACGTCCTGTCGCATAATCACGCTGTGCGCATATATGCGTTGACAAGCTTCACTTTCAATCGCAACTAAAGAACTTCTTGGCACATCTCTAAGCTGCGAAACCTGTTTGTCAACAAGCAATCGAACTTCCTCAACTGAAGCCCCAATCTTTGCATACGGCAACCGGAACTCTCTCTCTGCCGTTCTCTTTTGAAGCAATGCCGAAAAGATCGTATATGACTAGTGGTCTTGCAAATATCTCCGCCATAATATTGGTCGAACACGGGAAAGAAAGAACGATGGACGCCAGTGGATACAACGTGTGGATCTTGAACTTGGTTGAAATCGACACGCCAAACCCTTCCTCAGCAAACTTATAGTCCTCATAGTTGCACAATGGGTGCAACGACAGGACGACAGGCACTCCGAACGATGTCGCAACCTCCATCATTTCTTCAAAGTTGCGCCAATGCTTGTCCGGTTGGGCATAATGATGCTCTAAAGATGGCTCCACATTAAACAAAATAAATGCTTCGCCTCTTTCGACGCCGATATGGTCGTAGACTGTTGCTAATTTGACATCATCTTTCAAATTCTCAATCACTGAATCCAGCAATGGAATGCCGCAAATACTAACTTTACTCATTGGAAAGGTTCCATCATCAAGTAAAGCAGCTGAGAAAGACGAGTAGACAAAAACTTTTTCAAATCCGGGCTGAGGCTTTTGCCAAGGATCTTCTAATGACGTCCCACTTGCAATCGCAGCGAGCAGAATAAATGGGTCTTCAATAAAAAAACTTCGTCCTTTCCGGCCCCGAACTAGACTAGGCATAAGAAATGCAAGAGTCTTATTCCACAAATCGTAATCGCACCAGAGCTTATCATCGAGCATTCCCGCCTGAATATTACCATGCCTCGCGTTGAGCACATTGTCTCGACCATGGTAGGCGGATACAGGATAGCAGTATCTACTTACTCCCAACTTTTCCGCTTCAAGATAAAGCGCATTATCAAACTTTCCGATGCTGTGGAATGGTCCTTGAAACAAACATTTCGGAGTATTTTCCTCTAAGAGTTGCCGAGCGTATCTACGCACCTTGATCATGGAGGATAATCTACTCCCCGCGTCCACTGAACGCTTCAACAAAGACGATTTCGATGCAATCAACTTTGCGTATCGAATTACTCTCTTGAGGCCAACAAACGGATTACCATTTTTACTCTTATCAGCCGAGCATGGAGCGGAACTCAAACTCATATCCTTGACCGATTGAGTATCGCGATATGCAAACTCTGTCGGCACACGGTCAACATTGCACCCCAACGCCTGATAATCAGAAACGGCTTTGAGACTTGTAGGCCCCTCCCAGCCAATTAACACCGACACATTCTGACCTTGACCTCGAAAATAAGAAACCACAGGGAAAACTTCCCTGTGGTAATTATATATGCTTATAACGAACAGAACGGACTTCATCTTGTTAGTTAGCTTTGTGCGCTACCATATGACACCAAGGTTGATAAAGAACTCCACGGAACATCATTTTATGAGCCAAAGAGTCGTTTACAGTGTATGTAACTACTTCTTCATCGTAGGGCGGCTTTGGAAGATCGATCGGCAGCTCAAACGGCGAAAACTCAACATCTGAGAACCCAGCTGCAACCAATTTCTCTCTAACTTTCTTCATCGGACGGAAACAAAGCCTCAAGCCGTCCGGATGCAATACACTCGTCTCAAATATCTCTAAATCCTGATGCTCGAAGGGATGAGCGAAGTCATAAATAATAACCACTCCGCCGGGCTTAAGGGACTTCGAGATGCTTCGGACTGCAGCATCGTACTGTTTTTCGCTGAACATGTAGAGCACTGCGTTGACCACTACGATGTCGTAGCTAGACACCGGTAAATCTAAAATATCGAGCAGCTCAAAATTGATCCCGCTGAGCTTAGGATTTGATCTACATTGTTCTAGCGATGATTGTGCGAGGTCTCCACCAATATAGTCTATCGATTGCACAGCATCTCGCAGATGCATCAGAAGATTGCCAGTTGAACACCCTATATCCAGCAAAACAGGACGATGCGTGTTGATCTTACTAGTCAAACTGTTGACAATAGAAACGATCACCTTGTCGCTCTCACGCACTTTTTCAGAGTAACGACTTTGATAGTCATTATACTTTCTCAGAAAGTCCGCATCGGATACGTATTGCTCATAAGAGAATTTTTCAGCCATCTCTATCCTATCAAAAATCGAACTCAGTCCAGCTCAAATGCTTCGATACACTTGAGATACGCCTTTTCGAACAAGAAATTTTTGCGAACTTCATCTTCGCAAAAGCTTACCAAACGATCACACATCTTGAGTTGGGTTAATTCGGAATGTAGTTGTGTCGACACTGCACCAGTATCACAGCGCCAAGACCCACCGTTTGCATCTGCTTCTCGAAACACTCTGGCAATGCTCGCGTCTTTGGCGAATAAATTTTGACGAGAGATTTCATATCCGCTCGCGACCATTTCAGGACCACATATAAACTCAATTGTTGCGACTGTAGCCTCATCTAGCACCTCTGGCCAGCGTCTCAATGAGCTAGGGCTTATCCCTTTGAACTCCCCGTAACTACTATTTGAATACTGTTGGCCGCCACGCCCCATAACTGGGATCTGCATTTCAGCCTCGAGCGGCAACCTTAAGAAGCCACACAGTTTTGCAATACCATATTGGGGCCGAGAAACAATATCCTCATATTTTACAATAGAAACTCTGGAGCGAAACTCCTCGGCCTCAGACAATTCAATTGCAACGGCAAAGTCTTTACGCCAATGGCGAAGATAAGAAATAATATGAGCGGATTGGCTAGGATCTTTTCGGGACATTTCTGTCATCGAAGCAACAACAGCCCTGGGGTCACGACGTACTATGATTGCCCTAGCTTTCGGATACTGCCGCAGTAGTGTTGGGATAAATTCTGTAGTCCAAACTTCTTTAGTCCCCACAAATTTCAAGCTTTCGCAATCTTCCCCAGCACATTTCAGCAACAAGTTGTCCAACACATCTTTATAGGCCGCGCCACGCAAAGTGGAAAATTCTTCCGCAAGCTCCAATGACTCCAAAGATGCTCTCTGAGAAATCGCCTCAATGAGTTTTGGCTCAGTCACCGCCGTTGAAAGGTTCCCATTCCAAACCAAATCTAACAAGTCCGTCCCAAAGTCATGAAAATAGTAGTCCTGTAGGGCAACGCCAGAAGGAAATGCCTTGATGAGATCCTGATTATTTGAGTAGCACACCCATTCGTCACGCAATGCCCGAAAGAAAGGCAGCAGTGGATCAAGCGCTAATTTGATACGGGAATGCGCATTCAGCATTCCAGCAACCAAATTTGTACCAGATCTAGCGACACCGAAAACAAACAGTGGAGTTGGAGAACTCATCTTTCAGTTTGCTCTTAGATTATCGGAATCGCAGCAACAACCAGATCATCTGACTGACGCCCAAGATCTAAGGACTGTTGCAACTTTGGAAGCATTCCGGAGAGTTTATCTATCACGGCTTCGTCTTCTAACCTTAAAGCAGCTTGAATAATGAACTCGTAGACATCCATTCCAAAATACCAAGCAGCAATAGGTTGGAAACCACTTTCCACCAATACTGTCGCTATCGCGGCGTCCGAGAACGTATTCACATGTGAAGTCGGGTCAAGATGGCGAGCGATTGAGCGCGAATTTTCAGACTGCACAGCAGTTCCAAAACAATCAACCCTCGGGACCTCAACGACAAGCAAGCCGTTCTCTGGGGACATTTGCCGACGGGCTGCTTCCAGAAATGCCTTTGGCTGCGGAGTGTATTCCAGCAATCCCCAGAAGGTCACTACATCAACAGCTTCTCGATTGGCTGCCAAAAAGTCATCACTAATCAAGTTCAAACCGAACGCTTCTCTCGCGAAAGCCCGCGACTTCCGACTAATCTCATACCCGTCTGTATGAACTCCTAATCGCCTCATTCCCTCGACAAAGTGCCCACCTCCAGCCCCCACATCAACAGCGCATCTAGGAACTGATTGGTATCTTGAAGCATACAAATCGAGGAGCCACTGTACCTTCGGTGCAATAATCCCACTAAGCCTTGCCTCAACTTGTTCTATGTCTACGTACGTAGAAGAGTGGGCCTCTGATTCTGCAAAGACTTCCCTCAAAACCTCTTCTGTTGGTTGATGTGCAAAAAAGCCGTGGCGACAAACATCACACCGCGTAAGGCGCACCCCGACAAATTCATCGGTTTCTGAGCAAGAGGTTTTTGTTGAAGCACCGCAACAAGGACAGCTTCCAAGAGCAACTAACTTCGAAGGATCGTCATATAGCAGCTTCGAAGTCGCATTCAGAAATTCAGCGTACTCGCTGACCTCTTCGAGCTTCCCCCTTAAGCGAGAGCGGATCGAAATCCTTTCCGTTTGTTATTTCCATTGGGAATTCTAGTTGCTTGCCATCACTAGACTGATAGACCCACGTTTCATTAGAAACTTTCGTCGAGGGAGCCTGTAACGGGGCCAATCGCTGCCAACTACTCATAATTAATCCGATCAAAGTCTCATTTCGTGAAAAAGCCAGCTAGAGTAAACTTATTGCTAGGCTCCCTAAGCCGCATAAGTTGAGCTAAACTTAAACCAGCCCTTTCACCAAGAATGCAGAATGAAGCAGGTGAGAAGACATGATGATGCTCTACAAAAAACTCTTCCCTACCTTGACCTTCCGTCGAAGCCGCTACATCGGGAAGCTCGACGTATATTGCACCACCATCAGTTAGAAATTCCGAAGATTTTAATAGAAGCTCCGCTGGGTACTCGACATGCTCAAGGACTTTGTTAAATGTCACCAAATCAAAGTAGCCTATCTGCGTCGGGCTTAAATCAAATAGGTTCTCGCAAAACGCCTCAACATTCACACAGTCTCTGAGGTGCTTAACAGTCCTCTCATCAGGTTCTACTGCGGTAACCGACCAGCCATTTTTTTTCAAAGCAGCAGGAAAAACGCCAATACCTGCGCCAACATCAAGAACATTGCACCTGTGCCCCTCACCAAAACGAGTTGCGGCGAAATCACTGATCCTGCACACCCGTGCAGCATTGTCCGACTGGCTTTGTGGGAGCGACAAAATCTTTTCAAGCCAACTTTTCATGCCCGCAACACCACCGTATGTAGCATCGACGTAGTCGCCTGAATAAAGGTCTGACAAATCTAATTCATGGCCACCAATGAAATGTCCACAGGCCTCACAACAGTAATAAGCACGATAATAATCTTTGTTTTTTAGATTGAATGCTGTTTCTCCTCGCGGAGCCTCAAAATATTCGAAGTGTTTCCTGAGAGCTCGCCCCCCACAAATACATGCCAAATCTTTCAACATAACCATAATAATTAGCCTTGACTCGATAGCTTTACGAGAGCTTCAAGCTGCTCATCGTCACTCAACTCCACGACCACAGCTAGTAACTCCTGGCGCAAATATAAGTTAAATGGATCTTCCTTACCGCTTTCGACGAGAAATATAAAAAAACGACCGGTGATTGTATTCTTTATAAGAAATGTACGAAAGCCAAATTGAGAAAGACGACCGTTCAAAGACGGTGTCGCATAGTATCCCCAATCTTTTTTTGCTACGTCATATTCCGCACCGTCATCGGTCACGAAAGTAACCTGCTCATTCGGGTTCAGATATATGCTGCCGCAATCCTCCATATAAAATCTTACGGCATTTCCCACTTCAAACTGTCTTGGTGGGCTTTTTTGGTTAAATTTCATTACCATTTCCAGTCAGGAATCAGGAAATCTTTTATATACCATCTATCATCACGATCCTGACGCCAAATTTCAGGATTCCGGAACTTTTCCGCGATAGCAAAAAACTGGTCACTAGTTATGCCTGAAAAAACGCAAAATTTTTCAATGTCATCGTGTGGGGTTTCGTCGCCTTTCGAGCGAATGTACTCGATAGCATCTGAGCGGCTAATTCTGCCATTCCGGATTTCCAGAGAAAGATTGTCAAACGTACGCGTAAACCCAAACTTGTGCCACTTCAACCAATGATGAAGTGAGATAAAATCATCATCAATATCAGCATAGTCGTAATATCCGACTCTCGCACCGGAGTCACTTGACACAAAGCCGTGTTCACGGGCTATCTGGCTCGTCGTTTGTGGATCCCATTCAAAATAGTACCCCAAGAAAACAGCACGTACTCCAGCTTGCTCTAATTCTCTAGAGGAAGGCCCAATGTATGGGACAAGGTCATTTTTAGTTAGACTATCCCCGATCCAATCCTTCGCAGTAGTACCGTGGGTCACACCATACTTCTTCAACCAATCGCTCGTTAAGTTAAACCCAGTATCCTTCTCATTATCAGCACCATACTCGAAGGCAGAGTTCTCCCCCCAAATAACAAGGGGTATATTGAATTTGATTGCGAGTGAGAGTGGAATATTAAAAAGTGCCAAATGCATCGGAATCCCGGTCGACCCCAATCGCTCAAATGCCTCAAGCATGAAAGCTGCCTCGACCTTTGGGCTTACCTGAAAGTCGATATGATCCACACCCAACGCGATTAAATTCTGGAGGTTCTTATACCCAACACTTGTTCTACCCGGCGTTTTCCATGTCACGGCCAGCGGCTTTAAACCGTATTCAAGACACTTAATTGTTTGCCAAGTACTGTCTTTACCACCGCTAACCGGAATTAGGCAGTCATAACCAACAGAGTTTCTCTTCGCGTGCGCGACGACGCTTTGAAATGACTTTTCACGACCGCGCCAATCTATATTTTCTTTACCTGAATGAGAATGGCATGCGTTACATCTACCGTCGCTTTCAATTCTTAAGAAAGGTCGCGTGTCGGGCAGCAAACAATTTGAACACCACCTCATCACGAAAACTCCTCCAGAAACAGTTTCGCGCACACAAAGTTAAATAAGAACTTACTCCTGCTATTTGGCAGCGCTGCAGATCCCAACAACGGTTCTATTTCGTCCTTCTTGACATAGTCAAAAATTGGGCTTTCTGCCAACAGCTCATCAATCACCTCAGGATTTTAACATCTAAGTAATCGAACAGGGGAGCATTGAAACCAACTTTTCTTGGGTTATCTATAATCGCATCCGGCGCCAAACCTCGCACAGCTTCCCTCAAAACTGATTTTGCAATACCGTTTTGGATTAGGTGTTCTGTTGGTATACTCTGTGCAACCTCAAAAAGAGCAGTGTCCAAGAAAGGCGATCGGTTCTCAATAGAGTGATACATCGCATTCAGATCGTCTTCGTGCAAAATCACCGGAACTGATTCGTGAAACAACTCGTTTGCCATACGGTTACGTAATAACTCCTTGGCGTAGCTTACTTCTCCGAAGTCTTCATTGAATGGCTCTTTAAGCATTGAAGAGAAAACATCTGCCCCAAGAATAATGTGGTCTCGGCTCTCTGGATGTTTAACAAAATATTCTGGGTCTTGAAGATATGGATTTCTTACAATCGGCTTAACTACACGCCCCCAATTTTCTAGCGCTTTTTCGTAGTGCGTCTTTCCGTAATATCTCATCGCAGCAATATAAGCGTTGTGATGATCGTAGTAGCCACTAAACAACTCATCTGCCGCAGTGCCGCTCACCGATACCTTATACCCTGCTCTCTTAACTGCTTCCATCAATTGCCACTGAGCATAATAGGTGATCGTATAGATCGGCGCGTCATGATATTTAATGAGTTCGCGTAAGTTGCTCATGAAGTTGTCCGTAGATACGGGCACTTCCGTATGCCGCAAACCTAGACTGTCGATTGCAGTTTCGACCATCTCACGCTCTTCGTAGCGCTCATCGGTATTCATAATAGTAAAGCCATGCACATCATATCCCAACTTGCGCTTAGCTATTGAGATTAGGGCGTTTAAGTCGACACCGCCACTAAGGCAAAATGCGATTGGTACGTCTGCGCGTAACCGTAGCTCCACAGAACGAACAAGAGCTGATTTTGTTAACTCAACAAAATCGTCATACGTTAACGTCCGATCTTGAGCGTTGAGGTTGGGCGACCAGTATCTTTGCTCATCATTTCCATCAGGACCATACCTACGATAACAACCAGGAACGACTTCTCGTAAATCAGAAAAAAAGGTCTCACCATTTTTGTATAATGATTTATATCCATGAACCAAAAAGCGACGCAAATGCTCAGGATTTATTGCGAGATTTTTTCCCAGAAGTGCAAAAATAAACTTCGGCTCTGAACCAAAATAGACACCTGACTCATCTTCATAGTAGTATAAAGGCTTTTCACCAAAGCGGTCTCTACAAAGAAATAAGTTCTCGCTATTATGATCAAACCATGCGAAAGCCCACATTCCCTCACAAGAGGAAATATTTTTCATACCATTTTGAGATAGATATTGGGCAAGCACCTCGGTATCACTTGAGGTTGAAAAACTATATCCCGCCATTCTCAAGGAAGATTTGAGTTCTAAGTAATTATAAATTTCACCATTATAGCAAAGAAGGTCGCCTGCGTGCTCAAAAGGCTGGCGAGACCGCTCATCCAAATCGATAACACTCAACCTCGAGTGAATAAGATAGAGATTTCTGCCACAACTGATCTCTCTAGTAATTCGCCCCTCATCGTCCGGCCCTCTGCGCCGCATGGCTTCCATACATTGATCCAAACGCATGTTTGATATCTCTGCAAAACCAAAATAACCTGCAATACCACACATGCTAACTAATTACCTTCAAGCTGAGCTGTTCACCCTTTTTTACAGCGCTGGCGAGCCTGCTTCCGATTACTCTGTCGGTGTGAAGCGGGGATATACCTCCAGATGGCCGAAGCCATGCGAGGTCCTCAAACCTGAGAATGTGCCCTGCAGGGAGATCATTGGCGGCGACAATCGAGCGCCTTGCAGCTGTTTCCACGCTCTGCTCACTCTCTTGTGCAACTTTTTGAGTGCTCCCAAAGATTTCGGATACACGCTTAATCTGCTCGGAGAGATAGCGCAACTCATCAGGGTCGGCAGAGAGTTGGTGATCCCTAAAGGCGGAATGGTGCTTATCAATGGTGAAATGCTTTTCAACAATCCTGGCACCTGCCGCCACCGACATCAAAGCCACCTCGGTACCAAGAGTGTGGTCAGAGTACCCAACTTCATCTCCATACTTGCGAAGAAGAGGGATAACACCCAGATTTGCATCTTTAGGATCTGCAGGATAGGCTGACACGCAGTGGAGCAATGCTAAGCCCGGATCCACTTGGTTACCTTTCCATATCTTTCGAATTTCAAGAGCAGCCTTGTGAACCGCTGGGTAATCGATCATGCCTGTCGATAGAATCACTGGCTTCTGGGTTAGCGCAACCTTTTGCAGTAGCGGTAAGAAGTCATTGTCTCCCGATGCAATTTTGAAGGCTGGAACCAAGTCTGAAAGCCATTCTACAGCATCAAGGTAAAATGGTGTGGACATAAACATCACGCCAGCTTTATCCGCAATCCTCGCCAACATTTCATGTTGTTTAGGGGAAAAGCTAAAGCGCTCTAATTGCTTTATGCGTTCATATTCAGAAGCGCTGACCAACTTAGTAGGATCAATCGTCTGGAACTTAACGGCTTGCGCTCCTGCTTCTGCAGCAAGATTAATTAACCGCTCTGCAAGAGAGAAATCACCCTCATGGTTGTTTCCGATCTCAGCGATCAAAAGGACTTCTTCAGAGAGGTTCACATGACCGATTTTCACTTTGACGGCTCCAGATGTTAGGCTTCACGTTCTACTGGGTCGTCGGCATGAAAGTGAAGAACATTTACTGTCTTCATTAGCTGGAAACCCAAACCTGAATAAAGATTATGCGATGGAATATTGCATGCTTGCGTTCCGACTTTGACGAGTTGCTTTAATTCTAACTTGTCTATAAGCGCAAGAATGAGCTGTTGACCAACCCCTTGACGGGTTGCATGACGGGCGACAGCAATCAGGTCAATGTCTAAATCTCCAGTCGCACTTCTCATGTACAGGAGAAACCCAACTACTTGATCATCCATATGGGCGACCAACATACCGTCACCCCGTTGACCTCGAAAATAGTTTTGCACCCAAGCAGCTTTCACAAGGTCGCCAATTTCAGTTCCAAGCCTGCGGTCTCGGTGAAACCTTGTAAATGAGAATGCACTCCTTGCAATCTCAACCACGGCTCTCTCGTCTTCTGGGACTGCTTCATATATACGGCAAAACGAGGTTGCAATCGGCCTTCGAACCTTTTTAGGCGACAAACAGAACAGTAGCGAGGTTTCCACATGGTTGAAACCAATCGATTGCGCGTACTCAGACAGCACCAAGTCTTGCTCACTAATCTTCCAACTAGAAAAAGCATAATCCTGATGTAGTTGGTCCGGAAGCGAGCTAACACATGTTCCTTCATCATTTTGCAATATGTTGAAACACGGCCTCCCTACCAACTTGGTTAGCCACCTATCCTCAACTGCGCGATGCGAGATAATTTGCATGTCGGAAAGTGCGCCCCCAGCTATTCTGCAAGCAATTCAGGACGTCGCTCTGCCAAGCCCTTATACCATTCGATATAATTGACAAAACCTTTCTCAACCGAATACTGAGGGTTATAGCCAATCAACCGCCTCGCCTTTTCTATGCTGAGAGTCCCCCTCTCCGGCATCAAGTTATCTCTCGGGTTGTAATTGACCTTAACACCAGGGAAACGTGAAGTGACGGTTTCAGCCAAGTGGTTTAAAGTTCTGGCTGAGCCGTAAGTCATATTAAATACTTGGTTGTATGCTTCAGGTTTTCCGATACTCAAGATAACGCCTTGGATCAAGTCTTGGATATAAGTAAAATCAAGCGCATCGCTGCCGTCGCCATTAATTGTCAGATCTTTTCCGCGAATAGCGTTCTCAATAAAGGCTTGCCCGACCCTACGACTTACACAGCGTTCGCCGTACAACGCTGAAGGTCGAACAATAGTATAAGGGATGTCACATACTTGGCTGTATGCAATAACTAGCTTTTCTCCGGCGTACTTCAATGCACCATATATTCCCATAGGTTCACATCGGCGATCTTCAGTTACCACATCTCCGCCAAAGTCTCCGTAAACCATTGATGATGAGAAATAAATGAATTGGGGCCTATATCCTTTTACAGAATCCAAAGCATTTTCTAGCGTACGCATGCTATGATCAAATGTATGATATGGATCTTTATTTGCACGGTTAGCATGTGCTACCGCTGCTAGCTGAATAACGACATCAGGCTTGATGGAAGATAATCGCGGTGAAAGCACCGAGTAATCTCTTGCGTCCACGATATGAAGAGGAATATTCGCAGCGCGCAACTCGTCTAGGCGTTCGTTGATGAACTCAATGTAAAGTTGCGCATTCGGGTTAACCTCCATTTCACTAGTGAAGGCCCCCAAATTGTTCACCTGCAGGCTATCGACCACATGCGGCTCTGCCCCAAGTTTTTTAAGCTCTATTGCTAAATTATGGCCAATAAAACCGGCCCCACCGATGATTGCTATACGTTTACCAGCGATATTTAAGTCCATCATTTCACTTCCTGGATTGCAGATTTGAGTGCCGCAGCTGTGTAGAGCATATCCTCAGAATCAAGGTGAGGCCCAACCGAGAGAGCAATCGAGTTATTGCTTATGCGTGATGCGTTTTCGTAAGCCCTATTGCTAAGGTCATATTTGTCACGATAGTAGGTGAGGTGAGGAACCGGTCCAGGGTAATATATACTTACCCCAACACCAGATTTTTTCATCGCCTCAATGATTTCATATCTATGCGATGCTAGCTGGTCTTCAAGGACAACAACCATGCAATAATGAGCATGTTCGAAGTCCCCACCCCCGTCAGAAAGAATTTGTAATTCGGGTACATTCCTTAACTCACGACGTAAGACAGAATCATTTGCCTTGCGCGCTTGGAGCAGAGCTGGAAGACGCTTCAGCTGTTCAACACCGATAGCTGCTTCAAGCTCATTCATCCTGTAATTGTATCCAAGCATATCCACGTCATAAAGCCCAGGCACAACCCGTTCACCAACCATTTTGTCGTAACCGAAAGCCTTGAGACGAGCAAATTTGTTCGCAATATGCTCATGCTTCGTCGTTATCATTCCACCTTCTGCAGTTGTAATGTGTTTGACAGGGTAGAAAGAAAAAGATGCTACATCGCCGAGCAGGCCAGCACTTCGACCTTTGTATTTTGCTCCAAGTGCAAGAGCTGCGTCTTCGACAACAAATATGTCATGTTTGCGCGCTAATTCGTTCACTCGATCCATATCTAGAGGAAGCCCTAGATAGTGCACGACGCAGATCGCTCTTGTCCGGGGAGTAATAGCTTCTTCAACCAGATTGAGGTCAATGTTGCCGGTCGTGATATCGACATCCACAAAAACTGGCTTTGCTCCGGTGTATTCCACTGCGTGGGCTGTAGCAACGTGGGTCTGAGCTGGGACAATAACCTCGTCCCCTTCTCCGAGCCCCAAGAAAACATAAGCCAAGTGAAGACCTGCGGTACAGGACGCAAGACTATGTGCATGCCCCCCCCCAAGAACGCTAGAAAAATTTGACTCAAACTTCTTTGCCCTAGGACCATGGACAAGTTGAGGTCCATCCAAGACCTCCATAACCGCTCTACGTTCTTCTTCACCAATAATCGGTTTGCCAAACGGAATATTACGCATGTTTCCTCAAGGTATCTTGATATTGTTTAACCTTTACCGACTTCCCTTCCGAAAGAGATAAATCGATCGCCAGACAGGCTGATACAGCACTATAGACATCTTTTTCTGATACGATAGGGTCACCTTGCCCTTGTACGGCCTGAATGAAACTTGGTATCAAATCGCCTTTAGACGCCCCTGGGTAAGGAGATGTCAGGCTGAAGGGTTCACTGTTTGGATCTCTACTTAGAATGAGTTCACCGCCATTTCTGGCATTCTCGAAGGTACCATCTGTTCCATATAACGACACTTTATGAAAATGCGGGTAAACGCAACCAAAGTTCGCTGCCACCTTCCCGACAACGCCATTTTCAAATCGCATCAACGCAACAACCATATCGGGCGTTTTGAAACTAGCACCTTTACTGCAGAACTTGTTCCCATAAGCTTGGACTTCAACAACAGTGGATCCAGCGAGCCATATTAGAAGGTCCACCATGTGAACCCCCCCTCCTAGCATTACGGAGTACTCACTGATGTCACCTCTCCACCCAGACATTAGTTTGTGCAAACGGCCGTAGTTATAGTCTGCTTCCACATAGTAAAGCTCACCTAACTGGCCACCATCTATCTTCAGCTTCACTTCCGTGAAGCGTTCACTCAATCTCAAGATCGTGTTGGTTGAAAGCCTGAGACCTGGTCGGCTTGCGAGTTCCGCGTAGATGTCGTCTAACTCGCTTTCTTTCAAGCACAGCGGCTTTTCAGAAAACACATGTATACCCTTCTTAAGCGCAGAGAGTATTTGGGGCGCGTGATCCTGATCAAAGCTCGCGATTGAAACTACATCAATTTCTCCAGCGGCAATCATCTCTTCAGCGGTTTCATAAACTTTGCAGCTTGGGAACTTTATTGCAGCTTGTTGCCTTTTTTCGGCATCCTTGTCACATAGGGCAATAACTTCACAATCACACTTCTCATAGCCGTAGATGTGTTGCTCACCCACGCCAAGGCCAATAACACCAGCTTTTATCTTCGTCATCTGGTTCAACTCTTTATTCTAGTGCATGCCACAGCTAGATCTTCAAAACCGGTATGAATTAAATCTGTTTCGAAATATTCAACCAAGGCCTCAAACTGCTTCATGTCTTCTTCGGTGTCCACCGACAATTGAACCGATGATAAATCCCTCGCGTTGATAACATTCTTTATACTGAACAATCTACTACGTTGATAGAAACCCAGGGTCACATGCTCTAATTCGTGAGCTGTCAGCTTTGAACCAAGAAGCCTTCTCATTGCCACCGTTGAAAACACCTCAACCGACTGCCCCTTGGGAAAGGTACGTTTCTGCACGTTTGTAACAAGATCTAATCCCCTATTCATTCTGTAACAGTTCGTTACTTGGTCAACGACCCTTGGATCAATAAGGGGACTATCGCCGCTTATTCTTATAATAGCGTCAGCATCCGCATTTTCACCCGCAGCTAAGATGCGATTGGAAACCTCATTCAGGCAACCTCTGTGGCACTGGATGCCCTCTGTCTCTCCAAAAGCAGCGACAACATCATCTTCCGGTTTATCTGATGTCGCCAAAATTAGACAGTCAAACGCTGTAGCTTTTCGCAAACGATCAATCGTGTAGCCCAACATAGGACGACCACGCACTTCCATTAGCACTTTGCCAGGTAACCTTCGTGAGGACATCCGCGCTTGCACAACGCATACAATGCGTGTCATTGCATCACTCGCTGAAAGCCTTGACCCTCAGCAAAAGATCTTTCTGCTGCCTCAATCACCTGCCAAACGTAAATCGCGTCTTTACAAGTCGGAAGCTTTTTTGACGCCTGCCCGAGATTAACAAGCGCTGTATAGTCTCTCATAAAACCAGACATAGCTTGGACCCGATCGTCGGCATTGCCAACGTCACAAAATCTATAATCGCCCGAACCGCTTTTACCACACCAAATCAAAGATTTGTCGTTGAGAGTGTATGGTGGCCTCAAATGGTAACGAGCCCATCCTGCGTCACCAAACAACTCAATTCTGTGTCCCATGCCATTCGGCTGCGTATTTGAAACCGAAAAGGTTGCCCAAACCCCATTCTCGAACTGGCAGTGGAGTTCGCAAAAATCTGGCGCAGTTACCAACTTACGTTTTCCAAAGTCGTTATCTAAGTGTGAAACCCGGCTTCCTAGACGACACGCTACTCTCTCAATCCTACTTTCGAGTATCAGACTACCGTAGTCGATAGCATGGCTGCACCAATCTGTTAGGACGCCTCCGGCTTGGGACCCATCATTCTTCCAAGACCACTTTCGGCTCGGACTTAGGCCAGAGTTTGCATGCCAAGTAACAGCAAGCCTATTTATATCGCCAAATTCACCACTTCCTGCCAAACTTGAAAGCTTTGAGATATGTGAATTGTAGCGAAACTCATAGCAAACACCGATATTTAAATCTCGTTGTATTGCTAACTTCATCAGCTCTGTCGCTTGGGCCGAACTAGTAGTGAAAGGCTTCTCACAAATAACATGTTTATTTGCGTAAAGAGCACGCCGAACCAGCTCGAACTGTGTCGTTGCCGGAGAAGCAATACAAACAATGTCCAACCCACTCCAGCATACAGCCGCTTCACCATTGTTAAACACTTGTACTGGAAAAGAAAGCTCCGAAGCACGACGAATAGCTTTACCTGAGCCGCCATCTGCCAGAGCCACAAGCTCAACGCCATCAGTTAGCAAACAAGCAGGGATGTGTACAGCTGCTCCAAACCCCATCCCTACTATGCCTACCTTAACCATTCCAACAGGGTCCCAACGCTAACAAGTTAATTCTCGATAACAGTAACTTCCGGCAAAGGCAGAATGATTTTTGATTTTAAGCCCTTTGCTCGAAGCTTCTGAATAATAGGATCCGCGTAGTGCCATGACAGCATGATCGCGTAGTCAGGTTGTTCTTCGAACATTACTTTTTCATCGATGATTGGAACATGCAGTCCGGGTAAAAATAAGCCGAGCTTAAGCGAGGTAGACTGCTCTGCAATGTAAGGGACCAAGTCAGGAGCAAGACCAGTAAAATTCATAAGTGTGCTTGACCGTCCAGGACAACCGATGCCGACAACCTTTTTACCTTGACTGCAAGCCGACACAACGAGAGTCAAGAGATCTCGTTTCGCAGTTATCAGCCTTTGAGCAAATGTACGATAGACTTCTAGATCGTATAGACCTGCCTTCTCTTCTTCTTCTAGCAAAGCAGTAACAGCCGCCGAAACCTCGCGCCCAGAACCTTTGACCGCAAAAACTCGGATGGAGCCACCGTAGTTGTCTATCCGCTCTACATCTGTGACTGTGAAATTGTATTGCTCAAACAGTACGATAAGAGACTTAAGCGTATAGTAACGCAAATGCTCATGGTATATCGAATTGTATTGGTTCGTCTCTAGCAGATCCAGAAGGTAGTGTGACTGAGTGACAAAAACGCCGCCGTCGTCCAACAACGACGATACTCCCCTCATTATACTGCCCAACCCTGAAATGTGAGCGAAAACGTTTGTCGCACAAATAACACTTGCGGTACCGTAGGACTGATGGACTTCGGAAGCCAATTCCTCATTGAAAAACGCCTGCAGCGTCTCAATCCCATTCTCATTGGCGATCTTTGCGATGTTCGTTGCTTCGACACCAAGAACCTTCATCCCTCGCTCTTTAAAAGCACTTAGAACCGTGCCGTCATTCGAGCCGATGTCCATTACAAGAGCATTCTCAGGCAATTTAAACCGTGACAAAGTTGAAACAGCGGTTTGACTTAGCTTGTCAACCAACGTTGCCGTAATGCCACTTCTATAAGGATAGTCTGGGAAGAACAGTTCTTCAGGTGCAACCGCATAATCAATTTGTCCGAGAGAGCAGTCTTCACAAACAAGAAAGCGCAATGGATAAGACTTCTCTGCGTCATCTAATTGAGGTGACCACAGCAAACTATCGCAAGGTGGCTGATGCCCCAAATCAACAACCAGGTGCAGCTTTTCACTACCACATACTTGGCAGCAATTGATTTTGCCAACCGGCAAATCATGTTCAATCGGCACGTTAACACTCCAATTTAAAGAACTCTGATTCCGAAGCGAGCAATCAGAACATATTACGGTCAACAATCTGTTGTTATGCGATCAATGAAGTTTTGTGGGTATAATCCATCTTTGCATAAAATTCTATATCTACAGGTAAACACAACTCAAACTGAGTTTGACAAGAGAGAAACTAAGGCTTTAGCAGCTATCTCAGGATCATATGATTGTTTATAGCACTTCTCGGCCTCATCAATAATCTTCAGAGTGCGAACCGGACTTTCCACGGCTGACTTCATAGCTTCGGCAAAACCTCGGGCATCGCTAGCAAGATAACATGTCTTACCGTCGATCAAATAAGGGTTTCCTAAAGCTGTGTTTCTGTGGCCAATAACAAGAGCGCGTTTAGCCTGCGCGGTAATAATGCGGCTTCGGTTACCAACAGGAACATCAACTGGCACGATAACTGCATGTACAGCAGAAAGTTGCTCTGTTAAATCGGCGATGAAACCAACAAAGCTTATTTCTGGCTTTCGCCGAATTTCGGCTTCAACCCAACTAGGGAGAGTTCTCGCTCCACCTATTGTAATATTAAAACCTTCAGCCCCCCATTGCTCTATTAGTGAAGGATAAAGTTTCTGAAAGACGAAATGAAGAGACGACCTGGACCCTAACCCCTGCAGCTGGCCAAAGAAGAGAAAACTTGGTTTATCCGGAAATCTCCGTTTCGTGTCGATGTCCACAACCCCAACATTAGGCCAAGGATAAGGAGCAAAAGCCGCCTCGACACCGAGCTCTAACATTGCTTTCTCTGAAGATTTCGACGCGACAATTACATCTGAGAACTCAGTCAATGCCGTCTTATATATGCGCCGCCATTGCAGCTTTTGACTTAGAGCGTACGCCAAATGTTTAGCGTTTCGCCATCGCTCTTTCACACTGTATCGGAAATGATGCCACTCCGACTCGAAACGTAGGTCCCCCAACCAAACAATCTTTCGCGGGGCTCTCAATCCTCTCAAGAGAAAAGCCGCTGCAATATCAAAAGCAATAACAATTTCGGGTGAAAATTTGTTCACCTCATCGGAAACTTCAGTCTCAATTCGCTTATCAAAATGAATATGGAGTTGGTTTGGCAGCAAAACGCGAGAACCACAAACCTTTGCCATTACCTCAAAATTCATCGAGCCAATTGCACTCTTGAGATCAGCAATATCCGATGAGCGAAACTGCTCACCTTCTGCAATGGCGATCAATTTCACAAAGTACCCGGCTGTGATCAACGCCTTGATATATTCGAAAAAAAGGACAGAACTCGCTCCCTTAGAGGGATGAGGCAACCCAACTGTTACAACGACGATTTTTTCTCTTGAACTCAGCATTTATGGGGACTTCTACATTCACACTAACATACCATTTAGAAGAACTTGCTAATTGCGGAAATTACTCTCCCTGCAGTACGGCCATCCCACATATCTATGTTCGCAGCTCTTCGCATTCTGAGAACGGAGCCACACTTGGCAACCTCGTCAAAAACACTATCGATAGTAACCAGCTGATTAGTACCTTCTGTTATGGTTATTGGACGTTCCGTATTGTCTCGCAATGTGAAACACGGAATCCCAACATAAGACGCCTCCTCTTGAATTCCACCAGAGTTTGTCAGCATGTACATTGAGCTCATCATCAAACTCATGAATTCAATGTAGGACATAGGCTCAAGAGTAAGGACCCCTGCGCTATCAAGACGCGGCAACAACTGTGCTCGCTTGAGCGCGAGATGTGTTCTTGGGTGAAGAGGAAAACAAACTTTCTGCTGCTGAGATAACCTCTCCAAGACAGCTACAAGCTTCTCCAAACGATTAGGATCATCTACGTTGGAGGGTCGATGCATTGTCACGACGACATATTCTTTATCGTGTAAACCTAGCTTCTCCCAGACTTGTGTATGCTCAATCCTGTTTCGCAACATTTCCAAACTATCGATCATTATGTTACCAACGCGAATAATGCGCGAACGGTCCACGCCTTCTTTTTCTAGATTGGCATCCGCATCTATCGATGGTGTCAGTAACAAGTCAGAAATTGCGTCGGTTGCAACCCTATTAATTTCCTCAGGCATACTGCGATCAAAGCTTCTCAAGCCTGCTTCGAGATGTATCACATTCCTATTCAACTTTTTTGCCACCAGCGCTGCCGCTAGAGTGGAGTTCACATCTCCGACCACTAGAACAGCATCCGGCTTGTCTTCATCACAAACCCGTTCATAAGCAACCATCGTTTTGCCAGTTTGTTCACCGTGACGTCCACCGCCTACACCCAAATTGTAAGCCGGAGGCGGCAAAGCTAGATCTCGAAAGATACTATCCGACATATTTTCAGAATAATGTTGCCCAGTATGCACCAACACTGGCGAGAGCCCCTCGACTGCTGTCATTTGATGCCACAATGGCGCAATCTTCATGAAATTTGGCCTAGCCCCTGCAATAAGATGGATCTTCATCACAAAAATCACTTTGGTTCTGTTTTGTACTAGCGCAGTTCGAGATTGTTGAACAAAGCAGCAATGGGTACGATAATAAAGTGCTTGTTACCTTTATTGCCAATAATTGTCTATTGTTCTCTGATCAGCACTGAGTATTTGGCTGCACGCTCAGTTGTATGATTGTTCTGTTTTTCGGTATAAGCTAAAACAGCTTGGGCGGCGCGTCGCCGCGTTCTTCGCTGTGCAGTTCAAGAAGCGCGTTGTTGTACGCCATCATCGCGTCCTTCTCGTGAACAAAACCGATCATTTGGCGTTCTTCTTCGCTGTTCAGTACCGGAAGATGTTCTTCACCGGTTTGCTCCATCAGGCGGACGGCTTTTTCGATGCTGTCTGTCCGATACAGAACCGGCGGCTTTGATCTGGCAACCTCGCCCGCAGTGACTTCTGCACCAAGATTGGGGTCAAAGGCAGCGTGACGCAGATCGGTCAGCGTGATCGTGCCATGCAGTTTGCCCTGTTCATCAATCACGAACAGTTCGGAATAAGGCGCATTGATAAGCTTTTCACGCACCGTCGGAAGACCTTCTGTCAGCGGCACGGTTTCGTATTCGCGCTTCATGATGTCAGCAACCTTCATCATGCGCAGCAAATTGACTTCCCTGCCCCATCGGGTCGAAAGGCCACGGCATTTCAACTGCCACTGGAAGAACGAACCGCCCTGGAACTGATCCATCACAACCGATGCCAGAACCGATGCCACCATCACGCCGACGGTCAGGGCGTAGTCACCTGTCAGCTCAAACATCATCAATGTGGTCGAAATTGGCGCCCCCAAAATGGCTGCGGCCACCGCCCCCATGCCGACCAACGCATATGCCCCGTGACCCGATGAGAATTCGGGAAACACGCTGGTTGCAAGAATGCCAAACGCTCCGCCCAGCATTGCACCGAGGAACAATGACGGACTAAACATCCCGCCCGCAAAACCAAGGCCCATACAGATCGAAACCACGAATGCCTTGGCAAACAGCAAGCCGATCAGGAACGGGAAATCATAATATTCATAAAGCGCTTCGTTCATCGCGCCATAGCCAACCCCGACAATCTGCGGGAAGCCAAGGCCAATGATGCCGACAATCAAACCCGCAATGGCCGGGCGCAGCCAAAGCGGTGCTTTGGCCTGATCAGCAACCTTTTTGACAACCGGGATCGCCCGAACAACCAGCATCGCCGTCACACCGGCCAAAATGCCAAGCAATGCAAAGGCCGGGAATTCCCAGAAGGACTGAATTTCATGGCCTGGGATCAGGAAGGCGACATCATCACCGTAATAAAGTCGGGTAATGATTGTCCCGGTCACCGATGCCAACACAATTGGCGCAAAGGCCGTCAGGGCATAGTGACCAAGGGCAACTTCATGGGCAAACAGCGCACCTGCCAACGGCGCATTAAACGATGCCGCCACCGCAGACGCCACGCCACATCCCAAAAGCGTACGTGACGCCGAACGGCGCAAATGAAGCACGCGCGCAAGCCAGGCACCAAAGGATGCGCCCATATGGACCACGGGCCCCTCACGGCCAAGCGAAGCGCCGCTTCCAAGTGACACCGCACTTGCCACCGCGCTTTTAATCCCGCATCGGGTCGACATGCGCGCATCATGAAACGATGCCGCATCAATCACATCGGCCACACCATGCGGCCGACGGTCGGGTAGGAATTTATATATAAAGATACCAACAATCAGACCACCGATGGTCGGCCCGGCAATCAGATGCCAGGCGGGCAAGGCCCTAAGATAGGTATGTAATGCTTCATCACCGGTGCCATAAACCAATGACTGGATAAACAAAAGCCCGTCGCGAAACAGGATCGCACCACCGCCGCCCATCGCCCCGACAACCAAAGCCAAAATCGACAGAACGAGCTGCTCGCTTTTTACAAGGCGGCGCATTCGGTTCAAAAGGATGTTCGATTTAAGAAGCTTTTCAGCCATGTCAGCATTACCGGGGTTGGCGAAATATTCGTGAAAACGATATTAGGATCACAGTTTCCTGCGAATAAAGGGTAAATCCCCGAAAGACCATGTCTATTTTCACATTTCTGACCATCGTTGATTGATCATCCCGGATGTGGCACAACAATTGACCCTGATTTAGCCAGTGGTCTGATCCGTCGCCCTTTTTCAAGAAACGATCATTGTCCTATTCGGGGAAGTCACGGCATCTTGCGCTGTCTTTGTGCGCACATGCCAGGCGACGCCACCCACCGTTCTAAAACGGAACCCAAAAAATGAACGATCCCCGACCAACGGGTAGCACAGCGGCAAGACCGCTACCCGGCTTTGCTGAATTTGTTTGTCTGATGGCCATCACGATCGGGCTTGTCGCCCTGTCGATTGATAACCTGCTTCCGGCATTTGGGCCGATTGCGGCTGATTTCAATATTGAAGACGGCAATCGCATGCAGATGCTGATCTATGTCTTCATGATCGCCTTTGGCCTGATGCAGATTGTTTATGGCCCGCTTGCCGATAGTTTTGGCCGCCGCCCGACACTGATTGCCGGTCTTGGCATTTATGCGATTGGCACGGTCATGGCGATCTTTGCTGATAGTTACGAGCATCTTCTGATTGCACGTTTTGTCCAGGGACTTGGTGCCGCAGCGCCGCGCGTTCTGACCATGGCGATCACACGTGATTGCTTTGAAGGCCGCGAGATGGCGCGCGTCATGTCGTTTGTCATGATGGTGTTCATTATCCTTCCGGTGTTTGCCCCGGCATCCGGAAGCCTGATCCTTGCGCTTTCGAACTGGCACATGATCTTTGTTAGCACGCTGATTTTGGCGATTTTGATTGTCTGCTGGTATTTGCTGCGGATGCCAGAAACCCTGCATCCGGAATATCGGCACAAGCTTTCAGCACGCCGGATTGCACGTGACATCAAAACAACCGTGACCAATCGCCAGTCATTTGGCTACGCGACGGTTATGGGCGTGATGTTTGCTTGCCTGATGGCCTATATCGGATCGGCTCAGCAGATTTTCGAGACCGAAGTTTATGGTCTTGGCGTCTGGTTCCCGCTGGCATTTGGCATGATTGCCGCTTGCATGAGTTTCTCGTCATTCGTTAACGCGCGCCTCGTGCGTAAGCTTGGCATGCACAAGATTTCCCATGCAGCGCTTTTCTTCATGACGGCAAGCAGCCTTGTGAATGTTCTGATCGCGATTGGCTTTGATGGTAAACCGCCGCTTTGGCTGTTTGGGATTGGGCTGACGATGACGCTGTTTTGCTTCTCGCTGACCATGCCGAATTTCAATTCTCTGGCGATGGAGCCGGTTGGCGCAATTGCCGGAACCGCGTCATCGGTGATTGGCCTCTATAGCACCCTGATCGGTGTTGTCGCCGGTGGCATTATCGGCCAACAGTTTGATGGCACGGTCATTCCGCTTCTGGGTGGGTATTTCGTGTTGGGATTGATCGGGATTGCCATTGTCGGCATTACCGAGCGCGGCAAATTCTGTCACGCGACGCATTAACCCAAGCAATATGGCATTAAAAAAGCCCCGCAGAGTGCAGTCTGCGGGGCTTTTTATTGCGACCGATCAGGCTTAGTTGGCCTGACGCGGATCGTAATTCAGGTTCGGTGCCAACCAGCGTTCTGCTTCGGCAAGGGTCATGCCCTTACGCTCGGCATAGCTTTCGACCTGATCGCGTTCGATCTTGCCAAGGCCGAAATATTTGGCTTCCGGATTGGCAAAATAGAAACCGCTGACCGAGGATGCCGGGGTCATGGCACAGCTTTCGGTCAAGGACACACCGACATTCTTTTCAGCGTTGAGCAACGACCACAAAGTCCGTTTTTCGGTATGTTCCGGGCAGGCCGGATACCCCGGTGCCGGACGGATACCGCGATAGTTTTCGGCAATCAGATCTTCGTTCTTAAGCGCTTCGTCCGATGCGTAGCCCCAAAGCTCCTTACGGACCTTTTCATGCATGCGCTCGGCAAAGGCTTCGGCAAAGCGATCGCCCAGTGCCTTGACCAAGATCGAGTTGTAATCGTCATGATCGGCTTCAAGCTTCGATGCGATTTCTTCAACCTGCGGGCCAGCCGTTACGACAAAGCCGCCGATATAGTCGGTCTTGCCGCTGTCTTTCGGTGCGATGTAATCGGCCAGTGCACGGTTCGGACGCTTGTTGTTTTCGCGATACATCTGCTGACGCAAGGTCCGCAACATAACCGGTTCATTCTGATCAGGCGCCGGGGTGACTTCGATATCATCACCAATCGAATTGGCCGGCCAGATGCCAACAACGGCGCGCGGCTTGAACCATTTTTCAGCAACGATTTTCTTGAGCATCGCCTGCGCATCATCATAAAGACCACGCGCGGTTTCGCCGACGGTTTCGTCCTTGAGGATATCGGGGAAACGACCATGCAATTCCCAGGTCTCAAAGAACGGCTTCCAGTCAAAGCGTGACACCAGCTCTTCCAGATCGAACTCTTCGAATACCGTGATACCCGGCTTCAAAGGTGCCGGGACTTCATAGGCATCCCAATCAATCTGCACCTTGTTGGCGCGTGCATCGGCAATGGCAAAACGCTTCTTCTGCAACTGTTGGGCAGCATGCTTTTCAGCCATCGCAATATATTCATTGCGGATTTCAGCCGCAAAGCGTTCGCGATGGGTTTCCGATACCAGCTGACTTGCAACACCAACGGCACGTGACGCATCGATGACGTAAACGACGGACTTGTTGTAGTTCGGTGCGATCTTGACTGCGGTATGAACCTTCGACGTCGTCGCCCCACCGATCAGAAGCGGGATATCAAGACCTTCGCGTTCCATTTCGGCCGCGACATAGGTCATTTCTTCAAGCGACGGGGTAATCAGGCCCGACAGACCGATCATATCGACATTTTCGGTCTTGGCCGTTTCGATGATCTTCTGGGTCGGTACCATCACGCCAAGGTCAAGGACCTCGAAGTTATTACATTGCAGAACCACGCCCACGATGTTCTTGCCGATGTCATGGACATCGCCCTTTACGGTCGCAAGCAGGATTTTACCGTTGGTTTCACGGACACCGTCTTTTTCCTCTTCGATGAACGGGATCAGATACGCGACCGCCTTTTTCATCACACGGGCCGACTTAACAACCTGTGGCAGGAACATCTTACCGGCACCAAACAGGTCACCAACAATGTTCATACCGTCCATCAAAGGACCTTCGATCACGTGCAGCGGCTTATCGGCCTGCTGACGGGCTTCTTCGGTGTCTTCTTCGACGAACTCGGCAATACCGTTGACCAGCGCATGGGCCAGACGTTCATTGACCGGCTTTTTACGCCATTCAAGGTCGGCTTTCTTTTCAGGTCCACCCGTACCTTTGTATTTCTCGGCAACTTCAAGCAAACGGTCAGTTGCATCCGGACGGCGGTTTAGAATGACGTCTTCAACGCGTTCACGCAGTTCTGCCGGGATTTCTTCATACACAACCAGCTGACCGGCATTAACAATGCCCATATCCAACCCGGCCTTGATCGCGTGATACAAGAAGACCGAATGCATCGCTTCGCGGACCGGGTTGTTACCACGGAACGAGAAGGACACGTTCGACACACCACCGGAAATCTTGGCATATGGCAGGTGTTTTTTGATCAGCTTACAGGCTTCGATGAAGTCGACTGCATAATTGTCGTGTTCTTCGATACCAGTCGCGACAGCAAAGATGTTCGGATCGAAAATGATGTCTTCTGGCGGGAAACCGACTTTTTCAACCAGCGTGTCGTAGCTGCGTTTGCAGATTTCGAACTTGCGATCAACCGTGTCAGCCTGACCTTTTTCATCGAACGCCATAACGACAACAGCCGCACCGTAACGGCGCAACAGTTTCGCCTGGGCGATGAAGGGCTCGTCACCCTCTTTCAGGCTGATCGAGTTCACGATGCCTTTGCCCTGCAGGCATTTAAGGCCGGATTTAATCACGTTCCATTTGGAACTATCAACCATAATCGGCACGCGCGCGATATCTGGTTCGGCTGCGATCAGGTTGATGAATTTCACCATCGCCGTTTCGGCATCGAGCATCGCATCATCCATGTTGATGTCGATGATCTGTGCGCCGTTTTCGACCTGCTGGCGGGCAATTTCCAAGGCTGCATCGTAATCTTCTTCAACGATCAGCTTTTTGAATTTCAGGGAACCAGCAACGTTTGTCCGTTCGCCAATATTGATGAATTTAGAAATGTCGGTCATGGGTCTGTTCGATCTCTTTTCAGCAATCAATATCGGTTCTAGGCAGCGTCAAACGGCTCAAGGCCGGACAAACGCATTCTTGGCGCAAGCTTTGGCACCGAACGGGGTTTGGCATTGGCAACCGCATCGGCAATCGCCTTGATGTGCGGCGGGGTCGTGCCACAGCAGCCCCCCAGAAGGTTCACCATACCGGTTTCCGCCCACTCCTTGACCAGTGCTGCCATTTCGGCATCGGACTGATCATATTCGCCAAATTCGTTCGGAAGGCCCGCGTTGGGATAAACCGAAACGCGGCACTCGGCAATACGCGAGAGTTCCTGAACATAGGGACGGAGCTGTGCCGCACCCAATGCGCAGTTCAAACCGATCGAAAACGGCTTGCAATGACGGACCGAGTTATAAAACGCTTCAGTCGTCTGGCCCGACAGCGTACGACCCGATGCATCGGTGATGGTACCTGAAATCAGAACCGGAACATCTTCGCCGCGTTCTTCAAGCACTTCATCAATCGCAAACAGGGCCGCCTTGGCATTGAGCGTATCAAAGATCGTTTCGACCAGAAGCGTATCCGCACCACCATCAAGAAGGCCGTTGGCCGCTTCTTTGTAAGCCTCTTTGAGCTGATCAAAGGTAATAGCGCGGAAGCCCGGATTGTTCACATCGGGCGAAATTGAAGCGGTACGGTTGGTCGGGCCGATTGCACCATTTACGAAACGCACATCACCAGGATGGGCTGCTTCCCACTCATCACAGGCAGCGCGCGCGATCTTGGCACTTTCGTAGTTGATCTCATATGCCAGTTCTTCCATCGCATAGTCGGCCTGCGCAATGGTCGTCGCACTAAAGGTGTTGGTACCCTGAAGGTCCGCACCAGCCGCGATATATTGCAGATGAATGTCCTTGATGATGTCCGGCTGGGTCAGCGACAGAAGGTCGTTATTGCCCTTTACGTCCTGTTTCCAGTCGGCAAAGCGTTCACCGCGGTAATCTTCCTCGGTCAGTTTGTGCTTCTGGATCATGGTGCCCATTGCGCCATCAAGGATCAGAATTTTTTCTTCCGCCCGTTTGCGCAGCAGGGCAATGCGTTCCTTGCGATCATTCATCTTTTTCATCCAGTCTTTAAATCATGCGTTTCGGGTAAAGCGGGTTCGAACGTCAGGCCGCAGCCTTGTCCGTTCCGCGAATGCCCAGCGCATGGCAGATGGCATAGGTCAGTTCAGCACGGTTAAGGGTATAGAAGTGGAAATCAGTGACCCCTTCTTTCATCAGCCCTTCAACCTGTGAAATTGCTTCGTGGAATGCAACCATGCGACGCGTATCGGGGTCTTCATCCAGACCGTCAAAACGCCAATGCAGGCGTTCAGGCACCGACGCACCGCACATATCGGCAAACTTCAACAGTGATCCGAAATTCGTGACCGGAAGAATGCCCGGTACAATCGGAGCATCAATCCCGGCAGCAACACATTTATCGCGGAAGCGCAGATAGGTGTCGTTATCAAAGAAGAACTGCGTGATCGCACGGTTTGCGCCTGCATCGATTTTGCGTTTGAGATAATCGATCTCGAAATCAGCACTTGGCGCATCGGGATGCTTTTCCGGATAGGCAGAGACTGAAATGTCGAAATCGGCAATTTCCTTAAGGCCCGCGACCAAATCAACCGCATACGGATAGCCACCCGGGGTCGGCTCATAAGTATCACCGGCATCAGGAAGATCACCACGCAGGGCTACAATGGAACGAATGCCTTCATCCCAATATTTGCGTGCGATCTGTTCGATCTCATCCTTGGTGTGACCGACACAGGTCAGGTGTGCTGCGGCCGGAATGCCGGTTTCGCCCTGAATGCGGGTAACACTACCATGGGTACGGTCACGGGTGGTGCCGCCTGCCCCATAGGTAACAGAGACAAATGACGGGTTCAGCGGTGCCAGTCGATGGATTGAGCGCCACATGGTTTCTTCCATCTTTTCCGTTTTCGGCGGAAAGAATTCGAAGGAAACCCGCAGATTGGTGCGTGCTGTGTTGCTGTTTTGAACCGTCATCTTATCAATCCTGTGTTCACGTTCCCGCTGATCGGGTCTTTGGTATCTCGGGATGGCTTGCGGTTATTCCGCAGCCTTATCTGAGTTATTCGATGTGTTTTGTGTCATTTCACCCGCACCAGCATGGGCCGCCCAAATCCTTACGGTTAGCGGCTTGCCCGGCAGGTTTATGACATTGTCGTGCACAAGTTCACATGCGCGAAACCACGTACCCAGTGATGAATCTTCAAAGCCAAGGCGACGATGGGCGTGCTCTTCGCGAAGCTCGTCCCGGTCATGCGGTGCGAAGTCGACCACCACAAGCTTGCCACCTGGTGCCAGCACGCGCGCAGCTTCAGCAATTGCGGCATCCGGCTTTTCGGCAAAGTGCAGAACCTGATGCAGGGTCACGACATCAAACATGCCGCCCGGATATGGCAGCTGATACATATCGGCCTGCCGCACAAGGCAATTTGACAGATCAGCGCGCTGAAGGCGTGCACGGGCAACGGCCAACATCTCGCGCGACATATCGACACCGACACCTTCTTCGGCATTACGTCCCAAAAGCTCAAGGATACGGCCCGTACCGGTACCGATATCAAGGATGCGGCCACCACTAAGATCACCGACAGCATTTAAAAGTGCCTGCTCGACGACCGCTTCATCAACATGAAGGGATCTGATCTGGTCCCAGTCTTCAGCATTGGCACGGAAATATTCGGTCGCGATCTTTTCACGCTGCGCCTTGACCTGATCAAGACGCGCACGATCAAGCGAAAGCGTTTCATCATCCTTGGGCAGCAGATCAAGAACCGGCTGCACCAAATCTGCGCCAGGGCCGGAATGTGGCGTGCGATAGAACACCCAGGTACCTTCGCGGAATTGCACAAGCAAACCTGCTTCGCACAACAGCTTCAGATGCCGGGAAACGCGTGGTTGGCTTTGGCCGATGATTTGGGTGATTTCACTGACGGTCAGTTCGCACTCAGCGCAAATCGCCAGCAAACGAAGCCTCGTTGCTTCGGCCGCAGCGCGCAATCTTGCCAGAACCTGTTCCATATCAATGCCTCCCGCTTACACGAGAAAGATATAAAGATATGTTTATATTTATTCAAGGGCTATTTTCCCCTCCAAAAGGGGTATTGCAAAAAAGTCACACCGAAAAACCGCTTGATCCTTTTCAACTTTTTGTATGCTGGTGTTTAAAATCGCCCTATGCTAACCACATGGATATTCGAGACGTATACGCTACGTGATCGCGCTTCTTGAGCAGGAAGTTGATCGGTAACGTTTTTTGGTGCCCCGCATCACGAGACGTCTTGGGTCAGGGGAAGTCTATGTATCGAACATCGGTTGGCTAAAAATAATGAAGTTTCGAGCTCTGCTTTCACTCTGCGCTGCTGGATCGCTGTCTCTGCTGACCGCGTGTGCATCGACAGAACCCGCACAGGATCTGAGTGATTATGATCCGATTGAACCGGTAAACCGCGTCATTCATGGCGTGAACGGTGCAGTCGACTTCATGGTCCTGTACCCCGCCGCAATGTGGTACCGCGACATTGCCCCGGAACCGGTCAAAACCTCGGTCGCAAGCTTCGTGCGCAACATTAACGAGCCGTTGAACTCTTTCAACGCGTTGCTGCAGGGCGATCCCGATCAGGCTGCTGCCTCGTTCCAGCGTTTCATAATGAACTCTACCCTTGGTTTCCTCGGGTTTAACGACGTGGCTGCTGATTTCGGCATTCCGTATCGTCGTGAAGATTTCGGCCAGACCCTTGCCCATTACGGCATCGGTGGCGGCCCTTACATTGTTTTGCCGCTGCTTGGCCCGTCCAACCTGCGTGATACCGTTGGTATCGGTGTTGACTATGTTGCCAACCCGCTTACTTGGGGTGCCGAAAACAGCGACACTGCAGAAGCACTGTATCTTGGCTCGCTTGGCCTGACTGCGCTTCATACGCGTTACGCAACGGTTAATCAGCTCAACGAACTTCAGAAGTCGTCGATTGATTACTATGCCGCACTGCGCAGCCTGTATCGTCAGCAGCGTAATACTTTGATCCGCAATGGCGCACCGGCGCAGACCGCTGCCATTGAAGATGAGAGTGCGTCATTTGACTTCGACGAAGCCGTCGAAGCTGCCAACCAGTAAGAGCACGTCATGGCACATAGCAAAATAGCCATCTCCACTGCTGCAATGATTGCCGTTGCAGCAGCTTGGACTGGCACTGCGAATGCCGCTCCTGCCAATACGCCTGCTATTGTCGAAGTAGCTGCTGAAACCAGCGCTTCGACCGTTATTCAGTCCCTGGCTGATCAGGCGATGGTAGAACTTACCGACCAGACGCTTGCCGATGATGTCCGCCGCAAGAAGTTTGTGGCCCTGATGGATCGCTACTTTGCGATGGATGTTGTGTCACGCTTCGTTCTGGGTCGTTACTGGCGTTCGATTTCCGATGCAGAAATGAACGAGTTTGCCAACCTTCTTCAGAACTATCTGGCATTGAACTATGCCAACCAGTTCAAAGAATTTAACGGTGAACAGTTCGTTGTCGGCAACGAGACTGAAAAGAACAAAGACACCTTTGTGAATTCGCAGTTCGTCCGTCCGGACGGCCCGCCGGTCAATATTGTCTGGCGCATGCGTATGTTTGGCGATGCCTTCAAGATCATCGATGTTTCGATCGAAGGTCTGAGCATGGGCATCACCCAGCGCGATGAATTCACCTCGGTCATTCAGCAGAACAATGATGATGTCAGCGCACTGACCAAGGCGCTGAAGGCCAAAACCGGCCTTTAATCGACGTCAGCGTTAAGCCTGTTTTCAAAAGCCACCGCCTTCGGGTTGGTGGCTTTTTTATTTATCCAACATATCCCAAAACAAAAAGGCCGCCCGAAGGTGGCCTTTTGCGTATCAGATCCGACTTGCCGATTAACGGGTAAGCGGCTTGTACTTGATGCGGTGCGGGCGGCTTGCCTCTTCACCATAGCGGCGTTTGTAATCCGCTTCATATTCCTGATAGTTACCTTCGAACCACTCGACATGCGAGTTGCCTTCGTAAGCCAGGATATGGGTCGCGATACGGTCGAGGAAGAAGCGATCGTGCGAGATAACCACAGCACAACCGGCAAATTCCAGAAGACCTTCTTCCAGAGCACGAAGCGTATCAACGTCAAGATCGTTGGTCGGTTCGTCAAGCAGCAGGACGTTCGCGCCGGATTTCAGCATCTTGGCAAGATGGACGCGGTTACGTTCACCACCCGAAAGCTGGCCGACTTTTTTCTGCTGGTCCGCACCTTTGAAGGCGAACTGCGAAACATAAGCACGCGAGCTCATCGGACGTTTACCCAGAAGGATCTCGTCAAGACCATCGGAAACTTCCTGCCAAACGGTCTTGTTCGGATCAAGCGAGTCACGCGACTGATCGACATAGCCCATCTTGACGGTGTCACCGATCTTGAGCGAACCCGCATCCGGGGTGTCGGCGCCGGTCAGCATCTTGAACAGGGTGGTTTTACCCGCACCGTTCGGACCAATCACACCAACGATACCACCCGGCGGCAGGCGGAAATGCAGATCATCAAACAGAAGCTTGTCACCAAACGCCTTGGTCAAGCCGTCTGCTGTGATAACTTCGTTACCCAGACGCTCGGAAACCGGAATAACGATCTTGGTCGAATCCGGAACTGCTTTTGCGGCTTCGGCGACGAGATCATCATAGGCACGAACACGGGCCTTGGATTTCGCCTGACGGCCTTTCGGGTTCTGACGGATCCAGTCAAGTTCAGATGCAAGCTGCTTCTGACGGTTGCCTTCCTGACGGGCTTCCTGTGCCAGACGCTTCTGTTTCTGTTCCAGCCAGGATGAATAGTTGCCTTCGTACGGGATGCCCTGACCACGGTCGAGTTCAAGGATCCAGCCGGTAACGTTATCAAGGAAGTAACGATCGTGGGTAACGAGAATAACAGTACCCTGATAGTCTTCCAGGTGACGCTCAAGCCAGGCAACCGATTTAGCGTCAAGGTGGTTGGTCGGTTCGTCAAGAAGCAGAATGTCAGGCTTTGCGAGCAACAGGCGGCAAAGTGCAACACGGCGGCGCTCACCACCAGACAGCTTGGTGACGTCTGAATCTTTGGGCGGGCAACGCAGCGCGTCCATGGCGATTTCAAGCGTACGCTCAAGATCCCAGCCGTTTGCCGCATCGATGCGTTCCTGAAGTTCACCCTGCTCTGCAAGGAGATCATTCATTTCGTCATCGGTCATCGGCTCGGCGAATTTGGCGCTGATTTCGTTAAAGCGCGCAAGATCGTCAACAACCTGGCCACAACCTTCCATCACGTTGCCAAGAACGTCCTTGGCCGGGTCAAGCTGCGGTTCCTGTTCAAGGTAACCAACATTCACGCCTTCTGCCGGCCATGCTTCACCGGCGAAATCCTTTTCGATTCCAGCCATGATTTTCAGCAGGGTCGATTTACCTGCGCCGTTGTTCCCTAGAACACCGATCTTTACGCCCGGCAGGAAGGACAGCGTGATGCCCTTGAAAAGTTCGCGACCGCCCGGAAGGATCTTGGTCAGGCCCTTCATGACGTAAATATACTGGTAGGATGCCATTAAATTCCCCATCCAAAATTCGTTGGGTCCGGTCCCGCTGGACCGGATCACTACGGCATGTGGGTCAACATGCCTGAAATACTGTGCCCGTTTGTAACCGACCGGCTGGCGCTTAACAACTTCAAACCGCACATGGCTACATCTATTGCAAAGCAAGGCCCCGCGAGTATCACAAACACCGCATTTAGCATCATCTCACAGCGCAAATACCCGCAATCTGCCACGCAAGAATCCGGTCACTCACGTTTGATAGTCGTCGAATTTGGCGATTTAGAGGGCTTGAAGCAATCTTTTTGCGTTTTATTCTCACCCAAATTTCAACCAAAAATATTGCACCGCACAACGTGAAAAAACGGCAGAAATGTTCAGTTATTCACACAGTTCTGATTTGTGGAATCCGACCTAACACCCTGTTCTATACGACTAATGATTAGCTTCTGGGGAATTCGGAAAGCTGGTATCGACGTTCAGAGGCAATGATTGTGTCACAACGCCTTCATTGCATCTAATTCATGCAGCCGACGGAAAAGAACAACACAAGATGTCGGCAGGGGAAGTTGTCATTTCTAGGAAGGAGACGCGCGATGGATGAACAAAGCGCAGCCTACTGGAAGAGAAACGTGAAGCTGGTCGCATCCCTTATTGTGATCTGGTTCATCGTTTCCTACGGTTTCGGCATTCTGTTTGTCGATGCCCTTAACAGTATCGAAATTGCGGGCTTCCAGCTTGGTTTCTGGTTTGCTCAACAAGGGTCCATCTATGTCTTTGTCGCATTGATTTTCGTCTATGTGTCGAAGATGAACAGTCTGGACCGCGAATTCGACGTTCACGAAGACGACGATTGACGCTGGATCTGGGGAGACAGACAAAATGGATCTTACTACCCTTACTTATATTGCCGTCGGCTTGAGCTTCGCGCTGTATATCGGCATCGCGATCTGGGCCAAGGCGAGCACCACCGGCGAGTTTTACGTCGCTGGCAAAGGTGTTAACCCGGTCGTCAACGGTATGGCGACTGCAGCTGACTGGATGTCCGCTGCTTCCTTCATCTCTATGGCTGGTCTTATTGCCTTCCTTGGCTATGGCGGCTCGGTTTACCTGATGGGTTGGACCGGTGGCTACTGCCTGCTGGCAATGCTTCTGGCACCGTATCTCCGCAAGTATGGCAAGTTTACCGTGCCGGAATTCATCGGGGATCGTTATTATTCCAAAGCAGCCCGTATCGTTGCCGTTGTTTGCCTGATCTTTATCTCGTTCACCTATGTGGCAGGTCAGATGCGCGGCGTTGGTATCGTGTTCTCGCGCTTCCTTGAAGTTGAAATCCTGACCGGCCTGATCGTCGGCATGGGCATCGTCTTCATCTATGCCGTTCTTGGCGGCATGAAGGGCATTACCTATACCCAGGTTGCTCAATATTGCGTTCTTATTGTCGCTTACACCATTCCGGCAATCTTCATTGCCTTCCAGCTTACCGGCAATCCGCTGCCGCAGCTGGCATTCGGCTCGACCGTGAATGGCACTGGCGAATATATGCTTGATCGCCTGAACCAGGTTGTGACGGAACTCGGCTTCCTTGAATACACAACCACCAGCAAATCAACGATTGATATCTTTGCAATCACCGTTGCGCTGATGGTTGGTACCGCCGGCCTTCCGCACGTTATCGTTCGCTTCTTCACCGTGCCGAAAGTGCGTGATGCACGTTCCTCGGCTGGTTGGGCACTGGTCTTCATCGCGCTGCTTTACACCACCGCTCCGGCAGTTGGTGCAATGGCTCGCCTGAACCTGACCGAAACCATCCAGACCGGCGAAGTCGGCGCAGAAGACGGCAACCTTTCCTACGAAGAACGTCCGGACTGGATGAAGCGTTGGGAAGCAACCGGCCTTCTGAAATATGAAGACAAGAACGGTGACGGCCGCATCCAGTACTACAACGATGCGAACGCTGAGTTTGCAACCAAAGCAGCTGAATTTGGCTGGGCTGGTAACGAACTCACGGTTGACCGTGACATCATGGTTCTGGCTAACCCGGAAATCGCACAGCTTCCGAACTGGGTCATCGCCCTGGTCGCAGCTGGTGGTATCGCCGCAGCACTTTCAACGGCTGCCGGTCTACTGCTTGTGATTTCTTCGGGCGTATCGCATGACCTTCTCAAAGGTACCTTTACGCCAGACATGACAGAAGGACAGGAACTGATGGCAGGACGTATCGCAGCAGCTGTTGCGATCCTGATTGCCGGTTACCTTGGTTACAACCCGCCCGGATTTGTGGCGCAGGTCGTGGCCTTTGCCTTCGGTCTTGCTGCATCGTCGCTGTTCCCGGTTATCATCATGGGGATCTTCTCCAAGAAGGTTAACCGCGAAGGTGCGATCGCCGGCATGCTGACGGGTCTTGTATTCACCATGGGCTATATCCTTGCCTACAAAGGTGTGTTCTTCGATCCGATCATTGCCAATACGCCGGATAACTGGCTGTTCGGCATCTCGCCGGAAGGTATCGGTGCCGTTGGTATGCTTCTGAACTTCATCGTTGCTTTCGCAGTGTCGAAAGTCACCGCTGAACCGCCAGAGCATATCCAGCACATGGTTGAAGATATCCGCGTACCGAAAGGTGCAAGCGGCGCCATTGACCACTAATCGGTCAATCGGTTTGACTTAATCTGTTGCGGGCCCCCGGATCATTGATCCGGGGGCTTTTCTTTTTGACGGATCTGGGGCAACAATACCCAAAGGGAGGAAGGTGAGCATGAGCATTGAACTCGAAGAAATTGCCGAATTTCTAAAACAACATCATCCATTTACCCTTTTGCCAGATGAAGAGATCGACGCCCTGCCCAAGCGTCTGAGTGCGCGCTATTTCCGCGCTGGCACCAATATCCTTTCCCCCGAACAACAATGCCTGCATCTCTACATCATTCGCACCGGCGGCACGGAAACACGTGATCCAGATGGGCAGCTTCTTGCCCGCCTGTCAGAAGGCGAATGTTTTGGTGTCCGCGCGATGTATCGCAATGGCCGGGCAGCCAATAACATCACCACCCTTGAAGACAGCCTGTGCTATTTGCTGCCAGAAAAGGACTTCCACGATCTGGCGGGCAAGTATCCGCAATTCAATTACTTCTTTGCCCAGATGGGCGGGGATCGCCTGCGCAGTGGTATGCAGCTGATCGAAAACCGTGATGACGACCAGCTCAAACTGATGAGCGTAAAGGTCGCCGACCTGATCGCCCGCGACCTGGTGAGCATCGATAAATCCGCATCCATCCTTGAAGCCGGTCAGCTGATGAGCAAGGAACGCGTTTCCTGCCTTCTGATTACCGAGGGTGAAGACGAAATCGCCGGGATCATGACCGACCGCGATTTGCGTAACCGCGTCGTCGCCCAAGGCCGATCCTATGACGAGCCGGTTACCGCCATCATGACGGCAAAGCCGATTTCAGTGCATCCCGATGATTACGCCTTCGATGCGCTTCTCACCATGACGCGCCACAATGTCCGTCACCTGCCCGTCATGAAGGACGGCAAGGCGGTCGGCATGATTACGACCAACAACCTCTTGGCACGCCAGTCGTTGTCTGCGGTTTACATGGCGGGCCGTATCGGCAAGCTGACTGAGCCAGAGGACATGGCGAAGGTCATTGCGCAGGTGCCCGAACTTCTAAGCCATTTGATCGAAGCTGGCGCAACGTCGCAAAATGCCGGTCATATCGTCACCACACTTTCCGATGCCGCAACCGTCAGGCTGCTGCAACTGGCTGAGGAGAAATTTGGCCCACCGCCAGTTCCCTATGTCTGGATGGCGGGTGGATCGCAAGGACGCCAGGAACAAACCGCCCTTTCGGATCAGGATAACTGCCTGATCCTTGATGATGCGTATGATCCCGAAGAACATGGCGCTTACTTCACCTTGCTGGCCGACTATGTCTGCGACGGATTGCACAAGGTTGGCTATGTCTATTGCCCCGGCGAGATGATGGCAAAGACCGATCAGTGGCGGCAGCCGGTGAGAACCTGGCAGCAATATTTCAACAAATGGATCGAACAGCCCGAGCCAAAGGCGCTGATGCTGTGTTCCGTCTGGTTTGATTTACGCCCGATCCACGGCACCAAAAGCCTTTTTGAAAACCTGCACCGCCTGATCGTCGCCAAGGCTCGCGACAACCGCATTTTCCAGGCCTATATGGTCGGCAATGCCTTAACCCATCACGTGCCGCTCGGCTTCTTCAAAAACTTTGTGATGATCCGGGGTGGCGAGCATGACAGTACCCTTGATCTCAAACACAATGGTGTGGTGCCGATTGTCGATCTGGCGCGCATTCATGCGCTTGCCAACGGGGTTGATGCGGTTAACACGTTTGAACGCCTGCAAGCCGTGAAATCCTTCCCGTCGATTAGCACGCAAGGTGCATCTGATCTGCTCGATGCGTTTGAATTCATCAGCATCACGCGCCTCAAACATCAGGTCCGCCAGATCCGGCGTGGCGATGCGCCAGATAACTTCCTGCATCCCGAAAGCCTGTCTGCCTTTGAACGCAGCCATCTGAAGGATGCATTTTCCGTGATCAAGAACCTGCAAAGCGCGCTTGAACACGCCTTTGGCAAAAGCGGGACCTAGGCCATATGGGACTGCGCCAGAAAATCATCGACAGTCACCTGTATCGCGAATTCATTCAGCGCAAGGCGGTTGGGGCACTTCGCACCTATTACGATGTACCGCCCGCCGATCCGCATCGATCCGTGATGGAAACGGAATTCATCGCCCTTGATCTTGAAACCACCGGGCTTGATCCGAAACGTGACGAAATCGTCAGCCTTGGCTGGGTGATCATTCGCCAGCTTGCCGTCGATTTTTCAAGCAGCGAACATATCCTTGTCCGTCCGTCACAAGAACTGAGTGAAAGCTCCGTCGTTGTTCACCGCATCTTTGACAGTGACGTTGCCGATGCACCTGACATCAAAACAGCGCTTGAACATCTTTTACCGCAGATGGCCGGACGCGTTTTGATTTCTCATCACGCCCCGATCGAACTTGGATTTCTGGGGCGTGCGTGCAAGCAAAGCTTTGGCGCGTCCCTGCATATCCCGACTGTGGATACGCTTGTTCTGGCATTGCGTGACATTCACCGCACGGGTCAGCCGATGAAACCCGGTGCCTTAAAACTTGATAACCTGCGGCGCGGTCATAACCTGCCGCCGTTTCGCGCGCATAATGCACTTTCTGATGCAATCGCCGCATCCGGGCTGTTTCTGGCCCAAATTGCCAAACGTGATCCAAAAGGCGAACTTGAGCTTAACCGGATACTACGCTAATCGGTTAGGAAGGCAGGAAAACTGCCCAAACAAAGATAACAGGGAATTGGGAGCCACGGCCGAATGTATGTCTTTATTTTCACAACGGTTGTCGTGGGCTTTGCCTCGGCCGGTGTGGTCATGCTGTTGTTCCGCCTTTGGGGACGCAAGGCACCGAAATATGTTGTTCCCTTCGTCGCAGCAATCGCGATGTTCGGCTATATGATCTGGGATGAGTATACCTGGTTTGACCGCTATGAAGCGCGCCTGCCCCAGACCATCAACGTGATCCAGACCTTCACCGATGAAAACGTGTTTGCGCCCTGGACCTTGATCAATGCGCCGGTAAACCGCTTTACCGCGATTGACCTTGATAAGGTGATCACCAATCCCGAAGCGCCAGAAGAAAAACGCGTTACCACCCTGCTTCTTAAAAAGGGTGGCGAAACACTGGCCCTGACGCATCTGGTGGATTGTTCGCAAGGACGCCGTGGTTACATCACCCCGACAACCGCTGTTGATGGCAACGGCTTCCCGACCGGAATTGATGAATGGTTTGCCATGAATGCTGGTGATCCGCTGCGTGCGGCCATCTGTTCCTGATCCGAGCAATCAAAACATCAACGTCAAAGCCCGCCAATGGCGGGCTTTTGCATTTTCGGGCACGCCATCAGTTCGCCACTTTGTTCCAATTTTAATTGCGCTATAGTGACTTACGGTCAAGCCAAAGCCACGCCACCCGTTCCCAAACAAGTGAGCGCCCCATGCCCCGAATTCCCCATCGATTTCTTCGCAAATGCCTGACCACACTTGTGGCCCTTGGTGCGATTGGCGCCTTTTCTGGTCAGGCTTTGGCAAAGGAGATCACAGTCTTTGCCGCGGCCAGTCTGACCAACGCGATCAAAGAAGCTGCCCATGCATATGAACAGGCGTCTGGCGATAAAGTCCGCCTGTCACTTGCCAGTTCATCAACGTTAGCACAGCAGATCGCCGCAGGGGCACCCGCAGATATTTATATTTCCGCCAATGAAAAATGGATGGATTGGCTAGCAGATCAGAAGCTGATCAACACCAACAGCCGTCACGACCTTTTGGTGAACAGTCTGGTCCTGATTGCCCCGAACGATAGCGATATTGCGGCATCAAACATCACCGCATCGACCAATCTTCTTGGCATGATCAGCCCTGACGATCGGATTGCCGTTGGCGACCCCGATCATGTTCCAGCCGGCATGTATGCCAAACAGGCACTGACATCACTTGGTCAGTGGGATGGGGTTAATCCGCGCCTTGCACGTGCAGATAACGTACGTGCCGCCCTCGCACTGGTAGAACGCGGTGAAGCCCCACTTGGCATCGTTTATCGCACCGATGCCGATATCTCAGATGCGGTCAAAATCATCGGCACATTCCCGGCTGATAGCCATCCCGCCATCACCTATCCTGTGGCCATGGTAAGCGGCCCGAACGAAAAGGACGCATTAAAACTGCTTCTTTGGCTTTTGGGGGATGACGCGGGCAAGATTTTTGCCGACTATGGCTTTGATCCCATTACACCAATGCCAGCAGGTTTAACCAAGAAATGATCAGTCTGACGCCCGCGGAAATCGAAGCACTGTTGCTCAGTTTGCGTATTTCGGGCGTCGCTGTCGCCTGTGCCCTGCCCTTTGCCATTATCGTTGCGACTGCACTGGCACTTGGCCGGTTTCCCGGGCGGTTCATTCTTGATGCGATTGTTCATCTGCCCCTGATCCTTCCACCCGTCGTCATGGGCTATTTGCTTTTGATCGGGTTTGGCACGCGTGCAGCGCTTGGTGCCTGGCTTTACGAGACATTCGATATTCGCTTTGTCTTTAGCTGGACAGGGGCTGCATTGGCGTCCGCCATTGTCAGCTTCCCGTTTCAGGTGCGCGCCATCAGGCTTAGCTTGGAAAACGTCAATCACGGCCTGTATCAGGCGGCTGAAACACTTGGTGCCGGGCCGATTGACCGGTTCTTTTCACTGACCCTGCCGCTTGCGATCCCGGGCATCATTGCTGGTGCCATCACCGCCTTTGCAGCAAGTCTGGGCGAGTTTGGTGCGATCATTACCTTTGTTTCGAACGTTCCGGGTGAAACACGTACCTTGCCGCTTGCGATCTATACCGCCATTCAGACACCGGGTGGGGAACTTGCCGCCGCACGCTTGGCCGCCCTTTCCATTGGACTTGCCTTTGTTGGGTTGATGTTATCTGAAATCGCCATGCGTTCCATCCGCAAGAGGGCCGCATCATGAGCATCGGCGTTAGAATTGAACACCAGATCAACAAGCTGAAACTTGATGTCGAGTTCAACATTCCCGAACCGGGCATTACTGCAGTTTTCGGCCCATCGGGCAGTGGCAAGACGACGCTGGTCAATATCATCGCCGGTCTGATCAAACCCGATCGCGGCCATATTCAGATCAGCGATCACGTGGTGTTTGAACATTCGCGCAAGATCAACTTGCCCGCACGTGAACGACGCATTGGCTATGTGTTTCAGGATGCCCGCCTGTTCCCGCACAAGACCGTTCGCGACAACCTTTATTATGGCGCACGCCGCAACCGCCACAAATTGCCGCAGGAAGAACAACAAGCCATCCTTGATATGTTGGGCATTACGCCCCTGATGGGACGACGCCCCAATAATCTGTCGGGTGGGGAAAAGCAGCGTGTGGCACTTGGTCGCGCCTTGCTGTCCAATCCGGATATTCTGTTGCTTGATGAGCCGCTATCGGCCCTTGATCATGCGCGCAAGGAAGAAATTCTTCCCTATTTCGAATGGCTGCGCGATCACCGTAAAATCCCGATCCTGTATGTCACCCATGCGATTGATGAGGTCGCGCGCCTTGCGGATCATATGGTCGTGATGGATCAGGGCAAAACGCTGGCAAGTGGATCGGTCTTTTCGATGCTGGGCCGTACTGATCTTGCTCCGCTCGCCGGGCGGTTTGATGCAGGCACCGTGCTTCACGCCAAAATCGCCAGCCGCGATCCAAAGGCCGAGGTCAGCTTCCTGGACTGTGCCGGGCAGCGAATTGTTGTTCCCTATCTGGGCCGGCCGGAAAACAAGAATGTCCGCCTGCATATCCGTGCACGTGACGTCATGGTTGCCCGAACGCCGCCTGCTGATATCAGTGCGAACAATGTCATCCCGGTCACAATCACCAACATTCACGATGAACCGGGCGATACGATTGATCTTGGCCTGTGTTTTGGTCATGACGCAGACGCATCGCTTTTGGCGCAAACCAGTGGTCGACCGATCCTGCATGCAAGGATCACGAAATGGTCGTCATCACGCCTGCGTCTTGGCCTGCATCAAAAGGTCTATGCCGTGATCAAATCGGTCACCGTCAATGGTCCGCTGCGCGATCAATAAACGCTGCCCCGATCCAAGATGAACCGGGGCAGTAACCACCAAGCTATCACGGATGCTGATACGCGTTTGGTGCGGGCCAATTCCAGCGGTCCTGCAAGGCCGGATCAGTTGCATAAATCTCGACCTTCAGCGGATAGCAGGCCGCCTCATCACTGGAATGCCCGGTACTGCAATCCCCACCGGGACAGGTCGACAAATTACCCAGCAGATCAATCTCGGCAAACATTTCAAGATAATCGCCCGGCCGTACCGGGCTTGCTTTCATGAAATATTGATGGGTGTCACTTGTAAAACCCGTGCACATAAAGACATTCAGCACGTCATGCACATAATGATCAGCTTCCTGCATCGACATGCCGGTTTCGGAACTAAATGCGCGGCACAGGTTGGAATGGCAGCAATGGTGATAATCCTGCCCTGAAAGAAGCCGATTGGTGAAGGGATCACAGCGTGTCCCGATCACGTCATGAACGCTACCGCCATCCGCATCAAACCCATACCAATCCAGGGTATCTTCACTGATCAGCGCCATGGGCCGCAAATAGGGCATGTTTGACCACAGCCGATCCCCTGTGGTGACGTGGGTGCGATGAAGGGCGCGCGTCTTTCCGCTAAAGAACCGTTCCTTCAGATCATTGGCGTTCCAAAGATTAAGGTCACCAACCTGAGGGCCTTCGATACTGACAATGCGGAAGAAATGACCTTTGGGCACACGAAACGTTTTCGCATCGCGCGGCGGAACAATCACTTCGTCGGTCTTGGTCATTGATGCCTTGAACGCGGCCAAGGTCTCAAAATCCGGTTCCGGTAACGTGCCATTGGGGTAAACCACGACCGGTTTGACCGCACGGCGTTCATCGGCGTCTGCCGGAGCGGGATGTTTGCGAAGGGATGTCATAAGGCAACCTCAATCAGGGGAAACTTTCTGACCAATACAATGGCACAGCAGTGTTTGCTGACAACCATGATTATTCTTGTGAAATGACCAAGAAATACTTATCCATTGAGGATGAAAGACCTTCCGCCATTATCCCATATTCCAGCCTTTGAAGCCGCCGCACGGTTTGAAAGCTTTGTGCGTGCTGCAGAGCTTCTTGGCATTACGCCAACAGCTGTAAGCCAGCATGTGAGAGCACTGGAGGAATGGCTTGGCACGCCGCTTTTTGTGCGTAAGGCGCGCGGGGTACGATTGACAAAGGAAGGCCATCTGTTCGCTGCGAGCTGTCAAACAGCCATTCGCGAAATTCGTGATGGTGCTGCCCAAGTCTCCATGCAAAAGACCAAACGCAAAGTTAGCCTTGCCTGTCAACCATCTGTCGTTTCGCTGTGGCTGACATCACGCCTGCCCCACTTCATGGAACAGCATCCTGATATTCAGGTATCCATCGTCTATCCGTTTGGCGCAAGAACGCCCCATGAAGTCGGCGCGGATTTACTGATCTGTCATGGCAAGACGTCACCAGTGTATGGTGAGAAGATCCTTGATGCGGCAACCCGCCCGACTTGTTCGGCAGAGTACATTAAACGAACCGGGCCGTTTGACAGCCCAACAGCATTGCTCGGCGCGCGTCTTTTGCATGATGAAACCGAAGACGCATGGCAACAATGGTTTGGGCAGTATGACATCCCCCTGCCAAGCGCAAGCGCGCCGGTTTTTGGCGATTTCAACTTGCTGATCGGCTCCATTCTGGCTGGCCATGGTGTGGGTCTTTGCCCAACCACCCTGATCGAACGTGATCTTGCCGCTGGAAACCTTGTTGTGCTGTTCGATGACGCCATCGACGAAGACAAATTTTACTGGCTGGTGGGATCTGACGGCCTATCAGAAGATGGCACCGTGCTACGCCAATGGCTGCTGGATCAGGCAACGGCAGCCCCGGCCTAAGCTGTCATATGATCGGTGTGATCAACTCAACCCGATCATGCCAGGCATCCAGATTATCAACAACAAGCTGCGCCATCCCGTCACGGGTTTCAACCGTGCCACTGGCATGGTGCGGATAAAGTACGACATTGGCGAACGCGGCAAAGGCAGGGTCCATATTCGGTTCGTTGTAAAACACATCCAACCCGGCCCCGCCGATGGTCTGGTCGCGCAATGCGTCAATCAGGGCTGGCTCATCAATCACGGAACCACGGGCAACATTGATCACGATGCCGACCGGGCCAAGGGCCGATAAAACATCCTTGTTAATGATCCCCTTTGTCGCATCGCCGCCGGGGCAGGACAGGATCAAGATATCCGCCCATTCTGCCAAATCGATCAGGTCATCAAAGAAGCGATAATCAACATCTTTGGGCGTTCGGCCGAAATAGCCAATTTCAAGCCCGCTGGGCAGTGCGCGCGATGCAATCGCCTGCCCGATCCGGCCCAGCCCGACAATGCCAAGCCGTTTGCCAAGAAGGGATCGGGTCAACGCCATCGGACCGTTTGCCGCCCATTTGCCACTGCGCGCCCAGTCATCACCGGGCAACAATTGGCGCATGGTCGCGTGCATCAACATGATTGCTGTGTCGGCCACATCATCGGTCAGGATATCTGGCGTGGTTGAAACCCGAATACCGCGCGCCCGACAGGCTTCAAGATCAATCAGATCATACCCGACCCCAAAGCTTGTGATCACTTCAAGATTTGGCAATTGATCCATCAGATCAACCGGCACCCCAAAGCGTGCAGACGTCACGATTGCAGTAATCTTGCCCCCGACCTCAGCCAGAAAGGCCGGTTTGTCATCGATCAGATCAAACCGATGAAGGTCATATCGCGCGGCGATCATGGCGGTATAGGCCGGGCGGATATCGGTGATGGCAAGGACTGATCGCGTCATGACGGGGCTTTCAACGAGGCTGCATTCCCGTCAGATTATCTTTCGCCAACTTGTAAAACAAGTTGTTAAATCAAAGAACAACACAATAACAGAAAACCGGGAAGTGCTTGAAGCACTCCCGGTTTTCTGCCCAAAAACAAAGGCAGGCGACGTGTTTGATCGATAAGATCAAACCACTCGCCGTACCTCGGTCAGGAAGCTGCCAATTTGCTTTTTAAGGTTGTCGGATTTCTCGGAAAGATCGCGCGCTGCATCCGTCAAATCAGATGCCGCCGTCCCGGTTTCCTGCGCCCCGCTTGTCACGGTGACGATGTTACGTGACACTTCATCGGTCCCGGTTGAAGCTTCCTGAACGTTGCGCGAAATTTCGTTGGTGGCGGCTGATTGTTGCTCGACCGCCGCCGCAACCGACGAGTTGGCATCATTGACTTCGGAAATGATGTGCGAAATGCGATCAATACCGGCAACCGTCGATGATGTCGCGCCTTGAATGTTATCAACATACTGACTGATTTCACTCGTCGCCTTTGCCGTCTGACTGGCAAGGTTTTTGACCTCGTTCGCGACAACCGCAAAGCCTTTGCCGGCTTCGCCCGCGCGTGCAGCCTCAATCGTTGCGTTAAGCGCCAGAAGATTGGTTTGCGATGCGATGTCATTGATCAGGGCAACGACCGTTGCGATCTGATCGGCGGCCTCGGTCAATTCGCTGACCTGAGTGGTGACCCGTTTGGATGTTTCACCGGCTTCGTTTGCGACAACGGCCGCATTGGAAACCTGTCCGCTGATTTCCCGGATAGAGGCCGATAGTTCTTCGGATGCTGATGACACTGCCTGAACGTTGGCAGAAGCCTGCTCGGCAGCTGATGCCACCAACATCGATTTCTCCGATGCGTCTGAGGCAATCACGGTCAGGCTTTCCGAAGACGCCGTAAGCTTCGTTGCCGAAGTTGAAACTGAATCAACGATTGTCACAACGGATTCTTCGAACATATCGGCGATACGGCGAAAATCATCCGTACGGCTTTGCATCATGCCAAGCGCGCTATTGACCGATTTACTTGCAGTCAGGAACGCGCCCTGCATCCCGGTTTCCATGATCCGGCGGAAGAAACGGTTATCGCGCACCTTTTCCATACAGGCGACTGATTCACGCACATATGCATCATTGCGATCAATCAGGTCGTTGATCGCATTTAGCAGTTCACCAATTTCACCTTTGCTATGGATGTTGGTGATGCGTGCCTCAAAATCCCCTGCGGCGGCCCGCTTGACGATTTCGATGGCATTTCTGATTTCAGCAGTGCTCGATCCAAACATGGCGTTAGCCTCCCAGCGACAAGGTAAATTCGTTGAATGTCTGCTTCTTGGTGGCAAGCATGTTTTTGAGATCAGTATAGGCAGCATCCAGACCATCTTTGGGCGAGGCTGCAGATCGTTCGATCTTTAGCAGATGGTCGTAAAGCGGGATGATGCTGTTCTTGATGATCGCCTTGTCCGGGGCACGGCGGTTACTGTGATAACCAACAACGTTGCCTGATTTGTCACGGCTTGGCGTCATGTGGGCGAGAACCCAGTAAAAATCACCGTTCTTGGAGCGGTTATTTACATAGGCGAATATCTCGCGCCCGTCCTGGATCGTGTCCCAGGCTGCCTTGAACACGGTTCTGGGCATATCGGGATGGCGAACGATATTATGCTGTACACCGATGCATTCCTTTTCGGTGTAACCGGCGAACTTGAAGAACGTCCTGTTACCGTAGGTGATCTTCCCGCTCAGATCTGTTTTGGTCACGATGATTTCGTCTGGCTGCATGACCAATTCTTTGCCAGATAGTGCTACCGAACGCCTGTCACTCATGAGACTACCCCTGATTGCCAACTACTACCCGCACAGTTTCAAATTTGACTAACTTGAAGGTAACAACATACGCCTTTTTCCAAACGTATAGTTGATGCATATCAATAGCGGATAATATTTAATACTAATGGTGTTATGGCAGGAAACTTCAAGCCGATCCGGCCTTTTTTCACAATTTTTTCTGACAGAAGTTTCAATCGAAACAAGCACATCCACAGAACCGGCATGCGGTCGAAGACAACGTCAAAAAAGTTGTGACATTCGGTTGTTTTACACGGAATATGTATGGATCAGGGGTGCAAAGGCATACTGTAAGTATAAGCACCCTTAAATTTTGCGCCCAAGACCCAATCTAGAAGATAGCTCTCCGATAGAGAGGCGAAACGCGCTTCGCCGAAAGACCAGGGAACCTGCTTTAGATGCCGACAATCACACCGTCCGGTGGCATTACCAGTTTGCGTACCGTTCTGATTTCAGTTCTGCTGGTCTTCGTCGCTTTGTGCGTCGGCTTGATCGTCTATCACGAGGATAACCTGCAAAAAGAAGTCCGCGCGGAAACAGACCGCGATCTCGCACGCCTGACGGGTCATGGCCGCAGCATCCTGCTCAACGACATCACTCAATACCGTGACAATCTTTATTTCCTGCATGCAACCCCACCAATTTCCGGACTGACGCGCGCCAACGCCAATGGCGGTATCGATCCCTATGACGGAACAAAGTTCGCACAGTGGAAATTGCGCCTTGAGACGATTTTTGTCTCGATGCTGCAAAACAATCAGGAGATCGATCAGCTTCGGGTTGTTCTGGCCAATGAAACAGGCAAGGAACTTATTCGTGTTGATCGTCTGAGCGGCAAGATTGATGTCATTAGCGGCCAATGGCTTCAGGAAAAGGCAGCAACTGAATATTACAAGGCCTCTGTTGCCCTGAAACCCGGTCAACTTTATCTGTCACGGATCAACCTGAACCGCGAATACGGGCAAATCGAATATCCCATACGACCAACCGTACGCTTATCCACTCCGATCTTTGATGATGCCGGAAACCGGTTCGGTTTCCTGATTATGAATGTCAATGCCAACACACTGCTTGAAGACCTTCGGCGTGAAACAATCGATCAGTTCAACCTGATCCTGACCGATAACGAGGGCTATTATATTGATCATCCGTTGGTTGGGAGCCGTTTTAGCCGTGACCTTGCGCCGGAACACAATTGGCTGACGGAACACAGACTGGATTTCAACCGCGAAGGGTCCGGTGGTATTGCGACAAAGCTCGCCACCAATGAAAGCTTCCCGTTCCATCAGATGACAGTGCAACTGACCGCCGATCCAGAGGCGGTCATGCATGTTTATGCCGTGACCCAGCCAAGTTGGGTTGCTGATCAGCTTTTAAGCCGACGAGTTGCGACATACGGGTTTAGCGGCCTGGCTCTTTTGTTCTTATGTGTGATCCTTGGTCTGTTTACCCGCGGCTATCAAAACAGCATGCACCTTTCTTCGGCCCGTGCGGAATACGAGGCCATTATTAACGGGTCTTCGGCTGCCATCATCGGCTTGGAAATGAACGGTAAAATCACCAGCTGCAACGATGCTGCTTTGTCGTTGCTTCGCTCGTCGCGTGCCAGTGTCATTGGCCAAAACATCGCAACCGTTGGCCTATTTGATGATGTGGATTTCGATGAGAAAATCGAAAAAGTGCGTTCGACCAAGTCATCCGTATCGCTTGAAACAACGTTTGCCGGGCCACGGCATACCGATATTGATCTGGCCGTTACATTTTCACCGATCGTGATCGAGAACCGCGAACTGGCGGGTATCGCGATAATTGCGCGTAACATCACCCGTGAAAAAGCTGCTGAACGTGAAATCAAGGCCGCCAACGCCGCCCTTGAAACAGAAGTTGCCAAGCGGACAGAAGAACTGGCTGAGGCCCACAAAAAGGCCCTTCATGCCAGCGACATGAAAAGCTCCTTCATTTCCCATGTCAGCCACGAAATGCGCACTCCGCTAAACGGGCTAAGCGGCAGCCTTAACCTGATCAAGCGTGAACCGCTTACCAAGGCACAGGCGAAATACCTTGAAATGGCAGAAATCAGCAGCTCGACGCTTGGGACGCTGATTAATGACATTCTCGATCTGTCAAAGATCGAGGCCGGGAAACTTGATTTCGAAAACAATCCGTTTGATCCGGTGGCCCTTTTTGAATCTGTCGCACAGTCATTTTCGATCCGAACCCGCGAAAAGAATATCAGCCTGCTGCTTGATACAACCGGGCTATTGCATGATCAGCTTTATGGCGATGTGAACCGACTAAAGCAGGTTTTAAACAACCTGATCAGCAATGCGACGAAGTTCACATCAAAGGGCCATGTTGCAATTTCTGCTGCAACGCGGGTCGAAGGCGATCGCATCCGTCTTGATGTTTCCGTGGAAGATAGCGGCATCGGGATTGCTGCTGAAAACAAACACAAACTGTTTACCGCCTTCTCGCAAGAAGACAGCTCTGTCGCGACCAATTTTGGCGGCACGGGCCTTGGGCTTTTGATCTGTAAACAGCTCTGCCTGCGGATGGATGGCGATATCGGCCTTGAATCCGAAAAGGGTGTCGGCAGCACCTTCTTCTTCCACATCTATTTCGATGCAGAGAATTCATCTACGCGTGATGTACCTGCTGTTCTGAAAGATAAATCAATTCAGCTTGAGATGAACCAGGCCAAGGCGCAGGAATATGCCGGGCGCATCGTTAAATCGCTTGGCGGCACATTGATCGACACCACCGACAATGATGCTGCATCACCTGATATGGTCATCACCGATTATGCGGGGGATCGCGTTGTTACGTTATGCGCGCGGTTTGAAGCTGGTCATTCAAATCCTGCGACATTGCCAACGATCTTCTTGGTTAAGGGCGAAGACCGCAACAAACCGAACTATGCCGGCCATATCGCAATCCTGACAGTGCCCCTGACCCAGACAGGACTGGTTAGCCAGCTTGACACGCCTGGTGTTCAAACGCCTTCTGCTGCGGCGGCAAAGCCTGCTGACACCATCGCAGAACCAGTCACCGCGCCGGGTTCTGTCATACAAGTGGCGCCCGAAAAGAACAACGCACTGAACCTGTCGCACATCAATGTCTTGATCGTTGATGATAACGACATCAACCTAGCCGTCGCGCGCGGTTTCCTTGGCTCGACAAAGGCCAATATCCAAACTGCCCATAACGGGGTTGAGGCGATCGAAGCGCTTCGGCAGGCAGCAGACAGCAGCAATAACTTCCACTGTATTCTGATGGATTGCCAGATGCCTGGCATGGATGGCTATGAAACCACCAACCTGATCCGAAGCGGCAAGGTCGTCGAAGCCCTTGCCGATATTCCGATCATTGCCATGACCGCCAGTGCGATGTCAGGCGAACGCGACAAATGCCTTGCCGCAGGTATGACCGACTACATTACCAAACCGATCCAAAGCGAGATCCTGATTGATCGGGTCAATCATTGGTCACACCGGCATCTGCCCCATGAGGCTGGCGAATAACGCCAATTAGAAGTAGGGCGCCCCCTATTCCGCCAGATCGCGCATCACTGAAATCAAATCAGATTTCCCTTCAAAGCCTATGCCGGGCAATTCAGGCATGGTGATAAAGCCATCTTCGACCTTCACACTATCGGGGAACCCGCCATAGGGCTGGAATAGGTCGGGATAGCTTTCATTGCCGCCAAGCCCAAGACCCGCCGCGATATTGAGCGACATCTGATGTCCGCCATGCGGGATGCAGCGCTTGGGTGACCAGCCATGGGTTTTAAGAACCTCAAGCGTTCGAAGGTATTCGACCAGGCCGTAAGACAACGCACAATCAAATTGCAGCCAATCACGATCCGGGCGCATCCCACCATAGCGCAGCAAGTTCTTGGCATCCTGATGGGAAAACAGGTTCTCACCGGTTGCCATCGCACCGGGATAGAAATCGGCCAAGGCCGCCTGAAGCTGATAATCAAGCGGATCGCCAGCTTCTTCGTACCAAAATAGCGGATACTCACGCAGCATCTTGGCATAGGCGATTGCAGTTTCGAGATCAAAGCGCCCGTTGGCATCGACCGCAAGCTGCGCTTCCGAGCCGATTTCATCAAGAACCGCTTCGATGCGGCTTCGGTCATCGTCAAGCGATGCGCCGCCGATCTTCATCTTAACAACGGTGTATCCACGGTTAAGATAGCCGCGCATTTCCGCGCGCAAAGCCGACAGATCCTTGCCCGGATAGTAATAACCACCGGCGGCATAAACAAACACGCGCGGATTGACCTCACCCCCATAAGTTTCGGCAAGCAGACGGAACAGCGGTTTACCGGCAATTTTCGCTACCGCATCCCAAACGGCCATGTCCATGGTGCCAACCGCAACGGAACGCTCCCCATGACCGCCGGGCTTTTCGTTTTGCATCATCGCAGCCCAGACGCGATGAGGATCAAGATTGTCGCCCGCATCATTTAGCAGGGATTTCGGATCCGCCTGCAAAACACGGTCGCGGAACCGTTCGCGGATCAACCCGCCCTGCCCGTATCGACCGTTCGAGTTAAACCCATACCCCACCACGCGACGACCATCCCGGACCACATCGGTGACAACCGCGACCAGACTTGCGGTCATTTTTGAAAAATCGATATAGGCATTTCGGATCGGGGACGCGATCGGTTTGGTAACTTCGACGATATCAATAATCTGCATAACCATTTCCCTGCATCTGGCATGTGTGTTTCGATTTATGCCAGCAGATTAATGCTTGCAAAGGTGGCATTTCCAATGTGAAGTGCGCCTATAGTCATACCGATGTGGCATAACCGATATGGAACTGAACTGGCTTCTTGATTTCGTGGCACTCAGCGAAACGATGAATTTTTCGCGTGCGGCAGAAACACGAAACATCACCCAACCGGCCTTTAGCCGCCGCATCCGCGCGCTTGAAAACTGGGTTGGCGCAGCACTTGTTGAACGCACCACCCATTCGGTTGCACTGACACCATCAGGAAAGCAGTTTCTGGTTCATGCCAAGACGGCATGCCTGTCGCTTGAACAAGCCCGGCGCGAAGCCATTGAACTTGCCAGATCAGATCACGCATCGCTGAACATTGCAGCGACCCACGCTCTGTCCTTTACCTTCATTCCGGAATGGTTGCGTGATCAGACTGCGCACACAACGCTTGGCCCCCTGAACCTTGTATCTGACAGCATGTTGGCCTGTGAAAGCCTGATGCAAAAGGGCGATGCCGATTTCCTGATTGCCCATGCCCATCCAAGCATCAATGGTCACTTGCCCGAAAGTGCGTTTCAAAGCCGGGTGATTGGTCATGATCGACTTATGCCCATGATTGCACCGGACCTTTTGCGCGCACATGACGCATCCGGGAATGCGCCGCCCTATCTTGCCTATAGCGCGGAATCAGGGTTGGGACGCATTGTTGCAAGCCTTAATCAGGGCGCGTCACACCAATCAAGCCAACCGAGTTTTACTTCGCACCTGGCTGCTACCCTGCACTCGATGGTGCGCAGTGGGGCTGGCTATGCCTGGCTTCCTGAAAGTCTTGTGTTGCGTGACATTGACGCTGGCGAACTTGAACGGTTTGCCGATGGCGGCGACGCGATTGATCTTGAAATCCGAATTACCCGCCCACGCCGAAGACTTGGCAAAACAGCCGAAGATCTTTGGGCACATAGCGCATAAAACAAGACCCGATCACATCCATCGACGTGATCGGGTTGATGTTTGCAGCGCGTTGGAAATCAGCCCTGCTTTAGCACGGCCTCGGCCACGGCCTTGCCACAGGTTTCGGTATTGGCACTGCCGCCGAGATCAGCGGTACGGTGCGCTGCCGATGCCAGAACATCTTCGATCGCGCGCAGGATGCCATCATGGGCTTCGGTAAAGCCGAAATGATCCAGCATCATCGCCCCGGACCAGATTTGCCCTATCGGGTTGGCAATGCCTTTGCCTGCGATATCGGGTGCCGAACCGTGAACCGGCTCAAACAGGGACGGGAATTTGCCTTCGGGGTTGATGTTACCCGATGGGGCAATGCCGATGGTGCCGGTACATGCAGGGCCCAGATCAGACAGGATATCGCCAAACAGGTTTGATGCGACAACCACGTCAAAGCGGTCCGGGTTCAGAACGAATTGCGCGGTCAGAATATCGATATGATATTTGTCCCACGTCACATCCGGATAGGCCTTTGCCATTTCAACAACCCGCTCATCCCAATAGGGCATGGTGATTGAAATGCCGTTTGATTTGGTGGCCGAGGTCAGATGTTTGCGCGGACGTTTCTGCGCCAGATCGAACGCATATTTCAAGATACGGTCGACACCGACACGCGACATGACGGTTTCCTGAATGACGATCTCGCGGTCCGTGCCGGGATACATTTTCCCGCCAACCGATGAATATTCGCCTTCGGTATTCTCGCGCACGACATAGAAATCAATATCGCCGGGCTTACGCCCCGCCAATGGTGACGGCACACCGGGCATCAGCTTTGCCGGACGCAGGCTGACATATTGGTCAAAGTCACGACGGAACTGGATCAGGGATCCCCAAAGCGAAATGTGGTCTGGCACCGTATCGGGCCATCCCACCGCACCAAAGAAGATCGCATCATGCCCGCCAACTTGTGCCTTCCAGTCATCAGGCATCATCTGCCCGTGCTTTTGATAATAGTCACACGATGCGAACTCGAACGTATCAAAGGCCAGATCGATGCCATAGACGTCAGCCGCAGCCTTCAGCACGCGAACACCTTCCGGCATGACTTCGGTTCCGATGCCGTCACCGGCGATCACGGCGATCCTGTATTGCTTGTCACCCATTACGGGTTCCTCCCTGATGATCGTACTGCGGTCGATCCCGCAGCCTGTTTGATCCCTGAGATGTAGCAAGATTGATTGAAACCGCCATCGCCTTTTCACTCTATGGAAGAAGTCAGCAGCAATACAGGCTTTGCCAATAGCAGCGTGACCGACCGACAAAAAAAGGGCACCGACAGACCGATACTGACGGTGCCCCAACGGAGGGAAGTTGATTTTGTTATTGGTGTTTGCTCAGATCTTCAAACAAGCGGGCGACGGCTTCGGCACCTGGATCGATGTGACCTTCAAGCTGTTCGGCATTGATGTATGACGCTCTGCCCGCCTTCGCCTTAACGATGGTTGATGTGTGCACAGCACCTGTTCTTGCCGCGTCTGCAGCGGCGGCAATGCCTTTGATTTCAAGAGCATCAAGGGCGGGTTTCAGAGCATCGACCATCGTGCGATCACCCAATTGCGCCCCACCGATCTGCTGCATGCGCTCCAACCCGTCTTTCAGCGACGCAACAATAGCCCGACCGCTGGACGCCGCATCACCGGCAGCGGTAAAGAAGATCGCGAGCAAAACACCGGAAGATCCCCCCATTGTCTGGCTAAGCTCCTGCCCGATCGCGCGCAGAAGCTGTGTGTGATCAGCAAGTGGCAAACGATCCAATGCGCCGATCAATGCTCGTGCGGCACCTGCCAAAGTTGATCCGGTATCGCCATCGCCGGACTTCGCATCAAGCGCATTAAGGTCACCTTCGGCATCAATCAAAACATAACAGCACTGGGTCAGGAACGCCGCCGTTTCACGATGCTCGGACGGGATCGGTTGGATCGGCGTCAGACCGTCAGGCAACTCAACGACATTCACCGCCTTGATCGGGTTACACCCGGGCCAAGCCGCCGGTGCACACGGAGCCGACAACCATGCATGATCTTCCGTACTAAGCGGATAGACCGAAACGGAAAATCCGCGCATATCAAGCGATGTCATCATCGCCGCAGGGCCAACGATGAATTTCAAGTTTTTGGCAATTGATGACTTGATCAGATCATTGGCCAGAATGGACATCTCAAGCACCGATGTTCCGCCGAGATTGTTCAACAAGACGACATGAGGTTTGTTTTCCATCACAGCGGCAAGTTTGGCAGTAACTGCCGCCATTGCCTGTTCGGCATTGTGATAATCAATCTGTTGCACACCGGCTTCACCGTGAATGCCAAGGCCTAGTTCAGCCTTGCCCTCGCCAATGCGGTTTTCCTTGGGGGAGCCAGGAACCGTACAGGTATCAAGCGACATCCCGATCGATTTGGTACCCGCAATCACGCGTTCGGCCGCCGCAGTCACATCATCAAGTGTCGCTCCACTTTCGGCCATGGCACCGGCGATCTTGTGCACGAACAATGTCCCTGCCACACCGCGCGGCTGCGGCAGATCAGGAAGGGCGATGTCATCATCAACAATGACGATATTGACCTTCAAACCAAAGGCACGCGCACGTTCCGCAGCAAGCCCGAAATTCAGCCGATCACCGGTATAGTTTTTTACAATCAGCAAACATCCCGCCGGTCCGGTCACCGACAAAATCCCTGCCAGCACCGCGTCAACCGAGGGTGAAGCAAACACATCGCCACAAACAGCAGCTGTTAACATGCCCGCGCCGACAAATCCCGCATGGGCTGGCTCATGACCAGAACCGCCCCCCGAAACCAGTGCCACCTTGGACTTGTCCCAGTCATTGCGTACCACCACCCGGATATGCGGATAGCCATCAATACGGGCCAACCGGCCGCCTGATGCCTTGATCACGCCGTCGATGGCCTCGGTTACGGTTGCGTCTTTGTTATTTATGAATTGGGCCATAGTGATCTCCTTTACGCCACCCGGGCGCCATCAGCGCCGAAGTAAAATGGTTTTTCAGGGCGGATTTTTACAATATCGCCCGTTTTTAACGTCGTATGGGCGGTCGTTACCGTGATGATGTCATGTGATTTAAAGGTCAGATGCAGGCGCGTCTGATCGCCAAGATGCTCGACGCGCTGAACAAAGCTGTCTTCGCCCTCGCCCTGAATGATCTGTTCAGGACGAAGACCGATCTGTTTCGCGCCACTGGGCGCACCCGCAAACACATCTGCAGGCAGAACATTGATCCTTGGCTGCCCAAGTCTGCTTGCGGCATAGATACTTACCGGGTCTTCGTAAATCTCGCGCGGCGGACCAAATTGCACCAGACGCCCCTTATCAAGCACACCGACATGGGTCGCCATGGTCATGGCTTCGATCTGATCATGGGTGACGTACAGAAGTGTCGCGCCGGAATCTGCCTGAATGGACTTCAGTTCCACTCGAAGGTCAGCCCGCAATTTCGCATCCAGAGAACTGAGCGGCTCGTCCATCAGATAGACCGATGGATTTCGCACCAGTGCCCTGCCAATTGACACGCGCTGCATTTCCCCACCTGAAAGCTCGGTCGCCTTGTTCCCTAGCTTGTGAGAAATCTGCAGGATTTCAGCGATTTCATTGACTTTGGCATTAATCTGATCCTGCGGTGTTTTGAGGATTGGCGACTTCAACGGGAATTCAAGGTTTTCGCGCACCGTCATATGCGGATAGAGCGAATATTGCTGAAACACCATCGCGACATTGCGTTGGGCAGGTGTCAGTTCCGCCATATCCCGGCCCCCTATCAGGATGCGACCTGCATCTGGCGTATCAAGGCCCGAGACCATGCGCAATGTCGTAGTTTTACCAGCACCGGTCGGCCCAAGAAGCACAACAAACGAGCCATTGGGTATCGTCATTGTTACGTTATCGAGCGCCACATCTGACCCGAAACGCTTGGTCACCCCCAGCAAGCTAACTTCAGCCATGTTTTAGCACTCCTTCGTTGGCTTCCGATCGCAGGGCACGCCCGCGTTCCGCGTCGAACAGGGTGATGGTGCGCGGATCAAACCGCAGACCAACTGTTTCGCCCGTATTGACGACATCCTGGCTGGCAACCCTGGCCTTCAAGTGACCATTGGGCGTCTCAAAGGTGATGATTTGTGTGGTTCCGAGATATTCCGTTGCAATGACGCGCCCGCGATAGGGTGCACTGTCATCAAGCTGAACGTGTTCTGGCCGAATGCCGAAGGTCAGCTTACCGTTTGCACCTTCGCGGCTGGTGGGTACTGCCATTGGCACATCGTTCAGCTTCACCTCGGCCCCGCCCGTTCCGATCATGCCGTCGAAATCAAGAAAGTTCATGGGCGGTGACCCGATGAACTGGGCAACAAATTTGGTGGCTGGCCAGTCATAGATATCCTGGGGAACACCAAACTGTTCGACCACGCCATGATTCATGACGACAATCTTGTCGCCCATCTGCATGGCTTCGAGCTGATCATGGGTGACATAGACCGTGGTTGCGCCCATGCGGTCATGCAGTGCGCGCAGTTCTTCGGACATATGTTCGCGAAACTCCGCATCAAGCGCGCCCAGCGGTTCATCCATGAAGAACGCCTTGGGATCACGGACAATTGCGCGACCTAAGGCAACCCTTTGTCTATCTCCACCCGACAAACCACCGACCGGGCGATCCAGTATGTCGGTGATCCCGAGAATTTCTGCGACTTCAGTGACCTTTTGTTTTATTGCAGGTGCCTTCATGCCCTGACTTTTAAGCGGATAGCTGATATTGCCGCGAACATTCATATGCGGGTACAGCGCAAACATCTGAAACACAAAGGCAATATCGCGCTGACTGGCAGGCTTTTGCCCGACTTCCTCACCATCAATATAGATCTGACCACTTGTCGGCAGCTCAAGCCCGGCCATCATGCGAAGCGTGGTGGTCTTCCCGCAGCCAGACGGGCCGAGCAGCATGAAGAATTCGCCATCCTCTATGGTAAAGCTTGACGACTGGACCGCCGTAAACGCCCCGAAATCCTTGCGCACGTTTTCAATTCTTATCTGTGCCATGGTTTACTCCGGGAAGTGGCTGACAACGATAAACATGATCGTCCCGGTCAGCGTGATGATGAAGGAATAGGAATACAGCGTGATTGCAACCGGCTGCATCAGCATGATCACCCCAAGTGCAATCAAAACAGACGCCACCATTTCCCATGGCCCGCGGCGCAATCGAAGAAGTCTGTTGATGAAATCGCTCATTTGCGCACCGCTCCGAAGGTGATCCCGCGCAGCAGATGCTTGCGCAACAGAATGGTGAAGACCATGACCGGCACAAGGAAGATGGTTGCCCCGGCGGCCACAGCCGGCCAGTCCTTGCCACCAACGCCAATGATGGTCGGGATGAAAGGCGGTGCGGTTTGCGCGGTGCCTGATGTCAGCAACACGGCAAAGGCATATTCATTCCAAGCAAAGATCAGACAGAAAATCGCGGTTGATGCGATACCGGTTGCCGCCTGTGGCAGCACCACCTTGTAGAAGGCCTGAAAACGGGTATAGCCATCAATCAGGGCCGCTTCTTCATATTCGATCGGTATTTCATCAATGAATCCCTTGAGCAACCAGACCGACAGCGACAGGTTAACCCCGGTATAAAGCAGGATCATGCCGAGATGGGTGTCGTTCAGACCCAGATTTCGGAACATCAAAAAGATTGGAATAGCCACGGCAATCGGCGGCATCATGCGCGTCGACAGGATAAAGAACAGCAAATCATCCTTGAGTGGCACACGAAAACGGCTAAAGGCATAGGCCGCCGCAGTTCCAAGGATCATGCAAAGTGCTGTCGAGCCAAACCCGATAATCACTGAATTCAGGAACCGCTCGCCATAACGGGACGGACCGCTGATGATTGTGCCCTGATCACGGACGATTTTTTCATACCAGCTGGTCGGCTCGCCAGCAGCTTCAAGCATATCAGGTGTTGCTCGGGTACGTTCGGTAAACAGGTTCACATAACCTTCCATTGATGGTTCGAAGACCACCTTTGGCGGATAGGCAATTGAATCTGCAGGGGATTTGAAACCGGTCGCGATGATCCACAGCAAGGGCGCTATGGTGATCAATGCGTAGCCAATAACAAGGATCCCCGCAAACCATTTGGTTCCCTTGTTCGGTTCTGTAACAGAAAAACTCATCTTTCTTTTACCTTGTTCAGCGCCTTGACATAGATCGATGCCAAACCAAACACCGTGACAAACAAGATGACCGCATAGGCCGACGAATAGCCGGTCCGCCATTTTTCAAAGGCTTCACGTTTCAGATCGATGGATGTCAGCGTGGTGGTGTTTCCCGGTCCACCGCCTGTCAGTTGGACGACAAGGTCGAACATCTTGAAGTTCTCGATCCCGCGGAACAAAACGGCCAGCATCAGGAACGGCAAGACCATCGGAACGGTAATTGTCCAGAACTGCCGCCACTTGGAGGCGCGGTCACATTCAGCAGCCTCATAGATGCTGTTGGGGATGGATCGTAGACCCGCCAGACAGATCAACATCACAAATGGCGTCCACATCCAGGTGTCGGCAATGATGATTGCCCAAGGTGCCAGATGAACATCGCCAATCATGGAAAAGCTTGCCGGATCTGCGCCGGTAAAGAAGGCGACAACATAGTTAAACAGGCCAATTTGCGGCTGATAAAGAAATGTCCAGAAATTGCCGACGACGGCGGGCGACAACATCATCGGGAAGACGATGATCGTCGTCCAAAGGTCATTGCCACGAAATTTCTTGTTGATCAGAAAGGCCAGCATAAAGCCGATCAGGACCTGTAATATGATGGTCCAGATCAGGAAATGCGCCGTTGCCTGCATGGTATTCCAGATATCGCCATCGGTCAGAATGCGCTCATAATTGCGCAACCCCACCCATTCGACATCGCGGTTCGGACGGTTGACGCGGCTATTGGTAAAGCTCAGCCACACCGTCCAGATCAGTGGAAAGATATTGATCGCCAAAAGCAGGAAAATCGTTGGAGCAACGAATATCCAGGCAATTGCCCGGTCCGACAGGCCGCGAATGTGCTGCGCCACACTGTCAGGCGTTACCTTGGCGATCTTTTCGATCGGAATGTTGTTCATTATGGATGCCCTTAGCCGTGCGACTGACGTCGCGCGGTCTCTCGTTGGTCAGGTAGGAGGTCCCGGCACACACTTGCCGTCCCGGGACCGATCCAGAGCCAGTTGCGTCGAGGTACCTTGACCTAGAGCTTGCCTTCGTCTTCAAAGACTTCGGTCCAGTCCTTGACCAGACCATCAAGCGCTTCCTGTGCGGTGCCATCACCGGCAACGACATAGTTGTGGATGCGCTCTTGCATTGACAAAAGCAAATCGGCATATGCCGGTTCCGCCCAGAAATCCTTCACGATCGCCATGCTATCAAGGAAGGTTTGGGCATAGGGCTGACTGCTGGCAAAGCCGGGATCTTCGACCACCGCACGCATCGCCGAATAACCGCCAAGCTCCCACCAGCGGGCCTGAATTTCAGGCTGGGAGAACCATTTGATGTATTCCAGTGCGGCGGCCTGCTTGTTGGAATAGGACACAACGGAAATCCCCTGACCACCAAGCTGGGCGAACTGTCCGGCAGGGCCTGCCGGATTGGGGAAATAACCGGATTTGCCGCCACCGACATTCGGATCGGCTTCGACACCTGGCCAGATAAAGGCAAAGTTCATCTGAAGCGCAACCTGACCGGATTTATAGGCGTCGATATCTTCGCTCATATACCAGTTTGAGGAACCCGGTGGGGTCGCGGTGTCATAAAGCTCCTTATAGAACTCAAGACCGGCAACAGCACCGTTTGAGTTGACGAACCCGTCAAGATCATACGGCTGATTTGGGTTTTCATACTGGAAGCCATAGTTATACAGCGCGTTGGTCACCCCCATCGTGATCCCCTCGGAACCACGTTCGGTATAGATTGCCGCGCCATAAACGGTGGTTCCGTCAATTTCGCGCCCTTGGAAGAACTGCGCAATGTCCTTGAGCTCTTCAAGGGTTGCCGGCGGGGCGATATCACGCCCGTATTTTGCTTTGAATTCTTCCTTGATTTCCGGGCGCTCAAACCAGTCTTTGCGGTAGGTCCAGCCCACCACATCCCCAAAGGCCGGCAGCGCATAATAGTTTGGCGTGTTCTTTGGCCACTCGGCATAACCAGTCACGGTTGCCGGGATAAAGTCGGCCATATCGATATTGTTGGCATCGAAAAAGTCGTTGAGCTTCACATAGTGGCCGTTCTCCGCACCGCCACCAATCCACTGGCTGTCCCCGATCATCAGATCACAAAGCTGACCGCCGGAATTCAGTTCATTAAGCATGCGGTCCGCAAAAGATGTCCAGGGCACAAACTCGAAGCTCATGCTGTGACCACTTTTGGCTTCGAAGTCTTTCGACAGCTCTACCAGGGCATTTGCCGGATCCCAAGCGGCCCAGCAAAGAGTTAAATCTTCTGCGGATGCGGCTGCCGGAAGCGTACCGGCAACGATGGCCGACGCGATTACCGTCTTAAAGTGCATTGATTTCATTTTGTTTTTCCTCCCATTGGAATAGCGCGGCTTCCCAGCCACTGACAAACTTCTACCACAGGTTTTTGAGGTACGCACCTCAAAAACGTCTTTTTTTGAGTTACGCACCTCAAATTTCTTGCAGAGACGCGCCCGATGGTTGAGGGTAAGATAATAAAAACCGAGCGATTCAGGCCCCAAAAGACAAATGCGACCAACAACAAAAGACCTCGCCAAAGCAGCCGGCGTCAGCCTTGCCACAATCGATCGTGTCCTTAACGGGCGGTCCGGTGTTCGCCAGAAAACAGTGGATGCGGTAAACGAAGCGATTGAACGCATCGGATTCGAACGCAATCAGGTCGCCGCAACTCTGGCACGCCAGAAAGGCTATCGCTTCGGGTTTGTCCTACCGCGCTCAGGCGACGAATTTCTTGATGTGATCAAAAAGCACATCGCTGAATTCGATCACGCTAGCCGCGCTGAAATGATCCAGACCAAGATCGTGCGAATTGATGAACATGATCCGCATCGTGCGGCAAAAACCCTGTCGCGACTTTCGGCCGATGATTATGACGGCATTGCCATCATGGCCCCGGAAACGCCGCAGATCCGTGACGCTCTCCACCGCATGCGTGAGCGCGGCATACAGACAGTGGCCTTCATTTCCAACCAGCAGGAAGAAGATAATCAGTCCTTTGTCGGCATCGATAACGTTGCTGCCGGTGCAACTGCCGGGCGCTTGATGGCCCGCTTTCTTGGCAAGACAAGCGGATCAATACTGGTTCTGGCTGAAACTATGCAATCACGCGACAGCCTTGAACGCCGGCTTGGTTTTGATCGCATCATTGGCTCTACCAGCCCGCAGCTCCATGCATTGCCGACATTGGAGACGCATGGTTATCCGGAACGAACGCATTTGGTCCTGACCAACGCGTTCGCCGCGCATGACGATATTGTCGGGCTCTATATCATGGGGTCAGAAGCACGCGTCGCCATCGATTTTGCTCAGGAACTTCATGGCGACGAAAAGCTCATCACGATTGCCCATGAACGCACGCCATCCACAGAACAGGCCTTGCGTGACTGCACGCTTGACGCCCTGATCAATCAGGATCCCGGCCACATTGTGCGAAGTGCGGTACGCACCCTGCGCGCCAAATGCGAAAACCGCGAAACACTTGCGTCCCAGGAACGTATCCGGATCGAAATCCTGCTTGCCGAGAACCTCTAGGCCACTGCCTGTCTAAACTGGCGTCTTTTCACACCCAGAAAGAAAAAAGGGCGCTGATCCAAAAACCAGCGCCCTTCTTTAAACCTTTATTCCGCTGCGAATTCCCGGCATCCGGTGCGTAGCAGGTCAATCACGTGCAATGCAAAGGATCGCCACAGATCAACGCGGAAGCTTTGATCCGCATCGCGCCAGATCACAACCGTCGCACCATCAAGGATCGTGCGGCAACCGCCACCGACCGGGATGGTGTCGATATCGCGCGGGCAGCCGGTGGTCAGAAGTTCGGCTGCGCGTTCGCCTTCGATCCGCACCGTGACTTCACGGGCAGAGACCTCGGTCAGGCTGTGCGTCGCACTGCCATAAACCTCGGCACAGGCAGTAGTCAAAGCCGCAACATCATCAAGCTTGGTCACAATAAGCCACTCATCCGGGCCCAAGCAGATCACTTCGCGCGATCCATTGGCGGATCGCTTGCCCATTTCGGTCGGAAGGTCCGCACCGATGACTTTGGCAAGGGTCGGGATGTTTTTCTCACGCAGGCGGAGCGAGAGCCGTGCAACCGGTTCCAGCAGGGTCAATTTGACCGGGCCCTGCGCAACAATCGGACCTGGCGTAAAGGTGTGTGTAAGTACCGTCATTGTCTTTCCCCCTGCCTAGAGCTTCAACCGTGCGCCTTCGGGATCGTAAAATACGGTCCCGGTGACGGTGGCCTTAACCACGCGATCAGGCATCGGAATGTAAATGGTTTCACCCATACGATTGAAACCGTCCTCAAGAAGCGCCATCGCAATCGGGCGGCCTGCGGCATCGCTGTGATAGCTTGATGTCACATGGCCCACCATCTTCATCGGCTTGGGCTGGTTCGGATCAAGAACGATCTGCGCACCTTCTTCAAGCTTGGTTTTGCCATCTTCGGTCAGAAGACCAATCAGATGTTTGCGCCCCTCGGCCACAAGGTCAGGACGTGCCATACCGCGCTTGCCAACAAAGTCCGGCTTCATCTTGCCAATCGCCCAGCCAAGACCGGCATCAATCGGGGTCACGGTACCATCGGTATCCTGCCCAACAATGATGTAGCCCTTCTCGGCACGAAGGACGTGCATGGTTTCCGTACCATAGGCGCAGATGTCGTATTTCTGACCTGCTTCCCACAGCATTTCCCAAAGCGCACGACCGGCATGGGCCGGAACGTTGACTTCAAAGCCAACCTCACCGGTAAAGCTGATGCGAAACAGTCGTGCTTCAAAGCCACCCACCCGGCATTCGGCAACCGACATATGCGGGAAGGACTCATCGGACATATCCAGACCTTCAACAAACGGCTCAAGCAGCTTGCGGGCATTCGGCCCGTTAAGTGCAATCGTCGCCCACTGTTCAGTGGTCGAGGTCAGCCAGACATCAAGATCAGGCCACTCGGTCTGAAGGTAATCTTCCATCATGTTCAGAACGCGTGCCGCCCCACCGGTCGTGGTGGTGACATGGAAACGATCATCAGACATACGACCAATGACACCGTCATCGCGGATGAAACCATCATCGCCCAGTAACAGACCATACCGCGCACGCCCCGGCGCAAGTTTGGTCCAGGGGTTGGTGTACATGCGGTTCATGAATTCAACCGCATCGGGACCAACAACCTCGATCTTGCCAAGGGTTGACGCATCAAAAATGCCAACACTTGCACGCGTTGCACGGCATTCGCGCGAAACGGCTGCATGCATGTCTTCACCAGCTTTCGGGAAGTACCAAGCGCGACGCCACAGACTGACCGGTTCGAACGCTGCGCCATTTTCTTCGGCCCAGCTATCAATCGGGGTTTTGCGGGTCAGTTCAAAGTGGCTGCCTTTGTGATAACCACAGAACGCACCAAAGGTCGTCGGCGTATAGGGCGGACGGAACGTCGTCAGGCCAACTTTTGGCTGCGGAACGCCAAGCGCGTCCGAAGCAATGTTAAGCCCGTTAATGTTTGACATCTTGCCCTGATCAGTCGCCATGCCATTCGTGGTATAGCGTTTGACATGTTCGATCGAACGCATGCCTTCACGGACCGCAAGACGAAGATCCTTGGCAGTCACATCGTTCTGGAAATCGACAAAGGCACGCGCCTTGCCTGCATCCAGATCGGTCGGCAGTTCCTTGTGGCTGACACCCGTACCCGGGCGGTCATTGGCCACTGCAAAGCTTGCGGCCTTGCCATCCTTGCCAATGCTTTTGGCGGCAGCAGCCCCCATTTCGGCCCCATCATTGAGAACCGCCTGAATGCCCCAAAGACCACGACCGGCACCTGCGATTTCGCATTCTTCGGCCTTGTGATCTGGCAAGAAGGTCTGGCGTTCTTCGTCCCACTTAAGCGTTCCCTTGGTGTGCGAGAACAAGTGAAGCGACGGCGTCCAGCCACCCGACATCAGAAGGCAATCACAGCCGATGTTTTCGGCTGCACCGACCGTATCCCCCTTAACCGGGTTCACGCGGACCGATTTGACACGAAGGCGACCTTCGGTCCCGGTGACAGTGTGACCAGACATGATGCGAATTCCGCGTGCCGTTGCCTGTTTCACCAGATCGGCATTCGGCTCAGAACGGGTATCAACGATTGCGGCAATCGTGGTTCCGGCATCGGCCAGATCGAAGGCCGCATACCATGCGCTGTCGTGGCTGGTGACGACAACCGCCTTGTCACCAACACGAACGCCATAACGGTTCAGATAGGTCTGCGCAGAACCGGCAAGCATCACGCCCGGACGGTCGTTGCCATCAAACACCAGCGGCTTTTCAAGTGCACCTTGCGCCAGAACAACCTGCTTCGCGCGGACACGCCACATGCGTTCACGCGGGGTTTCGTCATCAAGCACGGCGAGATGATCGGTCAGCTTTTCACAAAGACCAACCATGTTCTGGTGGTAATAGCCAATCGCGGTCGTGCGCGTCATGACCTTTACGCCAAGCTCTTTAAGCTCGGCCACGGTCTTGGCAACCCAATCCCACGCCGGAACGCCTTCGATCTCGGCATTTGGTTCAGACAGCAGCGAACCACCAGCTTCGGGGTTTTCGTCGACAAGGGTAACGCGGGAACCTGCGCGGGCCGCTGACAGGGATGCAGCAAGCCCGGCAGGCCCAGCACCGATGATCAGAACATCGGTATGGAGATAGCGCGACGCATAATGGTCCGGATCGCTTTCGGTCGGCGAAACGCCAAGACCGGCAGCAGAACGGATGAACGGCTCATAAACCTTGTCCCAGAAGGACTTCGGCCACATGAAGGTCTTGTAGTAGAAGCCCGCTGAAAACAGCATATAGGCCTTGTCATTCACCGCACCGATGTCAAAGGACAGGCTCGGATAACGGTTCTGACTGTTGACCTCCAGACCATTCCAGATTTCCTGAACGGTCGCACGGGTATTCGGCTCAAACCGGCCCGGGCCACGGCGCGTACCGACCAATGCGTTCGGTTCTTCCGAACCGGCGGTCACGGCACCACGCGGGCGGTGATACTTGAACGAACGACCCATAAGGTGGATGCCGTTGGCCAAAAGAGCCGATGCAACGGTGTCGCCCTTAAAGCCTTTGATCTTTTTGCCATCAAAGGTGAACTGGATCGGCTGGCTGTGATCGACGCGACCACCCCCGGAAACGCGGAAGCTGCTCATTTCGATTTCTCCAGGAGTTTGGCCAGATCAGGACGCGGCTCGCCAGCCTTGTAAGTAATCACAAAGCGATCGCTTACTGTGTCACGCACGGCGTTGAAATATCGACCGCAACCGTGGAAATGGCGCCAGCGTTCGAAATGCGGGCCTTTCACGTTGGTGCGGATGAACAGGAAGTCGCGCCATTCCTCGTCGCTGACCGAAGACGGATCAAGCGGACGGGCAATGTGGGCTTCGCCGGCATAGGTAAATTCCATTTCCGGCAGGGTCTGATTGCAATATGGGCAATGGATCAGAAGCATGTCCGGGTCTCCTTAGTGCGCAACGGCTGCAGCAGCGGCTTCGTCAATCAGACGACCGGTGGTGAAACGTTCAAGGGTGAAGGGCACGTTGGCCGGATGCGGATCATCCTTTGCCACGGTCCAAGCCAGCGTGTGGGCAGCACCAGGTGTTGCCTTGAAGCCGCCGGTTCCCCAACCGCAGTTAACATAAAGACCCGGCACCGGCGTCTTACCAAGGATCGCCGAACGATCCGGGGTCACATCGACAATACCACCCCACTTACGCAGCATGCGCACGCGGTTAAAGATCGGGAAGATCTCGCAGATCGCAGCAACAGTGTGCTCGATCAGCGGCAAACCACCGCGCTGGGAGTAACTGGTATATTGGTCGGTACCCGATCCGATCACGAGCTCACCCTTGTCAGACTGGCTGATATAGGCGTGAACGGTGTTCGACATAACAACGCACGGGAAGATCGGCTTAACCGGCTCGGAAACCAGCGCCTGAAGCGGATAGCTTTCAAGCGGCATGCGTACACCAGCCGTTTCCATCACGACCGAGGTATGACCAGCGGCCGAAACAGCAACCTTTTTCGCACCGATGAAACCTTTGGCGGTTTCAACACCGGTGACGCGGCCATCCGGGCCACGGCGAATTGCGGTTACCGGGCAGTTTTGAATGATGTCGACACCACGTGCCGCTGCACCACGGGCATAACCCCATGCCACCGCATCGTGACGCGCGGTACCTGCGCGACGCTGAAGAGCGGCACCCATGACGGGGTAGCGCGCGTTCGGCGAAATATCGAGCGGTGGGCAGAATTCCTTGGCTTCTTCCTTGGACAGCCAGACGTTATCCACACCGTTAAGACGGTTGGCATGAACGTGGCGCTGGAAGCTTTGAACGTCATGGACATTGTGCGCAAGCATCAGAACGCCGCGCTGCGAATACATGACGTTGTAGTTCAGCTCCTGGCTCAGCCCATCCCACAGATCCAGCGCGTGGTCATAAAGCTTTGCACTTTCATCATAGAGATAGTTCGACCGAATGATCGTCGTGTTACGACCGGTGTTACCCCCACCAAGCCAGCCTTTGTCGATCACCGCAACATTGGTGATGCCGTGTTCCTTGGCAAGATAGTAAGCAGCCCCCAGACCATGACCACCCGCACCGACGATGATGACATCGTATTCGGCTTTCGGCTCACTGTCGGGCCATTGCGGCTCCCAGTTCTTTTGGCCGCTGAGTGCGTTTTTGAGTAGCGATAGCGCAGAAAAATGGGTCATGATTCGACGATCCCCCGATTTACCATTGCCGCAACTCTATCAATACCGCGATTTCGGGGACTGAATAAATGCGACAAAACCATTGTATATTTTCGACAGGATTGCACTTTTGCGTCAGCCGCAACAGCACTTGGATACACCAGCAGCCAAGGGCATCATAACCTGACGGAAATCAGGCCTACATATGCGAACGGGGCGGCCCTTCGACCACCCCGTGTTTTGCAATCATTACCAACGATCTGAACAAGCCCCGTCAGGCGTCAATTTTGACCTGCCCGATCGGGTTAGAACAGCAGGCCAGAATGAAGCCTTCTTCGATGTCATCGTCGGTAATGCCGCCATTATGCACCATATGGACCTGCCCTTCGGTCTTGCGCACCTTACAAGTCCCGCAAATCCCCATTGAACAGCCAGACGGGATCACCAATCCGGCCGTTCGCGCAGCTGCCAGAACCGTATCGGTTTCGGTGCAGTTTGCCGTGATGCCCGATGCAACAAACTCGATCAGTGCATCTGCCTTTTCATCTGGCACAACATCATCTGGGGTGGCTTCGGCCTCAATGTTTGGCGCATGGAAGCTTTCCTGATGGTAGCGGTCCATATCAAAGCCAAGACCGATCAGAACATCACGCACCGCCTGCATGAAGGGTTCCGGCCCGCAACAAAACACTTCGCGTTCCAGATAATCCTGCGCCATCAGACCCAGCATCAGCTGATTGAACGTGCCCAGATATCCGGTCCAGGGGCTAAAGGGATCGGTTTCTTCGACCACCCATTTCAGATCGATGCCATTAATGCGTGATGCCATATGCTCCAACGCATCGCGAAAGATGATTTCTGATGGGCGGCGTGCGCAATTGACAAAAACAATGTCGGGATCACGTCCCGCATCATACAAATAGGTCGTCATCGACATCATCGGCGTGATACCCGACCCGGCCGAGATAAACAGATATTTATCCGACGGGTGGTTCACCAGCGAAAAGCTTCCCGCCGGTCCCTTCGCCCGGATGCGCATGCCCGGACGCAAATGATCAAGCATCCAGCGCGTACCGACCGAGTTCGCCTGCGCCTTGACCGTCACAGTCAGCGATGTCGGGCGCGATGGCGATGATGAAATCGTATAGGTCCGATAAAGCGGACCGCCGGGCACCGGGATTTCAAGCGTCAAGAACTGGCCGGGCTCGTAGCTAAACAGCGCACCCGAAACCGATTGAAAGCAAAAGGTCATCACATTGGGGGCTTCGGGCAGGAAGGATACGCATTCCAGTTCCTCTGCATCCGACCAAAATGCCAGTTTTGGCTTATCAAGGATCGTCATCGCCTACTCCGCCGCCAACTGATCACGCGGGGCCAGCTTGTCGGCCATGGTGCTTGCATACCAATTGCCAAACTGGATCACGCCACCTTCTTGCACGACCGAATACGGCCCGACTTTGTAGGCAGGTGTATCAATGCCACGTTGATTGTTTTCAACGACTTCCTTGTCTTCAGCATTGGTTGCCAGCCAAACCTCGGTCAGGCGTTGAATGTCATAGTCGCGCCCCTCGACCGCATCCTTATGCACAAGCCATTTGGTGCACACTTCTGTCTGGGTTGGGCTTATCGGGGTGACACGGAAAACAAGCGCATGATCGGAAAGGAAATGGTTCCATGTTGATGGATAATGGAACTTCAAAAGCGATCCGGCATTCTTGAACGGGATCGACGAATTCGGCAGGCTCACAGCAGCCTTGGTATCAAGCGTGTAGCTTTCCGCTTCGCCATTAAGCGGCACACGGACAAAGCGCCACTCACCATCTGCCGACATTTGATAGGCCGAGGTCGCACCAACTGCCTCACAGCGTGCGATATGCTGATCAAGTTCGCTGGTTTGCGCACCATCCGAACTGCTGCCAATTGCGCGCGCATCTTCGGGGAAGGTCCGGCAAAGCGAAGGATGGTTGCCCGCACAATGGTAGCATTCCCGATTGTTTTCCCAGACCAGCTTCCAGTTGGCGTTTTCAATGATCGTGCTTTCAAACGCGACCTTGGAATTTTCCAAATCGTGTGGTGCCAAATACTGGGATGCGACACTGGCAAACGGTTCAATATCGGGCGCGTTATCGGCCAGACAGATATAAACCAGTCCATGGATCACGCGGCAATGAACGACAGTAAGCCCATATTGCGACATGTCGAAGTCATCGCCCATGTCACGCGCCCAAAGCAATTTGCCATCAAGATCATAGGTCCATTGATGATACGGGCAGACCAGCTTTGGATTCCGCCCCTTTTTGGTTTTGCACAGGACCGATCCGCGATGACGACATGAATTGTGAAACGCGCGGATAACGCCATCATTGCCGCGAACGATCACCACGGAATAGGCCCCGATGTCATAAATCACGTAGTCGCCAGATTTCGGGATTTCGCAGGCCGGGATCGCAAACAGCCATTCCTTGTAATGAATATTTTGCAGATCAAGATCGAAGATATCCGGGGCTGTATAAAACGGCTGTTCCAGCGAGTATCCGGGAACGCGGCGTGACAAAAGCTCATGGATGGAATGCGCGACAGCCGACATGGCGAAAATCCGTCTATCAATGGGTTGAAAGCAACCAAAAGTGTGGACTTCATGTCGTTTTTTTCAACGGCATAAATTTTCATCTTGGTTTAGATAAACTAATCTGAAAAAGTAACTACCAACACCAACCAATCCGTATTTCGCAAGGAGGTCCGCTTGCAGCGCCCCTATGATCTGTCATCAATCAATGCCCTGATCTGCTTTGAAGCCGCCGCGCGGAATATGAGCTTCAAGACGGCTGCCCAGGAACTCAATGTCACCCCGGCGGCAATAAGCCATCAGATCAAGGCACTTGAGGCAGACCTTGGCAGTCTTCTGTTCATTCGCCGCAACCGCGGGGTAGAGCTGACAGAAAAAGGCGCGTTTTTGCTGGTCGCCTTACAACGCGGATTTGAAACCATTTCCGATACGGTGTCGCAACTTCGCGATCAGACAGAAGCGGTCGATGTCACCATCCGGACAACAACGGCTGTCAGTTCACTCTGGCTCACCCCAAAAATCTCTGCTTTCTGGAAAATTCATCCCTCGATCACGGTTTCCCAGATCGTGTCCGACGTGCCGGGAACGACCGGGCATTGCGATCTTAGCATCCTTTACAGCAACCCTGACGAAGGCGCTGAAGGCTATCACAAGCTGTTTCAGGATCGGGTGGTTGCGATCGGCACGCGCGCGTTCAAGGAAGAACAGAATATCGAGACAATCGATGATCTTTTGCGCGCACCATTAATCCATCTTCACAACGAAGAGGCCGATTGGACTACCTGGAAAGACTGGTTTCGCGAACTGGGCCACCCTGCCCCAAAAGGCGGGCGCAGCTTCACGCTAAACAATTACACGATTGCCCTTCAGGCCGCCCAAGATGATGTGGGTGCCGCATTGGGGTGGGATGCTTTGATCAGCCCGCTTCTTGATGATGAACGGTTGATCAAACTGGTCGAGGATTCCATTCCGTCACCGATGGGCTTTTATCTGCGGGTTCATCCGCGCGCATCGGAAAAGGCCCGCGTTTTTGCCAATTGGCTGATCGGCGCAGCCTGAGGTCAAATGCCAGCATCAAAAGGCGACGGGCATGCCATAAAACATACCCGTCGCCCATCTGATCAGATGCCTTTTACCAGACGCAGCGCATCATAGATCGCCGCATGGGTGTTGCGCGCCGAAACCGCATCGCCAATTCTAAACAGCTGGAAACTGCCTTCGGGATTGCGGACAACCGATTGCGCCTGCCCACCCAGCAATTGATCATGCGACATCTCACCAAGGTTTGATGACATCGGCTTAAGATCAAAATAGATGTCATCAAGCGGGATGGTGCCGTGGTTCACAACCACCTGATCGACAATGCGTTCCTTGGCAACCCCGCCATAATCACTGCCGACATGGGCGATTAGCTGATTACCCTGCTTTTCCACCGCATCAAGGCGATAGGTAACCGTGAAGGTAGTATCAAGCTTCTGCATGGATCGCATGTACGGCACAAGGTTCATCGCCATAACCTCGGGCGCAAAGGCACGATCGGGCGTCATAATTTCAACCTTTGCCCCGGATTGGGCAATCAGTTCTGCCGCCTGCAGTCCGGCATGATCCCCGGCATCGTCATAAACCAGAACGTTGCTTCCCGGTTTGACGTCGCCTGAAATGATGTCCCATGACGAAACCACAAGCTCATTACCGCGTGACAGCACATCAGTATGGGGCATACCGCCCGTCGCGATGATGACAACATCGGGGTTTTCAGCCGTGATCGTATCGGCCTCTGCCCAGGTATTGAAATTAAACGTCACGCCCAAATTCGTGCATTGCGACATCCGCCATTCAATGATGCTGATCATTTCCCGACGGCGTTCGCTTTGTGCCGTCAGGCGGATCTGCCCGCCGGGATCGGCGGCCGCTTCAAACACGACGACTTCGTGACCACGTTCGCCTGCCACGCGCGCGGCTTCCATCCCGGCTGGACCAGTGCCGACAATCACAACCTTTTTACGCGTTTCGGCCTTGTCGATGATTTGCGGCATCGAAAGTTCACGACCGGTAGCCGCGTTATGGATGCAATAGGCCGAACCACCTTGATAGATACGATCCAGGCAATAGTTCGCCCCGACGCATGGGCGAATATCATCTTCGCGCTTTTCAATGATTTTGCGCACGATATGCGGATCGGTCATGTGCGCACGCGTCATACCGACCATATCAACTTTGCCCGACGCAATTGCATGGCGCGCAGTTGCCACATCGGGGATTTTGGCCGCATGGAATGTCGGGAAGTTGGTTGCAGCGCGGATTTCACCAACGAAATCCAGATGCGGTGAATTGGCCATGCCCTGGATCGGGATTACATCGGTCAACCCGGCATCGGTATCGATATGACCGCGAATGACATTTAGGAAATCGACCATCCCACTGTTTTTCAGGCGCTTGGAAATTTCCAATCCGTCGCTTTGCGTCAATCCACCTTCAAGATCTTCATCCCCGGTATAACGCACACCAACGATGAATTCTGATCCAACCCGTTTGCGAATTTCGGTCAGAACATCAAAGGTAAAGCGCAGTCGGTTGTCGATACTGCCGCCATAAGGACCATCAAGCTCATTGGTCAAAGGTGACCAGAATTGATCCATCAAATGGCCATAAGCCTGAAGCTCAATCCCGTCCATGCCGCCCGCTTTCATGCGTTCGGCGGCATCGCCGTAATCCTTAATGATGCGTTCGATATCCCAATCTTCCATCTTTTTCGGGAAGGCACGATGTGCAGCTTCGCGGTGATGGGATGGGGAAACGACGGGTAACCAGTTTGCCTTGTCCCAGCGGGTTCTGCGCCCCAAATGGGTCAGCTGAATCATAACCGCAGCACCCTGCTCATGCACTGCATCGGTCAGGTCCTTCATCCACGGAACGACCTCGTCCTTCCAGACCAGCAGGTTGTTAAAGACCGGCGGGCTGTCCTTGGAAACGGCGGCCGAACCCGCCGTCATGGTCATGGCAACGCCACCCTTGGCGCGCTCCACATGATAGGCGCGATAGCGTTCCTTTGGCATGCCGTCTTCCGGATAAGCCGGTTCGTGCGATGTCATCATGATGCGGTTGCGCAGCGTCAGATGCTTGAGCTGATAGGGCTGAAGAAGCGGATCGTTGGACATTTACGGGACTCCAATTTCGACTCTCTTGTTCAACCATATGGATAAATGTACACTTATGTCAATTTTAAGTTCACTGATGTATATTTTGGATACAGAACTGTACACTTTGCTTGTTGGGCACCCGGTGATTTGCTATGAAATCAGACATGGAAGAGCAGACACAAAATAGCGGCTGGCGCGGATCATCTGACGTCTGGTTGGGTGCAGCGTATGACGCACTTCTGGAAACCGGCGTTGATGGGGTAAAGATCCAGCCATTGGCCAAGCGCCTGAACCTGTCGCGCACCAGTTTCTATTGGTTTTTCAAGGACCGGCAGGAACTGCTGGATGCGCTGATCGCGCAATGGCGCGACAAAAATACCGGCAATCTGATCAAACAGACCGAGGCCTACGCCGAAACAATCACCGAGGCGATGCTCAACATTATTGATTGCTGGCTCATGCCCGATTTGTTTGACGCGAAGTTTGAATTTGCTGTGCGCAGCTGGTCGGCGCAATCACCAAATGTGCTGGCTGAAATCGAACACGCTGATCAACAGCGCCTAGATGCACTGGCCCAACTTTTCGCCCGCTTTGGCCTTAATGAAGCCATGGCCGATGTCCGTGCCCGCACCCTTTATCTGGTGCAGATCGGATATATTTCGATGCAATCAAGCGAAGACGTCGCAACGCGTATGAAACGCATCCCGGCCTATGTCGAAACATTCGCCGGAAAGCCGCCGCAGCAACGCGAACTCGACCGGTTTTACGCACGGCATAACTATTCTGCCAGCATGTGAATTTAATGAAAATCATGACTATCGATTTTAAGTCGCGTGCTTTTTTGCGGCTTGGAAGAGCTTGATTGCCCCAAACTATCCAACCCGTTTGCCCAACGCAGATTGCGAGGGTGATTATGATTGCTACGGGCAATTTTGGTGTTGTCTGTCAGGCCTTGCAGCATTCCGGTCAGATCAACCAGTTTGTCGGCAATAATATGGGTTACGCCATCTTCGCGTTGCAGCTTACCACTCACACCAAGCACGGTTGCCGTCATGACTTCGCGGCGATATTTTTCCATCACCTTGCTCCAGACCACCAGATTGGTGATGCCCGTTTCATCCTCAAGCGTGATGAAAACAACGCCTGATGCCGTGCCCGGACGTTGGCGAACAATCGCCAATCCTGCATGGGTCAAACGATCCCCGTCACGCACATTGGCAAGGTCACTTGCGCGACAAATCCCCGACGCGCCAAGCGCATCACGCAACATCGCCATTGGATGCCCCTTAAGCGATAACCGCAGACTTGCGTAATCTTCGATAATTTCTTCGCCTGGCCCCATGATCGGCAAATTGACCGGGGCTTCGGCGCCAAATTCGGCCGAAACACCCATATTGTGGTTAAAGTTCTGGGCCGCTTCAAACAGCGGCAAGGCTTCTGGTGCCTTGCGCCCCTTGCCAAACCGACGCACTGCCCAAAGCGCTTCACGCCGTGACAAACCAAGCGATCCGAACGCATCTGCCTCCGCCAGTTTTTCAAGCGTCGACGGGCTAAGTCCGGTCTGACGTGCCATCAAATACACATCCTGAAACCCGCCAGCTGGTCGATTGGAAATCAGCGCCAAAGCATCAAGCTCGCCAAACCCTTTGATCTGGCGAAAGCCCAGACGCACCGAATGATATCCCGCCGCACGGCCCAACTCACGTTCAAGCTGATTGTCCCAGAAGCTGTGATTGATATCGACTTCAAGCACGCGCACCCCGTGATTGCGCGCATCATTGACCAATTGTGCTGGCGCATAAAATCCCATCGGTTGAGAGTTCAAAAGTGCGCATAAAAACACATCCGGGTGATGGCATTTCAGCCAGGATGACGCATAGGCGAGAATGGCAAAGCTTGCTGCGTGGCTTTCGGGGAACCCGTAATCAGCAAAGCCTTCGATCTGCTTGAAGCAGCGTTCGGCAAAATCCATGTCATAGCCGTTACCCAACATCCCGTTGATGAATTTGTCGCGATGTTCGCCAATGGTGCCGGTGCGCTTAAACGTTGCCATGGCACGACGAAGATTATCGGCCTCGCCCCCGGAATAGCCTGCGGCTACCATGGCGATCTGCATCGCCTGTTCCTGAAACAGCGGCACACCACAGGTGCGCTTTAAAACGGCTTCAAGTTCCCTGGACGGATAATCGACCTTTTCGCGCCCCATGCGCCGCTGCAAAAACGGATGAACCATCCCCCCCTGAATCGGGCCAGGGCGAACAATCGCGACCTGAATGGTCAGATCGTAAATGCTTTGCGGTTTTAAGCGCGGTAGCATGCTCATTTGCGCGCGCGATTCTACCTGAAAAGTGCCAATACTGTCAGCCTTGGCCAGCATGCGATAGGTCGCCGGATCTTCCTTGGGCAAGGTTGCCAGATCGTAATTGATGTTCTTGTGCGTGCGCAGCTCGTCCAGTGCCTTACGGATGCAGGTCAGCATACCAAGGGCAAGGATATCGACCTTCAAGATACCCAGCGCATCAATGTCATCCTTGTCCCATTCAATTGTCGTGCGGTCCGCCATTGCCGCATTGGCAATCGGGGACAACTCACAAAGCGCCCCACGAGTAATGACAAACCCGCCAACATGTTGTGACAAATGACGCGGGAAACCGGTCAGTTCCCCCGCAATATCCAAAACGGCCTTAAGGCGTGGCTCATCGGGATGAATGCCCGATTGGCGCATCATGGTGTCATGCGCGCCCTTGCTGCTCGATCCCCAGATGGTTTTGGTCAGTTTGACGATGGTGTCCTCAGAAAGGCCAAACACCTTGCCAACATCGCGAATGGCACTGCGCGACCGATATGAAATCACCGTCGCGGTCAACCCGGCCCGCTCGCGGCCATAACGTTCATAGATGAACTGAATGACTTCTTCGCGGCGTTCATGTTCGAAATCAACGTCAATGTCGGGCGGCTCATTCCGCGCATTACTGATGAATCGCGAGAACAAAAGCTCCACCTTCGCCGGATCGACCGAGGTCACATGCAAACAAAAACAGACCGATGAATTGGCCGCCGACCCGCGCCCCTGACACAAAATCCCCTTGGATCTGGCAAAGGCAACAATATCATGCACCGTCAGGAAATAGGGCGCATAGCCCAACTCGTCGATCAGTTTAAGCTCGGTCTCAATCAGGTTTTTGACCTTATCAGGCACACCTTCGGGATAACGTTTATGGGCCCCCTCCCATGTCAGGCGGATCAAACGTTCCTGGGTTCCTTCGCCGGTTCCGTCATTTTCATCAGGATATTCATAGCGGAGCTCATCAAGGCTAAATCTGCATTGATCAGCAATCTCCACAGTTCGCGCCAGCCAATGGGGATGATCGGGAAACAGGCGCACCATTTCACGCGGTGATTTGATGTGTCGCTCGCCATTGGGAAACAAACGATATCCTGCGTCTTCAATCGTGCAGTGGTGACGGATACAGGTCAGGACATCCTGCAAGGGTTTGCGCGACCTAAGATGCATATGCACGTCATTGGTCACCACGACCGGAATGCCAAGTTCGGCTTCGACCATCTCGGCAAATGCCAACCGCTCGCTATCGAACCCGTCCATGAACCGCCCGACCGACAGCCAAAGCCGCCCGTCAAAATGCGGTTTCAGGCGGATCAGCTCGGCCCGAAAGGCCTCATCGGGCACCTGTGGTGGCACGGCAATGAACAACAAACCGTCGCTATGAGCGATGATGTCAGAGACATAAATCTCGCACGATCCCTTGGGCGCGCGGCGCTTGCCAAGGGTCAGCAACCGACACAACCGCGCATAGGCCAACCGATCGGTCGGGTAACACAGCAGCGATGGCCCATCCATCGGATCAAGCCGACAGCCGACAATGTAATTGAGGCGATCTGCATAATTGCGATGGGCGGTATGGCCGCGTACCACACCGGCAAGCGTATTGTGATCGGTGATTGCAATCGCATGAAGGCCCTTGGTCGCCGCGGTCAGCACCAATTCCTCGGCATGGGATGCGCCGCGCAGGAATGAAAAATTGCTGCTGACATGCAACTCGGCATAGGGCGGATGATCAGTAATGTTGGTTTGTTTACTCATGACATTACCCGGCAAACAAGCCATGCACCGACCAGATATCCTGCCCGGCATGGCCGCTTCGAAACAGCCACAACATCCGGCCTTTCTGATCACATATTCGGAAATAATCGCGGGTTAAATGCGACAGGGCATAGTTATCGCGATCAAGATGTCCCCACCATTCCGGGCAAATCCGCTCAGGCCCCTCGGCACGGAGAACCTCGATCAGCATTCTGCGCCAACGCAGCTTGCTCGGCGATCCACTGGGGCTTCTTTCCACCACATCAACCGGCTCGGGCGGATCAATCAGCCGGACCGGTCGCCGTGGCAGGGACACATCTTTGATCCGGGCCGGCTTTGCGGGTCCGGTTGGTGACTGGCGAATGGCGGCAAGTTCTGGCAAATGGCTGGCATCATGGGCCGGACGATACAGAATATCCTTTGGCCCCAAATGATGGCTGATGCGATCAAGAAGCTCGGCCAGGGCGACATTATCGCTATGGCTGTCTTGCTGACGATCCAGACGAACCTGGCGAAAGGCAACATGCTCTACCCAGGGGGCATAAATGATCACCTGCTCAATCCCAAAACCGGTATCAACACCGGGCATCTTTTCCGCCAACAGCCGCAGAATATGGGCTTCGGACTGACAGGGTGTGCCGGTGGTTGTGGTGATGGTATGGGCATGACCATCTACGCGGATGGAACGCACGATCAACCGCCGCAAGCCCAGATTATCTGCACGCAGCTTTGCGCATAGATCCACCATCATGCTTTCAATCGCATGGGCCAGATTGGCGGCATCGCCCAGTGGTTCGCCAAAGCTTTGCCGAATCAGCCACGGATCATCGGGCAGCTCAAAATTCAGATGCTCGGGCAAACGGCCATAAAACTGATCCAGCCGATGCAGCACATCCGGCCCCAAACGGGTGGTGATGTTGGCACGCGGCAGATGGGTGATATCGCCCAACTGCTTCAAACCAAGCCGTGACAACAGAGCGATGATGTCATCAGACAAGCGCAGTGATGACACGGGAAATCCGGCCGCTAAACCATGATCGGCTGGCAAGGATAAAATGCGCTCGGACGGTTTTCCCGGATGACATCGTGCGGCGGCCCATGCTGCCCCTGCCGTATCGGCAATGGCGATGCGCGCGCCATATCCACGGGTTTTCATATCGCGCAGGATCTGGCCGATCATGGCATTTTCACCGCCAAACAAATGACTGCCGCCGGTGATTTCAAGCCACAACCCGGCATCCCCATCAAACCCGTGTTCCTTCAAATCCCGATCCGGGGCCACCCACGGGCTATAACGATCCATCACCCGGATCAGGCGCGCCAGATGGGTTTGGAACAGGTCATGATCCTCGGGCGTGTTTTGCAGATCGGGCAGGATGCTACGCGCATCCGAAAGACGCATCGCCCCTTGCAACCCGGCCTTTTGGGCAGCGGCATTCAGTCCACAAACCAAAACACCCTTATGATCGGCACGGGTAATCACATGCGGGATGTCTTCCATGGCATGGGCTTTGGTCTCAGCCACCACCTTGCTGTCAACGTCGCGGGGGCGGTCAGGTTTGGATGCGCCTGCCCTCTGGCTCATGCGGTGGCAGTCGGTTTTACAGTGGGTCAACCACAGATAAAGAAAACGTTGTTGCATCGATTTTGACTTTCCAGCTTCCCGGTCGAACCCCGCGTCCCCCGATCAGGCTGAGATGATGAATATTCCCTGTCATGTCCTGCGCTGCATCCAATGCAGGCTCAATCTTCCAGCGCGTCAGCGCACTTGATGGCATCAACCGCCCGGAGGTAGACCCGCGCCGCAAAACAATCATGCGCGTTCCAGCCCCTTCACATGCCAGCTGCAAACGCCGTGCTGCGGTCAGGCTGTAATCCGTGGTTTCGAGAATGATCGATGCAATCTGCCCGGATTTGGCTGCCTCCTCACAGGCCCAAAGGGCCTTTTCCTGTTGATCCACCGTCATCATCAAAGGCACGGCATCCCCCGATGCACTGGCGGGCAAAGCCAGATGATAAAACCGCCCCTGATCAATCGCCTTGCGCTGACGAACCCAGAAAACCGGCTTGCTTTCGACTTGTTCCATCCCGGCATCCACCGTGAGATTCGCCAAATACCACGCCAGCACCGATGCCCCCGCCCCGTCATGAGCACAAATCACTTCATGCAACCCGACAGACGCAATCCCGCCAATACTGACGTTTCGCGAAAGCGACAGCCCACCAAACGCACGGCAAAGCACCGTGTTTGACGCCACCGCCAAACACCCCGCATTCCGCCGATAAGATTTCTCCGCCCGCGCCAAAACATCCCGGGCCTCCACGAACCGCTCTGCCAACATCATGCTCAAACACGCCATATGTTCACCATTTGTTCTTATTTAGGAACGACGCGCTGGAGAGTCAAATCAAAAGCCGAAGGGAACACGTCCCGATATCAAACAGGGAATGCCCCCAAAACCAACCTCGTTAGAACGAAGCAAAGCCCACTGAACATCTTTGAGGCATAACCCCGAATTATGACAAGCAACCGGGGTACACTCAGACTTAAAGTATGATGATTGGGATATTGGGAAAAGCTACCAAGGTAAATTGTCATATAATATGACAATTTACCTTGGTGTCACGTGCCACAAAAGCTGACATTCGACATGCGGCAAAATCAATGTCTTAGCATTTTCAATTGCCAGATAAGTTGACATCAATTGACATATAAGCTGACAAAAAGCTGCAGGATTGACAGAAAAGCTGACAATTTCTGAATTTGCAGCGTTTCTAGATGGAAACCCACTTTGCTCTAGGAGACTTACCTCTCCCTGAGCGCCTCATCTCCGTACTTCATAACGGGCGATAACAGGAACTCAATAATCCGTCGTTTCCCGGTTTTCACCTCGACCGAGGCCGTCATTCCCGGTGTGAGTTTGACCATCCGGCCGTCGGCGAAGATTTCGGAAGCTTTGAGGGTCGCCCGAACTTCGTAGACTAACCCCAAATCTTCATCCTGAATGGCGTCGCGCGAGATGCTTTTGACCTTTCCGTCAATCTTGCCGTAGCGGGTGAAGGGGAAGCTGTCGATCTTGATCACCGCTTCCTGATCTGTCGCGACAAAACCGGCATCCTTGTTTTGCACCTTGGCAACCGCTTCGAGCTCTACATCATCGGGCACCACCACCATCAAGCTTTCAGCAGGCGAAACAACGCCGCGCACGGTATGAACCGCCAATTGCTGGATCGTGCCGCTGACCGGGGCGCGCAATTGATGGCGGTCTTCGCGGCTTTCGGCTTTACGGAGCGTGATGACAGCTGTCTGGAATTTGTTGCGGGCTTCAAGCAACTCCTCAAGCGTTTGCTGCTTGGTCTGCGCGATCAGATTTTCCCGGTCCTTCTCGGCCGCCATGATCGAGGCATCGGCTTCTTCGAGGCGATTGCGGTAAATCTCGAGATTGCTTTTGGTTTCGATCAGCTGCTGCTTGACCTCAAGCCAGACCGGCTTGGTGCTGATCCCGTCGGAGACGAGGCCTGAAAGCGAACCTTCGCGTTCGACCAGAAGCGGCAGGAGCTCACGACTTTTGGCAATTTCGGCATTGATTGACGCGCGTTCTGCGCGAAGTTTTGCCGCCTCGGCGTCCGTTGCGGCAAGCTTTGCAAAGAAAGCCGCAAGATCGCTTCGCAGTTTTTGTTCTGCCGTTTGCAGGATTTCGTCATTGAGTGCCGCGTGCTTGGGCAATGCCGGAATTTCCCGGCGATCCAGACCCTCAAGGAAGGTTTTAAGCCGCGCGATATCAAGGGCTGCGGCATCACGTTCATGCAACAACTGCCCCTTGTCCGCTTCGCTTTCGGTCGGATCCAGCTCGATCAGCAAATCACCGGCCTCAACATGCTGCCCATCACGCACATGAATGGCGCGTACAGTTCCGATCTCAAGCGGCTGGATTTGTTTGACCCCGCCCGTCGGCACAAGCCGCCCCTGCGCCACGGCAACCACATCGACCTCGCCAATCACGGCCCAAGCCAGTGCAATGGTAAAGAACCCTGCAAGCGACAGGGCCACAGTCCGACCAATCGGGTTGGCAGGTGTTTCCATAATCTCAATCGCGGCAGGCAGGAATTCCCGCTCCTCGGCCGAGCGACGTGACTTTGCCTGATCCGAATTCGGGTTCAGACGCGGGAAACGTTCGAGGAGTTTGGCGTAGGTCGCACCACAGGTTTCCTTGGTGCGCGCATAAAGCTCTTCAATCTTATTGCGCAGCGACATCGCTTACCGTCCCTGCCTGCAATTGATACAGCTTGGCGTAACGCCCGCCATTGCGAAGAAGCTCATCATGGGTGCCGTCTTCAATCACCTGACCGGCTTCGACCGTGATAATGCGATCCGCATCGCGCACCGCAGCCAGACGATGGGCAATGATCAGAACCGTGCGGCCCTTACAAATGCGGCGCATGTTTTCCTGAATAATCTTTTCAGATTCATAATCCAGCGCACTGGTGGCTTCATCAAAGATCAGGATGCGTGGATTATTCACAAGCGCGCGGGCAATCGCCACGCGTTGGCGCTGCCCGCCCGACAGGTTTGAGCCGCGCTCGCCAATTTTGGTGTCATACCCGTCTGACAACGAAAGTATGAATTCGTGGGCGCCGGCCAATTTTGCGGCCTCGATCACACGCTCCATCGGCATACCGGGATCAGACAGGGCAATGTTTTCACGAAGTGATCGGTTAAACAGGATGTTTTCCTGCAACACCACACCGACCTGACGCCGCAGCCAAGCCGTATCGACCATCGAAAGATCAATCCCGTCAACAAGCACACGGCCACTTTCAGGCACATACATACGCTGCACCAGTTTGGTCAGCGTGCTTTTACCCGATCCGCTTGGCCCGACAATGCCAACGACCTCACCAGCCTTGATGGACAGGTCCACCCGGCGCAGGATTTCAGGACCGTCCGGACGATAGCGGAAGGTGACCAGATCAAATTTGATGTCACCCTTGATGTCATTCAGCGTTGAACGGTTCGGGTTATAGGTTGGTTCAGTTGGTGAATTAAGAATGTCGCCCAAACGATCGATCGAGATCCGCGCCTGCTGGAAATCATTCCAAAGCTGTGCGAGGCGCAAGATCGGTCCGGTCACGCGTCCGGCTAGCATATTGAATGCTACAAGTTGCCCGACAGTCATGTCTCCTCCAACGACTGCGGTTGCGCCGAAATACAGGGTTAGGACCGTGGTGATTTTGGAAATCAGTTGTGTGAGCTGTCCTGCGACATTGCCAAGGTTTGCGGTCTTGAAGCTTGAATGCACGTAACCCGCAAGCTGTTCTTCCCAGCGGCGTTGCATTTGCGGCTCGACCGCCAGTGCCTTGAGCGTTTCAACCCCGGTAACACTCTCGACCAGAAAGGCCTGATTTTCTGCCCCACGCTGGAACTTTTCATCCAGTCGTCGACGCAGGATTGGGGTCACGACAAAGGCAAGAATGACAAAGAACGGGATGGATCCCAGAACGATCATGGTCAGAAGCGGGCTAAAATGCCACATCACCGCAAAGAACACGATGGTGAAAAACAGATCGATCACAAGGGTCAGAGCAGACCCCGTAATGAAGTTTCGAATGCTCTCAAGTTCACGCACGCGCGCAACACTTTGCCCGACCTGACGTGCCTGAAAATACCCCATTGGCAGCGACAGCAAATGTCTGAACAGCCGTGCGCCAAGTTCGACATCTACCCGATTGGTGGTGTGCGAGAAGATATATGTTCGAAGGGTACCAAGCAGCACCTCAAACACCGACACCACAAGCAGCCCAAAGACTAGCACATCAAGCGTCGTAAGACCGCGATGGACCAGAACCTTATCGATCACCACCTGGAAAAACAGCGGAGAGATCAGGGCAAAGAGCTGCAGGAAGAAGGACGCAATCAGGACTTCAATGAAGATACGGCGATATTTCGACAGGGCCGCGACGAACCAGGAAATATCAAACTTGCCACCCTGCCCAAGGATCGCGGCACGGCGTGTTGCCAGCAACAACCGTCCGGACCACTTTTCTTCAAACTCGGCCTTATCGACAGCAACCGCACGCCCGACAATCGGGTCCTGAACAAGGACTTTTCCTTGATCAGCATCGATTTTGGCAACGATGACAAAGCTGCCATTTTTGATTTCGGCAATGGCGGGAAGATTTGTTTTGGAAAGGCGCTCCCAACCCGACTGAACAATGCGGGATTTCAGTTTCAGTCGCTTGGCGGCAAGCTGCAAATCCTCGATCGCGAAAAGCGCGCCGGGTTTGCCAAACTGATGACGGATCTGCTCTGCATCCGCAGGCAGATTGAAAAAGCGCAAAATCGTGACCAGCGCCAGAAGACCACTATCCTTGGGTTTCTGATCCTCTGGTCGGTTTTCCTCGATTGCTTCCTGCAAAAGAATTCCCCACCTTCAACGCAGAAGCCCCCTGCGTCTGCGCACTATCAGGTATTAACCACAAGGCTACAGATGGTAGCAATTAAAGATTGATTAAATTAGAACATTTACACCTTTGAAATCACAGATTTCATATTCTTATGAAGGTGCTAGCGGACAGGGCAACAAATCGCGCCCGGTCCGCCTTTGTTGATTAGCTGCTCTGCCAGTTTGCAGCAATTACCGCTTGTGCGTTCTGGAACTCGGTACTGTTGTGATCCAGACTGTCTGCGGCAACATCATTGATGCCAAAGACAGACATGGCATCGACAAGGTTTTGAACATTGGTCGCGTCCAGCGTACTACCCGCAACTTCGATCTCGCCAACCTGCTGAGCTGCTGGCGCATACCAGTCCGCAACGGTAAGGCTGTCCTGAGAACCAAGCAACTGGATCACCAGATCATCACCTTGCTGGAACAGCCAAACGTCATTTGCTGTCACGTCAGACTGAAGAGAAACGGTATCCGCGGCCTCTGCGTCAGCAATCACATCATGATCCGATCCGCGACCGAACACGAAGGTATCGGCGCCATCACCGCCAGAAAGTGTGTCATTTCCGGATTTCCCGTCGAGGATGTCATTTCCTGTTGAACCGCCGAGACTATCGTCAACAGCGCTGCCAATAAGCACATCGTTTCCAACCGTTGCGGCAGCCACATCAACCGTATCGAACTGTGCCGGACCGACTGTTGTACCTGTCACGTTGCTATCAACATGCACCGTCTCGACACGGCGCACATCGCCCTCAGAGACGAACTCATAGTAGAGATAGGCACCACCATCAGCGGCGGCTTCGATCGTTACATTGTATTCATTGCCATAGCCCAGCTCTTCAAAGTCAACCAGCCCCATGACAGGGTTACCGGCTGCATCATAACGCTGGCCGTAGACCTGACCGCCGAGCTTGCCGCTATACACCACAAACACACCGCCGTCCGAAAGGGCAACGATGTCCGACGACACCATGTAGCCCTGATCTCCAACGTCAAGCTCGACATGGAAGTCTTCAACTATCGTGTCGTTTGGGCCGGTGCTGTAAACATACACCTTGCCACCGGTCGCAAGAGCGATACGACCATCCGGAAGGCGCACTGGATCCATCTCGTAATAACGATCACCCAAGTTGTATTCAGGTGTCGCGTCGTAGAACACCGTCGTGCTGTCACTTCCCAACGGATACCCCGTTCCGCTGAACAGACGTGCCTTGATCTCGCGCGACTGACCAACCGTAACCAGGCTGAACAACATCAAACGGCCATCTTCAAGCTCAATTCCATTGGCAACGGTTTCGTCAGATGACCCTGTCTGAATCTCAAACAACGCGCTGGTCGCATTGCCGTTCTCATCAAAACGACGACCATAGGTGTTGTAATCCCCTGCAAGGGGTCCATCATCCACCTGCGTCACCACGACATAACCACCATCCTGCAGGGCGATGATCTCCGGGGACTGATCGACCGTCTCATCAATCGACAAGTCTTTCCAGACGCCAACCGGTTGCCCATTGTCGTTAAATCGACGTGCCATTGTATGGCCACCGAGTGCTGTTCCCTGCACCACGACAACAAATCCACCACCCGCAAGTGCTTCAATACGATGCCATGTCGCGCTATCGGGCATGTCCATCGACAGAGCAAGTTCCTGACCCACACTATCGCCATCAGCATTAAACTTGCGACCGCGAATGCCGCCACCGGGGAACTTCATCCAGCTGACGATCTTCGATCCGTCGGAGAGTGTCGTTGTATCCCAGCTACCATATCCTTGCGGGAAGCCCACGATCTGCGCATCCGCAAGCGTCGCCTTTACATCAATCGTCACGGTCGCTGTGCTGCTGTTCCCTGCTCCATCGTCAGCCGTATAGCTGAAGATCGCAGGGCCATAGTAATCCGCATTCGGCGTGAACAGCACATTGCCGTCACCATCAAGCGACACTGTTCCGTATCCAGCAGACTGGACAGAACTGATGCTCACCGCACCATTGTCATTGGCCAAAAGCTCGGACGCCAGAATAACCGTCGTACGGTTCGCCGCTATCTCGACTGCATCTCCATAAGCCACGTCAACCGTATCGAACTGCGCCGGACCGACTGTTGTACCTGTCACGTTGCTATCAACATGCACCGTCTCGACACGGCGCACATCGCCCTCAGAGACGAACTCATAGTAGAGATAGGCACCACCATCAGCGGCGGCTTCGATCGTTACATTGTATTCATTGCCATAGCCCAGCTCTTCAAAGTCAACCAGCCCCATGACAGGGTTACCGGCTGCATCATAACGCTGGCCGTAGACCTGACCGCCGAGCTTGCCGCTATACACCACAAACACACCGCCGTCCGAAAGGGCAACGATGTCCGACGACACCATGTAGCCCTGATCTCCAACGTCAAGCTCGACATGGAAGTCTTCAACTATCGTGTCGTTCGGGCCGGTGCTGTAAACATACACCTTGCCACCGGTCGCAAGAGCGATACGACCATCCGGAAGGCGCACTGGATCCATCTCGTAATAACGATCACCCAAGTTGTATTCAGGTGTCGCGTCGTAGAACACCGTCGTGCTGTCACTTCCCAACGGATACCCCGTTCCGCTGAACAGACGTGCCTTGATCTCGCGCGACTGACCAACCGTAACCAGGCTGAACAACATCAAACGGCCATCTTCAAGCTCAATTCCATTGGCAACGGTTTCGTCAGATGACCCTGTCTGAATCTCAAACAACGCGCTGGTCGCATTGCCGTTCTCATCAAAACGACGACCATAGGTGTTGTAATCCCCTGCAAGGGGTCCATCATCCACCTGCGTCACCACGACATAACCACCATCCTGCAGGGCGATGATCTCCGGGGACTGATCGACCGTCTCATCAATCGACAAGTCTTTCCAGACGCCAACCGGTTGCCCATTGTCGTTAAATCGACGTGCCATTGTATGGCCACCGAGTGCTGTTCCCTGCACCACGACAACAAATCCACCACCCGCAAGTGCTTCAATACGATGCCATGTCGCGCTATCGGGCATGTCCATCGACAGAGCAAGTTCCTGACCCACACTATCGCCATCAGCATTAAACTTGCGACCGCGAATGCCGCCACCGGGAAACTTCATCCAGCTGACGATCTTCGATCCGTCGGAGAGTGTCGTTGTATCCCAGCTACCATATCCTTGCGGGAAGCCCACGATCTGCGCATCCGCAAGCGTCGCCTTTACATCAATCGTCACGGTCGCTGTGCTGCTGTTCCCTGCTCCATCGTCAGCCGTATAGCTGAAGATCGCAGGGCCATAGTAATCCGCATTCGGCGTGAACAGCACATTGCCGTCACCATCAAGCGACACTGTTCCGTATCCAGCAGACTGGACAGAACTGATGCTCACCGCACCATTGTCATTGGCCAAAAGCTCGGACGCCAGAATAACCGTCGTACGGTTCGCCGCTATCTCAATTGAATCACTGTATGTAAATACACTAGTTTCTTCGAACTGGGCTGGTCCGACGGTGTCGCCCGTCACCTGACTGTCCACATGTACCTTGTCTACAATACGGGTACCGTTCGCTGTCCGATATTCATAGAAGATGAACGCACCACCATCAGCAGCAGCCTCAATCGTTACATTGTATTCATCGCCATAGCCCAGATCTTCAAAGTCAACCTGACCCATGACCGGGTTACCAGACGCGTCATAACGCTGACCGTAAACGCGTCCTTCCGTACCATTCGTGTACAGCACGAACACCCCACCGTCAGACAGCGCAATCAAGTCTGAGGACAGAACATGCTCGTCAGTATCCACCTCAAGATTGATCTGAAGGTCTTCGACAATTGTGTCACCCGCACCCATGCTATAGACAAACAGCTTTCCGTGCGTTGCAACTGCGATCCGGCCATCTGCTAGCCGTAGCGGGTTAACTTCGTAATATCGGTCAAGCGATGACGGATATTGCCGGATCGGCTCATAGAACATCGAGTAGCTGTCGGTTCCAAGCGGATACCCCGTACCGCTGAACAGACGTGCTTTCATCTCTCGCGACTGACCAACCGTAACCAGGCTGAACAACATCAAACGGCCATCTTCAAGCTCGACCCCGTTGGCAATCGTCTCGCTGTCAGCACTGGTCGCTATCTCAAACAGGTCACTCGTGGCATTACCGGAAACATCATAGCGACGCCCGTAGGTGTTGTAGCCGCCGCCTCCCGAACCATCGTCAACCTGAGCGACGACCACATATCCCCCATCCTGAAGGGCTATGATCTCTGGCGACTCATCAACAACATTCTCGGCCGAAAGCTCTTTCCACGTACCGACCGGACGACCATAAGCATCAAAACGGCGCAACATCGTATGGCCGCCTTGCTGTTCACCTTGCGCAACAACAACAAACCCGCCATCTGCCAAGGCTTCAACACGGTGCCAAACAGCGTCATCTGGCATACTTTGGGAAATCGCCAGCTCCTGACTAAGCGTCGTTCCATCAGCTCGGTAAACACGCCCGCGAATATCACCGGTCGTCGTCATCCAGGTCACAACGTGCGTGCCATTCTGCATCGCAGTCGTATCCCAAGCCCCGTAAACCTGCGGGCGCCCAGCTGCCTGCGCATCCGCAAGCGTCGCCTTCACATCAATCGTCACAGTCGCTGTGCTGCTGTTCCCTGCTCCATCGTCAGCCGTATAGCTGAAGATCGCAGGGCCATAGTAATCCGCATTCGGCGTGAACAGCACATTGCCGTCACCATCAAGCGACACTGTTCCGTATCCAGCAGACTGGACAGAACTGATGCTCACCGCACCATTGTCATTGGCCAAAAGCTCGGACGCCAGAATGACCGTCGTACGGTTCGCCGCTATCTCAATTGAATCACCGTAAGCTGAGTTCACTTCTTGGTACTGGGCTGGCCCAACAGTGTCGCCCGTCACCTGACTGTCCACATGTACCTTGTCTACAATACGGGTACCGTTCGCTGTCCGATATTCATAGAAGATGAACGCACCACCATCAGCAGCAGCCTCAATCGTTACATTGTATTCATCGCCATAACCCAGATCTTCAAAGTCAACCTGACCCATGACCGGGTTACCAGACGCGTCATAACGCTGACCGTAAACGCGTCCTTCCGTACCATTCGTGTACAGCACGAACACCCCACCGTCAGACAGCGCAATCAAGTCTGAGGACAGAACATGCTCGTCAGTACCCACCTCAAGATTGATCTGAAGGTCTTCGACAATTGTGTCACCCGCACCCATGCTATAGACAAACAGCTTTCCGTGCGTTGCAACTGCGATCCGGCCATCTGCTAGCCGTAGCGGGTTAACTTCGTAATATCGGTCAAGCGATGACGGATATTGCCGGATCGGCTCATAGAACATCGAGTAGCTGTCGGTTCCAAGCGGATACCCCGTACCGCTGAACAGACGTGCTTTCATCTCTCGCGACTGACCAACCGTAACCAGGCTGAACAACATCAAACGGCCATCTTCAAGCTCGACCCCGTTGGCAATCGTCTCGCTGTCAGCACTGGTCGCTATCTCAAACAGGTCACTCGTGGCATTACCGGAAACATCATAGCGACGCCCGTAGGTGTTGTAGCCGCCGCCTCCCGAACCATCGTCAACCTGAGCGACGACCACATATCCCCCATCCTGAAGGGCTATGATCTCTGGCGACTCATCAACAACATTCTCGGCCGAAAGCTCTTTCCACGTACCGACCGGACGACCATAAGCATCAAAACGGCGCAACATCGTATGGCCGCCTTGCTGTTCACCTTGCGCAACAACAACAAACCCGCCATCTGCCAAGGCTTCAACACGGTGCCAAACAGCGTCATCTGGCATACTTTGGGAAATCGCCAGCTCCTGACTAAGCGTCGTTCCATCAGCTCGGTAAACACGCCCGCGAATATCACCGGTCGTCGTCATCCAGGTCACAACGTGCGTGCCATTCTGCATCGCAGTCGTATCCCAAGCCCCGTAAACCTGCGGGCGCCCAGCTGCCTGCGCATCCGCAAGCGTCGCCTTCACATCAATCGTCACAGTCGCTGTGCTGCTGTTCCCTGCTCCATCGTCAGCCGTATAGCTGAAGATCGCAGGGCCATAGTAATCCGCATTCGGCGTGAACAGCACATTGCCGTCACCATCAAGCGACACTGTTCCGTATCCAGCAGACTGGACAGAACTGATGCTCACCGCACCATTGTCATTGGCCAAAAGCTCGGACGCCAGAATGACCGTCGTACGGTTCGCCGCTATCTCAATTGAATCACCGTAAGCTGAGTTCACTTCTTGGTACTGGGCTGGCCCAACAGTGTCGCCCGTCACCTGACTGTCCACATGTACCTTGTCTACAATACGGGTACCGTTCGCTGTCCGATATTCATAGAAGATGAACGCACCACCATCAGCAGCAGCCTCAATCGTTACATTGTATTCATCGCCATAACCCAGATCTTCAAAGTCAACCTGACCCATGACCGGGTTACCAGACGCGTCATAACGCTGACCGTAAACGCGTCCTTCCGTACCATTCGTGTACAGCACGAACACCCCACCGTCAGACAGCGCAATCAAGTCTGAGGACAGAACATGCTCGTCAGTACCCACCTCAAGATTGATCTGAAGGTCTTCGACAATTGTGTCACCCGCACCCATGCTATAGACAAACAGCTTTCCGTGCGTTGCAACTGCGATCCGGCCATCTGCTAGCCGTAGCGGGTTAACTTCGTAATATCGGTCAAGCGATGACGGATATTGCCGGATCGGCTCATAGAACATCGAGTAGCTGTCGGTTCCAAGCGGATACCCCGTACCGCTGAACAGACGTGCTTTCATCTCTCGCGACTGACCAACCGTAACCAGGCTGAACAACATCAAACGGCCATCTTCAAGCTCGACCCCGTTGGCAATCGTCTCGCTGTCAGCACTGGTCGCTATCTCAAACAGGTCACTCGTGGCATTACCGGAAACATCATAGCGACGCCCGTAGGTGTTGTAGCCGCCGCCTCCCGAACCATCGTCAACCTGAGCGACGACCACATATCCCCCATCCTGAAGGGCTATGATCTCTGGCAACTCATCAACAACATTCTCGGCCGAAAGCTCTTTCCACGTACCGACCGGACGACCATAAGCATCAAAACGGCGCAACATCGTATGGCCGCCTTGCTGTTCACCTTGCGCAACAACAACAAACCCGCCATCTGCCAAGGCTTCAACACGGTGCCAAACAGCGTCATCTGGCATACTTTGGGAAATCGCCAGCTCCTGACTAAGCGTCGTTCCATCAGCTCGGTAAACACGCCCGCGAATATCACCGGTCGTCGTCATCCAGGTCACAACGTGCGTGCCATTCTGCATCGCAGTCGTATCCCAAGCCCCGTAAACCTGCGGGCGCCCAGCTGCCTGCGCATCCGCAAGCGTCGCCTTCACATCAATCGTCACAGTCGCTGTGCTGCTGTTCCCTGCTCCATCGTCAGCCGTATAGCTGAAGATCGCAGGGCCATAGTAATCCGCATTCGGCGTGAACAGCACATTGCCGTCACCATCAAGCGACACTGCCCCATACTCAGATGACTGAACTGAACTGATGCTCACCGCACCATTGTCATTGGCCAAAAGCTCGGAGGCCAAAATGACCGTCGTACGGTTGGCGTTTACGTCAAAGGAATCATTTTCAGCAGCCACAACAAGCTCCTTCGGGGAAAAATGCCAGTTCTGCCCAATGCGAACTAGCCAATTTCGTTAGAGATTAGTGGCTGCCTATTCTGTTTTCCAATGATTTTTCTATTATAGCTTGAATACAAGAAATGATATTCAATCTTATATTTTAATATAAGATTGAACTCGAAACAGCAAGGCATTCTGATTGCCTTAATAGTTCCCGCAACAGAAATACCAAGGCACCATAACCCCGAATTATGACAAGCAACCGGGGTACACTCAGACTTAAAGTATGATGATTGGGATATTGGGAAAAGCTACCAGGGTAAATTGTCATATAATATGACTGTCACGTGCCACAAAAGCTGACATTCGACATACAGCGAAATCAACAACTTGGCATTTCCGATTGCCAGATAAGTTGACATCAATTGACACATAAGCTGACAAAAAGCTGCAGAATTGACAGAAAAGCTGACATTTATCTCACCCGACTTTGCGGCGTTCTCTGAGATAACGCTTACTCCATTATTTTTGAAGCAAGCAACCTGAACCAAGCTCAACATTAACAGGTTCCCCGCAATCGACTGGTAAGTAGCCAGGCTCCTTCCCACTTGACCACTATCAAGAATTCAGAACCCACAATGAAATATGAGAAGCATTATGGAAAAAATGCTTCGCACATTTCTGTCTCTTCTGATTGCACTGTCTCTGACAGGAACAGCAGCTGGTCAGTCTTTTTCCCAGACGGCGAAGCATTTTGCAGGCACTGACCTAATCGCGATTACAATCTGTAGCGGTGACCAGAGCACCACAACGATTTTGATCGACCAGAATGGGAACAAAGTACCCGAACCTGTCGAATGTGCTTGCCCGAATTGCGCGCACTGTCTGACCGGGTCTGTATTCAAACTTCCCGACACTCTTTGCGCAATCGCACTCGACCGCATCGCCATCCAGAAGATCATTCCCCCGTCATTCGACCACACAGATGCATCTCGCATTGCACCTGCGACGGCGCGCGCGCCTCCGCACAAGGTTTGACTCATGAATACGTCACTTCTGCCACGCCGTCCTCAGACGACACCCCACGTGCACCGACCGATCTGTAGCCTATTATGGCTTCCGGTCCTGATTGTCGTTTTTACTTTTTCCTTGATGTTGTGCGTTTTCCCCGCAAATGCACAAACCAAACCTGTACTGGCACAGTTCATTGACAAGGTCCCCGCCACATCACTGGTCGAGGGTGCAGAAGGCTATGGCCAGATTCAAAATGATGTGCCTGTGGCACCCGTCCTCAAGAACGGTGAGCAAGTCGGCTGGGCCTTTATCACCTCGGATTTTGTCGGTACCACCGGTTATTCCGGCAAGCCGATCCATGCCATGGTCGCTGTTGACTCAAATGCCCGGATCATCGGCGTCAAACTGGTCAAACATTCCGAACCAATTGTTCTGATTGGCATCCCTGAAGAACGTATAGAAGCACTAACCGCAGGATATGTCGGCTTTGATCTGGCTGCCGCGACACGAAATTCTGACCATGACCTGAACATTATTTCCGGTGCGACCGTTACCATCATGGTCATTGATGACTCAATCCTGCGTTCGGGCATCAAGGTCGCACGCATGCTCGGGCTGGCTGGGTTGAGCCCCCCGGAAACCTCAAACGCACCCAAATTTGAAATCAAATCAAATGCCACGGCCCCGGAAAACTGGTTCACGCTGGTTGGAGATGGGACAGTTCGCCGCATGTCACTTGATGTCGGTCAGGTGAATGAAGCGTTTGCCGCAATGGATGATCCAAGGGCGCTTGATCGTCCCATTGAAGCGCCCGGCGAAGAAACATTCATCGACATGTATGTAACACTTGCCAGTATTCCCGCGATTGGCAAGGCAACACTCGGCGAGCGCGGCTACAACAATCTGAAAGCATGGCTCAAGGATGGCGAAGAAGCCATTCTGGTTACGGCCCGCGGACAGTATTCCTTCAAGGGATCAGGATATGTTCGTGGCGGTTTGTTTGATCGTATACAGCTTATCCAGGGCGATATGTCGGTCCGTTTCCGTGACCGCAATCATCGCCGTGTCGGAGACATCATGGCCGATGGAGCTCCGCAACTCAAAGAAATGGATATCTTCAAGGTCCCGGCAGAAAGCGGCTTTGATCCGACAAAACCGTGGCGTATCGAACTTCTTGTTCACCGTGATATCGGTGCGATTGAGCGCCTCTACACGACCTTTGATATCGGCTGGCAACCGCCTGCAAGCTACCTCACCAAGATTACCCCTCCTGTATCCAAAGCAGATCCCTCAGTAAACGCCGAAATAGAGAATGACGAGCAAGCTGCCAAAACAGCCCTTTGGCAACGGATCTGGCGCGACAAAACCATCGAGATTGTCGTGCTTAGCATTATGTTGCTTATCCTTACAGCAGCGTTCTTCTTCCAGAACTTCCTGACACGTTCTGCAAAATTTACCTTCTGGTTCCGAATTTTGTTCCTGACGGTCACGCTGGTGTTCCTTGGCTGGTACGCCAATGCGCAGCTTTCCGTCGTCAACCTCATGGCGCTGACAAATTCCCTGGTGACCGGCTTTACCTGGGAAGCCTTCCTGCTTGATCCGCTAACTTTCATCTTGTGGTTTTCTGTTGCTGCTGCCCTGATTTTCTGGGGTCGTGGCGCCTATTGCGGCTGGCTGTGTCCGTTTGGCGCCCTTCAGGAACTGACCAACCGGATTGCCAAATTCTTCCACGTGCCGCAATGGACACTGCCATGGGGACTGCATGAACGGCTGTGGGCGGTGAAATACATCATCTTTCTTGGTCTTTTCGGCACCATGCTGGCCTCCATTGATCAGGCAGAAAAGCTCGCCGAGGTCGAACCTTTCAAGACCGCCATCATCCTCAAATTTGATCGTGCTTGGCCGTTTGTTCTTTACGCGCTTGTCCTTCTTGGCGCCGGGCTTTTCGTCGAACGGTTCTATTGCCGGTATCTGTGCCCGTTGGGCGCGGCCCTCGCGATCCCGGCGCGTATGCGCATGTTTGACTGGCTCAAACGCTACAAGGAATGCGGCAGTCCCTGCCAGAGCTGCGCGCATGAATGCATGGTGCAAGCCATCCACCCCACAGGAGAAATCAACCCCAACGAGTGTCACAACTGCCTTCACTGTCAGGTGCTGTATCAAAGCGAAAAAATTTGTCCGGTCGTGATCAAGAAACTCAAGCGGCAAGAAAACCTCTTGGCGAGCATGGAAGGCGCACAAAAAGCGCTGAACCGGACCCGGACGACCAAGCAAAATCTCAAGGAGAAGTCATGATGTCTGACAAAAAATCCAAACCCGGGATCACCCGACGTGATCTTTTCGGCGTTGCCGCTGGTGGTGCTGCTTTTGCCGGTGCGGCAGGTGCCGCACGTCTGGCAATGGTCGGCGGTGCAACCGGTGCTGCTTCAGCTTTTTCGATTGGCAGCGCCCAAGCTTCAACCGGGACTGAGGCGAGCCTTGCCCCCGGTCAGCTTGATGAATATTACGGCTTCTGGTCGTCGGGGCAGACGGGCGAAATGCGCATCCTGGGCATACCATCCATGCGTGAACTGATGCGCGTACCGGTTTTCAACCGTTGCTCGGCAACCGGTTGGGGCCAGACCAATGAAAGCCTGAATGTTCTCACCGAGAACATGCTGCCGAAAACCAAGGATTTTCTCGCCGCCAACGGCAAGAAAATCCACGACAACGGCGACCTTCACCACGTTCATATGTCCTTTACCGAAGGCAAGTATGACGGCCGTTTCCTGTTCATGAATGACAAGGCCAATACACGCGTCGCACGTGTCCGTTGTGATGTCATGAAGGCCGACAAGATCCTTGAAATCCCGAACGCCAAAGCCATTCACGGCCTGCGCCCGCAAAAATGGCCGCGCACCAATTACGTCTTTGCCAACGGCGAAGATGAAACGCCAATGGTCAATGACGGAAAGGTCCTCGACGATCCGTCACAGTATGTGAACTTCTATACCGCGATCGACGCCGATGAAATGCAGGTTGCCTGGCAGGTCATGGTATCGGGCAACCTCGATAACACCGATGCCGACTATGAAGGCAAATACGCTTTTTCAACCAGCTACAACTCGGAAATGGGGATGAACCTTGCGGAAATGACCGCATCCGAGCTTGATCACGTTGTTGTCTTTAACATCAAGGAAATCGAAAAAGGCATCGCGGCAGGCGATTACATCGAACTCAATGGCGTCAAGGTCATCGACGGCCGCAAAGGCAAGAACAAGAACTACACCCGATACATTCCGGTCCCCAACAGCCCGCATGGCTGCAACATGGCCCCGGATAAGAAGCACCTTTGTATCGCTGGCAAACTGTCCCCGACTGTTTCCGTCATTGATGTCACCAAGCTTGATGCCGTGTTCTATGACGGCGCCGAACCGCGTTCAGCCGTTGTCGCTGAACCGGAATTGGGTCTTGGTCCGCTACATACCGCGTTTGACGGACAGGGCAACGCATTGACCACCCTGTTCCTCGACAGCCAGGTGGTCAAATGGAACATCGACAAAGCCGTGCGTGCCTATGCTGGCGAAAAAATCGATCCGATCATCAAGAAAGTCGATGTCCATTACCAACCGGGTCACAACTCCACCTCGATGGGCGAAACGCTGGAAGCAGACGGGAAATGGTTCATTTCAATGAACAAGTTTTCCAAGGATCGCTTCCTGAATGTCGGACCATTGAAACCGGAGAACGAACAGCTCTTCTCAATGCAGGGTGATGATCTCGTCCTGATGCATGACGGCCCCACATTTGCAGAACCTCATGATTCAATCATAGTTCACCGTTCTGTTGTCAACCCGCTCAGTGTCTGGGACCGTCAGGATCCAATGTGGGCCAAAACCCGCGAACAGGCCGAAGCAGATGGTGTCGACATCGATGACTGGACAGAGACCGTTGTCAGAGATGGCAACAAGGTTCGAGTCTATATGAGTTCTTCGGCCCCGACATTTAGCCTTGAGTCCTTTACGGTCAAGGAAGGGGATGAAGTCACCGTTATCGTCACCAACATGGACGATATCGACGACCTGACGCACGGCTTCACCATGGGGGACCATGGCGTTGCTTTTGAGGTCGGCCCGCAAGCGACAGCTTCGGCAACCTTCGTCGCATCCAAGCCAGGTGTCTACTGGTACTACTGCCAGTGGTTCTGTCATGCCCTGCACATGGAAATGCGCGGCCGTATGTTCGTTGAACCACGGAGCTAACCTATGATGTTGCGCCCCGTCATAACGTTTCTGATTCTGATTACGATGCCGATGCAGGTTTTCGCAGCGAGTTAATCTGTGCCATCGACCGACGGGGCGCTGATTGCGGCCATCGCCGGGGCTTCCCCCGGCGATGTGCTGTTGCTTGATCCGGGACTCCATCAGGGTCCCATAGAACTCGATAGGCCCATTACCATTGATGGTCTGGGCAAAGCAAAAATTTATGGAAACAAGACCGGAAGCGTCATCTCTGTAACCGGAACGGATATCACCATCCGTGGGCTTGAGATTGCGGGATCAGGTTCATCGCATGAAACAATTGATTCCGGCATCCAGCTCCATCGAACCGCCGCCCGTATCCTGATCGAGGATAACCGTATCCTCGGCAATCTCTACGGTGTCGATATTCACGGCGCCAAAGACGCCACGGTTCGCGGCAATGTCATTATCGGACGGCGCGATCACAGACTGAATTCACGCGGCAACGGCATATATGTATGGAACGCGCCGGGAACGCTGGTCGAAAACAATGATATCCAATTTGGTCGCGACGGCATTTTCGTGAACACCTCAAATCGCGGCATTTTCAACGGCAATCTGATGCGCGATCTGAGATTTGCGGTGCATTACATGTATGCCCATGATTTAGAAATCTCGGGCAATGTTTCGATTGGCAATCATCTTGGTTTTGCCCTGATGTATTCAAACCGCATCACGGTGCGCGATAACCTGTCTCTTGCGGATCGCGATCAAGGCTTGATGCTGAACTATACCAACAAGTCTGATCTGATCGGAAATCTGGTACGCGGTGCTGGTGGGAAATGTCTGTTTATCTATAACGCGCATCACAATCTGATTGGGGACAACCGGTTCGAGCGCTGCCAGACCGGCATACATTTCACCGCGGGCTCCGAACGCAATGCCCTGACAGGCAATGCCTTCATCGCCAACAAGACCCAAGTCAAATATGTCGGCACCCGTGACGTGGAATGGAGTTTCGACGGCCGGGGAAATTTTTGGTCCGATCACCCGGTATTTGACCTTGATGGCAACGGTATTGCCGATAGCCGGTTCCGGCCAAACGATCTTGTAGACCATGTTTTATGGTCGCAACCCGCAGCCGGAATGCTTTTGGGCTCCCCCGCCGTTCAATTAATCCGCTGGAGCCAGGCACACTTCCCCGCAACCTTGCCGGGCGGGGTCCTCGATAGCTTCCCGCTCATGAAACCAATCGAAATTCCGGTTCCCGAAGAAATCGCCGCCCTTGAAATGGCTGCTCGCGCCAATCCTGTCTGGCTGCGTGAAAGGACTGAAAATGTGTCTGACCCTCTCGCAAGTCACTAAACGCTATGATGATCATACCGTTCTTGATGCGGTCGGCTTTGATGTTGCCGCCGGTGAACGTGTCGCCTTGCTTGGCCATAATGGTGCAGGCAAGTCGACACTGATGAAGATCATTCTCGGCCTCATCACCGCCGACGGGGGAACGGTTTCTGTCCATGGTCTTGCACCCGGAAGTTACCGGGCACGCATGCAAACAGCCTATCTTGCCGAAAACGCGTCGTTTCATCCGTCGCTGACCGGACAAGAACAGCTCCGATACTATCTTCGACTTCGCGGCGAAGATCCCCGAAAGGCCACATCGCTTCTTGAGCGCGTCGGATTGGGTGCGGCAGCAAAGCGCCGAATTGGAACCTACTCCAAGGGGATGCGTCAACGTGTTGGCATGGCTCAGGCGCTTATTGGAGAACCGAAGCTCCTGATCCTTGATGAACCAACCAGTGGTCTGGACCCGGTATCGCGACGCGAGTTCTATGTCATTCTTGATGAACTGGCCGCGCAGGGAACAGCCATTCTTCTGTCTTCGCATGCCCTTACCGAGGTTGAGGCCAGAACCGACCGGATCGTCATTCTTTCATCGGGCATGATGGTCGCAAACGATACTTTGGCGCATCTGCGTCAACGGGCATCGCTGCCGATCCGCCTACAGGTTTCCGCGCAGCGCGGCAAAGCAGACGAGGTTGCCCAAAAGCTTTCCGGTGAACGCAGCAACGGCGTGATGGTCGATCTGGTGTGCAATTCGCAGGAAAAGCTCGCACGTCTTGGCGATATCTCGGCACTTGGGCCGTTGGTCGATGATGTCGATGTCATCCCGCCAAGCCTTGAAGATATCTATAGCCATTTCAGCAAACGGGGGAACGCATGAACAAGATTCTGGCGACAGCCCATAGTGAGTTCATCATTGCCCTTCGTAATCGCTGGGTTGCGATCTCGGTCGCGATGATGGTGTTGTTTTCACTTGTGTTATCTGCTGCGGGCAGCGCTCCGACCGGTGCGGTTGGTGCGGATAATCTGTCAGTCACCGTCGCGAGCCTGACATCCCTTGCGGTGTACCTTGTGCCTTTGGTCGCGCTTTTGATGTCGTTTGATGCCATTGCAGGCGAGATTGAGCGCGGCACCTTGCCCCTTGTCCTGACCTATCCCGTGGCCCGTGGGGAACTGGTCCTTGGGAAATTCATTGCTCATCTGGCGATCTTGAGCATCGCTGTCTTGGCGGGGTACGGGATTGCTGCCGTCGCTGCCATCGCAAGGGACTCCAATGCACTTGTCGGTCTCCCCGCACTGTTCCGACTGTTCTGGTCCTCACTTTTTCTTGGCGCGACTTTCCTTGGGGTCGGTTATGGCATATCCGCATTCGCACGTAAGCCCAGCGCAGCAGCGGGATTGGTGATCGGGCTCTGGCTGGTTCTGATCGTTTTATATGATCTTGGTCTGTTGGCGGCCATCGTCGCCGATGATGGCGGAACCTTCACTACGCACTATTTTCCTTGGCTGCTACTTGGCAATCCGGCTGATGCCTTTCGGATATATAACCTCGCCGCTTCAGATGCGGCCGCAGCTACTGCCGGACTAACCGGGGCGGCCAATAGCATACCCGCTGCTCATGCCCTGATATCCATTCTGGTTTGGCCGGTGATTGCCACGCTCATCGCCTGGCTCACATTCAGGAAGGTGACGCCATGATATCCCGCCCAATCCTGCTTCCGATCACAATCAGCCTGATCATTGTTGCTGGATGTCGGCAGCAAATTGACGACACCATGCCACCTCCGATCGCCATGACAGAAGAAGCCGTCGGGCATTTCTGTCAGATGAACATTCTTGAGCATGCCGGCCCCAAGGCACAAATTCATCTTGAAGGTTTGCCCTACCCCCTGTTCTTCAGCCAAGTTCGCGATGGCATCGCCTATGAACGCATGCCTGAACAAAACTATAAAATCAGCGCCATATACGTCAGTGACATGTCTAGGGCCCATGACTGGAACAATGTCGGACAAGAAAACTGGATACCGGCAACCAGTGCGCATTATGTCGTCGCCTCTTCCAAAACTGGCGGCATGGGGGCACCGGAACTTGTTCCCTTCTCCGATCAGGACGATGCGAGAGAGTTTGTCAGCCGCCATGGTGGTCAGATCTTGCGCCTTGATAACATTGACGACGCGCTGGTTCTAAACAGCGTCCCCGTTAAATCATCTGCCGAGACACTCGAAATGGCGACCAACCCAGATGACGACGACTATCGCGCGCGTCTTGAAAAACTTCGCAAAGAATGAGGTTCGCCATGCCCGAATTTTCACGACGTCGGTTTCTGACCATATTTGCTGCCGCAGGCGCACTGGCGACCGCACCATTTACGGTAAAGGCACAGCACCCTGTCCAAACATGGAAGGGCGTTGCAATGGGGTCCGCTGCCTCTATTAGCCTGTCGCACCCAAACGCCGACGAAATCCTGTCGCGCGCAACCCGTGAACTCGAAAGACTGGAAAATATATTCAGTCTTTATCGGGAACATTCCACGCTTGCGCAATTGAACCGTGATGGTGTGATTGATGCGCCTCCGTTCGAATTCTTGGAATGTTTGGGCCTGTGCGGAACTATCAATCGAGCAAGTGGCGGGCTTTTTGATCCAACGGTTCAGTCGCTTTGGCACCTATATGCGCAAAGCTATTCTCAAGGTCAGGCACCCGAAGCTTCATCAATCCGAAAAGCGCTTTCAAGAACAGGCTGGGACAAGGTTGTTATCGACCGGAATCAGGTCAGCTTCAAAGTACAAAACATGGCAATGACCCTGAATGGAATTGCCCAAGGATATGTTGCCGATCGTATTGCCAGGCTGCTTCGAGAGGACGGGTTGAACAATGTGCTGATCAATACCGGGGAATTCACAGCACTAGGTGGTCACCCGGACGGCAAAGACTGGCCGGTTTCAATTGATACAGGCATGAGACTTAGAAAAGAAAAGGTAATGCTGCGTGACAACGCCTTGGCAACATCACTGCCAAACGGCACCTTCTTTGATCAGGCGGGCCTTGTCGGACACATCCTTGATCCGCGTACCGGCTACCCCGCAAAAGCACGTCCCAAGGCAGTTAGCGTCACAGCCGCCAGAGCCGCCGTGGCAGACGGGGTAAGCACGTCAATTTGCCTTATGAATGACGGCGAAGCAGACAAATTTCTTGCACAGTTCCCAAGCACGAAAATGGTCTAGCTTTGACCCCGTTGGCTACGGGTATTCCTGACACGCGGTTGGAACGTTGCTGTCCTAACGCGACAGCTCCAGAAGCACGGCACGGTCAAGTATTTGCAGTTTTGGCCCCGCCGATATGGCGCCGGATCCCTCGAGTTTGCGCAGGGACCTGGAAAACGTTTCAGGTGTAATACCGATCCGACTGGCAATCTGACGCTTATCGGGGAAATTCTTGCCAATTGTACCGTCGATGGCCGCGCCATTTCGGTCTTCAAAATCAATCAGGAACGCAGCAATCCGCTGGATCGGACGCGTATGACGCAGTTTGTAGATCTCCTCAAGGAAGAACCGTTCCCAACGTAAGAGGCTGGATAATACATCACCGACAACATCAGGTGCGCTTTTCAGGATACCCAAATAGGCCGTGCGTGGAATGGCAACGATTTCGCAATCCTCAACAACCTGACATTCGACCGGATAAGATCGACCAGCAAAGGAAACCGCCTCTGCAAAGGACCCGGCCTCGGTCAGGAAATGCATCACTGTTTCATCACCCTGTGACGAGATTTTCACAAGGCGCAAATGACCGGACAGCAGGACGTAGAAATATTCGGCCACATCACCGGCCCGGAAAAGATGTTCTCCCTTGGCATGGCTTTCGACTTTGCATGTTCCCATCAGAGTCTTTAACCGTTCGTCCCCAAGTGCCGCCAACAGTGGCACCTGAGAGATCACATCGTGATCCGCACTAGACAGCGACCTTGAAACCATCAGACTGTTCCTCCTTGGCTTCACTACTTGATAAACCACACCATTCGGCCAGCATCTCGGTGTCTGAAATACGGATGATGTACCCATTGGCGTGCTGAGAAACGCCAAGTTCGGACAATTTTTTGAGCGCCCGGGAGAATGTCTCGCTGGTCATGCCGATCTTGCGGGCCAACGCCGACTTTTCCATCGTAAGCGGCGTCTCATGCACATCACCCACAGGAACAGCATCAGCAAGCAAATAAATTCCCAAACGTTGGGCAGCTGACCGGCATTTGAGCTCTTCGGTCTGGCGCAACATTTGACACAGTCGTTCTGTTACAACCGACATCATGGTTAATGCGCGATCAAAGTGTGCTGAGAGAAAATCAGCAAAGGCAGCCCCGTCAATTCGAATGGCCGTCGTTGCGTCCAGCGTTTTAATCGAAACAGCGTAACAGGCTTGCGGCGCCAGCGCACACTCGCCCACAAGTTGGCCATCACCCAGCAAATCAATAACGCCGTCCTTGCCTTCCCCTTCCGTGTAAGACAATTCAACATGTCCATTCACAATCAGAAACAGGGCCGAAGCGGGATCTCCGGCGTGGATCATCACAGTGTCCGGATCATACCGAACCCACGTACACAATGAGGCCAGTTCCAGAATATCGTCTGATGGCCAGTTTTTAAAATAGCGCCCAGACTGTAGAACACCCGAGATTCGATCAATATCTCTCATTGTGAAGTTTCCATGGAAAAACGCGGTTGTTGCTCAGCATTGGAACAAATCTAACATTCAACCGGACGGGGTGGATTGTTCCATGTCAAACAAGTTGGTCAGGTCCGTAAAACCAGATGCACTATCCAGCAAAAAAGCCCTGCTGATCAGCAGGGCTTTGCCACAAAATTGCTTAACGACATCGCCGTCACATTTTGAAGAAAACTATTCAAACCGTGGGAACAGGATCGAATTTTCCAAATACATATGTGCGACAAGATCTTCGATCAGCTTACTGGTTCCGCTGTACAATCTGCGCCACGAACCACATACCCCGTCGGGCAAAGTGCAATTGTTCGTCAGTTTTTGCAATTTATGAATGGCCCGACTGTGATCGTCATGCTCTTCGCGCATGCAATGAATGGGCATGGCCAATGCTGGTGTAATCGAGGTATTCCTGCTCATTTCACGCATCGCGGGGAAAAGAACATTTTCCTCTTTCGTCATGTGCATATCAAGTTGCTCTGCCATTTCGATCAACGCATCAGCCAAACCTATCGGCGCGTCCGGATGATCACCATGCACAATTTCAATCTCACGTGACAGCGCGATCAGCTCGATCAGATCATCGCGGTGAACATCGTGATAGCGCGTAAGGATGAAATCGATAAACCCATCGACATCCCCCGCATCCGGCAAGCTCAAAGGCCCCTTGGGAAGCTGGCAGAGTTCCGCCGCAATCACGTGGGGATCAAGTTCCTTGCGCATTGCAACGTCTTCAAGTGTCTGGTCGGGATGACAACAAAAGCCGATGCGATGCTGACGAAAAACCAGAGTTGCGCCGGGGAAACAGGAAATCAAGCCCCCCAGAGTCTGATCAAGAAGTTCGACAGGCGTAACGGCCAATGTCGCCGTATTCAAGGCATCTTGCATTAAGGTTTCCTCCCTAAGGTCGGCGTCCAGCGAACGAAAGGGAGTATAAAGCAGCTATGATTTAGCAGATTGACGATGGTCAAGTGGCTTCATGCCCAAAAAAAACTGTGTTCGGTTCTGTTGGGTTTTCAAACCAAAGTAGTGTTCTGTCGGCTTGTTCCAACTAAGCGTAATTCCAATCTCAAGGTGACTTGACAAACATCAAACACCGGCCTGCCCGGACCAGTGATACTTCACCGTACAAAACGCCGGAGTACACTGTGACAGAAAGCTATCCATCATTTACGCCGTTTTTGCTGGCAAACCCGCTCTTACGTAATGCGCCAAACCTTTTTATTGAGCGCATATGCCGTCACGCTATGGCAACAATGCATCGTCGTCATAGGCCTGTTTTCGAACGCGTCGCCGAGCAGGAAGCATTCGCCTTACTGATTTCTCCGACCGACCTGGATTTGCAATTCTATCTCAAAATAGATGCCGATCATCCTGAACTGCGCCCCGCAAGACACACAGAAGAAGAGACGGTAGCAGCACAGATATCAGGACCGTTACCCGCACTGCTGGAGCTTCTTCAGGGGACATCAGATGGCGACGCACTGTTCTTTTCGCGCACATTGCAGATTGAGGGACGCACCGAACTTGTTATCGCACTTCGCAATGCCTTAGATGGAGAATCCATTGATCTGCGGTCCGCTGTCAGTGAAAGCTTTGGCGTTATGGGACCGGCAGCCAAGATAGCACTTGGCCTTGCGGAGAAGGTTTATCGGCAACTTCAGCACGACATGAACCGTACAGCCGATGCATTGACCTCCCCGAGTGCCAAACGTTTGCTCGGCCTGGAAAAACGCACGGCCGAGCACGCAATCACACTAGCAGGGATTGATAAAACAATCCAAAGGCGGAAACGCCATTCGCGCCCAGCGCCATCCGGCGCAGCAAAAGATGATTTTGCGATGCCCACCAATCTCTGATCCTCAACCAGTCACAGGTTCAATATGGAACTCGTTTGTCCAGCAGGAACACCTGCCAGCCTGCATGCCGCCGTGAATGCGGGTGCCGACGTTGTATATTGCGGCTTTCGGGACGCAACGAATGCCCGAAACTTTCCGGGACTGAACTTTTCGCGTGCTGAATTACGCGATGCTGTGAAGCATGCGCACAAGCACGGGGTTCATGTCTACCTTGCCTGCAACACCTATCCGCAAGCCGGGACCGAAGATATCTGGCATAAGGCCGTTGATGATGCCATCGCGATTGGTGTCGATGCCATCATCCTTGCTGATATTGGTTTGCTGCGATATGCGCGTGATCATCATCCGGACGCACGTTTGCATCTATCCGTACAAGCATCGGCTTCGAACGAGGAAGCCATTCGATTTTATCATCAGGAATTCGGTGTACGCCGTGTTGTACTTCCCCGTGTTCTCTCGCTTGATGAGATACGTACGCTAAATCAGCGCATACAAGTTGAAACAGAAGTCTTCGCATTTGGCGGGATGTGCGTCATGGCTGAAGGTCGCTGTTCATTATCTTCCTACGCGACGAGCGAAAGTCCGAACATGAACGGTGTCTGTTCACCGGCCGCACATGTTCACTATGAGGAACGCGGTGACGCAACAGTCTCCCGACTTGGTAACTTCACCATCAATATCTATGACAGCGATGAAAAGGTCGGATATCCGACCCTGTGCAAGGGCCGGTTTCGCGCAATGGACAAATCAGGCTACCTGTTTGAAGAACCCACCAGCCTCGATGTCACCGCCATATTGCCAGAATTGGCAGCAGCAGGCGTGTCCGCCCTTAAGATCGAAGGACGGCAACGCGGGAAAGCCTACATATCGCAGGTCGTCGGCGCATTTCGCACATCGCTCGACAAGATCGCAAACGGGCAAATCAACGCGCAATCAAAACTCAACACGCTGAGCGAAGGTCAAAGCGATACAACAGGTGCGTACCGGAGAAGTTGGCAATGAAACGATCGCGACTTGTTATGGGCCCGGTTCTTTTTCATTGGGATGAAGACCGCAAAAAAGACTTCTACAACCGCATAGCGGATGAAACCGATGTAGATACCGTCCATGTCGGCGAGGTTGTCTGTGCTAAGCGGATGCCATTTTTTGACAAGCACCTGCCAGACGTAATTGAACGGCTTCAGCGCGGAGGAAAGGAAGTTGTTCTTTCAACGCTTGCACTTGTGATGAATGAGCGGGAAGTAAACCAGATACGCGAAATTGTACACATGCCCGACATTCTGATCGAGGCCAATGATATTTCTGTTGTGCGCTTGCTTGCAGGTAAACCTCACATGATCGGCCCCTACATTAATACCTATAACGAAGGGACGCTTTCATATTTTGCCGACAAGGGTGCAAAGCGGATTGCCCTGCCATGGGAATTACCGATGTCGTCAATCAATGCACTATGTGATCAACAAACAACGGCCGAGATTGAAGTGCAGATATTTGGTCGTGTGCCATTGGCTATTTCGGCCCGTTGTTATTCGGCACGGGCGCAAGGCTTGCACAAAGATGGGTGCCGGTACGTTTGCGGGGAACATCTTGATGGCATGAACGTCGAAACACTGGACGATAAACCATTTCTGGCGGTGAACGGGTTGCAAACACTGTCCAGCCACTATGTTGAACTGTCTGACAATATCGCGACAATGCAAAAATGCGGTGTTGGCGCATTCCGTCTGTCTCCACATAGCTTGGACATGACCAAGGTATCGGATCTCTATCATCAGGTGCTTTCGCACAAAATCGCCCCGGCCGAGTTAAGGCACCGTCTCCAGGAAATGCGCTTGCCGATGGTATTTGCCAATGGCTTCTTGCACCAAGCGCCGGGTGCCGAGTTTCGTCAGACACTCGGTCATCAGACTGAATAACAACCTCACCATGGATCGCCTGTGAAAAAGGGCTGCGACCTGACAGATCGCAGCCCTTCAATACATTCACAATTCGGGGAGTCAGCAAGAAAACATATTGTGAACACCAATCAGCATAACGTTTCGATGACCGACGGCCTTGACAATGGTCAACTGCAGATTGCCCGAATGGAACCACATCCCGATGGGCCTTAAATGTCCTCGATCCAGGTTTTCGCCGCAACAGCACGGGGCAGTCCGACAGGGCCGATAGATAACATTGCAATCTGTAACAGGTCTTCCAGTTCGATACCTTCGGCCTTGGCACGCCGGGCGTGTGAATGTACCGCTCCTTCCGAGCCAATGCCGATCGCAAGCGCAAGTTTGACAAGGCGGCGTTCGCGGTCCGTTAGAGGTCCTGCTTCTGCAGTGGCCTTACCAAGTTCGGAATAAGCTTTCCAAACATCTGGATACTGTTCGGCCAGCGCTCCGGCAGCACCAGGCATGAGTTTAACCATAGGTTCTCTCCTCACGTTTGCTCATCATCAATCAAAGATGTTGGCTTGGCAAATTGCCGAAGCACTTCAGGATCAATGATCTCTATTGTTTCTCCATCAACAACGACCCCATAAGCCTGCAGAGCCTTGAAAGCACGGCTGAGGTTTTCGGGCGTCATCCCAAGAACGGAAGCCAACTGTCGTTTTTCCAGATCCAGATCAAAACTCTTCGCACCACCAAAATCCCTGTGACGCGAAAGCAAATAATTCGCCAGACGTTCCAGGGCCGTGCGCAACTTCAAGTTCTTGGTGGTTTTGATCACTGAACGGTAACAGGCTGCCAGTTCAACAACGACCGCACGAGCAAAGCCGGCATCAAGGTCAAAGATTGCCCTCACATCCTGGCTGGGGATCATGACAATCCGACTTTTTTCCATCGTTCTCGCCGACATCAGATATCGGGCATCGCGAATGGTGGCGGCCAGGATGAATGTTGAAACCGGCTTGACGATCATGACGCTCGTTTCCCGGTCATTCCAACTGGAAAAAAGGTCAACCGCGCCAGAGACCAAGACATGAAGAAAATCAGCATCTTCCCCTTCACTGATCAAATCGACATGCGGCGGAAAGGTCTGCAAATATGCGCCACGCATGAGCTTGGCATAGTTCTCATCGCTCATGTCCGCGAAGAGATCCAGACTACGTACCTCCGGGAAGGTCGAATCGGACATTTGTTCCTCACTTATCACCCTGCGCAGACATAAATCCGCCTTTGACTTGATATTTATCAAGCGGGCAATTGTTGCTTCTCTCTCTTCTTATTGAGATTTGGCAAACCGCCAAACCTCATAGTTGGCGTGCCTATTTATTTCACCGAAGCGTTCCATGTTTTCTGATTTAGATCAAGCCTCCCGAGCGCCCCTTCAAACAATGATCACGTCATTCGCACACGCTCCAAAGTAACGACAGATGCTCGAGGGGAATTGCCATGCATACGTTAAAAGGGGTTTCACAAACAGATCAGTATCGTGCTCTGGGACTGAGTACCTTCGCCTTCACGGTATGCTTCGCGGTATGGACGATTTTTTCCATTATCGGCGTGAAGATCAAACAGGAACTCGGACTGAGTGATACACAATTCGGGCTGCTGGTCGCGACACCGGTTCTGACCGGATCGGTCAGCCGTATCTTCCTTGGCGTATGGACAGAGCAATTTGGCGGTCGCGTTATGTTCCCGCTGCAGATGCTGATCACAGCTATGAAATCTTTCTTGTTGCCGCACTTGGCCTTGGCCTTGCCGGGGGGTCCTTTATCGTTGGTGTCGCCTATACGTCACGCTGGTTCGAAAAAGAACACCAAGGCACGGCTCTGGGCATTTTTGGTGCTGGTAACGTTGGTGCTGCGGTCACGAACTTTGCGGCTCCATTTCTGGTGGTTGCCCTTGGCTGGGAGGGGACGGCGCGTATTTATGCCATCGTCCTAGTCGCAACCGCGGTCCTGTTTTATCTGCTGGCGAAAACCGACCCGGTTCAGCAGCAGCGCAAAGCTTCCGGCGAAGGTCCAGTTTCGGCCAGCTCGCAGCTTGAGCCGCTTAAGAACATGCAGGTCTGGCGCTTTGCAACCTATTACTTCTTTGTCTTTGGTGCCTTTGTCGCGCTCGCAAGCTTTTTGCCACGTTACTATGTTGGCGCCTATGGGCTGGAACTGACGACGGCTGGTGTATTTGCCGGACTTTATTCGCTACCGGGCTCGATCTTTCGGGCACTGGGTGGCTGGATGTCGGACAAATGGGGAGCACGTGCGGTCATGTATCTGACCTTCATCGTATCCCTGGTCGTTCTGTTCATCATGAGCTACCCGCAGACGACCTATGTGGTTGCGGGCATCAACGGCCCCATCGAGTTTGATTTCGGTGTCTCGGTTGGCATGTTCGTGGCGCTCACGGTTGTTCTCGGCTTCGTCATGAGCCTCGGCAAAGCTGCCGTCTACAAACACATCCCGGTTTATTACCCCCATCACGTCGGATCAGTTGGCGGTCTGGTTGGCATGATCGGCGGCCTTGGCGGTTTCTTCCTGCCAATCGCCTTCGGAATGCTTCTTGACCTGACCAATGTCTGGACCGCGCCCTTCATGCTGCTGTTCGTTCTGGTCGCAGTTTCGACGGTCTGGATGCATGTCGTGATCCGCCGCATGGAACGTTCGCGTCATCCGGCACTTGCTGATGAAAAGTACCTCTCGGATGTGCCTGAAAAGCCACTGGAAAAACCGGCCGCTGAAGCCGCAAAGACATCAGGCGTTACCAAGCCTGCTCAGTAAGACACACCGGCAGAGCGCAGATCGCGCTCTGCCTCTCCAACAGTTTCATCGGGAGGTTCCCTTGGAAATCACGCATGCAAACAATGGTCACAAAGGCGCTGTCCTGACCGATTGGCGGCCAGAGGACACAGAGTTCTGGTCAAGCAAGGGCAGCGCAATTGCCACCCGCAATCTCTGGATATCCATTCCATGCCTCTTGCTGGCGTTTTCGGTCTGGATGGTTTGGTCGGTTGTCGTCGCAAAGCTGCCAGGCATTGGCTTCACGTACACCACAGGTCAACTTTTCTGGCTTGCCGCACTTCCCGGCCTGTCGGGCGCAACTCTGCGCATTTTCTATAGCTTCATGGTTCCAATTTTTGGTGGGCGTGTCTGGACAACGCTCAGCACGGCGTCCCTGTTGCTGCCTGCACTAGGCATCGGCTTTGCGGTACAAGACCCGACGACATCCTATAGCTGGTTCCTTGTTCTCGCGCTGTTGTGCGGGTTCGGGGGCGGTAATTTTGCCTCCTCGATGGCAAATATCGCCTACTTCTATCCGAAAAGAACAAAAGGCAATGCCTTGGCCCTGAATGCCGGGCTCGGAAACCTTGGCGTTTCAGTCATGCAGTTTGTCGTCCCGCTTGTGATCACCGCCGGTGTGTTCGGCGCCTTTGGCGGCGAGGCCCAAAGCATTGTCGGTGGTGGTGAGATTTTCTTGCAAAATGCCGGTTTCATCTGGGTGCCATTCATCGTGATTTCGACGATTGCAGCCTGGTTTGGCATGAACAGCATCGCAGATGCCAAAGCCAGTTTCAAAAAGCAGTCGATCATCTTCAGCCGCAAACACAACTGGATCATGTGCATCCTCTATACCGGCACCTTTGGCAGCTTTATTGGCTATTCCGCCGGATTTCCGCTCTTGATGAAAACCCAGTTCCCGGAAGTCGATGCCCTGCAATATGCGTTTCTTGGTCCGCTGGTCGGTGCGCTTAGCCGTGCAGCAACAGGTTGGATATCTGACAGGCTTGGTGGTGGTCGGGTTACGTTCTGGACCTTCATCGGCATGATCGCCGCTGTTGTCGGAGTGCTCCAATTCCTCCCGCTTGGCGGAACCAGTGGTCATTTCTGGGGCTTCTTTGCCTGCTTTATGGCGCTGTTCTTCCTGACCGGTGTCGGCAACGCATCGACCTTCCAGATGATCCCGTCGATCATGCGTCAGGAAATCCCGCGTCTGATGCCTCAAGCCGATCAGGCCACCCAGCTCAAACAGTCGGAACTCGAAAGCTCCGCGATCATTGCCTTTACCAGTGCGATTGCAGCCTATGGCGCATTCTTCATTCCCAAAGCCTATGGCACCTCCATCGCGCTCACCGGTGGTCCCGCAGGTGCGCTCTGGTGCTTTGCAGCCTTCTATGCGGTCTGTGTTGTCATCACCTGGTTCTACTACAGCCGCAAGAACGCACCGGTTTCGTGCTGATTACCCGAAATTCTCCCTGCCCGACCTAACCGGTACGGGCAGGGCCCACAGCCTTCAGGAGAAACGCCATGAGTCACCTGTTAGACCGACTGAACTTCTTCCAGAACAAGGAATTGGAGAGGTTTTCAAACAACCACGGCCAGGTCACCCGCGAAAACCGCGATTGGGAAGACACCTATCGCAACCGCTGGCGCCACGACAAAATCGTCCGTTCAACACACGGTGTAAACTGTACCGGTTCTTGCAGCTGGAAAATCTATGTCAAGTCCGGGATCGTCACCTGGGAAACCCAGCAAACCGATTACCCGCGCACCCGTGCCGGATTGCCAAACCATGAACCGCGTGGCTGCGCCCGTGGCGCAAGCTATAGCTGGTATCTCTATTCGGCCAACCGCGTTAAAAACCCATTGATCCGCGGTAAGTTATTGAAGTTGTGGCGCCGCATGCGTGCAACTATGAACCCGATCGAGGCATGGACAGCCGTTCAAAACGACCCTGTCCTGCGCGCAAGCTACGTTTCAAGCCGCGGCAAAGGCGGATTTGTACGTGCGACCTGGGATGAGGCAACCGAGCTGGTTGCCGCAGCAAACGCCTTTACGGCGAAAACATATGGTCCTGATCGTGTGTTTGGCTTCTCACCCATTCCGGCAATGTCCATGATCAGTTATGCCGCAGGCTCACGTTATCTCAGCCTTCTGGGCGGCGTGTGCATGTCATTCTATGACTGGTATTGCGATTTGCCTCCGGCATCGCCGATGACCTGGGGCGAACAAACCGACGTTCCGGAATCAGCAGACTGGTATAACGCCGGATATTTGATCCTTTGGGGGTCGAACGTACCACAAACCAGAACGCCGGATGCCCATTTCTATACCGAAGCGCGCTATCGCGGGACCAAATCAGCCGTCATTTGCCCGGACTATTCCGAAGCTGCGAAATTCGGCGACGTTTGGCTGAATGTCAAACAGGGTACGGATGCTGCATTGGCATTGGCTTTTGGCCATGTAATCCTGCGGGAATTCCATCTTGATCGTCAAACCGACTATTTCGAAGAGTATCGCCGCAAATATTCGGACTTCCCGATGCTGGTGAAACTCGACGAGAAGAACGGCTCGCTCATTCCTGGTCGCTTCCTGCGTGCTTCCGACCTAAACGACAAGCTGGGCGAAGACAATAACCCGGACTGGAAAACTGTCGCGATTGACAACATGTCCGGCGGACTCGTTGCACCAAATGGGTCGATCGGCTATCGCTGGGGTGAAGCTGGTGAGTGGAACCTGGAAGAGCGCGCAGCAGGGGCAGATACCAATCTGAAAATGTCATTGATCCTAGAAGAGGATCATGACGAAATTGCCGGGGTCGATTTCCCCTATTTCGGTGGTGATGCGTCGGAACATTTTGCGACCGATGCACAACACCCGGATGTTCTGACCCGTAACATTCCGGTTAAACGCGTCCAGACTGCCAATGGCGAGATCATGGTCGCGACTGTATTTGACCTGTTTTGTGCCAATTATGGTCTGGATCGCGGCCTGGGTGGTGACTGGGTCACTAGTGACTATGCCGACGGCATGCCCGGTACCCCGGCATGGGCAGAAAAGATCACCGGTGTTTCAGCTGACAAGATCATTCATGTTGCCCGTGAATTCGCCAGAAATGCCGAAAAGACCAAAGGCAAATCGATGGTCATCATCGGTGCGGCAATGAACCACTGGTACCACATGGATATGAACTATCGCGGTGTCATCAACATGCTGGTGATGTGCGGTTGTGTCGGCCAATCAGGCGGCGGCTGGGCCCACTATGTCGGACAGGAAAAACTACGTCCGCAAACCGGCTGGCAACCGCTGGCGTTTGCCCTTGATTGGGGACGCCCGCCTCGGCACATGAATTCCACTAGTGCCTGGTATGCTCATACCGACCAGTGGCGTTATGAAACCCTTACCGCCGATGAAATCCTGTCTCCGACTGCTCCGGAAGGCGACTGGGATGTTTCGATGATCGACTACAATATCCGTGCCGAACGGATGGGATGGTTGCCATCGGCACCGCAGCTCAAGACCAATCCGCTCGAAGTTGCAAAGGCGGCCAAGGAAGCGGGCAAGGAAATCCCTGCTTATGTTGCCGAGCAATTGAAAGCCGGCGATCTGGAAATGTCGTGCGAAGATCCGGATGATCCTCAAAACTGGCCGCGCAACCTGTTCGTCTGGCGGTCCAACCTGTTGGGATCTTCGGGCAAGGGGCACGAGTATTTCCTGAAACACCTGCTTGGCACCGATCATGGCGTTATGGGCAAGGATCTTGGCGAAGAAGGCCGTCAATTGCCCAAGGAAGCCAAATGGCATGAAGAAGGCCCGCGCGGAAAGCTTGATCTTCTGGTCTGCATTGATTTCCGCATGAGCACGACGGCGGTCTATTCCGATGTCGTTCTGCCAACCGCAAGCTGGTATGAAAAGAACGACCTTAATACGTCGGATATGCATCCGTTCATCCACCCGCTTCAGGCGGCTGTTAATCCGGCCTATGAAAGCAAGTCGGATTGGGAAATCTTCAAGGCCATTGCCAAGAAGTTTCAGGAAATCGTACCGGGTTACCTTGGCCAGGAAACCGACATTGTTGCCTTGCCGATCCTGCATGATACCCCGGGCGAAGTCGCACAGGATCAGGTCAAGGATTGGAAGAAAGGCGAATGTGACCTTATTCCCGGCAAGACCGCACCAAACTATATCGCCGTTGAACGCGATTACACCGCAATCCACGACCGCTTCACGGCACTTGGTCCGTTGCTCGACAAGCTGGGCAATGGCGGCAAGGGCATCAACTGGAAAACCGAGATTGAAGTTCAGCATCTTCGCGATCTGAACGGTGTGTGGCAGGACGGTTCTGCCAAAGGCTGTGCAAAGATTGATACCGACATCGATGCCACAGAAGTGGTTCTTATGCTGGCACCCGAGACCAATGGTGAGGTTGCGGTCAAGGCATGGGATGCGCTTGGCAAGTTCACCGGACGCGATCACACCCATCTTGCCTTGCCCAAGGAAGATGAAAAAATCCGCTTCCGCGATATTGCCGCCCAACCACGCAAGATCATCTCTTCGCCAACCTGGTCGGGGCTGGAGTCCGAACATGTCTGCTACAATGCGGGCTATACCAACGTTCATGAGCTGATCCCTTGGCGAACCCTGACGGGGCGCCAGCAGCTTTATCAGGATCACCTTTGGATGCGGGCCTTTGGCGAGGGATTTGTTTCCTATCGTCCGCCGGTCGATCTCAAGACTGTCACCGAGGAAATCAACGACGAAGCCCGCGACGGTGTGCCGCATGTGGTACTGAACTTCATCACACCGCACCAAAAATGGGGCATCCATTCGACCTATAGCGACAACCTGTTGATGCTAACGCTCAACCGGGGTGGTCCGGTCATATGGATCAGTGAGAACGACGCAAAACGCGCCGGTATCGTCGATAATGACTGGGTAGAACTCTACAACACCAACGGTGCGCTAACTGCCCGCGCGGTCGTTTCCCAGCGAATTAAGGATGGTACGACATTCATGTACCACGCTCAGGAAAAGATCGTGAATACGCCCGGCTCCGAAAAGACCGGCAAACGTGGCGGGATTCATAACTCTGTCACCCGTACGACACTTAAACCCACGCACATGATCGGGGGCTATGCCCAGCAGTCTTACGGTTTCAACTACTACGGAACCGTGGGTGCCAACCGTGACGAGTTCGTCATTGTCCGCAAGATGCAGAAGGTCGACTGGCTCGACGAAGAAGCAAACGACAAGGAGATCGGCAAATGAGAGTCCGCGCACAAATCGGCATGGTGCTGAACCTCGACAAATGCATTGGATGTCATACCTGTTCGGTAACCTGCAAAAACGTCTGGACCAGCCGCGACGGTGTTGAATACGCTTGGTTCAATAACGTCGAAACCAAACCGGGCACGGGTTATCCGACCGACTGGGAAAACCAGAACCGCTGGAACGGTGGCTGGGAACGCACCAAGTCGGGCAAGCTGCAACCCAAACAGGGATCGAAATGGCGCATCCTGGCAAATATCTTTGCCAACCCGGATTTGCCGGAAATCGATGACTATTACGAACCATTTGATTTCGATTACGATCACCTGAAATCCGCCCCGGACATGAAAGCCTTTCCGACCGCCCGTCCGCGTTCGCGCATATCGGGTGAACGGATGGAAAAAATCGAAAAAGGCCCGAACTGGGAAGAAATTCTTGGCGGGGAGTTTTCGAAGCGCTCGGAAGACTACAATTTCGAGGGCATCCAGAAAGAGATTTACGGCGAATACGAAAATACATTCATGATGTATTTGCCACGCCTGTGCGAACACTGCCTGAACCCGGCATGTGCCGCAAGCTGCCCTTCTGGCGCGATCTACAAGCGTGAAGAAGACGGAATTGTCCTGATTGATCAGGAAAAATGTCGGGGCTGGCGCATGTGTGTTTCGGGCTGCCCGTACAAGAAAGTTTACTATAACTGGTCAACGGGCAAGTCGGAAAAATGCACACTTTGCTATCCCCGTATTGAGTCAGGCAACCCGACGGTGTGTTCGGAAACCTGTGTCGGCCGTATCCGCTACATCGGTGTGATGCTTTATGATGCCGACAAGATCGAAGCGGCCGCCAATGCCGAAGAAACCACCGATCTTTACGATGCGCAGCTTGGCGTGTTCCTTGATCCGAAAGACCCGGAAGTTATCGCTGCCGCCCGCGCAGATGGCATTCCCGAAGACTGGATCAAGGCCGCACAAGACAGCCCAATCTGGAAAATGGCGATGGAGTGGAAAGTTGCCTTCCCGCTGCATCCTGAATACCGCACCCTTCCGATGGTATGGTACATCCCGCCGCTTTCCCCGATCCAGAATGCTGCCGAAGCCGGTGCGATTGGCATGGACGGCGCAATGCCCGATGTACGCAATCTCCGCATTCCGCTGAAATACCTCGCCAACATGCTGACGGCTGGCGACGAGGAGCCGGTGGCACATGCGCTTGAGCGAATGTTGGCAATGCGGGCCTATATGCGTTCAAAGACTGTGGAGGGCGTCATTGATGAGTCCGTCGCCAAACGTGTCGGCCTTGATGGCGCAACCATCGAAGACATGTACAAAATCATGGCACTAGCCGACTACGAAGACCGGTTTGTCATTCCGACCACCCATCGCGAACAGGTTGAAGAAGCCTATGACCTGCGTGGCGGTGAAGGTTTCACCAACTGTAACGGTTGTTCTTCCGGCATCAGTCAGGGCTCCCTGTTTGGTGGCAGCAAGAAACCTCTGAAAATGCCAGAGGAGGTACGCTGATGGACCGCACGCTTAAATCACTGTCACTTCTGCTGAGCTATCCGACAGAAGAACTGCAACAAGCCATGCCCGAAATTGGCGGCGTTCTGGCGTCTGACACCCGCCTGACCGCAGCAGCGCGTCGCGACCTGCGACCACTGGTCGAGGCAATTTCAAACGATGACATCTACGATCTTCAGGAACGCTTTGTCATGCTGTTTGATCGGTCGCGCAGTCTTTCGCTCAATCTATTTGAACATGTTCACGGCGAAAGCCGTGATCGTGGGGGTGCCATGGTCAGCTTGCTTGAAACATATCGGGCTGGTGGTTTTGAACCGGCTACAACAGAACTTCCGGACCACCTTCCTGTCCTGCTGGAGTTTCTGGCAACGCAACCACGTGCTGAGGCACAAGACACACTTGCCGATGCTGCCCACATCTTTGAGGCCATTCGCGCCCGTCTGGAACATCGCGAAAGCCCCTATCAGGCGGTGTTTGTCGCCTTGCAGCAACTGGCAAACGTAACCGCCGATGCCAATGCGGTTGCCGAACTCCTCGAACAGCCCGAAGACGATCCCGACGATCTCGAAGCACTTGATGAGGTCTGGGAAGAAAGCGAAGTCACGTTCGGACCAGACCCAAATGCCGGTTGCCCGCAGGTGCGGGACATCCTCTCGCGTATTGATCAACCCGCTGGACCGGTGCCGCCGGAAGCAGCAGAGTAAAGGAGGCTCTCATGCATAACTTCCTTTTCGGGATCTATCCCTATATCGCGCTATCGGTCCTGATTATCGGTTCTATCGCCCGATATGAACGCGATCCGTTTACCTGGAAAACATCATCAAGCCAGCTTCTCCGTCGCAAGCAACTGATGGTGGGCTCGGTCCTGTTCCATGTTGGTGTTCTGGTGATCTTCTTTGGCCATCTGTTTGGTCTCCTGACGCCAATCTGGATTTTTGATGCCTTGGGTATCAGTCATGGTGGCAAGCAGACGCTGGCCGTTGTTGCAGGCGGGATCGCCGGTGTCATGGCGCTCATTGGTGGTCTGATGCTGTTTCATCGTCGGATGACCGACCCGCGTATCCGCAAGACGTCAAGCTTTGCCGATATCGGCATTCTTGCTCTGTTACTGGCACAGCTTGTTCTCGGGATCGGGACGATCTTTGTGTCGCTCGAACATCTCGACGGGCATGAAATGACCAAATTCATGGCCTGGGCACAGGGAATTTTCACCTTCCAGTCCGATGCTGCCAGCCACATTGCCGATGTGGCCTGGATCTTCAAACTGCATCTTGTTCTGGGCCTGACGATCTTCCTTGTGTTCCCGTTCACGCGCCTTGTGCACATGCTCTCGGTTCCAGTCCGCTACTTCGTGCGTCCGGGCTATCAGATTGTCCGGTCACGTCGCACCAGACCTTTGTCAAATCGATAATGGACAGTCGGCGCAGTAATGCGCCGACCACCCTCTGCACACAAAGGACAAAGCGCTATGAATACACAAATGTTCCCCGATCTTGTCATCAATGGTGAAACAATCCCGCAAACAGCAGTGGCTGCAGAATTGCAGAACCACACGGCGTCAAAGGATAATTTTGCCGACGCCTTGCGTAACGCGGCAAATGCACTTGTCATCCGCACCCTGTTGCTTCAGGAAGCGCGCAGAAACGGCATAGAAGCCATTCCGCAGGAAGTCTCGCCAAACCGGTTCGAAACCGAGGACGAGGCCATGATTCGTGCCCTGCTGGAAGCTGAAATCGACATCACCCATCCGAGCGAGGAAGATATTCGCACAGAGTGGCAGAAAGCCCCAGAACGGTTTCGCACCATGCCTTTGTGGGAAGTTTCCCACATTCTTTGCAAATGCGACCCGAATGATGCCGTCGAAAAAGAACTGGCCCTGAGACGGGCAACCGACATCCTGAACGAGCTTCGTAAAGATGGCCAAACGTTCGAAAAGATTGCACGCGCGAAAAGCGACTGCGGATCGCGATCTGCCGGAGGGTCGCTTGGTCAGTTACGTCCCGGCGATACCGTGCCGGAATTTGAAACAGCCCTGCGCCAGCTTTCTGACGGCGAAATCGCGCCAGAGCCAGTGCTTAGTCGATATGGCTATCATATTGTGCGGATGGATGCGCTGGCAGAAGGGCAGCCACTGCCTTTCGAGACCGTGAAACCAAAAATTTCCGAAGCAATGGAAAAAGCCCAATGGGCGCGTAAGGCAAAACTTTTTGTCGATGGCCTTATTGCGTCAGCTTCGATCACCGGGGCCGATCTTGGGCGGGTAACCAGCAATACCAAGCCGAACTAAGCACACATTTTTGCGTACCGTACCTCCAACCGGTTTGAGGTTTCCATGCTTGAAAACCTTTTGGAACGGAACAGAATCTGGTCCCGTTCAAGACAAAACGAAGAACCCGGATATTTTTCCAGACTGGCAAGTCATCAGGCTCCAGAATTTTTCTGGATTGGATGTTCGGACAGCCGCGTCCCTGCAAACGTTGTTGCGGGCCTGGATCCGGGAGAAGTCTTCGTGCACCGCAATGTTGCCAATGTGGTGCATTCATCGGATTTAAACCTGCTTTCCGCGCTTGAATTTGCGGTCGAAAGCCTGAAAGTCCGCGAGATCATTGTCTGTGGCCATTACGGGTGTGGCGGGGTGAAAGCCGCAACCGAAGACCTCCCGCATGGCTTGGCAGACCATTGGCTTGAGCCGATCAGACGCCAGGCCCGTTTTCATGCCTGCGAGCTTTCGCAGCAAGACAATATCGAAATAAGGCGCGATAAGCTGGCTGAACTCAATGTCATCGAAGGCGTTGGCCGGGTCGCAGAAACCCCGATCATGCGGCGCGCCTGGCGCATGGGCTCCGACATCAGGATTTACGGTCTGATCTATAGCCTGAAAGACGGCCTTTTGCGCGACCTTGAATGCACAATCCGTCGCTCGGATATGCCTGTTTCAAAGGATCAGGTCTCCTGACTCAGGTTAACGTTTTTCCCGTACGAAACGAGACAAGGATTACCGAAATGAAAATCGCTTACACGATGGCTGCGGGTAGAGGAGACACGGACTTGCTTTTGTCCCGTGTCGCCCAGCGCCTTTTGGACAGAGGTTTGCGCGTTTGCGGCACAGTACAGATCAACTCCGAACGGGAGGTAGATGATCCGTGCGATATGGATGTTAAGGTACTGCCAGACGGTCCGGTTATTCGAATTTCTCAGGCACTGGGCAAACATTCACGCGGCTGCCGCCTCGACACAAGTGCTCTTGAGGATGCGGTTGGCTTCGTTACCGCTGAACTTCAAAAAGGTGCCGATGTTCTCGTAATCAACAAATTTGGCAAGCATGAAGCCGAAGGACGCGGTTTTAGGGATGTCATTGCCGATGCCTTGGTGAAAGACATCACGGTACTGGTCGGCCTGAATCAACTAAACCTTGAGGCATTCAAGGAATTTGCTGGCGGTCTGCAAATCGACTTGCCTCCAAAGGAGCAAGATCTTTTTGATTGGCTGGAAGGCAATTGTTCTTTCTCCCAGCCAGCCTGACGCGTTCCATACCCCCGAATTATGACAATTTGGGCGGCTGGTGCATGAATCTACTTTCTTGCTGGAGCTCAGGTTTACTTTGTCTGGAAACCTCAATTAACGGACAAAATCAGCCCCGAAACGATTGATACGCCGCCGGACTTGCGTAAACGCGTGTCGCATGCTCCTAGCCAACAGCCGACCGCTTGTCTGCGGGTCACATCACGCTTATAGTAACGGTTCAAAAATTTAGCTGACATCGCTTTGCCTGCGCCCCTCAATGCTCCCGGAACGTCCTTTTGCGAACCGGGTGTTTGTATCTGCTCGGGTTGCACCATATCACCAGCCGGCTTTTTCTATCTGCTGCTCGACGTCTTCTAGGGTTCAACTTAGGAGACGCATGATGTCACGTACCTATCGCAAGCAGAAGGGAAAGAAGATCGCCGAGCGTCTTTGCGACTATCCGCGGCCGCGCTTCCCGGATGGCGTTAACACAGAATGGCGCAAATTTCGTGTTCACAAACCGATGCGAACGCTCGAGCGCGCCTATCTTCGCCGCATCCTCAAAGGCGCGGACTGGAATGATCTGGTTCCGCTCCCGGATCGATGGCCAATGCCCCATTTCTGGTGAGGTGCTGTTCGGTACACAAGGATGCAGTAAATGGCGCCTGAAAATCTTCACCTACTGCAACAACATGTTTGCACGCCGCTGGTACAGCAATCAACAATACCGGCGGCCTGCCTTCATTCACTTGGCGCAGGAGAGAGGCAGAAGCTGCTTTATAAGATAGCCACATCCCTTGCTTCACCGCCCACAGAAGCACAGCCAAAGTGTCTGACCCCATCGCGTGTATCGCGCATCCTTTGACAAAGATAAGCTTAAGATACAGTCTAACGATGCGTTGACCACCGAACGCGGAGAGGTCCGATGCAAAGCGAGATCAAGCGCTTGCGGATTTTGGGAGGAGGTGGTGGGCCCGGCGAGACTTGAACTCGCAACCAGACCGTTATGAGCGGTCGGCTCTAACCAATTGAGCTACAGGCCCTAATCGAGCACATTCAAACGATTACGAATGCTCAACACGCAGCCGTAAACTAGATAAATTCAGCCCAAGGTCAAGCGCAAACTCTAGACGATGGGCAGCTACCAGCGAGATATTTCCGACCTTCACAAACTGAGCGCGATTGCAGCCAATTCTATCATGCCCGGATCGTGCTCATTGCGAGTAGCTGCGAAGCATTCTTGGTTCATACTGGCCCAAATCATTCGGAGAGAAACTACCTAGAAACCTCGGCTTCAAGATATTCTTTGACCTCTACGATCCCCCCTACACCACTTCGCAACATCACATCCAGAGCGCTGCATCCGTTGAATGTTAAATTGGTCTTCTTCACCCATTGATACCCTTGCACCTTGTCAGCAAAAAGCACCCTTAACTGTCGGTGAATACTGAGGAGCAGGTTCGCTCGGACTATCATGTCCTCATTCGGCTGCTGTTGCTCATTTTCGAAATCCAGTCTGCTGGCTTCAGGTAATTGTCCCATAAGAGCCTGAATATCATCATTCGAGAGTCCCCAGTTCCGAAGCAGCCTGAGGGCCGCTCGACACAAAGTTTGCGCCTCTCTCAGGGTAAGTACATTCTCAGCCTGTTCCTCGGACATTCTCATTCCTCGTCACTTGCTAATCCACGTGTTTTCACAACAATAGGTAACACTTGGACAAATGAACCTGCTCTTCACGATCTCTCTGACAATCATAGCAGAAATAACGAAGCTCCTATGCACAACCATCCTAATTGAGACCAATTAGCGCAGTAGCGAGAAAAACAACTAAGCACTTGAAATAAAACACTTTTCCACTCATGCGACGGTTCAAGAACGCACGAGTGGAAAAACAATAAAAATCAAAACCTTAGCTATCTATTCGCGCCAAATTTAAAACTATTTCAACAACGGAGATCAGCTATACGATATTTGGTCGAGTAGCCCCTTCAAACGGTCTCTTCCTTTTGCAAACAGCTTCTCTGAAGTTCGAGATGGCTGTGAGGCGCCCAGCAACTGAATCAAAGTACTTTGCAGCTCTATTCGACTGATCCCGGAACTTAGAATTTTTTCCGCAACAGGCTCAATTCGCTCCACATATCCCGAGAGCAAAACAAGTAACTCAAGATCGATATCACTTGTCTCAAAAGAAGCCCCGCATTCTGCAGCATCAACTACCGCGAACAACAGTTCATCATCTGGCGCAACAATTGGTAAACCTTTGGACCAGCCTTCATTTGAAGTTGGGACGTGAAGCGTTTTGTCCCTCGTATCGTAAGTCACAGCCAACTTGATTGCAGGTACGCTAACCTTGGGCCGTATGCTCACCCACATACCAAGTTGATCAAAGTAACACGGCCCAAATGAAAATGATTTTCTAAGCTTTTCATCAAAAAGAGCCAGAGGACCATCTGTATTAACTATTCGCCGAAACTCCCTCATGTTCTGGCTGGAGTTAACTAAAGTCAGCGACACTTTGTCTGGAACGTCAATGTCAATGATTGAGGAGAATAGGGCAGTATGGCCTGACAGCCCCAAGCCTATATCTAGCATAAACTCGCTAAGGAGTGCCTCCATCAAGGAGATTACGTCGGATGCAGCATGGCCAATCCCAGTATGTTGGTTGACGCCCATTCTAGTGGGCGCAATTAGAAGCCTTTCACATTCAAGCTCGAGCCAAGATCCATACGACGCTGCCAAGTGCTTCACGTACGCAATTTCGCTAGGCCCTAAGGGAGAAAGAACATCGCGAAAGCGCCAACCTCTCTCGTAAATGCTGAGCATATCTTGATCGCTCAGATCCCGTTCTCTGTCACCTTGCCAAAGAAGAGAACGCAAAAAGGGATAAGTCTGATTTTCAGCCATCACACCCGCCTCTCAAACATCACGCGACACCACCAGGTTTGGCCTGTTCCGGTGACTCCTCGTCACTGAAAAGCTTGTTGAGAGCCTCTGGATCCACCCCGAACTTCAGAAATCCCCTTTCTGTTCGTGAGTACATCAACAACTCAACTTCTCCCTCTCTAATCATGCTCAAGAGCTTCACGTATGAGAGACCTTGCTTGTTGTACTTCTTAACAGCAGCAATCAATTGCACAGGACCAAGCTTGAACTCTGCAGCATGTTCCTCCAGTTCGTGCAAGAAGCCTTCGAGTACTTTCTGATCGAACCGCCAGCAATGGCTGCCATCCAGGTCAGGGGAATGAAAAGGCGTTATAAATCCCGCTTTAACCAGAGTCTTCAGAGTGTGCAAAGATACCGAAAGCATGTGCGCAGCAGCACCAGCACCGATCAGTCTTTTCTTCAAATCTAGATAGGAATTTATGCTCTCATGAGTGATGAGCCGATGAATTTTGCTCCCTCTTCGAGAGACTATCGCTTTGAGATGCCCCTCATTGATCAATCGATCAATATTTCTATGATTAGTGCGCAACCATTTCCGGGTATCAGACGCAGAGACAAGCCATTTGTGCCTCCCGGGACTTGGCTGCAATTTGGGTACTTTGATTGTAGTCGGAGCATCCGCCAAGAGATGAAAATATGCTTCAAACCCTTCGAAGACGACAGGTGCTCGCGACCTGTAAACCGAGCTTGCTTGGTATAAATACACAAGATTATTGGCAAAAAACTTTGGCTGGGAATAATTCTCTGGCGATACTAGCAACCTCCCCATGTAGCGGAAAAACCCGTTAGGCCAGTTGGTCAGCGCCTCTGCGGCGGCGGCAACTTGCCTAACGATGTTCTCTTCCTTTACATAATGATAAGACCTCCCGTCGAAATCACCGCCTTTCTCCAGAAAAGAACCAAGCAACGAAACCGTCTCAATAGCTTCTTTGAACGTCGCGTTCAGAATGCAACTAGGAAATCCATACTGTTGTAGATTGAAGTTAGTCCCCCCATACTTGTTGGAGAGCAACCTAAGTAAACCAACATGGCTCTCCGAAAGCCTCGTGGCCGCGTTGTTTTTGGCTCTTGCACACTTACAAAAGTCGAGCGTTGTTCGGTAAAACCTCGCAACTCCGCCGCATTCTGAGCATTCCTGCCGCAAGCGCCCCCCATGTCGAGGGCAATGAGTTACCAACCTCAGATCCCACAAACTCGACAAATATTTGTTTTCTCGAGCACATAGTGAGCAGATTGCCTTCGTGGGCCATTTGAAGAAGTATCGGGATATCACCTCTCCATTCGGCAGGCGCACCTTTGAATGATTACCTTCAGACGTATTAATTGGCGCTAACGTTATAATCTCTTCCAATGACCGCCCTAAGACCAACGCGAGGTCCGGAATTCGGCTTTTCCACGTCGAAGCTTTAGTATCCACATACCCGAGCCCAGCATGCCTCAACGTCCAAGCTGAACTCTCATATGCATTGATACCTGCAATTCGAATTAAGTAACCGATCAAACTCTCGTCTTTAATAGGAGGAGAAGTTATTGGAACCGCTTTAGAATGGCCCACTTTGCAGTCCCTCCTGTTGACGGCCGATCACTCTTCCAACTACTTCCTGCTGTGCGGATTGCCACGGCCTTACCGCTTTAGTGTCAAGGTCTTCAGAAGCCTTCATTAGCTCCGAGAAAGCCGCTGCCAGATGCTGCTCCGTGAGCGTCTGACTACCGCTCAACAGTGCGATCTCTACGGAGCGATTGATGACCTTGGTGATGTAACCAATTAACCCTTTGCAAGATCGGGCTAACTTCAACATAGCATCGCTATTTTTGAGCACTGAGGTTGACGGATCGGGTAAGGGCAGCTCTTGGTTCAAAAAGTGAAACAACATCAAGAGTTCTTTTGCTCCACTTTTCGTTGCGGGGTCAAACGGGTGCAACTCAATCCGCCCACGCCTGCGTGTTTCAAGCTGAGAATTCACCTTGAAGATTTCGTTGACCTCCGGAAGCCCTACGAACAGCACTGGTCTGCGCAATATCTCAAGCTGAGTTTTCAACCAATCGGCCATATCGTAGCGACGGGCTTGACTGCCTTTATTGGTTACATGTTGGAACTCATCGAAGATGAGCATGTTAACACTGGCGAGGTCCGCAAACCGAGCGATCCGTCTCTCCATCGACACGAGTGTTCCCATACTCGCGCAAGGGTCTCCTAAAGCTTGCAAAATGCCGGACGCCAGATTTTTGATTGTACAGCTCTGCGGTATGATAATTGACAGAACCCGGCCAGAACTTGCTCCACCGTTGGCGGTAGTGCAAAAACTCTCGATGATAGAGGATTTTCCCGCACCTGTTTCACCAACAATTGTCAGAATGCCTGGAGCATATGTGCGTGTTCCAGACCTGTAAAAGTTGGTTATCCGAGCGATTACCTCTTGGAACTGACCGTGATGAACTCTCTGGTTTTGAAACGCTGCCAATCCATCCGCTTGCTCGTCGGTGAGAAAACCTAATTCATGCATTTTCGCCTCCCGTTCTGCGAGACGGAGAGGTTGACTTCCACTGTGCACGTTCGATCTCCGCTACAATCTCGTCAGTTGAAAAGTCAAACTCCTCCAAAGGCGCATCATTATGCTCTTTAGCATCTGAGGCGCTTTCCAAGTTGGTCACAACATCAGCAGTGACTTCCTCACTCGCGAACCGATGTGCCCTTTTGCGTGTGGTCTTCTGCTTACTCGACTTAAGTTGCTGAGCGAGCTCGAAGGTCGTAACGCGTGCGCTGAGGAGCGCCTCTTCCGAGTGTTTTCGTGCCCCATTTGTTTCCTTGGCAACAACACTACGGATCATCTTATGACGCCAGACGGACAGACCATCCGCATAGGTCTCAAACCTACATTTTGCTGGCAGAAATACCCGATTTTCTGGGTCCTCGACATACACGGTCAGGAGATTTTCAGGATCAAACTTGACTTTAACTTTGGGATTCTTCGGTAACCGCATCCTTCCACTCATCAGTCGCCGATACAGCAACTGAATAGCATCAGATTGAAATTGCAGATTTAGTAACGTCACACCAGTACGAGACAATGTGCACGTCTCAACGCAGGACGTGAGAATCTCCAAGTCTTCAGGATTACTAAGAAGACGCACAGGATGCGTATTTGTCCCTCTTTCCCATTTCCGGATCGGACAATCGCGAATGCCTTCGTGATACGAGTTAGGATATTCATCAACCAAGAACTTGGTGACCAAAAGCATCAAATCTTGGATAGTAATCTTTGCATTTTTCTCCGCTGGATACTCGCCACGCTCTTGGGGGTTTGAGAATGTCGTTCCTTCCAGCGTATGGATGAGTTTAGAGTTCAGCGTTCCAAAGAGCCGCTCAACTTTGCCTTTATATCGCGGAGATCTCTTAGGATTGTACTCAATTGAAGTTCCAATTTGGGCCGCAGAGTTGAGCAAGTTCTCAGAATGGAATTCTAACCCGTTATCAACCACCAACAATGCGATCAAGCCAAAGCAGAGCCACTCATTCTCGATGGTCACACCTTGCTCGCGACCATCCTGCGCATGAAATTCATCGATCACCCGCCTCACAAAGGCATCCTTGGGAGCGATTGCATTTCGCAAACATCTCATAATTGAGCGATAAGAAGGGGCCTCAGGGCTGATATCGAAGCCTACTACCATCCGACTGTATACGTCTAAGGCAACGGTTAACCACACACGCCCCAGCACATCTCCATTTGAATACACGACCAACAGATCAATCAGATGATGGTCTATTTCGACCCGCTCCAACGGGCGAGATGCCCCAATGCCCGAATCAACCGGTCTAAACTTTTGATCAGCAACATTGGTACCCTTTTGAGCCGCGAGCACCTCGTATGGGTCCAGATTGCCAAGCCAGCGATAAACCGTTCTGCGACTGGGAGCTGTAAGCCTCATCCCTAACGAGAGGCTCTTGTTCTCTCTCTCAATCTTGCGCTTAACAAGGTTGTAAACCTCCGTTCCACTCGCATGTTCTGGCTTGAGATAGTGCTCAAGCGCGGTCTCCCAGATGATCGTTTTAATGCGATTATCTGCACGAACCTCTTTCGGCCCCTTAAGACAATGCCGCGGCAATAAAGAACGAATGTCACGACCACTTGAATGCCAAGCGGTGTACCAACGAACCAACGTTCTCTTCGAAGGCACAGAAGGTGAGTTAGCTTTACGGGAATGCATTATTACATAATTCACTGCCTGGTTCAGGTTAGCGGCCTTTACAACACTGTCGACCTTCTGAACAAAAGCGAGTTTTCTTCTGGCTTCGTCACGATCCCGTTTGCTGAATGCATCGAAAGAGACGAGCTTATGGCGGACATCATCAATTGAAGTTCCGGTGAGTTCTGCTTCACCGTCATAAATCGCCCTTACAATGTCCTGAGCAGGAACCATCATCGGCTCGCCAGTATCAAGATGGCTGAGATGTATTTCGCCCCCAGCTGTTCGCGCCACGACCTTGTATTGCGCACCATCGAGCTTAATACGGGATCCTTCCGGAAGTTGAAATTTGGTCATTGCCCAAGTCCTCCTTGAACTAACTCAACAGGAGTGCTCAGTCCAATTCGCGCATCTAAATCAATTTTTAACTGACCACTGGCAACAAGCAGCAGCACGTCGCCTAAGTCAGCATCGCCGCCAATGAGGTCGGCAACCTCCTGTATCGAGACATGGGGACATTCTCGGAAAAGTGATCGCAGCTGCTTCTTGTCTACAGCTGGTGGCTCGCAGAGACGATAAGCACTCAGCAGCCCCAAGTTTTTCCGTCTTGGCTCTCGTCGAATGTCTTGTTCTGTCCATATTTCGAAACGATAGCCATTTTCAGCCAATGTAGCTTCGATCAATGGGAACCGCTTTTGGTTATCTGGTTTCAGTAGCTCACCGGAGGCCTTAACCTCAATGACCGTCTCGCCAAAACTCCCTTGAATCAATATGTCTGGAAAGTAGATCCGGTCTCGACCGTCGCATTGATAAACAAGCTTGAAGGGTTGAACAGCGACCTGATCGACCTCCGGCATAAGGTCAACAATAATGAGAGCATCTCGTTCAAGCTGAGACTCCCACGGCAAGAGACGCCGCGCTTTGCGACTGTAGTAATAACCATTTACGCGCCCCTTACTCCGAGACACGACTTTGCGGACGGGATTCATCATGATCCTCTCCTTCGCATATGCATAAGGCAAAGCTCACCCGTGGCGTGCTGACACGCAGTGCTTGCCTTCAATTGGGCAACGTGCTAAAGGAGGAGTTGGAAGCTATCTCGCTTTAGCGACGTAATTGACCGGTTCAGTTCTCTGGGTCGGTTTTTTGCGTTTTGGGAACTCCGTTACTGAAATGTTGCGGCGTCTATAATCTCTTTATTCGAGGTTTTGTCAACGCCACCCAACACTCTGCACTCAACTTAAGGTTGATAAACAATCAACACTGTGAATACAAAAAAATCATTACTATTAATGCATTACAAAAAATCTCTAGTGACTTTCATACAAAATAATACAAATACAAAATCAATACAAAGTTGTGGAACGCTAGGTTTTCTGCCTGACACCACGAGCAGAGTCTCTCTCACCAATCTCAAATGTTTGCATCGAGCAGATTTACTGCGATAAAGAAAACCCAAAAACGGATATCTTCCTTTTTGGAAGCCACTCAACCTAGAGCTTTAGCCGATCCAGACATAACTGTCCGTCCACTGGAAATTAGTTTGTTTGGCGTCCTATAAACCATCCAAATGTGCCTTGTAGGCTTAAAGACTCGAGGGGAAAGGGTCGAATACAACTAATGCATTCTGGCGTTTTGCACTGAGAATAGCGCGAAATCGAACTGCGGCTTGCAGCTACAAACCAATTGAGATCGCGCACCATAATATTTCAAGAAGCGGAAAGTTTTTGACGGGGCGCGGGCGTGCAGATTGTTAGCAGCTGCAGAACAGTGAAGTAGTTGTCAACTTCTTGGCACGAATGTCATCTTTTGTGGCACTAATGACAACTTATGTGGCACGCAACAATGACAATTTACCCTGGTAGGCCCGGAGGGACTTGAACCCCCAACCAGACCGTTATGAGCGGTCGGCTCTAACCAATTGAGCTACGGGCCCCCAAGACAAAAAGTCCGGGTAAAGAAAAGACCGCATCGATGTTTCGATGCGGTCCCGAAAACTAGCGATTTTCGGGCCAAGGTCAAGCCCGAACGTCGTTTGATTTCTTAATAATCGAGGAACGAACGCAATTTGCGCGAGCGCGACGGATGCTTGAGCTTGCGCAGTGCTTTTGCTTCGATCTGACGGATACGTTCACGGGTAACAGAGAACTGCTGACCAACCTCTTCGAGGGTGTGGTCGGTGTTCATACCGATACCAAAACGCATACGCAGAACACGTTCTTCACGCGGGGTGAGCGATGCCAGAACACGCGTGGTGGTTTCACGCAGGTTGGCCTGGATCGCTGCATCAAGCGGCTGAACGGCGTTCTTGTCTTCGATGAAATCGCCAAGGTGACTGTCTTCCTCGTCCCCGATCGGGGTTTCGAGCGAGATCGGCTCTTTGGCGATTTTCAGAACCTTGCGGACCTTCTCAAGCGGCATCTGCAGTTTTTCTGCCAGCTCTTCCGGGGTCGGCTCACGACCGATTTCATGCAGCATCTGACGCGACGTACGCACCAGCTTATTGATGGTTTCGATCATGTGGACCGGAATACGGATCGTACGGGCCTGATCGGCGATAGAACGCGTAATGGCCTGACGGATCCACCAGGTCGCATAGGTCGAGAACTTGTAACCACGGCGGTATTCGAATTTGTCCACCGCCTTCATCAGGCCAATATTGCCTTCCTGAATGAGGTCAAGGAACTGAAGACCACGGTTGGTGTATTTCTTGGCGATCGAGATCACGAGACGCAGGTTGGCCTCGATCATCTCTTTCTTTGCACGGCCGGCTTCGCGTTCGCCCTTGTTGACAACGCCATAAACGCGGCGGAATTCACCAATCGGCAAGCCCACCTCGGCCGAAACACCACCAACACCTTCGCGCAGGTTGGCAATTTCGTCAGAGTAACGCTCGACAAAGGTTTTCCAACCCTTTCCCGGCAGACCGCCAACGCGTTCCATCCAGTTCGGGTCAAGTTCATGGCCCTGATACTGTTTAACGAAGTCCGGACGTTTGATTTTGCAACGGTCAGCAAAGCGCAGAAGCTTGCCTTCAAGGCCAAGCAGACGATTGTTCAAACCGGTCAGGTGATCAAGAAGTTCTTCGATGCGGAAGTTGTTCAGGTGAACATCTTCCATCAAATCGACCATCTCGCCCTTAAGCTTGTTATAGCGCTTCTCGGTCGCGGCCGGGACCAACTCACCCTTGTTCAAAGCCACCAGACGCTGTTCCTGCGCCTTATGGAGCTTCTCATAGGTTTTTGCGATCAGCTCGAACTTCTCAAGAACCTGCTCGGTCAGTTCCTCTTCCATTTTGGAAAGCGAAACGTTGACCTGCTCGTTCTCGTCATCTTCGTCGTCTTCGCCGTCGCCTTCACCCTCTTCGCCTTCGGATTCTTCGGACTCGTCATCGTCCTCTTCTTCCTCGGCGTCATCGGTGATGCCTTCGGGGGTTTCCGTTTCGGCGTCTTCGTCATCATCGTCATTGGCAGAATCGAAGCTTTCGACATCTGCTTCTGCATCGACATCGGTCTCTTCTTCGTCTTCACCCTCGGCCGCAGCAATTTCTGCATCCGGGCCACCGCCATAGGTGGTCTCAAGGTCAATGACATCACGAAGAAGCAGCTCGCCAGCCTGAAGCTGATCGTGCCAGTTAACGATTGCGCGAATGGTCAGCGGGCTTTCGCAAATCCCGCCAATCATCATATCGCGGCCAGCCTCGATACGCTTTGCGATGGCGATTTCGCCTTCGCGTGAGAGCAGTTCTACACTGCCCATCTCGCGCAGATACATGCGTACCGGGTCATCGGTGCGACCGACATCTTCTTCGGAGATATTGCCACGCGGATCGGCATCAGAATCGTCGTTGTCGTCGTCATTGTCATCGCCGTCGTCACCATCGATGACATTGATGCCCATCTCGTTGAGATTGCTCATCACGTCTTCGATCTGCTCGGACGAGAAATGTTCCGACGGCAGGGCCGCGTTCAATTCATCGACTGAGATGTGGCCTTTCTCCTTGCCCTTGGCAATGAGCTTTTTGATGGCCGCTTTATATGTATCGAGAAGAGGTCCGTCTGCGTTTTCAGAAGAGTTCTTTTTCTCTTCAGCGTTCGAAGTCTTAGACGACATCTATTCCCCGTTTCCCGCTGGGTACATTCGTACCGTTGTTGTCCCACGCACTGTGTTTTCAGCGCAAATCACAAATAGCCCGATCGCCGATCATGACCACAGAATGATCAAAAATCAGTCGTCGAGCTTAAACACATTTTCCCGGCGCCGGGCGAGATCCTCACGTCTGTGAGAAAACCTCTCCCATTCTTCCTCGCTGGTATCTGCTGCCAACTGTCGGACGGCGTATTTTGCCTCTTCGTCCTCCAGGGAGCTTACAGCCATGGAAAAAACCTGTTTCCAACCCGTTCGGGCCCGTTCAAGCGGCGTTTCGGGCTTGGCGAAAGCAGCGTGCGCGATTACATCGGCACCAACCACCCGCAAAACTGTCTCTGACAGCCCGTCGCGCTCCAAATGGGCCTTGATTGTTTCGGAATCAAGTCCAGGATCGTCATCAAGCAGCTTTAAGACGGCCCGACGAAGATTGTCAAGCGCGGAGTCTGCACAACTATAGATTCCAAGCTGTTCGCCAATCTCGTCATGCAAAGATGGATGATTGATCAGCGTCAGCAACAAGATGGAGTCCTGAAGGTCACGCTTCTTTTGCATCGGTGGTCGCGACATGCCCGGCACCGCTTTGCCTGCCGGACCCCAGAAATGGTCTTTTTTCCCGCGTTTGCCACCCCGATTGGCATTTTTATTTTGATAGCCACCGCTCGCACCCGCATTAAAAGCGGGCTTTTTACCACGGTCACCTTTGAACAATTTCCAGATGCGATCGTTAAACATCGACTTGTACTGACCGCGCACGGCTTCATCGGCAATCACGGAAATGCGCTGATTAATCGTCGCCTCAAGGGCTGCGCGACGTTCGGGCGTATCGATCTTGTGTGCGCCAACATCCATGCGCCAGACAAGCTCGGCCAAGGGCACGGCCTGTTCGATGATCTTTTTGAAACTGTTGAAGCCGTCTGGCGCGCCCATCAGGCTATCCGGGTCTTCGCCCTCTGGCAGGATGGAAAACAGCAATGATTTGCCCGGCCGCAAGATCGGCAACGCACGTTCAGCCGCACGCACAGCGGCACGTTTGCCCGCCGCATCACCATCAAGACACAGGATCGGCTCGTTGGTCATTTTCCAAAGCTCGCCGATTTGTTCTTCGGTCACAGCCGTGCCAAGCGGGGCAACAGCCCCCCGGAAGCCCGCCCGGTGCAGGGCAATCACATCCATGTAACCTTCTGTTACAATGATCGGTGCTTCGTGGCGCGATGCTTCGCGGGCCTGGGGCAGGCCATAAAGAAGGCGCCCCTTATGAAACAGAGGTGTGTCCGGGCTGTTAAGGTATTTCGGTTTGGCATCGCCCATCACGCGCCCGCCAAAAGCCACCACACGGCCACGACGATCAAGGATCGGGAACATCACACGCCCGCGGAACCGGTCATAGCTTTGCCGGCCGCTGTCTTCTGGCTCGATCAAAAGCCCGGCTTCTATCATGAGCTTTTCGTCAATGTCTTCGCGCTTGAGTGCGGCCTTCAGCGCAGCGCGGTTATCGGGCGCATAGCCAAGACGGAAATCGGCAATGGTTTTGTCATCAAGACCGCGTTGATGGAAGTAATCCAGACCTTCCTTGCCTTCGGGCATGCGCAACATGCGTTCAAAGAACGCGCAGGCCGCTTCCATCACCTCATAAAGGGTTTTGGCCTTTTGTTCGCGTTCCTGGGCTTCCCGCGATGGTTTGGGCACATCCATGCCGACCTGATTGGCCAGCACCTCGACCGCCTCGACAAAGGTCAGGCCACGGGTATTCATCACAAAGCTGATGACATCGCCATGCGCACCACAGCCAAAGCAATGATAGAAACCCTTTTGCTCATTGACCGTGAAGGACGGGGATTTTTCAGAATGGAATGGGCACAGTCCGGAATATTCCCGGCCGCGTTTGATCAGCTTCACCGATGTGCCGACGATATCCGCCAGTCCCACCCGTGCCCGCAGGTCGTCCAGAAACGACTGGGGAAAGCTCATATCTGCCCCGATCCCATACTCAGTTTGATGATCCCTGCCCCGTGCCTGATGTTTGTTTGTCGTTATCTATCAGGTCTCGGGACGACGAAAGCCGGACGATTTTACACGCCCGGCTTTCAAATGACATAGTGCTGTTGAGATTAACCCAACAGTTTTTTGGCAACGCCACCCGCTTTGCCGAAATCCATGGTGCCGCTGTATTTGTCGCGGAGTGCCGCCATCGTGCGGCCCATATCCTTAAGGCAGGTCGCGCCAATTTCCGAAACGGTACCGCGAACGGCCTGTTCGATTTCGTCATCGGACAGCTGGGCTGGCAGGAACTTTTCGATCACTTCGATCTCATTGGCTTCCTGTTCGGCCAGTTCCGGGCGATTGCCCTTGGTGTACATTTCGATGCTTTCGCGGCGCTGTTTTACCATCGCCTGAAGCAGATTGATGATCTCGTCATCTGAAATGCCGTCGGTGTTACCTTCGCCCCGTGCTGCGATATCGCGTTCCTTCAGTGCTGCCAGAATAAGGCGCACGGTGGTTACGGAGCAGGCATCCTTTGCAAGGACGGCCTTTTTCAAAGCGTCATTAAGCTGCGATCGCAGCATGGCTCATCTCTGATTTTGTGGAAGAAAGGAGCGAACATACCGCATATCGCCCCCGGACGCAAAGAAAACATGAGCCCGCAAACCGTTGATTTCCCTAGGGAAATAAAAGTTTAGATGCGTTCTTGACATGGGTCCGCGACTCCCGTAGACATCCGCCAATTTGCCTACCGGGATTACGCTTTGCCCCGCTTCCAGCACGGCATACTGCCACTTTCAAAGTGGCTGGATCATCATGCTGGGAATGTCTTGGCACGTCTGCATGTCCGGTATGCAGGTTATTCGCAGCCGTTTTTGTCGGCTTGCCCGCATTTATTATATATAAAAAGACTCCGTGTCTCACCGTGGAAAGATCGAAAGGACATTTGCCAATGTCAGCGCCCACGCACACCCCGCCTCCTGGTGCTTCTGCCGTTCTGGTTCTCGCAGATGGTTCAGTATTTTGGGGACGCGGCGTCGGGGCCCGAGGAGAGGTCGTCGGTGAAGTCTGCTTCAACACCTCCATTACGGGCTATCAGGAAATCATGACCGATCCGTCTTATGCCGGTCAGATGATTACCTTTACCTTCCCGCATATCGGTAACGTCGGCACCAACGACGAAGACATCGAAAACGCCAAACCGGTCGCCCTTGGCTGCATCCTGCGCCAGGACATTACCGAACCTTCCAACTACCGCGCCCAGAAACATTTCAACGAATGGCTGACCGAACATGGTCGTATCGGGATCGCCGGTGTCGATACCCGCCGCCTGACCAAGCGCATTCGTAACGAAGGTGCGCCGAACGGCGTCATCTGCCACAATCCTGATGGCGTGTTTGACATCCCTGCCCTGATCGCCAAGGCCAATGAATGGCCGGGCCTGGAAGGCATGGACCTTGCCAAGGACAATAGCTGCACGACCGGTTACGACTGGGAAGAAACCCTGTGGTCGCGTGAAGGCGGTTACGGTCAGCTTGGCAATGCCAAACATCATGTTGTTGCCATCGACTACGGTGTGAAACGCAACATCCTGCGCAACCTCGCAAGTCTTGATTGCAAGGTATCGGTTGTTCCGGCAACCACGACGGCTGAAGAAGTTCTTGCGATGAACCCGGACGGGATTTTCCTGTCAAACGGTCCTGGTGACCCGGCGGCAACCGGTGAATACGCGGTTCCGACCATCCAGAAACTGATTGATAGCGGCAAGCCGGTCTTTGGCATCTGCCTTGGTCATCAGATGATGGCACTCGCCCTTGGTGCGAAAACCAAGAAGATGGAAGTCGGTCATCGCGGTGCGAACCACCCGGTCAAGGACACGACCACCGGTGTTGTCGAAATCACGTCGCAGAACCACGGCTTTGTCGTCGACAAGGACAGCCTTCCAGACAATGTCGAAGCAACGCACTTCTCGCTGTTTGATGGTTCCCTTGCAGGTCTTCGCGCCAAAGACAAACCGGTCTTTGCGGTTCAGTACCACCCGGAAGCATCGCCGGGGCCGCATGACAGCCACTACCTGTTCAAACGTTTCGTTGGTCTGATCGAAGAAGCGAAGTCCTGATCACCAGATCGAGACACGCTCCAAAGATACGCGATTAACGGACTTAAACGAGGCGGTGCAGCACGCGCGCCTGCCCTTGCGAAAAGCGGAAAACGACATGCCGAAACGTACAGATATCAAATCAATCCTCATCATCGGCGCCGGCCCGATTGTTATTGGTCAGGCTTGCGAGTTTGACTATTCCGGTGCCCAGGCTTGTAAAGCCCTGAAAGAGGAAGGTTACCGCGTCATTCTGGTCAACTCGAACCCTGCGACCATCATGACCGACCCGAACCTGGCCGATGCAACCTATATCGAGCCCATCAAACCTGAGATGGTCGCAAAGATCATCGAAAAGGAACGCCCGGACGCGCTCCTGCCGACCATGGGTGGTCAGACGGCTCTGAACACAGCCCTTGCCCTGCATGATGACGGTACACTGGAAAAATACGGCGTTGAGATGATCGGTGCGAAAAAGCACGTCATCGAAAAGGCCGAAGACCGTCAGCTGTTCCGCGATGCGATGGACAAGATCGGCCTTGAAAGCGCGCGTTCTGCGATGGTTCGCACCTTCGAAGACGCCGTTAAGGCGCTTGAGATCACCGGCCTTCCGGCGATCATCCGTCCGAGTTTCACCCTTGGCGGTGAAGGCGGCGGCATTGCCTATAACCGTGAAGAATTCGAACAGATCGTTCGCAACGGCCTGGCAATTTCGCCGACCCACACGGTTCTGATCGAAGAGTCCATTCTGGGCTGGAAAGAATATGAAATGGAAGTTGTTCGCGACAACGCGGATAACTGCATTATCATTTGTTCGATCGAAAACGTCGATCCGATGGGCATTCATACCGGTGACTCGATCACGGTTGCCCCGGCTTTGACCCTGACCGACAAAGAATACCAGATCATGCGTGACGCATCGCTTGCCGTGCTCCGTGAGATCGGTGTGGATACCGGTGGTTCGAACGTTCAGTTCGCCGTAAACCCGGAAGACGGTCGTCTGATCGTTATTGAAATGAACCCGCGTGTGTCGCGTTCATCGGCCCTGGCATCCAAGGCAACCGGCTTCCCGATCGCCAAGATCGCAGCGAAACTTGCTGTTGGTTACACCCTTGATGAACTTGATAACGACATTACCGGCGTGACCCCGGCATCGTTCGAGCCGACCATTGATTATGTCGTCACCAAGATCCCGCGCTTCACCTTTGAAAAGTTCCCGGGCGCAAAACCGCTTCTGGGTACTGCGATGAAGTCGGTTGGTGAAGCCATGTCGATCGGTGGCAGCTTTGCCGAAAGCCTTCAGAAAGGTCTTCGTTCAATGGAAACCGGCCTGACCGGTTTGAACGAAGTCAAAATCGAAGGCGCACCGGACAAGGCCGCGATCCGCGCTCAGCTGACCCAGCCGATCCCGTTCCGTATCCTTTACGCTGCACAGGCGTTCCGTCACGGCATGACGCTTGAAGAAATCCAGTCGGCAACCAAGTTTGACCCCTGGTATCTCAAGCAGCTTGAAATGCTGGTTGCTGAAGAAGAAAAAGTTCGCGCAAACGGCATCCCGACCGACAAGCAAGAACTGCTGCGTCTGAAGAAACTTGGCTTCTCTGATGCGCGTCTTGCGGAACTTGCTGGCAAAGAAGAAGACGCAGTTCGCGCTGATCGTCAGGCACTTGGCCTGCGCCCGGTTTATAAGCGTATCGATACCTGCGCTGCCGAATTCCCGTCACGCACCTCTTACATGTACTCCATGTATGAAGGTGACGGCTTCTTTGAAGCAGAGAACGAAGCAGAAGTTACCGATCGCAAGAAAGTCATCATTCTTGGTGGTGGCCCGAACCGTATCGGTCAGGGCATCGAGTTCGATTACTGCTGTGTGCACGCAGCTTATGCGCTCCGGGAAGCTGGCATCGAAGCGATCATGGTCAACTGTAACCCGGAAACGGTTTCAACCGACTATGACACCTCCGATCGTCTGTATTTCGAGCCGCTGACCGCCGAAGACGTGATCGAGCTGTGCCAGCTTGAACAGTCCAAGGGTGAGCTGCTTGGTGTGATTGTTCAGTATGGTGGTCAGACCCCGCTGAAACTGTCCGCCGCACTTGAAAAGGCAGGTATTCCGATCCTCGGCACCAGCCCGGACAGCATCGACCTTGCCGAAGACCGTGACCGTTTCCAGGCCCTGATCCACAAGCTTGGCCTGAAACAGCCGGCAAACGGCATTGCACGTTCGGTTGACGAAGCCGTCGCCATTGCCGAAGGCATCGGTTACCCGATCGTTATTCGCCCGTCTTATGTCCTTGGCGGCCGTGCGATGGAAATCGTTCACACCACCGATGATCTGCTGCGCTACATGCACGAAGCCGTTCAGGTTTCTGGCAAAAGCCCGGTTCTGATCGATAGCTTCCTTCAGGATGCAATCGAAATTGACGCCGATGCGGTTTCCGATGGCGAGAACGTCTTTGTCGCAGGCATCATGCAGCATATCGAAGAAGCGGGTATTCACTCTGGTGACTCTGCTTGTTCGCTGCCGCCATATTCGCTTGATGAAGCGATGATTGAACGCCTCAAAGCGCAGACCGTTCAGCTTGCCAAGGCACTGAATGTTGTTGGCCTGATGAACGTTCAGTTCGCGATCAAGGATGACACCATCTATCTGATCGAAGTGAACCCGCGTGCTTCGCGTACGGTTCCGTTCGTTGCAAAAGCAACTGGCAACCCGATTGCCAAGATCGGCGCACGTATCATGGCTGGCGAGAAGCTGGGCGACTTTGACATTGATCACGGTCCGTTCAAGCATATCGCTGTCAAAGAAGCAGTCCTTCCGTTCAACCGCTTCCCGGGTGTCGACACCTTGCTTGGCCCGGAAATGCGTTCGACCGGTGAAGTCATGGGTCTGGACACCGATTTTGGCCGCGCATTCGCCAAGGCACAGATGGCCGCTGGCCATTCCCTGCCGCTTGGTGGCAAGGTCTTCATCTCGGTTAAAAATCACGATAAGCCCGCTGCAGTTCAACTTGCACGCGATGCAATTGCACTTGGATTTAGCGTGGTTGCCACCCACGGTACCGCCGAAGCTCTTGAAAAAGAAGGGCTGGACGTTACCCCGGTCAATAAGGTACAGGAAGGACGTCCCCATATCGTGGACATGATGAAGAACGGCGATATCAACCTGGTATTCAATACCACGGAAAGCAAACAGGCAGTGGTCGACAGTTTCTCGATCCGCCGTACCGCTTTGACCGATGATATTCCGTACTACACCACTGTCGCCGGTGCGCGCGCTACCCTGCGGGCCATCGACAACCTGAAACGCGGCGCACTTGCAGTTCGTCCGGTTCAGGAATATCTTGGGGACAAGTACTGAGGTTCCTAACCGAACCCGACTGACGAGTTTAAACCGCCCGGCGGTAAATGCCGGGCGGTTGATTTTGTAGTATCGACCGCTAATAAGAATAGGCTGTGAGCGCGATGGAAAAAGTACCAATGACCCCGCAAGGGCATCAGCGCCTCGAAGAAGAACTGAAGCATCGCAAATCCGTCGAACGTCTTGAAATCATCAAGGCAATCGCGGAAGCACGCGAGCATGGTGATCTTTCGGAAAACGCCGAATATCATGCTGCACGCGAACGCCAAAGTTTCTGCGAAGGTCGTATTGCCGAGCTCGAAGACGTGCTGAGCCGCTCTGAAGTTATCGACGTTCCGTCACTTGCCGGCAACGTTGTTAAATTCGGCGCCAAGGTTGAGATCGTTGACGAAGATACCGACGAAGAAACCACCTATCAGGTTGTTGGCCCGATCGAGGCTGACATCAATTCTGGCCGTATTTCGACCACGTCGCCGATTGGCCGTGCGTTGATTGGCAAGTCTGTTGGGGATTCCGTCGAGGTCACCGTTCCGGGCGGCACCAAGAGCTATGAAATTTTGAAGGTCGATTTCTCGTAACCCGGGAAACAACTTATCAAAGGAAACGGCCCACGCATTGCGGGCCGTTTTTTTATGCCTTGATCACAGCCAATAAAAAAGCCGGGCTTTCACCCGGCTTTTATCGTTTCAGATCCGACCTGCTGATTACTCAGCTTTGGCCAACTGGGTCAGAACCACATCAACATTGCGGTTAAGGTCGGTTGCCTCCCGGCCCAGATGGTCTGCACTGCCAAGAAGCTCGGTCGCGGTTTCACCGGTTTCCTCGGAAATCTGGGACAGCTGATGGATCAGATCAGACAAATCACGTGTTGCGTCCACCGTGACGTTCAGGCTTTGGGCAATCTCGCGCGTTGCACCTTGCTGCTGTTCCATCGTGGTTGAGATGGTTGCAGCAACCTCGACCATATCGCCGATGGTTTCCGAAACACCTTGAACGGCGGATACGGAATCTCCTGTCGCCGCCTGAATTTCGGAAATCTGCTGTGCGATTTCGTCGGTTGCACGTGCGGTCTGATTGGCAAGGTTTTTGACCTCGTTTGCGACAACGGCAAAACCTTTGCCAGCTTCACCTGCACGGGCTGCCTCGATCGTTGCGTTTAGCGCAAGAAGGTTGGTCTGCGATGCGATATCCGTGATCAGATTGACCACCTCACCGATCTTGTCCGCGGCATTGGACAGCCATTCAATACGTTCGCTAGCTGTTGAAGAACGTGAAACTGCGTTATCGGTGATTTGACGTGCACGTTCGATCTGACGCGAGATCTCATCAGCCGATGCGTTGATTTCTTCGACTGCAGATGCTGCTGATTGCACGTTCTGTGATGTTTCTTCGGCTGCATGGACCGCACCGACAGATGCTTCGCGGCCAACATTTGCACGGTCATTCATTTTCTGTGCGCGCTTTTGCAGCTGAACAGACTCATCATCCACCGCCCCGGCAGACTTGCCAATCAGCTTGCTGATCTGATCGGCCAGTTCGGTCTTGAACCGTTCACGTTCGGCACGACGTTGCGCACGAAGATGTTCGTTCTGCGCAACCAAATCTTCGGCGGCCTTTGCCGCCTTTTCGGCCTGCGCACGTGCGTTTTCTGCATTGGCCAAAGTCGAATACAGGCTTTTGCACGACCAGATCAAAACGCCGGCCTCAACAATCACGACAACCGCATGCAACACCACGCGGGCAAACTGGCCACCTTCCGGGAAAACCCAGGCCGGAACAGCAAAGTTCAGGATCAGGTGATGGAGTGCAATGACACCTGTCACCACAACAATTGTCTTCCAACAGACCAGCGCGCCAAGCACAGCCAGGGCTGCAAAGAAGTACATATGAATATCGATCTGCCAATGATGCCCGCGGAAGGCATAGACCAGAACCGCGACCTGTAAGATCATGGCCGAGGCAACAATAAACCGCGAAATCTGCGCCTGCTCACCGGCGGTTCGATAAACCAGGAACGCGATGACGGCGAAGATTGCGCTGGCGATCAGGGGCGACATTGCATCATTGCTTGCAAAGTAACCTGCAATACCACTAAGCGGGATATGCAGGGCAATGATGACAAACAGCGTCTTAAGGGCGTTAGCCCGAATTTCGAGAAGCTTTTCCATGGACGGACACCTGGATGTCAAAAGGCTTTGGTAGCGCAGCCTTAATCAAAACATGCTGAGACAATCAGCGGAGACAGGGTAAACAACGCGCCGTAATCCTCGGCTTTTGGCACCGTACCATCGTCATTAATGACAACAGCCATATGCCCAAAGCCCCCGAACCTCGCAACACGGCCACCGGATGCACCGACATGCGACAGGATTTCGTCTTCTGACATGGAAAACGGGAATACCATCCCGACACCTTTAAGATCAGATGTCGGACGATAGGATAGAACCACCAGCAACAAAACGCCGCATAACGCGAACGCCATTGTCGGCAGAATACCAGACCAACCATTTTCTTCCACTAACGGGTTTTCCCCGCTTTTCGGGAGGGTTTTGAACGCTTCCAATTATTACCCTTACATATATATACCACACCTTAGGGATAGGTATCTCACCATGTATGAAAAGCCGATGCGCTTTACAAGCATCTTCCCTCATACGTTTAGTGAGCTTTGTTCTTCTCACGCTAAAATCGGATGGGATTTGTGGCGCGTTTGCCCTGCCATTTAATACGCAGGCGCGTGCAATTGGATCACGCAAATTTGCCCACAAACAAATAAACCGGCACTGATCAGTACCGGTTTCATTGTCGTCGGATGTGGCTTTCGAAGATCAGTCTTCGACTTCGATATCAATCGGAACGCCAGGCATGTTTTTCGCGGTTCGAATCGACAGGGCCGATTTCACGTGATTGACGTTCTCGGCAACGGTCAGCTCGGTGGTCAGGAACTTCTGATATTCATCCCAGCTGTGCGAGACGATCTTTAGAAGGAAGTCCATTTCACCCGCGACCATGTGGCATTCGCGAACTTCGGGCCAGGCCGCGGCACGGGCTTCGAACGCGCGCAGATCATGTTCGGCCTGACTTGCCAGACCAACCATGGCAAACACGGTGACGTTATAGCCGAGCGCCTGCGCATCGACATCCGCGTGATAGCCCTGAATAAAGCCGGTTTCTTCCAATGCGCGCACACGACGCAAACAGGGAGGGGCCGAGATACCTGCACGACGAGCAAGTTCCACATTGGTCATGCGGCCATCTTCCTGTAGATCGCGCAGAATTCTGCGGTCGATCTTGTCGAGTTTGACCCGTTGCATTTATTCCTCGATTCTGTGCGCGAAAGTTACCCCGTTTGAAACAATATTACAGCGAGGCAAGTTGCTGGCAATAATATAATCCGAGCAAGAATGCAATCTTGTGCTTGGATGCCGTAACTGAAAATGCTGAAAAATCTGCTTTTTGGCCGGTTTTCGACCGCGCAACACCCACCATTTCGCTACACATCAAAGCCATAAGAAATCTACCTGTCTCGGACGTAGAATTTCACCATTCAAAAAACGCCAAACAAGGCATTCAAACTTTGCGTGAAGCGGTTGCGTCTTGCCCGGTCTGCTCATATGTTCGACCTCTGTTTTTATTCATCTCGGACGTATACAAAGAACATGGCCCAGGAACATCAGACCAAAGTCCTCATCATTGGCTCCGGCCCTGCCGGGTACACCGCTGCGATCTATGCTGCTCGTGCGAACCTTGAACCCATGATGGTCATGGGCCTTCAGCCGGGCGGCCAGTTGACGATCACCACTGATGTCGAAAACTATCCGGGCTTTGCTGATGTCATTCAGGGTCCGTGGCTGATGGATCAAATGAAGGCACAGGCCGAACATGTCGGCACCAAAATGGTGCATGACCTGATCACCGAAGTCGATTTCTCAAAACGTCCGTTCGTCTGCAAAGGCGACTCCGGCGATACCTATATCGCTGAAACCGTTATCATCTCGACCGGTGCACAGGCACGCTGGCTTGGCCTTCCGGGTGAAGAGAAATTCAACGGCCGTGGTGTTTCGGCATGCGCGACCTGCGACGGTTTCTTCTATCGCAACAAGCCGGTCACGGTTGTCGGTGGTGGCAACACCGCCGTTGAAGAAGCCCTTTACCTTGCTGGTATCTGCTCCAAGGTGACCCTGATCCACCGTCGTGATGAACTGCGCGCTGAAAAGATGCTGCAGGATCGTCTGCTGAAACATGAAAAGATCGACGTGGTCTGGGACAGCGTTGTTGACGACATTCTTGGTGGCGATGGCCCGATGGATGGTGTTGAAGCGGTTCGTGTCCGCAACGTCAAAACCGACGAAGTCACCGACATCCCGGCAGACGGCTTCTTTGTTGCCATTGGTCACGATCCGGCAACCGCCATCTTCAAGGGCCAGGTCAACATGGATGACGAGAACTATGTTCTGGTCAAACCGGGCAGCACCGTTACCAACGTTCCGGGCGTCTTTGCCGCAGGCGACGTTACCGACAAAGTATACCGTCAGGCCGTAACGGCTGCTGGCATGGGCTGCATGGCAGCTCTTGAGGCAGAGAAATTCATCGCAGAACACGAAGGCTGATCTTCAAATCAGCTGATCTTGCGATCATGGACTTCAAAGGGGATGCTTTTTGGTATCCCCTTTTTTAATGGTTCCAAACTAGGCGCCCCCCACCAATTACCTGACTTTTCACAAGAAAAGGCGCATTGTGAAATCAAGTCATGGGAAAATGCCTGCTTGCAGAAAATGCTGCAGGCCTCATATTGATTTAATAACTCAAAATGCGGATGGGTCGTTTCTGTGACGCACTTAACAGTGTTGAAACTAAATTGCCCATAAAAGAAGAGTCATATTATCAGGGGACTGACGCAGCGACCGTGCGGCAGTGACATCTAGGAGCAGGTCTATGGACTGGGACAAGCTGCGTGTATTTCACGCTGTTGCGGAAGCCGGAAGCTTCACCCATGCGGGGGAAAACCTTAATCTGAGTCAGTCGGCTGTTAGCCGACAGATCAGCGCACTTGAAGAAAGCGTGAAGGTCCCGCTATTCCACCGCCATGCCCGTGGCCTTATCCTGACTGAACAGGGTGAACTTCTTTATCGCACTGCCCATGATGTGTTTGCCAAGCTTTCCATGGCAGAGGCGCGTATTCGCGAATCCAAGGAACGCCCAAGCGGCCCGCTGAAAGTCACCACCACGGTTGCCTTTGGCTCGACCTGGTTGACCCCGCGTATCAATGACTTCCTGGAACGCTATCCGGAAATCGAACTGTCGCTGGTGCTTAATGACGAGGAACTCGACCTTGCCATGCGCGAGGCAGACGTTGCCATTCGCATGCAGCCGCCCCGTCAGGCTGATCTGGTTCAGCGCCAATTGATGACGCTGCGCTACCATGTCTTCGCATCACCGGAATATATCAAACAGTACGGCATGCCCAAATCGCCCGAAGATCTTAAGGATCACCGGCTGATTATCTATGGTGCGGATGCCCGCCCGCCGGTCTCCAACGTTAACTGGATGATGGCAACAGCCCAGCAGTTCAAGCCCGACATGCGGCCGATCCTGAAGCTGAACAATATCTATGGCATTTTCCGTGCGACCGAGTCAGGCCTTGGGATCTCTGCACTTCCCGATTACCTGTTGCCGACCAACAGCAATCTGGTGCGCATCCTGCCCGAACTCGAAGGGCCGAGCTTTGATGCCTATTTCGTTTATCCGGAAGAACTGCGTCATTCCAAGCGTATCGCCGTGTTCCGTGACTTCCTGATAGAGGAAATCACCAAAGTAAAGGCAAAGGCAGCCGCCGCTGCCACGGCTGAAGCCAAGAAATAGGCACCGATTCCCCTATATCGGTTTTGAACGGTCCGGCATTGCCGGGCCGTTTTGCGTTTGGGGCCAAATCGAAGGTTTACCGCCCAAAACGCCAACCATGGGTTTCATGCATAAAATCGCAACCATCAGCGCGTGATTATCCAATCACGTTTTAGACACCAGCGCGCAAAATGACGCCGCCCTGTCATAATGTCTTAAAATTACTGACATTTTTTTGCCATGCGCCTAGCGCATGGTTGGTTTGATCTTATTCTATTTTAAATTAGAGATAAGCGTACGTATATTTGCATCAGAAGTTGTGAGCAGACGCGAAAGCGAGATCGCTTCAACTCTCCCTGATCTCCGCATGATCCGTCCGCCGGTACGATATCCGGCATTGGAATCTCCCCAAGATTCCGTACGTCTCCCAGACGTAAGCCTCCCTGTTGATCTTTGCCGGTAGCGCCCCCCTGCTACCGGCATTTTTTTTGCTCCTGCACAATAAATCTCGCCCCCAAATGACGCTATATAAGCAAAAGGTTCGTTTTCGATAGAATTTTTCTGTTTATTTTCAGTGTATTAATTCGATTTTTTGGATCACCGAACATTTATGCAGAAATTGCATGGCTGAAAAAGCAATTTGGCAGTGGTCTTCGCCGTCAAAAACGCTATCTTCCCTCTCGAACCGCAGCGGTACACACCGCACCGCGGTACAGAGTTTTCTCCCTGACCGAATTTTCGGTCTTAGCCGGACGCCCTGTCCGGCTTACCCAGGGCCCTGCGAAGGGTCCTACGTCTCCCAGACGTGAAGCCTCCCTGATAAACTTGCCGGGCACATTTGTTGCCCGGCTTTTTTTTGCCTTTTTGCCGGCAACCGGGGCTAGCTGCACGCAGCCGTGATCAGAATTCATCCCATCGCGACTTGGCAACGTATAGCGAAGACCGCACTATGGTTGTTGTGCCATCCGTAATCATGGCGCCAATCAGAACAATCGGGACACGACATCATGCGAAGCACGCTAAGTGCCTTCCTATTTGGCAAGAAAACCGACAGCCACCTGCCCGAACGCGTTCAGGCCGTCATCGAGAAGCAGCAATATGACAGTGAAAAGCTGATCGGTTGGGTTCAGCTATTGCTGGTGACGATTTTTGGCGTTCTTTATGCGGTTTCGCCAAGCACGGCGACCATGAACGGATTTCAGCCGGTCCCATGGGCCTTGGGACTTTATTACCTGTTTACCCTCAAACGGCTTGCCCTTGCCTATCGTCATGCCCTGACCAACTGGTTTCTGACAACCTCGGTGATTGTCGATATCGGGCTTTTGATGGTGCTGATCTGGAGCTTCCATATCCAGTATGAGCAACCCGCGAGCTTTTATCTCAAAGCCCCCACGGTGATGTATGTCTTTATCTTCATCACGCTTCGCAGTCTGCGTTTTGATCCGCGCTATATCCTGATAGCCGGGGCCACCGCATCGGCGGGCTGGCTGATCCTGACGGGCTACGTTCTTTGGAGTGAGGGCGGCAAAAGCATGATCACGCGTGATTATGTCACCTATCTCACGTCGAACTCGATCCTGATCGGGGCCGAGATCGACAAGATCATTGCCATTGTTCTGGTATCAGTCGTTCTGGCAGTTGCCGTCATGCGGGCCAAGCGATCCTTTATCCGGGCCGTGACCGACGAAATTGCCGCACGCGATCTGTCGCGTTTTGTATCGCCGGAAATTGCCGATCGTATCACCCATGCGGAACAACAAATCAAACCCGGTGATGGCGACGCGGTTGTTGCCACGGTGATGTTTACCGACATCGAAGGATTTTCGTCCATCTCGGAAAAGCTCCGCCCGCAAGAGCTTGCCACCATGCTCAATGAATATTTCACCGAGACCAATGCCATTATATCGCGCTTTGGCGGGGTGATTACGCAGTTTGAAGGCAATTCCATGCTGATCACCTTTAACGCGGTCAAACCCGATACAGACCATGCGCTAAACGCGGTTCGAACCGCCATTGCCATTCAGGAAGTCTCTGAACGCCGGATATACAGTTTTGGTGACAAGATCAAAACGCGTTGCGGGATCAATACCGGCGAGATCGTGATTGGTGCCATCGGCTCAGAAGATCGCCTGACCTTCACCGTGCATGGCGACAACGTCAATATCGCATCCCGACTTGAAACCCTGAACAAGCAGTTTGGCTGCTACATCCTTGCGACCGAGGATACGGTCAAAGCCTGCGGCAACCATGATGACATCCCGAACTGGACCGCACGCGATGAAGTAACCGTACGTGGGCGCGAAAAGCCAACCCGTGTCTTTAGCATCGATCCGATAAAGAATGCCGCTTCAGAAGCACCCGAAAGTGATCCCCTGCCGTTCACAGCCAACGCAAACAACCCTGCCTGATCTGAACCAGACAAATTAAAAGCCCGGGGAGCAAGAAGCTCTCCCGGGCCTTTGGGGACAGATGGTCTTGGGGAGACCGGTCAGATGCGGTGCCTTACCCGTGGGGTGCATGACGCTTCGGGGAGAAGAGCGTCCATCCGGGTCTCGATGCGTCGTGAGGGAGTGCACTGCATCGATGTTTTCGCATCCGACAGTTAGGAATATGCCTTTGAAATACGGCTCAAAAAACGGTCTTTGATGACCATTTGGGGGCGAATTGGGGCAAATGAGGCATCGAGAATATACCATCCCCAATCCAATGATTGATCGCCCAGATCACTACATAAAAAAAAAGGGGCGGGAAAAACCCGCCCCCAACTTATTCGGGGTCATTTGGTCTTGGGGAGACCTAGTCAGCCGCGGCATTCCAGGTGGGGGAACGAACCTGAAAACAGGCGGTTCAGCATCGTGAGGGGGGACAAAGTTTGCTGACCGCGTCCTCGGCTGACACTTGAGAAGATGCTCTGTAATCAAGGCGGGAAAACAGGACTGATTGGGCCATTTCGGGGCGAATTATGGTCAAATGAAGGCAGATCAAAAGCAACCCCTTGATACTATTGGTCTCAAGCCTGATCTATTCAGGGAGTGTTTCGATCTGCTGCGCAATCCGCACGTGTATCTTCTTGCCGCACGACGTGTTTTGCGTGGCCTTGCCGGAAAAGCCCGGCCCAAACACCAACAAAGACGCCAACACAGAATAAAACCCGGACAAACCGGGCATCTGAAACGTCCAGACCGGCTGCCCACCGCGACAGCAGCGTGGAACCGATGACAGCGTGATTTCCGGCTCCATGGGATATCGGTCTTCTTGGTCAAGGAGATGCCAATGCCCAACAACGCCCGTTCGACATCCGACACCCCCGCCGCCAAAGGTCACCCGCCAAGGGTCGCCGCCCTGATCGGCCCCTATTCCAGTGGCAAAACATCCCTTCTTGAAAGCCTGCTTGCCGCCACTGGTCGCATTCACCGAAAGGGCACCATTCGCGATCACAACACGGTTGGCGATAACAGCCCTAAATCCCGATCCCGTGAAATGAGTACCGAGCTTACCTGTGCCCAAACCACCTATCTGGGCGAAGAATGGCACTTCATTGATTGTCCGGGTTCGGTCGATTTCGCCCAAGATGCGCGCGAAGCGGCGATGATCTGTGATGTGGCAATTGTTGTCGTTGATCCCGATCCAACGCGTGTCATGACCGTTGCCCCCACGCTTAAATTCCTTGATCGCAACCGCATCCCGCATCTGATTTTCATCAACAAGACCGATCATGCCGGCATCAGTCTGCGCGATAGTTTTGCAGCCCTTCAGTCAATCTCGGAACGGCCGTTATTGATGCGCGAAATTCCGATCCGCGACAGTAATTCACCGGACGAACATATCACCGGTTTTGTCGATATCGTCTCTGAGCGGGCCTATCAGTATCTTGAAGGGCAACCCTCCAAGCTGATTACGATGCCATCCAACATCGCAGACCGCGAAAGCGAAGCCCGCGAAGGCCTGCTTGAAGCACTGGCCGATTTTGACGACAGTCTACTTGAACAAATCCTGGAGGATCAAAACCCCGCGACCGAGACCATCTATGACAATCTTGAACGCGATCTTGCGAATGATCTGATTGTGCCGGTCTTCTTTGGCTCTGCCGAACGCGATCATGGCATTATCAGATTGCTCAAGGCACTGCGCCATGATGCCCCCTGCTCGGACGTTTGCGCGCACCGTCTGGGCATTGATCCAGCCCCCGACCAAACTGTTCTGCAAATCTTTAAAACCGTCCATTTGTCACATGCTGGGCGGTTTTGTTTTGCCCGCGTGCTTTCCGGTCAGATCAAAAACGGCGATCCCGTCGGGCAAGACAAGGCATCGGGTCTTTGCAGCGTCTATGGCGATAAACATGAAAAGCTTGATCTTGGCGTGACAGGTGCTGTTGTCGGTCTACCCCGCATGGAACATGCACGAACCGGTATGGTGTTCCGTGGCGCGGATATGCTTGATAACCTTTGGCCCGATCCGCTAACGGCCCTTTATGAAACCGGGCTTGAGGTCACTAAACCCGGTGATGACGTCAAACTGACTGAAGCACTGCGCCATCTTTGCGAGCAGGATCGATCCATCCGATTTGGTCATCATGAAAGTACCGGCCAACTTGTTCTGGCCGGTCAGGGCGACATTCATCTGCAATGTGCCTTGGCCCTCCTGGCTTCGCACTATCATCTGGAAATCACGACTGCACCGGTTTTGACCGGCTATCAGGAAACCATCCGCAAACCCGCCAATGCGCGCGGGCGCTATAAAAAACAAACGGGCGGCCATGGTCAGTTTGGTGATGCCGCAATTGAGCTGCGCCCACAGGGACGCGGCGAAGGGTTTGACTTCAGCGAACATATCGTTGGCGGGGCAATCCCGCGGCAATATATCTCGGCCGTGGAAAAGGGTGTGCGTGATGGCTTGCGATCCGGTCCGCTTGGCTTCCCGGTGATTGATGTTGCGGTCAAGCTGGTGGATGGGTCCTATCACACGGTCGATAGCTCCGATCAGGCATTCCAGATGGCCGGACGCATCGCAATTGGCGAGGCGTTAAAGGATGCAGGCCCGATCCTTTTGGAGCCGATTGATAAATGCACGATTTCGATCCCGTCTGACTTTACCTCAAAGGCGCAACGTCTGGTCAGCACGCGGCGCGGACAGATCCTTGGCTTCATGGCAAAGGATGGCTGGCAGGGTTGGGATGAGATCGAGGTGCAAATACCAACGTCAGAAACAGCCGATATGGTCACCGAACTCAGATCCCTGACACAAGGAACAGGCTTCTTTAATCGAACCTATTCCCACATGCAGGAGCTGGTCGGAAAGCAGGCTGACAGCGTCGTTGCTCAACATCAAAAAGGTGGCAAATGAAGACATTGGCCAAGTGCCGGAAATAACCACACTTTTTGTAATAGAATTGATCTATTACAAATCATTAAACGATTGATTGGCGTAACGTTTTCGCATGTTTCATACTCTCTTTAACGAGATAGAGAGAGTTAACCTTCGGGAATTCCCCCGCCCGATAAAGGAGATGAATATGCAGATCGATATCGGCATCAACGAAACCAACCGTACCGCAATCGCCGACGGCCTTGGCCGTGTTCTGGCTGATTCCTATACGCTGTATCTGAAGACGCATAACTTCCACTGGAACGTGACCGGTCCGATGTTCCAGACCCTGCACACCATGTTCGAAGAACAGTACACCGAACTGGCGACCGCGATTGACGAAATTGCCGAACGTATTCGCTCGCTCGGTGCCTTTGCCCCGGCTAGCTTCTCGGCCTATGCCGAGCTGTCTTCGATCGAGGAAGAAAAAGGTGTGCCCGCTGCCAAGGACATGATCACCCAGCTGATTTCCGGCCATGAAACCGTGATCAAAACCGCGCGTTCGCTTTATCCGATTTGTGATAGCGCAGATGATGATGCCACGGCAGACCTTCTGACCACCCGCATTCAGGTTCACGAAAAAACCGCCTGGATGCTGCGTTCCCTGCTTGAAGGCTAAGCCGACACCAAAATACGCCATGCGCGCAAAACGGCCCGGAAAACTCCGGGCCGTTTTTGTTTCCTGATGTCTGGCACCCTCAGCCAAACAGCGGATTAATAAGATGTGCTGCCATCAGCACCTTTTTGTCATGCCCATGGGGGGCCGCGATCATCAAGGCCGCTGGCACAACCTGCCCATCGATATGAACCGGCATCGAAAGCGCGCAGGCATCAACAAGGTTCAGGTAGCCGGTATTGCGCAGCATCGTGACATTGTGATCGATGAAATCGGCTTCGACCTCGGCAATCTTGGGGGCCATACGTGGCAGCGTCGGTGCGATCATCACATCCACATCCGCCATGGCCGAGCCAAACCGCGCAATCAGATCGGTGCGCTTGGCATAGGCGTCAATCACGTCATCCTTGCTGAGCGTATCGGCAAACCGCATGCGTGACAGAACAATCGGATCGCCACAGGTTTCCAGCTCCTCGAAATGCGGCGAATAGATCGCGTGCGCCTCGGATGCGACAAGGATTTTGTTCAGGACCGCGTTTTCGGCAATGAAGCCAAAATCAAGCTCGACCAACTCATGCCCGGCATCACGCAGCTTGGCGCACATCATGGCAAAGTCGGCTTTCACCCGATCATCCAGATCATCAACAAAGGCGTTGCTTGGCACACCAATGCGAAGCTTTGCCTCTGGCGCGGGGACTGGAACCGTCTGGCCCGAAATCACTTCAAATACCCGGATCGCGGTATCGAGATCAGCTGCAAGTGGTCCCGGCGTATCAAAGCTTTTGGCAAGCGGATGAATGCCATCACCGGGCACTGAAAGGCGGCTTGGCTTAAAGCCATAGAGCCCGTTGATCGCCGATGGAATACGGATCGATCCGCCGGTATCGGTACCAAGCGCACATTCGACCAATCCATGCGCGACCGTAAGCCCACCGCCCGATGTCGACCCACCGGGAATGCCTTCCGGGTCAAAGATATTGCCCGGCGTTCCATAATGCGGGTTCAACCCGACACCGGAATAGGCAAACTCGCTCAGCGTCGTTCTGCCAAATGGAATGGCCCCGGCTTCCTTCACCCGACGGACAACTTCGGAATCTTGTTTGGCTGGTGCACGGTTCTTCAAAAGCAGCGATCCTGCCGACGTCACCTGGCCTGCTTCATCATAAAGGTCCTTAACCGATATCAACATCCCGGCCAAAGGACCGGGATTGGACGCGGCCAATTCTTCTGCTGCATGGGCCGCAGCCAGGATGCGATCAGGATCAAACTCGGTAAAGATCTTGCCCTTGAGATCGCCAAGTTCATTGACCTTTTCGATTGCCGCTTTTGCCTTGTCGATCATCACGCCCATTTGGGTGCCTCGTCCTGTTGTTTTTCTGTTCTTGTGTGCAAACTGCCTTAAGCAATTTCCGGTAACACTTTAATTTCATAGGCATGCTCGATGGTGCGATCAAGCACGGGATCATGCAACGCCATTTTAAATCTTTTGGCCGGGCGCACACCGCCCTTTGCACCAAGCGTTCCACACAGCATTACAGACGCTTTGCCTGCATCAGCCGCATGCATCAGCCCCGATCCCGTTATAAGATCAATCAATGGCCGGATCGCCGCAACCGTACCTTCCTGATAGGCAACCCATTCATCGCCGTCCTTTTCCTGAATCCAGGAACGCATTTCGATCTGTTCGACATGTTCTTTGACATCGTCAAAGCGCCACACTTCCCGTGCGACCGGCTTTTCACATATCTGTTTGGACAGAGCCACAGAATGCGCTTCAAGTTCACGGTCTGTGTGATCAGAGGCAAGCCCGATATAGAGAACACCTTTATCGGCAATAAGAAGCGGCTCAATCTCGCCCGATGTACCCGTGCCAACAACTTCAATGGAAGCTTGCTGAGTAACCATGCCCGATGCCGTACGATAATAGAGCGGCACGCTTGATGGTGGTTTCACGCCAATGGCAGCCAGTTCATCAATGTGATGCTGGATGGCAGCGGCATCCCGACCGGTCCAGCCAGCCACCGTACAATGGGCAATCTCAAAGTTGATTTCGTGATCCGACAAAGTGAATTTCATCTGCATTTTTAAATCCAGTTCCATCTGGCAGCGTGATCGCCGACCGCTTGCTTCAGGCAAAGGTCGGGCGTTAGGACCGGGTAATCCCGGTCCATCCAGCCGCATACATTTTCAAAGAAGTCCTTGTCCCGACTATCGACCTAGAGATAGTCGGGCAGGAAAAGCGCAAGATCGGGCAAGAAGACCAATCCGATAATCATCGCCACCATCACCAGAACAAACGGGATGGTACCCAGCATGACTTCAGTCAATCGCCCGGATTTCCGCGCGCCTTGCACCACATAAAGGTTCAAGCCAACCGGTGGCGTTATCAGAGCCATTTCAATGAGGACGATCAGAAGGATACCAAACCAGACTTTATCAAAGCCCATACCGGTCATGATCGGCACGATGATTGGAATGGTCGCAACCATCAATGACAGCGTCTCGATAAAGAAACCCAACACGATATAAAGAACAATCACCACAAGAAGGGTGCCCATCGGACTCAGGTTCAGACCAACCAGAAGGTTTTCAAGTTCGCGCCCCATGCCGGCTGCGGTCAGGGTAAAGTTTAAGAAATAAGCGCCGATAATCACCAGCATGATCATCGCCGTAATCCGAACTGTTCCAAGCAAGCACATCCGGAACATGTCGCGCGATACACCTCCGCTGAAGGCGGCAATCAACATTGCAATCGCAACACCGACGGCAGCGGATTCAGTTGGTGTCGCCCAACCCGCATAAATGGACCCGATCACAACAAAGAACAGGATCAGGATCGGCACAAGATGCTGCAGGCTTCCGATACGTTCGGCCCAACTAAAGGATCGGCTTTGTCCGCCAAGCGATGGCTTTACCTTGCACAACATCGCGGTCACGAGCATGAATGCAATCGCCATCACAAGCCCCGGCACGAGCCCCGCAAGAAACAAGCGCGGGATAGATGTTTCCGTCAAAAAGCCGTAAACGATTAGGTTGATCGAAGGGGGGATCATGATACCCAACGTCCCACCAGCAGCAATTGCGCCAGAAAACAACTTCGGATCATAGCCAAGCTTTTCCGCCTGCGGCATGGCAACAGTTGCAACCGTCGCTGCCGTTGCAACGGACGAACCCGATGTTGCCGAAAACATCGTGGCAGTGCCGATATTTGCGTGGATCAACCCACCGGGCAGCCAAGAGAACCACTTGTCGAGCGCCTCATAGGTCTTTGCCGCAATCCCGCCACGGACCAGCACTTCGCCCAAAAGAACAAAGAACGGAATGGCAATCAGGGTTGATGAATTGGACGACGACCAGACAACTTGCCCCAGGCCACGCAACAACGGAAATGGTGAAAAGAACTGATCCACCCCGATGCCAAGCATGAACAGGACGATACCGACAGGAATAGACAAGGCCAACAGGCCAAGAAGGGATGCAGTGACGGCGAATATCATGATTCCAGCTCCAGTTCGGAGCGCGCACCAACCAGCATGTCTGCCTGTTCAAGATCGCGCTTCATCAATAACCGCAACGTCAAAAGAACCAGAGCACAGGCAGAAAGTGCGAACCACACCCAACCTGAAAACCAAATGACTTGAGGGATCCATAACGGTGTTTCAAGCGGCGTATTTGCCGTTGATCCGCGTTCGATCGTTTTTGACAATACCGGCCAGCATTGCACGGCAACGATTGTCGCAATAGCCGCGAGGGCAATAATCGACAACAAGTCCAAAAGCGCTTTGCCACGTTCCTGCAAACGCAAACGGATCAGATCTATTCGTACATGCGCAAGTTCCGTCAGGGCGTAGGACAGCCCCCAACTTGCGACACCTGCCATGACATAACCTGAAATTTCTTCCGCGCCGCCAAGTGAAACACCCACTTCACGCAACAGAATTTCGGCAATGATCAGGATCACGCTGCCCGTCAGAACCAGTCCGACGAGCAACGCGATGAAGCGGTTTGTGCGGCGGATGGCCGCAATCAGGTTCTGGGTCACGATGTCGGTCTCCGCCATCCACACAAATTAGTCGAGCGGTACGGTAACACCGACGGTCGCGCCTACGCTATCGTTCCAGCGCGCGACCCAATCCTTGCCTGCGCGTTCCACCCATTCCGGCAGAACCGTGGCGGTCAGGATGTCTTTTGCTTTGGCGATATCTGCCTCAGACACCTCAACCAGCGTCATGCTGGCCGGATCACCAGCCGGACAATCTCCGTTCCCGGTCAGACAGGCAACGTCATCTTTCAATGCGTTGGCAGCTGAAGCCCACGCCGGTGCTTCAAACTTGCCTTTGATTTCATCCATGATGAAGGCCTGTTGATCCGCATTCAGACTGTCCCACTTGTCCATGTTCATAGCAGTGACAACCGGATCCCAGCCGCCCAGCGGAATGGTCATCAGATGGTCCGATACTTCCCACCAACCGGCACTATATCCCGAACCCGCGCCAGTAACGGCGCAATCGATCACGCCACGTTCAAGCGCGCCGGGAACCTCCGAAAAAGCGACATTCACGCCATTCGCGCCGAGTGCTTCAAGGAACTTGGTAGTCATACGACCCGAACCACGGACTTTCTTTCCAGCAAGGTCGGCCAACGAATTTACTTCACCAGCACAGAAAACGACCTGCGGCGGATATGGTGCAATCGCAAGAACTTTGGAATTGAAGCGCTCAGCAAAGATGTCATCCACCATCGGACGGGCGGCATCCACCATTGCCTGTGCTTCGGCAGCCGTACTGGCGACCAGCGGCACGTCAAGTCCTTCGAGCTCTGGCGCATCACCAACGGCGTAATCACCTACCGTCATCGCGACATCAAAAACACCGTCATTGAGTAGACGGAAAACATCGCCAACACCAATACCCATCTGATCATGGGTGGTCATCTGGACATTGATGTCACCTTTAGAATCAGCTGGAAGTGTCTCGGTCCAGAACGGGCTTTCGTACTGTTTGTAGAGTGGCAGGCTGCTCCAGCTGCCGACCACCGAAAGGTCCTCGGCAAAGGCGGGGGTGACAGCGAAACCTGCGCCAAACGCGGACACTGCCAAAAGGGAAGAAACCATCTTTTTCATTCGATTAGTCCTCTCTGATTTGTCGTTTATGATTGTCTTGCTTCAGTTTTTTTTCTGAAGAGCAAACTCCGCGGCTTCTGCCAGGACGTCGGTCACAAGCATCAGCCCGGGTTCATGCGTAATGGCAAAATCCGGCAACGCATTACGGATTGCCATCTGTGGCGTGACGCCGCACGCCCAAAAAACCGGGATGTCCCCTTCATTGATGACGGGTTCATCTCCAAAATCCGGTTTCAGGATATCGGTGATACCGATCTGGGTCGGATCACCGATGTGAATCGGTGCACCATGGGCCAGTCGATATCTGTCGGAGAATAGAATGGCCCGGATTGCATCGCCGGGTGCGAATGACCGCATCGAAACCACCAGCGGCCCGTGGAACCTACCAGCAGGAGCTGTTTCAATATTGGTCACGTACATCGGCACATTTCGGTTCGCATCCATATGCCGTAAGGACACGCCGCTTCGGGTGATTGCCGCCTCAAACGAGAATGAGCATCCCAGAACGAACGTCACTAGGTCATCGCGCCAAACATCTGAGATGTCGGATGTCGTGGTGTATTCTCTACTACCGCGAAATACACGGTAGCCGGGCAAATCTGTGCGGATATCAAGATCCCTGCCCAAATCCGGGATATAGGGTGATCCCGGCTCGGACATGCCAATCAACGGACAAGATTTCGGGTTCCTTGCACAAAACTGTAGGAATTCATCAGCATATTCCACCGGCAGGATCGCAAATTTCCCCTGCAGATAACCCGATGAATAACCAGTGGTCGTCCCAGTGTGTTCACCGCTACGGATCGCCTTACGCAACGCCTGTGGCGTCATCAACGATATGGCTTCTTTTGCGATTTCAACGGAACAGGTGGCGCTTTTTGACGCGTTCATTTTTCAGTCCCATTCTCTGCCTCTTTTCAAAGATTGAGAACTCAGACCGATCTTGTCAAGAAATCATTTAAAGAACTTTTTGATCGTTTTTATAGATCACTTTGATCAAACAATTTGGCAGCGTCCTGAACCGCTGCTCCAATTTCCCGGTTCCGCTCCGGATAATATGTGATGACAAAATGCAGGGCCGTCAGCGCAGCATCTTGGCTCACAGGTATCGGCTTAATGTGTTCATCCCAAACAGAATTTTTGACCATCAAACTTGGTAAAACGCCGATCCCAAATCCCCCGGCGACAAGATGCTTTACGGTTGAAAGTGATGCAGAACCATGCAACGTAGGTTGCGAAATATCCGGTGCCGCGAAGATGCTCTCAAGCTCACGAAATGGAGGTGTTCCCTTTGGAAAAGAGACAATGGCATGCATGGCAAGATCGCTCAGCGACAGCGGCGCATCACCAATTTCCATCGTTTCAGCACAAAACCATCCCAACTCCACTGGCTTTAGCGGAGCTGCAACCGCGCCCTGCGGCACCAATTCGCGCAACATAATCGCAACATCGACCTCGTCGTCCTCAAGTGACTTGCTCAGTTGTCCAGACGTATCAACAGAAAGCTCGAACCGGACTTTGGGATAGTCGTCTTTAAGCTTATTAAGCATGTCGGTCAGGAGCGTATGGACGATGGTTTCGGCAACCCCGATCCTTACGGTCCCACTCAGCTCCCCAGGATGGGTAAGTTCTTGCCAAATGCGATCGCGCGCCCGCGATAGACGCTGGGCCTCCTCGATAAACCGCAAACCCGCAGCAGTAAGGCGTACCTGACGGTTGCTACGGTCAAACAGCATGATGCCAAGCTTCTTTTCCAATGCCGAAATTCGCGATGAGATCGCCGACTGAGACAGGTTATACTTTTGCGCTGCGGCCCGGAAACCGCCAGCCTTGACGATATCTTGGAGTATTTCGATATCCTTGAACTCAAACACGTAAACCACCCTCAACTATGTTGTTTGAATTCACTTTAGCCACCAACCGATCACTCTGCACGATCATTTGATCAACTCTTTGATCAGATTGCTGTCTGTGCGCGTATGAAAGCAAAGCACGACCACAAAGCAAATCCGATTTCACTCTGTGATCACCGAGGCGTGACTTGCCCAAAGCAGGATTTGCAAGGACATTGGTAAAAGTCGCGCAATTGGAGGACGCTATGCTGATACGCCGCAAGAAGGGCTGGGAAATCCCCGAACGAGACGCAACACCACAAGCGATTTACCAAAATCGCAGGCAGTTTCTAAAAGGGATCGCTGCAGGTTCCATTGGCGCAACCGCAGCAAGCCTTCCACTTGGCAGTGCGCTGGCTCAAGGATCAGGCTCCACCGCTGACCTTTATCCGGTTGATCGCAACCCGGCCTATACGGTCGATCGCGAGTTGACCGAAAAGGCCAAGGCGCTGACCTATAACAACTTCTATGAATTCGGATCGCACAAGTCGATCTCGCAGGCAGCCCAGG
>NZ_JBLLNT010000011.1:0-203108 GCF_048059015.1 Thalassospira sp. | reverse complement strand
GTTTATCTTTGTTGGCGCAGACGTTCTTGCCATTTGCTGTGCCGCACTTGACCATCTTCTTGCCAAACAGGGGGAGAAATAACCATGTCCCGTATTCCTGATTTCTCCGATCTTCCGTTGTTTGATGGGGCTTCTGCCGGGGCAAAGGATCCGTTTGAAGCAACGCCGTGGACCACGCCCGAAGGCATTGATGTTAAACCATCCTATGGTCCCAAGGATCTAGATGGCATTGATCATCTGAGCACCATGCCGGGCATGCCGCCGTTTTTGCGTGGCCCCTACCCGACCATGTATGTGCAGCGTCCCTGGACCATTCGCCAATATGCCGGTTTCTCGACCGCTGAAGAATCCAACGCGTTTTATCGCCGTAACCTGGCGGCCGGTCAAAAGGGCCTGTCGATTGCATTCGATCTTGCCACCCACCGTGGTTATGACAGCGATCATCCGCGCGTAACCGGTGATGTCGGCATGGCTGGTGTTGCGATTGACAGCATCTATGACATGCGCACCCTGTTTGATGGCATCCCGCTTGATCAGATGTCGGTTTCCATGACCATGAATGGTGCGGTTCTGCCCGTCATGGCGCTTTATATTGCGGCGGCCGAAGAACAGGGTGTGAAGCACGAACAGCTTTCGGGCACCATTCAGAACGACATCCTCAAAGAATTCATGGTGCGCAACACCTATATCTATCCGCCGAAACCATCGATGCGCATCATTTCGGACATCTTTGCCTTTACCTCGCAAAACATGCCGAAATTCAACTCGATCTCGATTTCCGGCTATCACATGCAAGAAGCCGGTGCGACGGCCGATCTTGAGCTGGCCTATACGCTGGCCGACGGCATTGAATATGCCCGTGCAGGTCAGGCAGCGGGATTGCCGATTGATAAGTTCGCACCGCGTTTGTCCTTCTTCTGGGCGATTGGCATGAATTTCTTCATGGAAATCGCCAAAATGCGGGCGGCCCGCATGATCTGGGCCAAGCTGATCAAACAGTTTGATCCGCAAAACCCCAAATCACTCTCGCTGCGCACACACAGCCAGACATCCGGTTGGTCCCTGACCGCACAGGACGTGTTTAACAACGTTGTACGCACATGTGTTGAGGCGATGGCATCGACACAGGGCCACACACAGTCCCTGCATACCAACGCGCTGGATGAGGCACTGGCCCTTCCGACCGATTTCTCGGCCCGGATTGCACGCAACACCCAGCTGTTCCTGCAACAGGAAAGCGGCACGACCAATGTCATCGATCCATGGGGTGGCTCATATTATGTCGAACGCCTGACCCGTGATCTGGCGGAAAAGGCATGGGCGCATATCGCCGAGGTCGAAGAACAAGGCGGCATGGCCAAGGCGATTGAAGCCGGCATTCCCAAAATGCGCATCGAAGAAGCTGCTGCCCGCACGCAGGCCCGCATTGATAGCGGCCGCCAGACTTTGGTCGGCGTGAACAAATACCGCGTGACCGATGATCGCCCGGTTGATGTTCTTCAGGTCGATAACGCCGAAGTCCGTCGCCAGCAGATTGCCAAGCTTGAACGTCTGCGCGCTGAACGTGACAACGCGTCCGTTGAAAGTGCGCTAACCGCCCTGACCAATGCCGCTGACAGCGGAACTGGCAACCTGCTTGAACTTGCCGTCGAAGCCGCTCGCGCGAAATGTACGGTGGGCGAAATCTCCGATGCGCTTGAAAAGGTCTATGGCCGTCATCAGGCTGTTATTCGATCTATCTCGGGCGTTTATAAAACCGAAGTCGGCGCTGATAACGAGGCATTGGCAAAGGTCGATCGCCTGATCACGGAGTTCGAAACCAATGAAGGCCGTCGTCCGCGTATCCTGATCGCCAAGATGGGTCAGGATGGCCATGACCGTGGTCAGAAGGTGATTGCGACTGCCTTCGCCGATCTTGGCTTTGATGTCGATATCGGCCCGCTGTTCCAGACCCCGGAAGAAGCCGCAAAGCAGGCCGTCGAGAACGATGTTCATATCGTTGGTGCAAGTTCACTTGCCGCAGGTCACCTGACCCTTATCCCGCAGCTTCGTGCCGAACTTGATAAGCTTGGCCGTGAAGACATCATGATCGTTGCCGGGGGCGTGATCCCGCCACAGGACTTCGACAAGCTGTTTGCTGCCGGGGCAGAGGCGATCTTCCCGCCCGGAACGGTGATTGCCGAAGCAGCCGGCGACCTGCTAGAAAAGCTAAATCAATCTGGCGAAGAAGCAGCCTGATCGCTGCTTCTGCCCCGCCCCTCTCATCGGCATGGGCATAGACACTTGATTTGGCGGCATCCGAAAAGGAACCATCGGTGAAAGAAACGCTGCGCACCATACCTGCTGGCACGGGCGGAACCGTAAGCCCGCGCAAGGCTGTGCGCAGACGTGTGCTTTCCACTGATGAAATCGTTGAAGGCGTTCTGACAGGCAATCGCACGATCCTGTCACGCGCCATCACGCTGGTTGAAAGCCGCAACCCCAAACATTTCGAACAGGCGCAAGCCGTTCTGGCCCAACTCATGCCGAAAACGGGCGGTTCGCAACGCATCGGCATCACCGGTGTGCCCGGTGTTGGCAAATCGACCTTTATCGAGGCATTTGGCAAAAACCTGACCCGCGCTGGCAAGAAGGTCGCCGTCCTTGCCGTTGACCCGACCAGTAGCCGGTCAGGCGGTTCGATCCTGGGTGACAAGACCCGGATGAACGAACTTTCGATTGATCCCAACGCCTATATCCGCCCATCGCCCAGCAGCGGCTATCTGGGTGGGGTCAACCGCATGACGCGCGAAACCATCTTGCTGTGTGAAGCAGCCGGTTTTGACGTGGTCTTGGTCGAAACTGTCGGTGCCGGACAAAGCGAAACCATGGTCGCGCAAATGACCGATTTCTTTTTGGTGCTGATGCTGCCCGGCGCGGGGGATGAGCTTCAGGGCATCAAGAAAGGCGTTCTTGAAATCGCCGATCTGATCGCGGTGAATAAGGCCGATGCCGACCCGGCCAAGGCCCGCGAAGCCAAACGTGAGTATTCCTCAGCTTTGCGTATTATGCAGCCCACCAGCAAACATTGGCGCCCACAATCAGTCATGGTTTCCGCCCTAATTAATGACGGGCTTGATAACATCTGGGACCTGATCAACCAGCATCGTGCGGTGATGGACAAGGAAGGCGAATTCGCCGCCAAGCGCGCCCGTCAGCAACGTGACTGGATGTGGACGATGCTGCGCGACCGATTGCTTGAAACCTTCACCCACCGCGAAGATGTCGCAAGCCGCCTAACAACCCTTAATCTGACGTCCTTTCCGGCACCACCAACCCGACCGCCGCGGTCGAGGAATTGTTGGGGCTAATCAAGACCGGATCGAACTAGGCAAAACAAAAGGCCGCGCAATCAGCACGGCCTTTGGACCAAGACGTTCAGCGAGGTTACTTGCCCTCAGCGTCGTCTTTCAGCTTGTCCTTCAGGATTTTAAGCTTCTCGACCGCATCATTGATTTCCTGTTCAAGATGGGCAAGGCCTTCGCGTTTTTCGCTTGGCACGGCTTCGAGTTCATCGAGTGCTTTTTCAACGATATACAGCATTTCAAAATCCTCCTTGGCTGTCATGACAGACCTGATGGCCCATTAGCTTGTTAACGAGCATGGGGCAGCCAGAGTTCCAATTCCAAGACATAGATCAAAGATGGAAAGAAATGCGTTAGCTCGCAGTCTGTTCGAGCCGTTCTTTAAGGACTTCAAGGCTTTCGGCGGTTGATTTCAGGATGGCTTCAAGACCGCTTAGTTTCTCACGTGCTTCGCGTGATACGGCTTCGACCTCGTCAAAGGCACTTTCAAAGATATACAGCATGTTTCTTACTCCTGCCCGATGCCAATCACCGGGCATTTCTTGGTTGTTTTTGATGCAGTTAATCTAGCCGCCAAATCGGCGCAAATCGTGTCAGCAATGCGCTTATTTCGCCTCATTTCGGCGGTTTTGCTGGCATCTCGCACATTGCTGGTCTGTGATTTTTCAACGGCACGTTTTGGGCTTTTGTGGTAAAAGCCGCCAACTTAATTCATGAAACAGGACACACTTGCGATGACGCGTCTGGTGCTTGCACCGATGGAAGGACTTGTTGACTGGCGCGTTCGGCAATTGCTGACCGCGACCGGCGGGTTCGACTTGTGCGTGACCGAGTTTATCCGCGTGTCGCAAAACCTGTTTCCGGCTCATGTGTTTCATCGCTATTGCCCGGAACTTCTGAACGGCGGCAAGACGCTTTCGGGTGTGCCGGTACTGGTGCAGTTGATGGGGCATGATCCCGAATTGATGGGCGAAAATGCCGTGGTCGCGGTCGAGCTTGGCGCGCCGGGCATTGACATCAATTTCGGCTGCCCGTCCAAAACCGTGAACAAGCGCGAAGCCGGCGCATCGCTTTTGAAATGCCCGGATAATCTGTTCCAGATTGTTTCAGCCGTGCGCCGTGCAGTTCCGGCGGAAATCCCCGTCAGTGCCAAGGTACGTCTGGGCTTTTCGGACAAGGAACTGTTCCTTGATATCGCGCGCGCTGTCGAAGCCGGTGGCGCGCAGCATCTGACAGTTCATGCGCGCACCAAGCTGGAAGGCTATAAACCGCCAGCACATTGGGAATATCTGGCGCGCATCCGCGAAGCCATTTCCATTGGCTTGACCGGCAATGGTGAAATCTGGGATGTCTCGGATTATCAGAAATGCCGCGATATTTCGGGCTGTGACAGCTTCATGCTGGGCCGTGGCGCAATTGCCGCCCCCGACCTTGCCAACCGCATCAAGGCGTTTGAAGGCGGATCACACCTGCCCAAGGAAAGCTGGGCGGATGTTTTGACGATGCTTCTGTCCTATTGCGATCTGATGAACGAAGACGGAGCATCGGAAAATCATCAGGCCGGGCGCATCAAACAATGGATGGCCCTGATCCGCAAAAGCCATGCGCAGGGTGCCGATTGCTTTGACGAAATCAAACGCATCCGCGCAATTGACGAGCTTCGCGATAAATTGCGCTTTGATATGACATTGCCGGAAAATCAGCGGCAGGATGTTCCAATCGCTGCTGAATAACCGGCAGGTCGGTTTACTGGGCGCGAAATGCAAAACGGGGTGGCTTTTGGGCCACCCCGTTTTCTGTTTCAGCAGATTAGCACCTGATTAGCTGCCAAATCCGAAATCATCGGCATCAAGATCATCCGGGTCATTTACCCCCATCAGGGTGACAGATGCATCATTGCCAAGCTCGATCACAACATTGCCGTCGGTGTCGACATGCATGTCATCGCGGATCTGGTTGAAGTTGTTGTAGTTCCATTCAGACAGATCAATGATGTCTTCGCCCGGCGTGAAGTCGGTGATGATGTCATGGCCATCGGTTTTGCCAATCTGGAAGGTATCCCAGCCGGTCCCACCGGTCAGCGTATCGTCACCGGCACTGCCATAAAGATGGTCATTGCCTTCACCACCCAGCAGCACGTCATCACCGGCATTTGACCAAAGCGTATCGTTACCGGTGCCACCGTCGATGGTGACATTGCCATAGCTTTCGATCTCGCTCGTCAGGTCGATGATGTCATTGCCAGCACCAGCTTCGATAACCTCGATACCGCTGATGCGGACATTGGCGTCGCCTTCGCTGACACTGTCACGCAGGAACAGGGCGTCATCGCCGCTGGTCATCTGCAGGGTATCGACACCATCGCCACCGATAAAGACGTCGTTGGACTGGTTATACCCGCCAAGATTGACGTATTCACCTGTACCTTCGTCGCCGCTGCCATTGTCATGGCCCCAGCCGTTGCCATTGTGATTCTCATGGCCCCAGCCATTGTCGTGGCTATGACCGTCTTCACCCGGCGAACCATCGTTCAGCGCGTACCAGCTGTTACCCCAGGTGTCGTCTGCATTGTATTGCAGAACGTCATCACCGGCACCGCCATTGAGAACGTCAACACCTGCACCGCCCGAGATGGTATCAGCACCCGAACCGCCCCACAGGGTGTCGTTGCCTTCGCCACCATCAATCACGTCATCACCGGCATTGCTCCAGATGATGTCATCACCGGTGCCACCAAGGATCGTGACATCGCCGTAGCTCAGCGTATCGCTGGTCAGGTCGATGATGTCATTACCATTGCCTGCATCGATAACTTCGATGTTGGAAATGCGCGGGCTGACATTCGGCTCGGTGATGGTGTCATCAAGGAACAGGGCGTCGTTACCGCTGGTCATGGACAGGGTGTCGGTACCCTCGCCACCATCAAAGATGTCTTCGGAACGGGTGTAGTTCGACAGCGTGATCTGTTCGTTGGTGCCATCCATACCCGGATCACCAACGTTTTTCGCAGCGTAGCTTCCGCTCCAGGTCGCGTCTTTCTGGTATTCGATAATGTCGTCGCCAGCACCGGCATCAATGATGTCAGAACCAGCACCACCGTTGATGGTGTCATTGCCATCACCACCCCAGATGGTGTCATCCCCGTCGTCACCGCCCAGTACGTCATTGCCATCAAGCCCCGACAGCAGGTTCGAGCCATCATCACCGAACAGGTAATCGTTGAAGTTCGAACCGATCAGATCTTCGATCGAGGACAGAACGTCATAACCTGCACCGCCAACTGCCGATCCGCTTTCAAGGCTGACGCCCACGGCCGAGGTCGCGTTGGCATAGCTTGCCGTGTCACGGCCCGCACCACCAACAAGCGTGTCATTGCCCAGACCACCTTCAAGGGTGTCATTCCCGGCATCGCCATACAGCTTGTCGTCGCCATTGCCGCCGCTTAGCGTGTCGTTGTCGTCACCGCCATAGAGCTTGTCGTTGTTTTCGCCGCCCTCAAGGACGTCGTCACCCGCACCCCCCCAAAGCGTGTCGTCACCGGTACCGCCCTGCAGATTGTCATTGCCGGCTTCGCCATACAGCTTGTCCTGACCCTGACCACCAATCAGCGTATCGTTGCCATCACCAGCCGAGATGCTGTCATCACCCGAACCGCCATCAAGGGTATCGTTGCCGGTACCACCCGTGATCTTGTCCTGACCGCTGCCACCTTCGATGACATCGTCGCCTTCGTCACCCGAAAGCGTATCATCGCCATCACCACCATAAAGGCTGTCATTGCCTTCCATGCCGCTCAGCGTGTCCTGACCGTTCAGGCCAAAGACAGTGTCATCACCCGAAAGGGCCGCGATGGTGTCGTTGTTGCTTGTGCCATAGAGCAGATCATCATACGGGGTCGGGCCACTTGCCGCTTCGACGCCAACAAACATGTCCGCGGTCAGCGCACCCATCGAAACACCGACAAGGGTCAAGGTTCCCTGACCATTCAGGTTGATCACGGTGTCGTTGCCCGACTGGCTCATCAGACCCTGAAGCTCGGTCCAGTCATCCACATCAAGCGATGCCAGATTGATTTGGTCTTCATTGACGTTGAAGTCGGTAACGACCTTGTCGCCGACATTGTTCGAAACAAGAATCTGATCGGCACCGGCACCACCGGTATAGGTGTCATCACCTGCACCGCCATCGAGCGTATCATTACCCGAACCACCCAGAAGCGTATCGGTACCATCGGTTCCGGTCAGGGTGTCGTTACCGGCACCACCATCAAGCAGGTCATTGCCGTTACCGCCCGACAGAACATCATCGCCGTCGCCACCGATCAGGGTATCGTCGCCGTCACCGCCATTGAGCGTATCGTTGCCAATACCGCCATCAAGGGTGTCATTGCCCGCATCACCCGAAAGCATGTCATTGCCAGCACCACCTGCGATGCTGTCATTGTCGTCGCCACCATAAATGACGTCGTCGCCGCCTTCGCCATCAAGCGTATCGTTACCGGCCGATCCATAGATGGTGTCGGTTTCATCACCACCGGTGATGGTGTCGTCACCTTCCATGCCGTCGATGTAATCATCGCCGCCGCCGCCATCCATGACGTCGTTGCCGCTGCCACCAACAAGGGTGTCATCGCCAGCACCGCCGGAAATCACGTCGTGGCCTTCGTTACCATCAAGGGTATCGTTGCCATCACCACCCGAAACAACGTCATTGCCGCTGCCACCGGTCATGGTGTCATCGCCGTCACCGCCCGAAAGGTTATCGTCACCTTCCATGCCGTTGATGGTGTCATTACCCGCACCGCCATCGACCACGTCGTTACCGGCCAGTGCATCGATATAGTCATCTTCGCTGGTGCCGATCAGGACGTCATCGAACGGGGTCGCGCCACCGTCATTTTCGATGCCGACAAACATGTCAGAAGACACATCATTGAGGCGAACACCCAGAAGCGTGACCGAGCCCTCTGCGCCAAGATCAATGACCGTGTTGCCATTCACTTCTGACAGAAGCGGGGCAAGGTCGGACCAGGTGCTGACATCAAGCGCATCAAGCGAGATCTTGTCTTCGCTGGTGTTGAAGTCGGTAACGACCTTGTCACCGATCAGGCTGCTGACCTGAATAAGGTCGGCACCCGAACCACCCGACATGGTGTCGTCGCCTTCGCCGCCATCAAGGGTGTCATTGCCTTCACCACCGACCAGACGGTCCGTACCGGCACCACCATCAAGGACGTCGTCGCCTTTTTCACCATTCAGGTAATCGTTGCCTTCGCCACCGCTCAGTGTATCGGAACCGTCACCGGTCCAGATCGTGTCATTGCCAAGACCGCCATCAATGGTGTCTTCGCTGACATCGGCTTCGACGTTATCGAAGGTGTCATTGCCATCGCCAAGATCGACTTCGTTGTTCTGGCTGTTGCCATAGACATAGTCGTCATGGGCCGATGCGATGACTTTTTCGAAGTTCGCAAGGATATCGCCAACCGCATCGCCGTAATAGGCGCGGCCACCCTCGCCCGGGGTCTGGGCATGGGCATCGGTTTCACCAAGATAGATTTCGACGCCTTCGTCGGAACCTTCGTAGCTGATGGTGTCGCGGCCTTCGCCACCGTCCATGTAATCGCCGCCTGCACCACCTTCGATGGTGTCATCGCCATCGCCACCCAGAATGGTGTTATCGCCATCCGATCCGGTCAGGAGATCATTGCCGTCCGAACCGATCACGTTTTCAATGCTGCTGATGGCATCCGATCCGGTCTCAGCCGAGGTCGCGGTGCCCGCACCCAGATCAACCGTCGCACCGTTTGCGCCGCTCATATCAAGGGTGTCTTCACCCTCGCCACCATCGATGGTGTCATCACCGGCTGCTGCGATCAGGCTGTCATTACCGGCACCGGCATCGACAACGTCGTTGCCTGCACCATCATTGATGATGTCTGCACCGTCGCCGGCCGTAATCGTGTTGGCTGCATCGCTGCCCGTGATGGTGTCTGCACCAGCAGAACCAATTACGTTTTCGATATTGGCAAGGCTGTCGGTACCGCTTTCGGCAGAGGAAGCCGTGCCTGCACCAAGATCAATGGTCGCACCAGAAGTTCTGGATGCATCAAAGGTGTCGGAACCTTCGCCGCCATCGATGCTGTCGTCACCGGCACTTGCGATGATGGTGTCATCACCGGTACCGCCATCGACAATGTCATTGCCTGCGCCATCATGGATATTGTCGTTGCCAGCACCACCCAGAACCGTGTCATTGCCAGCATTGGTCCAAAGCGTATCATTGCCGTCACCGCCATCGACGGTGACATCGCCATAGGCATGGGTCTGACTGGTCAGATCGACCACGTCATCGCCACCACCGGCATTGATTACTTCGATGTCAGAGATCGACGGATCGGTTGCACCATTTTCGTGGTCGCCATCAAGGATGATCGCATCACCGCCATCAGAACCAACCAGCGTATCAACGCCGTCGCCACCGGCATATTGGTCATCACTGATGCCAAGGCCATCTAGGCTTGCAACATCACCGGTGCCACCAACACCCGGGCTGCCGATATGGTCGGTATCATCGGCGTCGGTTCCGGTGCGATCCGCACCGAATTCCAGAACGTCATCACCAGCACCACCATCAAGCGTGTCGCTGCCTTCACCGCCGGTAAGGGTATCGTTGCCCTCACCACCATCAAGGCTGTCATCACCTGCGCCACCAACCAGCGTATCGCCACCGGCGCCGCCCGTGATGGTGTCGTTGCCGCCACCGCCATTGATGCTGTCATCGCCATCGCCGCCGCCAAGGGTATCGTCACCTTCGGTCGCGATGTTTTCGACGCCTTCGAACTGATCCGGGCCAAGCTGATCAAGGGCAACACCAACCAGCATGATCGTGCCGCCAGCCGGCAGGTTGATCACGGTATTGCCATTGCCGTCTTCCGACATCAGCGCCTTCAGATCGGTCCAGGCCGTAATGCCCAGATCCGGAAGCGAAATAACGTCTTCATCAACATTGAAGTCGGTGACGACGTCATCGTCGGTTCCGTCTTCAAAGATCAGTTTGTCAGAACCAGCACCGCCGGTGATGGTGTCATCACCCTCACCTGCAGCAATCGTGTCATTGCCCGCACCGGCATCAATGATGTTGTCGCCCGACGATCCGGTGATGATGTCATCGCCATCACCCGTGGTCAGGTTTTCAAAGCCGGAAATCACGTCCGTACCGGTCTCGGCACTGCTTGCAGTACCCGCCGACAGATCAACCGTCACGCCAGATGTCGCTTCCGACAGATCAAGCGTATCGGTACCTGCACCACCCGACAGGGTGTCGTCACCGGCACCGGCCATGATCGTATCATTGCCTTCACCACCCGATACGGTGTCGTTGCCCGCACCGCCATCAAGCACGTCATCACCGGCACCGCCAGAAATCACGTTGTCGCCGTCAGAACCGGTGATCGTGTCAGAACCGACACCACCAGTGACATTCTCGAACCCGGAAATAACGTCATCGCCAGTCTCGGCACTGCTTGCCGTGCCAGCAGACAGATCAACAGTCGCACCACTGGTTGCTTCGGACAGATCAAGTGTATCGGTGCCATCGCCACCAGCAAGGGTGTCGTTGCCGGCACCCGCCAGAATGGTGTCATCACCCGCGCCACCATCGACCGTGTCATTGCCAGCACCGGCATTGATCACATCGCTGCCATCGCCGCCATTGATGGTGTCATCGCCTTCGCCGCCATCAAGGACGTCGTCGCCTGCACCACCTTCAAGGACATCATTGCCGCCATTGCCGATCAGTGTGTCGTTGCCAAGGCCACCCATCAGGGTGTTGTCGGCATCCGAACCGGTCAGTTTGTCATTGCCTGCCGAACCGATCAGGTTTTCGATGCTTGAAAGCGTATCGGTTTCACTTGCGCCAACCTGTGCCGTACCGGTCGACAGGTCCGCAGTTACCGGCGAGGTTGCGGCACTGTAATCGGCCGTATCATTGCCATCGCCACCGCGCAGGGTGTCGTTGCCTGCACCGCCGACAAGGGTATCGTCGCCTGCGCCACCATCAAGGGTGTTGGCTTTGGCATCGCCCGTGATCGTGTCGTCGTGATCAGAACCGGTAACGTTTTCGACCTGATAGATCGCATCGTTACCTGCACCGCCGGTCGCGGTGTAGTTCGCCAGATCGACAGCGACACCTTCGGTCGCGTCGTCATAGATCACGGTATCCTGGTCAGCACCACCAACAATGGTGTCATCACCGGCACCACCACGAAGCAGATCTTCGCCGGTACCGCCCAGCATGGTGTCGTTGCCAACACCACCATCGATCACATCGTCGCCGTAACCGCCATCAAGATAGTCATCACCCGCACCGCCATGGATGTTGTCATCGCCAAGCTCGCCACGGATGGTGTCGTCGCCTTCGTTACCCCAAAGGGTATCGGCACCCGAACCACCATTGATGGTCACATCGCCATAAGCAATCGTGTCACTGGTCAGATCGACAACGTCATTGCCGTCGCCAGCATTGATGACTTCAACACCTTCGATGCGCGCATTGTCAGATGCTTCTTCGACAACCGTGTCGAAGCTGATTGAACGCACGAAGAAGTCGCTGCTGTCGGAACCAGACGTGCCGTCGGCATATGGTTCGCTTTCAAACGCGATATAGCGGAATTCAACCGGGTTACCCGATCCATCGGTTACGGCAATGGTCGAGGTGCCAACGCCACCACTGGTGTAATTGATCGTGCTTGCGTCAAGCGTGCCCGATCCCACCAGATTGCCGTCGGCATCAAAAGCCTGCCAGGAACCGACTTCACCGCTTGCTTCGCCCGTCATCAGGTTGGAAACCTGAACCGTTGCCGTGGTTGCATCCGCACCAAGGTCAACAACGATGGCTTCGCTTTCACCGGTCGTGCCATCATGATTGATCTGGCTGCCCGCCGGGCTGCCGCCATCATTGCCGATGCCGTTGCCGTTATAGGTCACGGTGTCATCAGCAGCCGCAAGGTTCAGCTTGCCGTTTTCATCAACGAACGACGTTCCGAAATCAAAGGCATAAAGGTCTGCATCCGACCATGCCGCTTCGACATCGGCCGAGCTTGCCGAATCTGTCATGCCCAAAGTGCGCGTTTCAATGGTCGGCGTCGTGTTGCCGCTATCGCCCAGTTTCGAACCATCAAGGATCAGCGCGTCCGAACCATCGGTCATATTCAGGGTATCGTTACCCTCACCACCGACAAAGCTGTCATCAGAGATGTTCTTGCCGCTGATGCCTGCAAGATCGCCGGTACCGTCTACGTCCGGGCTACCGGTATGTTCGGTGGTGTCACCGGTTGCGGCCGTACCATCAGCTTCGAAGTTCAGGACGTCATCGCCAGCACCGCCATCAAGGGTATCGGCACCCGCACCACCCGACAGAACGTCATTGTCGTTACCGCCTTCGATAACGTCATCGCCGTCGCTACCGGTCAGGGTGTCGTTGCCTGAACCGCCATCAAGGCTGTCATTGCCCGTACCACCATCGATGGTGTCCGAACCGTCATTACCCAGAAGCGTGTCATCACCTGCGCCACCGGCAACGGTGTCATCACCGGCCAGGGCATCAATGACGTCATCTTCGTCAGTGCCTTCAAGGTTATCATCAAACGGCGTTGCGCCATCAGTGATGTTGGTGAAGTCATCGGCACTCAGATCGCTCAAACCAACACCGATCAGGGTCACCGTGCCGCCCGCAGGCAAGCTCAGAACCGCATCGCCATTGCCGTTTTCGCTAAGCAACGGCAGAAGGTCGCTCCAGCTTTCAAGGCCAAGGTCATCGATCGAGATTTTGTCTTCGCCAACGGTGAAGTCGCTGACGACATCGTCATCGGTGCTATCGGCAAAGATGAAGGTATCCGCACCCGCGCCACCGGCAACCGTGTCATCACCCGCACCACCATCAATGGTGTCGTTCCCGGCACCCGCATTGATGTTGTTATTGGCAGACGAACCCGTGATCTGATCATCACCGGCACCGGTGGTGACATTTTCAAAGTTCGAAATCTGGTCATTGCCGGTTTCGGACGAGGTCGCCGTGCCCGCGCTCAGATCAACAACCGCATCGCTTGAGGCGTTGGACATATCAAGGGTGTCGGTACCCTCACCGCCATCCATGCTGTCATTGCCAGAACCGGCAACTACCAAATCGTCACCTGCACCGGCCAGAACCATGTCGCTGCCTGCGCCATCGGCAATGACGTCATTGCCCGCACCACCATCGATCAGATCAATGCCATCGCCACCATCAATGGTGTCGGCACCCTCGCCGGTCGAAATGGTGTCGTTCGCGGTGCTGCCAGTGACGGTATCGTCACCTGCGCCGGTTACCAGATTTTCAAAGCCGGAAATGATGTCATCGCCGGTTTCGCTGCTGTTGGCTGTGCCATCCTGCAGATTGACTGCGATATCCGCATCAACATCGGACAGATCAAGCGTATCGGTACCTTCGCCACCCATCAGGGTGTCGTTGCCCGCATCGCCAACAACCGTGTCATTACCCGCACCCGCATCGACGATGTCATTGCCTGCACCGGCATTGATGTGGTCGTTGCCATCACCGCCGCTGATGCTGTCATTGCCTGCGTTGGTCCAAACCGTGTCGTCACCTGCACCGGCATCAACCGATACATCGCCATAGGAATGAACCTGGCTGGTCAGATCGACAACGTCGTCGCCTTCACCGGTATTGATGACTTCAACATCAACGATCGACGGGTTGGCTGCGCCATTTTCATGATCGCTATCAAGGATGATCGCATCGCCACCACTGGTACCTACCAGGGTATCGGTGCCTGCACCGCCATCATAAACATCGTTGCTGGTGCCAAGACCTTCGAGGTCGGCAACATCGCCGGTGCCATCGACGCCCGGGCTTCCGACATGATCGGTGCTATCGCCTGCCTGACCGGTACCATCGGCACCAAATTCAAGCACGTCATCGCCATCGCCACCGTCAAGCGTATCGGTACCGCCGCCACCAGACAGGGTGTCGTTGCCGTCACCGCCATCAATGGTGTCATCACCTTCGCCGCCACCAAGCGTATCGTTGCCGCCGCCGCCAGACATGGTGTCGTCACCGCCACCACCGTCGACGGTATCATCGCCACCGCTGCCACCAAGGCTGTCATCGCCTTCGGTCGGAACGTTATCAATGCCTTCGAAATCGCCCGGACCAAGGTCTTCGACCGCAACACCGGCAAGGGTCACCGTGCCACCGGACGGCAATGTGATCACTGCACCATCCGGGCCTTCGGAAAGCATATCCTGAAGTTCGGTCCAGCTGGTGATGCCGCTATCAGGCAGGGCAATCTGATCTTCACCAACCGTGAAGTCAGTGACCAGATCATCATCGGTGCCATCATCAAAGCTAAAGACATCCGCACCACTGCCGCCCGTGACGGTATCGTCACCAAGACCGGCATCAATGCGATCATCACCCGCGCCACCATCAATAGTGTCGTTACCTTCGCCACCCAGCAGGCTGTCATTGCCAGCACCGCCGTCGATCACATCATCGCCTGCACCGCCATCAACGATGTCGTCGCCGGTACCCGATGCGATGACGTTCGCGCCGTCGCTACCAGTGATGGTGTCTGCACCATCGCTGCCCGTAACATTTTCAAAACCGGAGATCGCGTCATTGCCCGTCGCATCCGAGGATGCGGTACCCGCCGCAAGATCAACAACCGCGCCATCGGCACCGGTCATATCAAGGGTATCGATACCTTCATCACCGGCAAGCGTATCATCGCCCGCACCGGCCAGAACCGTATCGTCACCGGCACCAGCAGTTACCGTGTCGCTGCCCGCGCCACCGTCAAGGGTGTCGTTACCAGCACCACCATCAATGACGTTGGCATCGCTTGAGCCCGTGATGATGTCATCACCCGCAGAACCGGTTACGTTTTCGATGTTCGAAACGCTGTCTGCGCCAAACGCGTCAGACTGTGCGGTACCTGCTTCAAGATCGACCGTTACGCCATCAGCATCAGACAGATCGAGGGTATCAGTACCTTCACCACCATCAATCGCGTCGTTGCCAAGGCTGCCTTCGATCACGTCATTGCCTGCACCGGCATTAACAACGTCATCGCCTGCGCCATCGTGGATCGCATCATCGCCGTCACCGGCATTAATCTCGTCATTACCGGCACTGGTCCAGACCGTGTCATTGCCCGTTCCGGCATTAACCGTCACATCGCCATAACCATCAGTCGCACTGGTCAGATCGACAACGTCGTCGCCCGCACCGGTATCGATGACTTCAACATTGCTGATCGACGGGGCATTCGTGCCATCTTCATGGTCGTCATCAAGAATGATCGCATCGCTGCCCGATGTGCCCAGAAGGGTATCGATGCCCGCGCCACCATCGAACTGATCATCGCTGATGCCAAGACCTTCAAGATCGGCGACATCACCGGTGCCATCGACCCCCGGGCTACCGGCATGATCGGTTTCATCGCCAGCCTGACCAATACGGTCGGCTTCGAACTGAAGCACGTCATTGCCATCGCCGCCATCAAGCGTATCGGAACCTTCGCCACCGGTCAGGGTGTCGTTACCGCCACCACCTGCGACCGTGTCATCGCCGGAACCACCACCAACGGTATCGTCGCCACCACCGCCCTGAAGCGTGTCGTCACCGCCACCACCGTCAACGGTGTCATCACCATCGTCGCCGTCGATATTGTCATCACCATCGCCACCACCAAGGGTGTCTTCACCCGGCGTACCAATATTGGCGATATCCTTGAAGTGATCCGGGGTCAGGTCATCAACCGCAACACCCGAAAGGGTGACGGTGCCACCAGACGGCAGCGTGATCACTGCTCCGTCCGGACCATCAGCCAGAAGCGGCTGCAGATCCGTCCAGGCAGAAATGCCCAGATCCGGCAACGAAATCACATCAGAACCCAAGTCAAAGTCGCTGACCAGATCGGCATCGGTGCCGTCTTCGAACACAAAGGTATCCGCACCGGCACCGCCCGAAAGCGTGTCATTGCCATCACCTGCTGCGATGGTGTCATCGCCTTCGCCGCCCGACAGAACGTCATCACCGGCACCGCCATCGATCACGTCGTCGCCTGCACCACCGTCAATGACGTTGGCGTCATCAGAACCGGTGATGGTATCAGCATCGTCCGAGCCGGTGACATTTTCAAAGTTGGCAATCGCATCGTCACCGGTATTGGCACCGCTTGCGGTACCTGCGGCCAGATCGACGGTCACGCCACCGGTCGTGCCAGACAGATCAAGGGTATCAATCCCCTCGCCGCCATCAATCACGTCATTGCCTGCATCAAGGCTTACGGTGTCATTGCCAGCACCGGCATCAATCGTATTGTCGCCATCCGATCCGGCAATGATGTCATTACCCGCCGTTGCGATAACATTTTCAAATCCGTCGATGCTGTCGGTTCCGGTTGCATCGCTGCTTGCTGTGCCTGCGCCGAGATCAATGGTCGCGCCATCGGCACCAGACATATCAAGCGTATCGTCGCCGTCACCACCAATCAGGATGTCGTCACCGGCACCAGCAGCAATGGTGTCATTGCCGGTACCACCGTCGATGGTATCCGAACCTTCGCCGCCATCGATGATGTCATCATCAGCACCGCCATCAATGACGTCGGCCCCTGCACCACCATGGATGTTGTCCGAACCGTCGCCACCCAGAAGGACGTCATCGCCATCGTTTGACCAGATGGTGTCGTCTCCCGCACCACCGTCAATCGTGACATCGCCATAGGAATGGACATTGCTGGTCAGATCGACAACGTCATTGCCATCACCGGCATCGATATTTTCGATATCGACAATCGCCGGATTGGCCGAACCGTTTTCATGATCACGATCAAGGATGATCGCATCATCGCCGGAACCGGCAACCAGCGTGTCATTGCCTTCGCCGCCAACGAAGCTGTCATCAGAGATATTTTTGCCGGAAATATCGGCAACCGCGCCGGTACCATCGGTGGTCGGGCTGCCGACATGATCGGTCGTCTCGCCATCAGCAGCAACGCTGTCACCTTCGAATGACAGAACGTCATCACCAGCGCCACCATCAACAAGATCGGCACCTTCGCCACCGGCAAGGGTATCGTTACCCGCACCGCCCGAAAGCGTATCGTTGCCTGCACCGCCCGAAAGGACATTATCACCGGTGGAGCCCAGCAGGGTGTCATCACCCGAACCGCCAATCGCACCTTCGATACCATCAAGGGTATCGGTGCCATCGGTTGCAGTACCGGTACCATCTTCAAGATCAACAACAACACCGTCGGTATCGTCGGAATAATCAACGATATCGGCACCGTCGCCACCGATCAGGGTGTCATTACCGGCACCACCCGAAAGTGTGTCGTCACCAGCACCGCCATCAATGACGTTATCGGCATCATTACCCGCCAGAACGTCATCATGGTCCGAACCGATCAGCGTTTCAAAGCCGTCAATGACGTCATTGCCCGCACCACCGGTCGCGGTACCCTCACCCATGTCGGCATTCACGCCCGCATCGGCATCGGCATAAGACAGAACGTCTTCGCCGTCGCCACCGATCAGGGTGTCATCACCGCCATTGCCGATGATGGTGTCGTTACCGGCACCGCCATCAAGAATGTTGTCGTTTTCATCGCCGATCAGAACATCGTCACCCGCACCACCGGTGGCGTTTTCGATGCTTTCAAGCGTGTCATTGCCTGCTTCGCCAGTCGCGGTACCCGCGCCCAGATCAACAGTCACGCCTTCGGTCGTGTCGGAATAATCGGTGGTGTCACTACCCTCGCCGCCGCGCAGCGTATCATCGCCCGCGCCACCGATCAGGGTGTCGTCACCTTCATTGCCATAGATGTCATCATTGCCGGCCTGGCCATCAACGATGTCATCGCTTTCAAGCGCATGGATTTCATCGCTGATCTGGCTACCGGTGATGTTGTCTTCAAACTCGGTGCCATAGATGACTTCATAGCCAAAGAAGTTCTTCGGCGACAGGTCATCAACCGAAACACCTTCAAGCGTGATGCTGTCATCACCAACCGTGATCACGGCATTGCCGTTTTCATCGTCAAACATCTGATCACGCAGGGTCGCGTAATCCTCGATGCCATAGGCCGACAGATCGATCATGTCGTTTTCGACGTCAAAGTCTGTCGCGGTGTCATGACCACCGCCCGGCTCCATAACAATCAAGTCTTCGCCGTCGCCCGTGATCAGAACGTCATCACCCGCACCACCAGACAGCGTATCGTTACCCGAGCCGCCATCAAGGGTATTGATCCCGTCGCTACCGATCAGGGTATCGGTGTAATCCGTACCAATAACGCGTTCGAAGTTCCGAACGATGTCATCACCCGCGGCACCGGTCGCGTATTCGCGCAGAAGGTCAACCGTCACACCGCCATCGACGTTTGAATAATCGACGGTATCAACGTCCTCGCCGTCATCATCTTCGCCGCCGTCTAGAAGATCGTCGCCAGCATCACCATAGACCCAGTCATTGCCGATGCCAGCATCGACAATGTCATCACCGTCGCCGCCTGTGATGGTATCCGCACCGGCTTCGCCAAGAAGAATGTCACCGCCAGCACCGCCGTCGATGATGTCGTTGCCATCTCCACCACTGACTTCGTCAACGCCGTCACCCGCATTGATAACGTCATTGCCGGCACCTGCTTGAATTGCATCGCCGCCAGCTCCCGACGAAATGGTGTTATCATTGTCATCGCCGACGATTTCATCGTTGAAGTCAGAACCGACAACGTTCTCAATGCTTGTAAAGATATCGCTGCCCTGACCAGATGCCGTACCTGAACCAAGATCAATATCCATACCCTGTGCGGCAGAACTGTAGTCGGCAGTGTCCGAACCTTCCCCACCGTCGAGTACATCGTCACCATCACCACCGGCGAGAGTATCATCGCCATCAAGGCCAGAAAGCGTATTGTTCTGAGCGTCACCAATCAGCGTATCGCCCTGATTAGTACCAATCAGGTTCTCAACGCCTGAGATAACATCGTTGCCATCTCCGCTGGTGACCGTACCATTCTGAAGATCGGCAACAATACCAGCGCTTTCACCAGAATAGTCTGCTGTATCCGTTCCGTCGCCACCCAGCAGGACATCCGATCCTGCATTACCAATCAGGGTGTCATCTCCGACACCACCATCCAGGGTATCGTCTCCTTCACCGCCGATCAGCAAGTCGTCTCCAGCACCGCCAGAGATCGTATCGTTGCCAGCAAGGCCATCGATGATTTCATCGTTGACGCCGCCAACAATTACATCATCGCCGCTCGTACCAACGACTGAGTCGAATCCTGCAAAATTCTCGGTATTCAGGTCGTCAGGAGAGACGCCCACTAGAGTGAGTGTTTCCCCACTTTCAAATGTGATGACCGTATTGCCGTTGTCATCGACAGCAAACATATCCTCAAGCGCGCCGTACCCTGCAATATCGAAATTGCGGAGATCCAAAACGTCTTTCGAGGGGTCAAAGTCGGTAATCGTGTCGTTACCATCACCCGGATTGAAGACAACGAGGTCAGCACCGTCACCAAGGGTCAGAACATCATTACCTGCACCCGCATCAAAAGTATCGTCGCCAGCACCGCCAATGAAGGTATCGTTCTGCGCACCGCCCGTAAAAGTATCGTTGAAATCAGTACCTTTGATTACTTCAATTTCATCGATGCTATCGTTGCCAGTAGCGTCGCCAGTAATCGTTTTGTTCGCGGTATCAACAGCGATAGATGAAGTTGATCCGCTGTAGTCGAGCGTATCGACCCCATCGCCACCGCGCAGTGTGTCGTCGCCTTCATCGGCAAGAATGGTGTCATTGCCTGCACCACCAGAGATCGTATCCTGACCAGCTCCACCCATGATGGTGTCGTTACCAGCGCCACCATCAATGACGTCATCACCCTCACCAGTCGAAATTGTATCCTGGCCTTCGCCGCCAGATACAGTGTCGGCACCAGCACCGGTATTTATGATGTCATGACCATCGCCACCATCGACTACGTCATCACCCAGCCCGGTTTCGATAACGTCGTTTCCAGCACCACCAAGGACTGTATCATTGCCTTCACCGGTGTTTATTGAGTCATTTCCGGCACCACCATCGACCACATCGTCACCGTCACCCGATGAAATGGTATCGTCGCCAACCCCGCCAGAAACGGTGTCTGCGCCAGCACCCGAAGTAATGGTGTCATTGCCAACGCCGCCATCAACAATATCGTCACCATCGCCTGTGAGGATGACGTCTGCGCCATTCCCGGCAAGTACCGTATTGTCACCGCCACCAGTTTCGATTGTGTCGTCACCCTGACCAGCATCAATCAGGTTATTTCCGTCACCCACAGAGATGGTGTCATTGCCGAAACCGGCATTGATTGTGTTGTTTCCAGCGCCGCCATCAATCAGGTCGTCGCCTTCTCCGGCGTCGAGAACGTCATCCCCTTCGCCACCACTAAGGGTGTCGTTGCCATCACCAGCTACAATAACGTTTGCACCATCGTCACCGGTAATGACATCCGCGAAATCTGTGCCAGTTACGTTTTCGAAACCGGAAATCGTATCATTGCCATCGGCACCAAATGCCGTTCCTGCGGAAAGGTCGATGTTCTGACCACCGGTCGCAGCTGAGTAATCAAGCGTATCAGTGCCTTCGCCACCGGAAAGGGTATCTGATCCCTCACCACCGGAAATGACGTCATCACCGGCACGGCCATCAATGGTGTCGTCACCTGCACCGCCAAGGAGGGTGTTGCCATCATCGGACCCAGCAATGCTGTCATTTGCGTCAGAACCAAGAACATCTTCGATATTACTGATCTGATCAGTGCCGTCAGCCTTGCCGACTGTGCCTGCTTCAAGATCGACATCAACACCAGTGCTACTTGCACTATAGTCAAGAACGTCTTTACCGGCACCACCATCAATAACGTCGCTGCCGCCACTTACACCGATCGTGTCGTCACCATCCCCACTGAGGATCGTATTGTCAGAATCAGAACCGGTAATGACATCGCCATACCCAGAACCAATGATGTTTTCAACATTCAGGACGGTATCACCAGTGGTGGAATCTGTTTCACCGGTTGCAAGATTAATGGTTACGCCACGCTCTGCCCCCTCATAGGTAACGGTATCGACACCGTCGCCACCATCAATGACGTCTCTGCCTTTACCACCATCAAGGAAGTCATTGCCGGCACCACCAATGAGGGTGTCCTCACCGCCAGCGCCAAACAGGGTATCATCACCGTCTTCACCAGACAGAATGTTGTTGCCCTGACTACCAGTAATCGTGTCGCCATAATCCGAACCGACCAGGTTCTCTATATTCTCGAGCTGGTCATTGCCCATACCAGTCACGGTTCCGGCCTGCAGATTGGCTTCAATGCCACCTGCCGCGTTGCCGTAGTCGATGGTATCATTGCCGCCGGAGCCACGCAGAACGTCGTTGCCTTCGCTTGCGATCAGGCTGTCATTCCCAGCACCAGCATTGATGGTGTTATCGCCACTATCACCAGACAGTACGTCATCGTGCGAAGAACCTGTGATATTCTCGATACTGGAAAGTGAATCATTGCCAGCAGCGCCACTTGCAGTCTGATTCTCCAGGTCTACATTGACGCCACCCGATGCGTTCGCGTAGCTGGCAGTATCGTTTCCTTCACCACCTTCAATCGTATCATCGCCATCAAGACCTTCGAGAAGATCATCACCTTCGCCGCCAGCGAGCAAGTTGTCGCCGTCCGTTCCAGTCAGTCGATCATCTCCTGCGCCCGCAATGATATTCTCAATGTTGCGCAGAGTATCATTACCCTTGTCGGTCGCAGCCGTACCCGAATTCAGGTCGACGGTGACATCTTCGACTTCGCCACTGTAATCAGCAGTGTCATTTCCGTCGCCGCCATCAAGGTCGTCGTCTCCAGCCCCGCCAATCAGGGTGTCGTCACCGTCTCCGCCAAGAATGCTGTCATCTTCTTCAAGGCCATAGATCGTATCGTTACCATCAAGACCCGAGATGACATCTTCACCATCGGTGCCATAGATGGTGTCGTCACCCAATGTGCCGACGATATCGCGAACACCAATAAAGTTGTCAGCAGTAATGTCGTCGATACCGACACCCTGGAGCACCATTGATGTGCCTTCACCGAAATCGATGACAAGGTCACCGTTCTCGTTTTCAGACATCATTTCAAACAGCGCACCATAGGTGTCGATGGACAGCCCGGTAATGTCGATCTTGTCTTGTTCGGTATTGAAGTCAGTAACAGTGTCAGTTCCGTCGTCAGCGCCGACGACGTAAACATCAGCACCAGCGCCACCAGTCAGGGTGTCATCACCAGCGCCACCAGTGATGGTATCTGCACCGCCACCGGCCTGAATAATGTTATTCGCATCGTCACCAGTGATTATGTCGTTCTGGTTCGAGCCAATTACATTTTCGACGCCAATGATGCTATCGGTACCGCCAGCATTGGTTGCCGTACCTTCAGACAGATCAATGGAAACAGCACCACCATCCTTGTAGCTGGCAGTGTCGCTGCCATCGCCGCCGATAATAGTGTCATTGCCGACACCACCGATAAGAAGGTCATCACCAGCACCGCCGTCAATTACGTCGTCACCGAGACCACCTGAAAGCGTATTGGCACCATCATTACCGATGAGCGTATCGTTGTGATTTGAGCCTGTTACATCTTCGATGCTGTCGAGAGTATCATTCCCATCAGCACCCGACGCCGTACCAGCACCAAGATCGACTGTAACAGAACCATCTGCCGCACTGTAATCAACTGTATCCTGACCAGCACCGCCAGAGACCGTGTCATCACCGGCACCACCTGACAGCAGATCCTTGCCAGCCCCGCCAAGCACAACATCGTCACCGCCGCCACCAGAGATGGTGTCATCGCCGGCATTCCCGCTGAGCGTGTTGGCACCATCATCACCCGCGATGATGTCCTTCTGACCAGAGCCTGTGACATTCTCGATGTTGATCAGTGTGTCTTCTGCTCCGACACCGCCGGTACCTGCCGCAAGATTTACCTGAACGCCGTTTCCAGCGGAATAATCGGCAGTATCTTCGCCGTCGCCACCATCAATAATGTCTTCGCCAAGACCACCAGAGATCGTGTCATCGCCGTCATTGCCATAGATCGTATCGGCACCAGCACCACCGCTGATGGTGTCATTACCACCAAGACCGTCGATAATTTCTTCGAACGCTGTCCCTTGAATGACGTCATCGCCATCGGTTGCGCCAAGATCTTCAATATCAACGAAATTGTCTGCGGTTAGCTGATCCGGAGAAACACCTGACAACGTCATGACGCTGTCATTGATGGTGATCACCGCGTTGCCTTCACCATCCTCGCTGATAAGTTTCTTCAATGCCTCAAAGTTCGGCACATTGAAATCAGCAAGATCGATCTTGTCTTCCGCAGGATCAAAGTCGGTAATAACCGTTGATTCGGTAGATGAAGTCATGACGAAGGTATCAGCACCTGCGCCACCAGTAACGATATCATCACCAGCCCCAGAGCTAATGGTGTCATCACCGGCACCACCATCAATGGTGTTATCAGCCTGCGAACCTGTCAGGACATCGTCAAATGCTGACCCGGTAACGTTTTCGACGTCAACGATCGTATCGTTGCCGTCCGCACCCGAAGCATTACCAGCCTCAAGATTGACGTTTACACCGCCTGAGGCATCTTCATAGGTGACAGTATCAATTCCCGCTCCGCCATCGATTGTGTCGTTACCAACACCGCCAGACAACGTATCGTTTCCGGCTTCGCCAAACAGCGCGTCATCACCTGCACGACCGTCAAGAACGTCGTCACCTGCACCACCGCGAAGAGTATTATTGTTCGCATCGCCTGAGATGGTATCTGATTTGTCAGACCCGGTGACATTCTCGAAATTCGAAATGGTGTCACTATCGGAACCGGAAGTCGCCTGACCTGTTTCAAGATCAACATTAATGCCAGTCGCATTGCCCTGATAGCTCAGCGTGTCGTTACCGTCGCCGCCATCAAGCTCATCACTTCCAGCGCCACCGTTGATCGTGTCATTGCCTTCGCCACCAGCGATCGAGTCTGTCCCGCCATCACCGAACAGAACATCATCGCCTGCGCCACCATCAATGGTGTCATTGCCTTCACCGCCGGAAACAGTGTCGTTGCCACCCTTGGCATCAATGACATCACTTCGGTTGGTCCCGACAAGAACATCTCGCTCTTCGGTGCCATCAAGTGAACGAATACCTGCAAAGTTTGCGTATGTCAGGCTATTGGGATCAACCCCTTCAAGAGTGATGACCGCGTCGCCGACGGAAATCGTCGCGTTTCCAGCCGCATCTTCACCAATGAAATCTACGATATCAGAGAACAGCTCAAGGCCATCGATACCCTGAATATCGATAACGTCACTTGCAGGATCAAAGTCCGTGACAAGATCGCTGCCACTGTCAGAAGTGATTACGAAGGTATCAGAGCCCGTGCCACCGGTAAGTGTATCGTCACCGCCCCGGCCATCAAAAACATCATCACCTGCACCACCGAGGAGGATATCGTTCCCGCTACTGCCCAGCATTGTATCGTTGCCAGACGAGCCTTCAATTTCCTCAAACCCGGAGATCGTATCAACAAAGCTGCTACCGGTAACCGTGCCTGCTTCCAGATCGACAGTAACACCTGATCCAAGGCTGCTGTTCACACCTGGGCTATAGCTCAGCGTATCATTTCCATCGCCACCGCTTAGGGTGTCATTCCCGCCACTGCCATAAACAGTATCATTGCCATCTCCGACATCGATGACGTTGTCTTCTGAATTGCCTTTAACAACATCGTCGCCTGCACCCGTAATGACATTCTCGATACCAGAAAGAGTATCGGATCCGTCACCGGTTGCTGTTCCTGCGGTCAGATCAACTGACATACCGCTATCGATGTTGGAATAATCCGCAGTGTCGCTGCCTTCACCGCCGATGAGGACGTCATTTCCGCCGCCCCCGACGAGAGTGTCATCACCACCCTGGCCAGAAAGAACGTTGTTACCATCGTCGCCGATGATCAGATCATCATTGTTCGAACCAGTGACGTTCTCGACATTGGAAATCGATGCAGTACCATTTTCGGTTTCTGCAACACCAGTAGACAGATTGATGCTGGTCGATTCATCACCAAGGAAAACAGTATCGCTACCTTCACCGCCGTCGATTGAATCGCCACCAGTAACGCCAAGAATACGGTCGTTGCCCGCACCAGTCGCAATGGTATTGGCATCCGCATTCCCGACAACAACATCGTCACCGGCACCGGTAATGACATTCTCAATTCCGGTGATGCTATCGACTTCATCTGTTTTCGTATCACGTGCGAAACCACTGCCAAGACGAACATCCTGGGCCGTATCACGTGCACTCAGATCAAGCGTATCGCTACCTTCACCACCGATGATGACGTCATTGCCATCTTCACCGATGAACAGGTCATCGCCCGCACCGCCATCAAGGGTGTCATTACCACCGCGGCCAACAATGGTGTCGTTGCCTGCACCGCCCTCAAGGACGTTTACGCCGCCATCGCCATAAATTTCATCGTCATAGTTCGAACCGATAACGTTCTCGATGCGATCAAGGACGTCATCGCCATCCGCACCAGTCGCCGTACCCGCGGCAAGATCAACCTGAACACTGCCAGGTGCGCCGGAATAATCGACCGTATCGATACCTTCCTGACCACGAAGCGTATCGTTGCCCGAACCACCCGAAACCGTATCGTCGCCATAGCCGCCGGAAACAACGTCGTTGCCTTCGCCACCGCCAAGGGTGTCGTTACCGCCATAACCGTAAATGGCGTCGCTGCCACCGGTACCGCCCTGAACGTCGTCATCTTCGGTTTCAAAGATGCGGCCAAAGCCACGGAAATCATCTGCCGTCAGGCTGTCGCTGCTGACACCTTCAAGGGTCAGCGTGCCCTGTTCGCCGAAATCGATAACGGTGTTGCCGTTACCATCATCGGCCATCATGGTCTGAAGAGTTTCGAAGTCCTGAACGCCAAGCTGAGACAGGTCGACAATATCGCCCGACCCGTTAAAGTCGGTGATGGTGTCGTTGCCGAAATTCTCGGTCAGTTCGAAATCGTCATTGCCCGAACCACCGGTCAGAGTGTCATCACCCGCCCCACCGGTCAGGGTATCAACGCCGGCACCGCCCTCAAGAACGTTATTGGCGTCATCGCCCGTAATGTGGTCGTCATAGTCGGTACCGATGACGTTTTCCATCATCTGCACGACGTCGTTGCCCGCACCGCCGGTCGCGGTTTCGTTGGCAAGATTAACCGTTACGGCACTGTCAGCTTCGCTGTAGCTGACGGTATCAATGCCGCTGCCACCCTGCATGTGGTCATCGCCAGCACCACCGCGGAAGAAGTCATTGCCCGATCCACCGGCCATGACGTCATTGCCGTCACCACCGATCAGAAGGTCATCACCCGACCCGCCTTGCAGCATGTCATCGTCATCGCCGCCATAAAGGCTGTCATTGCCTTCACCGCCCTGCAGGATGTCATTGCCAGCTTCGCCGCGCAGAACGTCATTACCGCCAGCACCTTGGAGCAGGTCATCGCCAACATTGCCTTCAAGCGTGTCGTCGCCGTCATTGCCCTGAAGTGTGTCGTTTCCGGCACCACCACCCAGAACATCATCGCCGTCAGTGCCCTGCACAACATCATCGCCAGCGGTCGGGACGTTGTCGTAATCAACAACACTGCCATCATCGCCGTCGCCAAGCGTTACATCGACTTGGGTTTCAGTTTCGGTATCGGTTTCATCGGTGGTTTCACCAGATGTTTCTTCACCCGAAGCTTCGTCGCCAGAACTCTCACCACCGGTTTCATCGTCAGATGCTTCGGTATCGCTGGTTTCTTCACCGCCAGCAGGCAAACCGCCTGCTTCAGGCGTCTGCGTTTCATCGGCGCCCGTTTCGGAGTCAGAAGTCTCTTCACCTGTTGTTTCGTCACCAGTGGTTTCCTCGCCACCGGTTTCACCAACGGTATCTTCGCCGGAATCACCTGCGGTTTCGTCACCGGCTTCGGCACCGGCCTGCGCACCCGACGTCGTATTTTCGTCCTGGCTTTCACCGGTCGCGCCGCCATCGGTCTCATCAGACGGGGCAGCCTCGTCACCAGTCGCGTCATCGCCGGTGGCTTCACCAGTGGTCTCGCCGCCGGACGTCTCTTCACCAGATGTCTCGCCGCCGCCGGCTTCTTCGCCAGACGTATCGCCAGCTGCTTCACCGCCGCTGGTTTCGTCTACCGGATCGGTGGAGCCATCGCCGGAACCGGTTTCATCAGTGCTCGTTCCATCAGAACCGAGCGCATCTTGACCGCCGGAACCAGATGTTTCATCCGATCCACTGGTGTCGCCGGAATTGGTTTCGCCACCGGTTTCCGAACCGGCCTCACCGTCGGAGCCAGCCGTGGTTTCGCCGTCCGATCCGCCGGTGCCAGATGTGTCACCTGCTTCTGAACCACTTTGCGTTTCCGCACCGGTTTCGCCCGATCCAGTGTCACCTGAGCCGGTTTCACCCGCGCCGGTTTCACCAGTGTTGGTTTCGCCTGATCCCAGCGTGTCATCGCCACCAGAGCCCGAAGCACTGTCAGAACCACTATCACCCGTGGTTTCTTCATCGCCGGACGCCGTTTCGCCAGAACCGGTATTGGTTTCTTCCGAGCCGGAAGAATCGGTGGTTTCACGACCTGATTCACCACCGGAATCACTTGGGTTATCTGAACCGGCATCCGTTCCGGTTCCTGAACCCGTTTCGCTGCTGCCATCAGAGCCGGTTTCATCGCTGGAACCAGTACCGGTATCGCTGCCGGATTCTCCCCCGCTTTCTAAATCGCCAGAAGTGGCCTCGCCCGAGGATGTGTCTTCCTGCGCTCCAGAACCGTCTGATAAACCGGAATCCGTCGAACCGGTTTCCGTTTCACCGCCGTCTGAAGTGTTGGTTGTTTCGCTGTCACCCGAGCCCGTATCGCCCGAACCAGTATCGCCAGAACCAGTTTCACCGGAGCCAGTTTCACCTGAACCTGATGCGCCGCTATCGCCTGAACCGCTGTCGGTAGAACCGGTTTCGCCGCTACCGGTGTCAGTACCACCGGTATCTGATTCCGTTTCGCCGCTGCTGCCATCAGTGGTGGTTTCGTCTTCGGTGATTGCTTCGGCCGCACCAGCGCCAAGATCAACATGCACGCCCTGCTGGGCTTCGCTGTAATCAAGGGTGTTTTCGCCAGAACCGCCGTCAATAACGTCCGAGCCGTCACTGACAGCAAAGGTGTCATTGCCGTCGCCGCCCGAAAGCGTGTTATTGCCGGAATCCCCGCGCAGAACGTCATTTCCGGACGTGCCGCGAACATTTTCAATGCCGCTAAAGGAAACGCGGTTCGCACCGAAATCATCGGTCGCAAGCCCCTGACCCAGATCGGCACGCATGCCATCGGCCGCACCATCAAGCGAAAGAGTATCTTCGCCTGCACCGCCATCAATAGTGTCAGAACCACCATTTGATGCGATCACATCATCACCGTCCGTCCCGGTGATAACGTCATCACCTTCGGTACCGTCAATGACGTTTTCTGTGCCGTCTGCTGAGGTATCAGAAGAACCGTCCGTCACACCCAAATCGGTTGTCGCAGCAACCTGGGTGATCTGCGGTGCATCGACCAGATTTATATTGGCAAGCTCCGCCTTGGTAACGCCCTGGAACACCAGAACATCGCCCGTAGCAAAGGTCACCACAACATTGCCTGCACCATCATCGGATGCCAGCAACATCAGGTCGCTTACGCTGTCCACACCAAGGTCGGTCAGCGCAAGTTCATCTTGCTCAACATTGAAATCGGTAATCGTGGTTTTCTCGAAACCACTTTCAAGAACAAAGGTATCGCGCCCTTCGCCACCGGTAACAACATCCTCGCCCTCGCCCGATTGCAGGATATCGTCGCCGTCGCCGCCGATCAGCGTGTTATTGCCATTATCACCCACCAGAATGTCGTCATAGGCGCTGCCGATGACGTGCTGGACATTGGTGAAGATCTGGTTTGCGGCAGATGGAGAATTGCCGTCGCCCGATGAAGTGTTTCCTAAATCAGAATTGGCCGCTGCAAAATCACCTTCCGCGCGGTCATCGAGAACCTGGTCAATATCGGTGTCGGTGATACCAACACCATCATCTTGATTGGCGGGCGAGGCCAAGACACGTACTCCCTACTTGGGAATTCATTATACTTTCAACTGTGGCACCCCCTGCGCCACAAATCGATTTATACACTAGTATAAATCAACTCAATACCACCATCAACCACACATCGGCAGCAAACGGCGGTAATTTAGTTTTTTTTCATGTTTTTTCGTGATTTGGAAGCCAAATCTTTATGACGTCAAATTCTGTCAGGTTGTATAGGGTACTCGACTTAAACCTAGACGACAGACCGAAACCTATTGCTCGCGGAATGCACGATCAAAACTGGTGGTAATCGGGGAGAAAAGATAGGCCAGGATCGTTCTGGACCCGGTCACGATCTCAAGTTGGGCGGGCATACCGGGTGATAAAATCATCCCTTCATGCTCGGCCAAACTCTCTGCATCGATCTCAACCATGGCTTGAAAATACGATCTTCCTTCCAAATCGGTAAGGCGATCCGGGGAGACGTCGGTGACAATTCCCTTGACCGGTGCAAACCAGCGCTGGCTGAACGCCGTTACCCGGATATTGACCGGAAGCCCGGCCGAAACAACGTCGACATCGTTCGGCGATACCCGCGCCTCGATCACCAAGCGGTCATCAAGCGGCACGATCTCAAGCACCTGTGCACCCGGCGGAATGACGCCACCAACGGTCGTGAACTGCATGTTGGTCACAGTCCCGTTGCGCGGTGCTTTGATGTCGGAACGTACCAAGACGTCCTCGGCTGAGCGCAGCCGTTCGTTCAGATCGGAAATCTCGCTTTGGATGTCGCGAAGCTCGGTATTGATCGATTGCAAATGATCTCGCATCAGCTGCGACTGGCTGGCTTTAACCTGCTGGATTTGCTGCTCAATCCGCGCGATGTCTGCTGAAAAACGCCCGATATTGCCAAGCGTCTCGACAAGTCTGCTTTCAAGCTGCAACAACCGGGTCCGACGGGCATAGCCCAGATCAACCATCGGTTTGACCATCGCGAGCTCTTCCTTGACGATGCCGACTTGCTGTTCGGCTGCAATTTTCTGCTCGCGCGTCCCAACAATCTCGCGGCGCAGCTCCTTGATCCGCTCGTCATAAAGCTGCACTTCACCGGTAAAGGCACTTCTGCGGCTTTCAAACAGCGTGCGCTGCAAGTCCGTGATCGAGAAATATCTTGGATCTTCAAGCGGTGCGGGGAATATCAGATTGTCTTGTTGACCGCGCTCGGCCAGAAGCCGGGTTTGGGTGGCAATCGCATTCAGGTAACGGTTATTGAGCAAATCAAAACTTGCGCGCGACCGTGTATCATCAAGGCGGACCAACACGTCGCCCGCCTTCACCCGCGTGCCATTGCGCACCAGAATGTCGCGAATGATCCCGCCTTCAAGATGCTGAACACTTTGCCGCCCGGAAAATGGCGCAACCACGCCGCTGGCCGTCGCCGCCGAATTGACCTCGGCCGTGCCCGCCCACAGCAATACAGACCCAAAACCCAAAAACAGGATCAAAAGCCCGATCCGCACCAATGGCTTAACATCGGTACTAAGCTCGCGCGCGGTTGGAAGCTGCACACCACCAGACATCAGGCACCACCCTGTCGACGCTCAGCCGATCCTTCGACCACGCGAAGCTGCGGGCGACCACGGCGCGGTTTTTCCGCCCGCATGGGGGCTTCTTCTGGGGCGCGACGCGGTCCGCGTTTTGCGGCACGTTCGGCCGCTGCACGTTCAGCATCCTCACGCACCTTGCGCATACGTTGGGCTGCTTCTTCGCGGGCCTTGGCGATTGCCTCGGTGTCACTCATTTTGCGTTTTGGAGAGGCTGGCTTACGTGCTGGTGCCGCTGCCCGTTCAGGCTGCGCTTTTGGTGCAGGTGCAGCGGCACGACGTTTCGCCACAAGATCCGCCGCACTTGCCGGGCGGGCTTCACGCGACGGACGTGCAGGTGGCGCCTTGCGCGGTTCGTCCTTGGCGGTTTCCTGCTTTTTCGTCACCGGGCGCATGGTCATCATGGTGCCACCCGGCGTTACGGTCGGCTTCATTTCGGTCTTGTCTTCTTTCGCGATGCCTGCGGCCTGTTTGGCGGCCTGCGCACGGCCTGATCCGGCTTCGCTGACCGAACCGAAATCTTCGATCTCTGGCATTTCTTCGATTTCTGGTTCGACGGCAGCGGCAGGATGCGGTGTGGTCGCGCTGTTCTTTTCAATGATCGGACGCGGCGCATCCGGATTGGGAACAGCAATTTGTTTTGGCGTGATCCGCATCTGCCCATCTGACGGTGCACCGGCCTCAGTCACCGCTGCGGGTGCGGCGGGTGCCAATGGATCAGGCATGTCAGAGCTTCTGCGCATTGGCGGCAGGCCCTTGGCAATGTCTTCGGTCTGGGTCGCCGGCTTGCCCGGTTGCGGTTTTGATTTCACCGGTACGACCTGAATTTGACCATCCGCAAGGGCCAGGATCGCGTCCGCATGGGCCAGAATTGCCCGTTCGTGGCTGACGATAAAGGTCGTAATGCCATTGCGCCGCAGAATATCAATCAGATCGCTGATATGACGCACCCCCATGTCATCAAGGGCCGTGGTCGGCTCATCCAGCAGCAACAAGCGCGGGCGCGAAAACAGGGCCGCAGCCAAGGCAATCAATTGGCGCTGACCACCCGAAAGGTTACGCCCGCCGCGATCAACGCGCGTGTCATACCCATCAGGAAGATCAAGAATGAACTGATGCGCCCCGGCAAGCTCGGCGGCCTGAATGATGTCGCGCATCTCGGCATTGCCAAGGCGCGCGATATTTTCGGCAATCGTTCCGGGGAACAGGAACGGGTTTTGCGCCAGATAACCGATCTGCGCGCCAAGTTCCTGACGATCCACACGCGATGCTTCGACGTCATCAAGTTTGACTGACCCGGAGCCCGGTAACCAGATTCCCATGATCAATTTCAAAAGGGCGGTTTTACCCACACCGTTGAAACCGGCAATCGAGATGATCTGACCCGGCCCAGCCTTGAACGAGAACCCCTTGAACAGAACATTGCGGCTGTTGGGCGGGGCAAAAACCAAGCGATCAACCGTCACCGCCATCCCGCGTCCACGCGGCATCGGGGCCGGTACGGTCGAGCGTTTTTCAAGCAGGATCTTATTGAGGCGCTCAAACGAGCTGCGCGCTGAATTCCAGCTGCGCCACGCATTCACCGCACCATCAAACGGGGCCAAACCACGCATACCAAGGATCATGGATGCGACCATGATACCAATCGTGATGCTTTCAGAGAGAACCAGATATGCACCAACACCGATAAAGCACACCTGCATTGCAAGGCGCACGAAATGCGAAAGCGTGGTGGATGTCCCAACTCGGCGGCTGGCCTGTCCTTCCCAATAAAGCAAATCTGATTGATCGGCCTGCCAACGCTGACGCGCAGCGGGCGTCATGCCCATGGCTTCCATCGCCTCGGCATTGCGGACATAGGTTTCTTCCTGCGCAATGCCACGGTTCTGGCTTTCTTCGGACCGGTCGACGGAAATCTTTGCAGCCGCCTCATTGGCAATCGCAATGATGATCAAAAGAACCGCCCCGCCACAGGCCACAAGGCCCAGCCGGGTATCAAAGATAAACACCACGCCGATATAGACCGGCGCCCACATGAAATCGATCAGGGCGAAGGGGCCACTGCCGGTCAAAAAACCGCGCAACCCATACAAGTCGCGCAATGGGCGCTGACGCATCTGGCTGCCGCGTGCCGATTGCTGCACGACATGGGCAAACAGCTCGCCACCCAAACGCAGATCAAGGGCGGTTCCGACCCGGATCAAAACCCTGGATCGGAGCTGCTCCATCGAGGCAATGAAAATCAGGACAAGGCCGATACCAAGCGTCAGAAGTGCCAGCGTATCGACCGAACGACTTGAAAGAACGCGGTCAAATACCTGCATGGAATAGATCGGGATCACCATGTTGAGCATGTTGATCACCATCGAGAACCCGCCGACAAGCGCGATCGACCGCCAGAACAATCGTTCAAGCGGGGTACGATCCCCCTCGCGTCCCGCATCCGTTTTGCGGTCTGGCCGGATTCGATCCAACAGGCCCATGCGTTCCTTCCGCTACAACCACCCATTCATATGGGTGGAACCCCAATATTTCCCGCCGTTGGCCGCCCATCTATCACGCATGACAAGCGTCCCGCGCAGCAAAGCTGTGACGGGCATCCAGAGCCTTCTCTACTTAGGTTGCATCGTTTTGCCGAGGACATTCTTCTGGCCAGCAAGGAAAGGATTGAAGAGCGTAGCGGCACTACGGTCAAAATCCTTGACGCTGCGGGGCAGAAGAATGTCCCGGCCCAAAGGGTTCGTGTTTGGCGATGTTTCGCATCGTTACACCGCTTGCGCGATGCGCCGCATCGCCCTGCTCGCTGTGTCTTGCCAAACAGTTCGCCAAACGCGAACAAAATCTATGCAACCTAAGTAGAGAAGGCTCTCAGGCATATTCCCACTATTCTAGTGGAATATATAAGGATGTGTTAAAATTTCGCCGCAAATCCCTTTATTTCATTGCGTTATCGTCGAACTGTAACGGGTGAATCTGTCGAAATTCCGACCTATACCTCCATCGGCGTAAATCACCCCATCGCTGTCATGGATCAATGCGCGCAAGTGATTGCTGCGACTATGGTTTTAATAAAAGACGGGCACAGGATTTGCGCAAGCACCCCTGACACCCCCATCTGTAAACAAGACCCACACATAAAAACCCGATCACGACAGAAACGGCTTAACCGATGTCCGATCAAAACCAGCAACTTCCTGATTTTATTGCCCGCTTTCTGGCCCTTGAGCCGGGCGGCGTGTCTCATGCCGGGGCATTGATGGCCTGTATGATCGGGGTGCTGGCGGCCTGTGCCTGGATGCTGGGCGGGTTTTCAATGATGATATCGGCCGGTATTGCCGTTGCCCTGATGCTGGTCTTAACGCCCATGATCTCGCCCGATATTCTGATGAAAATCCTGCGCGCCCGGCCCCTGCCCGCGCCCGATTATCCCGTCATTCACGAAATGCTGCAGCTTCTGGCAGATCGTGCGGGTCTTGCCCATCTGCCAAAGCTTTTCATCCTGCCGGGCAAAGGCGTTAACGCGATCACGACCGGGACAGATGATCACACAACGATTGCTGTTTCAGGCGATGCGCTTCATGGCCTATCACCCCGCCAGATGCGTGCGATCCTTGCCCATGAAATTGCCCATGCCTGGCATGGCGATACGCGCATCCTTTTGATTACCGATGTGCTTTATCGCGCGACCTGGACTGTCGCCCTATTTGGCTTGATCGTCTTCATCTTTGGCAATTTCAATCCGCCCGGATGGATGATCGTCCTGTTTGGGGCCGTGCCGACAATCAGCTTCCTGCTGCAACGTGCGGTGATCCGCGACCGCGAATTTGCCGCCGATCACGGGGCCAGCGATCTTTTGAACGGTCCCGAAGACATGATTGATGCGCTGCTGCATATCGATCAGATCAACCGCATCCGGCTTGGCATCATCCCCTATCGCAGCACGCAGCCACCCAGCCTGCTTGATACCCATCCATCGGTCGGGGCGCGCATCAAGGCATTGCGCGCACTCAAGCCCGGCACATGGCAAAAATTCTTTGAAAACCGGCGGATGCCCGGCCAATAATCACCCATGCCCATTGTACATGACCGCACTGAAAATGACCTTGGACCCTGCCCGATTTGCGGCCGTCCGATGCTGGCCGGCCCCACGGTGGATCGTCATCACTGGCGACCAAAATCACAGGGCGGGACAGAGACCGAGTGGCTGCATCGGGTCTGTCATCGCATGATCCACCGCCTGTTTGATGAAGCCACGATTGCGCGCGACTTTGATCACCCTGACAAGCTTAAATCCCACCCGGACATCGCCAAATTCATCAAATGGGTGCGCAAAAAGCCCGCCGATTATATCGACTACCCCGAAAGTGCCGGGCGATATGGCCGCAATCGCGGCAGACGACACTAATTCCCGCGTCAAACACGGCACCTTTCCTCTTCAAAGCGCAAAAGAAATGCCAATTTAATCATTTACCTGCCAGACTGGGCCGGATACATGACCCGCCTGCCGGGTCGCACATGACAATGCCCGCAGCCGATTAACCGTCCTTACAGGGAAAACCGATGCCAAGCTTTGACATGCTCAACGAACTGATCCCGGTCTTTGTCACGCTGTTTGTGATTATTGATCCGCTGGGTCTGGTCCCGGTTTTCATCGTTCTGACACAGGGTACAAGTGCGGCGCACCGTCGCCGCATGGCCATTCGCGCCTGTTTGACCAGCTTCTTTATTCTCGCGGCCTTTGCCCTGATTGGTGAAGGGTTGCTTGGGATTTTCGGCATTCATATGCCAGCCTTTCGCATTGCCGGTGGCACCCTTCTTTTCCTGATCGCGCTTGAGATGCTGTTTGAAAAACGCAGCCAAAAACGTAACCAGCGCGCCGAACAGGTTCATCAGGAACTTGAAGAAGACCACGAAGCGGAAAAGGCGCAAAAGGCCCAGGCAGCAGCACCCACGACAAAATCCGCCAACGGCCACACCATCCCCGATGAAGAAGCCGACGATATTTCAATCTTCCCGATGTCGATCCCGTTCCTGTCGGGTCCTGGTGCGATTGCATCGGTCATGCTGTTGATGGGCAAATTCGAAGACAATATCGCCATGCAGGCCAGCGTCATTGGCGTTGTTGCTGTGGTGATGGCCATCGCATTTGTCTTTTTCCTCGCATCAAACGTCGTTGCCAAACGCCTGAGCCCGACGGTTGCCACCGTGGTATCTCGCCTGCTCGGCATGATCCTGGCTGCCCTTGCCGTCCAGTTCATCATCGATGGCGTGAAGCAGGCGTTTTTCTGAGCCACTTAACGATTGCAAAACCCAAAAAAGAAGGGAGGGCAATTTGCCCTCCCTTTTGCGTTCAACACACCTGAACGTCTTCATTGATGACACTTTGATCAGTCCCAGCGCTTCGCCGCACGCAGGATGGCGTCGGTGCCGATCTGGTAATGGTCATAAAGGGCGATGCTATCGCCGCACTGACCAAAACCATTCACACCAAGCGGTGCGACCGCGTGACCACGGACCGACCCAAGCCATGCAAGTGCAGCGGGATGGCCATCAATCACCGTGACAAGACGGGCATCAGATGCCAGCGGCTTGAGTAGGTTTTCAACATGGGCCATGTCGCCCTTTGCCTTGCCTTCAAGACGGGCACGTTCCAGATCCTGCCATTCGTTGTACAACCGATCGGTCGAAGTAACCGCGAGCAGGCCCAAGCCCGGATGATCTTCGGAAAGCTTTTCCCACGCAGCAATCGCTTCGGGCGCCATGGCACCGCAATAGGCAATCGCCATCTTGCAATCCTTGCCGGGCTCGCGCAGCCAGTAACCGCCCGAGACGATCTCGCCCTTGGTGATATCGGAAAGCTCACGTTCGGGCTGTGCCAGCGGCTTGGTCGACAGACGCAGGTAAATCGATCCGCCATCCAGGGCCTGCATATGATCAAACGACCAGCCCATGATGGTGGCAAGCTCATCGCCAAAACTTGGCTCAAAGCTGGTCAGGCCCGGCTGGCCCATACCGATCATCGGCGTTGAGATCGACTGATGCGCGCCACCTTCCGGCGCCAGCGTGATACCGCTTGGTGTTGCGACAACCATGAAACGCGCATCCTGATAGCAGGCATAGTTCAGCGCATCCAAACCGCGCGCAATGAACGGATCATAAAGCGTTCCGATCGGGAACAGACGCTGCCCGAACAGGCTGTGCGACAGGCCAAGGGCGGCGAGGTTCAGGAACAGGTTGTTTTCGGCAATGCCAAGCTCAACATGCTGACCGCTTGGTGATCTGATCCATTTCTGGGCCGAGGGCACCTTGCGTTCACGGAACTCATCGGCCAGTTCTTCGCGGCCAAACAGTCCGCGCTGGTTCACAAAGCCGCCAAGGTTGGTTGACACCGTCACGTCCGGCGATGTGGTGACGATACGATCGGAAAGATCGCTGTCCTTCATTTTCGCCAGTTCGTTCAGGATCTTGCCAAATACTTCCTGGGTGCTCGATGTATCGACACGGGCATAGGGCATGTCCGGAATGGTGATGACTTCGGCCATCTTGTGGCGCGGGGCACGGTCATTGAACGGTGCGTTTTTGATGTAATCACGCACACGTTCGGCGCTGACATCAAGGCCCGCCGCCATGTCCCATTCCTGACCATCGGCGATCTTGTTTTGCAGTTTGAAGGCATCCATCTGCGGGACGTTCATCAAACCGGCATGGTTATCCTTATGCCCCTGAAGCGGGGTGGCATAGCCTTTGACCGTATAGGCGATGAAGATTGTCGGCTTGTCATTGGGGACCGCATCAAATGCGTTCAGAACCGCTTCCATGCAATGACCGCCCAGATTGGTCATCAGGTCATGGAGTTCATCATCGCCATAATCGCCCAGCAAGCTTACCAGCGCATTGTCGCCCGGCATATCCGAAATGATCTGTTTGCGCCATGCGGCACCGCCCTGGAAGGTCAGTGCTGAATAGATATCGTTTGGCGCATCATTCAGCCATTTCTTCAATGACTTGCCACCCGGCTTGGCAAAGGCATCATGCAGCTTGCGGCCATATTTGATGGTAATCACGTTCCAGCCAACCGCACGGAAGAAACGACCAATCACGCGGAACAGATGCGCATCGATCATGCCATCAAGGCTTTGACGGTTATAATCGATCACCCACCAGACATTACGAATGTCATGCTTCCAGGTATCAAGAAGTGCTTCGTAAATGTTGCCTTCATCAAGTTCCGCATCACCGACAAGGGCAACCATGCGACCGGGCGTTTCACCCTTGGGCAGCATATCCTTGTAACGCAGGTAATCTTGCGTCAGGGCGGCAAAGTTCGTGACCGCCGCACCAAGGCCAACCGAACCGGTGGAAAAATCAACCTGATCACCATCCTTTGTGCGCGACGGATAGGATTGCGCACCGCCGAACGAGCGGAAGTTTTCGAGCTTTTCCTTGGTCTGGCGACCAAACAGATAATTGATCGCATGGAAAACCGGGCTTGCATGCGGCTTGACCGCAACGCGGTCCTGCGGGCGCAAAACATTGAAATAAAGTGCTGTCATCAACGTTGTCATCGACGCACAGCTGGCCTGATGACCGCCGACCTTGATGCCATCGCGTTTCGGGCGCAGATGGTTGGCGTTATGGATTGTCCAGCTCGATAGCCAGCGCACTTTCTTTTCGATCTGACCGAGCATCTCAAGATCTTCGGCCTTCACATTTCCAGTGCTGGTTGCTTCGATAATTTCACCGATTTCCGGGGCGGCATCCTGTGCTGACATTTCCTGTTCGCCTTCTATATACGCCTGATGTTTTGGGTCTTGTTCGGGCTGAATAATCACGCCCGTCATATTCTGGTATTGGAATACCGATTTTTAAGCTCACGCTACGGAAATCAAGGGTTGAGACCATCATTTCACACAAAATTCGTCGAATTTACCTGAACTGTGGAATCGGCTGCGACAATCCCGGTCAAACCTTCGAATTTCCCGTCTGAAACATTATTTCGTGGCGGCTTTCTGCCCTTCTTGAAGCAACAATTCGCCCTTCGCACTTAAAAACCGGCCTTTGGAAGTTCAATATGCGTCACCGCGATCCAAGCCATGCTGATCGATAAAACGCAGCTTCAAGCCCAAGATTTCGATGAGAAGTCGGGCCTGACGCGCCAGCGGGGTACGGCACCTGCAATCAATGACATGCACATTTGTCGATTGCAAATTCTGGCGCTGTGGGGATGCACGTCAGGCCCAAGGGCCGACCCGATTTCGGATCAGCCCTCTTCTTCCTCCCCTGAGGTCGGTATTGGTTTGGATTTTGGCCTGACTTATTCCGCAGCAATCGCCATCTGATCGCCATCAAGCGCGTTCGACAGGTCAGCAAGGATATCATCGATGCTTTCAAGACCGGCCGACAGACGGATCAGACCATCGGTGATCTGATATTCTGCGCGCTCTTCGGCGGTGTAGGTCGAATGGGTCATGGATGCCGGATGCTGGATCAGGGTTTCGGCATCGCCCAGGCTGACAGCACGGGTGATCATCGAAAGACCGTTCATCAATTTGCGGCCTTCTTCGATCCCACCTTTAAGTTCAAACGCGATCATGCCGCCAAAACGATCCATCTGCTTTTTCGCCAGTTCATGTTGCTCAAAGCTTTCCAGACCCGGATAGAAGACCTTTTCGACTTTCGGGTGTTTGGCGAGGAATTCGGCAATCTTTTCGGCATTGTCGCAATGACGTTCCATGCGAAGCTCAAGCGTCTTGAGACCCCGCATTACAAGATTGGCGTCCTGTGCCGACAGAACCGCACCGGTCATATCCTTAAGACCAACCAGACGCACCTGGGTCATGTCTTCGGCCGAGCCAATCACCGCACCCGCCATCAGATCGCCATGACCGCCCAGATATTTGGTCGCGGAATGCACAACGATGTCAGCACCCAGTTCGATCGGCCGCTGCAGATAGGGCGTGCAATAAGTGTTATCGACAACGACCTTGGCACCATGTTTGTGGGCAATTTCGGAAATCGCTTCGATATCGACCAGACGCATGTTCGGGTTGGCCGGGGTTTCAAAATAGACAATCTTGGTCTTGTCCGAGATCGCCTTTTCCAGTTCCGCCGGATCGGTCAGATCAACATGGGTGTGTTTGATGCCAAACTTTTCCAGACCATGACGGAAATAGGCAAATGTGCAGCCATAAAGGGTACGATCAACAATGATCTCGTCACCCGGCGCAATGAAGGTCCAGAAGACCGACGTAATCGCCCCCATCCCCGATGCGGTCGCAAGCGCTGCTTCGCCGCCTTCAAGAACAGCCAGACGCTTTTCGAGCAGATCAAGGGTCGGGTTGGCAATACGTGAATAGATGAAGCCCTGCTCATCACCGGCAAAGAAGCGACCGCCCTGCTCGGCTGTTTCGAACGCAAAGGTCGAAGACATGTAAACCGGCGGGTTCAGCGCACCATTATGGCTCTGCGGATCATAACCATGATGAATTGCGTGGGTGGAAAAACCGGTTTTGGCGGTGTCATGTGCGGACATGGGAAGGCTCCTGATAATGCGTTTATTCTGCCGCTATCACCGCAAAGCCCGTGCCAGAATTGAAAATCGCCGGTTTTCAAGGGCTTGACGATAGGTCGCACAATCAGTGTGTAAATTAATATTTACACACAAAGAATTTCCAACGGACTTAACCGCAATTTCACTGGATTTCAGAACCTTACATCCGTACAATTTTCGTTACAGTGTAAATTATTCGGTACGGTTATGCGGTTTGAGATCAGGGGTGAAAACAGGCTCGGCATCACGCGCGATGTGGTGAATGTCCTGACCGATCAGGGCCTGGACATCCGCGCGTTTGAGGTCACCACCCATCACATCTATGCCGATATCCCGGCCATCCGCCCGGAACGCTTTCCGCTTCTGGCAACCGCGCTTAAGAAAATTCCGGGTATTTCCGACATTACCGAGATCGACCGTCTTCCGACCGAACGCAGGCGCGCGCAGCTTCATGCAACGCTCGCCGCCCTTGGCGACCCGGTGATTGCCGTTGATGCCAACGGCCTGATCGCCCAGGCCAATCCAGCCGCACAGGCCATCGCGGGCACCCCGGAAAAATCCCTGCGCGACATCGATATAACCAATATATTGAACGAACCATCCATTAAAGATTTACGCCAAAGCAAATTTCGCCTACCCGAACATGAGGTCACTTTGGGCGGTCAAACCTATTTGTTGCAGGTCGAACCGATTGGCCATGTCGATGATGGATCGGACGCGGGGGATGATGAACCCTGGGGCGGGGTAATGGTGTTTCACCGTGCGGCCCGCCTGGGCCGTGTCATCACCGCCCTTCAGGACCGCAGCCATACCGGCTTTGACGACATCATTGGCGATAGCCGTGCAATGACCCGGGTGAAGTCACAGGCGCAGCGATTGGCCGGCATTGACGCGCCGATGCTGATCCTTGGTGAAACCGGCACGGGCAAGGAGCTGTTTGCGCGCGCCTGCCACCGGGCGAGCACCCGTTCTGATCAACCGTTCTTGGCGCTTAACTGTGCCGCCATGCCTGAAGGTCTGGCCGAAAGCGAGCTGTTTGGCTATGCCGCTGGCGCCTTTACCAGCGCGCGTCGTGGCGGCAAGCCGGGGCTTTTGGAACTGGCCGATGGCGGCACGCTGTTTCTTGATGAAATCGGTGAATTGACGCCGTATCTGCAGGCAAAGCTTCTGCGCGTACTTCAGGACGGCCGGTTCCGCCGCGTTGGCGGCACCGATGAAATCGCCGTTGATGTCCGCATCATCAGTGCGACCAACCGTGACCTTGAAGCCATGTCCCATGACGGCACATTTCGCGAGGATCTGTATTTCCGCCTCAACGTTCTTGGCATCACCCTACCGCCGCTGCGTGAGCGGATCGAAGACATCCTTGATCTAGCGAAATTCTTTATCGATCGCACCGCCCAACAAACCGAACGCGCAACGCCCTATTTGGCCATTGACGGGCTTGATTGGCTGCGCGCGCATGATTGGCCAGGCAATGTGCGTGAGCTTGAAAACACCCTGTTTCGCGCGGTTGCCCTTTTGGATGGCGATGTCTTGGGCGCGCGCGACCTGACCAATGCCGCCACCGGCACGACCTCTGCACCAGACACATCCAGCATCGATACTGCGCACGATACCACAAGCCCACCAAACACCACCGCTGCCCAGACCGACCTGATCACCGAGGCATTGTCGCAGGAAGATTTCGGTGCCGGATTGGACCTTCTGGAACGTGAAATGCTGGTGCGGCTTTATCCGGATTATCCAAGCTCGCGCAAACTGGCCGAACGGCTTGGCGTGTCGCACACATCAATTGCCAATAAGCTTCGCAAATACGGTATAGGCACTTAGACCAACCTTCTCGATCCTGCCGTCAGGCACCCTGATATTTCAAATGGATCAAAGGATAAGCCCGCCCCTGCCCGTCAAGATCAGAACGCCCGGTGCGCACGAACCCCATCGCCTCGTAAAAACCAACGGCTTTCGGGTTTTGCGCGTTTACATCCGTCGTCATGCCTGGATGTAGATCCAATCCATGCTGCACAAGCACCCTGCCGATACCCGCACCATGACGGGCAGGATCGACAAAAAGCGCTTCCATATGGCCATCATCGATCAGCATGAAGCCAAGCGCGACATTATCCTGATCCACCGCCAACCAAAGCGGCGCATCGGGTAAAAAGCCACACACCAAATCATCAATCGCCAGACGGTCTTCGGGCGTCAGGAAATCATGGGTGGCATCGACAGCCTTGCGCCAGATATCGATCACGCGGTCGCTGTCTTCGGGTCTGGAAGCTCTGATTTCGATCATGGCGCACATTATTTCGGCCTTGAACGACACACAAGCAAACCATTGTGACAGTTACAATTTTCGGGGCCATCGGCGCGCGGGACGGCAATTGGTCACACCACTTCTTGCCAGCTTGGTTGCAGTGCGGCATGATCCTTCCAACTTAACAAGAGGATCAAACTCCTCACACACAGGGAGAAGACAAGATGCTGACAGGAAAACGCGCACTCGTGACCGGCTCCACCAGCGGGATCGGCCTTGCCATGGCGCGCGCCCTTGCCGGGGCTGGTGCGGACGTGATGCTCAATGGCTTTGGCGATGCCGATGCGATTGAAGCGACCCGCAAATCAATCGAAACCGATTATGGCGTGACGGCACATTATAACGGTGCCGACCTGTCCAAACCTGACGAGATCGAAGCAATGATGAAGGATGCTGCGGCCAAATTTGGCGGCGTCGATATCCTGATCAACAATGCCGGCATTCAATATACCGCCAATGTCGAAGATTTCCCGGTCGAGAAATGGGACGCGGTGATCGCGATTAACTTAAGCTCCGTCTTCCACACCACCCGTTTGGCCGTGCCCTATATGCGCGAGAAAAACTGGGGCCGCATCATCAATACCGCCTCTGCCCACGGCCTTGTCGCATCGGTCCAGAAGGCAGCCTATGTTGCCGCCAAGCACGGCGTGATCGGGCTTACCAAGGTCACCGCCCTTGAAACCGCTGAAACCGGCATCACTGCAAACGCGATCTGCCCGGGTTGGGTCCGCACCGAAATGGTCGAACGCCAGATCGAAGCGCGCGCCAAGGAAAACAATATCTCGATCGAAGAATCCGCAACCCGTCTGGTTTCTGACAAACATCCGTCCAAACAGTTCGTCAGCCCCGAACAAATCGGCCAAACCGCCCTGTTCCTGTGTTCTGACGCAGCATCGCAGATGACCGGAACCCACATGTCGGTTGATGGCGGCTGGACGGCGCAATAACCGCCCGTCAGACACGCACAAAGCACATTCAAAAGCCCCTCGGCATATCTGCCTGAGGGGCTTTTTCTTTGTTGTTTGCTCGTATCGATCTGATCAGTCTTTGGGCGTGCAGGTCATGCCGTTGCGTTCGGCATTGGCGATGCAGTCCGAACGCTTTGAATAGCCTTGCGTTGCCGCCCCAACAATATTCCCGTTACTGGCCGTACGCCGCCAGCGCCAGCCGTCCTTGCCCTCATAAATCTCCCAACGATCCCCGCGGGCATCAACACATTGCGCCATCATTCACCTCTTCTGCTGCGTCGTGTTTCCATGTCATGGATGACGCGCAAAGTCGGTTTATGTGACGTGAAGATCGATCACCCCAAATACCGCCCAAGATGCTCGACCAGCATGCGGATCTTGGGGCTGAGATGGCGGTTGGTCAGGTAGATCGCCCAGATGCCTTCGTCGGATGGCCGGTACTTGGTCAGGACCGGGATCAGATCACCACTGGCTATGCCGATGCGATTGAAACCGCCCTCAAAGCGATCGAAACCGTCGATGGCGCCACCGCACATTATAACGGTTCCGACCTGCCCAAATCTGATGAGATCGATGCAATGATGAAGGATGCCGCAGCCAAATTTGGCGGCATCGACATCCTGATCAACAATGCGGGCATTCAATATACCGCCATTGTCGATGATTTCCCGGTCGAGAAATGGGGCGCGGTGATCGCGATCAACCTAAGCTCCGTCTTCCACACCACCCGTTTGGCCGTGCCCGCACCGAACTGGTCGAACGCCAGATCGAAGCGCGAACAAAGGAAAGCAACATTTCTATTGAGCAATCCGCAATCCACCTGACCTCCGCCCTGTCCAAACAGTTCGCTTTCCCCGAACAGATCGGCCAAACCGCCCTGTTCCTCTGCTCTGACGCAGCATCGCAGATGACGGGCACGCATAGTTAGGTTGATGGTGGTCGTGCGGCGCAATAAAGAACCTCGCCTCCGCACCAATACGCGCAGCCCTCCGGAGCCCCCTCTTTCAAGAACAACACGCCACTTAGCAACATATGTAGAAGTCGAGATTGCCCCACTCGACTTCATTTCCACTATGCACACAATTTAACGCATGCTAGGAAACTGATACACGTGTTCCAAATGTTCGGCTTCGGAAAATGGTCAGCAAAACTCAAATATTCTTGGGTAAAATTGCCTTAAGGCTGCTTCCGAGTCTGTATCTGAGAAGCCAGCTTAAAAAATCAAACACAACAAGTAGTCAGAATTTTTTCCTGACTTTTGATTGCGATACAGATCGCGACGCTGAAGCAGCCATCAACATTCAATCGCGTCTGAACAAGGTGGGCATGCGCGCAGGCTACGCAATCCCTGGTGAATTACTCAGAAATCACTGGGATGAGTACCAGCAGCTCCTCTCAATGGGCGGATACTTTATAAATCACGGGTACCGTAAACATGCCGAAGTCGACCTTTCATCTGGTCGGGTTTATTCTACTTTTACATACCGCGATGTAGATGACGCAGTGTGGCAGCAAGACATTCTTGACGGTCACCATACAATCCTTCAGCTAACCGGAAAATCGCCAAGCATATTTAGAACCCCACACTTCGGTGAATTCAATTCACCTGCTCAATTGCAGAAGCTCTACATTTTTTTGGCGAAACTTGAGTACAAAGCGTCTTCTTCCACCACGCCCATCTTTGGCTTCTTGAATGGCCCCATTTACAAAGAAAAGAATGGCATTACTGAACTCCCATTAAGCGGATCACTCAGAAAGCCAACGCAGCTGATTGACAGCTGGGGATTTATTGCAGCACCGGACGCACTCGGACGCGAGCAACTTGTTGCCGAGCTGGGAGACTATCTTTCCAAGTTCGCCTCCGGCAAAAAGCCAATGACAAACATTTATTTTGACCCTGCTGATATCGCACAAGATGAAGAGTTGCTCGACTTGCTTACCAACTTTGCGCCTTACAGCCATCCAGGATACGACAAGTATCTTGATGCCAAAATGAGCTAACTGCAAAAGATGACAGATACACCGCGCATACTAGTAATAGGCTACTGTTATCCCCCAACCGCCAGCCCGGAAGCTTTCGTCAGCGCCAAATTGATGAGAAACATTCCAGACTGCAAGATTGACGTCCTAACCCTTGAAGACGGCCTAGTCAGCGATTTTTTCGATGACGAGATGGGCGAATACGCCGCCGACATAAACGGTGAAGTCATCAAGGTCTCGCCGTCGCCATTAACTAAGTACTTATGCAGAGTTCCGCGCCTGCCACTTCGCCCAGACCGCTGGCTTCTAGCAAACTCCAGCGTACATCAACGCGCCAAACAATTGATGCCCCGCAAATACGACCTCTTAATCACTCGCTCTCAATATCACTCTGCGCATTTAGTTGGCCTCAGACTCAAGAAATCAAACCCAGCACTACCTTGGATCGCATGCTTCTCCGACCCATGGTCAGAGTCCGATCACCAACCGTTTATTCCCTTCATTTCGCACCTTAGCCAGAAACATGAAGAAAAAGTCATGGAGCTAGCTGATCGTCTTATTTTTCCGACAACCGGCCTGCTCGAACATATGACCAAAGGGCACAATGCAGCGGTAAAAAAGTCATACGTTGTACCGCACTGCATTGACTACAATCTCTACCCTCGCGAAGCCCACCCCGCCACTTCGCTTAAGGATGAATCACAATATGTTTGGCGTATTTTCGGGTCTTTCTACGGAAATCGACAACCCGACGTGCTGTTTGAAGCACTAAGTAAAATATCCATACCATCAAACAAAAATCTATCAGTTGAAGTGTTTGGGTCACACCACGAAAAATATGACAACTTCGACGCATTCAACCAAGAACACACAGACAGAAAAATTCGTTATGCCGGCCAAATATCGCATAAAAAAGCTCTATCACTAATGCAGGTTTCCGACCTTCTTATTGTGATTGATAGCACCAATATGAAGGAGAGTTTCTATTTGCCATCAAAAATCATCGATTATTTTGGAAGTGGCGCACATGTTTTATCGATTTGCCGCGAAGGCACAGTATCTGCAATCACTCGAGAAAGAGGTCACCTAGTAGCAAGCATTGACAGCGTAACAGCAATTTGCGTCGAAATGGAAAAGGCTTTATCAATGCGACACCCACGCTGCAGACAACAATGCATTAGCTCTGATTTTTCCGCATCAACCGTAGGACAAACATTCAGAAAAATAATAACAGACGCCATCAAGAGATAAGAAAATGAAAAAAAATAATCAAAATATAACGGAAATATCATCAGTTATATTTTCGACAATAATACTTAGCTTTTGTGTAATTCATGTAAACTCATCCACACTATACATCAATCCATTTCTCCAAATCACTATAGTACTCCTATCAATTCTCTCCCTGCATTTAATCGACAAAAAAAAAGAAAAAATAGAAAAAATATCTTCAATAAATATTATTGCTTTCATTGTAGTTTTATCATCAATAACAATATCTAGTACTATATCAAATGAAACACATAAAAGCATAACCCGATTTGTGCTAATATTTGGCGTCTCCTTTTTTGCTTTCTATATTTTCAGATCATCCAGAAATCCTCAGAAATTACTGCAAGGACTATCAATCAGCGTAATCCTGATAACTATAGTTTCAACTTTATACAACATAGTCATGGCTTTATATGACTTTAACCTCATAAACAAAACGGGATACTTAACTGTAACAATGAACTTTGCAGGAATTGAACTGCACCAAAATATAGCGTATCGCGCTTTTAGATTAAACCAAACAAACTATTACATTCAACGCTTTGGCGGTATTTTCCCCAACCCGAATGGGATGGGAATCATGTCGGCAATGACATTTTTTCTAGCATACACTTCAACGGAAAACAAAAAAATACGGATGACAATTCAGGCTATAAGCTTAATCGGACTAATTATGTCTATTTCCCGAATGGGATTTCTTTTATTTTCCACCGCCCTAATATATTATCACTTGCATCACAATCGCATAAGACAAATCATTATTTCAGTAATGATCATCGTCTTGATGTTATTTTTATTTGGAACAGCAACCTCCACGCCCGCAACTATAGCTACCCCCCTCAAGCTTACGCCAATTTCACAGCAAGAACTACTTCAACTCAGCGAACGCGCCCAAATGATATCGATGGCTTGGCAAGGCTTTCTAGAGCATTGGTTCGTCGGAGTAGGTTACGGCGTAGGAGCCGAATACCTTTTCAAGGAAAGTGCAGATGTACAAGCCGTACACTCTGTTCACTTGAACGCAATGCTCGAAACCGGAATTATTGGCACTTTGGCCTTGTTCCTGATTTGGCTTACTCCAGTTTTTGCAACTCCCACGAGCAACAAGCGAATAGAAGGGAGGATTGATCACCGTCATGTTATAGCGGCATTATTGTTCGGACTTTTCTTTGCAGAGGCGTTTGATTTGAGTGTTACACGCTTCCACTACATTCATATCATTTTTGTCTTCTTTATTGGCTGCTGGTTTGCCTTGGGACATGTCTTGAAAGACAAAACGTGACACTATGTTAAAATTACTCGAACGGCGTAACATCCCCAAAAACATTTGGAATCAGGCGAGCGACGATATAGATGCAGCCTGGGCTTGGCATAGGTGGGAGTTACTCGAGGCTCGACAAACATGGGATAACACGACGGATCTTAGCTTCGCAATTGTGTCCTCAGAACAACAGTTACGTATTCATGCCCTTGTCCCACTCGTCCTCGTGAACTCAAATAAATACTCGATTTTTTTCGGGCCATATATGGAAAGCACTGGCGGCCCAGCCATCTGTTCAGGCGTGCCTCGTCGGACACAGCACACAATTCAAACGTTAGTCTCTCAAGAGCTAAAAAATTTAGCACGAAAGAACGGCGCGAGGCGGGTAGATATATCATGCCCTCCACTGGCTCCTAGATTCCTATACACGAACCAACCCACTCCAAACCCACTGTGTCACTTCGGCTCAACCGATGCATCGACCCAATCTTGGGTCCTTAGAATTTCCGACCGAAGTGAACAAGAGCTTTGGATGACTATCGAGCACCGTTGCCGAAAGCAGATCAACAAAGCTATTCGCAATGATCTGCGGGCGGAGATAGTTACCCCGGACAAGAAGTTACTTGACGTATACTACAACCTTCATCTGCAAACCTGTCGCCGAAATGGGATTAAACCTCACCCAAATCAATATTTCAGAACCATACAGTCAACCGTCGCGCCCGCTGGCCTGAGCAAGAGCTGTGTGGTTATGCTTGATAATGAGGTTCTCGCTATCCACAATTTTTTAATCTACAAAAATTGTGCACTTTATTGGACGACCGCAGGCAGCAAAAAGGCCTTACAGCTCTGCGCCAATGATCTTGGAATATGGCATGCAATAAAAGAATTGAAACAAATCGGCATCAGCTATCTTGATTGCGGAGAGGCATTTCCTGGCATTCCGCATGGCAAGCTAAAAGGTCTCAACGATTTCAAAAAATCGTTTGGCGGAGAACTGCATCCGTACTTCAGAGGTCAAACTGTCTATCGACCGATAACCGAGTCAATTATGAGCATAGCTAGACATCTTTTAAGTAGAGGAGCAACACATTGACTTCTCACGAACAAATCCATTTTGATGGTCGTGCGGAAACCTACGAAACGGAGATTGGGCAGGAGTACCCACAAGCTCTTAAATGGTGGCTGCTAAGGAAGTACTCCAGTGAAGGAGAGCAAGTTGTCGACGTTGGCGGAGCAAGCGGTCGACATGCTATTGAACTCGCATGTGTAAACCGCGATGTCACCTGTATTGATTTAAGTTTCGGAATGCTCAAGAAGATGAGCGTTCGTGATAGCTTTGACGCGCTTGAAAACTTTCAAAAACCAAAACCCATCGTCGCGAAGGCTCAGTCTATTCCGTTAGCAAGCCAATCAGTAGATTTAGCTTATTGCTATGCAACCTTGCTCCTCATGCACGATCAGGATAAAGCAATTTCAGAGCTTGTACGGATCGTTCGCCCAGGTGGACACGTAATCGTCGATATTGCACGTCCTTGGAATTTTGGATGGCTATACTGGCGGCGGCACTACAGGAAACTCGGTTTTCCTGGAATTTTCCCGCTTTCCAATAAAGCAACCGGAAAGCTTTTTAGCTGCTTGGGTTGCTATCCCGTGGAAACAATAGCGACGGGTTTTCTAACACAGTTGTTGTACCTGCCCTATGTGGAACAAAAAACCAGTTTGCGGCATTGGATCCACCGCAATGGTGAAGGGCCAGACTTGGACGGCAAAGTGACGGCAAAAGTGCCACTATTGGCTAACCGCGAATATATCGTACTTCGTAAGGAAAAGCGCATTTGATAGGAAAGGCGATCAGAAGCGCAACACACTTCTTCAGAAGTGATCTTGGCATCCGTTTCATTGCCGAGGGAGCAGTACGTTCCAGCGCTTTTGTTTTGACGCCGTTGCTGTCGTGGTCTTTGGGAGCCCATGTCTTTGGTGGTTACCTGCAGATCATGAGTCTTTCTTTTGCATTTGTTCCACTTGTTTCTGCGGGCTTAGGCTTCACGGTTATCAGACAACTCGCGGGCCATCGAAACAGCACTCAGGGACCACATTTACTTGCAATTGCGTTGGGAATAATTAGTGCTCTTTGTGTGGCGCTAGCAGCAGCCCTCGCACTCCTGTCAGACACAATCATGAGCTATTTTGCTCTGAGCATGTTTGAACACAGAAACTGGCTTGCATTAACAATCCCTGCACTTGCTTGGATATTTGCAACAGAAGCATTAGTCGGGGAATATCTGCGCGCACTCATAAAGGCTCGCGCATCCCTTTATGTCCAGATTGCCGGCTTCGGCTTGCACATGACAGGCCTGGTCGGAATTCTCCTATTTGGTGAGTTATCACTCGAAACAGCACTACTGTCCATTGCTGCAGCAAAACTGATCATCATTGGACTTGTTCTTGGTCCAGCCTTCTTGCGCACACATCGCAAGTTTAAAGGAAGATCGACCATACCACCGTTTCGAACGGCCGTAGCCGGTCTACCATTCATGTTGGCCGGCCTTGCTGAATGGGCGGCGAACTTGGGTGACCGGCTCATCGTCGGACGTTTCTTGGGATCAGAGGCCGTTGCCCACTACGGAGCAGGTATCATGATGCTGTCTGTTATCGCTGCCTTGGGAGCTCCGGTTTGGTGGATGCTCTTTCCGACAGTTGCTAAAAGCGTGAAAGGTCGCGACATCGAGGGGTGCAGAAATGCTGTCAAACACTACACAATGCTGTTCCTAGAACTGGCACTTCCTGTAATGGCGTTGGCGGTGCTTATCGCCAACCCTGCTATATCGCTGTTGTTGAATAGTTCTGTGGAACAAATGACACCTGTCATTCTCATTGCCGGGTCTGCAATTGTGGTTTCCCAAGTAACCACCGGCTGGGAGTACTATCTGGTCACGATTTCTTCAGGCAAACGACTGATGATAGCCACCATAATTTGCTCATCGGTCGGGTTTGCCGTTGCTTGGCATTTTGCACCAGCATCGGGGCTCGCCGGAATAGCTGCGGGCATGCTAACAGGAAAGTTGTGCCTCGCAATATTTTACGCGATCAGTGCAAATCGCAACGGGTTTGGAGGCACTGTGTGGCGCTCCTCAAAGCTTATCTTGTTATGCACCCTGAATACGATCGCCTTATTGCTAACCTATCTTGCAGTACGTTCACTTCCCCCTAGCACGACAGTCATCACTGAGATCGCCATACCAGCCTTAATTTTTTCTGCACTCTATTGCAGCGGTCGTTACCTGATTACTACGACTGAGCGTCGCTTAGATACTCAAGCAAACAACGTGAAATCTTGACTGCCGAGTTACCGCGCCCCTGAATGTTTCTCCATTTCTCGACGGCAGCGAGATTAATGCTATTGGCAATGAAACTCTCAAAATCATCTGCAAGCGAAATCCCGTGTGCGCCAGCAAGTTTACCTAACCCCAAATCAATGATTTCAGGTCGTTCAGTAACATCACGCATAACAACGATTGGCACACCGCAATAAGGAGCTTCTTCTTGCATGCCACCTAAGTCACTTACGACAATGCGCGCCATTGGAAGAATGGTAGCCATTTCGTCGTAAGGAAGAGGCGCTACGAAACGAAGGTTCACCGGTATTTCTTGGAAATGACGCTCTACGATCTCCCGAACCATTGGATTAGGATGCAAAGGCCAAACGAAATCCAGCTCTGGATGATTGCCGATGGTAAGCTTGAGGTTCTCACAAAATGCATCAAGCGCTCCCTGCAAAGCCTCACGGCGGTGCATTGTTATCAAGGCAAACGGTCGACCTGCCTGAAAGTCGTAGCCATCTTGATTCTTTGAAATCTGGCACGAGTTTTCCTGAGTAGCGACCAAACTATCGATCCCGGGATTGCCGACGATACTGATACGGCTTTCAGGAATACCCTCGCGCATCAGGTTACTTTTTGCGATTTCGGTCGGAGCAAAATGAAGGGAAGCGACCCGCGCAATCATTTGCCTTAGCCCCTCTTCCGGCCAGGGATTATTGATGTCGTGACTTCTAAGACCTGCTTCGACATGCGCGACCGGAATATTGTTCAAGAAACCCGCCATCGTGCCGCCAAAAGCCGAAATTGTGTCGCCCTGTACAACAACGACATCAGGTTTTCTGGCTTTGAACTCCCTATCCAGCGCAGAAATGATACGTCGTTGAATTTCTGCAGCAGGTTGCGCATGTGTCATCAAGTCAAAATCAACATCAACTTTCAAATGTAGACTGTGAATAGCTTGGTCCATCAGGCTTCGATGCTGCCCCGTCGAATAAACTCGAACCGCACTCTCACCTGCAGTAGCTCTCAGTGACCGAATAACAGGCGCCAGCTTGATAAACTCCGGCCTTGTTCCCGCAACAACAGCAATCCGTTTCGTCGAGCTATCAGTCACGCGCATTCAATCCTTATTCCACGGACGCAGACCATTGTTCGGGGTCTGCGATATGAGATCAGCCATCAATTTGCCAGAAGAAACAGGATTAAAAACTGCTTCAAAGCGGTTTCTTGTTGTAATGCCTAATTCCTTGAGGTCAACAAAATCCCAACCCAGTCCTTTAAAAGCACTACGATAGCTCGACGCATCTCCTGAAACCCAAATGATCGGTGCTCCATCGTATTCTTGTGCAATAGCGCTTGAGGACTTGTTCAAAATAATCGGCAAACCAACCAAACCTGCCTCAATGACGGTTTTTGGTACTTCTGCATATGCCGTGTATGCAGCAAAAACATCAAACGTACTTAGAGAAGCGACCAAATCATCGTTTTTCATAGAAGGTACCAGCCTGACCTTCCCTGCCTTATCATAACGAGCAATCCAATCAGCAATCTCGTAACGACATGGACCATCGCCGATGATGGTCAACTCCCAGCACTCAAGTTCCCTGAGCGCCTCGAGTACCGGCATTACACTTTTTCCTGGAACAAGGCGGCCAACCGTAACAATCTTGAAAATGTCAATTCTGTCATAATCAAGCTTCTTATGCGTTTGGACCACCCCGACAGCATTCGGGATCACATAGGATTTGTGGTGATATCTTTCCGGAATAGATGCCATGATCGGGCTGTAGACTGGCGCAAGTGCATCAATATTTTCGTGCGTAAACGCCCTGCTCCTCTTCTCAAGGAACCGCAGCAACTTTCCCTTCGCGGAGATTTTCTCACCGACCGGTATATGCGTGAAGGTCGTATGCACACTTGCGACTGATCGACACCTCAATGCCTTGCCCAGCAATGCAGCAAACATTCCGGCGAAACTGTCACCATATGATCGCACAACAAAGCTCTCTTCTGTTTGCAAGAGCGGCACTAGTGACTTTTGAATGAGCTTTCCAACCAAGAATGGCGAAAAACCTGCTGAGTAAACCAATCCTGAAACGGTCAGCAGGTCCAAGGACACGAATGATGACTCTTCAGCCTGACAGAGAAAACTGACCACCTCTTCGCTTGGTTGGTCAGGCAACAGTGACACCACCAACACCTTTTTAAAGCGACCATCTGGATTGAAGTAGCCAGGAGATATTTCCCCTTTCGCAATCCATTCGGATATTCTGGCAGGCACTACAACGATCAAGGTATTTGTCAAAACAAGGACCTTCGCAAAGAGATCGCGGTTAAAATCTTCGGACAACTCGCAACCAAATTCAACGGCCGCAAGACCGTTAACTTACCTGAATTTGTATAATCGATATGCATCAAGATCGAAAGAAACTCAGAGCCATACCAACCGTCATCGCGTCATTTAGTATGGACTACCGAAGCACCTCACACTTACCCTCACCCCAAATACCGCCCAAGATGCTCGACCAGCATGCGGATCTTCGGGCTAAGGTGCCGGTTGGTCGGGTAGATCGCCCAGATGCCTTCATCGGATGGCTGATATTTGGTCAGGACCGGGATCAGATCACCGCTGGCGATCCATGGATCGACGTAGTAATCGGGCAATTGCACGATGCCGATGCCTTTGAGGGCGGCATCCAAAAGCGCCTGTCCGCTATTGGCATGGATGGAGCCATGGATGCGCACGGTGCGTTCACGCCCATCTTCTTCAAAGCGCCAGTAATCAAGTGTCCCGACAAGGCAATTATGATGGTTAAGCTCGGACAGTGAATGCGGCTCGCCGCGTTTGGCGAGGTATTTGGGCGCGGCACAGGCATAAAGGCGACGCGTTGACAGCTGCTGGGTCATCAGGCTGCCCGTCGTGCTATCTAGCCGCCCCAGACGGATCGCCATGTCATAGCCTTCCAGCACCAGATCAAGTTTCTGATTGGTGAAGCGGCATTGCACTTCAAGATCGGGATAGCGGGTGACGAAATCATTCACCAGCGGCGCAATCACGGTTTCGCCGTACGTGGTGGGCGCGGTGAGCTTGAGCTTGCCGCGCGGCATTTCGGTCAGGTTGCCAATCGCACGCTCCGCCTCGCCCAGACCATCAAGCAATTGTCGGCAATGCTGATAATAAATCTGTCCAGCTTCGGTCACGCTGACCTTGCGCGTGGTGCGATAGAAAAGCTGGGTGCCGAGCTTTTCCTCAAGTGCGGTTACCTGACGGCTGACCTGGGCAACCGAAATGCCAAGCTGCTTGGCCGCTGCGGTAAAGCTTTGGCGCTCTGATACAGCGATAAATTCGCTGATCCCGTCCCAGGCATTCATCGCCGATCACCCCATTATTATTTCACATTGGTAAAAGTGAATTACCAAAATAGCCGATTATCATTTCGGGGGAAATAAATAGACTGATCGCATTACACATTCAAACGCCGGAGGAGCGTCATGAGCGCCGAAACCACCATTACCTGTAAAGCCGCCATTGCCTGGGAAGCTGGCAAACCGCTGTCGATCGAAGAAGTACAGGTCGCACCGCCCAAAGCCGGCGAAGTGCGCGTCAAAATCGTTGCGACTGGCGTGTGCCACACCGATGCCTTTACACTGTCGGGCGACGATCCCGAAGGCATCTTCCCGGCGATCCTTGGCCATGAAGGCGGCGGGATTGTTAAATCTATCGGTGAAGGTGTGACCAGCGTTGCGGTTGGCGATCACGTGATCCCGCTTTACACCCCGGAATGTGGCGAGTGCAAATTCTGCAAATCAGGTAAAACCAACCTGTGCCAGAAAATCCGCGTCACCCAGGGCAAGGGTTTGATGCCTGATGGCACCACGCGTTTCTCGCAGAATGGCAAGCCGATCTATCACTATATGGGTTGCTCGACCTTCTCGGAATACACTGTGCTTCCGGAAATCTCGCTGGCCAAGATCAACAAATCCGCACCGCTTGAAGAAGTTTGCCTGCTGGGCTGTGGTGTCACCACCGGCATGGGTGCTACCGTCAACGCAGCCAAAGTTCAAAAGGGTGATTCTGTTGCGGTCTTTGGCCTGGGCGGTATTGGCCTTTCGGCCATCATCGGCGCACAGATGGCCGGTGCGGGCCGCATTGTTGCGATTGATCTGAACGAAAAGAAATTCGATCTGGCAAAACAGCTTGGCGCGACCGATTGCATCAACCCGAAAGACCATGACAAACCGATCCAGGAAGTGATTGTCGAGCTGACCGATGGTGGCGTTGACTGGTCATTTGAGTGCATTGGCAATGTCAATGTCATGCGCTCCGCCCTTGAATGCTGCCACAAAGGCTGGGGTGAGTCGGTGATTATCGGTGTTGCCGGTGCCGGTCAGGAAATCTCGACCCGTCCGTTCCAGCTGGTGACCGGTCGCGTCTGGCGCGGCACGGCATTTGGTGGCGTTAAAGGCCGTTCGCAGCTGCCTGATTATGTTGAGCGTTACCTTGCTGGTGAGTTCAAACTGTCGGACTTCATCACCCACACCATGAAGCTTGAAGACATCAACGAAGCGTTCGACCTGATGCATGAAGGCGAAAGCATTCGTTCCGTCATTCATTACTGATCATCCAAAAATAGTTTGAATGATCACGCCAATGCCGGAAATCTTCCGGCGCAGTCAAAACCGAAATTCCGGCATTGGCACTTTCAAGGAGCCCCAATGGGTATTGAAAACGCTTCAAGCAACAAGGTGTTTGGCGGCTGGCAAAAGCAATACACCCATCCGTCTGCGGTGCTGGGCTGTGACATGCGCTTTGCCATCTTCCTGCCGCCCCAGGCCAGCAATGGCAGCAAGGTCCCGGTGATGTATTGGCTTTCGGGCCTGACCTGTACCGATGAAAACTTCATGCAGAAGGCCGGTGCGTTTCGCATCGCCGCCGAACTCGGCATCGCCATCGTCGCCCCGGACACCAGCCCGCGCGGCGATCATGTCCCCGATGATGAAAACGAGGCCTATGATTTCGGCAAGGGTGCTGGCTTTTACGTCAACGCCACCCAGGAGCCCTGGGCACGCAATTACCGCATGTATGATTACGTGACCAAGGAACTGCCAGCCCTGATCAAGGATCACTTCCCGGTCAGTGATGACGCGGTGATTTCCGGCCATTCGATGGGCGGCCATGGCGCGCTTATGATCGCGCTTCGTAATCCAGGCACGTTCAAATCGGTTACCGCATTCTCCCCGATCACCAACCCGGTCAATTGCCCGTGGGGCCAGAAGGCGCTTGGCAATTATCTGGGCGATGACAAATCGGTCTGGAAAGACTGGGACAGCTCGGAACTGATGAAGGCTGCCAAATCGGCTGATGTTCAGACGCCAGCACTGGTTGATCAGGGCGATGCAGACGGCTTTTTGGCCGAGCAGCTTAAACCCGAAACCCTTGAAGCAGCAGCAAAGACATCAGGCTATCCGCTGACCCTGCGCATGCAGGATGGCTATGACCATAGCTACTACTTCATCTCAAGCTTTATCGAAGATCACATCCGCTTCCATGCCAAGCATCTTGGCCTGTAGTTGATTGCACCCCGATCTTCGATTGCCCCGGCGCGTCGCCACGTACCTCCCCCCATGGCGTGCCGGGGCCTTTTATTTGGGGGATAGTCTTCTGGGCAGGCAGGGCGATTAGTCGAAGCTGCGCGCTTCAATCGCATCGGCCACATCATCAGCCATCTTAAGCGTTCTGATAATCAGCGGCACGATCATCGCAAGGATGGATCGATCAAGCCCGCGTGCGCGTTGCGCATCCCGGATTTCCGATGCCACCGTGGCGATCACCGGGATAAAGCGCAGCACCATTGAAATGGCGAGACTGACCTTTTCCGGGTTTACACCAATTGGACGCAAGGGCTGCATTGCACGTTCGAGCGCGCTTAGCAGATCGGATGTTTTGGTTGTCAGCGTCACAAGCGATGCGAACATCACGATCGCTGCGATCCGGGTCACAACCAGCAACCCCGCCTGCCAGTCATTCAGCCACAACTGAACCGCAAAGAAGATCGCAAGCAACCACAGGATCGGCTTGATCTGCGCCCAGATGATGCGCGGGCCAAATCCCGATGCCGGATACAGCAGGAAAACCGTGGCCATGACAAAGCCCACGACCGGCCAATCGGGGATTAAAAACACCCCCGTGCCAAGGGCGATCATCGCAAGGATCTTTGACCCGGCGGATGCACGGTGCAGGGCAGAACGGCCTTCGATGTAAAGCCCTGCGATCACGCCATCATCTCCCGATATCTGGGAATAACGTCGCCCGGCTTGCCATCAAGAACGATTTTGCCGCCTTCAAACACCAAAACCCGGTCATAGCCCGCAATCAGATCAAGGTCGTGCGATACCGTAATCACGGTCTGATCAAGCTCGGCAATCGCACGTTCAACCCGGTTGCGATTGCGCAGATCCAAAAGCGTGGTCGGTTCATCAAAGATGATATAGCGCGGCTCCATCACCAAAACGCCCGAGATCGCCAGAAGCTGCTTCTGGCCACCACTCAGCAAATGACTGGGATGGGTTTTGAACTCGGTCAGGTCATAGCGCGCGAGAATTTCATCAATACGGCAATTGATCTCGTCCTTCGGAAGTTTCAATGCCTTCAGGCCAAAGGCCAAGTCTTCTTCGACGACCGGATAGACGATCTGATTATCAGGGTTTTGAAAAACAAAGCCGACATGACGGCGCAATTTGCGGCCATCCTTGGCGGCATCAAAATCATCGACCAGAACCTTGCCCGACGTTGCGGTTTGAAGCCCGTTTAACAAACGCACAAACGTGCTTTTGCCTGATCCGTTGGCACCGACAATCCCGATCCGCTTTTCGCCAAGCGTCAGATCAATATCATCAAGCGCACGTCGCTGATCAAATTGTACAGAGACATTTTCAAACCGGATCATGGGGTTGTCTGTCCGTGGTTTATGGCAGGAAAGGCCGGTCAACCGGCATCAAGAAAACGGGCGCAAGCAATCACTGCTTGCGCCCATAAAACGTTAGGCCGTTTTGGAAATCAAGGGATAGGACTTGCGCACGGCAAGGCATGCGGCGGTCGCAATCGCAACCTTGATCGCATCCCCGATCAGGAACGGAGCTGCGCCGACAGTTGCCTGCCAATAGCTGATGTCAGCGGCAACCGCGACCCAGGCATTGCCAATGGCATAGAGCAGAACGATGCCGCCAAAGGCAATCGACAGGGCAGCGTTGATAACGTTCAGATTGTTCCAGAATTTCTCGATCAGCAGACCAATGACAAAGGCCGAAATGGCCCAGCCAAAGATGAAGCCGCCGGTCACACCAATCATCACGCCAAAGCCACCACGACCACCCGAAAGCAACGGCAGGCCAACAGCAACCAGCACCAGGAACAGCACGATGGAAAGCCCACCGCGACGTGCGCCCAAAATGGCACCAGCCAACATCGGACCCAATGACTGGGCTGTTACCGGAACGCCGGTAACCGGAAGCGTGATTGGCGGAAACAGGCCAAGAACAGCGGTCAGTGCCGCAAACAAGGCGATATAGACGATATCTTTGGTATTCATGTAACGGTTCCCATTCCCGTTATAAGGCATCTTGCATCAACCCCTTGCGCAAGGATGCCTTTCGTTAACCGGTCCGCCCGACCGGCTCAACGCGATATGGGATAACCGCAAATATCGGCAACGCCAAGCAAAATGACGATGTCAATCAACCATCAGTTCACCTGATGCATCAAGGACACACCTTTTCAGTGGCTTAAAGAACCCGACGCGATCAGAGACAAAAATCGAAAAGACAACTAGTTCGCGATTGCACTGCATAGATCAGCAATCCATGATGGTTTCACGGACATCTACTAGGTTTACGTCTCTACGGAGTGAGCTGAGTTGGATACAGTTCGAATCGGAAACGAACTTGAGAACGCAATCTTTGCTTACCTGAAAGAGCAACAGAATGCTGGTCTATACTTGATTGGAACATTACCGCCCGATCGCTGCACGATCAGGCGCAAACCCAGATATTACTCGAAAGAGCGCGAGGATGACATCGAGTTCGACGTCTCAATTGAACTCCGGCGAGAAGATCACCTCGAGCCACAGCAAATTATAATTTTTGAGTGCAAGAATTATAGCAGCGCTATCCCGGATAGCGAGATTAGAGAGTTTTCCGACAAACTGTCTGACATTGGAAGAGACAACACGAAAGGCATCATTGTTGTAACTTCCAAACTCCAAAGTGGCGCAGAAAAGGTGGCTCGCAGCAGAAAGCTCGGGATTATCAAATACAATCCAAATGGTTTGGAATTTTTGGCCGAACGCCGGTTCACCGACGACCTGAAATCCAAGCATGCAAGAGCTTCAATGTTCAACTCTAACAGTCGCTTTCGCTCACTCAAGTTCGCCGCTTATTTTTCCGGGAAATACTACGACAACACGCATCAACTCCTTAGTGTAGTCGCAGGCGAAGAACCCGACAAATCTGAAGTTCAAATCTTATCCAAAAGTCAGTTTCCATACCTGCGAGCGGACGAAATTGAGCAAACTACAAGCCAAATACATACAATGATTGGCTACGATGATGGTCCTGTTGATCTAATTAAAATTTGCGAAGAACTGTCTATTGATCTTACAATATCTGAAGAATCTGGAGACACTGTTGAAGAGAGCGAACTTCTAGGACGTGCTGACTTCGCCACTAGGAGAATAGTGATTTACGCACATGGAAACAGAAAGCGTGAACGCTTCACCCTAGCTCACGAAATTGGTCACTTTCACCTAAACCATGACCAGTTCCTCCGCTCTGAAACCACTATCAAACAAGACTTGGTTGTCGATGAACATGAAACGAAAGGCAACTTAATCAACCGAATGGAGTATCAGGCCAACATGTTTGCGTCCCATTTACTCCTACCAAAGTTCAGTTTGGTCGAAAAAGTACAACAGCTAAGGACTGAACTCGACATCAGAGATCGCGGGCACGGGTACATATTCGTAGACAACCAACCGCAAAATTTGTCCAACTATTACCTGTTACTTGAAGCCGTTTCCGAGCATTTCAACACGTCTAGCCAAGTCATCGAAATCAGATTGAAAAGTTTGGGCTGCATAACTGATAACAGAAAACAGCTTCAAAACTTTGTAGCTGACTTTCGCCAAACTTGGCCAAATTGATGCCTAAACTTCATCGTCTTCGACAAATGACTTAAGCCGCATGAGGGCAAATTCCCAACGTCCCGCGACCTGATCAAGATAGGCACGGGCTTGTGCCAATTGTTCAGGACAAAACGCATATTGGCTTTCGCGCCCGACCCGATGGTTTTGCACAAGGCCCGCCGCCTCAAGCACGCGAAGATGCTTGGTCACGGCTTGGCGGGTCATATCGGCATCATCGGAAAGAACCGAGATCGAGCGTGGCTTGCCATCGGCCAGACGATCAAAGATCGCCAAGCGTGTAGGATCGCCCAAAGCAGCAAACATGACGGAGAAATCCTTGTCATGTTTGCCAATGTCCGAATTATTTTCAGCTTTCTGCATGTTTCTTGATGTTTTCAAGCTGGAAGCCCCAGCCGTTTGTATTGGCCCGCAGTGCATCGGCAATGCGATGGGGGGGCAGATTATCAAATCCGGTTTCCCGCACCTTTACCGATGTCGTGCCGGACGTTTCTTCAAGCCAGAATTCGACAAGGGTTTCGGGTTCACCGCTGTAATCGACTTCGGGGTCAACCGCATAGGGATGCCATGTATAGGCAAAGTAACCCGGTTCCTCCATGGCCTTGATCGTCGAGTTCCACGGCACATGAGTAAAACCTTCGATGGTCATCATGCCTCTGGACACCTCGCCAACGACAAACGGGGCTTTGATATCAATCCCGAACCATGTGCCAAACTCCTGATGATCTGTCAGGGCCTGCCAGACACGTGAACGGGATGCCTTGATTTCAATCGACTTCTCAATGGTATTTGACATAACACAACCTCCTGGTTGCATTTAATCTGCCAGAAGATTTTCTATTATGCAACTGAAAAGTTGCATAATAGATTTTGGGCGGCAATTTGGGCCGGATGCACAAACGCCCGGCTGTTTCCAGCCGGGCGATGCGTGCTCCCGTCATCCTTGGGTCAAAGCGCTTGGCTTTGCCCGTGCAGCTATCCTTATATCCCCATATCAGGATGCTGCGGATTGGCGGAGCCCCCCTGTCTCGATGATGAAGTTTTTCACGTCTTCAAGGCCATCCATCGCCTTGAGATTGGTGAACAGGAACGGACGATCACCACGCATTTTCTTGGCATCGCGATCCATCACGCCCAGATCCGCGCCAACGAGTGGCGCCAGATCGGTTTTGTTGATCACAAGCAGGTCTGATCGGGTAATACCCGGTCCACCTTTGCGCGGGATTTTGTCACCGGCAGAAACGTCGATGACGTAAATGGTGATGTCGGCAAGCTCCGGCGAGAAGGTGGCAGACAGGTTATCGCCACCAGATTCAATAAAGATCGCCTCAAGTCCCGCATGCTTGGCGGCCATGTCTTCGACCGCTGCAAGATTGATCGATGCGTCTTCACGAATGGCGGTATGCGGACAGCCACCGGTTTCAACACCGGCAATGCGGTCTGCTGCCAATGCGCCCGACCGGGTCATGAATTCGGCATCTTCGCGGGTATAGATGTCATTTGTGATGGCCGCGATATTGAACTCATCGCGCATCGCCTTGCACAGGCGTTCCAGAAGTGCGGTTTTGCCCGAACCAACCGGGCCACCAATTCCGATACGAAGAGGAGAGCTCATGATCTAAATAGCCTCGTATATTGGGTTTCGTGTTTCATGGATGTCCAATCGACCATCGGTGCAGCCGCACCAAGATCGCAAAGTTCGGCCTGCATCGCGTGATCAACGGCAATCGATACCGCCTGATCAAGGGATGAAAGCGACCTGACACCATCGGTTTGACCAAGCGGCACCAAACGCACCGCACTGGAAACAAGGTTTGCCGCCATCGCATGCAAATAGGCGGTCAGCGCATCGCGCAAGGGGACTTTTGCCTCGGCCGCGGCAATGCCAACAGCAACCGGATAGGATGGCAGGCGATCATCAGCACGCATGCGTGAAGCCCATCGGGTTATGATGCCATCGCCCCAGACTTTTTCGACGGTCGAGACAAAGGCACGCCCCTGAGCGGTTGCCTCCAACGCCATTTCAGATGTCCCGCGCCAGCAATCTGCCTCAATACCAATGTCAAACAGCGCGTCTTCATCACCGGCAAGAGCCGCGCGCCATGCAGCACAAAACAGCACCGCATCAATCCGCCCGGCACCAAATTCCAGAACGCCTTCAACCCATCGGATCAGGGTCTCAGCCGACGTCACCCGACCATCTTCCACCGCGTATTCCACGCCATGGGAATAGGTATAGGCACCAACCGGAAATGACGGGCTCAGCCAGGTCATCAAACGCATCAGGCCTGCGGGGTTAAGGGTCAGATCATCCGTGGTCATGCGAATGTCCATGATGATGGGAATGGCCGTGATCGTGGGAATGTTCGTGCTTGTGGCCATGATCATGGTCGTGGTCGTGACTGTGATCATCATGATCGAAATGATCATTGCCATGGCTGTGACCATGTGCACCGCCAAGCCCGTGATAAGCCCCGTTCAGCGGATTGAACGGCGCGATTTCGGCATCCACCACACCGCCAAGACCGATAATCATATCGCGCATGACATGGTCATCAATGATGCGCAAACGCCCGTCATTAAGAACCTCGACCGGGGTATGGCGGTTGCCGATATGCCAGGCAAGCTTGGCCGTTGCGATCGGACCGGCTGCCGTGATGGTCAGAACCGGCTCGTCCGCCGCGCGAACAACAATCACCCCGCCATCAACAAGGCGCAATCGATCCCCATCGGCCAGACGCACCGCATGGGGCAGATCAAGCAGGAACGGCTCCCCCGCATCATCGATCAGACGAATGCGGCGGCGATGACGATCGGCAAAGGCCAATGTGACCGTCCCGCGCACCTCAACAAGGCGGGATGCGCTGTCTGTTCGGTCGACCGGTATATGTTCAATGGCATGACGCATGATGATGATGCTCAGAACAGGAAGTAACGCTGTGCCATCGGCACAACATCGACCGGCTGACAGGTCAGAAGCTCACCATCTGCCGTCACCTGATAGGTTTCCGGATCGACTTCCATCGCGGGCAACGCATCGTTCAGCTTCATGTCCTTCTTGCCGATGTTACGCGTGTTCGACACGGCCAGAAGTTCTTTGGACAGGCCAAATTCGGCGGCAATACCCGCATCAATCCCGGCCTGGGATACGAACGAGAAGCTCGATTTCGCAATCGCATTGCCGTACGCACCAAACATCGGGCGGTAATGAACCGGCTGCGGTGTCGGGATCGATGCGTTCGGATCCCCCATGGCGGCCGCGACAATCATGCCGGCCTTCACCACCATGTCGGGCTTGGTGCCAAAGAACATCGGCTTCCAAACCACAAGGTCGGCGATCTTGCCAACTTCGATGGAGCCGACATGCGCGCCAATGCCCTGCGCAATTGCCGGGTTGATGGTGTATTTCGCGACATAGCGTTTGGCGCGGAAGTTATCATTCCCCTTGCCCGCATCTTCGGGCAAAGCTCCACGCTGCTTTTTCATCTTGTCGGCTGTTTGCCAGGTACGCGTGATGACTTCACCAACACGCCCCATCGCCTGACTGTCAGACGAGATGATCGAAAACGCGCCAAGATCATGCAGGATATCTTCGGCCGCAATGGTTTCGCGGCGGATACGGCTTTCGGCAAAGGCGACGTCTTCTGGGATTTTCGGATCAAGGTGATGGCAGACCATCAGCATGTCCAGATGCTCGTCAATCGTGTTGACCGTGAACGGACGGGTCGGGTTGGTCGAGCTTGGCAGAACGTTGGCTTCACCACACAATTTGATGATGTCTGGCGCGTGACCGCCACCGGCACCTTCGGTGTGGAAGGTATGAATGGTGCGGCCCTTGAACGATGCACGGGTATGCTCGACAAAGCCGCTTTCATTCAAGGTATCAGTATGGATCATGACCTGAACATCAAGGTCATCGGCCACCGAAAGACAGGTATCAATCGAAGCTGGCGTTGTCCCCCAGTCTTCATGCAGCTTCAGGCCACAAGCACCCGCCTTGATCTGTTCGATCAACGATCCCGGCAGGGTCGCATTGCCCTTGCCAAAGAAGCCGATATTCATCGGAATACCGTCAGCTGCCTGAAGCATCCGGGCAATATGCCACGGACCGGGTGTACAGGTGGTCGCGTTCGTTCCGGCCGCCGGGCCAGTCCCGCCACCCAGCATGCTGGTGACGCCGGAATAAAGCGCGTCTTCAACCTGCTGCGGGCAAATCCAGTGAATGTGTGCGTCAATGCCGCCTGCGGTGATGATGTTGCCTTCACCGGCAATCACCTCGGTCCCCGGACCAATGATGATATCCACACCGGGCTGCACATCCGGGTTCCCGGCCTTACCGACACCGGCAATACGGCCATCCTTAATGCCGATATCGGCTTTGACGATGCCGGTATAATCAAGAATCAGCGCATTGGTGATCACGGTATCAACCGCACCTTCGGCGCGCGTTGCCTGTGACTGGCCCATGCCGTCACGGATCACCTTGCCGCCACCAAATTTGACTTCTTCGCCAAGGGTGGTGAAGTCCTTTTCGACCTCGATAATCAGGTCGGTGTCGGCCAATCGCACCTTGTCGCCCACAGTCGGGCCAAACATGGCAGCGTAGGACGGACGATCAATTTCATATGCCATTTATCCCATCCCCCGCTTAGAGCTTGCCGTTAACTTTGGCGTTAAAGCCATAGACCGTGCCGGTACCGGCATATTTGACCAGATTGACCTCGCGCGATTGGCCCGGCTCAAAACGAACAGCCGTACCCGCCGGGATATCAAGGCGGAAGCCACGTGCGGCTTCGCGGTCAAAATCAAGGCCCGGATTGGTTTCATAGAAATGATAGTGCGAACCAACCTGCACCGGCCGGTCGCCGGTATTGGCAACCTTGATGGTTTTGGTTTCACGCCCCTCGTTGAGGATGAGGCTGCCTTCCTTGGTAATGATTTCACCTGGAATCATGACTTGGTCCTCCTTCCTTAACGGATCGGTTCGTGAACGGTCACAAGCTTCGTCCCGTCCGGGAAGGTGGCTTCGACCTGAATTTCGTGGATCATTTCGGCAATGCCATCCATCACCTGCGCGCGCGTGATCACGGTCGCCCCGTCGCGCATCAGTTCGGCAACAGATCGGCCATCACGTGCGCCTTCAACGACGTAATCGGTAATGATTGCGATGGCTTCGGGATGGTTCAGCTTCACCCCCCGTGCAAGGCGATTGCGCGCCACCATGGCGGCAACCGAAACCAGCAACTTGTCCTTTTCGCGTGGCGTCAGATTCATGCCTGCCTACTCCTTGGATCCACCATTTCAAATCTCCCACAAACGCGGCAAGCGTTCGGGAAGCCCCCGTGTTTTATGGCGGAATTGCTTCCACCATGCGCCGTAAACCCGGCGCAATTTCATCGGATCGCGCGCCATGAAACGCGCAATCACAATCCCCTTCATCGCGGTCGCGGCACATAAAACATCACCGCCCGCCATGCCAGCAGACGCCTGCTCCAGACAATCGCGCGCATCCTCAAGATGATCTTCAGCACCCTGCCCGACCAAAATGGCGGTCGCATTGGCCCGCGCGCCGTCAAAGGCCGCTTCATGATCGAGCATGCGCAACACATCGCCTTCAAGATGGAGCGCATCGCGCCAGATCGGACGACCATCAATCGAAACGTCCCAGGCATCGCGTGCAAGACCCGTGGTGAAAACTTCACCGCGCGCCAGACGGCCAAACACCATCATCTCACCGGCCATCACCATGCCCGAACCGGCAACCGAAACCGTTGTCTTGCGTCTCAGGCGGGCCTGATCAAACAGGATGCTTTCATGGGGCAACCATTCAAGCCAGCCCCCATCAGCCACCGCAAGATCAACCGACATTTCACAATCCGGCCCGACCGAGCGGTAAATCTTTTCTGCTGCCTGCGCGGTAAAGAGCGCGGATGCGCCCGCCTCGACCTTACCGGCAAAGGCCAGCTTGTCGCCGCCTACCATGCCGCCCGATGTGGTCACCAAAACAGCCGTTGTCAGGTCCCCCGCAACCGGGCGCGGGAACAGGATTTTCATCGGATCACGGTAATAAAGATGATCAAGTGCCGCATGCCCGCCCTGATGGGCAGGACCGGTTCCCTGACGGAAAGTGACCTCGGCCCGGCCATCGGTGATGATGCGCTGGACGGTTTGGGTCAGTTCTGTATCCGCGCTTTGATCCGCAGATACCGGGGTTTCGAGTTTGCGAAGTTGCACTAAGCCACCTTATCTATAGGTCCAGTTGTTGAACCTGATACCGTTCACCGGCAATTCCAAGGGGCTTAACAGCAAGATGCGGGCCAAAAACCAAATCCATGCCGATCCACGGATTTTGATCTCTATTGGTCTGATCAATCACGTGAATTTTGCGCAAAATTTTGGCAAATGCTGATCAAACAGTCAGATAGGCCCGCACTTTTTCCCGATCCAACGTATCCTTCGCGCCCGAAAGCACCACTTCGCCACGTTCCAACACAACGATTTCATCGGCCAGTTCATGGGCGAATTCGAAATATTGTTCGACCAGAAGGATCGCCATGTCGCCACGATCGGCCAGCTGTTTGATCACGCGTTGAATGTCCTTGATGATCGATGGCTGAATGCCCTCGGTCGGTTCATCAAGCACCAACAAACGCGGACGGGTGACAAGTGCACGGCCAATTGCCAATTGCTGTTGCTGACCGCCTGAAAGATCCCCACCGCGACGGCCGAGCATGTCACGCAGAACCGGGAACAGTTCGAATATCTCATCGGGGATATGGCGCATGGCACGTGGCAAGGCGGCAAAGCCGGTTTCAAGGTTTTCCTTCACGGTCAGAAGCGGGAAAATCTCGCGCCCTTGCGGGACAATCGCGATGCCATTGGCCGAACGGCGCCAGGATGGATCGCGCGAGATATCCTTGCCTTCCCATTTGATGTTGCCGTCCGCAATCGGATGTTGCCCGACAACGGCACGCATCAATGATGTTTTGCCAACGCCATTGCGCCCCAGAACTGCGGTAACCTTGCCGGTTTCAGCATTGAGTGACACTTTGCGAAGCGCATGGGACGCGCCGTAGAACAGATCAATTTTGCTGACATCAAGCATGACAGTTTTCCCCTAGCGCCCCAGATAAACTTCAATGACCCGCGGGTCTTTCTGCACATGATCAAGGCGGCCTTCGGCCAGAACCGATCCTTCGTGCAGAACGGTCACCTTGCAATCAAGGTCGCGGACAAATTCCATGTCATGTTCAACCACGACGACCGAATATTCCTTGGCGATTGATCGTAAAAGTTTCGCCGTTTCTTCGGTTTCGGAATCTGTCATCCCGGCAACCGGCTCATCGACCAGAAGAAGTTCGGGTTCCTGCATCAAAAGCATGCCGATTTCCAGCCACTGCTTTTGCCCGTGCGACAGGTTCGCTGCCATCTCGTCACGCTTGTCTTCGAGCATGATGGTGACCAGCGTCTTTTCGATCCGGATTTTCTCTGCAGCGGAAAGCTTGTGGAACAGCGCCTTGAACACCCCACGTCCGCCAGAACAGGCCAGAAGCAGGTTATCAAACACCGTATGGCTTTCAAAAACGGTCGGCTTCTGGAACTTGCGGCCGATGCCCAGATTGGCAATTTCCGCCTCGTCCATCTTGGTCAGATCGATCTCGCTTTTAAACAGCACATCACCCGTATCCGGGCGCGTTTTACCGGTGATGATGTCCATCATCGTCGTTTTACCCGCACCGTTCGGACCGATAATGGCGCGAAGTTCGCCCGGCTCAACATAAAACGACAGGTTATTAAGCGCACGGAACCCATCAAAGGTCACCGACACCCCGTCGACATAAAGAATGGTTTCCGATCGCGCTGATTTGATCTGCGGTTCGTCCGAGGCATTCTTTTCCATGACAGCTGCGTCACTCATGCTTTGCCTCCTTCATTTGCGCGGCGATCAGCAATGCGTTTGCGCCATGTCGTAAACAGCGATTGGCGATCAGCCGCCCCGAATGCCGGAACCGCACCAATCACACCTTTTGGCAGGAACAGGGTGACGGCAATGAACAGACCACCCAGGAAGAACAGCCAGAAGTCCGGCATAACCCCCGTGAAGAAGGTCTTGGCATAGTTGACGATAAACGCGCCAAGCACAGCACCATACAGCGTGCCACGCCCGCCAACCGCGACCCAGATAACGATTTCAATCGAAAGGGCCGGGGCAAATTCGCCCGGATTGATGATGCCGACCTGCGGCACATAAAGCGCCCCGGCAATCCCCGCCATCACGGCCGAAACAGTAAAGACAAACAGCTTGTAATACTCAACCCGGTAGCCGGTGAAACGCACCCGGCTTTCCGCATCACGAATGGCAATCAAAACCTTGCCCAGACGTGACTGGGTAATCCCGCGCGCCACGATATAGCAGATGCCAAGAAACACGCAGGATGCGACGAACAATCCGGCACGCGTCCCGTCGGACTGCAACGAGAAGCCAAGCAGATCCTTGAAGTCCGTCAGACCGTTATTGCCGCCAAAGCCCATATCGTTGCGGAAGAAGGCGAGCAACAGCGCATAGGTCATCGCCTGGGTGATGATCGAAAGATACACACCCGTCACGCGCGAGCGGAAGGCAAGGAAGCCAAACACAAAGGCCAGAAGTCCCGGTACAAACATCGCCATGACAATGGCGAACCAGAACATGTCAAAGCCGTACCAGTACCATGGCAATTCCTTCCAGTTCAGGAAGACCATGAAGTCCGGCAGGATCGGGTCGCCATAGACACCGCGATCACCGATCTGGCGCATCAGATACATGCCCATCGAATAGCCACCAAGCGCAAAAAACGCACCGTGACCAAGCGACAGAATACCGCAGAAACCCCAAATCAGATCGACGCTAAGAGCGAGTAGCGCATAGCAAAGATACTTGCCCAGCAAGCTCAACATCCAGGTTGGCACATGGAAGGCCGAGCTTTCCGGCACCAGAAGGTTTCCGGCAGGCACGAGGATCGCCGCAGCAATCAGGATCATAAGCAGGATCATCCCGCCACGGTCGTTCAGAAGCCAACCAACAACCGGCGTCATTTGATATTTTCGGGCGTAATCGGTCATGGATCAGGCCTCCACCGCGCGGCCCTTAAGGGCGAACAGCCCCTTGGGTCGTTTCTGGATAAACAGGATCAGGGCGATTAGGACAAAGATCTTGGCCAGAACGGCCCCTGCCACCGGCTCAAGGAACTTGTTGACGATGCCAAGGCTGAACGCGCCAAGTACCGTACCCCACAGGTTCCCGACCCCGCCGAACACAACCACCATGAAGCTATCAATGATGTAGGTCTGACCAAGGTTCGGGCTGACGTTGGAAATCTGGCTGAGCGCCACACCGGCAATCCCGGCAATCCCCGACCCCAAACCAAAGGTCAGTGCATCCACATACCCGGTACGGATACCAACCGAACCGGCCATGCGGCGGTTTTGCGTCACCGCGCGCATCTGAAGACCAAAGGCCGTGTAACGCAGAACAGCAGCAATTCCAGCCACGACAATCACGCTAAACAGGATGATCCAAAGACGGTTATAGGTCAGAACCAGACCGGTCGAAAATTCGATCGCACCACTCATGAAATCAGGCGCGGTGACCTGCTGGTTGGTTGCACCAAAGATCGAACGAATGGCCTGCTGCAAGACAAGGCTTACACCCCAGGTCGCCAGAAGTGTCTCAAGCGGACGACCATAAAGGAAGCGAATTACGCATCGCTCGATCACAACACCAACCGCACCAGCAACAAGGAAGGCCGCCGGAACCGAAATCGCCAATGACCAGGCTGAACCTGATGGCAAGAAGGGTGCCAAGGCCTGCTGCACCACAAAGGTCGTGTAGGCACCGATCATGATCATTTCGCCATGCGCCATGTTGATCACGCCCATCACGCCAAAGGTAATGGCAAGGCCGACAGCGGCCAGCAACAGAACCGAACCCAGGCTGATGCCGCGATAAACATCGCCAACCGTCTGCCAGGTGGACAGACGTCTCTCAACCGATGCCAGCGCGTCCTTTGCTGCTTCAACGACTTCGGGCTCGTATCCTTCGGCCTCGGCGCTGGCGACGAATTGCGACAGGACCGCACGAATTTGCGGGGTGGTTTCACTGGCCAGAACCATGATTGCGCTTAGGCGCTCATCAGTGGTTTCCCCCGCAGCCAATGCCATGGTGGCCTCGGCCAGTTGCATGCGGGCCAGAAGCGTTTCGTCTTCTTCACGGTCAATCGCGCGCAGAAGCAGCGGCAACATGGCCGGATCGCGCGCATCCATGATCTGCTCAACCGCAGCCGTTCGGACATTCAGATCCGGGCTAAACAGGTTCAGCGTCGCCAGCGCATCGCGCAGCGCACCGCGAAGACGGTTGTTGATCTTGATTTTCGACAGCTCCTTGGAGCTGCTTTCGCCAGCTTCTTCACCGCTGACGATATCGATATGGGTATAGACATTGCCCTTTTTCGTCGCGATCACGACATGTTCGTCGCTGTCACGGACATAAAGGTCACCCTCAAGCATGGCTTTCAGGATCGGCGCCACTCGCGGGTCGCCATCGGCCGCCATTTCTTCGATTACTGCGACCTTTTTGGTCGCACTTTTATCGTTAAGCTGTTCGGCGATGTTTCGCAGTTCTTCGTCGCTAAAGGCCTGCGCACTGTGCGGTGTTGCGATCACAAGCAGCGCCAGACACGCGATAACCGCACCCAACCGGCACAGAACATCACGCGTTTTGGTCATTGAGAACGGAGAACGGCGCAGCACTGAAAACACTTCATTGCGCATGATCACCAAACCTTTGAATTCAATATGGAAAATTGGATAAAGAAAGCGCGAATTTCAGGCAAAGACCCAGAGAGCCTAGCCAATGCGCCTAAAATGAACAGGCCGGTCGCGTTTCCACGACCGGCCCATCCGAAACCAATTAGTACATCGGTTTTTCACAGTTGCCGCAGACCCACGGATAGGTCCAGTCGGCGGTCAGCTTTGCGCTTTCCGGAAGGAAGTCAGACCAAGCATCGCCAACGACGGTGCCTTCGGTTTCCCAAACGATGTCGAACTGGCCATCATCCTGGACTTCGCCGATCAGAACCGGCTTGGACAGGTGGTGGTTGGTGTTCATGACAGCGGTACCGCCGGTCAGGTTAGCAACTTCCTGGCCGTACATTGCCTGACGAACGGCATCAACATCAGTGGTGCCAGCCTGCTCAACAGCCTGTTTCCACATGTTAAAGCCGATATAGGTTGCTTCCATCGGGTCGTTGGTTACACGGAACTCATCACCGATAAAGGCATGCCATTTTTCGATGAAGGCAGAGTTCGCATCTGCTTCAACCGACTGGAAGTAGTTCCAGGCAGCAAGGTGACCAACGAGCGGTGCGGTATCGATACCAGCAAGCTCTTCTTCACCAACAGAGAATGCAACAACCGGGATGTCCTCAGCTTTGATGCCCTGGTTGGCGAGTTCTTTGTAGAACGGAACGTTAGCGTCACCGTTAATGGTCGAAACCACTGCGGTTTTCTTGCCAGCGGAAGCAAATGCTTTCACGTCAGCAACGATCGACTGCCAGTCGGAATGACCGAACGGGGTGTAGTTCTCCATGATGTCTTCATCGGAGATACCCTTGCCGTTCAGGTAAGAACGCAGGATCTTATTGGTGGTACGCGGATAAACATAGTCCGTACCCAGAAGCACGATGCGCTCAGCGGAGCCGCCATCTTCGCTCATCAGGTAATCAACAGCCGGAATGGCCTGCTGGTTCGGAGCAGCACCGGTGTAAAATACGTTACGTGAGCTTTCCTCACCTTCGTACTGAACCGGATAGAACAGCATGCTGTTAAGCTCTTCGAAAACCGGCAGAACCGATTTACGCGACACAGAGGTCCAGCAACCGAAAACAACGGAAACCTGATCTTTTTCGATCAGTTCGCGTGCTTTCTCGGCGAAAAGCGGCCAGTCAGATGCCGGGTCAACGACCACAGCCTCGACCTGCTTCCCAAGCAGACCACCGTTCTTGTTCAGATCGTCGACCAGCATCAGGACGGTGTCCTTCAGCGTGGTTTCGGAAATAGCCATCGTCCCGGAGAGAGAGTGCAGCACACCAACTTTGATGGTATCTGCTGCTTGTGCGGCTGACATTGCCATTGCGGACACTGCCATGGCCCCAGCGCTGATCAGCGCCTGAAGCTTCTTATTCATTTATAGCCTCCACTGCGAGTTTATTGCACCGCAGTAGACCTTGCTAAAACCATGCCAGATTCAAACGACAATAGAATAAAATCAAGAATCGAGGGATTCCCACGCAATATGCGACTATTCCACAGCCATTTTAGGGAAAATATTTGCGCAGACCGGTTTTTGTATGATTATTTTTCAATCACAGATTAAAATTTGATTACTTTTTAATCACATTGACTGCGTAGTTTGCGCGCCCTATTTGAAAGGCGGAAGTTTCGCCTTCATTGCGGTTATTGCACCACAATCCGCCTGATGAATGGCGGCTTCCCGCCCCGTCGGCTTGCCGGCGGGGCGTTATTATTTCAGGACGAAATTCGCGGTCAAAAAGCCTGATTACTCGGCGGCCAAGACGGCATGATCAGGGGCGATTGACGCGATCACTGTGCGGATTTGCTCACGCAACCAGACAAGCCCGACATCCTTATCTGTCCAAAGCGCCCAGTTCATGGTTACCGGCGGAAAGGCCACATCAATCGGCATCGGACAATAGGACAAGCCAAATAGCGGCGCATATTGGGTGGCAATCCGGCACGGCACCGTTGCGATCACCGGTGTGTTGCGGGCCGCAGCCAGTAGCGGCATAAAATCGGGTGCCGCCAGCACAACGTTCAGCTCAATGCCCAATCCCTGAAGTGCCACACCAACGCATCCGGCGACATTTTCGGTCTGCGACAGAACCGCATGGCGGGACGCCAGATATTGATCGCGCGAAATCGGCGCTTTTAACCCCACCAGATCAGCATTAAAGCAGCAGGCAACCTCGGAATTAAACAGCACCTCGCCAAAATGCCCGGTTTGCAGCTGACTTTTGCAGCCAATTGCCATTTCGATCTCGCCGGTATTGACCATCATATCAACGCTATCGGCCGTGATCGGACGGCTGAGCAGCTTGATGCCCGGTGCCTGTTGCTGCAGGTGATGCAAAAGTGCCGGAAGCAGGATCATTTCCATTTCGCCGGTCACACCAAGACGAAAAACGCGTTCTGCCGTTGTCGGATCAAAGCAATCGGTTGCCTGAAGGGCGTTTTGCGCCTGTGACAGCGCAGTGCGCACCGGCCCTGCCAGCGCACGCGCCTTGGCTGTCGGCTGCATTTTCTGACCAACACGGACAAAAAGATCATCCCCCAACAGCATGCGAAGCGTGTTGAGATTGTGGCTCATGGCGGACTGACCAATGCGCAGTTTTTCGGCAGCCTTGGTGACGCTCATCTCTTGCATCATTGCGTCAAACGCAATCATGAGGTTGAGATCGAAGGACCGTAAATTGAAATGATCAATATTATCCATGATTGGCATCGATTTGATTACTGACTAAAGGCACTATAGCTTTTCCCCATCAGGTTACAACCCGCTGGTTCCCCACCGGCGATATTTGAGGGAAAAGAAAATGTTATCACGTCGCGATTTGCTTAAAAGCACGCTTGCCGCTGGTGCCGTCGGCGCCATTGGCAGCACGGTCTTTGTCCCGCTGACAGCCAAGGCAAAGGCACCTTTGGTCGGCACCCAGGCACCGGGCTATTACCGCATCATGGTGGGTGACGTCGAAGTCACCGCCCTATCAGACGGCACCGGTCAGTTCCCGATTGCCGATCTTTACGTCAACACAACGCCGGAACAGGCCCGCCTGGCGCTTGCCAATGCGTTTCAGGGAACCCCGACCTATCTTTCGGTCAACGCCTATTTGCTGAACTTTGGTGATCGTCTGGTTCTGCTTGATGCCGGTACCAGCGATCTGATGGGCCCGTCCCTTGGCAAGCTTCCGGCAAATATGATCGCATCGGGCTACCACCCCGATCAGGTCGATGATGTCGTGATCACCCACGTTCATCCTGACCATACCGGTGGTCTGACCTTGGGCGGCAAGAAGGTCTTTGCCAATGCTACGGTCCATGTGCCCGAGGCTGATGCCGCGTTCTGGCTGAGTGCGGAAAACAAGGCCGCAGCGCCTGATGATGCCAAGGCATTCTTTGATCAGGCGGTTGCAGCCCTCACCCCCTATATCGATAGCGGTAAGCTTGAGAAATTTGCACCCGATGCCGCAGCCATCCCGGGCAAGGTCAACACCACCTTCCGCCCGGGTCATACGCCGGGTCACAGCGCGCTTTGGATCGAAAGCAAGGGCGAGAAGTTTGTCTATTGGGGCGATATCACCCACGGCGATGTCGTGCAGTTTGATGACCCGAATGTCGCGATTGCCTTTGATGGCGATACCGACATGGCGATCAAATCGCGCGAAGCGGCCTTTGCCGAAGCGGTAAAGGAAAAGTATCTGGTGGCAGGTTGCCACGTTGCCTTCCCGGGCTTTGGCCATGTGCGTGAAGACGCGACCATGTATGACTGGGTGCCGATGAATTATCGCGCGGACGTCTGATACCTGATCAAGACCGGAATATGATCCCCCAACCCCGCCGGTCTTGAAACATTAGCAACGCAAAAGGGCGGCCGCATCACGCGACCGCCCTTTCTGCTGATTAACCGGGAAGGAAAAATCCTATTCCGGCATGCCCGCGCGGATCCACTGCCCAAGCTGGGCGCGTTCCTCGTCGGTCATCTCTGTGATATTGCCAAGCGGCATGGCACGGCCAATCACGGCCTGTGCAAGGACACGTTGCGCATTGGCTTCGATCTGGGCCAGATCATCAAACATCACGCCTGCCGGGGCTTCGTCAAAACCCTCATCGGTCGGGTTTGCCGAGTGGCAGGTCGAACAGCGGGTCTGAACAATCGCCATCGCGTGGTTGGCAGTAATCATATCTTCGTCTGCAAGCTCGACCGCGTTCGGGTCATAGGATGCAAACATCGCAAGGATCGCCATCCCAACCGCAGCCGAGGGAAGCTGCCAGGAGATCGCCTTGCCGGTACCACCGGCATTGCGCGTGTTAAAGAAATGACGCACCAGACCACCGATGATCAGGATCAGACCAACAATCAGCCAGGACTGATCGTGAGAGAACAGCATCGAATAGTGATTGCTGATCATCATCAGCAACACCGGAAGGGTCAGGTAGTTATTGTGCGTTGAACGCTGTTTCGCCTGAAGGCCCAGCTTCGGGTCGGGCTTTTCACCGGCCATCAGGCTGGCGACGACCTTTTTCTGATTCGGAATGATGATGCGAAACACGTTGGCGGCCATGATCGTGCCAATCATCGCACCGACATGAATGAATGCACCACGGCCACTGAACACATTGGTGAACAGATAACTTGCCACCATGATCAGGATGAACAGAGCAACGGCAAGCGTGCCGGTATTTTTGCCAATCGAACTTTTGCAGATGATGTCATAGATCACCCAACCGGCGAACAGGCTGCCAAGACCAATAAGGATCGCATCCATCTTGGTCAGCGCCAGAACGCTTGGATCGATCAGATAGCTTTCTGCACTCCAGTAATACATCGTTACGAGAAGCGCGAAGCCGGTAATCCAGGTGAAATAGGCTTCGTATTTGAACCAGTGAAGATCTGGCGGCATGGAGCTTGGCGCGACCATCCATTTATTGACGTGATAGAACCCGCCACCATGGACCATCCAGGCTTCGCCATAAACGCCCTCATCCATGCCCGGACGCTTGCGCAAGGACAGATCAAGCCAGACGAAATAGAACGAAGACCCGATCCAGGCGATGCCCGTAATCAAGTGCGCCCAGCGCAGGATCAGGTTGATCCAGTCCTGAAACAGAATATCCACGGTGCTTGAAACCTCCGTCTCGCCGCGGTGCGGACCACCGACTGCCATTTGCAGTCCGGCGCACGTTGGCTGCCCCTCTGATGGTCAGATCCGGCTGGCTTGTCCCCGCCATAATCCGGAACCGTTCAAATCAATCTCTTATCTTGTCCTAACATAGGCGTCCCGCCGCCTCTATTATTAAGGGGCTGAGCATAATCGAAATGACTTTCAAATTATTCTTTAAAATGGCACAGTGTGCGCCATTAAATTGAATATAGAACAATCATAAACGCCATAAATCACGTTAGTTGATCACGTTAGTTCAGGAGCTTCCCGCGCCATGTCCGACTTTGAGGACATCCAGATTTTTGTCCGCGTTGCCGAATTGGGCAACCTTTCTGCCGCTGGCCGCGAGCTGCGCCATTCTGCTGCTGTTGTTTCCAACCGGATTGCCCGCCTTGAAGAACGCCTTGGCGTCCGGCTGTTGAACCGCACAACGCGCCGGGTCAATCTGACGACCGAGGGCGATGTTTATTACCGCCATTGCCTGCGTATTCTCTCAGAAATGCAGGAAGCGGAAAACGCCATCGCCAATCAGAAAAACACCACGCGCGGTCCTGTAACGCTGACCTGCCCGGTCGCGTTTGGCAATAAATATATCGCGCCGATCATTCCGAAATTCGTGGAAAAGAACCCGGATGTGCAGATCAGACTGCATCTTTCCGACCGGCTTTTGGATCTTCTGCAAGACAAGGTCGATCTGGCAATCCGCATTGCCGAGCTTAAGGAAAGCTCGTTGATCGTGCGCAAGCTTGCCTCGAACAAACGCATGCTGGTTGCAAGCCCGGATTATCTGGCAAAGCATGGCACCCCCAAAGCCCCGGCTGATCTTTTAAACCACAATTGCCTTTTGCTGCGTTTCCCGGGTTCGCGGCAATATCAATGGACGCTGACCGGCCCGAATGACGAAGCCCCCACCACCCTTGCGGTGTCCGGATCAATGGATTCAGATAACGGTGAAGTCCTGACACGCTGGTGTCTTGATGGCTATGGCATTTCACTAAAATCAAACTGGGAAGTCGGCGAACTGGTCCGCGATGGCAAACTCAAGGTCGTTCTGCCCGACTACCAACCGCCATCACACGCGGTCTATACGCTTTATCCGGAAAACCGGTACCTGCCGACGCGCGTGCGCGCCTTTGTCGATTTTCTGGTGTCCGAGTTTGGCGGAACCCCGCCTTGGGAACGCTAGCAGGCTAGTAGCGCTCAAAACAAAACGCCCCGGCAATCTGCACGGGGCGTTTTCGTTTGACCACGCAATTGTTCAGCGCTTGGCTTGTTCAAGATATCCCGAAAGCACCGCAGCCACATTCAAGCCGATCACATCATGGGCGTAACCGCCTTCCATGGTGAACACGGTTTTAAGGCCCAAACGCCCGATCATTTGACCAATCCGGTTGAAATCATCGGTCTGAAGTTTGAAATCGCAAATCGGTTCTGCTTCATGCGCATCAACACCAAGCGCGATGACCAGCGCATCTGGCTGCCAGGTGACAAGCTTTTGCATCGCCTTGGCAAAGCCCTGACCCCAGGCACCAAAATCACTGCCACCCGCAAGTGGGACATTCAGGTTCGCACCCTGCCCGTCATTGCGACCGGTTTCATTGGCATAGCCCATGAAGAACGGGAATTGATGGGTCGGATCGGCATGGATCGAGATGGTCAGGACATCGCCCCGTTCATAGAAGATATCCTGCGCGCCGTTGCCGTGATGGTAATCGATATCAAGGATCGCGACCTTTTTCGCCCCCTTGCTGATCATCTTCTGGGCGGCAATCGCAGCGTTATTAAGGAAGCAATATCCGCCATAGCGGTTGGCATGGGCGTGATGTCCCGGTGGGCGGGTCAGGGCAAAGGATGCCTCGCCATCATTCCATGTTGCGTCCGCCGCCGACACCACGGTTTGCGCCCCCCAATAGGCAGCCTTCCAGGTGCCTTGGGTAATCGGGGTGTCGCTTGAAAATGCAAAAGCACCAAGCCGCGCGCTGATATGTTTGGGATTGCCACCGGAAAAACCGGCTGTCGGCCAGACATAGGGGAAGGCATCGCCGGTCTTGCCGACCTTGGTCCATTCACCCCAGGCATTTTCGATGAAATCAAGATAGTCCGGATCATGGATCGCCCGGATCGGGTCCATGCCGTGATCGGCCGGATCGACCAGATGGGCTTTGACCGCATGGGCCACCGCATCGCGGATGATTGGAATACGCCGGGCATTTTCAAAACAGGGCACCATCCGCCCGTGGTGCATTTCGCCAGCCCCGTCATGGGCATCGTGACGTGAATTAAAAAACACACGCATCGCACCACTCCCCTGTTTTGAAAATATCTGCAGGGCATCGTAAAACGCCCTGCAGGATCATAATCCGCCGAAAACGGCTATTTCTTGGCGGTATAAAGCAGCTTTTCGATGGTATCGAGGAAGCCTGCCAGATGTTTGCGCAAGTTTTCCGATTGATCTGCCAGTCGGCTGGCCATTTCACGGGTGGTATCGGCGGCCTCGCCGGTACGGCCCGCCATGTCGGATACCACGGTGATGTTATCTGTTACTTCCTGTGCGCCACTTGATGCCTGTTCGACATTGCGCGTGATGTTCGATGACAGATGCGCCTGGGTTTCCACATTACCTGAAATGGTATCGGACCGCGCCGCCAGATCATCTATCACACCGGCAATCTCGCGGATTGCGCCAACCGATTGTTCAATCGCGTTCTGGATATCCTGAACTTTTTCTTCGATGCTTTCAGTTGCCTTACTGGTCTGGTTGGCAAGGCCTTTGACCTCGTTGGCAACAACGGCAAAGCCCTTACCGGCTTCGCCAGCACGCGCGGCCTCGATGGTGGCGTTCAGTGCGAGCAAGTTGGTCTGTGCTGCAATGTCACGGATGAAGCTGACAACTTCGACAATCTCGCCAGCAGCGGCTTCAAGCTCGCCAATTCGGCCATCGGTTTCTTGCGCCAGACCGTTTGCACGATTGGCAATCTGGACCGATTCACGGGCCTGTTCGGATACTTCGCGGATCGACTGGTTCAGTTCTTCGGATGCGGCCGAAACTTCGGTGACGTTGCTTGCGGTCTGGCGCGCAGCGGCGGCAACGTTGGTCGAACGGGAACTGGTTTCATGGGCAATGGTGTTGGCCTCACCCGATGCTTCGGAAAGTGCCGATGCCGCATTGGCGATATCATCAACTGCTTCGAACGAACCACTTTTGAACTCGCCCAGGATATCGGCAAAGCCAGACAGCTTCTGTTCGATGGATGCGGTCGCGGCATTGATGCGCTTGGCCGAGGACAGATATTCGCCAACAAGACCGGTTTCAACGATACGGCGGTAATAACGGTTTTCCGAAACTGCGCCCATCGATGCCGCACTTTCGCGCAGGAACGCATCATTGCGGTCGATCAGACGGTTGATGGCGACAAACAGGTCGCGCATATCGGGGTGACTATCGACATTGGTAATACGGGCTTCGTAATTGCCCTCGGCTGCGGCCAGAACCACATCGAGTGCCTTTTTGATACCGGACTTGGAACCACCAAATAGCGCCATTGCGAACCTCGAACCTTCGATTTGGGACCAAAGCCGTTAGAGACTTTGAATGAATTTGTCGTATGCCATACCGGCATCCGAAAGCTTTTTGGCAAGGGCGTCGGATGCGGCATGCATGCCGTCCTTGCGGTTGGATGTGCTTTCCTCGATCTTGCGAAGCTCCGCATAGAGAGGAATGATCTTGTCACTCAGCACCTTGGGATCAGCCACGCGGCGATTGGAATGGTAACCAATGACTTTGTGATTGGCATCAAAGGTCGGCGTGACGTGGGCATAGACCCAGTAATGATCGCCCTTTTTGCCCATATTGAGCACATAGGCGAAGATTTCCTTACCGGCTTCGATCTGGTCCCACAGCAGCTTGAATACGCAGCGCGGCATATCAGGATGGCGGATCAACGAATGCGGCTGCCCCAGCACTTCCTTCTCGGTATAGTCGGAAAGGCGCAGAAAAACTTCGTTGGCATAGGTAATGCGACCCTTAAGGTCGGTCTTGCTGACAATCAGTTCTTCCGGCTTGAAATGACGTTCCTTGCCAGATGGCTGGACGCCTGAACGCTTCTCACTCACCTTGATACCCCGTTTATTCTGATCCTACCTTGCAATCCAAAGATGCAGGCAAGTTGGACAATTCGATTACCATGTAACAATAGTTCCGCGAAGAAAAAATGTAAATTTTTCATACAGTTCCAGCCCAGTTCGCGGCACCGAATTCTCAGAATTATTCTAATACCATTTCGCCATTTTCCTAAAGCACAGATGGGGAAACAACCCAAAAAATTCACCTGACCGTTTTTAATGTTTCCAATCATCTGTGCTTCCTCCCCCGTGCGGGGGATGCGCGCGTGATCAAATTCACATTCAATCGCCTAATAAACATCCCGGTACAAACCATTACCGCTTCACACAAAACCGGGTTTGGATGATCAGGAGAACCAGATGAAGAAGTTTGTCGTTTCGTGCGCGCTGCTTGGCGCCTTGGCAGCCTGCCAGACCACTAACAATGTGGTCCGTGATACCAATGTTAATTTGCTGTCGCTGGCCAAACCGGCCCTGGCTGTTGGCGATACCTATGCCTATTACCGCAATGGCGAGCACGAAGTTGCAACTGTCACCGCTGTTGGCGATGGCGTTTACAGCTTTGAAGTCACCGAGGGTGAAGATGCTGGTTGCACCTATGTCGGGGATGGCTTCCTGGCACCGGACGTCAAATGGGCTGATTGCAGCGGATCAACCGGCACCCAGACCCTGACCCATACCGGTGACATCTGGCCGCTCAAGATCGGCAATATAGAATCTTACGGGATTGAGGGCACGGACGGCACTGACAGCTGGACCCAGACGCGTGATTGCAGCGTCATTGGCACCGCCATGGTGACCCTGGGCACCAGCACCATTCCGACCTATGAAGTGGTTTGCAAAGACAGCTCAAACACCCGGACCTGGTTCTATTCCCAGACCCACAAATTCCCGGTCAAATACACCAAGGTCCACAAAAAGCGCGGTCTTGTTGACGTGCGCGAACTTGACCTTGGCCAGAAAGCTGGCTGATCCCATCTGGTGATGCGAATTGGTGCCATCATCCCTGACCCGGCACCAATTTGGGTCTGGTTTCTGTACCCGGGAACCAGACCCCACCCACCGATCCAAACAGGCGGAATTAACCCGGAATAATCTGATCTTCTTTGAGCGGAATGATCATTTGCACCGCCAAGCGGACCAGCTCCAAGCGGTCCTTTACCCCGGTTTTGCGATAGACGCTGGCAAGCTGGGATTTAACGGTTTCTGGCCCCTTGCCCAGATGTTCGGCGATTTCGCTGTTACTCAGGCCGCGCAGGACCGCGTCAAACACATCGGTTTCAGTACGCGTCAGGGCAAAGTGGCGATTAAGAAGATCGGTATTGATATCGGTGTACCAGAACGGATCAACCACCGTTGCCAGCACCCCGGAAAACTGCCCGCCAAATGTGCCGTGCTTTTCACGCAACGGCGCCAAATCAAGCAAATAGGCACTGCTTTCATTGATCCGGCTATTGAGGCGCAGGTTTTCCGATGTCTTTTCGATAAAGGCTTGCTGGCTGAGTTTCCCAACCGCTTGCGACAGGCGTCTTGCATCCTGATCATCATTGGCAGTTAGCTTTTGACCCGGCCCGACAATCAGGGCATCGCGGCTATCAAGAATGCGGCTGAATTCTTCGTTGATGACAACGATCTCACCATTGGCATTAAGGATCGCAACCCCGATCCGCAACCGATCAAGAACATCAAGAAACGCACCATAGCGATGGCGCAGCAAATGCACCGGGCGGTTCATTTCCAGAACCTTGGTCAGATGCGGGCCAATAAAGCGGAGCTTATCCGTCGCCTCGGACGGCATGAACGGGCCATCATCACGGTAATGCACCGTCAGAATGTCATAGCCCGCTGCGTCCTTCGACACACACATACCAGCGGCCTGATTGCACCCGGTGGTCTTTTCAAGCCAGGGATAGAACTTTGATGGGGATGTATCGCCGTTTTGGTGGCGGACCTCATCGCCAACGGAAAACCGATACAGGTCTTGCAGATGAAAATATTCCGACCCGTCATTCTGGTTAAGACCAAGGCTTAGATATTCTGCAATCGCCTCGCTTGGCACCCAGCTATTGGCATGAAAGGAATACTCGGAAATCTCGGGCCGAATATTTTCGATATGCATGATGATGGCATTTTGCGTCCGCAGAAGCCCTGCCAGCCAATCAAGCCGTTCGCACCAAAGTTCGGGCGAAATCGCAGCTTCGTAAAATTGCGGAATAAGTTTGTTATATTCTTCGAATTCGTCAGAAGACCACATCCGGCCAGCATCCCTGTTCAACCATCTTTTTAGTCAAACACCGAAAAACCATATATATCAAGAAGTACTGACCTAAGCCGAAGACTAGGGTTGTATGTTCCAAAGGGGGAAAATACATGAGCAAAGATTTGCGAAATTTTCCATATCGCGTGGTTATTCACGAAAAGCATTCGGCCCAGCAGGTTCTCGATTGGCTGGATTTGAATGTACGCAGCGACATGTGGACCATGGGCATTCGCAACATTGAACTGCCGCGCTCCGATCAGTCCGCCCCCTTTGTTGACTTGGTGATCTATTTTTCACGCCGCGATGACATGGACCTGTTTCGCGAGAAGTGGGCTGGAAAGACGCGCGAGCACAAGGTCAAACTTCATGGCTGGCGCGCAGCCCTTTATGCCCTCCGCCATCCGCGCACCGAAATGGTCGCCTATGAAAAGTCGGACGGACCAGCCCGCATTCGCCCAAAAAACCCCGCATAACAAACCGGCATGCAAAAAGCCCCGCGCAAATCAATGCGCGGGGCTTCGTCATTTAGCCAATCCGGGTGGATTGGAAAGCTGACTTATTTTGGCAGTTCAGCGTCGATGCCTTTGATGTACCAGTCCATGCCAAGCAGCATGCCGTCATCAGCAACTTCGCCTTCTTTGACGCGCAACTCGCCTGCCTGATCATAGATCGGGCCGGTGAACGGATGGAATTCACCCGAAGCGATTTTAGCTGCGGTTGCTTCTGCCAGCGCTTTTACGTCGTCAGGCATGTTGGTGTACGGAGCCATCTCGACCATGCCGGTGTTGATGCCACCCCAGGTATCCATGGACTCCCAGGTGCCGTCGACAACAGCTTTGGCACGCGCGACATAGTAGCTGTCCCAGTTATCAACGATCGCGGTCAGCTGTGCTTTCGGTGCGAACTTGATCATGTCAGAAGCCTGACCGAAACCAAGAACGCCACGGTTTTCAGCAACCTGAAGCGGTGCCGGGCTGTCGGTGTGCTGAACCATGATGTCAGCACCCTGGTCGATCAGCGCCTTGGCAGCATCGCCTTCTTTGCCCGGATCATACCAGGTGTTTGCCCAAACGATTTTGACCTGAACGTCCGGGTTAACCGACCATGCGCCCATCATGAAGGAGTTGATGCCACGGACAACTTCCGGGATCGGGAAGGAACCGACATAACCAACGATGTTCGACTTGGTCATTTTACCGGCGATCACACCAGCAACATAACGGCCTTCATAGAAACGCGCAGCATAGGTCGACAGGTTGTCGGCACGCTTGTAACCGGTCGCATGTTCGAACTTCACGTTCGGGAACTGCTTGGCAACCTTTTCGGTCGGGTTCATGTAACCGAACGAGGTGGTGAAGATCAGGTTATGGCCAGTCTGGGCCATCTGACGGATCACACGCTCTGCGTCGGCACCTTCCGGCACGCTTTCAACATAGCTGGTCGATGCTTTATCGCCGAGCTCAGCTTCGATTGCCTGACGGCCGATGTCGTGACGGTAGGACCAGCCATGGTCACCAATCGGGCCAACATAGACAAAACCGACTTTAGCGTCTTCGGCCTGGGCGCTACCCATGCCGGTTGCGAGTGCACCGACGGCTGCTACAGCAGCGATCGTGCGCTTCACGAAAGTTGCATTCATTCGTTAGGTCTCCCTGTTAATCAGCAGATTAGGATTTATACGCAATCCACTATCCAATCAATGACGCGATCACGCCCGAACCAAGACTCAGTCAAACCGGCCCAAAACGACCGGTCGACTTGATTGAGTTTTGGCCCGACGCGAGCCTTCCTCCCGTTGGGTCGGAACATCATTTGACGTGCCCCGATCCCAAAAGCAGAACCGCCCCTTATTGGGCGGCCCTGAACGCCTGGCCGATACAGGCAGGCGCATTCAGTCTGATTTTCGCACGGTCACTGGAAATAATCACCAGCACAATCACAGTCGCCAGATATGGCAGCATCGACATGAACTGAGACGGCACATGAATGCCAGCCCCCTGCGCATGAAGCTGCATCACCGAGATAAGACCAAACATATAGGCACCCGCAACCAGACGTCCGGGACGCCACGTTGCAAAGACCACCAATGCCAGTGCAATCCAGCCACGACCGGCGGTCATGTTTTCCGCCCACATCGGCGTATAGGACAGCGAAAGATACGCCCCGCCAAGACCGGCCATCGCCCCGCCAAACATGGTGGCAAGATAGCGGATCTTGATCACGGAATAGCCAATCGCATGGGCCGAATGATGGGAATCCCCAACCGCCTTAAGCACAAGACCGGCACGCGTTTTCGCCAGGAACCAGCCAATCGCAACCACCGCCGCAATTGACAGATACACCAGGAAATCCTGCCCAAACAGGATCGGGCCAATCACCGGAATGGCACTGATGCCAGGGATCGAAAGGGCCGGAAGCGGTGCAATCGCAAAGCCAACAAAACCTGATCCGACAAGGGCTGAAAAACCAACGCCAAAGATCGTCAGCGCCAAGCCCGTTGCCACCTGATTTGCCATCAGCGTCAGGGTCAAAAAGGCAAAGATCAGCGACATCAAAACACCGGCCAGAACAGCGGCCAGAATGCCAAGGATCGCCGAACCAGATGATGCGGTGACGGCAAAACCGGCAATCGCACCAACCAGCATCATGCCTTCAACGCCCAGGTTCAAAACACCGGATTTCTCGGTCACCAACTCGCCCGATGCCGCCAGCAAAAGCGGGGTCGATGCGGTGATGACGGTCAGAATAAAGGGAACAAGCCATTCCATTATGCGGTTCTCCCTTTGGCCGCGATTGAACCGAAACGAATGCGGTATTTGGTCAGAACGTCACAGGCCAGCAGGAAGAACAACAAGATCCCCTGGAAAAGCCCGGTCACTGCATTTGGCAGACCAAGCGTAATCTGGGCCAATTCACCGCCCAAATAGGTCAGCGCCATGATCAGACCACCAAACAAGATACCTACCGGATGCAAGCGACCAAGAAACGCCACGATAATCGCGGTAAAGCCATAGCCCGGCGAAATGGAAGGCTGCAGCTGACCAATCGGACCGGCAACCTCAAACAAACCGGCAAGACCGGCGAGTGCTCCGCCCAGAAGAAGGGTGAACCACACCATGCGTTTTTGACGGAAACCAACGTGACGGGCGGCCTGCGGGGCCTTGCCAACCACGCGAAGCTGGAAACCGATCACGGATTTTGACAGCAACAACCAACCGGCAATCACCACAAACACGGCAACTGCCGTGCCCAGATGAACGCGCGTGCCGTCATAAATGATCGGCAGCAAACCAGCATCCGGGAACGGGCGGGATTCCGGGAAGTTGAAACCTTCCGGGTTACGCCACGGACCATGCACAAGGAAGCTCAGGAACAGGGTCGCGACATAAGTCAACATCAGGCTGGTCAGAATTTCATTGGCATTAAAGCGCGTGCGCAGCAAGGCGGGGATCGCCCCCCAAAGTGCGCCACCCAATGCACCCAGCAAGAACATGGCTGGCATCAAAAGCATGCTTTCGCTGTCATGGAAATACAGCGCCAAGCCACCGCCAAAAATCGCCCCCATGGTCAGCTGACCTTCCGCGCCGATGTTCCAGACATTGGCACGGAAGCCCATCGCAAGACCGACCGCAATGATCACAAGCGGGGTTGCCTTCACAAACAGCTCGGAGATGCCATAGCTGTTATTGATCGGCAGAATGAAGAAGGTATAGAGCGCATCAAACGGGTTCTTGCCCAGAAAGGCAAAGATGATCCCGCCGACCACCAGCGTCATAAGGATTGCCAGAACCGGCGACAGATAAACCATCGCCTGGGAGTGCTGGCGACGGGGTTCAAGCCTGACCAACGCGACCTCCTACGTCTTGCGTGTCGTTCGCCGGGGTCGCGTCGCCTTCAAGATCATGAAGGCCCCCCATCAACAGACCAATTTCTTCGATGCTGACATCGGCCATCGGACGCGGCTTGGACATTTTGCCCTCCGCCATCACAACGACGGAATCACAAATGGCAAAAATCTCGTCGAGATCCTGGGAAATCACCAAAACCGCCGTGCCCTTGGCCGCCAGGTTCAAAAGCGCCTGGTGAATGGCACTGGCCGCGCCGGCATCCACCCCCCAGGTCGGCTGCGAAATCACAAGAACACCCGGGTCCTGCATGATTTCACGACCAACGATAAACTTCTGAAGGTTACCACCCGAAAGCGATCCTGCTTCTGCCCCCGATCCGGTCGTGCGCACATCAAAAGTCTTGATGATGTTATCGGCAAACGACTTGGTCTGGACTTCGCGGATCAAACCACGCGCAGAAAGCGCCATGCGACGGAACGCGGTCAAAAAGCCGTTTTCCGACAGGCTCATATCTGGCACAGCACCATGACCATTGCGTTCTTCAGGCACAAAGGCCGCGCCCAAACGACGGCGTCGGCGTGGACCGAAATGGGCTACCGATTTGCCCTCAATCTTGATGCTGTCCGGGGCTGCTTCGTGTTCGGTTTCACCGGCAAGCGCACTGAACAGTTCGTTCTGACCGTTCCCGGCAACACCGGCAACGCCCATGATCTCGCCACCGCGCACGGTAAGGTCGATATTTTTCAGATGCGTGCCGAACTGCTCGTCACTGATCAGTGAAAGGTCGGAAACTTCAAGACGAACATCGCCAAACTGACGTTGCGCACCACGATCCGGTGCCGTCAGTTTCTGACCGATCATCATCTCGGCCATGGATTTGGCCGTTTCCGCACGCGGATCACAGCTGCCAACAACCTTGCCACCGCGCAGAACGGTTGCGTTCTGGCACAGGGCTTTTACTTCGTGCAGCTTGTGGCTGATATAAAGGATCGCGCAGCCTTCATCGGCCAGACGACGCAGGGTTTCAAACAGCTTTTCAACTTCTTGCGGCGTCAGAACCGAGGTCGGCTCATCAAGGATCAGAAGTTTGGGGTTCTGCAACAGGCAACGGACAATCTCGATGCGCTGACGCTCACCAACGGAGAGCGTATAAACGTGGCGATCAGGGTCGAGTGGCAGACCATAGGTCTTTTCGACCTCGATCACCTGTTTGCGCAACGCGTCCATATCGCGCACATCATTCATCGCCAGTGCGATGTTTTCGAGCACGGTCATGGTTTCAAACAGCGAGAAATGCTGGAACACCAGACCAACGCCCATTTCGCGTGCGTCATGCGGGCTTTGGATCGTGACCGGCTTGCCATCCCAGAGCAATTCGCCCTGATCGGCCTGCAGCACGCCATAAATGATTTTCACAAGCGTACTTTTGCCTGCGCCGTTTTCACCGAGCAGCGCATGGATTTCACCAGGCTCGATACGGAAACTGATATCGTCATTGGCCAGACAGCCCGGAAAGGCCTTGGTCACACCGCGCACTTCCAACTGCGCGGGTGCCGCCCCCTTCATCGCTTCTGCCCCGGCATCACCGGTCGTTGACGTCACTGTTGCCACCCCTATTTAGCGATATGATCTACAACCCCTGTGCGGTTTTACCGCATAACGTATTGCAATCAAACGGTCTCAATATGCGATCTTGTCGGTTTTGGCATCCCACGCAGCGAACACTTCGCGCGCTTCGGGCAAATCGACATGAACAATTGGCAAGGAACGATCATTGATCGGCTTTGCCACTTCATCATACAGGAACTGATCATCAAAACCGATGGCAGCAGCATCGTCGCGGCCATTGGCATAATAGATCTTGTCGAGACGGGCCCAATAGATTGCCGAAAGGCACATCGGGCAGGGTTCGCAACTGGTATAGATTTCACAACCCGACAGGTTGAACGTACCCAGCTTTTCACAGGCAGCACGAATGGCGCTGACCTCGGCATGGGCAGTCGGATCGTTATTGGATGTGACATTGTTCCATCCTTCGGCAATCACTTCGCCATCGCGAACAATGATTGCACCGAACGGTCCACCACATCCTTCATCCATTTTTTGCCGTGACAAATCCACGGCGTGGCGCATATGGCCTTTGGCGTCACACACAGCCAATCTCCTTTACGAAGCCCTTGATCTGGTAACCAGATCACCTGATCGGGCCGTCATTTCGCGGCCCTTTAGCATTAAAAACACCTTCAATGAAGGCTTTATAATCAGCCGACCCCGTCTGATGCGGATTTGGTCGTCTGATTTTGCGCCATCTGAGCTTCACGCACCGATAGCACCTGCGCTGCGACAGAAGCCGCAATTACCACCGGCTGTTTTCCGGTAATGCCTTGAATCCCAATCGGGCATGTCAAACGGCCGATTTCAACCGCACCCAACCCCCGGTCAGAAAGCCTTCGGACAAAGCGTGCACGTTTGGTTTGACTGCCAATCATGCCAACAAAACCAAGGTCACCGCGCATCAAAGCCGCCCGGCAGATGTCAAAATCAAGCGCATGGTTATGCGTCAGGATCAAAACATGCGCCCCGGACGGGATGTCAGCGACCTCCAATTCCGGCCTATCGCTTTGACAAATATGAATATTATTGCCCGTCACCGCATCCAGATACGCATCGCGCGAATCGACAAGATGGATGTCAAACGGCAAGGGTGACAGGGCATTTACAATCGCCTGCCCGACATGACCCGCACCGAAAATCCAGATAGGCGTCAAGGCCTCATCAAGGCGCAAACACAGCGTTTCCGCGCCATTGATCGCAACAATCCCGCCGCGCGCGGTACCAAAACCATTGGCCAGCATTGCAGATTGCGGACTGTTTTGATCAGCAACCGAACGTTTCCCGTGATCCCCCATCGGCAGCATCAACCAGCGGCCATTTTGCGAAACCGGCTGATCGGCAATGTCGGTCAAAACATCGCGAAGTTCGGATTGGCTATCGGCATCCAGAAAATGGAAACCAACTTCAACCGATCCCCCGCAACATTGACCCAGTCCAGGGCCAAGCGGGAAGCGGACTATCTCGGCTTTGGTCAGCTCACCGGCATCGGCAAATGCCGCCTGAACGCGCAAGGTCACCTGATGTTCAAGATTGCCACCGCCAATCGTGCCCGCCGTCGCGTTGTCACTGATCAGCATGAACGCACCAACCTCGCGCGGGGTTGATCCGCGCAATGCGGCAACGGATACCAGCATCACCGGATCGGTTCCCGACAGAAGGTTAATATGTTCACGCAGCGACAGGGTCATGGATTATTCCCCAACCGCCGGAACAGCCTGTCCCGATTGTTCGATCATGCGTTTGGCAACATCGGCCACAGCATACAGAACCGCTTCGGGTGTCGCCGGGGTGCTGAGTGCCGGGATGACCTTGTGGTCGGCAACCGATGCCACCGCATCGGCAATCGCGCGATGGACGGAAATGGCCAGCATCAAGGGTGGCTCACCAACCGCCTTGGAGCGATGAATGGTTTTTTCCACATTTCGTCCGGAAGACCAAAGATCAAGTCGGAAATCGTCCGGTCGATCTGAACATGCCGGGATTTTATAGGTCGACGGCGCGTGGGTGCGCAGGTTGCCCTTATCATCCCACCAAAGTTCTTCGGATGTCAGCCATCCCATGCCTTGAATAAAACCGCCTTCAATCTGACCACGGTCAATCGCCGGGTTCAGCGACCTGCCGACATCATGGATGATATCAACGCGCGTGACCTTGTTTTCGCCGGTCAGGGTATCAATCAAAACTTCCGAGCAGGCCATGCCATAGGCAAAGTAATAGAACGGTCGGCCCGACGCGGTTTCGCGGTCATAATGGATTTTCGGCGTCGCGTAATAGCCCGTCGCCGACAGCGACACGCGCGCAAGATAAGCCTGCTTGATCAGATCGGCGAATGCCAGTTCCGCCTTATCACCAACAATGATCTTGCCCGGCACAAATCGGACTTGGGCTTCCGCCACGTCATACTTTTCGGCAGCAAATTCGATCAGGCGGTTCTTGATCGTCATGGCTGCATCACGTGCTGCCATCCCGTTCATATCCGCCCCGCTTGAAGCTGCGGTTGCCGATGTGTTTGGCACCTTGCCGGTATTGGTCGCGGTGATCTTGATCTGATCAAGATTTATCTGGAATTCTTCGGCGACGACCTGGGCGACCTTGATGAAAAGGCCCTGCCCCATTTCCGTCCCGCCATGGTTCAGATGAACCGAGCCATCCTGATAGACATGGATCAGCGCACCGGCCTGGTTCAGGAACGTCGTGGTAAAGGAAATGCCGAATTTAACCGGCGTCAGCGAGATGCCCTTTTTCAAAACCGGGCTTTGTTCGTTAAACGCATCGATCTCTTCGCGGCGTTTGCGATAATCGCTGGCAGCAAGAATATCGTCGGTTAGTTCCGGCAGAACGTTATCTTCGACCACCATGTGGTATGGCGTCGTATTGCGATCATCGGTGCCGTAATAGTTGGCAATGCGCACATCCATCGGATCGCGGCCGACGGTCATGGCGATTTCATCAATGATGCGCTCAATCGCGACCATCCCCTGCGGCCCACCAAACCCACGAAACGCCGTGTTCGACACAAGGTTGGTTTTGCAGCGGTAGGACCTGATTTCGACATCGCCAAGGAAATAGGCATTGTCGGTATGGAACATGGCACGATCGGCAATCGCGGCCGACAAATCGGCCGAGAAACCGCAATTGGCCGCATATTGAATATCAAGGCCGCAAATGCGCCCGTCATCATCAAAGCCAACATCATATTCAACAACAAAGTCATGACGTTTGCCGGTCATGACCATGTCGTCATCACGGTCCAGTCGGAACTTCGCCGGGCGTCCGGTTTTAACCGCAACAATGGCCGCAAGTGCGGCCCATTGCGATGCCTGCGTTTCCTTTCCGCCAAAGCCGCCACCCATGCGGCGCACTTCAACCGTGACCGCATTGGCCGGACGGCCAAGGACATTGGCGATATTGTGCTGAACTTCCGATGGATGCTGGGTCGAGCAATGCAAAAGTACATCACCGTCTTCGCCCGGAATGGCAAAGGTGATCTGCCCTTCAAGGTAAAAATGATCCTGCCCGCCAATATCCATTTTCCCGGAGTGACGATGCTTTGCCTTGGCAAGGGCTGCTTTGGCATCGCCCTGCTTCATCACATGCGGGGGGGCGACAAAGGACTGCTTCGCAAGTGCGTCTTCGACCGAAAGCACCGCTGGCAGTTCTTCATATTCGATTTCTGCAAGCTTGGCGGCGGCACGGGCCTGCGCGCGCGTTTCAGCAGCAACACAAAAGACCGGCTGACCATAGAATTGCACGATGCCATCCGGCAGAACCGGGTCATCATGGGTGTGGGCCGGTGACACGTCATTTAGGCCCGGCACATCATCGGCGGTCAGAACACAAACAACACCCGGCGCCGAACGGACCTTCGACAGATCCATCTTGGTAATCTTGCCATGCGCGATATTGGCAGCACCCGGTGCGAGATGAAGCGTGCCATAAGGCTCGATAATGTCATCGATATAAACCGCTTCGCCCGCAACATGCTTGGGCCCGCTATCATGCTTGGATGATGACCGCACACCGCCCGAAAGTCCTGCGGTCGGTGTGACAAGATCATCCATATCGGGTTTCGCCACCTGATCAGACATGGGCGGCCTCCTTGCCAACAAGGCGCGTGGCAACTTCAGGCGCGTTGGTCTCAATAAACAGCTTGGTCAAAAGGTTCTGGGCCACCAGCATGCGGTATTCCTTCGATGCCCGCATATCGGTCATTGGCGCGAAATCCTTGGAAAGTGCCAGCTGGGCTGCGTTTAAAGATGCTTCATCCCAAGCCTGCCCAATCAGGGCTGCTTCGCATTTCTTGGCCCGCATCGGCGTTCCGGCCATCCCGCCAAAGGCAGCGCGAAATTCCGCGACCTTGCCATCGACAACCTTGATCGCGAATGCACCAAGAACCGCCGTTATATCCTGATCAAACCGTTTGGAGATTTTATAGGCCTTGAACACCAGACCGGACTTTGGTTTGGGCACAATCACGCTTTCGACAAACTCGCCGGCAACCCGGTCCTGTTTTCCATAGGTGATAAAGAAATCTTCGAGTGCTACTTCGCGCCGGACATCACCCATGCGCAGAACAATCTTAGCACCCAGCGCGATCAAGGCAGGCGGCGTATCGCCAATCGGTGATCCATTGGCGATATTGCCGCCAACAGTCCCGGCATTGCGGATCTGGCGCGATCCGATGCGACGGACCAACTCGCCAATATCGGCGGCCACTCGACCCAGTGCATCATGCGCCCGGCTATAGGTCACGCCAGCCCCAATAATCAGGGCATCATCGGTTTCGTAAACCGACTTCATATCGGCGACATCGCCAATATAAGTGATCGGATCCAGACGCTTGAGCATCTTGGTCACCCAAAGCCCGACATCCGTACCCCCGGCCAGAACCGTGGCATCGGGATGCGCGACCAGAAGGCTTGCCAATTCATCAGACGTCCGCGGCGCGTAATAGCGACCTGCGGCATGTTCAATCGCGAGCGTTCCGGCGTCCTTGATCATCGAACTCAGTCGGGCTGCAACATCCGCGCGGCGCTTTTGTTCAACTGCGTCACCCGCAGCAACCCCGCCTGCCTTGCGCGCGGCGTCAATGATCGGGCCATAGCCGGTACAACGGCACAGGTTCCCGGCGAGCGCATCATTGATCGCGCCACGGTCATCTTCGCCACCATCAAGCCACAACTGATAAAGGCTCATGACAAAGCCCGGCGTGCAGAACCCGCATTGAGACCCATGCGTCTCAACCATGGCCTGCTGCACCGGGTGCAAGGAACCGTCTTTGGACTTAAGGTGCTCGACCGTCAGAAGCTGTTTGCCATCGAGGGTCGGCACAAACTGAATACAGGCATTCACCGTGCGATAGGCCATGCCACCATTGCCATCGGGCTCGCCCAGAACCACGGTGCAAGCACCACAATCGCCTTCGGCACAGCCTTCTTTGGTGCCCGATTTGCGTTCGGTCAGGCGGATATAATCAAGCACGGTCATCTGCGGATCGATATCGCGCAGCGTGCGTTCCTCATCGCCAAACAGGAAACGGATTTCGGGTCGGAAAGTGTTCGTCGCGTTCGCCATGACTGACCTCAGCTTCCGCGATAGGTGGAATAGCCAAACGGCGACAGCAGAAGCGGCACATGGTAATGCGCCTGACCATCGGAAATCCCAAAGCGGATCACGACATGATCAAGGAATTTCGGTTCGGGAAGCTTTTCACCAATCGCGTCGAAATAGTCACCGGCATGAAACACCAGTTGATACTCACCCGTCTTGAAAGAGGCACCATCAAGCATCGGTGCTTCCGTGCGGCCATCGGCATTGGTCACGGCTTCGGCAACAAGGTCATCGTGACCGTTTCCAAAACGGTGCAGCTCGATGCGGATACCAGCAGCCGGACAGCCTTTTGCCGTATCCAGTACATGGGTAGTCAGTCGTCCCATGCCGGGCCTCCTCTCTCAAGTCAAATGCGGTGGTCGGTCGCTTCTCCCTCTGGTCGGCATTCTGTTTATGAATTTTGTGCCGTACCAATTTTGAGCGATTTAAAAGGGTCGCATTACGACCCACCCTCAGGAAAGAGGGGATAAAGTGAAACTATATCAACAATTCTTTGAAAAACGAATGCAGCAGTTTCAGGCACTATAGTTATCAACAGCGGCGAAAAGCCTTGAAAGACCGCGTAAAACGTGGCCCAAATCAAATTCCGTCCAGGAACATTATCAAAACCGTCTTGATAGTGCGGCACTTATCCGGTCCGGCAGGCTTGGGTTTATCCCTTGCTGCGCTGTGACCTATGGTTAATTGTAACCAACAAGATGCTACACCAAACGTTCCGCACAACAAAGCCGGGCGTGACAGAATTCAGGAGAAGGCTCGAATGAACGACCAGACATATGCGCGTGATTTGATTGGCTATGGCGAAAAACCGCCCAAGGCCAACTGGCCCAACGGGGCGCGTGTGGCCGTTCAGTTTGTCCTGAACTATGAAGAAGGCGGTGAAAACTGCATCCTTCATGGCGACAAGGCATCCGAAGCCTTCCTGTCGGAAATCGTCGGTGCGGATATGCGCGACGGTGTTCGCCATATGAGCATGGAGTCGATTTATGAATATGGCTCGCGCGTTGGTGTATGGCGCATCCTGAACCTGTTCCGCGAACGTCAGATCCCGATCACGATCTTTGCCGTTGCCATGGCCCTTGCCCGCCACCCCAAAGTTGGCGAAGTCGCAATGAAGGATGGTCACGAGATTTGCTCACACGGCTATCGCTGGATCGATTACCAATATGTGCCCGAGGATATCGAACGCGAACATCTGCATAAGGCGATTGATATCATCAAGGATGTCACCGGCGAACGTCCGCTTGGCTGGTACACCGGGCGCACAAGCCCCAATACCCGCCGCCTTGTGTGTGAAGAAGGTGGCTTCCTTTACGATGCCGATGATTACAGTGACGAGCTTCCCTTTTGGAGCACCCAGACAGAAAAGCCGCACCTGATCGTGCCCTATACCCTTGATGCCAATGACATGCGCTTTGCCGCCATGCAGGGCTTCAATTCCGGCGAACAATATTTCCAGTATCTCAAGGACAGCTTCGATACCCTGTATGAAGAAGGCGCTGAAACCCCGCGGATGCTGTCGCTTGGCCTTCATTGCCGACTGGTTGGCCGTCCGGGCCGTTTCGCTGCCCTTAAACGCTTTGTCGATTATGTACAAAGCCATGACAATGTCTGGTTTGCCCGCCGGATCGATATCGCCCGCCATTGGCGCGAACATCATCCCTTTGGCGGTTGAAAACCAAAAATAAGAACAAGGTCACCATGACAGAAACCACCAAATCCCTGTTTGAAACCCGCCCGCCAAGCACGCTTGCCAAAAGCGCGTTTGTGTCACTCTATGGTGGCGTTTACGAACATTCGCCCTGGATTGCCGAACAGCTTTATGAGCGCGGCATTACCAATGCGCTTGATACGCCATCTGCCCTTGCTGATGCGCTGGCCGCTGTGGTCAATGGCGCGGTTGATGCCGATAAACTGTCCCTTTTGCGTGCCCACCCGGATCTGGCGGGCAAGCTGGCCCTGGCTGAACTGACAGCATCGTCGCAGAACGAACAAATGGGTGCAGGCCTTGATCAATGTACCGCCGATGAATTGGCCCGCTTTACCGAGCTTAATGATCTCTATAAGCAGAAATTCGGGTTCCCGTTCATCTTTGCGGTCAAAGGGTTCCACCGCACCGATATTCTTGCGGCGTTCGAGCGCCGTGTGAAAAACGATACCGAAGCCGAATTTAACGAGGCGATCAATCAGGTTCACCGCATTGCCAAATTGCGGCTTGAGGCGCTTTAGGTCTAACCGCCAAAGCACCGACGAAACCGATTAATCACCGAATAATAAACGACCATTTCAGGATTACACGACCATGAGCCATCAGGAAAATCACGACGCACCGGAATTTGCACGGCGCTTTGTCAATCTGGCCGACGAACGTCTGGGCGCAGAAGCAATCTTTGCGACCGACGATTTCTTTGCCGACAAGCAGCGCATGCTGCAAACCGCAGAGGCCATTTTCTATCCTGATCGCTATGACGACCATGGCAAGTGGATGGATGGCTGGGAAAGCCGTCGCAAACGCGTTGAAGGCCATGATTACTGCGTTGTCCGTCTGGCAACGTCTGGTCGCATCTATGGCGTTGATATCGATACCAGCCACTTTACCGGCAACTTCCCGCCCGCAGCATCACTTGAAGGCTGCTATTGCCCGAATGGTGATCCGGCCGATGATGCCAAATGGGATGAAATCGTTGCTCCCTTGGGCCTTGGCGCCAGCGCGCATCACTATGCCGATGTGACGTCGGATGCGATCTATACCCACGTTCGCCTGCATATCTATCCCGATGGTGGTGTGGCACGCCTGCGTGTTTATGGCCGTCCGAACCGTGACTGGACCGAGATGGCCGCCAAGGGCGAACAGGTCGATCTGGCAGCGATGATCAATGGCGGTGTGGTTGTTGGCTGGTCCGATGCCCATTACGGCAACCCGAATGCCATTCTGGCACCGGGTCGCGGGGTGAATATGGGCGATGGCTGGGAAACCCGCCGCCGTCGTGAACCGGGCAATGAATGGCTGATCGTCGAGCTGGGTCATCCGGGCGAGATCGAAAAGATCATTGTCGATACCTGCCACTTCAAGGGCAACTATCCGGACCGCGTATCGATCCAGGGTGCCTATGTTGACGGCGAAAAGGACAAGTCCCTTCGTGCACGTTCGATGTTCTGGTCGACAATCCTGCCAGAAAGCAAGATGCAGGCAGACCATATTCACGAATTTGATGCCGCAGCGCTTAGTGTGAATGGTCCGGTGACCCATCTTCGGGTCAATTCGATCCCCGATGGCGGCATCAGCCGTTTGCGTATCCTTGGCAAACCGAAAACCAAATAACGGGCACAGGCATGAAGCTTCAGGTCGAACATTTGACCCAGGATGCCTTTGCCCCGTTTGGCGAAGTCATCTCGATTGATACCGCACGCGATAGCTATCCGATCAATCTGGGCACCACCACCCGGTTCCACGACATTTCCCGTGTCGATGTAGCCGACGAAGGTGGTGCACCGATCATCAGCATCTTTCGCGGCACGCCCCGGCCAAAGCCGATTGAAATCAAGATGATGGAACGCCATCCGCTGGGATCTCAGGCCTTCATGCCCCTATCGGCACAGAAGTTCCTGATCGTTGTGGCGTCGGGCACCGATACACCCAAACCCGAAGACCTGCGCGCATTCCTGTCCGACGGCACGCAGGGGGTGACTTACGCCAAAAACGTCTGGCATCACCCGCTTTTGGTTCTGGAAGAAGACAGCGATTTTCTGATCGTTGATCGTTCGGGTCCGGGTAATAACCTGAATGAAATTGACCTGCCGCTGGTCGATGGCGAGGTCATTACGCTTGATTGGGCGTAACCCGCCCAAGCATCAAGCTTGACCAACCAATCCAAGATCCCGCAGGTAACCGCGCAAATCCGCGCTGTTGCCTGCGACATATTCTGCCCCGGCATCGCGCAGAATATCCGCATCCTCTGAACTCCGGTGCGCCCCGCCCAGAAAACCGACCGAACGCATACCTGCCGCCCCGGCCGCGATCACGCCAGACGGGCTATCTTCAATCACAAGACAGCTTTCCGGGCTCCAGCCACACGACTTTGCCGCCAACAGGAAAACATCCGGGGCCGGCTTCCCGCGTGCGACCTGCTCGGCCGAGAAAATGCGATCGCCAAAAAGATCGGCAAAATCCGTCAGGCCAAGACACTGATCCAACCGCGCCAGATCACTGCCCGATGCCAGGGCAAAGGGGGCACTTAAATCTGCCACCAGTTCGCGCATTCCGGCGATGGCACGCAGATCGGTTTCAAACGTACGGGCAAGTTCGGCTTCGCAGCGTTTCTGATAGGCAACCGGATCGATATCGACATCAAACCGGGCATTAAGGTCTGCCACCATCTCGCGATAGGCGACACCGCCAAAACTGCGCGCCAGTTCAGAAACATCGAGCGTGATGCCATATTCCGGCAGCATCCGTTCATCGACGGCAAAGGACAGGATTTCGCTGTCGATCAGGACACCGTCGCAATCAAAGATGATGTGTTTGATCATTGCGTCGGCTGCGCCGCACTGCCTCCGCCACCCAGATCCAACGCAAGAAGGCGTTTCTGGATGGTTTGGGACAGGACCGGACTTGCCCCGGCCTGAAGGGCACGTTGATAGGCCGCACGCGCCATTTCCGTCTTGCCCATCGCCAAGGCGTTATCGGCAAAATGCGCGATATGCTCGGCCGTTGGCATCGCCTTGTTCACGCGTATAAAGACTTCTTCGGCCTGCTGATAACGACCCTGCCGATACAGGATCAATCCATAGGTATCAAGCGCACCGGGGTCATCCGGTGCGACCTGCAATGCCTGTTTGGAAAGTCGTTCTGCTTCACCCAAGTTCTCGCCGCGCACGGCATAATGATAAGCAAGCCAGTTGGCCGCCCCCATATTGCCCTGTATTGCCGCCTGATAGGCTTCTGCGGTCATGGTATCGCGATAGGATGCCATCACGCTTTCAATCGCCTGCTGATCCAGTCCATCAACCCATGTCAGGCCGACACGTACCGCCTTGCAGCCAATCGCATTGGCCTGCTGACAGGTGGCAACCGCATCTTCAACCGCCCCCATGACCGTGGCCGACGGCCCGGCGGCATATTCCGTCCCGGCGTCATCCCGTGCCATGGCCTTGAAATCGATCATCGCCCGATAGCGATCATCAAGCTTCTGCTGGGTTGGGGCAGCAAACATATCCTGCGCTTCCCATTTCGGGCCGGTATCACCGCAGGCCGCAAGCCCCAGCAACCCCAGTGACAGGACAGAAAAACGCAGCATTTTGAATTTGGATGGGTGGCGATCAGGCAAAGAATTCATTCCCTGTTTCAGTGACGAGAGCCATTTGCATCATACACCATTTCGGTAATTCAGGCGTTAACAGTAAAAGAATTAAGGGTTTTGTCGCCAATCGATCCCGCCAACGCGAAGGTCGGACAAGCGCGGTGCAATCAACTCGACCGCCCCGCTGGCCAACCCATCAATCAGTTTTCTGCGATCCTTTCCATCCCCCTCTACCTGAAGATTGGTCAGAAGACGCCAAGTGTCATTAGCATCATCAAAGGCATAAACACCGGCAAAATCGCGCGTGTTGAAAAACACGGCCTCCTTCACGCCATCACGATCGAGATCGACCAAAAGCACGGCACAGACATTATCCGCCCCCGCACTGCGTTCCCGGCAATATTCCCGATCATATTTCAGCTGATCTTCAAGCAACGCCGTCAGCCGATCGTCCCCCATGCCGTGATCTGGCGGATAGACCGGGATGTCTTTCACATCCACCCGTTCGGCCATTTCAGGAGCGCGATAGGCCCGCAAATCGGCAATCGTCGGGATCAAATCCGCATGACTTTCGCTCACATCGGCAATTACCCCTTCACCGGGCTTGCCCAACTCACCGGCCAGATAGACCAGATCATCTTCAAGTTCGTCCGGGATTTCCGTTTGGGCATTCTGCCCCGCAAGCTTTGCCAATACCCGTTCAGATTGGCTTCGCGCGGACATGCTGATCGGGTCCATCAGCGGCAGATGAATGAAAAACGCCATCATCGCCAAACAAATCGCGATATGGCCAAAGGTTTTACGCAACATGACCGGTGTTGATTGCCGCCGCCCGAAGGCCGCCACCGCCAACCAGATCGTCGCAAACAAAACAAACAGGGCGGCCCATATGCCATAAACCCGCGATGGCGTCAGGCCATATTCGCTGACGCGCAGCCAAGTGGTGTAAATCGCAAGTGCGCCAAACAGTGGCGCCATCCAAAGCGTCACGCGAAAGATGCGATCACCGATACGGCCAAACAATGTCGTGCCGTCATTGGCCTGCACAGTGCCAAACAACAGGTAACTTAAACCGGCCGCTGCCGACATCACCGTCCACCAGACACCAAATTCCTGCGCAATCAGGGTTTCCCAACCGCCAAAGATGGCTGCGATCAGAAACACAAACAAACCAAGTGCCTGAATGGGATAAAGAACGCGGAACATGCCGCCGATCACTTGGCGGATCGGGATCAGAAGATTTGATTTCTCGCGCGCAATCAAAATACCGGTCGCGCAGGCTGCCCCGGATAGCGGGGCAGCAACCCAGCCTTCGGTCAGGATATCCTCAATCCCGGTCAGGCCGACCAGCTCAAACAACGTGATCAGCGCCCATAGAACCGGCCACACGATGCCAACGGCCAAAAGACCAAATGCCAGCGAAAGCTTGATCGACCAGATATCTGAAACAAGGGCAGATGGATCGGCGTGATTGGGAAGGACTGTGGTTTGCACCGGCATCCAGATGCGCCAGGCCGATGTCGCGATTCCCACCCAAAGGGCCTGACTGATCAAAAGACCAAAGATCGCGGTGTCATCGACATATTCAAATCCGACCAGTTGCTGGAAGCCAAACACCTGAAGTGCGGCAACGGTCGAGACGACGGCGCAAAATGCGATGTCATCGCGCAGGTTTCGCACCCCCATGGCAAACCAGCTGCAAAAGGCCAGGGCTGCGACAAAGGTCATCACAGCGGCAAGGACATAGTCATAGCCAAGGTCGTAATCACTTAGATACCACAAGGCCAATCCATATGCCGCCCCGCTTGCGGGAAACAGCCAGTGACGCTGTGCCATGCCCGATCCTTTTTGGTTCCGGTTGTGATCAGATCGCGATCATCCCAACCAGTTAAACAGAAAAAGCCGCCGGGATCATCCGCTCACCGACGGCTTTAACTTGCTGGCGTAAAACGCCAATTTCAGGGCAACACGATAAAATCAGCCCAGTGCGGAAGGCATAACTTGACAGAAATACTACTGAGTAGCACCATTCTTAGCTATTGATGGCAAACAAAGGAACCACCCATGACCGTCAAGTCATCCATCTCTTTGACCGACAGTCAAAGCGCCTTTGTCCGAAACCTTGTGGAGCAGGGCAAGTACCCCAGCGTCAGCGCTGTCCTGCAACAGGGCCTTGAACTTCTGCGTCATAAATCCGAGAGCGAGGCTCTTGAAACAGAAGCCCTGCGCCAAATCATTACGACACGGCGTGAAGGTCAATTTGTCTCGAACACAACGATGAAAGACCGGATCTCCGCTATCGCTCAAAAGAAGCGCCAAAACAATGACCTTTAAGGTCATTTATGCTGCAGATGCGGAACGTGATTTTGAACTGATTTTTGACTTTCTCGTCGAAAGCTATGTCGGTTTTGGCGATGATATCCATCGCGCTACGTCCCACGCACAGCAACGCCTCATAAACATTCACGCCGACATCGAAAAACTTGCCAACGCCCCGTTTTGCGGCACCCGGCATGATGACATCCTGCCGGGATTGCGACACGTCACGCTTGGCAGGGCAATTATCTGGTTCGACATTGAGGAAGACGCACAGACTTTGCGCGTCCTCGCCATCTTTTTTGGCGGTCAGGACCACATCCGTCACATGCTGGCAAGGCTGCTTCAATAGAGATGCGGGATCAAACCCGCAAAGAAAAAGCCGCCGGGATCATCCGATCACCGGCGGCTTTAACTTGCTGGCGTAAAACGCCAATTTCAGGGCAACACTGCCGACCGCTTAGGCGCGGCGTTCTGCGATCATCTTTTTGATTTCGGTGATCGCAAGGGCCGGGTTCAGGCCTTTCGGGCAGGTGTTGGTGCAGTTCATGATCGTGTGGCAACGATACAGGCGGAACGGATCTTCGAGTGCATCGAGACGTTCACCGGTATATTCGTCACGCGAGTCAGCCAGCCAGCGATATGCCTGAAGCAGAACAGCCGGGCCGAGGTAACGGTCGGAGTTCCACCAGTAGGACGGGCACGCGGTCGAGCAGGAGAAGCACAGAATGCATTCCCACAGACCATCAAGCTTGGCCCGTTCTTCACGGGACTGAAGACGCTCACCATCCGGCGGGGTCGGGCTGTCGGCCTTGAGCCACGGCTCGATGGATGCGAGCTGTGCATAAGGCTGGGACAGATCCGGCACCAGATCCTTGACCACCGGCATGTGCGGCAGCGGATAGATCTTTACTTCGCCCTTGATGTCTTCGATCGGCTTCAGGCACGCAAGCGTGTTACGGCCATCGATGTTCATCGCGCACGAACCGCAAATGCCTTCACGGCAAGAACGGCGGAAGGTCAGGGTCGCGTCGATCTCGTTTTTAATCTTGATCAGCGCATCGAGAACCATCGGACCGCACTTGTCGAGATCGATGTCGTAAGTGTCGGTACGCGGGTTGTCGCCGCTGTCCGGATCAAAACGGTAAATCTTGAACGAACGGACATTCTTCGCGTCAGCCGGCGCAGAGAACGATTTGCCCTCTTTGACGACCGAATTGGCGGGAAGATTGAATTCTACCATCTCTCAAATCCTCTCTTGCCGCGCCTTAATAGACGCGCTCTTTCGGCTCGATATACGACACTTCATCGGTCAGGGTGAAGTTGTTGACCGGACGATAGGTCAGATCAACGCCATAGCCCTTATCGGTGTCGACCTTGGCGATCGTGTGCTTCATCCAGACTTCGTCATCACGTTTCGGGAAATCTTCGTGGGCATGTGCACCACGCGATTCATGACGCGCTTCTGCCGAATTCATGGTTGCTGCGGCACAGGTCATCAGGTTCTCAAGTTCGAGAGTCTCGACCAGGTCCGAGTTCCAGATGAGGGAGCGATCCGAAACGCCGACGTCGGGAAGCGTCTTTGCGGTTTCGGCCAGTTTGCCAACGCCCTCTTTGAGGATTTCCGAGGTACGGAACACGCCGCAGTTGCCCTGCATGACGCGCTGCATTTCCAGACGGATATCCGCAGTCGGACGCGAACCTTTTGCCCAACGCAGACGGTCGAAACGTGCAATCGCTTCGTCGCCATCGGTCGGCTTGATCTGCTTGAAGGATGATTTGGTATCGACCACTTCGGCAGCATGAAGACCACATGCACGGCCAAAGACAACAAGGTCGAGCAGCGAGTTGGTACCCAGACGGTTTGCACCGTGGACCGACACGCAAGCTGCTTCACCAGCTGCCATCAGGCCCGGAACGATTGCGTTCGGGTTGTCAGCGGTCGGACGCAGAACTTCGCCCTTATAGTTGGTCGGAATACCGCCCATGTTGTAGTGGACCGTCGGAAGAACCGGGATCGGCTCCTTGGTGGCATCAACACCGGCAAAGATTTTTGCGGTTTCGGTAATGCCCGGCAGACGTTCCCACAGCACTTCAGAACCAAGATGTTCGAGGTGCAGGTGGATGTATTCGCCATGCTCGCCAACACCACGACCATCACGGATTTCCTGTGCCATACCACGCGACACGACGTCACGCGATGCAAGGTCCTTAACGGTCGGCGCATAACGTTCCATGAAACGCTCGCCTTCGGAGTTGGTCAGGTAACCACCTTCGCCACGTGCACCTTCGGTGATCAGGCAGCCCGAACCGTAAATACCGGTCGGGTGGAACTGAACGAATTCCATGTCCTGAAGACCAAGACCCGCACGGGCCACCATGCCATGACCATCACCGGTGCAGGTATGTGCCGAGGTGCAGCTAAAGAATGCACGGCCATAACCACCAGATGCCAGAATGACCATCTTGGCGTTGAAGCGGTGCAGTTCACCGGAATCCAGATCCCAGGCAACCAGACCTTTGCACGAACCATCGTCATCCATGATCAGATCAAGGGCGATATATTCGACAAAGAATTCCGCTTTGTGCTTCAGGCACTGTTGATAGAGCGTGTGAAGCATCGCGTGACCGGTACGGTCAGCAGCAGCACATGCACGTTCAACCGGCGCCTTGCCGTGGTCACGGGTGTGACCACCGAACGGACGCTGATAGATTTTGCCATCTTCGGTACGCGAGAACGGCATGCCGTAATGTTCAAGTTCATGAACCGCCGGAACGGCGTTACGGCACATATATTCGATCGCGTCCTGGTCACCAAGCCAGTCGGAACCCTTGACGGTGTCATACATATGCCACTGCCAGTGATCCTCGGACATGTTGCCAAGCGATGCACCGATACCGCCCTGGGCAGCAACGGTGTGCGAACGGGTCGGGAAGACCTTGGTGATACATGCGGTTTTGAGCCCGGCTTCAACCGTACCCAGCGTCGCGCGAAGACCAGCGCCGCCCGCACCCATAACGACGACGTCGTAGTTATGGTCGATAATTTTATATGATTTAGTCATTGGCTCAGGCTCCGGCAAAAACGATACGCAGGACTGACACGATGGCAGCAACAGACAGGAATGCTGCGATCGCCTTGATCAGCATCAACGAGATCACTTCTGCTTTACGGTTATGCACATAATCTTCGATCACGACCTGCAGGCCGTGCGTGAAATGCACAGCAACGCTGACGATCATCAGGATCATCATGGTCGAATGGAAATACGAGCTCAACCAAGCGTGAACGGCATCATAATCAGCCGTGTGCCCAGCAAGAATCGAAAGAATGAACCAGATGCCGAGCGGAAGGTTTGCAGCAGCGGTAACGCGCTGGGTCCACCAGTGCGCAGAACCACTTTTGGCAGAACCGAGACCGCGGACACGGCCTAGATCGGATTGCATCTTCATGACGAGTTGTCCCCTCTTGCCCGGCCTTAGGCCAGACCGATGATCCAGGTGAGAATGGTCAGCACGACTGCCGCGCCAAGGACGATCGGGTTGCCTTTGGCAGCACCCTCATTCGTCAGGCCGCGACCAGTATCCCAGACAAGGTGACGGATACCGTTGCAAGCGTGGTAATAAAACGCCGCCGTCCATCCGAACAGCAGCAGCAGACCAAACCACGAGGTGAAAAATGCGTGATAGCCATTGAAGGCGTCACGACCAGCGCCGGCACCAATCAGCCAGGACGCCAAAAATACGAAACCAATGGCAAGGCCGACACCCATCGCGCGGAACGTGATGGACATCTTTGCCGTCATCGGAAGCCGGTACACCTGCAAGTGCGGAGACAGCGGCCGATTGGCTTTGCTCATAGCGGAATTGCCTCTTCTCAAAGTAGCTGGCGGGAAAGCAGGGTTTATTTACCCATGCAGCGGGTTTGAGTCAATCTGAACACCTTTGAAAGCCAAAGATTTCAGTGACGAAACGCCGTTTACGCCTCCGTTTAACTACGTAGGTTGACCTCTCAGACACCGTAAACACCCTGCGGGAAGGGTCACTCCAAAGCAACGGTGTCGTTCCTTGGAATATGCATACGGCGTAACGTGGATTTAGCAATTGCACAATTAGACCTTCTTACGCAAGGCAATGGCCGTTGGATTGGGTCTATTTTGTTGCAAACACATATGAATGCGCACCGGGCGGATCAAGATCACCGCCAAATGCGCAGGCGAAATTACCGCCAAGCTTACGAAGGATCCGTTAAGCAAAGCGCGCTTTAGTGCGCCTTAGCGCGGGATAAGAACCGTGTAATCGAAATCAAGCAACACATCAGAATGATATTTGCCCGCCTCATCACGCAGCGGAAAGTCACTGCCCTGACGATCACGCACTGCAACAAGACGCAGGCGAAGTGCGCCCAAATCGCGCCGACCGGGCACTTCAAATTTACCCAGAACCTCTGACCAGGCAAAGATCGTATCGCCTGCAAAGGCCGGGTTGGCGTGGGCCCCGGCATTGATCGCGGCAATCCGAAACGCATTGCCCAGACCATTAAATGAGAGCGCGCGGCACAATGAAATGATATGCCCGCCATAAATCAGGCGCTTGCCAAACCGCCCATCATTGGCCGCGACCTGATCGAAATGCACCTTGGCGGTGTTTTGATAGAGTCGTGTGGCGATCTGATGTTCGGCTTCTTCAAGCGTCATGCCGTCAACATGATCGATTTTCTCGCCGACATAATAATCATCCCAGCGGTGCGGCGATCCGGAAAGCTCGGTCGAATAGGCTGACATGTCGAGTCCAACCGGGATCTGGAACGCTTCGGGTGGGACCACACCGGGCAGTTCGGGCAAAACGGTTTCCGGGGTCGGGGCGTTTTCATCGCGTTTGCGCACCATGACCCAGCGATTGTAATCAAGAACCATCTCGCCGCGTTGATTGCGCCCGACGGAATTGACATACACCACGCCGGTTTTGCCGTTGGAGTTTTCCTTGATCCCGGTCACGGTCGAAACCGAACTGACCGTATCGCCGGGATAAACCGGCACCCCGAACACGCCACCCGCATAGCCAAGATTGGCCACCGCATTAAGCGACACATCAGGCACGGTTTTGCCAAACACCATATGGAACGCCAAAAGGTCATCGACCGGGGCAGAGCGAAAACCAAGTGACTGGGCAAATTCATCGGAGGACTGCACAGCAAAGCGCGGTCCATAAAGCCCGGTATAAAGGGCAACATCGCCACTGGTAATCGTACGCGGCGTGGCATGACGGATTTCCTGTCCGATCTGGAAATCCTCAAAGAAATTGCCCGGATTGGTTTTCGACATGTTCGATTGCCTCCCTGAAAGGCGATATTTCCAAAAGACCGAAGCACGCCGCCCTGCCCCTTTGCGGGTTTATAATTTCGGCTTTAGCGCGTTCGGCTTGATGACGGGTGTTAAGCTGCGTCCATTTCCGTGATCAGATCGGCCATGGCGACAAGCTTTTTGGCCGACACCACATGCAGATTCTCGATCAGCTTGCCATCGACCACGACAACACCTTTGCCTTGGGCGGCAGCCTCTTCGTGGGCGTCGATGATTTTGCGCGCCCATGCGATCTCGGCCTCGGCCGGGGCAAAGGCGGTGTTGGCAGCCCCGATGGTTTTGGGATGGATCAGCGTTTTGCCATCAAAGCCAAATTCGCGCCCCTGCTTGCAGGATGCCTCGAACCCGGCATCATCAGACAAATCAAGATGCACACCATCAAGGATCGCCAGCCCATAGGCGCGTGCCGCCAACAAACAAAGACCAAGGCTTGTCACCATCGGCAGACGATCTGGCGTATGCGCACAGTTCAGGTCCTTGGCCAGATCAGACGTGCCCATGACAAACCCGCCAAGACGCGGATGGGCAGATGCGATTTCCTTGGCATTGAGCATCGCAAGCGGGGTTTCCATCATGCACCAGATGGTCATGCTAGCGTGTGCGCCCTCGGCTTCCATGATATCGGCGACCTGACGGACTGTGTCTGCACTTTCTACCTTGGGCAGCAGGATGGCATCGGCACTGGTTTTTGACGCCGCAACGATATCAGCATAACCCCACGGGGTGTTCAGACCGTTGGTTCTGATCTGAATTTCGCGTTTACCATATCCGCCTTCGGCAAGGGCTGCGACGATCTGATCACGTGCTGTATCCTTGGCATCAGGTGCCACCGCATCTTCAAGATCAAGAATAAGGCCATCCGCCGGAAGGGTTCTGCCCTTTTCCAAAGCGCGGGCGTTCGAGCCCGGCATATACAAAACAGAGCGGCGCGGACGTGGGGCTGCTGCCATCAGGAATCTCCCGTTTGATAATATTCGTACAATATTGACGATTAATTTTTACGAAAATTACCCAAACTTGTTTTGCACTGCAAGCTACTTTTTGCGCTGCGGCATCGCAAAACCATCCGATCAATGGCCGGACGTGGGCGTATGGGGAAATCATACACGTGCAAATGCCGAAAGAAAATTATCCCCTCACCCCCGATGGATAAACCACTGCATCATCACCACATGAAATGGTGTTGAGATCCACGGTGCGAATTATTCCGTAGACTCAGCACAAAGCGGCTGAAAACAAGTCGCGTGGGAGAAGTGCCTGGCATTACGCCGGAGCTACGATGGTTGGACAAGCGCCTTTTGCGCGAAACCTTTGCGCATCTATATTCCTCATCGCATTCATGCTGTGCGTTATCGCACCGGCACAGGCACGGAATCTGACCTTTGCGCTGATCCCCAAGGATATTGAGGACGTCAATTTCATCAATGCCTGGCGCGGATGCTCAGATGCCGCGCGCCGTAACGGTGACGAATGCCGCCAAATTGGCGATACCCAGGTTGGATATTTCCGGGGCCAACTGGCTGCAATTCACAAGGCGATCGAGCTTGAAGTTGATGGCATGGCGATATCGGTAACCAATTCATCCTTCATCGGCGAAGATGGATTGCCCGCCGCCCAGGCCCAAAACATCCCGATCATCACCTATGATTCTGATCTGGAACCCGCCCAACAACATTTCCGGCGCACCTATATCGGTCCGGATAACTTTGGGATCGGACTTAAGCTTGGGCAACTGATGAAGTCAGAATTTCCATCTGGTGCCACCGTATGTTTGATGAGCGGCGGGCGGTTTGACCCCAACCTCAATGACCGGATTGCAGGCATTCGCTACGCTTTGCGCCAAACATCGCCCGACGATGACGGCGACGATGCCCCGGATAACACAACATTGATCCCGCTCGTTGGCGAAAACGGCTGGAAAGAACATCCGCGCTGCCCGCTCTATAACCGTGGGGATGAAAGCCTTGCACAAACACAGTTCGCACAAGCAACCCAGGTCCAGGAGATCGAAGTAATCGTACCGATCGGCGCCTGGCTTCTGGGCGATACGATACGGCTGGAACGAACCATCAATGCCCTGCCGTCCCATCCGGAAAAACTGATCATGGCAACAGGCACGCCATCGCCCGAACAGGAAGACATGACTTTGCGTGGTCTGATCGATGGTTATGTCGCGATTGATTTCTATGCGATGGGGGAATTGGTCTATCAACAGATGCGCAATTACGCCATCGGGCGCAATGTCGTGATTGCCGAGGAAACACCACTTCAAGTCCGAAGCAGCAGCGAGCTCAAACCTGATGAAACCGGAATGTGAGGATTATTCAGGTTTACCAAAGATGCCTGTCATCAGCATACTGGTCACCGACGGCACTTCGTTTAACGCACGGCCGTTTGACAGAAACACAACCACCGTGTCCTGCTCGGGGAACCATGAAAATTCGGCGGAATAGCCAAAATAGATCCCGTCATGCCCCCAGACCGGCCCCCAATCACTTGATCCGATCATAAGCCCATAGCCATAGGACCCTTCACCGGCAAAGGCCGTATCGGTCGTGGCACGTTTCAGGGCATTGGGACCAAGCAACACACCATTCACAAAAAGTGCACGGGCGAATTTCACCATGTCCTCAGCGGTTGAAATCACCCCGCCATCGGCAAGCTGATCGCCGACATCGAAATCCGTGACATCTTCAAGCTGCCCATCGCCATTGGCATCATCAAAGCCGCGCGCCAATCGATCCGGGCGCGGGAACCGCCCAAAGGACGTGTTAATCATTTCGGCGGGCTCGAACACACGGCGGTTAAACACCGCTTCGATATGATCGCCTTCAACCGCCTCAATCATGATGCCAAGCAAGATGAAATTGCTGTTCGAACTGGCATAGCTGGTGCCGGGCGCAAAATAGGGTTCGCGATCGGCAATCAGTGGCAGCAATTCTTTGTTACGCCATCCATGTTGTGGATCGCGCCCGACCAGTTGGAAAAAGAACTCTCCATCGAGATAATCCGGGATGCCTGAACTGTTGCGCAGCAAATCGCGAATGGTCGCCTTGTTCGCATTGGGGATACGATCCTGAAATTCCTTGGGCAGGTATCTGCCGATGGTATCAGCCAGATCAATGCGCTTTTCCGATGCCAGCTGCAGGGTCACAACCGATGTCATCATCTTGGTGAGCGACCCGATATAGAACTGGCGATCCTCGCTCATGCCCGTATCGGGCTTGACGCTGGCATAACCGCTTGCGGCATAGCGCACGTCACCCGTGCCGTAGCCAATCGCGACTACGCCACCGGGCAAACCGGCATGTTCGATAAATTGATGCAAAAAGACTTCGAGCGGATCAGATGGCTCTTCCTTTGTCGCGCCATCCTGCTGCGCCATCACAGGCGATACAGAGGACGCGATCATGATCACCGCCACCATCATCGTCATCGCCACCGGCCAAAGGTGACGGCATCGTGCAATCCACTTGCTCATCGCATCCAGTCTTTTGATCGTCTTACCCGCTTAATCCAATGGTGGCGCGATTTGCGCGCACCATGCGCTCAACGCATCACGCAAATCTGTCGTCTTGACCGTGATCGTTGCCTCACCGCTTTCCTCATAGATCGGCAAAATCTCGGTCTTCTCTGCGCCTACTTTAAGCATGTAGGCATTCATGCCCATATCCCAATGGCTTTGCGCACCATCAAGAACCTGATTTATCTCGGCCAGCACATTTTTCGCCCAATCTGGCGCACGCTGGATATCAAGTGTCAGGCAGGCGGCAATTCGATCATGCCCCGCATCGCCTGCAATTCTGCCTGGCCAGTCTGGAACCGGATAATCACCGCCTGCCATGTCATGTGTTCCTTGGGTTTTCTTGATTAACGCAGCGGGAATGCCGTGTTGATATTGCCGTTACCAAGTGTGGCAAAGGCAATGAAGAACCGCGAAGCCGCGTCATCGCCAACGCAATGACCCGGCGTCGCCGGATCGGGACGGTTCATGCCGCAAGACGCCCAACCTGGTGCGCCCGCCGGGCAGGCGACCTGGTTGGCATGGGCATACAGGATCGACTGAACGACCTCTGCCTGACTGCAGCTATCAGGGAACATGGTTGAGAACTTGGTCGGGTTCGCCCCGTTCGGGTTCACCAGCGTTACGTTCCCGCCATAGACACCATTGGCATTTGGCGCTTGGGTCACCACAAAATTGGCGACGGTTGCCGGATTGGCACCACCCGGACGGGAATGAAAGCCTGCAGCCGTTCCGTTATTGCGAACTTCACCACAAAAAACATGATCGGCATTGATTGGCGGAACAGTTGCCGTCCAATGCGGGTTTGCCGGGCAGACAACCTGTGCCGATGCCGGCTGAACCGAAAGCATGAAGGCAGCGCCGACCATCAAGGCCAGTGCGGCAAGCAGTTGGGAAAGCTTGGAAAGTTTCGTCATCAACGAACTCCTTTACTTTATCCGATACAGTTCCTGACCGCACCGGATAGCACGGTCATACTGCCGTGATCAGACGCTGCCTGACCCTGCATGTGACGGCATTTTACCCGATAGATCAAAGCTGTGAGAACTCGATACCAATTCGAAGGGCCAGCACGCTGGCCGGTTCGAAGCGCATCGGCACACCGCCCAGTTTTCCGCCATGCCATTGCGCCTTGGTCAGGACAAAGGCCCCAAGCGGCAAGGCGTGACTGCCCCGGAAATTGACCAGCGCACGGATTTCTTTTGGCTTGCGGATCGCTTCATCACGCCACAGGCAGTGATAGGCGAAAAGCGGCGTTCCCGACCGACGATCAAGGAACACAAACGGCACTTCATATTGCCCCCAACGCGCGTAATAAAGGCTTTCCATCCCAACGCTTGAGGTCAAAAACTGTGTCTGGATCGCGGTTTCCGCCAAACGTGTGATCGTCGCACTATCGGACGCCCGCCCGCCAATCAAACCGGTGCGAAGGCCCGGATGGATCAAATGAACCTTAAACGCCACCGCACGCTGGAACGGTTTGGCATCCTGATCAACGCGTTCAAGTCGACGAACCAGCCAGGCGCTTTCAAGATATTCCAGATAGCGACGCAGCGTGTTCTTGGCGATATCAAGCTCGCGCGCCAGCGTTTCGATCGAGAATTCCGATCCGGTGTTATAGGCCAAAAGCGCAAACAAACGATGCAGGTCCGACGGGCTTGAAATGCCATGCAGCCCCGGAAGATCAGAATGAAGGGATCGGTGAATGGCCCCGGCTTCGCCATTGGCATCATGAAAGCCGCCTTCATTGATGTAATCTTCAAACAGGTCATTTAGCTCGATCAACCCATCTGGCACATCGGCGGTATAACGCCCGACATTTGGCGTTTCGGGCAGCACATCACTGGCCGCGATCCCTTTTTGCTCAAGATATTCGGCAAAGCTGAAGGGCGGCAAAAACAGGCTTTGGATGTGACCACTGCTATCGGCACTGGGTGCTAACGCACTGACGGCTACCACGCGCAGCATCGGGTCCGACACAATCAAACGCGCAAGGCGATCTTCCCAGTCACGCTGATAGGAAACCTCGTCAACAAACAGCCAAAGCGGATGATCGGCCGAAATGCCGCGCATGGAGCGCAGAAGCTTTGGCAGGCGCGGCAGATCGACCTCAAGGAACAGCGGATGCTCGAGCGAGATATAGCAAACATGACGACGGGGCGTGTCGGCATTGAGCAATTCTGCGACCGCTTGGCGCAGCATCACGGTTTTGCCAACCCCGCGCGGACCGGTCAGAACGACGGCCTTTTGCCCGTCATTCTTTTCAACCGCAGCCCAGAAACGTTTGAAAAATGCGCGTTGCGGCAGGCCCTGAACCACATCATCGGTGACCCCGTCCCACCATGGGTTATCCAGCATCAAGCGATGCAGAAAGTCCCGTTCGCCGGGATGCTCGATCATGGTCGCCATACGCAATCTTCCCCACGCAACATGCCGCGATATCCCGGCACTTTTCCCGACTGTGCCGGGAAAACCTTTAAATTAGGTATAGTGATAAACGCTATTTGGGAATTTTGCTGCAAGGAACTGCAAATAAAAAGAAAACCGGACCACCTTGGTGATCCGGTTCATATGTTTGACGGCAGCTTCACGTTGCTAACGCGAGGGGGGGGGATTGGGGAAAGCTGAAACCGCCGTCAATCTGATTAGACTTTTTAGTCCAAAGCGTTACGCCTTTGGTTCGTCTGATTTTCTGGCATCGTCTTCGCCCTTTTGGGCCGCTTCGGATGCGTCGTCCTTTTTCATTTTCTCAAGCTCGGATGCCAGTCGGTAGTCGCCCGAGGCAACGAAGCCTTCCATCGAACCGGTGCGGCGTTCCAGATCATCGAACTGTTCACGCAGTTCTTCCATCCAGCTTTCTTCGTAATCCACACCAACGGTCGGGCGTTCTTCGCTGGCATCTGCCTTGGCACTGCTTGTCTTGGCACTGCTTGTCTTGGCAGATCTGCGCGCTGTCGTGCCACGCATCTTGCCGCGCAGGCCATCAAACCAGTCGGGATGATGGACAAAGGCCCAGGCCAGACCAAACAGCATCACACCAACCGGGAAGCTGAAGATCAGGATCAGAATAAAGGCAATCAGCACACCCTTGCGCGGAATGCCAAAGGCTTCTGAAATTCCCCGCGTGGTCCGGCCGATTACGCCGTGGCGTTTGGAGCCATCCGGGTTGCGCCGTGAACCACATCCACAGCGTGAGCGTTTTTTGTGACTGCGCCCAAAACCGTCTCCGGCAGTAGCTTGCTGAGCAGTCATATCCTGTTCCTCCATTCGGCAACCTCGGCATCTAACAGGCGTTCAAGTGTCTCGACACGGGATTCCAGTCGTGCGGCCCGTTTTTTCAATGCAGCCACCATTTCCTGTTCACGAGCGGACTGTTCAGGGGTCTGTGCACGTTGCTCTGCCTTCATTCGTTTCCAGACGGTGATGTAGTGGAACACCACCCAAACCGGGCCGACCACGGCAAAAAACACAATCAAGGGTACGGCAATCGCCCACATATTCGACATTTCAATCCCTGTGCAGGCCCACGTGTCGAAACACATAAACCGGTTGATTACTTATCTTTCTTCACGCGCGCCTTGAGCTCCTTAAGATCATCTTCGATCCCAAGCTCGGCCTCAAGGTCTTCGAACTGTTCCTCAAGGCTCTGGCCGCGACCAAGGTCCCAGGAGTCGGCACTTGCTTCAAGTTCGTCAATCCGGCGTTCCATCTGTTCATAGCGCAGAAGGGCTTCGTCGATTTGACCGGAATGAAGCTTCTCTTTCATTTTTACACGCTTTTCAGCCGTCTGCATGCGGATTTCAACCGTACGCTGTTTCGCCTTGGCTTCGTTCAGCTTGTTCTGAAGCTTGTTGAGGTCCTCGTCATATTTGCCAAGGGTTTCCTCGATCACTTCAAGCTCACGCTCTAGCACAAGGCTCTGATCGGCCAGACGTCGGCGCGCCATCAGTGCGCCCTTGGCCAGATCATCACGGCCCTTGGAAACAGCAAACTCTGCCTTGGTGTCCCATTCGACCTGACCGTCATGAAGCTTCTTAAGCTTGCGCTCGACTTCCTTCTTGTCGGCAATCGCCTTGACGGCGGCGGAACGCACCTCAACCAGGGTGTCTTCCATTTCCTGGATCATCAACCGCACCATTTTCTCCGGATCTTCGGCACGATCCAGAAGCGAGTTGATGTTGGCATTTACGATATCGGACAAACGCGAAAACACGCCCATTGTCTGATCTCCTTAATTAATCGGGGGACGCTACAAATTCTGATCTCTCTATTTCAAATGCCGTGCCAGTTTTGAAATCACATAAAATCAATAGCCTAGATGATTCGATCGTCTTGAAATTACTTTTATCGCGACAATATTGTCGTTTTTCGATAACGTTTTTCGCGAAATGGACAGCTTGCAACCGATTTTGGGCGAAGACCCCGTTTTTCTGGCAGCGCTTGAGCATGTTTCACGCTTGGCGCCAATTGAACGCCCGTGCCTTGTCATTGGCGAACGCGGATCGGGCAAGGAGCTGATTGCAGCCCGCCTGCATTATCTGTCGCGCCGCTGGGGTGGCCCGCTGGTCAAGGTCAATTGCGCCGCCCTGTCCGAAACCCTGCTCGATACCGAACTGTTCGGCCACGAGGCCGGTGCCTTTACGGGGGCAACAAAACGCCATGTCGGGCGGTTCGAGCGTGCACATGGCGGCACCATCATTCTTGATGAAATCGCCACCGCCAGCCCGGTGGTGCAGGAAAAGCTTCTGCGGGTTGTTGAATATGGCGAGATCGAACGCGTTGGCGGATCCGAGGTGATTGAAGTCGACGCGCGGGTCATTGGTGTGACAAATGAAAATCTGCGCGAACTGGCCAAATCCGGGAAGTTCCGCGCCGATTTGCTTGATCGACTGGCCTTTGACGTGATCGCAGTGCCACCGCTGCGCAAAAGGTATGATGATATCCTTTTGCTGGCCGAACAGTTCGCTCTGGACATGACAAAGCGACTGGGAAGGTCCGTTTTTGCTGGCTTCTCGCGCCATGCCGCCGAACAGCTTCTGCGTCATTCATGGCCCGGCAATATTCGCGAACTTCGTAATGCGGTTGAACGCAGCATTTACCTGTCTGAAGACGAAGATGCACCGCTTACCATGATCACCCTTGATCCGTTTGACGGCATCTGGTCCGAGACCGACACCAGCACACCCACCCGATCCGACACGGTTGAGACGCCCGAGCCAGACAGCGCCCCGGACGGCACCATCGACTTCAAATTACAGGTCGCCAATTTCGAAATCAAACTGCTGCAACAGGCCCTTCGCACCCACGCCAACAACCAGACCGAAGCCGCCAAAGCGCTTCATCTGAACTACCATCAGTTCCGAAGGCTACTTGATAAGCACAGTCTTTCGATTCAACGTTGAAATCCGTCATATTCTGACAGTATCTGACATTCATTCATTTATCATTGCATCGCAATACACTTTTGGGCTTAGTTGAACGATAAAATTCAACATTTCCTGTAGGTTATACTGCCATGCCATCGGCTTCTCTCGCCTCCAAACTATGCCATTTTGTTCGCAAATCAGCACAGACAGGCATGCTCTCCGCATTTGGACTTGCCGGATTGCATTCAACAGCGTCCGCCGAAGAATGGCTACTCACCCCATACCTGCGTGCTGACCTTGGTTATTCCATGACCATTGATGATCGAGACGACTTTTACGACAGTGCTGAGCGCGACTCAGTCGAATTGACAAGTTATAAAGGGCAACGTTACCAGATCGGTGCCGGACTGAAGCTTACGGACTATCTACGGACCGATATCACGGTATCGTATGGTTCCCGACTGTCCGCAGCCGATGATTATCGTGACGCGGACGGCACTCCGAACAAACCAGGAAATAAGCTAAATGAAGGCGCTTTCGAGACGTCCAACTGGACGACGATGATGAACGTCTATGTCGATCCTTTGAGCATTGCCGGTGTTGATGTGGGTGCATTTTCACCCTACTTGCAAGGCGGCATTGGTTGGGCGCGGAACAAAACAGAGAAGCTTTTCTTCCCGAACAGCAGTTTCATACCTGGCGATACGCATAATGACCTTGCCTGGCAGATTGGCGCTGGCGTCGGATACGCGATATCCGACAATTGGAAGCTGGATCTGTCCTACCGCTACCTTGACATGGGAGAAGCACGCGGCGGTAACACGTTCATCAATGGCGCGACAACGCTCGACATTGAAGCGACCCAGTTCGACCTGCGGGCCCACGAAGTCATGCTCGGCCTGCAATATCAGTTCTGAGCGTACCCTAAGGCGACATCGCGAAATCACCTGATCTATACAGACACCCCGGACCACGATACTCTCGCGGTTCGGGGTGTTTTGTTTTGGCAAGGCCACAGGCTGCGCCACCTCCTTCAGGAAGGGCGATGTACCAGCCAAGAACACCGAACTACCGCAAGAATGATCCCGTGATGCGCTGGAACTTGCCAGATCGCGTGTTCTTTGCCTGCGGTGCCTGCCATATCCTTGCCCATGCCTTCCTCATGCGGCACGGCACCGATGACATGACACCTCTATGGCTTCACCCGCATAGGGGCTTTACTGGCAATCATATTGTCATTGCATGGGATGACTGGATTTTTGACTATCACGGCTACAGCCACCGCCAGAAATTCATCAATCACTGTTTTCGCCGCGCACGCCAGCGTTGGGCAGACTGGGATGCAGAGATTAAAGCAATCCCGCGTGGCACATTGATTTCCGAGGAAAAATCACGGCAAATCGACGGGCTATGGCTGCGCGAACCAAAACAATTTCTGCATGATGCCTTACCGCGTGCCGAACGCTTCCTTGATCGCTTTGCTCCGCCCCAAAAAAACACCGCCCTTCGGAGCGCCATAAAATGACCACGACCCATTCGCCGCAAATTCCACTCCGCGCCGTCTTCATGCGTGGCGGCACCAGTCGGGCGTTGTTTTTCCGGACGGAGGAATTACCAGAAGCCGGACCTGAACGGGATTCCATGATCCTCGCGGCGATGGGAAGCCCCGATCCGAACAAGCGCCAGCTTGATGGCATGGGGTCCGGGACATCTTCGACCTCCAAGATCGCCATCATCGCCAGATCATCCCGCGAAGATGCCGATATCGATTACACATTCGGGCAGGTCAGCGTCGATCACCCTACAATCAGCTATAAGGGCAATTGCGGGAATATTTCATCCGCCGTTGGTCCCTATGCAGTTGAAGAAGGATTGGTTGCGGTCACGGGCAACGAAGCCACGGTGCGCATCCATAACACCAATACCGGCAAGATCATCGTCGCACGCTTTGGACTGCAAAATGGCCTGCCAGCAGTTGGCGGCGACTTCGCTCTTGATGGCGTCGGCGGTACGGGTGCTCCGATCCGGTTGTCCTTTTTGGAACCAGGTGGATCAAGTACCTGCAAGACGCTGCCGACGGGCAAGGCGCGTGAATTGCTGGAAACAGATGGATTTGGCGCGGTCGAAATATCACTGGTCGATGTCAGTAACCCGATTGCCTGTGTGCGGGCAACGGATTTGGGATTGAGCGGGCGTGAAAGCCCATCTGAGATTACAGAAACGCCGGGATTGCTGGAAAAGATCGAAACACTTCGCGTCGCAGCCGCAGTGAAGATGGGCATTTGCAGTCTGGACGAGGCCAAGACAACGGTCCGCAATCTGCCGCAAATCGCGATTGTCTCGCCCCCGACAGCGGAAGACGCGGAAACTACGAACATCGTTCTGCGGATGATCTCAACCGGGCAGGCCCATGCATCAAGCCCGATCACGGGTGGCATGTGCCTTGCGGCCGCCATGCGACTTGAAGGTTCCATCGCCCATGAGGTCGCGCGCGCAAATACCAAACCCAATCAGCCACTGACCATTACCCATCCATCGGGGACACTTGTGCTTGATGCCGATATTTCCGGTCAGACGGCAGATGATTTTGCGGTCACTTCGGTAACCGTATTTCGATCCGCCCGTCGCCTGATGCAGGGTGAGGTATTGGTGCCGCGCCACCGAATTATCGGCGGCGCGTAATCCATCAATCGGCCAGCGAACGGGCGATCACCATGCGCTGGATATCAGATGTGCCTTCGTAAATCTGACAAACCCTCACATCCCGGTAAATGCGTTCAACCGGGAAGTCTTTAAGGTAGCCATAACCACCGTGAATCTGGATCGCGGCGGAGCAAACTTCTTCGGCGATTTCAGATGCAAACATCTTGGCCATGCAGGCCTCGGTCAGGCACGGCTTGTGATCATCGCGAAGTTCAGCCGCGCGGTGCACCAACAGCCGGGCGGCATCGATCTTGGTTGCCATGTCGGCCAGGCGGAACGCCACGGCCTGATGATCGATGATTTTCTTGCCAAAGGTTTCCCGTTCATTGGCGTAATCTTTTGCGGCCTCAAACGCAGCACGAGCCATGCCGACCGATTGGGCGGCAATGCCAATGCGGCCACCTTCAAGGTTCGCAAGCGCGATCTTATAGCCCTGTCCTTCGTCGCCCAGCATATTCTCGCCCGGTACACGGCATTCAACAAAGGTGATCTGGCAGGTATCAGACGCATTCTGACCCAACTTTTCCTCAACGCGCGACACCACATAGCCCGGGGTATCGGTCGGAACGATGAAGGCGGAAATACCACGCTTGCCCGCATCCGGGTCGGTCACGGCAAAGACGATGGCAACGTCACCTTCGGAACCCGATGTGATGAATTGCTTGGAGCCATTCAAGATCCAGTCATCGCCATCGCGCACCGCACGGGTTTTAAGCGCGCTGGCGTCTGATCCGGCCTGCGGTTCGGTCAGGCAGAACGCGCCGATCTTTTCACCCTGCGCCATGGGCACGAGGAATTTTTGCTTTTGTTCTTCGGTGCCAAATTTCAGGATCGGCATGCAACCGACAGAGTTATGCACCGACATGATGGTGGATGTCGCCCCGTCACCCGCAGCGATTTCTTCAAGCGCTAAGGCATAGGCCACATGATCCATGCCCGCCCCGCCATATTCATCGGGGACCAGCATGCCCAAAAAGCCAAGCTCGCCCAGACCGGCAATTGCCTCGGCCGGGAAGGTGTGGTGGGTGTCCCATTTTGCGGCATTGGGTTTGAGTTCATTTTCGGCGAACTCGCGCGCGGTATCGCGCACCATGATTTGATGTTCTTCCAACCGCATGGCGGTGCTCCTCCCACTTCGTTTTTGCGGGCGCGGCACCGACCATGCGATCAGAAGATGATCAGCATACATCCATCAGTATGAAACCGATGGCTGGTCGGGCTTATTCTTCGCCCTGAACAAATTTGTCCTGCGCGGCATCAAAGCGCCACAGGATGCCTTCCTTCATGCCGTACCACCAACCATGCAGGTTGAGGTCACCGGCATCGACGCGTTCCTTGATGAACGGGAACGACATCAGGTTACCCAGCGAATTGCGGATCGAATGGCGCGATACCTTGTCCACATCCGGGCCATGCTTTGCGCAGCAATGCGCGATATTGACCCATTCACCGATAAAGTCGCGATCCGGAACCTTGCCCGCGTCACCATGTTCGACCAGGGCCGCCATGCCGCCACAGCCCGAATGACCAAGGATCACGATGTCTTTGACCTTAAGGTCGCGCACCGCGAACTCGATGGCCGCTGACGTGCCGTGATAGTTTTCATCTGGCTCATAAGGCGGGACAAGGTTTGCGACGTTACGCACGACAAACATTTCGCCCGGTTCGGCATTGGTCAGAATGGCCGGATCAACACGGGAGTCCGAGCATGCAATCAGAAGCACTTCGGGCTTCTGGCCCGTATTCACCAGATCCTCAACGCGTTCAGGGCGCTGTTCATAATACATTGCCTTGAAGCTCTTAAATCCGGCGATCATCCGGTCGACAGTCGACTTTGCCATCACGCGATTTCCCTTATCCTCGTCAATCTCTGGCGACAAAATAGAAGGAATTCGACGAAGTTGGTAGCCCTCATTCCAACCAATTTAAATCGTTCTAAATGACAGTTCTCCGTTGTTATAAAGGCCTCAAGCAATCTATGGCGCGCTGATCTAAAACCGATCCGCGCGCAGCACCTGACAGTCACTGATGGCAACCACACCGATATGCCGGTCGACCACCTCAAAGGCTGCTTCGAGCATCTCATCAAGTTTCTCGGCCCGGATGATGCAGACGACCTGAACCATACCGCCACCGCGCGTCACGGTGTCATCACGGCGCCAGCTGCCTGATCGGCCCGATCCACCAAGCACCGGCAGAACCGAATACCCGGTGACACCCGCCCCTTCGAGCGCCTGACGCAGGCGGCTTTCCATGATGGCCTCGATGATGATGGCCACGCGTTTGGCATCATGTTTTTCCATGTTTTCAGCCTCCGTGAATTGCACTGGCCATCGCAAGATAAAGCGGAATGCCAAGTGTCAAGTTGAAGGGGAAAGTCACGCCAAGTGACAGCGTAAGATAGACCGACGGATTTGCTTCGGGCAGGGCCACTCGCATCGCGGCCGGAACGGCGATGTAACTGGCCGATGCGGCCAGCACCATCAACAGCACCGCCCCACCAAGTGACAATCCGATCACGAGTGCGAAGGCCAAACCAATGCAGGAGCCGATGATCGGCATCAACACCCCAAAGGCCAACGGCCCCGGACGCAGCACCGCGCGCCCCTGTTTAAGCCCGCGCCCTGCAACCAGGCCCATATCAAGCAGGAAGAGACACAAGACACCCTGGAACGGCGATACAATCAGTGCTTCGATCTTTGCCATGCCCTCAGCCCCTGTGATCCAACCGATCACAAAGCTTCCGACCAGAAGAACGATCGACCCATTCAGCAGGATTTCACGGATAAGCGCGCCATCCATTCGCCCCTTGCCCCCCGATGATACAAGCCAAAGGGCAGAGAAAATCGCAGGCGCCTCCATCGCGGCCGCAACCGCGACCATATAGCCCTCGGAAACAATGCCCGATGTTTGCAGAACAGAGGTCGCCGCAACAAAGGTCACGATCGAGATGGAACCATAATGCCCGGCAACCGCTGCCGCATCCGTGCGGCTGAGCTGCGATATCGCGCGCAACAGCGCAAAGGCAATGAAAGGCAGAACGAAAGAAAGAATGACGCCTGCCATCAGGGTCATGCCCAGCGTCAAATCGATGCCGTTATTGGACACCGCGACGCCGCCTTTGAAACCGATGGCAAATAGAAGATAAAGCGAGATCCCCTTGGCAACGGCTTCGGGGATTGTCAGATCAGATCGTGCGAGGGCGGCAAACACCCCCAAAACGAAGAAAAGCACAATGGGCGACAAAAGGTTTTGCGCCGCCAAGCTCAGCACGTCTTGCATGGCTGTCCCTTACGTAAGAAAACCCGATGCATCGCAAGCACCAGTCATCCTGCGATAAAATCGCGATTCCGATAGCAGAATCGCGATTTCAAGTCACCCAAAAGGCCAATGCAACCAGATCACAAGTTTGATCTGGTTCACATCACCTTAGACAAGTTCAATGGCAACAGCGGTTGCTTCGCCGCCGCCAATGCACAGCGATGCAACACCCTTGGTGCCGCCATGGGTCTTAAGCGCATGGATCAGGGTGACGAGCAAACGGGCACCGGTCGCACCAATCGGATGCCCCAGCGCACAGGCACCGCCGTGTACGTTGACCTTGCCGTGATCAAGCTCAAGATCGCGGATTGCCGCCATGGCAACAACAGCAAAAGCTTCGTTGATTTCCCAAAGATCGACATCATCCTTGGCCCAACCGGCTTTGGCCAAAACCTTTTTGATCGAGTCAATCGGGGCGGTCGTGAACCAGCAGGGTTCCTGCGCATGGGTTGACTGACCAACGATTTTGGCAAGTGGCTTAAGCCCGCGTTTTTCAGCTTCGGACGCGCGCATCATCACAAGGGCTGCTGCGCCATCGGAAATCGATGCCGAATGGGCTGCCGTTACTGTGCCGTCCTTGGCAAAGGCCGGGCGCAGGGTCGGGATTTTTTCCGGTTTTGCTTTTGGCGGCTGCTCATCAGCATTAATGGTGACCTCGCCCTTACGCGTGGCATAGGTGACCGGGGTGATTTCATCGGCAAAGTGGCCAGCCTTGGCGGCATCTTGTGCGCGGGTCAGCGAGGTAATGGCATAGTCATCCTGTGCTTCGCGGGTAAAGCCGTATTTTTCGGCTGTTGCCTCGGCAAAGGTGCCCATCGAGCGACCTTTTTCATAGGCATCTTCCAGACCATCAAGTGCCATATGGTCATAGACCATCTCGTGGCCGTATTTGTGGCCTGAACGCATTTTTGGCAGAAGGAACGGCGCGTTGGTCATGCTTTCCATGCCACCGACAACCATCACATCCGCACCACCGGCAACCAGCGTGTCATGGGCAAACATCACGGCCTTCATGCCCGAACCGCACATCTTGTTGATCGTGGTGGCACCGGCCGAACGCGGGATACCGGCATTCCAGGCGGCCTGACGCGCAGGGGCCTGCCCCTGACCGGCGGGCAGAACGTTGCCCATAATGACTTCGTCGATGTCATCAGCGGGAACACCACCGCGCTCAAGCGCTGCCTTGATGGCGGCACCGCCCAGTTCGGCTGCGGTGACGGTGGCGAAATCACCCTGCATGCCGCCCATTGCGGTACGGGCACAGGAAACGATGACGATCGGATCAGAATTGCTCATGATATTTGTCCTGTAGATGTGTGGGACTATGGGGCTTAGGCGGTTTCGCCAAACAGCTCGCGGCCAATCAACATACGGCGGATTTCACTGGTACCAGCACCGATCTCATAAAGCTTCGCATCACGGAGCAAACGGCCCGTCGGATATTCATTGATATAGCCATTGCCGCCCAGCGTCTGAATGGCTTCAAGTGCCATCCAGGTGGCCTTTTCGGCGGCATAGAGGATCACACCGGCCGCATCCTTGCGCGAGGTTTCCCCGCGATCGCACGCCTTGGCGACTTCGTACACATAAGCACGACACGCATTCATCGTGGTGTACATATCGGCGATCTTGCCCTGCATCAGCTGGAACTCGCCAATTGCCTTGCCGAACTGTTTGCGTTCATGGATGTAAGGCACAACCACATCCATGCAAGCACGCATGATCCCGGTTGGGCCTGCGGCCAGAACCGCCCGTTCGTAATCAAGGCCGCTCATGAGAACGCGCACACCGCCATTGAGCTGACCGAGGATGTTTTCTTCGGGCACTTCGCAATCTTCAAACACGAGCTCGCAGGTGTTCGAGCCACGCATCCCGAGCTTGTCGAGCTTCTGCGCGGTCGAGAAACCTTTGAAACCCTTTTCAATGATGAAGGCAGTGATGCCTTTTGGCCCGGCATCCAGATCGGTTTTGGCGTAAACCACCAGCGTGTGGGCATCCGGGCCGTTGGTGATCCACATCTTGTTGCCATTAAGGATAAAGCGGTCGCCTTTTTTCTCGGCGCGCAGTTTCATCGATACAACATCGGACCCGGCACCCGGCTCGCTCATGGCAAGGGCGCCGATATGTTCGCCACTGATCAGTTTGGGCAGGTATTTTGCCTTTTGCTCGGGCGTCGCGTTACGGCGAATCTGGTTTACGCACAGGTTGGAATGCGCACCATAAGAAAGCGCAACCGAGGCCGAGGCACGGCTGAGTTCTTCCATGGCGATCACATGCTCAAGATAGCCAAGGCCAGTACCGCCATCTTCTTCGGGCACGGTCATGCCCAACAGGCCCAGATCACCGAATTTGCGCCAAAGTTCGTTGGGGAACTGGTTGGTTTCGTCAATCTCGGCTGCGCGCGGGGCGATTTCCGCCTCGGCAAAGGAAGAAACGGTTTCGCGGATCGCTTCTGCGGTCTCGCCAAGATCAAATTTCAATCCGGGAAATTCGAAAAATGCCATGGTGACTATCCTGCCCTGAATATGGGGTGATTGTTATGTCGATTAGATGGGATCAAGCGGCGGTTTCGACCATATCGGCCGGAAGCTTCATGACCTTTAGGGTCTGAAGCGACGTCGCGCACAAAACCGGCTCGCCATCTTTGGAACCAAAAACGTCGATCCGTGTGACGATGATGGAACGCCCGCGCGAGACAACCTCGCCGACGGCACGCAATTCATCGCCCAACCCCGGCGCAACGATGTTGAGTTTATATTCAATGGTCAGCATCCCCTGATCGGCTTCGACCAGGCTCCATCCGGCAAAACCGCCCGCAATATCGGCAAGACCCGCAATCAGCCCGCCATGGAAATAGCCATTATGCTGAATAAGATCTGCGCGTGATGGCACCACCACCTCGACCCGGCCCGGCTTCACGTCGGCAACCTTTGCGCCGATGGAGAGATTATAGGGCTGCTGGGTAAAGCGCTTGCGCACTTCGGCATCGAAATCGGGGTTTTGCGGTTCGAACTGAGCCATGTCGCGGTCCTGATGGTGATACGGCGCGCCCCGCTGGAGCACGACTGGATATGACGCGACTCAGTTGTAGTTAACGTTAACGTTAACGTCAAATCAAATCCGCATAGCTATACCAATTTATCCCACCAAGCTAACTAGCTATGTATTTCACTGTAGTGAAAATCGCTGTATCTCGCCCAAAAACAAAGCGCCGAAATTTCTGTCGACGCTTGTAATTCAGGCTATTTCGATGGAAATCCGGCCTTGGAGTCCAAAACTTAATTGGTGTTGTTGCCCCAGCGCTGGATGCTGGCTTCGAGCATGTCTTCCATCGCCTTTTCAATCACCAGCTTGAAGACTGCCTTGGTGATACGACCGCGCAGATCACCCGTGTTGCAGGCTGATTTGTGCGACATGGTCAGATAAAGATTTTCTTCGCTGACCGGATTGTCGTAGCTGCGGATATTCGTAATCCCCTCACGCGAAGCAAAGGCCTTGCCCGGGAATTCTTCGTAAATCAGGTATTCCGCACGATCACGAGAAAGCATACCAAGCCCCTGCGCCAGATTTGGCACCTCGGTAATTGTCAGGTTCGCTGCCGCATAGCTGTCAAATGCCTGACCAAAACTGTTATTGATCACGGTAAGGCCTTCAAGCCCGCGCAAATCTGCCCAATCCCGATACTTGATATCAATGTTGTCGCGCGTCCAGATGACGGTGCGCGTACCCTGAAATGGCGGGTTGAAATAATCCATATATTCCAGGCGCGGAACAGTAAAGAAGGCACCGGCAATCATATCTAGCGTGCCTTCGCGCATGTTCTGCTGCACGCGCCCCCAGTTCCCGGCATTGATAATATCAATCTCGACACCAGCAAGCTCACCAACGCGTTTCAGGAAGTCTGCAGCGGCACCTTCGAGCTGCTTTCCGTCTTCGGATACCCAAAGATAGGGCGGATAGTCAGGGTTTCCCGATGCCAAAAGCCGGGTGCAGTCACGTGTTCCGTCAGCATTCAATTTGAAATGCCCGGCTTGGTCATGTGCGTTTGAGACAGTCGCGCCAAGCGCCAAAGTCATTGCCGCACCCAGGATCGCCAAACTCCACTTCATGGAAGACAAACTCCCTTTCGGTCTCAATCCAGAATACACGCCCTATTCAATGTGGTGTGACGCTACGGAAAATTCACCCACAAGGATAGGTAATTTACGCAAAAATTAAAGCTTAGCTTTTCGAACTATCCTGAAATGCAAAAGAGCCGGTTCGAAACAACCGGCTCTCTTACGAAAATCATTTGCGATCAGAGGCGCAATTCACCCCATCTGATCGTATGAGGTCACTTAGGCAGAACGGCGTTTCATGCCCTGACTGCCACCGCGGCCTTCGGAGCGGCGCGGACGATCACCGAAATCACGGCGTGCGCCATCGCGGCCACCATCGCGACCGCCATCACGGCCACGGAAGTTGCCACCACGATCACCACGCGGCTTGTCGGCAAAACGACGCTCGTCGCGGTTACCGCCTTCGCGCTGGTCACGGTTGCCACCTTCGCCACGCGGACGGAAGTTGCCGCCGCGGCTGCCACCACGTTCTTCACGATCACCACGTGGTGCGCGATCATCATTGTCGAAACGCGGCTTGCGATCATTGCGGAAATCACCGCTGTCACGACGCGGACGATCAGCAAAATCGCGACGACCGCCTTCACGGGCACCATCGCGTGCGCCATCACGGCCACCAAAGCCGCGTGCTGCGCGTTCGCCCTGGAAACCACCATCGCGACCACCATCACGGGCACCGTCACGACCGCCGCCGAAGCCACGACCGCGACCACCGTCACGACTGTCACCACGGGCACCATCACGGCCGCCATCACGACCACCGCCGAAACCGCCGCGGCCTCGACCACCATCACGACCGCCGAAACCACCACGACCGCCACCGCCGAAGCCGCGACCACCGTCACGGCCACCACGACCGCGACCGCCGCCAGCACCACCACCAAACGAACGGGGCGGCGGAGCGGCATGGAATTCGTGATCTTCGTCGATATCAACGTCCTGTTTGATCAGGCGTTCGATATTGCGAAGCAGACGAATGTCCCGCGGTTCACAGAACGAAATTGCGGTACCTTCGGCACTACCACGACCGGTACGACCGATACGGTGAACATAGCTTTCCGCATCCTGCGGCAGGTCATAGTTCACAACGTGGGTGATGCCCGGAACGTCAATACCACGTGCAGCAACATCGGTCGCAATCAGGACCGGGAAACGGCCATTGCGGAAGTTGCGCAGGATTTTCTGACGGATGCGCTGCTGTTTGTCACCATGGATGGCGTCGCTGTCGATGTCTTCATCGCGCAGCTGGAACGAAAGCTCGTCCGCATCAGCCTTGGTTTTGGTGAAGACCAGAACGCGTTCGGCGTCATCACGCTTGAGCAACTGAACCAGAAGCTTGGTCTTGTCGTGACGTTTCACGAACATACCAACCTGGGTTACACGCTCGGTCACGCTGGACTGCGGTGCAGTTTCAACCTTGACCGGATCTTTGAGAAGACGGTCGGTCAGGTGTTTGACTTCCGGCGGCATGGTTGCCGAGAACATCACAGTCTGATGCTGGTTCGGCAAAAGTTCAGCCACGGTCAGAACGTCTTCGGAGAAGCCCATATCGAGCATACGGTCAGCTTCATCAAGGATGAAGACTTCGACATCGTCGAAACGAACCGTGTTGCGTGACATGTGATCAAGCAGACGACCCGGGGTCGCAACCAGGATATCAACGCCACGGCGCAGTTCCTGAATCTGCGGGCCCATCGGGGAACCACCGAAAACAACAGAAGAAAACAGGCGGATGCCTTTTTTGAAGTCACGCAGGCACTGGCCAATCTGGGTTGCCAGTTCGCGGGTCGGCGCAAGAATAACTGCGCGCGGCTGACCCGGCTTCGGACGCTGCGGATTTTCAGCAAGACGCTGCAGCAAAGGCAGGCAGAAAGCGGCCGTTTTACCGCCACCCGTATGGGAAATACCCATCAGGTCCTTGCCTTCGAGAAGTGCAGGAATCGTCGCAGCCTGGATTTCGGTCGGCGCGGAGAAACCAGCAGCTTCAACATTGCGCAGCAGGGGCTCGATCAGGTTGAGCCCATCAAAATTCGTCATAAAGGATAGCCCTTCGTTTATCCGGTCGGCGCCATGTTAACGCCAATGGTGCCTGCTCAAACGCAGTCGAGACCGGTGCGCGGCAAATGACAGCCACTGCGTCGGACCCTGCATGAGAGGCAAATGATGTGAGGCCACGACGTCATCACGTCGTAACCGCCCTCGCCTTTTTCATACAGTTCCTGACAGCTGATTCTGTCTTTGCAAGCGAAGGAATGAGCGGGGTGATACAGGTGTGTTGGACAGATGTCAATCAAAGCAAGTGCTGGTCAGCCATGCAAAAACGCGCAGCAGCACCGAATATATCTTGGATCCGTAACTTCTTTAACCATTGATCGGTGATAATAATCCATCAACGACAATAACTTACGAGGGTACGTCCATGCGGTTTCGGGTTGTCACAGGCATTTTCTCCATTCCAGCGATCTGCCTTTTAACGTTGCTTGCGATTATTTTTACCGTCGCGCTGAACTATCAGACCAGTCTTCGTAACGGCAAATTCGAACAGATTTCGCATCTGACCGAGGGAGCGGTGTCGATCGTCAACACCTATATCGCCAAAGCGAAAAGCGGCGAGATGAGCCAGGACGAAGCAAAGGCAGCAGCGCTTTCGCTTCTCAACAGCTATCGGTTTGATGGTCAGAACTATATCTATGCGACGGATTACAATCACTGCATGGTTCTTGACCCGCTGAGCCCCGAAGATGTCGGCAAATGCAACCCGGACAGCAAGGTTCGCAACATGATCGTCGATGCCGCCAAGGCAGGCGGCGGGATCATCACTTATGAAACCAAAAAACCCGGACAAGGCGAAAAGCTGATCGAAAAGGCCGCCTATGTGCGCCCGATCAAGGATTGGAACTGGGCGCTAGGTGCCGGTGTCTACATGGATGATGTCGAATCCGAATTTGCATCGGTCATCGTCAATATCGCCATCATCTCGGCCATCGCGATTGTCATTGCGGGTATCCTGTCCTGGATAGTTGGTACGCGGATCACGCGCGGCATTCTCGGCCTGAACAATGCGATCACGACCATTGCCGATGGCAATTACAAGGCCCCGGTCGAAACCGAGTCTCATTTCATTGAGATTGGTGACATGGGTGCTGGTGTGTTGGCACTTCGTGACAAATCGGCCAAGGCCCAAGAGCTTGAAGCTGATGCCGCGAACCAGAAGCAGAAAGCCGAACAGGAACGCCGCGCAAACATCCGCGAGATTGCCAAGAAGCTTGAAAGCGAAGTTGGCGGCATTGCCGGTGCCGTAGACCGGTCGGTTAAACGCAGCGGTGATCTTGCGATCAGCATGGCCCATAACGCCGACGGCATTTTGGGTCAAAGCCAACAGGTCGCGTCCGCCGCAAGCGAAGTCTCGCAAAATGTTGATGCGGTTGCCGCTGCGACCGAACAGCTTTCATCCTCGATCACGGAAATCAATGTTCAGATTTCCCAGATGTCGCACACTGTCGAACGGGCAACCGATGAAAGCCAAAGCGCATCGGATGACGTTGCTGGCCTGTCTGCAACGGTCGACAAGATCAAGGAAATCATTGGCCTGATTAACGACATTGCCGGTCAGACCAACCTTCTGGCACTGAACGCAACGATTGAAGCCGCGCGCGCAGGCGAAGCTGGCAAAGGCTTTGCCGTGGTTGCCAACGAGGTCAAAAACCTTGCGACCCAGACCGCCAAGGCAACGGATGAGATTGCTGCCCAGATTAACGACATTGTTGACGGGACCGAGCGTGCCGTCACGGGCATTTCGCGCGTCTCGGAAACCATTGAACAGGTTCGCAGCTCCTCAACCGCGATTGCCGCAGCCATTGAAGAACAGGGTGCGGCAACACAGGAAATCTCGGGCAATGCCAATCGCAGTGCCGATGGCGTGAAACAGATTTCCTACAGTGTTGATGAAACCATGAAAAACGCACAAGGCACGACCCAGGATGCAGATGAACTGAAATCCGCATCGGCCGAACTTTCAACCCGCTCGGCCGAGCTGACCCAGATTATTCAGCGTTTCTCGGGCGACCTTTTAAAGCAGGCTGGCGACTAAGACCTTTGCCAAACAAATGCCTTAACGACGAAGGGCCGGACAATCACTGTCCGGCCCTTTCTTTATTATATGCATTCGCAACCGGTCACTCTGCCGGAAGGTCATTTTCCCGGCGGAACGGATGGGCCGGGTAAACACCGAGAATGCGGACCTCGTGCGAGAAGAATTGCAATTCTTCAAGCGCGTGACGCAGGCCAAGCTGTTCGGGATGCGCTTCAACTTCGGCAAAGAACTGGGTCGCCGTGAAGTGGCCTTCGACCATGTAGCTTTCAAGCTTGGTCATGTTGATCCCGTTGGTAGCAAAACCGCCCAGCGCCTTATAAAGGGCAGCTGCCACGTTGCGCACACGGAAGACAAAGCTTGTGACAACCGGGGTGCCGTCATTGGGGATATTGAGCGGATCGCGCGCCAGAATGATAAAGCGCGTGGTGTTATGTGCCGCGTCCTCAACCTCGGTGCGCAGAACATCAAGACCATAAATCTCGGCCGCCAATACCGGTGCGATGGCCGCAATGGATTTATCACCACGATCAGCAACTTCTTTGGCACACCCCGCGGTATCCGGGCCGACCACCGCATTGACACCAAGTTCCTTACGCAGCTTGCGGCATTGCCCAAGGGCGTGAACGTGGCTGTGGATTTCTTTGATCTCTTCGATCTTGGTGCCCGGAACAGCCACCAGCGCGTGGTTAATGCGCAAGAATGTCTCGCCAATAATATGTACGCCCGATTCCGGCAGGATGTGGTGCACGTCGGCCACACGACCGGCCAGCGTGTTATCAATCGGGATCACGGCCAGTTCGACATCGCCTTCTTCCAATGCACTAAAGGCGCCTTCAAAGGTTCTGTACGGTACTGTCGTTGCACCCGGAAAGGCGCGACGGGCTGCCTGATCTGAATAGGCACCGTGCATTCCCTGAAAAGCGATCCTTTGTTGCGCAGTCATCTGGCTGTTTCCTGAAGTGATATTAAAGACTTGTTTTGCGCCGCCCTGTTTAAAGCGCGGCCGGATAGAAAACCCCAATTACGCGCCCAAGACAAGTCGCGCGCGTTCAAGGTCTTCGGGCGTGTCGACACCAAGCGGCACACCATCGACAAGGGCGACCGCAATCACCATGCCGTTTTCAAGCGCTCGCAGCTGTTCAAGCTTTTCACGCTGTTCAAGCTCTGCCGGTGGCAGGGCGACAAAACGATCAAGGGCTGCGCGGCGATACGTATATAGACCGATGTGATGATAAAGCGGCCCGTCACCATGCGGTGCCGTCGCGCGCGTAAAATAAAGTGCACGGGCAACACGGCCCGATCCAAATGCCGCAACCGCCTTCACCACATTGGGGTTGGTGCGTTCTTCATCGCGTTTGATCTCGGCGGCCAGCGTTGCGATATCGACGGCCGGGTCGTTTAGCGGTTCAAATACTGCGCGGATGTCTGCGGCATCAATGGTTGGCAAATCGCCCTGCACATTCACCACCGCATCGTATTTGCCTTCGGGATCGAATGTTTGAAGTGCCTGATGCACGCGATCTGATCCGCTAGGCAAATCCGGGTCGGTCAGAACGGCAATACCGCCAGCGGCAGTAACCGCATCGGCAATTTCCTGTTCCGCACAAGCCACAAGGACAGGTCCGATTCCCGCCTCGGTCGCGCGACGCCAAACCTGAACGATCATTGGCTCCCCACAAATGTCGGCCAATGGCTTGTTGGGCAAGCGCGTAGAGGCCATACGGGCAGGAATAACAACAACAGGATTGCGCGGCGTCGACATTTTCTAACTCCGGTCAGGCTCAAATTGCCTGTGTTTTGATCTTCCGCAAAGCAGCCCTCGGGCCGGGAATGGCAAAACACAGCGATGAATCGGCGCGACATTAGCCGGTTTTTGGGGAACGGTGAAAGACGGAATCGTTTTGCATCGGATGCTAGACGAAAGTTTTACAGCATCCGTTTTCGCCTTGGTGTTTAAGAAAGGTTGATGCAAATCGCTGAAACGTATAGTTTCCCACCGAACAGTTTTGCCTGCGGTTACAAGTGTGTTCTCAACCATGAGGATTGCCAGGGGGGGCGCATGGGTAAACTGACTATAATGAGAAACCTGAGAGTGATTAGGCTGTAACGGGGTCCCGTCATGAACACGATGGAAATCAACAAGATCGTCGCCGGAGTCATCTGCGCCGTGCTTCTGGTAGTAGTTGTCGGAAAGATCGGCAGTGCTTTGGTTCATCCCGATGAACTGGAAGCACCGGTTTATCCTTTCTCCGAAGATCTGATGGCGGGGGCGAATGCTGATGTTGCTGCACCTGCAGCACCGGCTGGTCCGGAACCGATTCTTGCCATGCTGGCAACGGCGGATCTTGCTGAAGGCGAAAAAGTATTCAAGAAATGTGCGTCCTGCCATGACGTCGAAAAAGGTGGTCCGAACAAAACCGGCCCGAACCTTTATGGTGTTGTCGGCGCGGCCTTTGGCCATGTGGGCGACTTCTCCTATTCCGATGGTATCGCCAACCATGGCGGTTCGTGGGGCTTTGATGAGCTGAACGAGTTCCTTTACAAGCCGCGCGATTACATCGATGGCACCAAGATGAGCTTCGGTGGCCTGAAAAAGGCTGAAGACCGTGCTGCGGTTATTGCTTGGCTGAACACCAAATCAGACAACCCGCTGGCATTCCCGGATCCGGCAGAAGCAGCAGCCGCTGCTGAAGAAGCTGCTGCACCGGTCGAGGGTGAAGCAGCGGCACCGGCCGAAGGCGAAGCAACTGCTCAGTAAGTGCTGACAAAACTGATCAGATTTTCTGATCAAATATTGATTTTTCACAGGGGACAGGTAACTGTCCCCTGTTTGCGTTTCGTGGGCCTTTTTTCGCCAACGCAACCTGACTTCGCGGTACGTGCCGCATATGCCATTGACCACTTGTCTGCAGGGATGCGCTTTGATGGAAAATCTCGACCAATTTCTGGAAATTGCCCACAAACTGGCCGATGCCGCCCGCCCTGTGGTGCGCAAATATTACCGCACCCCGGTTGCGGTTGACGTCAAGGCAGATGACAGCCCCGTCACAATTGCCGACCGTGAAGTCGAACGCACCATGCGCGACATCCTGAATGCCGAATTGCCCGATCACGGGATACTTGGCGAAGAACATGGTCGCGAAAATATCGATGCCGATTATGTCTGGGTGCTTGATCCGATTGATGGCACCAAATCCTTTATTTCCGGCAAGCCGAGCTTTGCGACCCTGATTGCGCTTTGCCACAAAGGCACGCCCGTCATGGGCATCATTGATCAGGCGATTACCGATGAACGCTGGGTCGGTGTGATGGGTCAGGCCAGCACCATGAATGGCAAGGAAATCAGCGCACGCGAATGCGAAGACCTTGCCAGCGCGACCTTCTTTACCACCGCACCGGAACTTTTCCGGGGTGATTCGGCGAAGGCCTATGACGCAGTTGCAAAGAAATGCCGCGTTCCGATGTATGGCGTTGATGCCTATGCCTATGGCCTGACCGCCCTTGGCCTTGCAGATACTGTGGTTGAGATCGGACTTCAGGCTTATGATTTCTGCGCACTGGTTCCGGTCGTCGAAGGCGCTGGTGGTGTCATGACCGACTGGTCGGGCAAGCCGCTTCATATTGATAGTGCCGGTGATGTTGTTGCCAGTGGTGATGCACGCTGCCATCAGGATGTTCTGGCAACAATCAAGGCTGCCACTGCCTGATTGATCCCACCTATTTGATCCATCCAAGACTTGCGATCTGCCACCTGCCCGACACAGGAGCCATTCGATGACCAACAGCCACCCGTTCCTTGCCATGGCGCATAAGCTTGCCGATGCCGCACGTCCGGTTTTGCAAAGCTATTATCGTCGGCCATTGGAGATCGATGAAAAGGGTGACGCCAGCCTGGTCACGGATGCGGACCGCGCGATTGAGCGCACCATGCGCGATCTGATCAATGCTGAACTTCCTGATCACGGGATTCTTGGCGAAGAATATGGGCCGGAAAACCTTGATGCCGAATATGTCTGGATCCTTGATCCGATCGACGGTACCAAATCGTTCATCACCGGCAAACCAAGCTTCAACACCCTGATTGCACTCTGTCAGAACGGCAAACCGATCCTTGGCGTGATTGATCAGGCCATCCTTGATGAACGCTGGATTGGTGTTTCGGGGCAGCCGACCACATTAAACGGTGAAGTCGTCCGTGTGCGCGCCTGTTCGCACCTGAAAGATGCCACTATTTTCACCACTGGGCCGGATCTTTTCATCAAAGAAAAGGCAATTGCCGGATACAAAGCGGCATTTAGCGCGGCACGCCAGCCAGTTTATGGCATTGATTCATATGGCTATGGCCTGATTGCCATGGGATTTGGCGACGTTTTGGTCGAGTCTAACCTGCAGCCTTATGATTTCTGCGCAGCGGTACCGGTGATTGAAGGTGCGGGTGGTGTCATCACCGATTGGAATGGCGATCAGCTTACCATCAACAGTGGTGATCTGGTCATTGCCAGTGGTGATACCCGTTGCCACGCTGAAGGACTTGATGTTCTAAAACGCGCGATCGCCTGATGCGCCCTACCCTTGCCGCGCGACTGCAGGACTGAACCATTTGGTCTCGCACGGTTTTTCGGGCAAGATAGCCTGAGTTAAAACCGGGCAACGAGTGGGACAGCGCGATGTTCGAATGGGTGATCATCCTGTTTCTGGGATCTGGGCTGCTTTATGGGTTGCAGTCCCGGCGCCTGCAACGTCGCAATATCTCATCACCGATGATGATGGTCCTGACCGGTCTTCTGATTGCCCTGCCGCTTGGCATTTGGCATGCCGCACCGATGAACGCGGTCGAGGGCAGCATTCATTTCGCCACCGGCTTTGCCGAAATGACGCTGGCGATCATTTTGTTCCTTGATGCTGCTGTTCTGAATTATCGCAAGGAAAAGGCCGCACGCAATGTCGCGACCCGATTGCTTCTGATCGGCTTGCCGCTAACCATCGGGGTGACATGGGCCTTTATCGTTGGCCTTGATCCAACCATCGGCGTAATCCCGGCCCTTATTTTGGCATTGATTGTCAGCCCGACCGATGCGGCCCTTGGGCGCCCGGTTCTGGAAAACAAGGGCGTGCCTGATCCCGTCCGGCAAGGCATCAATATCGAAAGCGGGCTGAATGACGGGCTTGTTTTGCCGATCTTTACCACCGCTGTCTTGCTTGAAGCCAACATCCAGGATCACGGACAGAACGCCTGGATCGCCGAAGCGCTTCTGGAAATCTCGATTGGGGTTGGCATCGGCGTTGTGGGTGGGTTTGTGATTGGTCAGATCGTTAATCACGCCGTTTCCAATGATACGATTGTTGATCGGTTTGAGAGGCTACTGGGCGTTCTGGCCGCCCTTTTCATATTCCTTCTGGCCGAGGAACTTGGCGGCAATGGATTTGTCGCGGCCTTTGCCGGTGGGTTGGCACTTAATATCTCAAGCGATCGGGTGCGAGACACGATTGAAAGCTTTGGCGAGGCCGAGTCAGAGCTTCTGACCATGCTGACATTCTTTGTCTTTGGCCTGATCGTTGTTCCGGCCGTTTATGACAGCTGGACCTGGAGCATGGCGGTCTTTTGCCTGGCGAGCCTGATCATTTTGCGTCCGCTTTGTGTGTGGATTTGCATGATCGGCAGCCCCTATAGCCTAGGTGAGAAGCTTTATATCGGCTGGTTTGGACCGCGCGGGATTGCCTCGGTGATTTACATGCTGATCATGGCGACCATGATTGATCCGGGCGACTTCAAACCGATCTTTGCCGCAGGAACCATGATTGTCTGCATGAGCATCGTCGCACATGGCATCAGCGCCGCACCGGCATCGCATGCGCTGGTGCGGTATCTGGCGCGGCGCAAATCCAAAGCAGGCTAATCAGTTCAAATTGTTAGCTGTTACTGCTGGCTAAGCGCAAGCCGTGCGCCAAGTGCAATGAACATTGCGCCCAAGGCACGTTGAAGCCATGTGCCAATCGCACCGACGGCATGATGGCCTTTGATCCGCACAGCGGCGGCTGCAACCATCAGGACAATCGTGCTTTCAACAATCAGCCCGATCAGATTGACCAGACTGCCCAGCACCAGAAACTGAACCGCGCCGTGGCCCTGTGCGGGGTCAACGAATTGCGGCAGAAACGCCATGAAGAAGATCGCGACCTTGGGGTTCAGGACATCAATCATCACGCCCTGTCGCCAAGCCTGAAGGGCTGTGATCGGGGATTTCGAAATTTTGATTTCTGATGCGCTGTCATCGGCAACGTCATTCGAACGACGGCCAAAACTGCTGCGCAACGCGCCAATGCCAAGCCACACCAGATAGGCAACGCCGACCCATTTCACGATGGCGAAAGCCAGTGCCGATGTCGCAAGAATGGCCGACAGACCAAGGGCCGCGGCAATAACATGGACAAACGCGCCCGATACGACGCCAAAGGTCGAAAACAGGCCGATCTTGCGCCCATGTACTGCCGTTTGCCCAACGATATAGGCCATATCAGGCCCCGGCGAGATATTAAGCAAGAAGGCCGCAATCAGAAACGGCGTGTATTGCACCAGAAGATCAATCATCACAGCATATCCCGCGCGTAATAGATCAGATCGATTTCAAGCACCTTGCCACCCGCCTCCAACACCATGTTGGAAAGCTGTCCACGGTGGTGGGTCTGATGGTTAAACATATGCCCCAAAATCAAATCGCGCGGCATGGTATAGGCCCCAGCTGTCACCGATTGATAGGACAGATCAGAAGCGATGATCTCGTCCGTCAGGGTCGCTGCGAAATCAATGATCGCCTGATCCTGCGCTTCGCGTGCGACACGCAAGGCATCAAAATCATCATGTAGCACCGTATCAAGTGCCATCGTCACCGGGCTGGCTGTCAGACGTGACATCCACAAACGATCCGCGACCAAAAGATGGTTGAGCATTGCCATGATCGACGGAAAGAAAGCGCGGCGTGGTGCGGAAAGCTCCGCCACCGGAAGTGCGGCGCAGGCATCATAAAGATGCGTGTTCGCCCAGCTGTTATAGTTGGCCATCCGTTCGAAATAGGCAGCGCTGCTCATGACTTTCTCCATCACTGGGATATCGCGTCGGCTTGGTCCTAAATCAGGACTTCACACCGGGTGCGGGCGGGGCTGGGGCAACCTGTTCAAGAACCTCGGCTGCCGGTTTGGGGACACGTTTGGTCAGAATAACCACGTTCCCGACCCATGTCAGGCCCACACCCCAGACGATGTTGCTAGTCCAATGGAAATCCTCAAACACGGTCGACAGTAACAAGGCAACGATTGGGAACATCACTGAACTATAAGCCGCGCGATCCGGCCCGATCTTGCCCAGAAGGGTCAGATAGAAGCCAAAACCAAGCACCGAACCTACCAGTGCAAGGTAAACCCACGCGGCAATGAAGCTAAGGCTGGCATCAAATGACAGCGGAATACCGGCAATGGCAATATAGGCAAACAGCATGATGGTGCCATAGAGCATGCCATAGGCATTGGCTTGCATGACCGGAACGCCGCGCGCGTGGTTGCGCGCCGATGCCATATTCCCAAGTGAGGCGATATAGGACCCGGCAAGCGACACCAGAAGGCCGATGCTGCCACCTGCAGCCAGATCAAAGCTTGCCAGATCATTGGCAAAAACCATGGCAATCCCGGCAAGACCAATGGCCGCCCCGATCAGGGTGCGGGTTTCCGGACGGCGACGGAAAAAGATCACGCCATTAATCATATTCATGATGACAATGGTCGAAAACACCACGGCCAGCAGACCTGATGTCAAATGCACGCTGGCGACATAGATCAGAACATAGTTCAGCGAGAACAGGCACACGCCCAGAACCGCCATGAAAACATGATCGCGAATGGCAAAGCGCATCGGGAGACGGCGGACCAAACACCATGCCATCAACATCATCGTCGCAAGCGCAAAACGATATGCAACAGCGACTTCCGGGGCGACCGAAAGCTGATACTGAATGGCGATCCAGGTCGAACCCCAGATTAAAACAACTGCTGCATAAAGACCGAACATGGCCAAAGGACTCCAAAATATTTGAAGTCGCAATTTAGGTCAGATCAGGAATTGCACCAAACCAGCATTTTTGATCATTGCATTAGCCAAACTAATGCCAATCGCTGTAATCTAATGCATTGGGATCAGGCTTTTTTATCCGGCTCGGTTGGCGTCGGATCAGGTGTCCCGTCTTCGGGCTTGGTATCCTCATCCGCAACATCGCCGCCCGCATCATTCGATGAGTTGGCCGATGCATCAGAGTCGGCGGCAATCTGCTTGTCCGTTGGTGCGGTGTCATCACGCAACGCTGCGTTCTTTTCAGCGCGTTTGCGTTTCTGCCAGTCTTTCCAGATTTCAAGCAACTCGCTGCGCGACTGGAAGATCGGAATCCGGCGTTTTGGTTTCTTGGTCTGGGTCTGTTCAACCGACAGGCCGACTTCGATCACGCCATGTTCGTCATCGGTCCGGCGCACGATCAGTTCCACCGTGCCATAAGCCACGCGATCACCCAGTTCCACATCACCCGAAAGATCACGTTTCAGGATGTCGGCCACAGTCAGTTCATGGTCTTCGTCATCAACCGCAAAACCATAAAGCCGACCGATATCGGCAATATGGGTGTCTGGCGGGAAGCTGAAATCACCAAACAGCTCGACATCATTGGCACCTTCGGCCGGGCCGGCAAACAGCTGATCAAGCAGTTCGACATGCTTGGGCGGGGTGATAATATAGACCTGATCACCGCCCTGAACATGACCCGCACTATGCGGGCGCAGCGACACGCCATCACGCAAAATCAGGCTGGGACGCGCCCAGCGCGGAATGCGATGGCCGGTCGCAACGGCACTTTCTTCGTGCACGCGATAAACAACGATTTCCTGATTGGCATTACCGGGCAGTTCAAGATCAATACGATCGACCGGGCCGTGCTTGGCCGGAATGATAATACCCAGCCAATTGGCAACCTTGCGGATCGTCCATCCCTGCAACAGAAGGGACGTGATCACGACAATAAAGGCCGTGTTAAACAGCAATTGCCCTTCGGGTACGCCTTCGACCATCGGCACAATGGCAAGCAGGATCGATACCGCCCCGCGCAAACCGACCCATGAAATAAAGGCGGTATCATTGCGCGAGAAGTTAAAGAACATGAGGCACAGCCACACCGCGACCGGACGGGCGATAAAGACCAGAACAAGTGCCAGAACAACGCCGGGAATGACCACCGCGCCAAATTCGGACGGGGTTGCCAAAAGGCCCAAGGTGACAAACATCGCGATCTGGGCAAGCCAGGTAGTGACATGCTGGAAACGACGGACACCGACACTCATCTTCATGTCGCTGTTACCGGCATAAAGACCGGCAACGTAAACCGCCAGGAAGCCACTGCCGCCCAAAATACTGGTCGCGCCAAACAAGCTAAGTGCCAGGGCCATGGTAATGATCGGCACAAGGCCCGGTTCAAGCTTCACCCGGTTAATCATCCAGACCAGTGCATAGCCCCCGGCCAGACCAAAAATACCGCCCAGACCAATTTGCAAGATGAAGCGTTGAAGAAGCTCAACCGCAATGTTCTCGCCACCGCCCAGAATGATCAGCTCGACCAGTGAAATGGTTAGAAACACCGCCATCGGATCGTTCGAGCCGGACTCCACTTCAAGCGTGCTTCGCGTACGATCACGCAGATTGATCCCGCCCACACGCAGCAGGAAAAACACCGCCGCCGCATCGGTCGAACTGACAATTGCCCCAAACAAAAGCGCAACCAGCCACGGCACATCAAGCACCAGCCAGGTCACACCACCAATCACGCCGGTGGTGATCATGACCCCAAAGGTCGCCAGAACAAGCGACGGCCCGGCCGCAATTTTTAATGTTCGGAATTGGGTTTCAAAGCCGCTGTCAAACAGGATCAGGGCAAGTGCGATGGAGCCAATGAAATAAGCCAGCGGGGCGTTATCAAACATGATCCCGCCAATGCCATCCTCACCCGCAGCCAAGCCGACAAACAGGAACACCAACAGCAATGGCGCACCAACCCGGAAGCTGACCAGGCTTGTGAAAACGGCGACCACAACCAGAATCGATGCAATCAGGATAACCAGATTCATCGATTCAATCATGTTGGGGCTCCTGATTTATGGATATCAAATCGTTACGGCTTGTCTGTCACCATCGCGATCATGTCATGAGATGCTTAGGAAATGGTGACCGCACAAACCATTACCCAAAGATTTTGGCGAAATTAGTGCACCTTCACGCGTCTGTTTCAGACTGCGCCGGAACAAACAGGGTTTCTTTGGCTGTTGACAGGGCAATTTCCGGCAGAACTTCGACCACGCCGGGCATTTCCTTGATCGTGTCTGACACGAAAGTTTCAAGATGGGCCGTATCGCGCAAACGCAGTTTGACCAGAAAATCAAACCGGCCTGTCATGTGATGACATTCAAGAACTTCATCCGCCTTGATCAGGGATTTGACCAGTTTCTTGTTGCCCTTGGCCGGATCTGTGCGCAGCCAAACCATCGCGGTCAGTGCACGGCCGATGGCCTGCGGATCAACCGAAATGCGATAGGCCTGAATGATCCCCTGTTCGCGGAGCTTGCGCACACGATCATTCACCGCAGAAACCGACAGTCCCACCTTGGTCCCCAAAACCGAATAGGACAGTGATGCGTCTTCCTGCAGGATGTCGATCAGCTTGCGATCAATAGCATCCATTTATCTTCCCCCTGATGGATTCTTATCGACAGCCTTGATCCTACACGAAAAACTGCCATTGGCGAACTGTTCGCCATTTTGTCCGGGTCTGCCATGCACAATTAGTATGACAAATCCCGGCGCCGAGACTGGATTTTTTCCAGTTTCGCGCTTATTGCTTGAAGATAATGATATTTTCTCGCGCCTCCTCTGACAATGCAGCCCTTACCGGCGCCCTGTTAATGATCTGTGCTGCAATGTGTTTTGCGGCGATGGCGGTGCTTATCCGCTATGTCACCCGTGATGTTCATCCGTTCGAGGCGTCCTTTTTCCGAAATCTTTTCGGATTGCTGCCGATGCTGCCCTGGCTTTTTGCCAACGGGCTTGGCGGGCTTAAAACCGAACGGTTCAAGCTGCATTTCCTGCGTGGTGTGCTTGGTTTTGGCGCGATGTCGTGCCTGTTTACCGCCCTTGCCCTGTCGCCCGCAGCCCAGGTCATTGCGATCAACTTTACCCTGCCGATCCTGACCACGGTTCTGGCGGCCATCATTGTGCGCGAAACCGTGCGTGCAAGGCGTTGGAGTGCTGTTGCCATTGGCTTTGTCGGCGCGATGGTGATCATTCGCCCGTTCGGGCAGGAATTTGAAACCGGGGCGATTTTGGCGCTGGTCGCGACCCTGTTCATGGCCTGCGCCATGACCACAGTAAAGATGCTGTCGCGAACCGAAAGTGCCAATGCGATTGTCACCTGGATGGGGCTGACCATGACGCCACTATCCCTGATCCCGGCATTGATCTATTGGCAGACACCGACAGTTTGGCAGTTATTTGTATTGCTTTTGATTGCGGTGACGGGGACTGGTGGGCAGCAGCTTTTGGTGCGCGCCTATCGCACGGCCGATCAGTCCTATGTGATGATCTTTGACTTCCTGCGCCTGCCCTTTGTCGCGGCACTTGCCTTTATCATGTTTGGCGAGGTGGTTGATCTTTGGACATGGGCCGGGGCGGCCTTGATTATCGGATCTGCCCTTTATATCGCCCGGCGTGAAGCGGTTCTGGCCAAACGCAATAAAACCGCCCAGCGCCTGCCAACCACAGCCCCGGCCGATCCGCAATCCATCCCGGCAACCAAGATCGATCGAGCCAGCAGTTTTGAAGCCGACGATGCCACGCAACAGCAAACGGACAAGAAACCCGATGCGTGATCGGTTCAATGCCCTTCCGCCCTATTTGCAGGCGACGGTTTTTGGCCTGATGGCATCGGTCAGTGCGGCGATCTTTTCGGTTTTCGTCCGCTTGGCGACCGAGCATATCGATCCATTACAGGCGGTGTTTTTCCGCAATTTCTTTGGGTTGTTGCTGATCGCACCCTTGGCGTTTCGCGCCGGTATTGCCCCGCTTAAAACCAAGCGCCTGCCGATGTTTGTGCTCCGCGCGGTTTTGTCCATGGGTGCGATGAGCTTCTGGTTTTCCGCCATCGCCTATATGCCCCTTGCCGAGGCCACCGCACTTAACTTCACCGTCCCGCTATTTGGCACCATTCTGGCGGCGATCTTTTTGGGCGAGACAGTTCGGAAATACCGGGTTGCGGCTTTGTTTGTCGGGTTTTGTGGTGTCTTGATCATTATCCGGCCGGGCAGTGAAACCGTACAATTGGCAAGCCTGCTTCCAATTGCCGCCGCCATTTGCATGGCCAGTGCCGGGCTTACCATCAAGTCGCTGTCGAAAACCGAAAACCCGACAACCATCATTCTTTACATGATGGCGCTGACCACACCGATGACGCTGATCCCGGCATTGTTTGTTTGGCAAACCCCCAGCCTTGAGGCACTTGGCCTGATGCTTGCCGGGGCGTTTATGGCCAACATCACCCAGATCTGTAACACCAATGCGTTTCGGGTTTACGATTATGGCTTTGTCATCGGGTTCAACTATTTGCGCCTGCCCTTTGTCTCGATCATCGCACTTGTGATGTTTGGTGAAGTGCCGGAAATCTGGCTTTTGCCCGGCGCAGGCCTGATTATCGGATCGGCGCTATTCATTGCCCGGCGCGAAGCAAAGCTTAACCGCGACGCCAACCGCATCAAGCGTGGCCCATCGGCGACTGCAAGTGACCTTGATCCCCCGCCAACACGGGATCGGGCGGAATAGATGCAGGACTGGTTTGAAAAACAACCAGCCGCGATCAGGGCCAGCTTCTTTGCACTGGCTGCTGCCATCCTTGCCGCCAGCTTTACCCTGACCATCCGGTATGCAACAGCGGAAATTCATCCCTATCAGGCCGTGTTCTTGCGCTTTGCCTTTGGCGTCATCCTGATCGCACCCATGCTGATGAAAGCCGGGCTTGGCAGTCTTAAGACCAGCCGCCTGCCATTGTTTGGGTTGCGCGGGGTCCTTTCCGCAGCCGAGATGTGCCTTTGGTTTATGGCAGTCCTTTATCTACCACTGGCAGAAGCCACGACGCTTAACTTCACCGTCGCGTTGTTTGGCACCATTCTGGCTGCCCTTGTGTTGCGCGAAACCGTGCGCATTCATCGCTGGTTAGCGGTATTGATCGGCTTCATTGGTGTTGGACTGATCATTCAGCCCGGATCAGACGCGATGCAACCTGCTAGCCTGCTTCCGATTGCCGCTGCCATCTGCATGGCCTGTGCCGGGATGATCACAAAGCAGCTGGTTGCAACCGAAAGCACCACTTCGCTTCTATTTTATCTGATGATCATCACAACGCCGGTATCGCTGATCCCTGCACTGACGGTTTGGGAAACGCCCAGCTGGACCGCACTTGGCCTGATGGCAGTTGCGGCATTGATGATGAATGTCATGCAGATTTGCAATGTCAAAGCCCTGCAACTGGCTGATTACAGCTTCTTTGTCGGGTTTTCCTATTTGCGCCTGCCGATCATCGCCATCCTCGCCCTGATCCTGTTTGGCGAAGTGCCAGATATCTGGATTGTACCCGGTGGGGCCTTGATCATTGGCGCTGCGATCTATGTCGCCATGCGCGAACGCAAACTTGCCAAATCCTGATCAATCGCCGTAGCCCCGCAAACTATTATAGCGCGCGATTTGCGCCGGACTGAGGATGTCCGGGGTTTTAAGATGCGTTGATAGATGAATGAAGCGCAGTCTGCTTCGGCTTTGCGCAATTTCATCCAACATCGACTTCAATTCGTCTTCGTTCACGTTCCCGGCCTTGAACGCGTCATCCAATGCCGCTTCCGCCGCGATCAGCTTTTCACCCTCAAGAATGGCGCTTTGTTGCATTGTCGCAAAAAGCGCGGCAATCGCGGCATGCTGATCATCACTTAGCGGGATTAGATCGGAAAGCTCCAACAGATGTGCCGGACCGGGTAATCCGTTTAGTTCCGCCGCCTTGGCCAATCCCCAGCCTCCGCCTTTTTGCAGCTCGGCAATATCATCATCTGACAGGCTTTTGATCGCGCGATGTTGTTGCCCAACATAGGGTGAAGGTGCGGTTTCCCCGCCATTTTTTCCACGCTGATGTTGTCCGTGCCCCAAATGCTGACCATGCGTGATTTCCTCGGCCTGTGCGGTTACGCCAAAGATCGAAAAGGCCGCAAGCAGAGCCATAAACAGGCAGAAACGTATGAGTGGGGCGGATCGGATAGTCATCAACATCGCAGCACCTTTTGGGTTTTGATTAAACCGATCTTGAAGTGCTGCGCGCATTTCCCACATGATAGATATCATGTCCTCATCAATTTTTGATCTTCTCAACCGCTTTAATGGTCGGTCGCGCGATGTTGTCGCGTCCGAATTTCTGTTTCGCAAAGGCGATCCGGTCGAACATCTTTTTCTTGTTCTTGGCGGGGAAATCCGGCTGGTCCGGTTTCTGGAAAATGGCGACGAGATTGTCCTGCAGCGTGCAGGGGAAAACAGTGTTCTGGCGGAAGCATCCCTGTTTTCGCAATACTATCATTGCGATGCCATTTGCCATCTGGATGCGCAGATCAAAATGATCCGCAAGCATGACATTGAAACCCATCTTGCCAGTAATACTCAAATGGCCCTGTCACTTGCCCAACATCTGGCGCGCGAAGTACAGGCGACCCGCCAACGGGCGGAGGTTCTGAGGCTTCGCACGGTTGCCGAACGGCTGGATGCTTGGATCGCGTGGCATGACGGGGAACTTCCGGAAAAGGGCAACTGGCGCATCATTGCCCTGGAAATCGGCGTAAGCCCGGAAGCGCTTTATCGCGAAATCGCGCTTCGCCGATAGTTCTGACATGCCAAATTCAGCGCGGTAAATCGGCGCTTGCCCGTTAAAGATATAATTTGGTATATAAATACCAATTAATTTCTTTTTCGCTGAGTTAGGAGACGTCACGCCATGCAGATCAAGGGTTCCATCGCCATCGTTACCGGGGCTGCTTCCGGTCTTGGCGCCGCAACGGCAGAGACACTGGCAAATGCCGGTGCGCGGATCGTTGCCTTTGATCTCAATGAAGATGGCGCAAAGGCCACTGCCGAAAAACTGGGCGGCTTTGGTTTTGCCGTGGATGTGTCAAACGGCGACAGTGTTGAGCATGCGGTTTCCGAAGCCGTCAAAACCGTCGGCATTCCGTCGATTTTGGTCAATTGCGCCGGGATCGTGCATGGCGAACGTATTGTCGGACGTGAAGGTCCGGCGGATCTTGATGCCTTTGCGCGCGTGATCAATGTGAACCTGATTGGCACATTTAACATGATGCGCGTCACCGCAACCGCTATGAGCCGCAATGAACAATCCGCCACGGGCGAACGCGGCGTGATCATCAACACCGCATCCATTGCTGCTTTTGAGGGGCAAATTGGTCAGGCGGCCTATGCCGCGTCCAAGGGCGGGGTTGCGTCCCTAACACTTCCGGCTGCGCGTGAATTGGCGCGCCATGGTGTACGTGTTGTTTCCATCGCACCGGGCCTGTTTGGAACCCCGATGTTGATGGGCCTTCCCGATGAAGTACAGGAAAGCCTTGCTGCCAATACGCCATTCCCCAAACGCCTTGGCGATCCGTATGAGTATGGCCGTCTGGCGGCCCATATCTGTGAAAACGAAATGATCAATGGCGAGACCATCCGCATCGATGGCGCGGTTCGCCTGGAGCCGAAATAGTCCCACATTCCGGCCAACCAGCCTGCGCCAACCGCGCCCTGCCGTCCCTACCGGCAGGGCGTACTTTTTGGGCGGTTATTTATCGACGACGGTCTCGCAGAAACTTGCAAGATCGATGTCCTTTTGCGTCACACCACCGGCATCATGGGTGGTCAGCGTCACGCCGACCTTGTTGTAAACATTGAACCATTCCGGATGGTGATCCATCTTTTCCGCCATCATGGCGATACGGGTCATGAACCCGAATGCGGAATTGAAATCGCCAAACATATAGACCCGGCCGATCGACAGGCCGTCTTCGGCAAGCTCCCAATTCGGAAGCCCTTTAAGGGCCGCTTCGATGGCAGATTTTTCAAGTTTGCTCATGTGTTTGCCTCCATATTTTTATCATTGGAACGACAGGTCATTGGACCATAAATCGGCATCTATCCCAACAGTCGATGCACCCGATCGCGCAGTACAGGCAGAAGATCTGCTTCAAACCACGGGTTCTTTTTCATCCAGGCGGTATTTCGCCAGCTGGGATGCGGCATCGGCAGGATATCTTCCGGCAGGAAGTCATTAAAGCGATGAACTGTCTCGGTCATGGTTTTGGCCCGACGCGCACCAAGATAGCGTTCCTGCGCATATTGCCCGATCAAAAGCGTCAGTCCGATATCAGGCAGATGTTGAAGCAATGCATCATGCCAAGCCGGCGCACATTCCGGACGCGGCGGCAAATCGCCCCCGCGATCGAACCGCCCGGGATAACAAAAGCCCATCGGCATGATGGCAAGCTTGGCCGGGTCATAGAAATCATCGACCGGCAGATCAAGCCAGTCCCGCAGCCGATCACCCGATGCATCATTCCACGGAAGACCCGTTTCATGGACCTTGGTGCCCGGTGCCTGACCAATAATCAGGATGCGCGCGCCCTTTGCCATCCGCACGACCGGGCGCGGACCAAGCGGAAGGTTGGCACAGATACGGCACGCCCGCACTTCACCCAGAAGCGCATCAAATGCCGCATCCCCGCCAAGCGGGTCTATTTCCGGAAGTTTTCCGCTTAGACCCGGCATGGGTCAGCCGACCTCGGATACGTCAATCACCCATTCTTCGTCACGGGCATCGGCGTACCAATCCTTCATCGCCGGCAGATCCAGCACTGCCTGCATATAGGCATTGCCAACCGGATCAAGCTCAACCCCGTAGGTTTTAAAGCGCGTCACAACCGGGGCATACATGGCGTCCGCAATGGAAAAATGACCAAACAGGAAATCCCCACCCTGTCCGAACTGGGTACGGCACATTTTGAAGATATCACCAATGCGCGCGATGTCCTTTTCTACACCATCCTTACGGCCAAGCCCCGGAAGGCTTTTGCGGCAATTCATCGGCATATGGGTGCGTAGCGGACCAAATCCGCCATGCATTTCAAGCGCGACCGACCGGGCAATCGCGCGCACATCCATATCAAGCGGCCACAGCATCGTATCAGGGCGGCTATCCGCGATATATTCAAGGATACCCAAAGCTTCCCAGATGGTTTTCTGGCCATCGAAATAAGCCGGCACCTTCGCACTTGGCGAGAAGACCGGGGCCTTGGCATCCCATTCTTCGGTCATCAACGGAACAAGCCGTTCCTCAAAATCAATGCCCGCAACCTTGAGGCCAAGCCAGGCACGAAGCGACCAGGATGAATAGTTTTTATTGCCGATATAGAGAACGGGACGCGTTTCCATTTTGGGCTCCTTGAGATGGTGGTGACGGCATTCAATGATCACTATCAGCAGTTTAAGCATCGCGTTCAAGCGTGGTCTGGGAAATTTGCGTTATTGTTTTTGGCTTCTCAAACGTCGTATTTGGCAGGGGAACGTTCATGCACGCGCAGCCCCGTAAAAATCAGTCATTTCGGGGTTTTCATGCCGTACTTTTGCCTAACGGTATTCGTCATCACCACCGCCATCCTCACAAGCATGCTTGCCCCGAAAGCCCAAGCCGAAACACAGGCCGCATCCGCAGCAGCAACTGAAATGCAGCCGACCCAAACCATCCTTGAACATGTTGTTCATTCAAAGATTTTGGGCCGTGATGTCAGGCTTTTGGTCTGGAAACCCAAGCAGGATGCGCCCGAGGGCGGCTATCCGGTGATTTACAGCTTTGACGGGGAAACATCGATCACGGTCTTTGCCGAATTTGCGGGGCAGGCCGCGATGCTGGGCAAACGTTATGGTTTGGTGCCGCCCGTGATTGTCGGCTTTGCCGAAATGCCAGGCGGCTACACCATGGAACGCCGTACCCATGATTATACGCCCTATGCCGATCATTATGAGCTTAGTGAACGCCCCAACGGCTTTGAATGGCCGGAACTGGGCGGCGGGGATACATACCTTGATGCGGTGATGAATGAATTCAAGCCACTGATCAATGCGCAATATGATGTCAATCGGACGCGTGAGACGCTGTTTGGCCACAGCCTTGCCGGGATGATGACGCTTCATGCGTTGGCAACGCGCCCTGATGCGTTTGATGCTTATGTCGCGGTGAGCCCGTCGCTTTGGTTTAACAGCCCACAGCGCTTTGAAGAAATGACTGCTTTGCTTTCAAACCCCGATTTTGCGCCCAAAGACCCCATTCCCCTGATCATGACGGTGGGATCAAAGGAATCCGGGCTGAGTAACTGGGACAGCCGCCTTTCGGATGAGGATCGCGAACAACGCCTGATCTGGAAGAAGATGAATGCGATGGTCGAAAATACCGAGAAAATGGCAGACCTGATTACGGAGCAAGGTAAAGGCAAGATTGAGCTCGATTTCGCGGTTCTGGAACGGGAAAACCATCATACGGCCAAGCCGATCACCATGAGCCGCGCGATTGAAATGGCGATGACGCCGCGCTGATCCAAACCGAGCTGAGTTCTTTAAACCCCGCCTTCCATCTGGTTGGCGGGGTTTTCGTTTCGGCAATTGCTCTTGGCCCACCCGCACCGTAAGATCAGCTATCACACCTTGTTTGAACGCGCGGCAGCACATATCTGGCAAGGACCAAGGTTGATGGCCCCGCCACCGCGTTCAAATCCCCACGTCACCAGCAGGGAAATTCGAAATTGTACGACCACATCATCGCACGCGATAATTCTGCAAATCCGATCACCATCACCCCGATTGCCGAGGATGCTTTTAAAAACTGGCTTTCTGATCAGCCTGAAAGCACCAAGGCATGGGTTTCGGCCAATGGCTATGAGGCCAAACGCGGCACGCAGCTTTCCCTGCCGGGCAGCGACGGTGCGCTTGGCACGGTTTTGATCGGCTATGTTGATGATGCAAAGGCGATCTGGGATTTCGCAGGCCTTCCGACCACCCTGCCAGAGGGCATCTATGCCCTTGCTGATGATCTGGCGGATAATGCCGGCCTTTATGAGAAGGCAGCCCTTGGTCTTTATCTTGGTGGTTACCGCTTTGATCGTTATCGCAAGGATGACGGCAAGAAAGCCAAACGTGCAAAGATCGCCCTGCATGATATCGAGGCCACCAAACGCGCCGAAAACACCGCGCGCGGTATCGGCCTCGCACGCGATCTGATCAATATCCCGGCAAATGACATGGGCCCGGCCGAACTTGAAGCCGCCGCACGTACGCTGGGCAAGGAATTTGGCGCAAAAGTCAGTGCCATCATTGGCGAAGACCTTCTAAAGCAGAACTTCCCGGCCATTCACACGGTTGGTCATGGCAGTGACCGTGAACCGCGCCTGATTGATTTGGTATGGGGCGATGAAAGCGCGCCGAAGATCACGCTGGTCGGTAAGGGTGTTTGCTTTGACACTGGTGGCTATGACCTCAAACCTTCAAGCAACATGCTTTTGATGAAAAAGGACATGGGTGGCTCGGCACAGGTTCTGGGCCTTGCGCGCATGATCATGGCAGCCAACCTTCCGGTGCGCCTGCGCGTTCTGATCCCGGCTGTTGAAAACATGGTATCTGGTCGCGCCTATCGCCCAAGCGATATTCTTCAGACCCGTAAAGGCATTACGGTTGAGGTTGGCAATACCGATGCAGAAGGCCGTTTGGTTCTGTCCGATGCCCTGACGCTGGCAGCTGGTGAAGACCCGGAAATGCTGCTTGATTTCGCGACCCTGACCGGGGCGGCACGTGTTGCCCTTGGCCTTGGCCTGCCGGCCCTGTTTTCCAATGATGATGATCTGGCAAACGGGCTGATGGAAAATGGTCTGGCCCTTCATGATCCGCTTTGGCGTTTGCCGCTTTGGGATGAATATCGCAGCCAGCTTGATAGCAAGGCGGCTGATATGAACAACATTTCCGGAAGCCCGTTTGGCGGGGCAATTATCGCGGCCCTGTTCCTCGATCGCTTTGCCGAAGGTGCTAAAAGCTGGGCGCATATCGATCTGATGGCATGGAACCCGTCAGACCGTCCGGGGCGCCCGACAGGTGGTGAAGCACAGGGAATTCGAGCAGCCTTCAAGCTGATCGAGGATCGTTTCGGGAAGTAAACCAAAGCGGAAATTACAAATTTCCCAATTACACCTTTGACATCATTGCCGGGGTCAGGTAGAGATTACGTATTCGTAACAAATAAATTGTTGGGCACAAGTATGTCGATCGAGATCAAACCGTCTCAGGCGCTCGACCTTTGGCGTATCGCGATTGTTGAAAGTGTGCGTCGGGATTCTCCCGATTTGTCAGCCCGTCAAATGGCTTTGTTGCTAAACGTTTACCTGACCCCGGCCCCGCATACCGTGCGCGGTCTGTCAGAGGCCCTTAATATCTCCAAACCGGCAATCACCCGTGCACTTGATCGTCTAAGCTCGCTTGGCATGGTCAAACGCAAGGTCGATGAAGAAGACCGTCGTTCGGTTCTGATTCAGCGTACCGTCAAGGGATCTGTTTTCCTGCGCGAGTTTGGCGACATCATCGTTTCTGCCGGTCTGGAAACGGAATAACACGACCCGAAATCGCCAAATCTCTCCGGTGATTTCTGAACAAAATGCCCCGAAAACAGACGTCTATATCAATTTTTTCTGAATTATAGACCTGTTAGGACAGCAAACCTTCCCCATCATTGATTTTGAAAATCTGATATAGCGGAAAATCGCTATATACAGACCAGTCGGTTTGTAAGGAGCCCTTGCCGCTTGCCCTGCGGATTGCCATTTTCGCGTTTTAAATCTGATGCTTAGAGTGGATTGGTGCCCCGAGGCGTTCTTGGAAACGCTCCAAATCGGCCGTCAGGCCCCTGCGCGCGCAAAACTCTAGTGACGGGTACCAGCGGTGCTTTCGGGCATCTCAATCAGCGCCAAAAGGCATGCAGCGACGATCAAAACGCCGCCTGACACCCGCCCAATGGCGTTATTACCGCCACGACGCACAAGCCAGGGCATAACGCGTGCAGCTCCCATCGCGTAAATCATTACGAATGTGTAATCAAGCACGACAAAGGTCACGCCAAGGATCAAAAGCTGTAATGCAAGCGGTGCAGTTGGATCAACGAACTGCGGGAACAATGCACCGAAAAATGCGATTGCCTTCGGGTTGCCCGCAGCCACAAGGAAACCTTCGCGGAAAAGCTTGCGCTTTTTAACCGGCTCATACCCGATCCGATCATTTGTTTCGATACCGGTATTATATCTCATCCCTTTGGATTTACGGAAGAAAGACATCAATCCGATCACCAGAAGGAAGGCAACACCACACCATTTAACAATGGCAAAGGCGGTTGCCGAGGTTGCCAAAATGGCGCCAAGTCCAAGGGCTGCGATCAGCATCTGGATCATATTGGCGGTGACATCACCCAATGCCGTCATCAGGGTCGGGCGCGCGCCATAGCGCAGCGCATGGGACATGCCAATCAGGATGCTTGGCCCCGGTGTCAGAACCATCAGGAAAACAAGCAGGGTAAAACTGAGCCAGATTTCATAAGACATGGGGCAACTCCGGTGACGCGACCGGACCGGCATATCACAGCCAAACGCACGCACAAGTGCAGCTTATGCATCCGCATCATGCGTCTCGCAGATCATGACGCGTAAAAAGGCGAAGGCGAGATTGGTCTATTTCTTCTTTTTGACGTCGCCCGGCCAGAAATCATAGAACAGGCGCACCTGAACCGAGCGCAAGGTATCGGGCGGCAGGATCGCCTGACCGGTGCGCAGAAGCTTATTTTGGAGCGCTGCGAAATAGCGGTTGGTGACCGGCGCAAACGGTGTAAAGGGCGGCTCCTTGACGATCACTTCGCCTTTTTCCTCAGCTTCCTTGGCGGCTTCGGCCTCGGCTTCTAGTTCTTCCGGGGTTTTGGGCGGCGGCGGCGCGATCAATTCCGGACCGGAATATTTAAAGCCACGCTTGCCTGCTTCACGGGTTTCAAAGCGCTGCAGGGTATCGCTATACATCAAGCGCTGCAGATCGATGAGGAAGGCGTTGATTACCTTGGGAAGGGCGCGTTCAATAACGCCAACAGCCTGCTTGTTGGTACCTTCGAGCCAGATGTTAAACACGATCTGGCGAATGGTGCCGGTCTTGGGCAGAACCACGGTCAAAGAAATCGGATCGGGCACAACAACCGTGTCAGGAATGACAGGTTTTGCCATCAGATCAGGTTCTTCTGCGGCCGGTTCAGGCGCGGCGTCCGTATTGGCATAAGCCGGATTATGAACTGTCGCGATCAGAAGCCCAGCCATCATCATGGCGGGCAGCATCACATTGGCCCATGGACGGAAATTGAGCAGTCCCTTGGTCGCACGCGACAACATATTCACACTTACTTCCCTGTTCGCCTTGTCAGTCTGATGCGGTTCTAGCAGCTCTGTTTACAGATTGCCGCGATCAGTTACTGACAAAATCTGTCCCGGCCGCCTTCAGGTCAAGGGCTGCGGCCAGAAGTGCCTTGGTATAGGGCTGTTGCGGATTGTCAAACACATCGCCTGCCGCACCGCTTTCGACCAGCTTGCCACCCTGCATTACCATTACACGATGGGATAATGCACGCACAACGCGCAGATCATGGCTGATAAACAGGTATGCCATTTTATGGCGCGCCTGCAAATCACGCAGTAATTCAACGATCTGTGCCTGTACCGACATATCAAGTGCTGATGTTGGTTCATCCAGTACGATGAAGCGGGGTTTTAAGACCAAGGCACGGGCGATTGAAATGCGCTGACGCTGCCCGCCGGAAAACTCATGCGGATAACGATCCATCGCATTTTGCGGCAGATCGACCTCATGCAAAGCCTCGGCAATGCGGGCCTCGCGTTCCTCAATGCTTAGACCCGGCTCATGAATTTCCAATCCCTCGCCGACGATCTGTGAGATCGACATACGCGGGCTGAGCGATCCGAACGGGTCCTGAAACACCACCTGCATGTCCCGGCGCAGCTTGCGCAGATCAGCACCTGCGTATTTGCGGATATCCTGCCCGGCAAAGCGCAGTTCTCCTTCGGACCGTAACAGACGCAGGATCGCCATCGCCAAGGTGGTTTTACCAGATCCACTTTCCCCAACAATGCCAAGGGTTTCGCCCTGTTTCAGGGTAAGCGAGATTTGATCAACCGCATCAAGATAACGTTCCGGTCGCCCCAAAATCCCCTTACGCCCAATCGGGAAGCGTACATGAATGTTGCTGGTTTCAAGCAGTTCAGCCGCATTTTCCGGAAGGTGCGGGGCAAAGCCACTTGGCACCGCAGACAGAAGCTTCTTGGTATAAGCATGTTGCGGATTATCAAACAGGCTGTGACCAACGCCCTTTTCGACAATCTCGCCATCCTTCATCACGCAAACGCTTTTGGCCATTTTGCGCACGATCTGAAGATCATGGGTGATCAGAAGAAGCGCCATGCCAAGCTTGTTCTGCAAATCTTGCAGCAGCTCCAAAATCTGGGCCTGAATGGTGACATCAAGGGCTGTTGTCGGCTCGTCAGCAATAAGTAATTCCGGCTCATTGGCCAGCGCCATGGCGATCATCACACGCTGTCGCTGCCCGCCGGAAAGTTCATGCGGGAGGGCACGCAGGCGCGATTTTGGATCGGGAATACCGACAAGCTCCAAAAGCTCGACAATGCGTTCGCGCGCCTTGGCACCACGTAGCCCTTTATGGAGCAACAACACCTCGCCAATCTGCTTTTCAATATTGTGCAGCGGGTTAAGGGATGTCATCGGCTCCTGAAAGATCATCGAAATCCGGTTGCCGCGAATTTTGCGCAACGTCCGCTCATCCGCACCGACCAATGATTCCCCATCAAAGGTGATCGACCCGGTCGGATGGGTCGCGCGTGGATAGGGCAGCAATTGCAGGATGGAAAGTGCCGTGACCGATTTGCCCGATCCACTTTCCCCAACCACCGCCATGGTTTCCCCGCGCGCCATGGAAAAGGACACATTTTTGACCGCAGGAACACCGGCAAAGGACACCGACAGGTCTTTGACCTCAAGAAGCGGTTGCTGGGTGGTTTGGCTACTCATAACCGTCTCCTAAAACGTCTTGCGCGGGTCAAAGGCATCGCGCACGGCTTCGCCGATAAAGATCAGCAGGCTCAACATGGTGGCGATGGCAAAGAACGCCGTCAAACCAAGCCAGGGGGCCTGAAGGTTGTTCTTGCCCTGTGACAGAAGCTCGCCAAGCGATGGCGATCCCGGCGGCATGCCAAGCGACAGGAAATCAAGCGATGTCAGGGCCACGATCGAGCCATTCAACACAAATGGCAGGAAGGTAATGGTCGCCACCATCGCGTTGGGCAGAACATGGCGATACATGATCCGGTAATCGGTCATGCCCAATGCCTTGGCAGCACGGACATATTCAAAATTACGTGCGCGCAGGAATTCGGCACGAACAAGCCCGGTCAAACTCATCCAGCTAAACAGCACAAGGATGAACAACAATGTCCAGAAGCCCGGCGCAAACAAGCTGGCCAGAATGATCAGGATGAAAAGCTGCGGCAAACCACCCCAGATTTCGATCACACGCTGGAAACCAAGATCAACCCAGCCCCCGAAATAGCCCTGCACCGCACCCGCCGCGATACCAATCACGGAACTGACAGCGGTCAGCGCCAAGCCAAACAGAATGGAAATCCGGAACCCATAAATAAGACGTGCCAGCACATCACGGCCAAGCTCATCCGTGCCCAGCCAATGGCGCAGCGATGGTGGAGATGGCTGCGGTTCGCGCATCTCAAAATCGATGGTTTCATAAGAAAACGGGATCAGTGGCCAAATGGCAAAGCCATGTTCGTCAATCTTGGCGCGGATGTAGGGATCATAGAAATCGGTTTCGACGTCAAAATCCCCGCCATAAGCGGTTTCCGGATGATCGGAAAAGACCGGCAGATACCAGTTATCGTCATATTTAACGAAGATCGGCTTGTCATTGGCGACCAGTTCGGCAAACAGGGCGATGACAAACAGGATGCTAAAGATCACAAGCGACCAATAGCCGCGCCGATTGGCCTTGAAGTTCGACATCCGGCGACGGTTAAGCGGGGAGAGAAGAACTGTTCTGATCATGATCAATTCTCCCGCGCTTCAAAGTCGATCCGTGGATCAACGAAGTGGTAACTGAGATCACTGATCAGGTTCATGATCAGACCAAACAACGTAAAGAAATAAAGCGTTGCAAACATCACCGGATAGTCACGCGTCATCACCGCGTTAAAGCCAAGAAGCCCAAGCCCGTCGAGCGAGAAAATCACTTCTATCAGAACCGATCCGGTAAACAGCATGCCGACCAAAGCACTGGGGAAACCGGCAATGATCAAAAGCATGGCGTTGCGAAACACATGACCATACAGCACACGTTTTTGACTAAGTCCCTTGGCCTTGGCGGTGACGACATATTGCTTGTTGATCTCGTCCAAGAACGAGTTTTTGGTCAACATGGTCAGGGTCGCAAAGCCGGAAATTGTCAGAGCAATAATCGGCAACGCGAGATGCCAGAAATAATCGCCGACCTTTTCAAGCTGCGACATCTGATCCCAATTTGACGATGTCAGCCCGCGCAACGGGAACCAATCCAGATAGGTTCCACCGGCAAAGATCACGATCAGCATGACAGCAAACAGAAAGCCCGGAATGGCAAAGCCGATAATGATTGCCGCTGATGACCAGATATCGAAATTCGATCCATCACGAACCGCCTTGGTAATCCCAAGCGGGATTGAGATGATGTAAATGATCAGCGTCGACCAGATACCCAGCGATATCGATACCGGCATCTTATCAAGCACCAGATCAACAACGTCCCGGTCCTGGAAGTAACTCTGACCGAAATCAAAGGTCAGATAGTTCTTCATCATCATCCAGAACCGCTCATGCGCGGGCTTATCAAAGCCAAACTGCACTTCAAGCTGCTTGATGATTTCCGGATCAAGCCCCTGTGCCCCGCGATAGGTCGATGTCGATGAGAAGTTGTTGCCTGATGCAGATGACGCAGCGGCACCACCACCGCCACTGCCGCTTTCGGCACCCTGATTGGTGATGCGCGCGGTTGCAGATACATCTGCACCCTGAAGCTGGGCAATTACCTGTTCAACCGGACCACCCGGTGCGAACTGGATGATCACGAAATTCAGCAACATGATGCCAAACAACGTGACAGGGATCAGAAGCAAACGCCGAAATACATAATTCAGCATGGCCTAAAATCCCCCCATCTTGAGTGCAGCAGACTTATCCTTGTCGATCCACCACCGCATGACCGACATGCCCTTAAGCGGCACCTCATCAGGCCGGCCAAAGATGTTCCACCACACCATGCGATCCCCGCCCAGATACCATTGCGGGATCACGTAATCGCCCCATAACAACACGCGATCAAGTGCGCGGGTCGCGGCAACCAGTTCGTTCCAACTGTTGGCCGATGCCACATTTTCGATCATTGCATCAACCACCGGATCCTTGATCCCGGCAAAGTTGCGTGATCCTTGCTGATCAGCGGCTTCGGAACTCCAAAATACCCGCTGCTCATTGCCTGGCGTCAAGGACTGGGTCCACCAGAAGGTCGTGACTTCAAAATCAAACGCCTGAATGCGGTTGACCCACTGGCCGGTATCAATCAGACGGATATCCATCTGAACACCAAGCTGCTTGAGCCGCGATTTCACTACCAAGGCAATCTTTTCCAGACCCGGCTGACGAATGATCAGTTCAAACCGGAACGGTTGGCCGGTTTCCTTGTTGACCAAAACCTTGTCACGCACTTCCCACCCGGCTTCATTGAGCATCGTCATGGCCTCGCGAAGGGCCTCACGACGACCGTTTGGCGCATCAAAGTCTGGCTGATGATAGGGTTCGGTGAATAATTTCGGCGGTAATTGATCGCGATAAGGTTCCAACAATGCCAACTCGTCGCCTGTCGGAACACCTTTTGCCGCCAGTTCGGAGTTCGCAAAGTAGCTGTCTGTTCGACTATAGGCACCATAGAACATCGCCCGGTTCAACCATTGAAAATCCAGACCATATTGCAGGGCTCTGCGGACACGACGATCGGCAAAAAGCGGGTTGCGGATATTCATCACATAGGCCTGCATGCCCGTCGGCAGATTATCGGGCAAAAATTGCTTTTGAATGTCGCCACGTTCAACCGCGGGCGTGTCATAGGCCGTGTTCCAGTCACGCGATGAATGCTCGGACCGGATCATATATTCGCCCGCCAAAAACGCCTGTCGCTGCACCTCGAAATCAAGATAGGTGTCATAGCGCAACGTATCGAAATTGTTCTGACCGCGGTTAACCGGCAAATCTTCTGCCCAGTAATCCTTCACCCGTTCATAGGTAATGCGACGGCCTGCCTCGATGCTGGCGACCTTATAGGCGCCACTGCCAACAGGCAGCTCAAACGTGGTTTTGGAAAAATCCTTACCGTCCCAGAATTTCTTGGGCATGATCCCGATGCCCGCTGCCGTCATCGGCGTTTCGCGGTTGTTGCCGGGCTTGAAGGTGAATTTGACGGTCAGTTCATCAAGGGCTTCAGCACCTTCGATCTGGGAAAAATATTGCCGATAAACCGGGCTGCCTTTTTCGACCAGAATTTCATAGGAAAACACCACATCCTCGGCGGTGATTTCGCTGCCATCCTGAAAACGTGCACGCGGATCAATGTGGAAAATGGCAAAGGATCGGTCATCAGGGACTTCGATGCTGTGCGCGATCAGGCCATACATCGCAAACGGCTCGTCCGCACTTGCAACCATCAGGCTATCATAAATCAAGCCCAGCCCCGCAGCCGCGTTACCCTTAAGCGTAAAGGGATTGAGCGTGTCAAAGGCAACGATCGAGGATTGCACCAACGTGCCGCCCTTTGGCGCATCAGGGTTCACATAATCAAAGTTTCTGAAATCAGGACCATATTTCAGATCGCCATAAAGAGAGATGCCATGTGAAACGGTGGTAAGCGGCGCAAGATCGGCTTCTTCGACAGGGACCGTCGGTGCCGGGTTGATGACCGGCTTGTCACCTTCCTGGGCAAATCCGGGCGATGGCATGCCCACGGCAAACATCGCCAAGCCAAACGCAAATAGGGTTGATGAGACCACCCTGCCCAGCCGCCCATGGCCCGGCAGTTTCATGCTGGCTGCATTCGCAATCATGTGACTAATCGTCTTTCCCCTGATGCAAGCTGGTTGCCTGTTGTCACGTTCTTATCATGTGGGACGTATCGCACTGACAGTTCCAGATATGGTGGTGGCGCAATGTCTCTGTCAGCGTCTTTTATGTATTAGATAGTCTCTACTAAATGGTTCAATTTCAAGGCATCATCACGTGTTTTGATCTTTTTGCGACAATTTTCGCCGTTCGGTTTCAAGCTTGATCTCGCCCATCAACCAATTGCGAAATGCCCGCACCTTGCGCCGCTCAAGCCGCCCTTGCGGATAACATAGCGAATAGGCGTAGGGACTATCGACCGGCAGATCAAACGGCACGGTCAAACGATTGGTGACAACATATTCACCAATCATCGCCGGATCGGAAATCACCACGCCAAAGCCGCTTGCCGCGGCCTCCATCGCCATATCAAGCGTGGCAAATACCGGACCGCGTTGGGCATTCACCCCCTTGATCCCGGTCCCGTTCAGCCAGATGCGCCAATCTTCGCGCTGCGCGGAACAGTGCAGAAGCGTCACACCCGATAAGTCCTGCGGAGTCTTGAGCTGTTTGGCGAGGTCCGGGTGGCACACCGGCAATAGTCGCTCGCCGGTCAGGAATTCATGCACCAGTTCATCATCCTGGGCATCGGCGAACCGCACGGCAATATCGACTTCGTTAAAGTCCACCGGGGCCTTGTCATCATTATAGGTGCCAAGCTGCACCTGAAGATCAGGATATTCCATCTGAAAGCGGCCAAGGCGCGGCACGATCCAGCGCATGGAAAATGTCAGCGGGGCCAGAACCGAAAGCTGCGTGTCGTCTGCGCGGTCCTCGACCTTGGCCACCGCATTTTCAATCGCATCAAAGGCCGGGGTCAGCGAAACCAGAAGGTTACGGCCCGCGCGCGTCAGCCGCAGGCTGCGATGATGGCGTTCAAACAATTTACGCCCCAGCACCTCTTCAAGATGTTGCACCTGTCGACTGACAGCCCCTTGGGTCACATTAAGCTCATGTGACGCTTTGGTGAAACTTTCAAGTCTTCCGGCCACTTCGAAGGCCCGCAGCGCATTTAATGGCAATGGACGGCGTTTCATGGAGATCGCTTTGCATGACTAAAACTCATGCAATGATGACAAAAGATGGTTTGAGCGCAAGTGTTTTTAGGCGTAACTCTGGGTTTATCGAAACGAAACACACGCATTAGAGATGCCGGGCCGCTGATTGCTTGAGAGCAGGCCTAGATTGAGAAGGAACGAGATCATGGTCGCGATCACCAAAGAAGCAGGTGCTTTTGTCACCACCCGCCGTCACCAGAACACTGTCAACCTGATGGATCTGCCGCGCGCTTGGTTCAAACGTTATAACCTGCGTCAGAAACTGGGCCTGATGGATGCACGTATGCTGCGCGATATCGGCTGGAACGTTTATGACGCCCGTCGCGAAGCTGCCAAGCCGTTCTGGAAAGCGTAAACCGCGCTTAGGCGCACAACTGAGTAGTTATCATGTCTGCCCCGTTCTTTCGCTTGCAGGGGTCCCTTTCATTCCCCCTGCAGGTGCTTGATGCTCTACTGAGCATTTGGAAGGTCCAGAGCCTGAAATAAGGCTTGGAATTCTTCTCTCCCTGAAGGCAATCCCAACATCCCCCCGTTGGCAATTGCTTATGAAAATGCCGGTCACTCCCCTGGTGACCGGCTTTTCTTTTGCCCGGAATTCTGAGCGATAAAAGATCGACTATTTCTTGTCGCGATAACGCAGATACATCAGGTTGGCCGCATTCAATACCGAATACATCACAGCAAATTGCGCGTTGAACTCGAACTTTTCCGGCTTTGGATCGAAAAGCTCGTAAATCTCGCGAATGGTGCGCTCGCCATCAATCCGCGACAGGATTGCCGGTGAGGCACCCGGCATGGTGCGGGTCACCGCAAGTCCGGTAAAGGTGATCTTGATATTGCCGGTCTTGGCGACCGATCGCGCCAATGCCGCACCATCAACCCGGGTAAAGAACGGAATGGCGTCTTCGCTTGGCACCGGTGCTTTGATCTTGTTCTTGGCCTTGACCACATAAAAGGTGTGCTTGGTGATATTGCCCGCCATCAGTTCGGCAATGGCGGCACGTTCACGGAACGGCACATGAACCGCCTTTTCCAGAACGTCATGGCGCGAACAATAGGTCGTCGGGTCATAGCGCATCGGTTCGATGAAGTTCTGCAGGCGAAGACCGGCCTGTTCGACAAAATCAAACACTTCATCGACGCGATAGGCGCGATCCTGTTGATGCAGCAACAGATCATAGAACCCGGCATCGCCACCATGGATGTGATCGCCGACAAACGGATTACGTTTCAGCCAGTTCGTACCTGGCAGGGAATTGAACAGCGCCTTGCCAAAATTCAGGCGCTTTGCGCCACCGGCCTCGGCACTCAGGCGCTCCATCATCTCCTGCATGTGGTAAACGCCCTGACGGCCAAGCTCGCCATAGACCATCAGACCCATTCCACCATTGGGTTTGAGCGACTCCGCCAATGCGCGCAGTCCGGCATCCGGATCGGGCAGATGGTGCAGAACCCCGCAGCAATCAATATAATCGAACGGGCCATATTCCTTTGCCAGATCTACAAAGGATCCGGTGACAAAGGTGACACTCTTTTCAAGATTGCGGCGCTTGATACGTGCCTCGGCTACGGCGCGCGAGCTTTCTGACAGATCGATATAAACGATCTCTGCCTTGGCTTTGCGATCACGCGCCTGTTGGGCCAACATGACCAGCGCATCACCGGTACCGCCGCCTGCAACAAGGATCTTGATCTTGCCCTTGGCCGATGGGTCCCGCCCGCCAAAGACGAAATGGACAACCTCATCCCAATTGCCCGGCGATCCGGTGACCAGCCTTTTATCTTCGTCTTCCGGGTTTCGCGCCGGATATGGGTATGTTTCGTACTGATCACGCGTCTTTTCAGACGATAGAACAGCATCGGACCTATTTTTGTCGTCGGGCATTACCGCGGATTCCGCCAGAGAGTTATTAGTGACTTATTATTGTCAGGGTTTTGAGGCACGGCCTTGGGGCGCCAACATCCTATACCAACGAATTAATTAAGAAAATCCGCGAGTTCGCCTATTCATTGCGACAATTGATAACAAGTTTCCCCGTCGCACTGCGATCCCGAATGGCGTCAAGGGCGCTCATCGCCCCAGACAGCGGATAAGTTGCCGATATCAGTGGCTTGATTTTGCCTTCGCGCAAAAGCGCCAAAAGCTCCGCCATGCCTTGTTGGGTGATGTCCGGGTTCTGTTCCAGATAGGCGCCGAAATAAAAGCCGATCGCCGTGACATTTTTGACCAGAAGGATGTTGGCGGGAATTTGTGGCACCGATCCGCTGGCAAAACCAATCAGGAGCATCCGCGCACCGGGTGCAACACAGCGCAGGCTTTGATCAAAGACATCCCCGCCGACCGGATCATAAACCACATCAACACCCTTGGGTCGGCCAAGGCCTGTCGCGATTTCGCGCACGCGATCCCGGATATTTTCGACCTTGTAGTCAATCACGTGATCCGCACCGTGATCCTTGGCGATCTGACATTTGTCCGCACCGCCCGCGGTTGCAATCACCGTCGCCCCCAACAGCTTGGCACATTCAACAGCCGTCAGGCCAACGCCACCTGCGGCACCATGCACCAACACCAGATCACCCGATTGGACATTGGCGCGATATTTCAAACCAAACCAGCTTGTGCCATATGCAATCTGAAAAGCAGCGGCATCGAAAAAATCAACTTCATTTGGCAAGGGGATCACAAGCGACGCATCAGCAATCACGCAGCCCGCAAACCCACCCCAATCGGGCAATGCCATGACCGGATCACCAATGGAAAACTGATTGACACCCTCGCCAACCGCGCGGATCGTTCCACTGATTTCGAAGCCCGGCGAAAACGGACCATCGGGGCGTTTTTGGTATTTGCCTTGCAAGATCAGGGTATCGGCGAAATTGACACCACAGGCGGTCACATCAATCACCACCTGACCGGGGCCAGGTACTGGATCCGCCCAATCGATCAGTTTTGGTTCTTCCCCGAATGCTTCGCAAATCCACGCTTTCATGCCGCCTTCCCGTCCCTGAAGATTTTATGGGCGTCAGTGTGCCGTTTGCGCAGTGCACAAACAAGCCGACATTGGGCTAAACCCCGGAAACGGACTGGTACAGTATTGGAGAATTTTGAGGGGATCTGGCAGATCAGAAGAAGCGCTGACGTTTACGCTTGCGGGTCAAAAGCAGCAGGACCACGGACGGGACCAGCAACACCACAAGTGCCGGCGCCAGCAAGACCGGGACAAAGATGTTATCCCATGCCCATGAAGATACATAACGCTGGATGAGCGATTGCAACAGGTTAAGGCTTCCGGCATCAAGGCGATACCAGAGCTCACCGGCAGCAACCAGCCGGAATGTACCTGTTTGAAGCGCGGTAATGGAATCGTCGACCAGCACGGCAATGCTGGCAAACAACAAGACCCATCCCAACGCCCGGAAAACCCACATCATCCTCTCCACACGTCCCGCACGGAACGGGACATCAGCGAAATAAAGTAAGGCACCCTATCGGCTCCGCCCCACCGGCGTAAAGTGTCGCAAAAACCGCATAGGTATATGTCGATTATGCCATAACCCTAACGTGAAACCTTACGGGCGAGACATCAACAAGAAGTAAAGATACCGCCAAAGCCCGGAATTGTGCGGGTTACAGACGGCGACACCCGTCTTGGACGCCCGGTTTTCCACATGATTTTCCGATGATTACACGAAAGTGAAAAAAGAGGCTTATTGGGCCTTGTCAAGCAAGGTCGGGTCGGCTAATGTCCGCCCGCTTTCGCGATATATACAAGATCGCATGTGGAGAGGTGGCCGAGTGGTTTAAGGCGCACGCCTGGAAAGCGTGTTGGGGTGTAAGCCCCTCAGGGGTTCGAATCCCCTCCTCTCTGCCACTGACCAAATTTCCAAAATTCAGATACCAAACCACCACGCAGCACATATCGTGCCGTGCGACAATTTGCGTTTGTCCTATTCCCCGTCCGCGCCCTCGGCACCGACGGCTTGCATCCATTTGCGCAACAGACCATCAAGCTGGGCGAGCTCGTCCTTGGTAAGCCCGTCGACCAGACGATGCTGGTTGGCAACGTGGTCGGTGACGGTGGCATTGACCAATGCGAACCCCTGTTCGGTCAGGGCAACGACAAAGCCGCGTCCGTCTTCCGGGTTGCGTTCGCGGCTAATCAGGCCTGCTTCTTCCAACTTATCAAGGCGGTTGGTCATGGTGCCCGATGTCACCATCGTCCATTCAATCAATTTGGATGGGCTGAGCGCATAGGGCGGGCCGGAACGCAGCAAAGTGGCGAGCACATCAAAGCTGGCACCATTTAATCCATGCTTCTTGAAAACCAGATCAAGCTCGGCAATGAGCTTGTTTCGCAGGCGTCCAATCCGGCCAAACGTGCCCATCGGGGTCACATCAAGGTCGGGGCGTTCACGGCGCCATTGCGCCAGAATGCGGTCGATTTTGTCGGTAGTGTTTTCCATGGATCGATCATATGGCGAAAATTTATCTTGACGTCAAGATTTCTGATTATATCTTGACGTCAAGATAAATGGAGATGCCACCATGAACCGAACAACTGATTTATTCCTGACCGCCATCGCCCCGGTCATCTGGGGCAGCAGCTATATCGTTGCGACTGAAATGCTGCCACATGGTTATCCCTTAACCGTATCGCTTTTGCGTGCCTTGCCTGCTGGCCTGATCTTATTGCTGGTCGTGCGCCAGTTGCCCCAAGCTGGCTGGCGTGGTCGCGTATTCATTCTGGGTGCGCTGAATTTTGCGATCTTCTGGTCGATGCTGTTTCTGGCCGCCTACCGCCTGCCGGGCGGGGTTGCCGCGACACTTGGTGCAGTTCAGCCGCTATTTGTGCTGTTTCTCGCCCGGTTTGCCTTGGGCAACACCATCACCATCCTTGGCATCATTGCCGCAATTTCCGGCGTGATCGGGGTTGGGATGCTGGTGCTTGATCCGGGTGCCGTTCTTGATCCGATCGGCATTGCTGCGGCCCTTGTCGGTGCCCTTTCAATGGCAGCCGGAACGGTTCTGACCCGCAAATGGCAACCGCCCGTATCCCCACTGACTTTTACCGCCTGGCAATTAACCGCCGGTGGTTTGCTTCTGATCCCGGTTGCGTTGATTGTTGAACCCGGCTTCCCGATGCCGACAGCCACCAATATTGCCGGTCTTGTCTGGCTTGGTTTGATCGGTGCGGCGCTCACCTACTTCCTGTGGTTCCGCGGGATTGCAAGGTTGGGGCCGACCACGGTGACAAGCTTTGGCTTCTTGAGCCCGACCAGTGCGGTGCTTTTGGGCTGGATCGTACTGGGACAGGCTTTATCCGCCCTGCAAATCGTCGGTGTTGCCGTTGTCTTGATCAGCATCTGGCTTGGACAACGCGCAGCACGCCCTGCCCCGCAACCAAACCCTGCCCCACAAACCACGTAACCCTCACGCCACCAGCTCAACACTACCCCTTTGAACGTCCTATTAAACGCCCCACTAAATTCATAACGATATCAAATCGAAATAAAAGGAACGTCACCATGACCACTCAAAACGCCCCCAAACAGCACCTTAACATCGTTGTCTTTGGCGCCACTGGCGATGTCGGCAGCGAAGTCGTTGCCGAGGCTGTGGCGCGCGGCCATCGGGTCACAGCCGTTGCCCGCGATACGGCAAAGCTTTCGGCCCTGCCAGCATCGGTCAAACGTCAAAGCGTTGATATCCTTGAGAACCCCGAACTGGTTGCGGATATCCTGGCCGAACATGACGTTGCTGTAAGCTCGCTCCGCCCGGCGGCTGGCCATGAAGAGCTTCTGGTTGCAATGAGCAAAGTGCTGCTTGATGCGGCCCAGAAAACCGCGAAACCGATTTATCTGACCGGCGGTGCCGCCACCCTGAAACTGGCCGATGACAGTGGTTACACGGTGCTGACCGCACCTGACTTCCTGCCAGATTCCGTCCGCCCGATTGCCGAGGCCTGCGAGCAGCTTGATGCCCAGTTTGATCAATATGATGACGTGCAATGGACCTGCCTGCGCCCGCCAGCAATGCTTATGCCCGGCGAAAAGACCCGCAATTATGTCCGCGGAACCGACACGCTGGTGACCGATCACGACGGTGTCGCACGGATTTCCTATGCCGATTTCGGCTTTGCCATGGTTGATCTTCTTGAAGGCGGTAATGGTGGCCAACGCCGCCTGACGGTTGGTTATCAGAACAAGGCCGAAGCTGCCTGACCCCACGATCACAACACCAACGCAAAACGGGCGGCCCAGTGCCGCCCGTTTTCGTTTACGCTTAAGTCTACGCTTAGCTTTTTTTAGATGCTGCCTTGATCCGGGCAAAGACTTCGTCCAAAGCCGTGTGGATTGCCGCCCCACCCTTTTCACGCAGGAAGGTCTGCGCGACCTGTTCGTTCAGACCGCCTGCCGTAATGTGACCTTTATAAAGATCAGCAAAACTTTGATCGGGGGATTTGTCAGTGTTTTCGGCAAGACCGCTGAAAAGTGCCGCCAGATAACGTCGGGCATCCCCCTCATCCGTGCCATGCGCGACCATCCATTTTGCCGATTGATCCAGCACCGTAAAATAGGTCGCCATCAGCGCACTTCCGGTCGCATAGCCATCAAAGGCATCAATGGTTTCGGCTGCAACCGCGCCCCCCAGCTTTTCAAACAATGCCATCACATCAGATGATCCGGGATAAACCGCCGTCACACAGCGATGATGTTCGACCGGCGGCAGGGGAATGGCGCGATCGATCTGGGCATTGGTTTTAAGCCAGGTTTTGAGATCACTGATCGGGATCGTCGCAATCAGGCTAACGAGCTTCTTGTCATCAGACACCTGAAGCTTTGAGAGGATTTCTTCGGAAAGCTGCGGCAGGACCGCCAAAAAGATCATATCGGCCTGATCAATGATCGCCTGATTGTCATCCTCGACCCGGACGCGGTCAAAATCCGCGGCCAGCTTTTCGGAGATATGCGGGCTTCGGCGTGAAACGATGACCTCGGTTACCGGGTAATCCGATGTCAGCAATCCACGGATCACCGCATCACTGATCGCGCCCGTTCCGATAAATCCAAGTTTCATTCCATCCCCTCCATCGCGAAATCATCCATAGGCACCAGCTTTTGCGCCGGATCTTCAGACCCGTCATAAGCAGCAATCACCCGAAATTCCGGGCCATCCTGCGTTGAATGGCTTTCATACAAGCAGAACCGGTCAATGGTGAAAACCCGCGAGCTGAGATCGGCATGATCGGCAACGGTTTGTTCGATCGTTGCGCGGGCCGCATCGCGGTTACGGCCGAGTGTGATATGCGGGGTGAATTTGCGCATATCCATATCCGGGCATTCTTCAAGGGTCAGAAGCGCGCTTTCGACCCGTGCGGCAAGCTTGCGCATGATCGGTTGGTCTTTCACCCCGGCCCAAAAGATGCGGATCTTGCGGCTTGAGGCAAAAACGTTCAGCCCCTGCACCTGAAGATCAAAGGGTTCAAACCGCACATCCGACAGGACCTGGTCAATCTCGGCGGCCAAACCCGGATCAACATTACCGATGAATTTAAGGGTAATGTGCATGTTTTCCGGGGCCTGGGCATCCAGCCCCTTGATCCCGCGCGCAAGCGGATAAAGCTCTGCTGCGATATCACCCGGGATTTCCACGCCGACAAACAAACGCATGATAGGTATCCAATTCAATTCTGGTGGCAATCCGGGCGAAGGTGGTCCTGACCCTAGCCCGTTGCACTGCCCGGCAAAGGCAACACGTCATCTTCGCCGTCGATCTGCGGGAAATTGCCCGATGCCCAGTCGGACTTGGCTTTTTCGATCCGTTCCTTGGAACTGGCAACGAAATTCCACCACATGAAGCGATGACCAAGTGGCAAGCCGCCCAGAAGCATCACACGGGCATCTGATCGCGCGACGATATCAGGGATTTCTTCGGGCGCGATATAGACAAAGCTTTCCGGGCCGTAATCTTCGCCATCAATGGCGATTTGGCCCGAGACGACATAAACCGCCCCTTCCTGATTTTCACCCGGAAGCAAAAGCTGCGCACCGTCATCCATATGCACATCAAGGTAATAAAGCTTGGACTTCACCGGAACGGGCGCGGTCTTGCCAAAGGCTTCACCGGCGATCAGGCGCATATGAAGTCCGGCATCTTCAATGACCGGAAGATCGTTTTTGGCCACGTGATAGAAGGCGGGTTCGGATTCTTCTTCGTCTTCGGGAAGGGCGACCCAAAGCTGAAGCCCATCAAGTTCGTGATGAGAATTACGGACTTCGGGTGTTTCACGTTCGGAATGGGTGATGCCGGTTCCGGCACTCATCCAATTAAGATCACCCGGCGTGATTTCAAGATTGCTGCCAAGGCTGTCGCGATGCAAAACAGCGCCCTTAAACAAATAGGTCACAGTCGCGAGGCAAACATGAGGATGGGGCGGCACATCAATGCCTTCGCCGGGTTTGAAAGCGGCTGGTCCCATATGATCGAAAAACACGAACGGTCCAACCGAACGCACATCGCGATGGGGAAGAACGCGGCGCACGGAAAAGGCGCCAAGATCGGCTTCTTTGCCTGAGATGAGTTTGACCATGCGCCACCTCCTGAAATTCTGGAATGGGGTAAGGCAGCCAAAAAAGACTGCCTTACCTTATAGGTGAGATAGCCTAAACCCGATTAAGGGCAAGGATATGGCCAGGTCTGATGCACGCTTTCAATCGCGCTCAGCACGTCATCAGACAGCGTGATGTTTGCTGATCCGATATTGAGCTTGAGCTGTTCCATGCTGGTCGCGCCAATGATGTTCGATGTCAGGAACGGGCGCGAATTGACATAGGCAAGCGCCATCTGCGACGGATCAAGACCATTATCCTTGGCGATTTTGACGTACGCCTCGGTCGACTTGATGCCATTTTCCGTCAGGTAACGGCCGAAATATTGCGGCCATTTGGCAACGCGCGTACCTTCCGGGCGCGCACCGCCCAGATATTTGCCCGACAGCGCCCCGCCACCCAGCGGCGAATAAGCCAGAAGACCGGCATTCTCGCGGATGGAGCATTCGGCCATGCCGACTTCATATTGACGGGTTAGGAGGCTATAGGGGTTTTGCACCGAAACCACGCGCGGCCAGCCGTTCTTTTCCGCAAGCTCAAGGAACTTCATCAGTCCCCACGGGTTTTCGTTCGAAAGCCCGATATGGCGAACCTTGCCCGCCTTGACCAATTCATCAAGGGCCTCAAGGCTTTCCTCGATCGGGGTCATTTCCTCGTTCTCGTCATGGACATAGCCAAGCTTGCCAAAGAAGTTGGAATTCCGATCCGGCCAGTGGAGCTGATAAAGATCGACATAGTCGGTTTTCAGGCGCTTGAGCGATCCATCAATCGCCTCGTGGATCTGGCCACGGGTCAGACGTGGTCCATTGCGGACATAATCAAACCGATCAGCCGGACCGACGATCTTGGTCGCGATCACCAGATCATCACGACGACCGCGCTTTTCCAGCCAGTTGCCAATGATGGTTTCGGTTTTGGTGAAGGTCTCTTGCATCGCCGGAACCGGGTACATTTCGGCGGTATCGATGAAATTGACTTCGTTGGATGTTGCGTAATCAAGCTGTTCGAACGCTTCGTCCTGCGTATTCTGTTGGCCCCAGGTCATGGTGCCGAGGCAAATTACACTGACATCAATGTCAGTACGTCCCAAACGACGATATTCCATGTATCAATCCCCTGTGACACGCAAACGGGCATAAGCCCCGCCGCATGCTTCATTTTTTGCAATGGTATGAATATATCCTGTGTGCCACGGGATGAAACCGCCCATGGCAAAAAATCTTGCAAAATCACGAATTCGCAAGATTTCGGGCTTCGCCGCAAACGATTGAAAAGGCTTAGATAAACAGGGTCAAAACCCCGGTATAGCCATAGAAACGATCGTTACATATTTCGCCATTACCATAAAAGCCGGTCAGTGGCAGATCGCCCAGCTCATCGCGGATGATCATCATTTCCCGGCTTTCGGTGCCAAACAGATGCGGACCACGGGCGACACAGCTGCAATAAATCGCACCGCGCGGCTTGCCCGGAAGACGTTTTTGCAAATCCGCCAGCATACGGCGTAGATCCAGCTCGGCGGCTGCTCCGTCACGCCGGACAAAGCGGATGGCATCGCCTGCCTGCACATCACCGCTGACCGCAATCATATTATTGTGCGGATCAACGCCCATCAGATTACGGACCACGAAATCACCGGTGTCAGAACCCGGCACCATCAAGGCCACATGATAACGCCCCGATGCCATGGAATGTTCGCTGCCATCGGCTTCGAGTTCTTCTTTAAGCACATCCAAGGCCGCGCGATCATCAAGGGTGGAGATGATGCCTTCGCGGCCCTCTGTCACGCGATGAACCGGACCAATGGGGGTACAGGCCTGACTGATGCCGACCTGCACACTGGTTTTGCCATCAAACAAAACACCCGAAAGACCACCATCGACTACCTTATCCGCAATTTGCGGAGCGCTTCGTTCACCTGATGCGATCCCGCCCACCAAATAGGTCGATCCCAATCGCGCCAGTTCGGTCAATGTACCAAGGCTTTCAGGTGCACCGGGATCACCATGCACGAGGCCAAAGATCGGCTGCAGACGGTCAATCGCCTGCTGCAGTTCCGGCGCATCCAGATCGGTATCGGTTTTAAGCGGCTCGAAGATATGAAACTCGTCGCGGTCAAAGGGTGCGACCATCACGGATGCGGCAGGCACCCCGAAATAGGCCCGACCCGATCCACACACGCCGACACCGGATGTACCGGTCCAATGTTCGATGGAAAGACGCGATCGCAGGAATGTCAGGATACTGCCAATGTCTTCTGAAAGTGCTTCGGAGACATACAAAAAAGCCAAGGCCTGCTTTGGCAATGGCTCCTTTTCCAAGAGATCCGCCAGCTCAGAGGCAACTGCAGCCCAGTTTTCTCCGCTGGCATGGGCAGCCCGAAATTCTGCTGTCATGCATTCTCCCGTCCTGTCTGGTCACGTGATCCGGGTCTTGCGCCCGATGCGTTTCCAAGTTCTCCAAGGACTATATCTAAGCATCGCGTTTGCGCTTCGACAAGGGCGAAGCATGCAAACCAAGTCACTATGATTGCAGGCGGGTAATCACAATACGTGTTTGCGCAGGATATCCATCGCCGCATTCAGCTGGGTCATGCGTTGATGCGATCCATAGTTGCTGTCGGGATGATGAATGGCGGCAAGGACGCGGTATTTTGCCCGAACCGCGCGTATATCGGGCCTGGCATTCGGTGCAAAGCCCATCACATGCAGGGCTTCGTTATAGGTGGTCACCCCGCGATCAAGCGGATCAAAGGCAAGGTTATCAACAATCTGGCGCAGTCGTTCGAGCTCTTCACGCGATTGCAGAAGTTCGACCGGCGGTTCGGCCTGACGTTTCTTCAGCGCGCGAGCTTCTTCAAGGGCCGCGCGCTCTGCGGCCAGAACATCGGATTTCTCAACGCGCATATTGACATCACCGGCATCGAAATCGATGGCCATTTTCAAAGCCTTACGCACTGTGATCACGGAGAACCCGGGCGGCAACCGCAATTGCAGGCGAGGTTTACGGCGCCATGGGCGGCCTTCTGCCGGACCGGATTTCAAAACAATGGTTTCGCGGTCACCTTTGGGCGGATCGCCAGGGTCCTGATAGTCTTCGATGACTTTTTCCGGGACGATCAACATCACAGAACGCGCCAGATCGGCCGCATTCACACCACGCTGCTCAGCCAGTTTTAAAACGGCGTCACGGAAAATCGATGAACAGGGGATGGTATAGGATTGCTTGACGTTTGAAGATGCGGACACGTTGGGTAACCTGATAAATTATTGAATTAATTTAACATTCTGGCATTGCATCACGCAGCAAACACCGCGAAATCGGGCGCAGATGTCCCGATTTCAAAAAGTGTATCTGCGGATTTGGCCCCCTGCAACTGCATTTGCAGTCAAAATTGAATCGCTTCCGATTCATCCACAGGTCAAACAGCGACTCCAAAGAACGCAACGGAGTCCGACTTTTCGCGCCAAATCCCTGAAATTGCGCCATTTTACCAGAATCATCAGGGATTCTGCGGAGCGACTCGGCAAAAAGTTATTCAACAAACTTATCCACAGGCCGACACAAGAACGCGGGAAACAATACTTGTTAAATCATTGAATCATAACGGGAATTACTATGACTCTATGGTTTCAATCGATTGTGGATTTTCTCCGAAATCGATCAAATCGGCGATCATGCCCGAAAAAACAACGCAATTGCGAACGACAAAACTACGTATGCAGTTAGACAAAGATTCGTTCGAAACATAACCGAAAGTAAATGAGGTGTTAATTTCACAGCAAACAGGGTGTTTTGGGGTGTTTTTACCCGTTTCAGCCCCCCTAACGGGGCATAACACGGCCCTGTTGAAATCCGATATTACATTGATATTAAATACTTTTATGTTTCACGATTGCTGAATATAAACGTTGAGAAGGTCCGCACCCACAATCGTTTCGGGTTGTTGATGTTTTCTATCTACATACGCAGTTTTTCCAGCAATTCACATCACTTGATCGCCCGAAAATACCTATGGGCGAAATTTTATTACCGTCGGAAACCTGCACAAACGCTTGGCTTGTCAGTGATTTTCGTCACACCCCTGAATTATGCTGCGGTCTGTCGCAACGCAAAACCACTCCGACCTCAACCGGGAGTCAAAAGATGCCCCGTGACACGCTACATTGCCCGATCAAGGGCATTGCAGAGGCCATAACGTCTTTCACATTGACAAAACCCCGCCACAGGTAGTGCGGCGGGGTTCTATGATTGATCGAGAAATCGGTCGTTTTATCAGGATGCGTTGCCCAGAAGCTCAATGACCTCAGGCAGAATGCGCTCAACGATGACTTTGACGCCATCAGCGTTCGGATGCATGCCGTCGTCCAGATTAAGGCCTGGCTCCGCAGCCACCCCATCAAGGAAAAACGGATATAATTCAATCTGATAGCGCCCGGCAAGATCGGGATAGATGCTGTTGAACTCATCGCCATAGTCCGTGCCCATATTGGGTGGTGCCATCATCCCGGCCAGCAAAACATCAACATCCATTGCACGCAACTTCTCAATGATCTGGGCAAGGTTATCGCGCGTTTGGGATGGCTCAACCCCGCGCAATGCATCATTCGCACCAAGTTCAAGCAACACCGCATCAGGCTTATCCACCAAGGCCCAATCAAGACGGGCCAAGCCCGCCGCCGTGGTGTCGCCGGAAACCGAACTATTGACCACTCGGATGTCATGACCGGCATCTTTGAGGGCGGCTTCAAGTTGCGGGGCAAAGCCGGCATCCTGATCAAGCCCGTAGCCCGCCATCAAACTATCACCAAACAAAACAAGGGTTTGCGGCGCATCTTCACTGGCATAAGCCACCGATGAAGTTGCCAAAACCGCAGCAAAACCAAGGCCTGCAAGCGTGGTCTTGGCGAATTTGTTTATTCCAGACACCATATGACGAGTGAACTTGATAACAGTACGACCTTGCCCGAAAGCCAAATTCATAACAAATCTCACCTTATATGCTGCCAACTTGCGGGGTCGGTTACCTTCCGTTTACCCTTGGACAGCGCATTCAAAACAATAGAAGCGCGTTCGAACCACAGAAGTTTGAACCAGAAACGTCCAGATCCGTAAGCTTATGTAACCTGCTTTGTTGATCTTGCAACGGACAACCCCGATAGGAACCGACATGACTGTGACCGAAACCACCGCGATCCCGGACCAAGCTGGCGTATCGGCGGCCGAGAAACCCAAACAGACAATTGATGTGCAAGGTCTGAAGCTGCGCCTGCAGGGCCCGGCTGGAATTGTCGAGATTTTAAAAGGGGTTGATCTGTCGATCCATGCGGGTGAACGCGTAAGTCTGGTCGGTCCGTCAGGTTCGGGCAAAACATCGCTTTTGATGGTTATTGCCGGACTGGAACAAGCCCAAGAAGGTGTGGTCAAGGTTTGCGAGAATGATCTCCGCGCGCTCGATGAAGACGGGCTTGCGCTGTATCGCCGTCACCATGTTGGCATCGTATTTCAGGACTTCCATCTGATCCCGACCATGAGCGCGTTGGAAAACGTTGCGCTTCCGATGGAGTTTGCCGGACGCAAGGATGCGTTTGAAAAAGCCCGCGAGGAGCTTGAACTTGTCGGGCTGGGTCATCGCATTGGCCATTATCCCGGGCAGCTTTCGGGGGGCGAGCAACAGCGCGTGGCTCTTGCCCGTGCTTTGGCAACCGATCCGGAGCTTCTTCTGGCTGATGAACCGACCGGTAACCTTGATGGAGCGACCGGTGAAACGATTATTGAATTGCTTTTTGATCTGACCAAACGGCGCGGCTCGACTTTGCTTCTGATCACCCATGATCCGGGGCTTGCAGAACGCTGTGACCGTACCGTGATGCTGCGCGATGGCGAAATCGTTTCGCATCTGGAACCGCAATCATGAGCACCACCGATCTGAAATCATCAGGTGCGGATCGTTTGTGGTCCATCGCCTGGCAAGTCTGTCGGCGTGAATTGCGCGGCGGGCTTTCGGGCTTTCGCATCTTTCTGGCCTGCCTTGCGCTGGGCGTGGGATCGATTGCCGCTGTCGGAAACGTTTCGGAATCCGTTCTATCGGCCTTGGAGCGTGATGGCCGTAAACTTTTGGGCGGAGACGTAGAGCTTCGCCTGACCCATCAGGAAGCCACCCCTCAACAGATTGAATGGCTTACGGAAAACACCGAACGGGTTGGCGAATTGGCCACCATGCGCAGCACGGCCTATGGCCCGGAGCAGCGCCGTCTGGTGGAGCTTAAGGCCGTTGATGATGCCTATCCCCTGTTTGGCGAGATGGAGCTTGAAGACGGCATTCCATTCGCCAGTGCCCTTGATCAAAAGGATGGCCTCTGGGGTGCTGTGACCGAGGCAGGCCTGCTGGAGCGCCTTAACATCGCTGTTGGTGATACGGTCAAGCTTGGCGACATTGATGTTCAAATTCGCGGCGTGATCGCCAAGGAACCTGATAAGGCAGTTGGCTTTTTCAATTTCGGCCCGCGCTTGATGGTCTCCAAGGCAGGGTTGATGGAGACCGGTCTGGTGCAGCCCGGAAGCCTGATCCGCTATTATTACGCTTTGGATTTGAACGATAATGAAAGCCCGACCGAGTTCCGCGAACGCATTGAAAACGAGTTCGCCGATGCCGGTTGGCGCATTCGTGATACCGCCAATGCCAATCCGGGCCTGCGTCGCTTTATCGAACGCCTGACCCTGTTCCTGACCCTTGTCGGGCTGTCCGCCCTTCTTGTTGGCGGCATCGGGGTCGCCAATGCGGTGCGGAGCCATATCGAAAGCAAAACATCTGTCATCGCGACCCTGAAATCGATCGGGGCATCGCATGGTCTGGTGCTTCGGATTTACTTCCTGCAAATCCTTGTGCTGGCATTGATCGGGATTGGTATCGGTCTTTTGATCGGTGCGGTGACACCTGCGATCATTGCTCCGCTTCTGGCAGGTCGTTTGCCGATTGATGTGACTTTGGGCCCGGCTTTGCCGTCGCTGATCATTGCAACCAGCTTTGGCGTTCTGACCACCTTGGTCTTTGCCCTGCCATCCTTGTTGCGTGCACGTGAAATCCCGGCCGCCCGATTGTTCCGAGCCAGTGCCGGTCTGTTTAACGGAAGCCCGGTGCGCAAACGTGACCTGCCCTATATCGGCGTTCCGCTTGCACTTCTGCTGATCCTGACCGTGCTGACCGCAACAGATCGCGAGATTGCGCTTGGCTTTATTGTTGGATCTGCACTGGCTGTGGTGATTTTCACCTATGCCGGGCAAAGTATCGTATCCCTTTCGAAACGGTTCATCACCGGACGCAGCGCGTTTTCAAGACTGGCGCTGGCCAACCTGCATCGTCCGGGCGCCAGCACGGTTCCGGTCGCGCTGTCGCTTGGTTTGGGTTTGACCCTTCTGGTCACCATTTCCGGGATTGAGGGCAACCTTGATAACGAGATCAATGAGAACCTGCCGGACTTTGCCCCTGCTTTCTTCTTCCTTGATATTCGCCCCGATCAGATGGACCAGTTCAAAGGTCAGCTTCTATCAAAAGATAATGTTTCGGATATCGAACAAACACCGATGCTGCGCGGACGTGTGACCGCGGTTGACGGTGTTAAATCCGAAGATGTCGGTCCGGGTGAAGATCGCTGGTTCCTGCGCGGCGACCGTGGTTTGACCTTTGCTGCCAGCCCACCGCCGGAAACCAAGCTTGTGCGCGGTGCATGGTGGCCGTCTGACTACAATGATGCCTCCAAACCGCTGGTATCGATCAGTGCGGATATCGGCAATGCCTTTAGTTTGGAGCCGGGTGACACATTGACCGTCAATGTGTTGGGTCGTGACATCACCGCTGAAATTGCCAATTGGCGCGAAATTGAATGGCAGAGCCTGCGCATGAATTTCGCCATGGTGTTTTCGCCGGGTCTGATCGACAAGGCGCCCTATAGCCTGATCGCCACTGCCCATATGCCACGTGAAATGGAAGAACCGGTCGATCGCATGATCGGGCTTGATTTCCCGAATGTGTCGGCCATCCGGGTACGAGAGGCGCTTGAAGCCGCCAACGCCATTCTCGCAGGCATCGGCACGGCCCTGAATGCGACAAGCATGATTGCGATTGTTGCCGGTGTGCTGGTTCTGGGGGGCGCTGTGGCGGCGGGCCGTCGCAAGCGCATCTATGATGCCGTGGTCCTCAAAACATTGGGCGCAACACGGGCCAACATCCTTTATGCCTATGCGCTGGAATACGGGATCCTTGGCCTTGCCACCGGCGTGATTGCCACCATCGTTGGTTCGATCGCTGCTTGGTCGGTTCTCGTACTGGTGATGGAAGCAAATTGGGTGCTTCTGCCGATGACCATTCTGGGTCCGATTGCCATTGGCCTGTTTGCAACGCTTGCGGCCGGTTTTGTCGGCACATGGCAGGCACTGCGCAGTCCGGCGGCCCCTATGTTGCGTAACGAATAAGCTTCGTCGCATCCCCAAAAACAAAAACAGGGCCGGTTCAAGTAACCGGCCCTGTTTTGCATTTCAGATGTTTCGATATCGATTTGATATCAGATGATGATCATCAGGCAATATCACGCAAAGCGCGGCGGACGACCTTGCCGGTCGTTGTCATCGGCAGTTGCTCAAGGAAAGCGATCTCGCGCGGATATTCATGCGCGGCCAAGCGGGTTTTTACGAAGTCCTTGATTTCGCTTTCAAGTTCCGCACTTTGCGCAAAGCCATCTGCCAGCACGACAAAGGCCTTTACGATCTGACCACGCTGTTCATCGGGTTTGCCGATCACACCTGCCATGCGCACAGCCGGATGGGCAATCAGGCAATCTTCAATCTCGCCCGGACCAATGCGATAACCTGCCGAGCTGATCACGTCATCATCGCGCCCGACAAAGCGGATATAGCCATCGGCATCAACACAGCCCATATCGCCAGTCAAAAGCCATTCACCGACAAACTTGTCCCGGGTGGCTTCGGGATTGCGCCAATATTCCAGAAACATCACCGGATCGGGTGCACGCACCGCAATCCGGCCCATTTCACCGGGTTCAAGCACGTTGCCCCCCAGATCAATCACCGCAACGTCATGACCAGGCGCTGGTCGCCCCATCACGCCGGGCTTTGATTTCATGATCGACTGGCAGGAACTGACAACCATGTTGCATTCGGTCTGGCCGTAAAACTCGTTGATCGTGACGTCAAACACCCGACGCCCCCAATCAAGAAGTTCCGCACCAAGTGTTTCGCCACCACTTGCAATAGAGCGCAAATTACAATTGAACTTTTGCGCCAATTCATCACCTGCGGCGCGCATCATCTTCAATGCAGTTGGCGGCAGGAAAGTATTGCGCACGCCATATTCGGCAATCAGCTTGAACGCTTCTTCGGGTGTGAATTTCTCAAACCGGTGGGCGACGACCGGAACGCCATGATGCCAAGCAGGCAGCAAAACATCCAAAAGTCCGCCGATCCAGGCCCAATCAGCCGGGGTCCACATCACATCCCCATCCTTGGGGAAGAAGTCATGAGACATTTCAACACCGGGCAAATGGCCGAGCAACACCCGATGCGCATGAAGGGCACCTTTGGGCTGGCCGGTGGTACCGGATGTGTAAATGATCAGGGCCGGTTCATCAGCGCGCGTCTTGACCGGCTCGAACTGATCACTGGCCTCGGTCGAGAGTGCCTTGAAGTCAAAGCAGCCTTCTGGCGCGCCATCAATGACATAGACATATTCAAGGGCAGGCAGCAGATCGCGGATTTCGGCGATCTTGGCCGCACCTTCTTTGTCGGTCACCAGCGCCTTGGCCGCACAGTTGCCCAAACGGTATTCGAGCGCATCCACCCCAAACAGGGTAAAGAGCGGCACGGCAATCCCGCCCATCTTATAGGTCGCGACATGGACAATGGCGGTTTCCGGGCTTTGCGGCAGCAAGATACCCACACGATCCCCTCGACGAATGCCATGGCGGCGCATGACATTGGCGAAGCGGTTCGACAGACGTTTGATCTGTGAGAATGTGTAATCGCGACGTGATCCGTCGCGGCGGCGATGCATCAGCGCAAGGCGATCCGGGTCATCTGCCCATTTATCGCAAACATCAACGCCGATGTTGAAATAGGTTGGTACATCCCAGACAAAATCCGAGCATACCGTCGCATAATCATCACGACTGGCCAGCATGTTTCCTCCCTGAATTCGCCGCTGTTCTTTGTTTTTTGGCTGCGGCAAATGTTGCGGGGCATGCTAGTGCCAAACGCACAAAATTGGAAGGTCTGTATGCGGGGTATCCGCGCAATCAGGAAAATGCCTGACCAACGGTCACGGCAACGGGTCAAGCAGGAAGGTAAAGTTTGATCGCTGCCCGGTATCGGTTGTTGCCCGATCATGGCAGCTCAGGCAACTGGCATCTGTTTGATGCTGCATAAAGCTTTCAAGCGCACTGTTGGTCAGATAGCGCGGTACTTCCCCAACCCCGAACGGCGCATTGCCGGGATTGCCAATCCATTGTGTCCCCAGCAGCAAGTAATTTGCCCAGACGGAGTTCCCAAGCTTGCTCTGCCAGATGAAATTGCTTTCGGCTGTTCCGGAGAACAGCCGCCAACACCGGACAATATCCGGGCCAGATGCAACCTCCCCCGATGCCAATCGGGCATAAGGTTCTTCGCGCGCCCATTTCAAAGGCCCTGATATCGACTGGTTGGCCTCCTGCCCTGCCCCGACCTTGCCACCATAGAAGGCAAATTGATCACCAGCATCATCCGGTGCCAGACACCCATCGGGGAACAGATTATCGGTGATGATGCTGTTGGGTCGCCGTGCATTTTTGGCGAGCGGCACATTCCCGACATGCTCAAAGCTTGCCCAGATCCAGCGATCGCCATTGCCACTGGCCACACGTTGCACCAGATGCAGCCCGACCAATCCCACCGTCACATCCAGACAAGCCGGTTTGCCATCAAGGCTGTCTGTTCCGGCAACTGCGATCCGGGCCGGGCGGGCGTAATACGCGCCTGATGTCGTGTTTACGGACGCGCCATCGGAGGGCAGGATGCGCCAAGCGAATTTTAAAAGCTGCGCGCCCATCACGCCAGGCGCAGAGGGTGGGATGCCCACATCCGTGTCGTTTGACGGGACTTTTCCGACGATTTCTTCAAACACATGCCCGGTGGGAAAGGAGATGTCCTGGCCAGAAGCAGCAAACGCCTTGCGCCCAACCGGGCTTTGTAGATCATTTTCGCGGATATAGGTTTCTGCGACCGGATTGATCCGGGTTTCATACAAAACAAAATTCCCGGCCTGATCGATCAGGATATCGCCACTCGATTGCACATAACTTGCCAACAACAGATGCCCGCTGGGCAGATCCTTGGCACAGGCGGAATTGGGATAGCCGACCTCGGAAAACAATGTGCGTCTGGTCGGGAAGCTTTCCCAGATGGCAGGTTGGGATGGATCATCAACCGGCGCCATCAGCGATGTGAAGGCCTGCCAGGAAAAACGGTCAAACGGGCGCTGCGCATGATAGGCAAGGAAACGATAGACGAAGCTTGCATCAAATTCCGGCACATCGACCGGGGCGACCGCACAGGGACCATTCCCGGTACCATCGGCACAAAATTCTGCGTCGGCATATTTTTCGGTAAAGATCGGGATATCACCGCTATCAGGCTTCACACTTAGATTTGCGTTTTGGGCCAAAGCCGGGCCAAACAGTCCAAAACCGAGCATCCCGGCCGTTGCACAGGCCAGAACAAGCGCGCGAATCCCCGACCCCGATTTTGAGGCGAATTTACGCTTGTCTGGATGTGAGGCGATATCTGGCATGGCGATCTTTGGCATATGGTTCCGGGGCTTGGTAACCTGTTGGCATATAATTGTGAATTCTCCTTAAGCGCCATGATAGACCGGTTTCGCGGTTCTGTCGCGTCATGGCAAATTCACAATCGCGTAACTTGCAACGTGAACAAGATCACAGATGTCTGCCCCTCATCCTTGCCGTTTCCGTCAAAGCGTTGCTTTTCGCGGAAATCCTGCCATATTTTGATCATCGCAGAATTGTATATCTATGTTCTGCTCACAATTGGATCAAAGAGGGATTTCAATGGCTTTTGAAACGCGTCAACGCGGCTATGACGTCTCGGTTGGCCGGTCGGCGGCCGAGATCGATGAAGGTCTCCGCGCCTATATGCTGCGTGTCTATAACTACATGGCATCCGCACTTGCCTTGACCGGTATCGTGGCAATGGCTGTGTCGACCAGCCCGACCCTGATGCAGGCTATTTTCGGCACCGGTCTGCACTGGATTGTCATGCTGGCCCCGATCGGGCTTGTTTTCTTCCTGAGCGCACGAATTCATAAGATGAGCTTCGGCGCAGCACAGGCGACATTCTGGATTTATGCCGGCTTGATGGGTCTGTCCCTTGCTTCGATCTTCCTGGTTTATACCGGTGAGTTGATTGCACGTACCTTCTTCATCACCGCTGGTACCTTTGGTGCGATGAGCCTGTTTGGCTACACCACCAAGAAGGACCTGTCGGGTTGGGGCAGCTTCCTGTTCATGGGCCTGATTGGCATCATCATTGCCAGCGTGGTCAACATCTTCCTGGGTAGCGGCATGCTGCAGTTCGTTATCTCGGCTGCTGGTGTCCTGATCTTCACCGGCCTGACCGCATACGACACCCAGCGCATCAAGGAAGAGTATCACGAGCATGACGACGTAGCGACCGCAGGCAAAAAAGCCCTGTTCGGCGCACTGCGTCTGTATCTCGACTTCGTGAACCTGTTCATCATGCTGCTGCACTTCTTCGGTAACCGCGAATAGAAGTGACCCGGCAGTCGCAGTCAAAACCCCCGCAGCACCCGCTGCGGGGGTTTCTTTTTGTCTGTGATCGATTAGGCCGGACACCAGTTAAGATGCGGCAGCGTTAGGATGCGGCTTCCTTGCCTGAAGCCTCGCCAGAACCTTCGCCGCCCGTGGCGTCCATCACCGCCTTGCGATGACCAAGTTGCGACAACATGTTTTCGGTTCGGGTATATCCGCCTGACGCGGCACGTGCCGCGCCTTTGGCCCCGGCATCAATAAATGCCTCATAGGCTTGGGAAAAGCCCATACGGGCCTTGGTCAAAGATTTGGAATCCTGATGAACATTCCCAACGGTAAGATAGACCGTGGCAAGCGCAAACATGATCCGCCCCCAGATATAGGGATGATCCCTGCGCGCACAGACTTTTAGGGCGGCTTGAAACACTGGTACGACCTGCGCGTCGGGGATATTGATGTCATTGATATTTGCTGATGCGACGATTGCCTCGGCCAGGCCATAGGCAACAAGCGAATAAAGCGGAGCATGCGCACGGGTATTAACCATCGTAATTGCCCGGCGATAGTGGCTTGCACCGGCATCGACGATCTTGGCGTCTTCGGCATCCTTGCCCGCACAAACCATGGCTTCGCCAAGTTTGCAAACCGCGATCGCCCGATCAACCGCCGTCCCGACCGACAATTCCACGCGAAGTTCCAAAAGCTTCCAGATGCCCATCGCCAACGCACCAGAACGCGCCTTGAGGTTGGCAATCAACGACCAGTTCACCAGCCCACCATAAAGCGCCAGAACCGCTGTCGATTGCGAGCTTAACTTGGCGTGATCGGTGATCAGGCCCAGAAGATCTTCGGTGCGAAGCTCCTTGGTGGCCGCCTGCTTTTGGTGCAGGGCCTCGCCCAAAAGACCCGACGGCGCTTTTGGCTTGGCGGCGGGTTCCTGTGGTTTGGTCCCGGCATCACCCAATATCTGCCGCACCAGCGGCTCCAGCACGCGAAGCGCACTGGCGCAATAGGATCGATCGCCGGTTTCGCTTAGCATATAGGCGCCAAACGCATAGGCCAGCGCAACACCACTGCCCGCCGCGTTGAAATATTCGCCGTGATTGATGCGTTCCTGAAAATCCTCAAGCGTCGATGACAGACGCGCAATTTGCAAAAGACGCTGATCGCCACCACGCGACTTCAAAACAAGTTGGGCACCCAAAAGGATCTTGAGCGCCTCGGCAACATCAGGGTGGTCTGGTTGCCGGAAGCTATAGGATAGCGGCAATAACAGGTCATAAAGCGACGTTGTCAGCCCATCACTGATCAGGTGAACGTCAAAGTGACCGGTATTGGCATTATATTGCCCCCAGAATGCGGCATCCGCATCCAATCGATGCCCCATGTTAAGCACATTAAGCTGTACTTCACGCATGGCCTGGAACGGATCGGTTGCTTCGGGGTTGGGGGTAAAGAACTGATCAAGGCGCACGGCCTGACTTGCAGGAACATTTGCCAGAACATGGGTCAGGAAATCGGCAAAGCCGTCAGCTGTGTCATCACCGGTCGGCGGTTTGAAGCGCGCAATCGCATAAAGACATACAGGATCATCGCCAGCCGAACCAATATCGGCCGTGTCCCCCAAATCATTGACTGCGTCGTTGCCTGTGATCAATGACTTGATCACAAGGCCAACCATCGACCAGAACCCAGCCATTTTTTCCCTTATTGGTACCCCGTGGCGCGTAACCCGGATTGTGGGTTCCCTGAATTTTATCCGCTTATTGTCTTCTGCCAAACACAGATGGTCAATCCAGACCAGAATGGTTTCAGCTAATACCGAAGAATAATCTCAACAATCCTCAAATAGGGATCAGCACCAACGTACCGGTCAAAATGACCGGTTACATTGCGATAGATCAGGTTTTCTGGATTAATTCCAAGGTCGCTTGCGACGGCGCGGTGCTGCTGGTTTTGATGGGCTTTTGCCCCATGGGCTGGAGGCTGATCGACCAGACGATGCCGGGGTCGAAGCCGCCTGCGGACGACTTACCGGCCCCATCGCCATTTCCTGTAGTTTGGCAATGCGGTTGGCCATGTTGGGATGGGTCGAAAACAGGTTATCGACCCCTTTGCCCGACAGCGGATTGGCGATGTACATATGCGCCATTGCCGGGTTGCGTTCGGCTTCCATGTTCGGGATGGCGTGAACGCCCTTATCAAGCTTGTTCAGCGCACTGGCCAACCACATCGGATGGCCGCAAATCTCGGCCCCGATTTTGTCGGCTTCATATTCGCGGGTTCGCGAAATCGCCATCTGCACAATCATCGCCCCCATCGGAGCCAGAATGGCAATCAGGATCATACCAATACCGCCAAGCGGATTGTTGTTTTCCCGGTTCCCGCCAAACATACCGGCAAACATCGCAAAGTTCGCGAGTGCCGAAATCGCACCGGCGATGGTTGCCGTGATCGTCATGGTCAGGGTATCGCGGTTTTTCACATGCGCCAATTCATGGGCCATGACACCCGCGATCTCGTTGCGATCAAGCAGCTTAAGCAACCCGGTCGTTGCCGCCACAGCTGCATTTTCCGGGTTACGGCCGGTGGCAAAGGCGTTGGGTTGCGGGTTTTCGATGATATAGACCTTGGGCATTGGCAGATCGGCATTGCGCGCCAGATCGCGCACCATCGCCACCAATTCGGGTGCGGTCACATCATCCACCTCGCGTGCGCTTCTCATCCGAAGCAGCATCGCATCCGAGTTCCAATAGGCGAACACATTCATCGCCGCGGCAAAGATCAGCGCGATGATCATGCCCTGCTGGCCGCCAATCATCATGCCGACCGCACCAAACAGTGCCGTCAGTCCGGCCAGCAACAAACCTGTACGCACATAGTTCATGGTCGAGAACCCTTATCGACAAACATTCCGAACGAAAGATAAGGCGAAGTTTGCCAATGGCAAGCACCCGGCAAACTTGGTCTGCTTGATCGCAATCGTATAAGGAATTTATTCGTTGGTGTGGGAAGATTATTCCCGCTAAACCGCTGAGATCACCAAATATTTTAGACGCAGACACCACAGGTGACCAACATCACATCGTGCAACCGGCGCAATACCGCCACAACCCGGCTTTTATGCATATTTGGCCCTTGGATTGCTTGTCTTTTCGCCCCAAGACACCGCAACGAGGTTCATCATGGTCACTATTCAGGGACAAATTTCATTGGTTGGCGCACAGCTTTTGACGCCGCCCCGCCCGATTGACAGTCAAACCGGCGAATATGCCACCGACTATTCCGTTGATGAGTGGAAAGCTCTTTGGCAGGAACGCCAAGCCGAGTTTGCCAATACTCAACAGAATGCTCAGAACAATTTGTCCAACTGGCTTGATGACAATGCCGATGCGGATGTGACGCGCGCCTATTACCTTGATGGGCAACTGACCGCGGTATTTGGCAGCAATAACGCCAACATATCAAACGGCATGGATTACGGATTTGAATTCCGTGTTGCCAAGAATGCTGGCGAACAAAAAGGGCTAACCGGCGACAAGTTGACCGAATTCGTTGAAAACCGGGTCGAGACAGAACTTAAACGCAAATATGGCGCCCGCCTGACCGTCAAAGAAGCCCCAGCTGGAACGCTTGGCACCCTTGGCGATTACCGCGATGAACTGTTTGGTGGAGATCGCTGGCCATCGGCCGAGAATTTGCCAAAACAGCCTGCAATTGACTGGGATGCGCCATCACCAGCCCAAGCTGGAACTTGGCAAGGGCCGCTGGTTCCGATTGATACCGAGGCATTTCTGGGCATCCGCAAGCTTGCATTGGAAAATCAGTAGAAAAGTAAAACAGCCGGACCGGCGGGGTCGGGGGGATAAGAACGGTCCGGCTGTTTGTGCAACGATATCGATCACTCCGCAGGTTGGTGTGCATCAACCTCATCAAGTGAGCGAACTTCGTTGCGCCGGCCAATCATGCGTACAAGAACATAAAAGACCGGGGTCAGGATCAGGCCAAATATCGTCACGCCCAGCATGCCCGAGAAGACGGCAATACCAATCGCGTGGCGCATCTCGGCACCCGCACCGCTGGACAGAACCAGCGGGACGACACCCATGATGAAGGCCAAAGAAGTCATAAGGATCGGACGCAGACGCAAGCGGCTGGCCTCGATCGCGGCTTGAAGTGTGGTACGGCCCTGATGTTCAAGTTCGCGGGCGAACTCGACAATCAGAATGGCGTTCTTTGATGCCAGTCCGGCCAGCACAAACAAGCTGATTTGGGTGAAGATGTTATTGTCACCCCCAAACAGATAGACACCAAAGACTGCCGACAGGATGCTCATCGGGACGATCAGGATCACCGCCAATGGCATGGTCAGGCTTTCATATTGTGCCGCCAACACCAGGAACACGAGCAGGATACAGATCGGGAACACAAAGATCGCTGTATTGCCCGCCAGGATCTGCTGATAGGTCAGCTCCGTCCATTCATAGGACATGCCCGGCGGCAATGTTTCTTCAAGGATCTTCGTGATCGCAGCCTGTGCTTCGCCACTGGAATAACCCGGTGCAGCATTACCGTTCAGATCAGCCGAACGGAACGCGTTGTAGCGCATCGCCGTGTCCGGACCGAACGTTTCGGTTACGGAAATAACAGAACCAAGCGGCACCATGTCCCCGTCTGCGTTACGTGTTTGCAGACGCAGGATGTCTTCCGGGCTTGAACGGTATGGCTTGTCTGCCTGTGCAATCACCTGATAGGTGCGGCCAAAGGCGTTGAAGTCATTGACATACATCGATCCCAGATAGACCTGCATGGTCCGGAAAATTTCATCAACCGAAATGCCAAGCTGCTGGACCTTGGTACGGTCAAGCGTTGCCTGAAGCTGCGGCACATTGATGTTATAGCTTGAAAACACACCGGTCAGTTCCGGTGCTGCCCATGCCTTGGCAAGGACCTGTTTCATCGCATCATCAAGCGCGCCGTAGCCCTGATCAGAGCGATCCTGCACCTGCAGTTTGAACCCACCAACGGTCCCAAGACCCTGCACCGGTGGTGCCGGGAAGATGGCAACAAAGGCTTCTTCAATGCCAGCAAATTTCTGCTGAAGCTTGCCAGCAATCGCCAGGCCCGACAGATCATCGCTTTTGCGTTCGTCAAAGTCCTTGAGCGTCACGAACACGATGCCAGCGCTTGAGCTGTTAACGAAACCGTTGATCGAAAGCCCCGGGAAGGCCACGGCACTTTCAACACCCGGCTCTTTGAGCGCGATGTCAGACATTTCACGAATGACGTCTTCGGTACGATCCAGTGTCGCGCCCTGCGGAAGCTGGGCGAAACTGACAAGATATTGCTTGTCCTGAAGCGGAACGAAGCCTGTCGGCAGGATCTGGAAGCCCTGATAGGTGAGCGCCAGAAGACCGACATAAAGCGCCATCATGATGGCCTTCACGCCCAGCAGACGCTTCACACCACCGGCATAAAGATCGGTGCTGCGGTTAAAGAAGCGGTTGAAGCCCCGGAAGAACCAGCCAAAGACAAAGTCCATTCCCCGCGTCAGCCAATCTTTCGGCGCGTCGTGACTGCGCAGAAGAACTGCGGACAAGGCCGGGCTAAGCGTGAGCGAGTTGATGGTCGAAATGATCGTCGCAATGGCAATCGTCAGGGCAAATTGCTGATAGAACTGACCGGTCAGGCCAGAAATAAAGGCAATCGGCACAAACACGCCGGTAATCACAAGCGAGGTCGCAATGATCGGTCCGGTCACTTCGCGCATGGCGGCAACGGTGGCATCACGCGGTGACAGGCCACGTTCAATGTTACGTTCAACGTTTTCGACAACAACAATCGCATCATCGACCACGATCCCGATCGCGAGGATCAATCCAAACAGTGACAGAACGTTGATCGAAAAGCCCATCAGCAGCATCAGCGCAAAGGTACCAATGATCGATACCGGCACGGCCAACAACGGAATGATCGATGCACGCCATGTCTGAAGGAAGATTGTCACCACGACCACAACAAGTGCGACCGCCTCAAGCAGGGTCATAATGACCGACTTGATGGAACCACGAACAAACACGGTCGGGTCATAGACAATCGAGTAATCCAGATCATCCGGGAAGTTCTGTTTCAGTTCTTCCATGGTTGCGCGAACGTTGCTTGAGATATCAAGCGCGTTCGAGCCCGGCGACGCAAAGATCGGAATAGCAACCGCTGGCTTGTTATCAAGCAGGGAACGCAGTGCATATTGCTGTGCTTCCATTTCGACACGGGCCACATCACCCAAACGCGTGATTGTGCCATCGCCTTCGCGTTTGATGATGATGTCTTCGAACTCTTCCGGGCTTTGCAAACGGCCGCTGATATTGATCGGCAGCTGGAACTGCACACCGCTGTCATAAGGCGCACCGCCAATGATACCAGCAGCAACCTGAACGTTCTGGCTTTGGATGGCCGAGACCACCTCACCGGCGGTCAGGTTGCGTTCGGCAACCTTGTCCGGATTAAGCCAGACGCGCATTGCATAGTCACCCGACCCAAACAGGCCGACCTGACCAACGCCGTTGATACGGGCCAGTCTGTCACGGACATTGAGCGTCGCGTAGTTACGCAAGTAAAGCATGTCATAGCGTTCATTTGGCGAACGCAAATGCACGACCATGGTCAAATCCGGTGATCGTTTCGACACCGTAACGCCAAGTTGACGCACGATATCAGGCAGACGCGGTTCGGCCTGCGACACACGGTTCTGGACTTTTTGCTGGGCCAGATCGGGGTCGGTGCCGATTTCAAATGTCACGGTCAGCGACAGGTTGCCATCGGTGGTGGCCAGCGAGTTGATATAGAGCATCCCCTCAACCCCGTTGATTTGCTCTTCAAGCGGGGATGCAACTGTTTCGGAAATCTCGGCGGGATTGGCGCCGGGGAATTTGGCTTCGACCACGATCGATGGCGGCACGACTTCCGGATATTCGGAAATCGGCAAACGCATCATGGCAATCAGGCCCGCCAACAACATCAGGACGGACAGGACGCCGGCAAAGATCGGGCGATCCACGAAAAATCGGGACAGGTTCTGCATGATTTTCAGCCTTGCTTTAAAGCGCAGTCACACATCGATTACGATGCGGAGGCCTGCAGAATTTCCGGGGCGACCGGCATGCCTGGTCGAACCTTCATGATGCCATTAACGATCACGAGATCACCTTCGTTCAGGCCCGATGTCACAATGCGCATGCCATTGATTTCAGACCCCAAAGTCACCTGACGATAGGCAACCGTGTTGTCCGGTTCGACGACATAAACGAATTTGCGATCCTGATCGGTGCTGACGGCTTCTGGCGAAACCATGATGACGTCGCTTTTGGCAAGCGTGCCGACCTGAAGGCTGGCAAAGGTGCCCGGCAGCAGACTGCCATCAAGATTGTCAAACAGCGCACGGGTACGGATGGTGCCGGTGCGCGCATCAATGCGGTTATCGAAGCTGTGAACGTGACCGGAAATATGGCGACCGTTCGAAAGCGTCATATTGACCGGAATGGTCTGTGCCGCACCATCGATCTTGCCGCTATCGCCCAGACTTGCAAAGAAGGTCTGCTCATCCAGATCGAAATCGGCATAGATTTTACCGGTTGAGACAATCGTGGTCAGAACCGGGGCATTAGCACCCGAATTGACCTGGTTACCCACGGTTAGCTCAACCCGGCTGACACGTCCATTGATCGGTGCTTTGACATAGGCGTGATCAAGTTCGATTTCAGCCAGTTCAAGTTTTGCCTTTGCGCGGCTGACGTCACTTTGCGCGACCTGATGGGTGCTTAGGCGTTCGTCATAGACGCGCTTGGAAACTGTACCGTTGGAGACGAGCTTTTCCGCACGTTCCTTTTCCTTTTTCGCCAGCGACAGGTTTTGCTGTGCGGCGGCAAGTTCGGCACGTGCTTCGTTGACTGCAGCCTGATAGCTGCGCGGATCAATCACGGCAAGGATATCGCCCTGATTGACCAACTGACCGTCTTCAAAGCGGATTTCAACAATCGCACCACTGACCTGCGGGCGCAGTTGTACTTCTTCCACCGCACTCAGGCGGCCGGAAAAGTTGCTCCAAAGGCGGACAGACTGACTTTTGACACCCGATACGGTGACCGGGGTTGCGGGGGGAGCCGACTGGGCGGATTGAACCGCGACCTCATCAGCAGCGGATCCGGTGATATGCAGACCATATCCACCGGCGGCAGCGACCAGCGCCAAGGCAGCAACTGGCAGCAGAATTTTGCGTTTTGATCGAGACTGCATCTTACCATCTTCCAAATGCGTTGCACCGCACATAAGCGGCCCGTTTGATGGTTAGATGCATACCGATCGGTTTGATCGCAAGTGCAAAAAGGCAAAAAAGTGGCGATTTTTTAAAATTATTTTATTTTCACCGCCTAACGAGACGTTTTAAACCGTCTCTAACTTTCTGAATTTGCACTGTAAATTAAGGATTCTGCAGATACCTTCGCGAATATCAGACCGAACGGTATCAAGATCATTAAAAACTTGTCCATAGGTCAGCAGGCCGTGAACATACTGGAAAATCAGTCGCGCCAAGGTTGTGACGTCCCCATCCTGATCCAACATGCCCTCGCCCTTCAGGCCGCGCACCATGGATGACAGATACTTGATCTGTTCTTCGGCCAACTCGCGCGAGCAGGTTTGAATGGCTTCGTCTTCCGGCCCCACCTGACCGCCGGCGGTAAAGATCGGGCAGACACAGACTTCGCTTTCACCCGGGACGGCGTAGCGTTCCTGTTTGTTACAAATCAGCTCGATATAGCCATTTAGCTGCTCAATCGGTGGCACATCGGGGGAAAAGATGGCGCGAAGTTCGTCCTTGCCCTTTTCCCAATGATGCCGTGCAGAGGCGGCAAACAGTTCAGCCTTGCTGTCAAAGTGGTGATAGAACGCGCCCTTGGTGACGCCAGCATGCTTACACACATCACTGACACCAACATCGTGATAACTGCGCGTTGCCAACAGCTCGATGGCTGTTTCAAGCAACTTGATCCGGGTTTCTGCGGCGTTCCTCATGGGCTTAACCTGTTTTATTTGTATATGACAGATATACGTACCGGTTGGTATTTTGCAAGCCAACGCACCCGATACATTGTCAGATCATCATGTATTAATGGCAGTAGAATGACAGGAATGTTTGCAAACTCAAAGATTTAACGAAATTCGCATCTGAAACCTTTGTGCACTGTCATTTCGGTATCTTTGCCAAGATCCGGCCATATCACCGGCAAAACAGCACCGAATCAAAAGAGGGCGCCAAAGGCGCCCTCTTTCACAAAGATCATGATCCGATCAGGATCGCAGATCACGCACCGGTCAAAGCACGGATCTGACGGTTGGCAACTGTGATCATCGACAGATCAATCTGACCTGCAGCACGCAGTTCGTTGATCAGCTCATCACAGCGGGCACATCCGCGCTGATGGGTATCAACCCATGCATCCACCAGATCAGAGCCGGACTTGCCCTTCTTGCCCGATGCCAGAACCGCACGGGTCAGTTCGCGCTGATGACCAAACAGATCATCAATCACGGCTGCACGCGCCAGTTTCTGCCAATGGGTTTCGGCTTCGATAGATTCGGCTGCGGCCCGCATCAGACCAAGCTGGAAGCGTGCACCGACGGCAAAGTAGGTCGCACCAACTTCGAGAACGTCACGACCAGTCGCCTCCGCAATGCGGACCACATCACAGATCGCAACCATCTGTGCGACCGAGGCCACCCGACGTGCGAGTTCTTCGGGAACACCCTGTGCGATCAGCGACTGTGCCTTTTGTTCCAACGCAGTGCGGAAACCGGCATCTTCAGGCACGATTTCATCAAAGGCCGCGATGACCTTTGACACAGCCGGACGGAACAGCTCGATCTTGGCCCCAACATTGAGTTCCTCGCAATTGCGCAGGAACCATTGGGTGACGTCATTGACCATGCGGTTGATGTCACGGAACATGCTGGTCTGAAGTTTGGCCAGAACCACGTTATCAAGGGCTTCAATCCCGGCCCAAAGATCACGCAAACCAAACACAGCACGGGTAATCAGATAACCGCGCGATACATCAACTGCCGACAGTCCGGTTGCTTCCATCATGTCATGGACAAAAGTACCGCCGACACGATTGACCAGGCTGTTGGTGGCAACGGTCGCAATGATTTCCCGTTTCAGACGATGCCCCGAGATCGCATCCGCATATTTCTTGCGAAGCGGTGTCGGGAAATAACGCACCAATTCCTCAACCAAAATCGGATCATCCGGAAGATCGGATTCCAGCACCTCGTCATAGAGCCACAGTTTGGCATATGGCATCAGCACCGAGACTTCCGGACGGGTCAGACCATCATGTGCGTTGGCACGACGGACGAGTTCCTCGTCATCTGGAAGATATTCGATCTCGCGGTTCAGACGACCTTCGCGTTCCAGCATCCGGATCAGGCGAACCTGCGCATCAAGCAGCTCCGCATTTACCGCATGGGCATTGGAAATCGCCTGACTTTGCAGATAGTTGTCGCGCAGAACCAGATCACCAACTTCATCGGTCATCTCGACCAGAAGCTTGTTACGCTGTTTCTCGGTCATATCGCCGGCAGCAACGACTTCGCCGACAAGGATCTTGATATTGACCTCATGATCCGAGCAATTCACGCCCGCAGCATTGTCGATGGCGTCTGTGTTCAAACGACCACCTGCATGGGCATACTCGATACGGCCACGCTGTGTTGCACCAAGGTTGGCACCCTCGCCAATGACCTTTGCGCGGATCTCACGCCCATTGATACGAATGGCATCATTGGCGCGGTCACCGGCATCAGCATTGGTTTCGTTGCTTGATTTGATGTAGGTCCCGATCCCGCCGAACCACAGAAGTTCGACATCGGATTTCAGGATCGCCTTCATCATTTCGGCCGGCGTCACCTTGCCGCTATCAAGTCCCAGAAGTTTGCGGACCTCTGGTGACGGATCAAGCGTCTTGGCCTTGCGATCATAGATATCGCCGCCCTTGGACATGGTTTTCTTGTCATAATCAGTCCAGCTTGAACGCGGCATGTCAAACAGACGTTTGCGTTCAGCAAAGCTTTTCGCCGGGTCCGGATCCGGGTCGACAAAGATATGCATGTGGTTGAATGCAGCAACCAGCTTGATCTGTTCAGACAGAAGCATGCCATTGCCAAACACGTCCCCAGACATGTCACCAACACCCGCCACGGTAAATGGCGTCGTCTGGATATCCTTGCCCATTTCGCGGAAATGACGTTTGACCGATTCCCACGCACCACGTGCTGTGATGCCCATTTTCTTGTGGTCATAGCCCTGCGAGCCGCCCGATGCGAAGGCATCATCAAGCCAAAATCCATAATCACGGGCAACACCATTGGCGATGTCCGAGAAGGTCGCAGTGCCTTTATCAGCCGCAACAACCAGATACGGATCATCGTCATCAAGACGCACAACGCGTTTTGGCGGAACAATTTCGCCAGCAACAATGTTGTCCGTGATATCGAGCATCCCGCTCATCAGGGTTTTGTAGCAGGCAATGCCTTCTTCAAGGAATGCTTCACGCGAACCATCTGCTGGCGGGCGCTTAACGACAAAGCCGCCTTTGGAGCCAACCGGAACGATGACCGCGTTCTTGACCATCTGGGCTTTGACCAGACCAAGGATTTCAGTACGGAAATCTTCCTGACGATCGGACCAGCGGATACCACCACGGGCAACCGGACCACCGCGCAGGTGAACTGCCTCGACCCGCGGGGAATAGACAAAGATTTCACGCCACGGACGGGGCAGCGGCAAGTCTTCGATCATGCCGGAATTGAATTTGACCGACAAATACGGCTTCGGATTACCGTTCGCATCGTTCTGGAAGAAGTTGGTGCGAAGGGTCGACTGAACCAGATTGAGGAAGGCGCGCAGAATGCGGTCTTCATCCGGGTTCATCACATCTTCAAGGCGCGAAATGATGTCAGCCTCAATCGCTTCGACCTCGGATGCCTTGGCCGGATCACGATCCGGATCAAACCGCGCAACGAACAGGGAAACGAGTGCGGCGGCCAGACCCGGATTGTTTGCAAGGGTCTTGGCCATATAGTTCTGCGAGAAAGCAGAGCCCATCTGACGGGTGTAACGCGCATAGGCCCGCAGAATAACGACTTCACGCCAATGCAATCCACCCAGAAGAACAAGACGGTTAAAGGCATCGTTTTCGACTTCGCCATGCCACATGCGGACGAACAGTTCCTGGAACTTGTCACGCACGTCATGCAGATTGAACTCGCCATCAACCACCACGCCGAAATCATGGATGCGAACGTTGGTTTCGATCTCGCGCGGTTTTACCGTAAACGGGTTCTCGGTAATGACCTTAAGCCCCATGTTTTCCAACATCGGCAAAACATCAGACAGCGGAACCGGCATGCCCGGGTTATAGATCTTGAAGCGCAGTTCGTTCTCGGCTGCTTCGATCGGGCGATACAGGTTCACCCGAAGGTCGCTTGCCTTAATCACGTCTTCGATACGTTCGATATCAAGCGCTGCACTTTCAACCGAAAAACGCTCGCGATAGTCGCTTGAGAAGCTTTCGCCATAGCGACGATAAAGTGCCAAACCGCGCTCTTCGCCCATTTCACGGACAAGAACCTGACGCAACGTATCGGACCAGTCACGGGCCACTTCAACCAGCTGACGTTCGATATCGACAACGTCATATTCCGGAAGCTCACCCGGACTGGTTTTGACCAGCAAGTGCAAACGCGCAAGCGGGCTGTCACCGATCAGGGTGTAGTGGGCCGAAACTTTGCCCTCGAAAGCGTTTTCGATCACGGTTTGGAATTTCAGACGCAGCTTGGTCGAGAACCGGTCACGCGGGCAGAACAGCTGGCAGGAGACAAACCGTTCAAACGCATCACGGCGTACAAACAGGGCAATGCGCTGACGTTCCTGCAGGTGCAGGATGCCCATGCAGGTATGATACAGGTCATCAAGTTCGACCTGGAACAGCTCGTCACGCGGGAAGGTTTCAAGGATATTGACCAGCGCCTTGCCATCATGGCTGGCTGGCGGGAAGCCGGCGCGTTTGACCGTTTCAGCCAACTTCATCCGTAGAAGCGGGATCAGACGCGGGCTGAGGTTATAGGCAACCGAGGTAAACAGGCCGACAAACAGATGCTGGCCAATCACCTTGCCCTTATCGTCGAACTGTTTGACAACAATCGTATCAAGATGCACCGGGCGGTGCACGGTTGATTGCTTGTTGGCTTTCGTCACCATCAAAAGGTTCGGGCTGGTGACGAAATCGCGCACCTCAGCCGACAGATTGCCGATCTGGCGCAGCTCATCAAAGATGTGCGTGCCTTCGCGTGACAGAATGCCAAGCTGGTTTTTCACCTCGACATCGACCGGGGTCTTTTTGCCCGACGTTTTGAATTTGTATTCGCGATAGCCCAGGAAGGTGAAGTGATCGTTGTGAAGCCAACCAAGAAAATCTTTGACTTCCTGACGGTCTTCGTCGGCCTCACCACCAGTGGTTTGACCGATTTCTTCGAGAACTTCGGTGACCTTTTTAAGCATCGGCTGCCAGTCGCGAACAGCAAGCGCCACATCGGTCAGCGCGTTTTCCAGACGTTCATGGATATGTGCCAGAACGGCCTGATCGGTTTGCTCGTCAATTTCGACATGCATGACCGATTCACGCGGATCTTCGGAATCCTCGACGCTTGCAACGGCCTGAAGTTCGCCATTGGCATCACGCGCAATGCGCATGATCGGGTGGATCACAAGATGAACAGTCAGGTCCATCTCATGAAGTGCCGAGGTCACGGAATCGACCAGGAACGGCATATCGATGTTGCTGATCTCGATCACGGTGTGATCGGATTTCCAGCCATGCTCTTCAAGATCGGGGTTGTAAACGCGGATCTTGGCAGCATCAACTGACGGGCGCTTTTGCGCGAATTTGTATAAAGTTAACGCCGCGCCATAAAGCGAGTCGACGGATCGACCAGCCATGTCGTCGGGCGGAACATCCTTGTAAAAAAGGCGAACGAATGCTTCTGCATCCTTCGCCGTCTTGCCTTTTATGCGTTGCTGGATTTGTTCGACAACCTTGTCGATGACTTCCCGTTTCGGGTCGTCCTTTCGGGCTTTCATGTCCAATTTCCCTTTTTCCCGGTTCTGTTTGCCAGAACCGAAACACCGACCTTTGCGGCCGGCATCACACACCACGGATGTTTAGCTTTTATTTACAGAGAAAATCGGGGGTTTTCCGTTATTGGAACACAGGAATTCCGACGACTCTCTCCAAGGCTACACATAGCCGATCAAGTGCCTAAAAACTATGCTTCTGCACAAAAAAAATTCATTTCACCAACAGCATAGCATGGACCTTTCTGATTAACTGTTAGGCAGTTCTGTCACAGAACTTTGTCCTTTTTTGCAATGCAAAATGTCTTAAGCTTATAGATACTGCCAAACACGCCGATCATCTTCGCGCCCGCACACCAACCGACTGGAGACACGCCATGCTAGAAGGCAAAAAAGGACTGATCGTAGGAATTGCCAATGATCTGTCTATTGCATGGGGCTGTGCGCGTATTTTCAAGCGCGAAGGCGCTGACTTGGCGGTGACTTACCTGAACCCAAAGGCCGAGCCGCATGTGCGCCCATTGGCCGATGCTGTTGATGCCGCGATAATCGCCCCGCTTGATGTGCGAAACGAAGAACAGTCAGACATGTTGTTTTCCCAGATCGAAAAACAATGGGGAAAGCTTGATTTTCTGTTGCATTCCATCGCCTTTGCCCCGGCCGAGGACCTGCATGGGCGCGTGATTGACTGTTCGCGCGACGGCTTTTTGGCCGCGATGGATATTTCGTGCCATTCCTTTGCCAGGCTAGCCAAACGCGCCGAACCCCTGATGCGCGATGGCGGTGCGATATTGACTGTGACCTATATGGGATCCGAACGCGTGGTGGATCATTACGGTGTGATGGGCCCGGTCAAAGCCGCCCTTGAAAGTACAACACGCTATATGGCGGCCGAACTGGGCCCCAAGAATATTCGATGCCACGCAATTTCACCGGGACCGCTTTTGACCCGGGCTGCATCCGGCATTGCTGAATTCCAGCATCTGATGGATGAAACCGCCCAACGCGCACCATCCAAACGCCTCGTGACGATTGACGAGATTGGCGAGCTGGCAGCTTTTCTGGTCAGCGACCGTGCAAAGTCACTGACGGGCGATGTGGTGCATATTGATGGCGGCTACAACATCATGGGCTGAGCATGCCCAAACGCGCTCAGACAGCGTTTAACGCCCCTTTATGGCGTCATCTGCCTTGGGTGCTACGCGCTTGATCTGTTTTGCCAGTGCCAGCTTCACATCTGCATCGGGATCAGGGGCAACGGCCGCAAACAAATCCGGCACATCGCCGCCATTGATTTTGACCATTCTGGCATCTGTTTCCGACTGGCTTTCAACCCGACCTTCGACCAGATGGCGCAGATCAAAACCGGCATCTTTGAGGGCCGGCGCGATCAGAAGTGTGCGATGACAATCAAGCGGGTCCTTTTCCGCACACATCAAACAGATCCGATATTTCCCGGCCCCTGACACCAACCGCTCAATGCCGGATTTGAATTCCGGCGTTTGCGCCATCAGACCGTAATCAAGCTGCCCGTCGGGATACAAATCCGGGATTTGCGGCTTTCCGCCCATCACATCGCCCAAGAAAACATAGGCAATACCGTTTTCGCGCAGGAACGGCCCGAAACTGTCCGAGTCAAATGCGGTCCAGTAACTTGATCGTTTGAAAGTCCGGATATCCGCCACCGCCGAAATGCCATGCGCCCGAAACAGCGCAAGCAGGCTGTCACGGTCATGGCCCGCATAGCCAACCGTGTAGATGATTTTCGGGTTGCTGGCGGAATTGGATGATGGGACTGTCATGCGATCAAAACACCCGATCCTGCGCACAAAGGCAAGACGTGATCAGACTTAACGCGCGGCCTGTGCTGGTGCCGCGGGGCGTTTATGCACCAGTTGATCAACCATATGCGCATCAATCGGGCGAGAATAATAAAAGCCCTGCAGGTTGTCGCAGCCGATTTTGCGCAGACAATCGACTTGTGCCTCTGTCTCGACCCCTTCGGCGGTTGCCTGCATCCCGGCAACATGGGCAAAGTCAATGACCGCACGCACCAATTCGCGGTCATGCAAAGAAACATCAATCTGCTCAATAAAGACCCGATCGATTTTGATGATGTCGACATGCATGTCTCGCAACCGACCAAGCGATGAGAACCCGGTTCCGAAATCATCAATCGCCACCATCACGCCAAGCTCCTTGAGCGCGGAGAGAACATGATCGGTTCGATCCCCGGTGGCGATAATTGTCTCTGTGACCTCAAGCACCAATCGGTGGGGCTCAAACCCGGTTTCCTCCAGGATCGTTTTGACCCGTTCGACATAATCCGGATCATCAAATTCCAGCACCGACACATTCACGCTGATGCCGACATCTGGCCAATGCATTGCCGCCTCGCAGGCAGATCGGAGCGCCCATTCACCAAGCTTCAGGATCAAGCCGGTTTCTTCTGCCACGGGAATAAAGCGGTCTGGCGGGATAAAGCCCTGTTCGGGGTGCTCCCAACGCGCCAGCGCCTCAAACCCCAACAGGGTCTCTTCCGGCAAGCGATACAGAGGCTGGAACTGGAGATGAAGTTGCGAGGTACCATCATTAAGGGCTTCGCGAAGGTCATGCTCGATCTGGCGCTTTTCGCGGTTGATCGCATCCATTTCCGGATCAAAGGCCACAAAGCGGTTACGACCACTTCCCTTTGCCCAATAAAGCGCGACATCAGCACGACGGATCAATTCTTCGCGGCCAATTGACCCGTCCGCGTCAAAGGCAACACCGATGCTCATGCCCATGGGAACGTGGCGCCCCTTGATGTCGACGGGTTCACGGCAAATCTGGAACAGATCTGTGCAAAATGCCTCTGCTTCTTGCTGGGTGGAAAGGTGGCTAAGCAACAAGGTAAATTCATCACCACCCACGCGGGCGACCAACTCGTTTTTTGGCGTCAGGGAGCGCAAACGCGCAGCGACCGTCCGGATCATTTCATCGCCGGACTGATGCCCCATCGTGTCATTGACCTGTTTGAAGTGATCAAGATCGATGAACAACAGCGCCAAACCGGACGGATCGCGGTTCGTTCGGGCAAGCTCCATATCAACCCGATCATTAAAGCAAGACCGGTTGGGCAATCCTGTTAGGGAATCGTGGCGGGCCATATGCAGCATTTTGCGTTCTGCCAAACGCTGCTTGCGGATGCGAGTGCGCAATTGCACGGCAAAGAAGACAATCAAAACAGCAATGACTGTCCCAAGCGCGATCAGCATTGGGAGCAGGTAGGAGAAAACCGCACTTCCCGGCTGATAGGGCACCCAGATGAAATAACCGATCGTCGCACCGCTCATATCAACAAGACGGTTCGAGGCTTCCTGACCACGAACATTTTCGGTCGGAGAAAAGCGCAACTTGTCGAAAAGGAACTTGCGTTCAATTTCGCTCAGGAACTGTCCGTCAAGATAGCGCAGGGCGACAAATATGTATTCTTTTCCAAGTTCCTGTGGGACCTCACCCGTATCAGAAACAATTGGCTTGGCACTAATGATTGCCGGTCTGCCATTCACTTCTGCAACATCTACCGCACCTGGGGTCTGTAAATAGGCTTCCGTGTCGATTTCGATGCCATCTGTGGCAATCTTTGCGCGCAGATCTGTTATCAGCCGCTCGATCGTCTGCGCAGCTGCGGCGTGATCAAGGCTATCTTGACCTTCTTCAGGGATAAATTCATAAAGCAGCTCATCATCCGCAGTGAAAACAAACAGGCCGTTATGGTCAAAATATTCCTGCATCCATGTGCCAAGGTTCCATTCGACCCATTCATAATCGCCATCACGCACAGCAATCAGCGCGTCATCCCAGATGGTCACACTTTCCTGATCATGGGCAATCTGATCACGCATGTCGCCAATCACACGCTCAAACATGTGATGCTGACGCTCATAGGCGACCCTGTCGGCCTCTTGCGTCGTCCAATATAACAGCCAGAAGCCACCAAAATTCAGCAGCAGAGCCGCAATCGCGATCGGCAAGGTCCGCGTCAGCACAAAGTTTTTATGCGTGAAGAATCCTGAATTCGGCACCCGATATCCCTTTATAGAGCACAGGCATTATTCTCTACCCTTACGAATAGCTCCTGCTCTACTAACAGATTTGCCAATCGGGATGATTTTTCAATAGTGGAAAACGCTTATTCTCTGCGATTAAGCCGGAAATAATGTGATTCCCTAATGAAGTCTGGAAAGACGAATCGGAAAAGCAAAAAGGCTGCCCCGAAGGACAGCCTTTTTGGAACTTTCATCATGGAGCGGGCGAAGAGATTCGAACTCTCGACCCTAACCTTGGCAAGGTTATGCTCTACCCCTGAGCTACGCCCGCATCATCATGAAAACGATGATCTAAGAAACCTGCTGATGGAGCGGGCGAAGAGATTCGAACTCTCGACCCTAACCTTGGCAAGGTTATGCTCTACCCCTGAGCTACGCCCGCATTCATCAGTTTGTTTCTTGCCCCTGTGGAGCGGCGCGGATAATAGCCCAACAAAGAGCGATTGCAACCCTTTTTTCCACGAAATCGTAACATCGCAAATTTTGGCGGTTTTCCTTGACTTTGGTGGTCTCAATTGACGAAATCCGACCCTGCTTACGCAAATTTGCGTCTGGTTTTGAACTTGGTTATCTTCGCGCAGCACAGCCACAAGGGAAAGAGCATGAGCGATCCATCAACCGTACTTTTCGATCACCTGCAAAAACTGGGAATCGAAACGACAACTCACGAGCATGAACCGCTTTTCACGGTCGAGGATTCGCAAAAGCTGCGCGGTGATTTGCCGGGCCTTCATTCCAAGAACCTGTTTGTGAAGGACAAAAAGGGCGAAATCTGGCTGGTGGTGACCGAGGAAGAAGCAGAGATACGCATGAATCATCTGCATAAACGCCTGGGCTGTGCACGCCTATCCTTTGGCAAACCGGAACTTTTGATCGAAACATTGGGCGTCAAACCAGGGTCCGTCACGCCATTTGCGCTGATCAATGATCAGGGGCGCAAGGTGCGGCTGGCACTGGATGCAAAACTGGCCAACGGAGACCTTTTGAACTTTCACCCCTTGCGGAATGATCGCACCACGACAATTTCCTCTGCAGACCTGTTGAAGTTCATCTCGTCTCTGGGCTACACGCCACTGATTGTTGATTTTGCTTCCGAGATGGAAACAGCCACACCTGAATGAGCACGGCCAAGGCCGTGTAACTCCTTAAAAAGCCTCATATTAACGTATAAGCAATATGGAATATCGCAACCATACCTCTTGTCGTTCCGACACTGCGATATCATTTAGAATTTAGAACTAGCGAGTGACCAATAATGTCTATCATTCTTGACGCCAATGCGCCTGAGACCGCCACCAGCCCGAATCAGGCCGCCGACCTGATTAAAGACAGCAGCGTAGAGACGTTTGTCCAAGACGTAATTGAACCTTCTATGGAGGTTCCTGTTGTCGTCGACTTTTGGGCACCTTGGTGTGGTCCTTGCAAAAACCTGACGCCGGTGATCGAGAAGGTCACCCGCGAAGCAGGTGGTCGCGTCAAACTCGTCAAAATCAATATCGATGAAAACCAGGAACTGGCAATGCAGTTGCGCATTCAGTCAGTACCGACGGTTTATGCATTCAAGGGCGGCCGCCCGGTTGATGGCTTCCAGGGCGGGCAACCTGAAAGCGAAGTGCGCGCATTCTATGAGAAGCTTGCTGGTGGCCCGATTGAAAGCCCGATTGAAGCTTTGCTTGAACAGGCTAGCGCAGCGTTGGCCGAGGATGACTTTGAGACCGCCCATGGTCTCTATGTTGGCGTGCTTGAACGCGAACAAGAAAATGAAACCGCCATCGGCGGCATGATCCGTTGCATGGTTGGTATGGGTGAAGTTGAAGAAACCCGCCACTTCGTTGACAACATGTCTGACATCGACCGCATGAAGGCTCCGATTGCGGCTGCCATCAGCGCACTTGAACTGGCCGAAACCGGCTACAGCAGTGCCGATCTGGACGATGCGCGCGCCAAGGTCGCCGCCGACCCGACCGACTTGCAGGCACAATTTGACCTTGGCATGGCATGCTTTGCCACCAACAAACGCGAAGACGCCGTCAATGCCATGATCGCAATCATTCGTGCCAATCGCGAATGGAATGAAGATGCAGGACGCACTCAGCTCCTGAAGTTTTTTGAAGCATGGGGGCCAATGGACCCCGCCAGCGTCGCAGGACGCCGTGCATTATCAACGGTGCTATTTTCATGAGCATATGCGGCCCATTCGATCCTGCTTTTTCGGATCTCCCAGAAATCATGCCGGTATTCCCGTTAAGCGGTGCGCTTTTGCTACCGCGCGGGCATTTGCCGCTGAACATCTTTGAACCACGTTACATGAACATGGTGACCGATGCCCTGGGGCAAGATCGTATTATTGGCATGATCCAGCCGCGTCCTGATCAGCATAACAGCTATTTCATGGACCCGGATCACCCGCCAATATTCTCTACCGGATGTGCGGGCCGCATTACTGCCTTTAGCGAAACCGATGATGGGCGCTTCCTGATCACGCTGACCGGGGTTTGCCGCTTTAACGTGATCGAAGAACTGCCAGACAATGAAGGCGGTTATCGCACCGTTCGGGGCGATTTCGGTCCGTGGGAAGATGACCTGTCCATCCCGGCCGGGGACACGCAGATCAACCGCGATCGCCTGCGTCTGGCGCTGGAAGCCTATTTCGCGCAGCATTCGCTGCGGTCCTGCTGGGATACGCTGGCCGACAGCGACGATGAAATGCTGATCACCACCATTTCGATGGGTTGCCGGTTAAGTCCGCTTGAAAAACAGGCTTTGCTCGAATGCACAACGCTGTATGATCGCGGCGATATGCTAACGACCTTGCTTGAAATGGCGGTTCACACCGACCCCAAGCAGATCCACACCAATTGACGTGATTTGCCGCAGCATGCATGCGGCACAGCAAACCCGAAGGCCGAATTCATGACCGCGACCCATAGCCCGGTAGACCCGAAACTTCTTGAGATCCTTGTCTGTCCGGTGACCAAACAGGCGCTTGAATATGATCGTGAAAATAACGAGCTGATCAGCCCGAAGGCCGGTCTGGCCTATCCGATCCGCGATGGCATTCCGATCATGCTGCCAGACGAAGCACGCCCGATCGAAGATTAAGGTGCGTCTCATGTCGCATGACGGTTTCACGCCGGAATTCACCCCCGTCGAGATCAATTATCTGCGCGATGATC
>NZ_JBLLNT010000010.1:30000-201404 GCF_048059015.1 Thalassospira sp. | reverse complement strand
ATTCTATCTGCAGACGCTAAAGGTCGTGTTCCACGAACATAGCCTGCCAGAAGGCACCATGCGTTGGCAGGGTGTCCCGGTTGATCCGTCCGCCATCACCAAGACAGCCCTTCTGACGGTCGAAGGCGAGCGCGATGACATTACCGGCATGGGCCAGACCCGCGCGGCCCACAAGCTGTGCAAGAACCTGCCCGATAGCATGCGCATGCATCACCTGCAACAGGGTGTTGGCCATTACGGCGTGTTTAACGGTCGTCGCTGGCGCGAACAGATCAGCCCGCGGATCAAGGAATTCATCCGCCGTCACGATCACGAAGCCAAAGGCGCACGCAGTGCCCCGAATGTCACGCATATCAATGCGGCTGAATAAGCCCTGATTATAAATCGCGTATCAAGCCGCCCCTTCAAACGGGCGGCTTTTTCATTTCTGGCCTTCTCGAAAACCAGTGACTTCAAGCACATGTGACGGCATGGCACACACACGGGTGATTTACCTTCCCCCTGAAAGCAGGCTAAACCTGACTAAAGCCATTCCAAAACCCGCTATAATGGCCTTTGAAATCGCATCATTGGGATCGCCCTGCCCAAATGCATCACTGCCGGAGCCTGCCTGATGGAAATCCTGTCCTCTGCCTTTATCTATCTTGTGGCCGCAGTGGTCGCTGTACCAATTGCCCAGCGCCTTGGATTGGGATCCGTACTTGGCTATCTGATTGCCGGGGTCATGATTGGTCCGGTACTGGGCATTGTCGGGGCGGAGGCCGCCGACCTTCAGCATTTCGCAGAATTTGGCGTGGTCATGATGCTGTTTCTGGTCGGTCTCGAACTGCGTCCCGCCATGCTTTGGGCAATGCGCGGGCAATTGATCGGCCTTGGCGGTATGCAGGTTCTGGGCACGACTGCCATCATTGGCGCTGCGTGTTTTGCACTTGGCCTGACATGGCAGCAATCGGTTGCGATTGGCATGGTGCTCGCACTGTCTTCCACCGCGATTGTTTTGCAAACCCTTGGTGAAAAAGGCTGGCTTGGCACGGTTGGCGGGAAAAGCTCGTTCTCGGTTCTTCTGACCCAGGACGTTGCCGTGATCCCGATGTTGGCGATCATGCCGCTTCTGGTCGTTGCTGGCGCGGATGCAGGCGGGGCTGATCATGGATCGGCCCATGGCGGCATGTTGCTTGATCTTGTACCCGAATGGGCGCAACCACTTGTGATTATTGGCGCGATTGCCTCTATCGTGGTAGGCGGGCGTTATTTGATGCGCCCGATTTTCCGCTTCATCGCCAAGGCGCATTTGCGCGAAGTTTTCACCGCAGCCGCCCTTTTGCTGGTGATTGGCACGGCCCTTTTGATGAATGCCATCGGGCTTAGCCCGGCGCTGGGGACTTTCCTTGCCGGTGTGGTTCTATCTGATAGTGAATATCGCCATGAACTTGAAAACGATATCGAACCGTTCAAGGGACTGTTGCTGGGCCTGTTTTTCCTGACCGTTGGCGCCGGGATTGATTTCAATCTTTTGTTTGATGAACCAGCCACCCTGTTTGCCATTGCCATTGGCATCATGGTGGTCAAGGCAGCGGTTTTGTTTGTTATCGCCACCGCGGTGCGCATGTGTGGCGTTGATCGCATGCTGTTTACCGTCGGCTTGGCACAGGCTGGCGAGTTCGCCTTTGTTCTGTTTGGCATGGCGCTTGGCGTTGGGGTCCTGCCCCTTGATCTAGTGCAAAAACTGACGCTTGCGGTCGCACTGACCATGATGCTGACGCCTGCGGCCTTTATCATTCATGAACGACTGCTTGCCCCGCGCCTGATCAAAACTGCAAACCGCGAAGCCGATGAAATTGATCAGACCGGCTGCATTGTGGTTGCCGGGATTGGCCGGTTTGGCCAGATCGTCACCCGACTTCTGGCGACCAATGGCTATAAAATTGTGGTTCTTGATCACGATCCGGAAGTCATTGAAAACTTGGGTCGTGTTGGCTTCCGCGGATATTACGGCGATGCCATGCGCCCTGATCTTTTGCACACCACGGGTATTGATAAGGCAAAGCTGTTCGTTGCAGCCATTGATGACCGCGAAAAGCTGACCGAACTGGTGGCCCATGTTGCCAAACATTACCCCAATGTCCGCATTCTCGCCCGCGCGATTGACCGCCACCACGTGTACGAGCTTGAAAATGCCGGTGCCCATTGCGTGGAGCGCGAAACATTTGAAAGTGCGCTGAACCTTGGTCGCGATGCGTTGATTGAGCTCGGCCTGACACCGACCGGGGCAGAACGCAAAAAGACGGCCTTTCGCAAACACGATCTGGAAACGCTCGATAAGCTCCGCGCGCGCTGGAACGAGCATGGCATGGATAAGGGTTATATCGATACACTGCGCGCCCAAAACGAAACTCTGTTTGAAATCATGCGCGATGAACGTGATGAGCAGGACGGAACAAAGAAGCCCGAAGCGGCCGAGGCCCCAACCCCGTCATAACGAGATGACATCACCAGCCCTTGTTTTGAACCACCAATGCCCTGATTGCGTAGGACATTGAGAAACAAAAAGGTGCCCGCGATGTCAGATATCCCGTCCCCGAGCTTTTCCTCTATCGCGCCCGGTCAGATCGCCATTGTTATTGGGGCTACCGGGGGGATCGGGCGGGCTTTTGTCGATCACTTAAACGCATCAGGGCATTTTTCAACCGTTCTGCAGTACTCGCGCAAGACTGAACCGGCGCTGGATTTCACCAATCCAGCCTCCATCAGCGCCTGCGCGGAAGATGCCAAGCACCGCGCCAAGGATACCGGGTGTGATATCCGCCTGATTATTGATGCGACCGGATATCTGCATGATGAAACGTTCCAGCCGGAAAAGTCGCTGCGCCAGATCGATGCCGATTACATGGCCAAGCAGTTTCAGATCAATGCAATTGGCCCAGCCCTTTTGATGAAGCATTTCTGCCCGCTCCTGCCCCGATCGGACAAGGCGGTCTTCGCGACGCTTTCGGCAAAAGTCGGCAGCATTGGCGATAATCGCATGGGGGGATGGTATGGCTACCGCGCCGCCAAGGCAGCGCTTAACCAACTGGTGAAATGCACAGCAATTGAAATAGGGCGCACCAAACGCGATTGCGTTTGCGTTGCCCTGCATCCCGGCACGGTCGATACCGGCCTTTCCGGGCCATTTGCCAAATCCGGGCTTAATGTCCAAAGCCCGGCACAAGCGAGTGCGAATATGCTGAACGTGATCGATCAGCTAAATGCATCACACTCTGGCGGCTTCTTTGCCTATGACGGCACGGAACTGCCTTGGTGATCCGGGATTAATCGAACAGCTTTGTCAGAAGGGCGTGCTGTAACAGGATGATGGTCTTGGCATCGCGGATCCGCCCATCAGCCATCATCGGGATGATGTCATCAAAGCTGATCTCAAGGACGTCGATATCCTCGCCCTCTTCAAGCAGGCCACCACCATCCCCTTCGCGGTGATTGCGTGTGACTTCGGCAACAAACAGATGCAGGCGTTCGGTGACGGAACCCGGGCTCATGAAAAGGTCAAAGGCCTGACGTGGCTTGCCAATCTTGTATCCGGTTTCTTCTTCGACCTCTGCAATCACGGCCGATGCCGGATCACGATCATCAAGCAATCCGGCGGGCACTTCGATCAACATGCCGTCTTCATTGCCATTCACAAATGATGGCAGGCGGAACTGACGGGTCAGAATAACCGTGCGGTCGGTTCGGTTATAAAGAAGGATCCCTGCCCCGTTGCCCCGTTCATAGGCCTCGCGCGTTTGGCTTTGCCATGATCCGTCTGACCGCTTCAAATCAAAGCTGACGCGATACAGCCGATACCAGTTATCTGACAGGCATTCGACATTGCTGACCCGCACATGATCCTGATCGGGAATAGACCAGCCTTTGGGAAGATCATACATGATCGCCTACCGTTCTTATCGTTTCAGGAAGGCAGACAGGGTCAGAAGAACCGCATCGGGCTTTTCCGCATGCACCCAATGCCCTGCACCCTTGATGCTGGTAAAGGCCGCCTTGGGGAACAGCGATTTGATATGGGTGCGATCCTTGGGATCGACATAGTGCGAATTGGCACCGGAGATAAAGAGAACGTCGCCGTCATATTGTGCAGCGGTAAGGTCACCCTCGGGCCAGCCGATAATATCGCCCAGATGTTCAGCCATGGCATCGATATTGACCTGCCATGACATCACCCCACTGTCCTTATCAGTCGTGACATTCTGGGCAAGGAACTGCCGTACACCTTTATCCGACACACCAGATGACAGGGCATCTTCAACCTCGGCCCGGCGTGATACTGCGGTGAAATCAACGCCGCGCATGGCACTGATATAGCCGCTGTAATCATGGTCATAGGAAACAGGTGCGATATCGACCACCACAAGATCGGCAACCAAACCGGCATCAGCGGAAAGCGATAGCACCATTGATGCCTTGCCGCCCATCGAATGGCCAACCAGATGGACCGGTTTGTCCGATACATCGCGGATCAGTTCGGCAAGATCGGCCGCCATCGCCGGATAGGTCATTTCCATATCCCAATCCGATCGCCCGTGATTGCGCAGATCCGCGGTCACCACATGGTATTTTTCCGCCAACCGTCGAGCAATCGCCGTCCAGTTGCGCGCCTGACCAAACAGGCCATGCACGATGACGATTGTGCCATTGTCGCGGTTTTCTTCACCAAAGGCATAGTGGGCGAGTTTCATGGAACCAACTTCTCCGGGAAACGAAAGGTGTCTTTCCCCTTTAATAGCCGCCCAATGCCCCAAGGTGAAGCATACATACAAAAACACCCCCGCATGGGAGGAATGCGGAGGTGTTTTTAAGGGTGCCAGCCATTTGGTCGGGCACCGGAAATCTTTTCGGTAACGCTTATGCGCCAGCCGGTACGCCGCCCTGCGGCTTGCGGTTCGCACCAAACAGGGCGCCAACTTTACGTACCAGAGCAACAATCATGTCACGCATAGCCTGTGCACGGAGACGTTCTGCTTCGCGCTGCAGGGCAACCAGGTCATAATCACGATACATTTTCATGTCCGTTTCCTTTCAAAAGCATCCCGCGCATCTCGCGCTTGGGTTTTGCGTCATATTTCGTTGAGACCGATGTACGCCTGTTTGATCCGTCCTACGAGCAGAGATTCCTCACTCCACCCATGCGCTCGACGCATAACGTGAAACAATTTCGCCACAATCACCGCATGCGCTCAGCGCATGAATGTATCATGACAAATAAAGCCCTCGATTTGCTTGATATTTTATCTCCCGCAACACCTGCCATATGCCTTCATGCTATATCAGATAACGGTTTTAAGCTCTGATGAGCTGGCTAAAACGCCCTCTTGGCAGAAGAAATGCACGACAAAACCGTTTGGTACAGGATGGATTTTTTGCCAATTGCGATAAATTCACCGGGTTTTATCGCCGGAGTTATACCAGACAATTTTGCATAGCTTATCGCTGAAATGAAAAACGGCAATAACCAGGCTGGTTATTGCCGTTTTGCGATCCTGAAATTCAGACGACCAGGATGGTCAAAGGATCAATGATTGCTAAGCGCGTAATTGAGGTATTTGGGTTCAAGATATTCCTCAAAGCCCCAATGACCGCCTTCGCGACCCTGCCCGCTTTCCTTCACACCACCAAAAGGTGCGCCTTCATGACTGGTGGTGCCATCATTGATGCCGACCACGCCGGTTTCGAGCTGATCGGCGATGCGCTGAATACGTCCGATATCGCGGCTATAAAGATAAGACGACAGACCGGTGCGAACCCGATTGGCAAGTTCGATCACCTCTGCTTCGCTCTCGAACCGGTAGATCGGCGCGACAGGTGCAAACAGTTCTTCGTTAAAGCAATCGGCATCATGGGGCACATCGGTCATAACCAAGGGCCTTGTGAAATATCCGTCTTTCGGAAGGTCTGCGCCATAGATCAGTGTCGCACCGGCCTTCTTGGCGTTCTCGACAAGGCGTTCGACTTTTGCCACCGCCTGACGATTGATCAGCGGGCCAATCTCAGTCCCCGGCACGAAGCCGTTACCAACCGTTTGCGCCTTGCTTGCGGCAATGAACTTCTCAACAAACGCATCATAGACGCCATCCTGAACAAAGATGCGGTTGGCACAAACGCAGGTTTGACCACTATTGCGGAACTTCGAAATCATCGCCCCGGCGACCGCTGCATCAATATCGGCATCATCCATCACGATGAAGGGTGCGTTGCCCCCCAGCTCAAGCGACAGCTTTTTCATCGTTGGTGCACATTGCGCCATCAGGCGCTTGCCCACCTCGGTCGAGCCGGTAAAGGACAACATGCGCACCCGCTCATCCCCGGTAAGTGCCTCACCAATCGGTTGGGGCAATCCCGTGACAACGTTGAACACACCGGCAGGGAACCCGGCCTGTTCGGCAAGCTTGGTGGCGGCCAATGCCGAAAGCGGGGTATCTTCGGCCGGTTTGACAATCACCGTGCATCCCGCGGCCAATGCCGGTGCACATTTGCGTACCACCATGGTCAGCGGGAAGTTCCAGGGCGTGATGGCCGCCACCACACCTACAGGATGCTTTTGCACAACCACACGCCGGTCACGCTGGGTGGCGGGCATGGTTTGGCCATAAGCACGCTTGGCTTCTTCACCATACCATTCAGCATAGGCAATCGCCCCGACGACTTCGCGCAGCGCCTGATCATAGGGTTTGCCCTGCTCAAGGGTAATCAGGGATGCCAGTTCTTCCTGATGCGTTTCGAGAAGATCACGCCAGCGACGCAGAATATCTGAACGTTCGCGCGCAAGTTTGCGTGACCATGCCGGAAATGCCGCATGGGCCGCATCGATTGCCTGACGGGCCTCGGATGTCCGCATGAAGGGCACCGCACCAATCACGTCGCCCTTTGCCGGGTCCAAGACATCAAGGGTTTCGCGGCTATCGGCGTCGCGCCAAACACCATTGATATAGGCCCGCTTTAAGTCCCAATCACGAATGAGCTTGCGTGCACGGGCACGACCTTCACGAATGGCGGCTTCGTTGGCATCGGCGGTAACATGTGGGGCGGCGGACGACATATCGGGGCATTTCCTTTGGCGCATGCGTCGAAAAATAATTCTCCATTCACGCGCTTGTGATTCCAGTTTCGGGGGCGCAACTGGGACACTAAGCCGAGCGGCAGGCACGAAGCAACAAGATGCTTCTTATAGACATAAGAAACCAAAGCCTGTTTCGCGATCAGAGAGAGAGCAAAACGACAATAGAGGGAAGCCATGAAGCACCTTGTTACTGTAGGCCTGCTGGGCGCAATGATCGCCGCTGGATCTGTCGCACCAATGATCGCCAATGCCGATGAGATGATGGATAACGAGGCTGTCCAGACGCGTCAGATGCTGATGGATGGTATTGGCGGCGCCATGGGCACACTGGGCTGCTATTTGAAAGGCCAGTGCGAATTGCCAGATGGCGTTGTGCGCAACCTTGCCAACGGCATTGCCTTTGCCGCGACCGCAGCACCAAGCGCATTTGAGCCCAAAACCATGGACGCCTCGGTGAAAACAACCGCCAAGGAAAATGTCTGGACGGATTGGGACAATTTCGCAGGTCGCTTCCCGGAGCTTAAAGAAGCAGCGCTTGCGATGGCAGCAGTTGCGGGGGACAAATCGGCAATGGGTGCTGCGATGGGTAATCTCGGCAAGTCCTGCAAAGGATGCCATGACGAATATCGAACCAAATAAGCCGATATAGTCTTCGCTCGCCGCTACCCCTGGCGAGCTCCCCCGGTCGGATTTTCTTCCCCCCAACTGCTGAACCCTCAGCGCGCGTGAAAATTTTGACCGGGGGATTTTACATCCCAAAAGAAAAGAGCCCTTTGTCATCGCAAGGGGCTCTTATTCATTCAGCGGGGTTAAATGGGAAGCACCGGCCTAACCACGCGCAAGCGTCACCCCAATCCAGACCAAAGCGCCGCACACAGCCAGAATACCAATCCCCAAGACCGGGGACGCAAACCTGATATTGGCAAACCGATCAGTAAGTTCTGACGGCACCTTGCGCGCACCGGTCACCATTGCCCCAATCAGGTTTTCGCGTTTGACCACCAGATAGAACAGGGCGGCAAACACATGCAGACCAACCGCGCCATAGATCAGATTGATATTGGTATGATGGATCCAGTTCATCAGGTTGGCAAAGTCGGAACTGACATAGGCAACAAGCGGCCCATCAAAGAACAGGAAGGTATCTTCGCTGGCAAAAAGGCCACTGAAAGCCTGCATTCCAACCAGCAGGATAAGAACGACAACCATCCAGCCCCCGGCGGGGTTATGACCGGCATAGGTCAAATCTTCCATCGACCCGTTGGGGATTTTCGACGCATAGCCAAACACCTTATTTGGCCCGGTCAAAAACGACGTAAAGCGTGCGTTTGAGCTGCCAACAAAGCCCCAGATGATGCGGAAAATGACCAAGGCCAGGACGCTGTAACCGGCAATCGCGTGGATATCGATCATCACCTGCTGGTTGGTCCACCATGCGGTCACGATGGCAATAACCAATGCCCAATGAAACAGGCGAACCGGAAAATCCCAAAGTTTGACTTTTTTCTCATCTGACGTCTGCGAAGTCATCTTGCCCTCTCCGGGATGAATGATGGTCTGATCCATGATCGAACGTTACGGCCATAATGCCTTCTGAGAAGTTTAAGAACAGATCAATTTGTGGTTATCACATTCAATATCCGTAAAAATTTCCAATATTCAGGATTTTCTAATTGAAAATCATTATCACAAGCAGTATCAGTTACTCGGAAGCATAGTGATCAGAGTCACATTCCGGGTGCGGATGAAATCGTCTGCGCGTTCTGGTTTTCGCTTTGATCAACGGGGCTTTGCCCTTGGCTCACCTTTCAGGGATAGATGGGAACTCCTATGAAGATCGCAAAAATTCTGGGCACGGCCGCATTGGTCTCGACCCTTGGCGCGCAGGCTTATGCCGCACCAGCCGCCAAAGACGTTCTGACGACCTATGCGGATATCGCGCATGCCGGTTACGAAGATTTGCTGATCACTGCCAAAAACCTTCAGACCGCGATCGGCGCGCTGGTTGCTGCACCGTCAGCAGAAACCTTTGCTGCTGCCAAGTCGGCATGGCTTGAAGCCCGTGCACCGTACCAGCAGACCGAAGTATATCGCTTTGGCAATGCCATCGTTGATGACTGGGAAGGCAAAGTGAACGCGTGGCCGCTTGACGAAGGCCTGATCGACTATGTCGAAACCGCACTTTACGGCGAAGAAAACGAAGAAAACCCGACTTACACCGCCAATGTTATCGCCAATCCGACGCTGACCATTTCTGGTGAAACCATTGATGCATCAACCATTGATGCAGCTCTGCTTGAAAGCCTGCATGAAATTGATGACGTTGAATCCAACGTTGCCACTGGCTACCACGCGATTGAGTTCCTGCTTTGGGGTCAGGATTTGAATGGCACTGATGCTGGTGCTGGCGCACGTGCATGGACCGATTACGCCGCTGGTGATGCTTGCACCAACGGCAATTGCGACCGTCGTGGTGCATATCTCCAGGCTGCTGCTGATCTGATGGTTTCCGACCTTGAATGGATCACTGCACAGTGGGCCGAAGATGGCGAAGCACGAGCAACCGTTCTTGAAGGTGACGGCGTTCCGGGCCTGACCGCAATTGTGACCGGCATGGGTTCGCTGTCTTACGGCGAACTGGGTGGCGAGCGCACCAAGCTTGGCCTGCTGCTGCATGATCCGGAAGAAGAGCATGATTGCTTCTCGGATAACACCCATAACAGCCACTACTATGACGCGCTGGGCATCCAGAACGTTTACCTTGGCCGTTACACCCGTGTTGACGGCTCGGTTGTCGAAGGCGCATCGCTTTCCGATCTGGTTGCTGCCAAGGACGCAGCCCTTGATACCGAACTGCGTGGCAAGCTTGCAGCGTCTGTTCTTGCTGGCAAGGCAATGGTTACCCGCGCACAGGGTGGCGAAGCATTCGACCAGCTGATCGCAATGGGCAATGACGACGGCAATGCCGTTGTTCAGACCTTTGTTGACGCACTTGTCGATCAGAGCAAGTCGATCGAACAGATCATTGCTGCTGTTGGCATTGACGGGATTGAGTTCGAAGGTTCTGACAGCCTCGACAACCCGGCTGCTGTCAACTAATCCTGATTATCAGGCACCTGCCTGAATGATCAAAACGGCGGGGGATGGTTTCTCCCGCCGTTTTGCATTTTCTAACGCCCCGACTTAGAAGCATTCCATGATCCATCGCGCTATAAAAGTCCCCGCCCTTGTGACAACCGCTTTCGCGGGCCTGATGTTGGCAACGTCGATGACCTCGACGCACGCACAAGAAACGGCGAACCCCGCTTTTCCGGGTGGTGCGACAACCTGGCTTAGGCCAGATGGCCGGAATGCCTTCACCCACTACTCTGCCAATATGACCTTTGAAAAGCGGCTTGATTTCAAGCTTGGCGAAGCCCTTTTTCAAAGGCTTTGGGTAACGGCCCCAACGCGCACCAAGGCCGCAGACGGGCTTGGTCCACTGTTTAATTCGCGCGCATGCAATGGCTGTCATATCCGCAATGGTCGCGGCCACCCGGTTGACGAGAATGATGAAAGTGCCGGTGCGACATCCATGTTGTTGCGCCTGTCGATCCCGCCACAAACTGCTGAACAGTTACGTGACCATCTTGATGGCAAGCTCGCCACCATTCCCGATCCGGTCTATGGCGGCCAGTTTCAGGATTTCTCGGTTCCGGGCGTTGAGGCCGAAGGACGGGTCAAGGTCAGTTACAGCTATTTCGAAGTGCCACTTGCCGGTGGCGAAACCGTCACGTTGCGTAAACCAAGTTATGAGATGACGGATCTTGCCTATGGCCCGCTTCATCCTGATGTCATGGTGTCGCCCAGACTGGCCACACCGATGATCGGTTTGGGCTTGCTTGAAGCCATCCCTGACAATGTCTTGCTTGCTGCGGCTGATCCGCAAGATGCCAATGATGATGGCATTTCCGGTCGGGTAAACAGGGTCTGGGACATCGCCAATGATCAGATGGCAATCGGTAGGTTTGGCTGGAAAGCAGGCATGCCGACTTTGGATCAGCAAAACCAAAATGCTTTTCAATTTGATATCGGGCTTTCGACCCCGCTTTATCCCAACGGTTCTGGCGATTGCACGGAGGCACAGCAAAGCTGCCTGAGCGCCCCGGACGGTAATGATCCCGAATTCGAAAATCTTGAAGCCCATTCGCTGATCACGGATCTGGTGCTGTATTACACGCGCAATATCGCACCACCTGTTGGAACCAATGCGGATGATCCCGATGTCCTTGCCGGGCAGAAGATATTTGATCAGATCGGTTGTGCATCTTGCCACACGCCACGTTATGACCTGCCTGCGCGCGACGACATGATTGAGCAATCCGGTCAGGTGATCTGGCCTTATAGCGATCTTCTGCTGCATGACATGGGCGATGGATTGGCGGACCACAGGCCCGAGGCCCAGGCATCGGGCACAGAATGGCGCACACCACCACTTTGGGGGATTGGCCGCGCGCAACAAATTGATCCCCGTGCGCGCTTCTTGCATGATGGCCGAGCAACGACCATTCTGGAGGCAGTCCTGTGGCATGGGGGCGAAGCCGAACAAGCCCGAACCAAAGTCACAAAGCTGCCACCATCTGCGCGCAGTAAGCTGCTTGCTTTTCTAAACTCGCTCTAGGCGCAGAACCTGGGCGCTGTAACATCCCGAAATCACTGACGAACCCGGACAAGACATATGTTCTCTCAGACCAGTTGGCGTAGATTTTTGCTTTCGACCACGACGATCCTGGCAATCAGCCTGACCGCGCCCAAGGCCCACGCCGACATCCCTGATGAGAAATACCAACCTGTCCTGAATCATCTGCTTTCTAATGTGATGCCGTCCAAACTTGATGCATTTCACGCAGCAACCGGAGATCTGGTCGAGACACTTGATGATTTCTGTGCCGAACCTGATCAGGGTGGGCTTGAAGACAGCCAGAATGCCTTTCACACAGCCATGGATATCTGGCAGGAAATTCAGCCCTGGCGCATGGGCCCGTTGGTTGCCAATGGTCGCGATCAGCATATCGAATATTGGCCGGACAAACACGGCACGGCCGCCCGTCAGTTCCGCAAGCTGATGTTTGATAAACCTGCCGCCTATACCGATCTGGCCCAACTGGCCGAAGCCAGTGCCGCCCTTCAGGGCTTCCCCGCACTCGAAGAAGTTCTGTTTGACGACAAACATACTGATCAATTGGTGGCTGCGGATGAAGACGGCGTCTATCTGTGTGCCTATGGCAGCGCGATTGCCAAGAACCTCAACAGCCTTACGGGTGAATTGCAGGCCGAATGGCCAGCATTTGCCACCGCTATGAGCGACGCCGGCCCTGATAGCATGGATTATCCGACCGCGAAGTTTGCCGCGACCGATCTTTATCGCGCGCTTCACGAAGGCCTTTTGATCATCTCCTCCCAGAAGCTCGGCCGACCACTCGGTGAAAATGCCAAGGACGCCAAAGCCAGCCGTGCGGAAAGCGAAACATCGAAACGCTCCCTTCGCAATATTTCCCATAACCTGACCGGGCTTCTTGCCATTTATGACGGTAAGTGGGGTGATGTCGGAACCGAGGGCGCGGGTCTTGCCGCCTTGCTTGATAACAGCCTGCTTGATCGATCCTTCCGGCTCAACTGGCAAACAGTTCAGGACACCGTTTCCGAACTTCCACCTTCCATAACCGAATTGCTTGATCAGCCGGACGGCTATCAGAAACTTTTAGATTTGGCCGGGCAGATTGGCTTTTTAACCACGCTTGTTGAGAACGATGTTGGCGGCAACACCCAGCTTGGCGGCGGGTTTAATGCGCTTGACGGCGACTGATTGGCGAACAGGGCTCTCTTGATTGGAGAAAATGAAATGAGACATCAACGTCGCGAGTTTTTGAAACTCATGGGTGTTGGCGGGGCATTCACCCTGTTACCGATCAATATCGCGCGTGCAGCCAGCACGCCAACGATTGAAGACCGTGCATCCTATATCTCCGCCAGTGCCGGGGATAATGACGACTATTATGTCAGCGCGTTTAACGCATCTGGCAAAATCCTGTTTGAGCAGGCCCTGCCCGGTCGTGGCCACGATATCGGGCTTCGTCCCAATCATGTTGATGTGGCGGCTGTGGAACGACGTCCGGGGCTATATGGACTGATCCTTGATCGTCATACCGGCGAAGTTCGCGCAAAACTACATTGCCCTGAAGATCGCCGCTTCTATGGCCATGCGATCTATTCCAATGACGGCCGGTTCCTTTACATCACTGAAAATGATTTCGATCATGCACGCGGTGTTGTCTCCGTCTGGGATGCCGAGGATGGCTATCGCCGGGTAGCCGAATTTGACAGCTTTGGCACAGGTCCGCATGAATTGCACCTGATGCCGGGCGGCGAACAGTTGGTGATTGCCAATGGCGGTTTGCATACCCATCCCAATCAGGATGGACGCACCCCGCTTAACATCAGCTCGATGGAACCGAACCTTTCGATCATTGATCGGCGTACCGGTAAACTGATCCATCAGGCAGCCCTGAAACATGACTGGCACAAACTATCGATCCGCCATCTGGATGTCAGCGCCAACGGCACAATTGCCGCAGGCTTCCAGTATCAGGGCGAGATTAATGATCAAGTACCATTGGTTGGTATCTGGCAGCCGGGTCAGGACATCCGCCCGATTGAAGCCCCCGATACTGTGCAATACCGCATGCGGCAATATTGTGGGTCGGTGCGCTTTGACGCATCGGGTCAGGTATTTGGCATCTCCTGCCCGCGTGGTGGGTTGGTCACATTCTGGGATGCAAAATCAAACGACTTCCTGACCCATATCGCAGCCCCGGATGGCTGTGGTCTTGCGGCAACGGATCGCGCTGGGGAATTCGTTGGCACCAGCGGACTTGGCAATGGTTGGCGCATTGATGCGATTCGCCGAAAACGGGTAGAACTTCCAGACGATTCGCATAAATCACTTCACTGGGACAACCATTTGCGGCGTATCAGCGCCTGATAACACGACCATATAAACAGCACAAAACCCGCACACATCATGCGGGCTTTGTTGCTTTAAGGCATTGAAACACGCAGAAAACCGGGAAACTAACCGACTGTTTTAGTCGGGATATTTTCACACCCAGATCATCAACCAAAAATTCTTCGCAAATGAGAACGATTTTCACTTGCGTCCATCTTTTTCCTCACCTATAACAAGCCTCGACACAGCCCGCGAATGCAACCCATTCGCATTTGCCCCCAAAATGGCTTGTCTCTCACCTACGGGTCCTCTCTCCCCGTAGGCCTCTCAAGGTGGATAAGCGGTGGTTATCGATGCGGGAAACGATAACCGCCGCTTTCTCTTTTCAGACCAATCTTATTTCGAACCACGAAGTGCTATCAAAAGCCTGAGGCTGTTGATCGTCACCAGCACGGTCGCACCGGTATCGGCCAGAACCGCCAACCACAATCCGGTCAGTCCGGTGATGGATGTGACAAGGAAGACGGCCTTCAACCCGATCGCAATCGTGATGTTTTCGCGGATCACGCGACGAGCCGCACGCGACAGCTTCACCAGATTGACCACATCACCCAGCCGGTCCTTGACCGCGACTGCATCGGCGGCTTCAAGCGCGATATCGGTTCCACCGCCAATCGCAATACCAACGTCTGCTGCTTTGAGTGCCGGGGCATCGTTGATACCATCGCCCACCATCGCAACCGGGCCAGAGCGGCTGGGGTCATCGCGTAAGGCGGCAAGTGCATTGAGCTTGTCTTCTGGCATCAGCTCGGCCCGGTAATCCATGCCGAGCTCTGCCGCCATGCGTTTGGCTACGCGGGTCGCATCACCGGTCAGCATTACAGGGGTGATGTTAAGTGCTTTCAACGCAGCAAGTGCCTGCTTGGCATCTTCGCGGGCAACGTCACGCAGTGCCAGCGCACCAATCACCTGTCCGTTTTTCAGGACGACCACAGCCGTGCTGCCACCTTCTTCCTGATCAGACAGCCATTGGGCCATTTCCGTGCTTGGCGTCGTACCAAGACGTTTGGCAGCGCCAACCTGATAGATCACACCATCAATCCGGCCTTCAACCCCGGCACCGGCAATGGTTTTGGCATCCTCAATCACCGGAAGTTCAAGATTACGGCTTTCGGCGGCCTCAACCACGGCACGTGCCAATGGATGGGATGTCACGGTTTCAAGTGCGGCAGCAATGCTCAGCACACCATTTTCACCATAACCCTCGACCGTGGTGATCGCCGCAAGCTTCGGCTTACCCTCTGTCAATGTGCCGGTTTTATCAAACGCCATGGTGCGCACCGCCCCGATCAGCTCAAGCCCGGCACCGCCTTTGACCAACAGTCCAATCTTGGTGGCACGAGCCAAAGCAGAAGTCACCGCAGCAGGCGTTGAAATCACCAATGCACAAGGACACCCGATCAGAAGCAGCGCCAAACCGCGATAAACCCATTCATCCCATGCCTGACCAAACAGGACTGGCGGGATCACGACCGTTGCAAGGGCAAGCGCCATAATGATCGGCGTATAGATCCGGGCAAACTTGGCAACAAATCGCTCAACCGGCGCCTTGTGCTTTTCGCTTTGCTCCACCAGTTCGATCACACGATCAAGCATGGTCTGGCCTGCCGCACGGGTCACGCGGATGCGCACCGGACTGTCAGTTACAATCGCACCGGCAAAGACTTCTGCGCCGACCTGGCTAAAGACCGGAACAGATTCACCCGTCAGGTGGCTGTTATCAATCTCGGCAGCGCCACTTTCAACAACCCCGTCAGACGGCACACGTTCGCCGGGGCGAACTTCGACGATGTCATCAATCAAAAGATCGCGCGGAGTCACGTTTTCAAAGCCCTGATCACTGACGCGACGGGCCTGTTCCGGCGCAAGCTTCATCAGGGCCTTAACACCACTTCTGGCCCGCCCGGCAGCAACGCCTTCAAGACGTTCGCCAATGGCAAACAGCAAAACCACCATCCCAGCCTCAAGGCTTTCGCCAATTGCGACCGCACCGATGACGGCAACCGACATCAGAAGTTCGATCGAGAAAATGGCACCGCTTTGCGCCAACCGGATCGCCTTTTTCATCACCGGCAAGGCGGCAAGCACGGATGCAACCGACATGGCATAAGGCCCCGTTGCCGGAACAAGCGCCCCAATCAACCCACCCAACAACAGACAAAGGGCAGCAAAGGCGATCTCGTCATTTTCCGATGACCAGGGAGCAATTCGGCGCAGAAGGCTTTGATGGGCCTCAGTCCCATCATCCTGTTTAGCATGCACATGGCTAGTTTCGCTTACGTCAGACGTGCAACCACCACTACCGCAGCAGGACGTAGCAGATGCTTTCGCAGCACCGGGGGCGTTCTTTTCAGCGGCTGGATAACCAAGCTTATTGAGGGTCTTGGTGATATCGGATCGGGTTTGATCATGGTCTGCATCAATGCCAAGCGTCACGGTTTCGCGCATCATCGACACATCAACGCATGAGACCCCGTCAAACTTGCCAAGGGCGGTTTCGATCTTGGCAACGCAGGATCCGCAATCCATCCCGGCAACCTGCCAATGGTAATGGGTAACGGCAGAACCTTGCTTGCGCAGCACATCGCGCATTTTCGCATCATCGGCAGTGCTGAGATCAGCCTTTGCTGAAATCCCCTGCGCGTCGCTTGAAAAGCCGTGATCAGGTACCGCCTTGTTCAAGGCGTTGATCAGGGATTCCCGGCAGTGCGCGCAATGACCAATCGTTGGCAGTTCATCCCATTTGGCGATGAAAGACATTCTAGACCTCTTACGATCAAATTTTCATTCATATGTTATATTCAAACTATGCTTCATATATTGGCCTGTCAACAACATTCAAACCACCATTTGAATGTTGTAATTGAATACACCACTTCATCCGTGCCATTCCCGGCAGAACGGCACGTCAAGACATTGAACTTACAACGAAAACGAATTAGTCGTGCGTCACGTGGGCGAACACATCTCGCACCACGCACGAAATATGTTCATCATCAATCTGATAGAAAATGTGCCGTCCCCGTCGCTCGGATGCGAGAATCCGCTGATCGCGCAGATGGCGAAGGTGATGGCTGCAAAGCGATTGCGACATCTCGGTCGCATCGGCAAGCTCGCTTACGGTTTGCGGCTTTTCCATGCAGCGCAAAACAAGCTGCAACCGCCCGGCATCCCCCAAAAGCGAAAAGATTTTCGCCGCCGCTTCGACGTCAGGCAAAGACAGATTTGCACCAACGGCCCGTGACGCATCCCGGGTTACGGCTTCGCCCTGCTCGGTGCTTAGACCAAGACGGGCGGCAGCATCGCATTCCTGACAATCTTCATTCTCAGCTGCGGGACTTTGGGTGCGGGGTTTTGTTTTGCTCTCTGACATGGGGACTATTTTCCATGCCTGCCGCGCCAAGGCAAGCGGGACCTTTGATTTCGGCAGTTTTCAGCCATCCCTCACGATTACCAAGAGAAATCGCATTGACTCATTTCGATAAATTATTCATGTTTTACATGAATTAAATAACTTGATTCGCTATTTCTTCCTTGAGGAGCCCCACATGTCGCTCGATCAACCCGTTAATACCCTAAAAAACGTTCGTTCCGTCAGCACCCTTCTTTATTGGGTCTGCGCAATCGCCATCGTGTTTGAGATTTGCCTTGTTCCCCTGATCTGGCATGTACCGGGTTGGGTTGAAGCCAGCGCCAGCCTTCTGACCATCAGCCTTGAAGACCTTCATGCCCTGGCAGGCTGGCAGAAATACCTCACCATGGCGGTGATGATGATCCCGTCCCTTGTCATGGCCTATGGTCTTTATCGATTGCGCAAGATGTTTGGCGCCTTTGCCAATAATGCAATTTTCCAGCCTGAACCAATCCGCCACCTTAAGGCCTTTGGCATTGCCCTTCTGGCGCAGACGCTGATCAAACCGCTCTCGGGTGCGGCGACCTCGGTGCTTGCTACCTTCCACCGCCCAGCGGGCGAGCGTGTTTTGTCCATCGGGCTGAGCGACGCCGAAGCCAGCACGCTGTTTCTTGGCGGTTTGATCATCGTAATTGCCTGGGTGCTTGGCGAAGCCGCACGGATCGATGATGAAAATCGGAGCTTTGTCTGATGGGGATTATCGTTCGACTGGATGTCATGCTCGCCACCCGCAAGATGAAATCCAAGGATTTGGCTTCCAAAATCGGTATTAGCGAACAGAACCTGTCGCTTCTGAAATCGGGCAAAGTCCGCGGTGTGCGGTTTGAAACTCTGGCGGCCATCTGCAAGGAACTTGATTGTCAACCGGGCGACCTTCTGGAATATGAAGCAGACACCTGACGCAAGAAGCCGGGCATCCCATAGTGCCCGGCTTTATCTTACGCGGCCGGCGGATTAAATCCCCGTAAACATGATCTACCGAGTGCTTTCCCAACGTACGTCACACACAACTTCCAACGTCAGGATTTCCAGTGACTTACGAATTGACCATCTTGCTGCTTAACGCGCTTCTCTGCCTCGCCTTCCCGTGGGCTTACAACTATGCCTATGCCAAACAGCCCGGTGTCGGTGGCAAGCGCCTGATGGGGAACCGCGATGCCCTGCCCGAACGTAGCGGCATGGCTGCGCGCGGCGTACGCACCCATCAAAACCATCTGGAAAATCTGGTTCCCTTTGCCATAATTGTTTTGATCGCCCATATGATTGGCGTTTCAAACAGCGTCACGATTGCCTGTGCGACACTCTTCCTTACCGCCCGCGTTGCCCATGCCGGCTTTTACCTTGCCGGTATCACACGGCTCCCGGGCATTAATGGCGTGCGCTCCATCGCCTATTTCATCAGTCTGTTTTCCATGCTGGTTTACGCTGCCCAATTGTTTCTGGCCTAAGCCAAAGCTTTGATTTTCGTACCGAACCAATCGGGCGCTTGCCCGGCGCTGTGAGTTTTGCCTTAATGAATGCAAACAATGCCGCACACAAAGTGCTGGCAACAGGGAATGCTTCAGGAAAGGACGTTTTACATGACGCAGAAAGTCGCATTGGTTACCGGGGCCGCGCGCGGGATTGGACTTGCAACCACGAAACTGTTCATCGAACAGGGTTGGAAAGTCGCCATGATCGACCGAGATGGACCGGAACTCCAAGCTGCGTCAAAAACTGTTTCGGATGCCGCGTCTGCCTTTGAGTATGACGTTTCAGACCCTGAACAGGTTGACCAGATGGTCGATGCGATTCTTACCGCCTTTGGGCGACTTGATGCGGTGGTGAACAATGCAGGCGTTGCCGACTTCCTGCCGGTCGAAGAAACCAGTTTCGGCACCTGGCGCCGCATCATGGAAACCAACCTTGATGGCGTATTCCTTGTATCACAGGCCACAATTCCGGCACTCAAGGAAACCAAAGGTGCAATCGTTAATATCGGCTCGATCTCGGGCCTTCGCGCATCAACGCTTCGTGTCGCCTATGGCACATCAAAGGCTGCGGTCATTCACATGACCAAACAACAGGCCGCCGAACTTGGCGAATATGGCATTCGCGCCAACTGCGTGTGCCCCGGCCCGGTCAAAACCAAACTCGCCATGGCCGTCCACTCGCCTGAAATCATCTCAGCCTATCTTGATGCCATGCCGCTTGGCCGATACGGCACAGAAAACGAAATCGCCGAAGTGGTACACTTCTTGTGCTCCGACAAGGCAAGCTTTGTGACCGGCCAGATCGTTGCCGCCGACGGTGGGTTTGAAACAACCGGTGTTGGCCTGCCTGCGCTCCGCAGAATGTAAAGGCAATGAAACCATGCGCCCGCTTCGCCTGATCATTGCGTTGACCGCAATTTTGGCCCTGTCATCCTGCCTGACCTTTAATTGGGAACGCAGCGTTCAACAGGTCCTGTCAAATGCGTGCAACTCGACAGGCGATTGCGGGTCGGATGGGCCACAATAAGGCAACACCCATCATGCAAATTTGAACACTCGAACTTCAGAGTTCATACACAGTGATCACTTGTCATTATCACAAATTTGACTCTTCACAATTACAACCATAGGATGCATTGACTGCATATACAGCACAAAACTAGAAACCTATGGATGCGAAATAATGCGCGGTATTTTTCATGGCTTCACAGATCCTTTAGAAAATGAGTTGAGTAAGAATACTGTATCTATCGAACTTATCAACTTTCAGTTGATTGATTTGTCTTCAGCCAATACGGCAGAGCAACGTAATTTAGAAAGAAAGCTCAATACATATTTACTATCAAGTATGAAATCCGGAATTAAAAACTACTCTGATAGAGAATTCATATATTTCATAGTATGCCGACCAAAACAGAAAATAAAAAAAGCGCGAAGAAGCCGAACCAATAAAAACAAAATTGTATTTTCCACAATACATTCCAATCGGAAAATCAACGGAGAGATTTAACTTCCTGCAAATTCAAAAAATATCTTCCTTATCTCTCATAACGAACGTTATATAACAGTGAATAATGGAAATGTCAGCGAGAGCATTTCATCCCATAACTTACTTGCATCGCTCGACATACAAACTGGAGCGCATTCAGAAGTTCATTACATAGGAAAAACTGACAATCCAGCAAAAAGAGTAATAAATGGAGAGCATCGAGGATTATCAGATACTGCACTACATGCCATGAATTATAATCAAGATGTTCTACTCATATCATGCTTATTCCATATGAGATTTCACAACAAAAATGAAAAACTAAAGATCGAAACGGTAAAAAGCAATTCAATGTTTGATTTTTTGAAAATGGAAAAAGAATTAGATCTAATTGAACAATGCCTCATAAATTATTTCCTCCCATATCAACAAATAAACTCTAGAGAAAATGATCAAAGCCGCTTAAGAAATCATTTGGTAAAATTGAAACAAAATCACAACGTAGATCAAGTTTTCTTGCATTTTGAACCTGATACAACGTCCGACTACTACCACCTAGGGACCATTAACCAACCCGCATCATCTTGCCACAGCTTCTATTTTTACTTGGATCAAGATAGAAATGTGATGATGAACAAGGGAATTGCTCCAAATCTAATGTCCGAATGAAAACAAAACGGCGCGCCCAATGGACGCGCCGTTTGTTGTTTCCGATATCGGAAAACTTATTCCCACTCGATGGTTCCCGGTGGTTTAGACGTGAAGTCGTAGGTCACGCGGTTAATGCCGTTGACTTCATTGATGATCCGGTTGGCAATGCGGCCAAGCAGTTCCGGTGGGAACGCATAGAAGTCTGCGGTCATGCCATCGGTTGAGGTGACTGCACGAAGTGCACAGGCATAGTCATAGGTACGACCATCGCCCATCACGCCAACGGTCCGAACCGGCAGCAGAACGGCAAATGCCTGCCAGATGGCATCATACAGACCCGCATTGCGAATTTCTTCGAGATAGATCGCATCGGCCTTGCGCAGCACATCGAGCTTTTCGCGCGTGATCGGCTGCCCCGGAATACGGATCGCAAGACCCGGTCCAGGGAACGGATGACGACCAACGAAGCTGTCAGGCAAGCCAAGTTCACGACCGAGGTCGCGGACTTCGTCCTTGAACAGTTCACGAAGCGGCTCAACCAGCTTCATGTTCATACGTTCCGGGAGACCGCCAACATTGTGGTGCGACTTAATGGTGACCGACGGGCCACCGGTGAAGGACACACTTTCAATCACGTCAGGATAAAGCGTTCCCTGTGCCAGGAAGTCTGCGCCACCAATTTTCTTGGCTTCTTCTTCGAAGGTTTCGATGAAGAGACGGCCAATGGTTTTGCGTTTTACTTCCGGGTCGGTTTCGCCTTCGATGGCACCGATAAAGGTTTCAGACGCATCCACATGAACGAGCGGAATGTTGTAATGGTCGCGGAACAGGGAGACGACCTGATCGGCCTCGCCCGAACGCATGAAACCATGATCAACGAATACACAGGTCAGCTGATCGCCAATGGCTTCGTGGATCAGAACCGCGGTGACCGAGCTGTCAACACCACCTGACAGACCACAGATGACCTTGCCATCACCGACCTGCTTGCGGATCTTTTCGATCGCATCATCCTTATAAGCATTCATCGTCCAGTCGCCAGAGCAACCGGCAACGCCATGCGTGAAGTTACGAAGCAGCTGTGCACCATGCGGGGTGTGAACCACTTCCGGGTGGAACTGCACCGCATAGAATTTCTTTTCGTCATTGGCGATGGCGGCAAACGGTGCGCCTTCGGACTTACCAACAACGCGGAAACCATCCGGCAGCGCATCAACGCGGTCGCCGTGGCTCATCCAGACCTGTTCGCGTGCGCCAGCTGCCCAAACACCGGTAAACAGCGCGCAATCTTCGATAACGTCAACAAAGGCACGACCAAATTCGCGATGATCCGACGTCGCGACCTTGCCACCGAGCTGGTTGACCATGGTCTGCTGACCATAGCAAATGCCCAGAACCGGAACACCAAGCTCAAATACCTTGGCCGGTGCCGACGGTGCCTTGTCCCAATGGACAGACGCCGGGCCACCCGACAGGATCACGGCCTTGGGGGCATATTCATCAAGGAACGCATCCGAGATGTTATTAAAAGGATGGATCTCGCTATAGACACCGCTTTCACGCACGCGACGTGCAATAAGCTGGGTGACCTGGGATCCGAAATCAATAATCAGCACGCGATCAGTCATCGGGCCGTATCTCCGTCGAAGATGGGGTTGCGCCGTACATACGCCAAACCATCGTTATGGGCAACCCGGCGCAGGTGGTGGCCCAACGATGCATTCAAAAAACTTTCGCCCGAAACACGGGCATTTGGGGACGATTGCGGCGTTTTTACGCGCTTCAATCCCTGAAAAACCCACATTTGGTTCCTTTTTCCTTCGCAATGATCGCGCACTATCCCAATCAACGGAACGCGGGAAACATCGCGTCCAGGTTTGAGCAACACATACTTGATAGAAGCAAGGGACACAGAACCATGAGCACTTCCAAAGGCAGCAAAATCGCAATGGCCATCGCTGGCCTTGTTCTGGTCGCAGGCACTGCAACCGCAATCGCAATGACCCAGAAAGAAGACGGCGCGGCACTTCCGCTGTTTGGTACCGAGGAGTTCGCTCCTGCCAACACCAATGAAACCATCCTTCCGGAACCGTCCGCTGAAACCGGCGAAGCAACCCCGGAAAGCATGGAAATCATTCCAGGTGCCGAAGATGACGGCGTTCCAGGCATGAACAATCTGGAGAATTCGGATAGCTCGAATGAACCGACCACCATCTTTGACGCACCGGCCCAGAAAACCGAATAGCGGCTTTTGGATATCATCCCGGACGTAATCCGGGGCACCGTGGGATCGGCAATCTGCAGAAGAGCCTTTAAACGCAATCCTGCGTTCACGGTAAAACAAAACTGGCCCTGCGAGCGATGCGCGCAGGGCCTTTTTCAGTTCAGGCAGATTAAGGGCGGTACAAGGCTTGGTCTGGTTTCCATATGCCAAAGCCGCCACTGTCATTACTTTACCTTGCCTTTTGCGGTTCGTTCGAACACCGCAACAAAGAACCCATCCGTGCCATGCACATTCGGTGACAGACGAAGCCACGGCTTGTCCTTGCCACCGGGAACCGGAACCGATTTCGGTGCATCCGGCCAGATTTCATTGATCGGCACCGGTTTGAAATCTTTGCGATCACGCATAAAGGTCTCAATCAGCCGTTCGTTTTCTTCTGGCATGATCGAGCAGGTCGCATAAATCAAACGACCGCCCTTGGTCACCTTGGCTGCACCGGCCTTGAGGATTTTGCTTTGTTCAGCCATCAGGCCCCGAAGGTCACGCTGACCAATACGCCAACGCAACGCCGGGTTACGACGCAACGTCCCAAGACCCGAGCACGGCACATCAAGCAACACACGGTCAAAGAAACCGGACTTGTTGCGCAGCCAACTGTCACGTTCATCGGCAATGATGCGCTGCTGGATGCAGTCGCCTGCACCGGCACGACGTGCACGTTTGCGCGCATTGTCCAGTCGTCCGCCATGGGTATCGCAGGCAAGAATACGGCCCTTGCCGCGCATGTCTGCCGCAAGACCAAGGGTCTTACCGCCGCCACCTGCGCACATATCAAGGATGGTCATGCCCGGCTTGGCATCGACCAGGTGAACGCAAATCTGCGATGCTTCGTCCTGAATTTCGATCAGGCCGTCCTTATAGGCCGCTGTCACCAGCATGTTCAGCCCCAGCGGCAAACGAAGACCATTTGGCGCAAACGGAGTGCGTTGGATGTCCTTGATGCCATCAGCCTTCAGCGACTTGATAGCGTCTTCAACAGAACCGCGCAGACGGTTGACGCGCAGATCCAGTTTCGCAGGCTGATTATAGGCCGCCATTTCCGCTGTGAGGTTTTCGTGATGTAGCTTCATCAGTTCGGTATAAAGCCATTTCGGCAACTCGGCCTTTACCGCGCCGGGCTGCGCATCATGATCAAGCGGTTTGCCTGAAAGCTTATTGATCAGGTGCTTTTCATTGGGACGCAGAATATCCGGGCAGAACTGTTCGCCGCAGAACCGATCTTCGATGTCGCTGGTTTTCAAACCGTCATGCAGCACAAGATCAGCAATCATGCGCGCACGGCCATCCTGGAACTGATAATCGCACTCTGCCAGCCACCAACCCAAGCGGGCCTGATGACGGATCAGGTTGTAGAAACGTTCGCTGATTTCACGGCGATCGCCCCCGCCGATATAACGGCGTGATCCGAAATAGCCTGACACAACGCGGTCAGCGTCATCTCGGTTATGGGTCCAACCGTCGTATAGTTCAATAACGGCCGCGATACGTGCACCGGGTTTCAAAGCGAAAATCCAACCTGTTTTGTGGGTGTTATGCTGCTTCGGATATGGGAAGCGCAATTACACCTTACGATAAAAAAGACGATGACGGCAGGTTAAGCCTGCCGCCATCCAAATTCTGCGCCGCTCATATCATGGCTTTGCCTGTTCGCCAACAGCGTGAAACGCAAGGCAGCCCAGCCAATCAAGAAGCGTGCCTGCGCGGTTAGCCGCCCGGACGGTAGTTCGGCGCTTCGCGGGTGATGGTCACGTCATGTGCGTGGCTTTCACGAAGACCGGCATTGGTGATGCGAACGAATTCTGCACGGGCACGGAAATCAGCAAGGGTTGCCGAACCGGTGTAACCCATGGAAGCCTTGAGACCACCAACAAGCTGGTGAATGATCTGACCAGCCGGGCCTTTGTAAGGAACGCGACCTTCGATGCCTTCGGGAACCAATTTCAGGTTGTCCTGAACGTCCTGCTGGAAGTAACGGTCTGCCGAACCACGTGCCATCGCACCAACCGACCCCATGCCACGATAGGACTTATAGGAACGGCCCTGATACAGGATCACTTCACCCGGGGCTTCGTCGGTACCGGCCAGAAGGGATCCGACCATGCAGGTGCTTGCACCCGCTGCCATCGCCTTGGCAATGTCACCCGAGAACTTGATACCACCATCCGCAATGATCGGAACATCAAGCTTAAGGCCAACTTCGGCACAATCCAAAACAGCGGTCAGCTGCGGCACACCAACGCCAGCCACAATACGCGTGGTGCAGATCGAGCCCGGACCGATACCAACCTTGACCGCATCCGCCCCAGCTTCTGCCAATGCTTTGACCGCCTCGGCAGTTGCAACGTTACCAGCGATAATCTGGGTATCACCAACCTGAGCCTTGATCTGCTCGACAGCCTTGATCACGCCAGCCGAATGGCCGTGCGCGGTATCAATGACCAGAACGTCAACGCCTGCTTCAACCAGGGCTGCTGCACGTTCGAAACCAGCTTCGCCCACACCGGTTGCCGCAGCAACGCGAAGACGACCGCTTTCATCCTTACAAGCATTCGGGTGCAGCTTGGCTTTTTCGATGTCCTTGACCGTGATCAGGCCGGTGCAACGATAGGCATCGTCAACAACCAGAAGCTTTTCAATGCGGTGTTGGTGAAGGAGCTTTTTGGCTTCGGTGGTGTCGACATTCTCGGTGACCGTCACCAGACCTTCGTGGGTCATCAGTTCGGAAACCGGCTGTGCACGGTTGGACGCGAAGCGAACATCACGGTTGGTCAGAATGCCAACCAGCTTGTTCGAGCCGCGCTCGACAACCGGAATACCGGAAATGTGGTTAAGGTCCATCAGATCGAGCGCATCTGCCAGCGTCTGGTCCGGATGGATAGTGATCGGGTTAACAACCATACCCGATTCGAACTTCTTCACACGGCGAACTTCTTCGGCCTGCTGTGCGATATCGAGGTTCTTGTGAATGACCCCCATGCCGCCATGCTGAGCCATGACAATCGCCATTGCACTTTCGGTTACGGTATCCATAGCCGAGGAAAGCAGCGGGATTTTCAGGTCAATTTTCTTGGTAATGCGGGTGTTGGTCTGCACCTGAGCCGGCAACACTTCGGATGCGGCGGGTTTGATCAATACGTCGTCAAACGTCAGGGCTTCTACAATGCGGGTCATCTGGCCACCTCGTTAATCTGAGTTGGCGCGGAATTTATACACGTTATGCCCTAAATGCCAAGTTTTCTGCGCCCATAACAGCCCTGTGATTTTATTGATGCTTTATTTTGTGCATTGCGTTAGAAACTGGTCGATGGGGCTGCCGTCAGGCGAGCCCCTTTTTTGTGACCGGTGCGCAGACCAGCATTGCTGCGAAGTTTTTGCCAAAAAGCAATGCTGTGAATCCGCAAGACAATTCACCGACAAAGCTCAAATCCCTGGCCGTTAAGCGTGCGCTTCGGGTTTTCGCAAAACCTGTCCGATGAACTTGCCAACATCCCCGTCAAGCGATTGCGCCTGCCCCAAAAGGTTTTTGGCTTCGCCATGCAACTTGATTAGCACATCACCTGATGCCTGCGTACCGCTGGCAACATTGCCAACATTATCGACAATATCGCGCATGCGTTCGACAGCCTGATCGATCCGATCACTGATTTCGGCAACGGCTTTGGCCTGTTCACGGGTGGCATCGGCCACCAGACGGGCACCGTCATCGATCTCGGCGATCTTTTCGCCGATATCACGCACAGAGGCCACCGCCTCGCGGGTCATGTCCTGCATCTGACCGATTTCCTTGATCACCTGCTCGGCCGCGTGGCTTGTCTGATTGGCAAGCCCTTTGACCTCGGATGCGACCACAGCAAACCCCTTGCCTGCTTCACCGGCACGGGCGGCTTCAATCGTGGCATTCAGCGCCAGAAGATTGGTTTGTTCAGCCACCTCGGTAATCAGATTGATCACCCCGGTGATGCGAACAGCCAAAGCATCAAGGCGCGCCATATGTTCATCCGCAGTACGCGCACGTGATACAGCGGCCTCTGTCAGTGCGGCCGATCCCTCGATTTGCGCACCGATTTGACGGATCGAACCGCTGAACTGTTCGGTTGCGGTTGCAATACCATCAAGCGCCTGACTGCTTTCTTCGGCGGCCTTGCGCATGTCGGTTGCCTGAGTTGCAATCTTGCCAACGTTTTGTGACAGGAAGTCCGAATTTGAGCTGAGCACTTCCGCACTGTTCGACAGGTCACTTACGACAAAGCGAATGTCATCACCGATCCGCCCCGCACTGCTGCGAAACGTTTCGGTCTGTTCATCCATCATCGACAGCGCATGGTTGACCTTTTCGGCATAGCCCACCAAGTCACCACGCAAACCACGCGGCAGGATCTTGCGGAAATATTCTCCGCGCGATGCGCAATTCATCGCAGCCGCGGCTTCCTTGGTGAAGGCTTCGGTTAGATCAAGCAACTGGTTCACAGCATTTTGCAGATTGGCCAACTTTCCGCGCGATTGCCGATTACAGATGCGCGCATCCATATTGCCGTCCGCAGCCGCCAATATGGTGTCGCACAGCTCGGTCAAATAGCGTTGTTGGCGATGAATGGTCAAAAGACCCGCCACACAACACAGCACCAGCAAACCGGTCAAAATCGGCACACCGGTCATCACAAAGCCTGGCCAGACATACATCGACGCGGTCACAGCAAGGCTTGCAATGAAACTGACAGCCAGGAAAGCACGCAGGTTAGAGAGTGAAAACAAATTGATCATAATCCAGACCTGCATCCGTCAAGAGACTGGTGACCATGGCTGTTCCGCGTGCCATGCCTTCTTTGCGATTGCGTTCTTTTGCTTCTTCTTCGCAAAGGGTCTTATAGAGCGGGATTACTTTTTCAAGCGCATCACGTCGCGGCACACGGCGGTTGGAATGATAGCCAATAATGTTGCCACCCGGACCAAAGGTCGGTGTCACATTGGCCAGCACCCAGTAATGATCGCCGTTTGAGCAACGGTTGATGACATAGGCGAAAATCTCGCGCCCGGCTTCAATCGTTTGCCACAGCAACGAGAAAACGCACCGTGGCATGTCCGGATGGCGGATGATGCTGTGCGGTTGGCCAAGGATATCGCGTTCTCGGTACCCTGCCACGCGCAGGAACGTATCATTTGCATATGTGATCCGACCCTTAAGGTCGGTTTTCGACACGATGATGTCGTGTTCGTCAAAGTGTCTTTCAACACCGGTCAGGAATACTTTGTCCTGGATCATTGGTTACACACCCCACAAAAATGCCTCCCCCAAGAGGCGCTTTCATTACGCAGCCAAAAGGCTACGCATTACCCGCAAGTATAACCTGCTAGTTGGGCTGGGATGTTTGATGTAACGCAATATCGGTGATGATTAATTTAGCGGGCAATAAAGCACGCAAAATCAATATCCAAGGCCGGAAAAGCCCCAAAATTACTCTACCGGGGACCAACTATCATCGTCACGGACCTCGGCATTCTTGATATCGTCTTCGGCATTATTCTGCCCACGGAAGCCAGTCGCAATCAGGTATGCTTCCGGGCTTTCCGGGCGCGATGCCGGCGGCTTGGCGTGCTTGGTCACGCGGAAGTTCTTTTTCACGCGATCCAGAAGATCGTTTTCCGTTCCGCCCTTAAACACCTTGGCGATAAAGATACCCCCCGGTGCGAGAACTTCTTCGGCAAACATCAACGCATGTTCGACCAGATCAATGATGCGGATATGGTCGGTCTGACGATGGCCAGTGGTTTCCGGGGACATATCGGAAATGACAGCATCCACAGGCCCCTGCAGGGCGTGCTTGATCATGTCAGGTGCATGCGGATCAAGGAAGTCAGCCTGAAGACAGGTCGCGCCAGAAAGGCCTTCCCATTCGAGAATATCAAGACCAACAACCTGACCACGGCCGTGCTTGGAGCCGACCATGTCAACCGCAACCTGCGTCCAGCCACCCGGTGCAGCACCAAGGTCAACGATGCGCATGCCCGGACGCAGAAGATCAAACTGATTGTTGATTTCAATCAGCTTGAACGCCGCGCGCGAACGATAGCCAAGGCGCTTTGCTTCTTGCACATAAGGATCATTGAGCTGCCGATCGAGCCAACGCGTCGATGAGATTTTGCGCCCCTTGGCACTTTTGACACGCGTACGCAGGCCACGACGTGCGCCGGTATCAATGGCTGCAATGGCCGAACCCTTGCGGCGGCGCTGCCCGCCTTTTCCGCTGCGATTATCGCTCATTATCTTTCCTGAACTGAATTCTGTTTTGGCCAGTGACCTGTCGGGACGATGACGTCAACCGATCAGGAGGAGGCCGGAATATGCGACACTGTATGACGGCGCGCGTCGCACGGGTCAATAGCATGACCGTCTGCGCGCATCAAATCGACCAAAATACCCTCGCGCAAGCCCCGATCGGCGACCTTAAGCGTCGCCAAAGGCCAGATATCGCGAATCGCGGCAAAGATCGCAGCCCCCGCATCCATCAGCTCTGCGCGCTGATTACCGATGCATGGATGGCCTTTGCGCTTGTCTGCTTCCATCCGAAGAAGAAGTTCGGTCACACGTTCGGCATCATCGAACCGAAGGTCCGACCCATCAACCTTGTGACGTTCATAGCGTTCAAGCCCAAGGGCAATACCGCAGAATGTGGTGACGGTTCCAGATGTACCAACCATCTGGACCTTGTCATCATCAAGCATATCCGTGCAGCAATTGCGCTTGGCGAACTCTTCAAGGCGCTCGCGGATTTCGGTGCGCATCGCTTCAAACCGTTCGCGGCGTTGCTCGACCGACGCATAGCGTTCGGTCAGGCACAACACACCACACGGCATCGATAGCGTTTCAATGCATTGGGTCTTGCCGGTCTTATCGACCTTGATCCAGCAAATTTCAGTACTGCCACCGCCAATATCAAACACCACCGCATAGGGGCGCTCATCCAAAAGGGCCGAGCAGGCCTGAAGTGCCAGACGGCTTTCTTCGTCCGGATTGATGATATCAAGCGTGATGCCGGTTTCATCAAACACCCGTTTGACGAACTCATCACGGTTATTGGCCGTACGGCAGGCCTCGGTCGCAACAGCCCGCAAGCGTGCGCCCGGATGGCGACGTAATTTTTTTGCACAAACGCGCAGCGCATCAATTGCACGTTCCATTGCCGCTTCGCAAAGATATCCCTTTTCGCGCACACCTTCGCCAAGGCGCACAACACGCGAGAACGCATCAATCACTTTGAAGCCATCATTGCATGGACGCGCAACCAAAAGGCGGCAGTTCGAACTGCCCAAATCGATCGCGGCATAAAGCGGAGCTGTGATGCAATCCACAATACGAGGTGCTTTTTGGCTGCCCTCAGGCACGCGAACTTCTGTGCCCGGCTGTGGCATTCCCGGCTTATCAGGCCCATCAAGCACGGCGTGATCGCCCAATGCAGCGCCGCCTGCCGGGCTGTTTGCCCTGTGCGAGTTGCTATGGGGATTAACCTGCTTCACCTTTCAAAACCTGCCTTCATCTGTGGTTACACGATCTGTATCGCCGACCATCACGACATTTATATGACGATCTGGCGAATCAGCTATATGAGTGTAACGACAATCGGAGACAAGGCAAATCCCGTATGCAGTAATCGCATGGTTGATCATATGGAAACAAAAAAGGGGTTGCCAAAACCGGACGGGTTTTATACATAGCGGCCCACGCCACGACACATCGCGTGTCAGGCGGACCAAGTTTTGTTGGGGAATAGGTTAACGGTAGACCTACGGACTCTGACTCCGTCAGTCCTGGTTCGAATCCAGGTTCCCCAGCCAACTTTGCCGGACGTTGCAATGGCCCAACATTGCGCAAAACACGCGGTCCGGGGTATAAATAACGCACACCAAAGTACTGCTGGGGAATAGGTTAACGGTAGACCTACGGACTCTGACTCCGTCAGTCCTGGTTCGAATCCAGGTTCCCCAGCCACTTTGATCTTCCCCCCACCAACCATCCAATAACGACATTTCTGTTACATCATTGTTTCAGATGTCCTTTTTGCTGCAATCAGCTTGGCCATCCGGTCTGGTTTGATGTAACTGTTTTGATCGTCAGGATTAACGGAGGCATCAAATGGAAAAGCTCAAAGGCGGTTGCCTGTGCGGCAAGGTTCGGGTCGAAGCCGTTGGTGCGCCCTATCGCGTTGGGCTGTGCCATTGCATGGATTGCCGCAAATTTCATGGCGCACTGTTTCATGCATCCGCTGTTTTTCCAGCTGACGCCGTCACGGTAACGGGTGAAACCCATGACTATCACAGACGGCATTTCTGTCCATCTTGCGGATCGTCGGTCTTCTCGCAGACCGATGACGAGATCGAAATCAATATCGGATCACTTGATGAACCAGATAAGCTCGTACCGACATACGAGCTTTGGACGATCCGTCGTGAGAAATGGCTGCCTGATCTTCCGCTTAAACATCATTACGAGCGCGACAGAACAATTGATCGTCGCAACGAAGATTAAGCCAAGCCCTACTCACCAAGATGACAGGGTGGCGACGATTGATCGGTTTTGTCGGCGTCACCGGTTGCCGTCGTGTCGATATGGCGAATGCCCTGATCGGTAATCAGCACATCTACCGGCACGTCATATTGATGGGGTAAAATGTCATCAAGCTTGGTGGCTTCAAACCCGATACCGACCACCAACGGCCTGCGTTTGACAGCAGCCAAGGTTCGGTCAAAGAAGCCCCCGCCATATCCCAATCGATACCCTGACGGATCAAACCCGACCAATGGCGCCAGCATCACATGAACCGGGACTTCCTGTGTATCGCGGGGCTCAGGGATACGGGCAAAGCCCGGCACCATTTCCGTTTGCGGTGTCCAGTCATGAAACAGCATCGGTTGATCCTTGCCCGGCACGACCGGGAGGGCCGCCGTCCCACCATCGGCAATATGGCGTTCGATCACAGGACGCAGGTCAATCTCGTTTTGGATTGGCCAATAGAATCCGACTGTGGCAGCCGGACGGTCTTTGAGGAAAGTTTCGAAATGCCCACGAATTTGATCTGAGAGATGCTGATGGGTCGCGGCATCAAGGGCGGATCGCCAACCAAGCAACACACGCCGGACAGCATGGCGCCATTCTGATTGTTTTTCGACGCTGCCACTACGCGGGGCGACGGGGAGTTCAAGGCTCATGGGCGCAACACTGTTTTCTGTTGTTGGTGTTTGGCGCAGCCTACAACAAAACCCCTTAAACGCATAACGCGCCGGGAAACCGGCGCGTTAACGGTTGTCAGCAAAAAAGCTGCAATCCAAAATCAATCACATGATGGAGAGTTCTTCTGCCGACATGCGGCCGTTACGACCTTCAATCAGCTCGAATTGAACTTTTTGACCCTCATCAAGTCCCTGCAAACCAGCGCGCTGAACAGCGGTGATGTGCACGAATGCATCTTTGCCGCCTTCGTCCGGGGTGATGAAGCCATAACCCTTGGTCGCATTGAACCACTTAACCGTTCCGGTAGCCATATCCGTAGTCGTCCTTAGTTTAGTATGCGCATTTCCCAAAGAGTGGGAGATGCAAGAAAACAACCTCTGCTTTGCACCTTATAGAGGCACGGTTACCCTCAACCAGAAAGCAACCACGCACCTGAAAGATGCACTGCATCGTTTCAATCATTACCGAATTTTTGGCGTAGTGCAATGGATTCATGTACGAAGTTCTTTTTTTCGCTACCAGACATTCTCGCTCCGATAGCGCCCATCTTTCGGTAGAAAGTCCAAAGAACTCGACACACCCATAGATGAATCGAAGTCACTGACGAATTCGCGCAGGGGTTCAGTGTCCCGACAAATGAGCTTGAGATTGACGACAATGACGGGCGGCAAATCCGCCTGCTCTATCCCGACCTTGCCATAGATCCGGATATTCGTGTCATCCCCGATGATGGCATCAAGGCGCCCGGCATCAAGCAATCCGACGGCTTGCTCAAGGTTTCGAAGGTCATGCCATAGGATTTCCCCATCAAGCGGCACCTTGGGTCGTGGCAAGTTAGCCAGAATGCCGATCTCGACAAATGGCAGAGCTTTCAGCTCCACCCCGATGCGGTTGAACAATCTAAGCTCGAACCGGATACGGCTTTGTGCGGCAAAGCTGTCTTCGAAATCGTCGATCTTCGATGCCATCACACAATCAGTCTGATTGTTGCCCATCACCTCGGGAAAGCGGTTGTAGGGCACGACCTGAAATGAAATGGGGCGTTTTTGCTTGCCAAGCGTTGCGATAAAGTCGCGTTGATCGCCCCGTGCATGCTTGATCCAGGTTTCATCAAAAACGATGTTGCTGGCAATGCGCACCGGTTCTTGCGCCTTGGCACCCGGGATGACGAACAGTCCGGTACATAAAACCGCACCAAGAAGACCCGCCAGCTTTTTCGTTACTTTGTTTTTTGCGCTCAATCTCGTGCCCTTGATTGCGGAATAACAGATCCATCTGCGGTTCAATCTTCCGTCCCGCCCGGTTCATATTTGCATATAAGATCACACTAATCGAATTCCAGACCAGACATCAGCGATGGCGCAGATCGACAGGTCCTTACCAAGCCCTTACCAGATCATACGTCGCCTTTCGGGGGATAGATCCTTCGAACTTGTCATTCGCCATGGCTTCGTCAAAGCCCTTTACAAAATCGCGCAGCGATGCGGTTTCCCGACAAACAAGTGCCAGTTCGACAATCCTGACCGGGGGATAATTCAGATCAACGACCTGAGGGTTCTTATGCATTCGGATGTGAGTACTATCTGCGATCAGCACATCAATCCGCCGCGCATCGAGCAGTTCCATCCCCTGCTCTATCGACCGCACATCGTTCCAGTTTAACTCCGCCTGCAACGGGACTGGAGGCTTTGGGATATTTGCCAGATGTCCTATTTCCACGCGATCAAGACGATCAACAGGAACACCTTTGCGGCCAAATAGCTTCAGCTCGAATCCAATGCGATGGTTTGCAACGATGACATTGGCAAAGTCGGCGGGAAACGCGCTCATCACGCAATCGGTTTGCGCCGTCGTCATCAAGTCATCGTAGCGGTTTAACGGAACGACATCAAAAATGACGGGCCTTGTTTGGCTCGACAACACAGAGACAAACCGTCTTTGATCGGGAAGAGCGTGCGACATCCAGCTTTCTTCAAAGCTGACTGTACTGGCAATGTTAACGGGTTCCACAGCATCTGCTTTGGCAATACTGACGAGATAAATTACACCGCAGATGAGAAGCCAAAAGCACGCTTTTTGAAACACGATCCCAACCTCAATATTGCAGTGACTTTTTGTGATTACGTGAATTCGCTCTGGTTCCAACAAAGAGACAGCTTGAACAGTTTGGCAGACTTCGGGACGCCTCCTTTTCAATACGAGAAAGGCTTTCATCAAAAGACTTAAGAAACGCCAGATTGCTTGGTGTGCTATGGCTCTGCACTCGGAGTTCAAGCATCTGGATTTCCGGCAGCGCCGCAACCTCTGCGATCATCGGGTCACTGTCATAAAGTCCGTTATGGGCAATAAACAGATCGATGCACCCGGCCTTAAACTATTCTGTCCCCTGATTCCTTGATCTGCACAGCGACCATCTGACATCTCATTTGGTGTCTAATTGGTGAGATACATCACCGCGGACAGTTCTTTGATCTTTATCGATTGGTCGCTGCGTTCGCCGATCAGGTCCATTTGCCGGTCAAAGGCCGTCAAAAAGTCTCGGGTTGCCGGGGTATCATGGCATTGAAGCGTTAGCTCAACCACGCGCACTGGCGGGAAAGGCATGGTTTCAAGTAACGGGTCATCGCGAAACATTCCCTCATGGGCAATCAGGACATCAATGCGTCCGACCTTGACCAGTTCTGCGCCCTGTTGAATGGTGCGCAATCCATACCACTCCACAGGCTGAACAAAAGGCACCGGGAATTGCGGCAAGGTCGCCAAATAACCGACCGTGACAATGTTGCGATCAAACAGATTGTCTCCACGCCGACCAAATATCACCATCTCAAATCGGATATCATGCGATGAGAAAATCGTTTCGGGTGTTGGCAAATGCGTTTGATCAATCACGCAATCAAGCTCTTTGCGTTCATAAAGCTCGACCAGACGCCCATAGGGCAAACCGTCGCTAAAGACGATGTCCGACGTCGACATCAGCGTGTCATAAAATTTAAGCTGAACATCAGAAAGGCGGGATCGGAACTCGTCAGTAATACGCGCGACATTGCCAACCCGAACACCTTGGACGACCTGAACGCCAGCTGGCGTTTCATCTGCAAATGACGTTTTCACGGATAACGCCATCATTGCCACCAGCACCAATGCGATCAATGCCGGTCGCTGGCAAACAGATACCGATGTTAACATGCGCAAGTTCCTGGCATTCCACTTCCCAATAACGAGCATGTGGCGCGCGCATCATATGAGTTCAAGAAGTGACTATCATCAGACAGTTAGAAAGCCTGTTTGGAACAATGTCTGATTTTGTCATTTTCACGTTGATAGATTCACGTGACAAAGACCCTTGCTTCGAACGATGATGGGGATAATTGTAAAATTATGCGCGCGCAAATGCGCCATCGAGCGAGCAAAGCATCCCCCAAGAGGATGCTAAAAAGGCGAATGGGACACCGATAACTGAATGGGTATGGATTTCGGATCGGATAACAAGCAGTGACAGCGACAACAAAGATCGCGAACCCGCGTGATATTGCGCACAATGTGATGAAGCTGATCAGTGAATTGAACTTGCAACCAACGCCGCAGGTTTATCATGTGTTCTATAGCTATTTCGCAGAAGAAGTGCCGGAACTTAACCAGCTTGTGAAAGTTCTAATTCGCAACACTCAGGATCTTGATGAGGAAACCGTTTACCGGATTTATCACAAGTATCTGGGCTCGCATGCCATGGACAAGCATCTCAAGCTTGGGGTCGAAGGGCTTCAGGCCGCTGTTGAGCGGGTCGAAGAAGCTGTTCACTCCGTGATGCTTGAAACCGATCAGTTCTGTGGGGAACTTGATAACGCGTCGCGTCAGCTGCTGGCTGATGACATTACCCTTGATGATGCCCGCCATGTCAGTCGCAATCTTTCGGCAACAACCGATCGCGCACGCAATTGCTATGGCGATTTCAATGGCAGCCTTGAAGAATATCACAATGAAGTTCGCAGGGTCCGGACCGAGCTTGAGATGGTCCGCCGCGATGCATTGACCGATACGCTAACCGGCATTGCCAACCGCAAGAATTTCGACACGTCCCTTCGGGATGCTGTCACCACGACCATGGAATCTGGTGCGCCGCTTTCCTTGTTGATGATCGATATCGACTACTTCAAGGACTTTAATGACAATTTCGGCCACCGTGCCGGTGACGGCGTGCTAAAAGCCGTTGCGCGTGTATTGGTCAGTTCGACCAAGGGGGCGGATACCGTTGCCCGCTATGGCGGGGAAGAATTCGCAATTATCTTGCCCGATACAACGCGCGAAAATGCCGAAAAACTGGCAAACAAACTACGTGAAAACGTTTCGAACCAGCGGATCATAAACAAGAAAACCGGTAAAGATTTCGGTAGGTTAACGGTCTCTATTGGCTTGACGTCCTATCATCTAGGGGAGAATATACTTGAGTTCGTTGATCGTGCTGACGGCGCCCTTTATCAGGCGAAGCAGGACGGCAGGAACACTTGCGTATTACAATAATAAATAGCACTCGACATACTGGCTAATCAGGACGTGAATACCCAAGTCTCAGCAAATTGAGACATCCCAATTAAAGACGACGACACAGAGCAAACACAGTGTCCTGCCACGCCAATGAACAGGTTTGAGCCACTTAAAATCTCTCCTGTCATGTACAACATAAAAGTGCATAGGCTTTGCAGGGCGGAGCAACCGAATGAAGACACCCAAGAACGAACGCAAGATTGAGCTTGAACACAAGATTTTCAAAACGTTCGAAGAATGCCATTTTCAGAAGTCTGACATCTCGAATGAGGCGCTTTTTGTTCTGAAAATGGCTGAAGGATCAGTCGTGTCTTTGCCGCTGAAAGCCGTTTGCCGCGAATTTGACATTGATCCTGAATCCAAGGACGGCGATCTGATCAGCCTGATCGACAATGCGCTCAATTTCGTTAGTGTTCTGCGTCCGGGTGACAATCTGCCGCTTGAAGTTCTAACCGGCGAAGCATCGTGGGAAGTCGACGAAGAACATCAGGCGATTGCCTATAACCGTATTACCATGCAGCTCGTGACCTGGATGTCGGGGAGTGAAGAACTCATCACCGACCCGGACGAGTTGATGCAGATTGCCGAAGACCCGAACACCAAGAAAAAGATCAACCAGGCCTTTGACGAAGTCGCTGAGAAGCTCGGCCTTGGCAAAAACAACCGCGAAGAGGTTGTCAATCTGGTGCATCAGGTCGCAGATGAGCTGTCCTATATTGAAACGCTGCGTGTGCGCTATCGCAAGATCCTGATGGTCGACCGCAAGCTGCAGGAACTGCGTCGCATCTATGCGCATGAAAAAGGCGTCCTTGAAACCGTCACCCAGGCGATCCGCCTGCTTGATGACGCGAAGAAAAAGTTCGAAAACACCTTTGATGAACTGGACGCAAACACCGGCGAAATCATGTCGGTTCTGCGTAACTTCACATCCCAGCGCCAATATATCCGCAGCAAGCGTGATGACCTTTACAAGCGCCTGCGCGCTTGGCAGCCGCTGATCATGCAGTGGGAAGAACTGGAGCTTGAACGCGGTCCGATGGCTGTTCGACTGGTCAAGGAAACCTATCAGTTCCTTGCCCCGCGTTTCATGAAGGTCAAGGAGTGGCTTTTGATCACCAAGATGCAGGATGGTGTTTCAGAACAGCACAAATTCAAAGATGAAGACGAACGGATGGGTGCGCTTAAAGGCAAGATGATGCAGTGGTAGCGCTGATCCCCGCAAACAGACAAAAGGCGCGAAACATGTTTCGCGCCTTTTCTTTTTGGACCCGCCCAAACTTAATGCGGCTTTTCGCCGCTCATCGTGATCTTAAGCGCTACATGATCATCAAGGACTGTGATTGATTTCGCAGCATGTGCCGGCACGGGAACTTTTCGATCGATACAATAGGCAATCATCGCGGCCGCCAATTCCGCGCCAGATGTCGGCACAACCATCTTGTTTCCGTCATCTGCGGTGATGGTCATTTTGGCGATGACTTCTTTTCCGCGCTCTATTTCAAAACTTGAAATCTGACCTGCGGGCAAACCTTTGCCGGTTCGACGGCCATGCGCCAAAAGTGCCTTGATCAGTTCGCCATCATCAAAAACGATACAGCGTATCTCGCGCATGCCAGATCATCCTGCCAACAGTTGTATGTTTACACATGGTTACTGCATAACAACAAAACAAACATTAACGCTGCAAGAATGTGAACCTGATCCTTGTGCGGGTAGTTAGCTACTGGCGAGCCAAACGCCAACACCTATCATCAGCGTTCCCGAAATACGATTAAGCATCCGAACATTTCCGCTTTTCTCGAGGAACCGGCGCAACGATCGTCCACCGGTTGCATAAAGCGTCATGCAAATCAGTTCGGTGATCAGAATGATCGCCACCAGAACCGACAACTGCGGCGCGATCGAGTGCTCCAAACTGATAAAGGGTGGCAGCAGCGAAATCATGAAAGCCCAGCCTTTGGGGTTGGCGATCGCGGTCACGAAACCCTGTGTCGCCAATCCGGCTGCGGTTGCCGTTTTCGCCCCTTCGACTTCTGAAGAAATCGCCATGCGACCGCGCGAACGCCAAAGCTGGATACCAAGCCACGCCAGATAGCCACCGCCAACATATTTCAGAACGGCAAATACCGCCGGGTACTGCAACATGATTGCCGCCACGCCAAGTGCGGATGCCACCACAACAATGCCCACACCAACAAGTTCGCCCATCATCATCCACACCGTGCGGCGCAGGCCAATGGTCATGCCCAGGGTCAGCGCAAGTGTCATGCACATGCCGGGCGTAATGGAAACGAAAAAGGCCGTGGGGATAAACGCCCCGATCAATGAAAGGCTGATCATGGTTGGTTCCAATGGTGTCAAGTGGCGCGCGTTTTGGTTCAAGGTCCCTGACCTTAAATCAAGGCGAAACCACTATCTGATAACGCGATTTGCGACCAGCATGATTTTGGAATGGGTGAAATGTTTAGCGCAATTTTATGTAAAACCCTCCCCCTGATCTGGCCGCGTAACGGAAAGAAAAGAAGGCAGCTTTTTTCCTGCCGCTAAATTCCACCCTAAAAAGGCAGCGAAATATACAAAAATTACTTGACCTCGGCGGGCGGTCCAACGAAATTGGGGGCGTCGCCAGCAAAGACTGGCATGTAAAGCCAATTGATGAAGACCGATGACCGCAGACATTTGCAACATTGATGCATATGCCGATTGTGCCGAAGCCACCGCTTCGCGCACCATTGCGCTGTCTGCCCTAAACCTAATTCTCGGTCTCCTTGGTCTTGCAGCCCTAGGCTCGCTACGACTTACTCGCCCCTGAGCGAACCATGCCGGTCAAGGATCACAAGACATTAAGTCGATCCACTTACCGCAGCTCAGGGGAAAAAGTCGCGCCAGACGGCCCGCACTCCTTCCAGACAGAATTTACATACCGGGCAAAGCCCGTTTGATCAGGAAACAAGATAATGGCTAGTGCAAACGACAATCGCGTCATCATTTTCGACACCACCCTGCGTGATGGGGAACAGTCCCCGGGTGCTTCGATGACGCTTGATGAAAAGCTGCGTGTGGCGCATGCACTGGCGGAAATGAAGGTCGATGTTATCGAAGCGGGCTTTGCCATTGCATCGAACGGCGACTTCCAGTCCGTCAATGAAATCGCAAAACAGATCAAAGGCCCGACCATTTGTTCGCTGGCACGTGCCGCCAAGGGTGACATCGAACGCGCCGCAGAGGCGTTGGAGCCTGCTGAAAACAAGCGTATCCACACCTTCATCTCAACCAGCCCCCTGCATATGAAATACAAATTGCAGATGGAGCCGGAACGCGTTCTGGAAAAAGTGATCGAAAGCGTCACTTTGGCCCGCAAATTCACCGATGATGTTGAATGGTCCGCAGAAGACGGTTCGCGTACCGAACATGACTTCCTGTGCCGTTGCGTCGAAGCCGCCATTAATGCCGGTGCGACCACGATCAACATCCCTGACACCGTTGGCTACACGACCCCGACCGAATATGCTGATCTGATGACCATGCTGTTTAACCGCGTGCCAAACATCGATAAGGCAATCCTGTCGGTTCACTGCCACAACGATTTGGGCATGGCTGTTGCCAACTCGATCTCGGCGGTTAATGCCGGTGCCCGTCAGATCGAATGCACGATCAACGGCCTGGGCGAGCGTGCAGGTAACGCCGCACTCGAAGAAATCGTCATGGCGATCAACACCCGTAACGATGCCTTCCCGTTCACCACGGGCATTGACACCACCAAGATAATGAATGCTTCGCGTCTGGTCTCTGCGGTGTCGGGCTTTGTCGTTCAGCCGAACAAGGCAATCGTTGGCGCCAACGCATTCGCCCATGAAAGCGGCATTCACCAGGACGGCTTCCTGAAGAATTCCGAAACCTATGAAATCATGAAACCGGAAACCATTGGCTTGAACAAATCAAGCTTGGTGATGGGCAAGCATTCCGGTCGTCATGCCTTCAAGGAAAAGCTGAAAGAATTGGGCTTTGCCGATCTGGGCGATAACACCATTGAAGATGCCTTCGCGCGCTTCAAGGATCTGGCCGACAAGAAAAAAGAAGTCTATGACGACGACATCGTCGCACTCGTCGATGACGGCATGCGCGATAACGAACATATCAAATTCGTTGGCCTGACCGTTACCTGTGGCTCCAAGGGGCCGCAGACCGCGGAACTGGAGCTGTCGGTTGATGGCGAAGTCCGCACCGCCAAAACCACCGGCGATGGCCCGATTGACGCGACCTTTAACGCGATCAAGGAAATCTACCCGCATGACTGGCGCCTGAAGCTTTATCAGGTCCATGCCGTGACCGAGGGTACCGACGCGCAAGGCACCGTGACCGTCAAGCTCGACGGCGAAGACCGCACTGTTGTTGGCAATGCCTCTGACACCGATACGGTTGTTGCCTCTTGCATGGCATATGTCACTGCCGTCAACAAACTGATCGAAAAAAGCAAGAAAACCGCGCCGGATGCCATGGCATCCTGATCGGAATTCAACGCTTAAAACCAAAGAAAGGGTGGCGATTACGCCGCCCTTTTTTATTGCCTTGTTTGTCAGGCAATTTGAATTCGGCCACCAGGAAATCGACAAACAATCGCACACGGCGCGGCAATTGTTTTCGGCTTGGCATCACGACATAAAGGGCTAAAGCATCAAGCGTCACCGGACATTTGATCTGCACCAGATTGCCCTTTGCCACATCATCGACACAGCCATTGATGGGCAGGATTGCCGCTATTTCGCCAGATGCGGCCAGAATACGGGCCAATTCGAAATTGCCGGTTTTAATTGGTGCCGCCGGAAGATCACGGAAATCATACCCGCCAGATTGCAGTATCTGCGCGTGATCAAGAATAGGCAGCGCCGGCACCTCCCCGGCGCGCCATGTGTTATCTGCAAACGCATTGGGCTTGGCATAAAGCCCCATCGGCTCAAACCGTAACCGGCGGGCAATTAACCCGTCGCGCCCGGGGTTGCGACCGCGCAGTGCCAGATCATAATTTTCGCCAACCAGATCAACCAACTGATCACTGACATTCACCGTGAAATGGACGTCAGCGTAAGTTTGGCGAAACCTTTTTATCTGATCTGCCAAAATGTCCTTGGGGTAATCGACCGGAACCGAAAGCCTGATCTGTCCGGACGGTGCAGATCGTTGCGACAGATCATCTTCGCCTTGCCGCAGCAACGAAAGCGCAGATCGGCAATGCTCAAGATAGCGCTGCCCGTCATCGGTCAATGTCACCTGCCGGGTGGTCCGATGCAGCAGCCGCACCGTCAGATATTCTTCCAATGCGGCAATGCGTGCTGTGACGGTCGAACGCGGCAGCGACAAACGCCGTGCAGCACCGGCAAAACTTCCGGCATCGACGACTTCGATAAAGGTCTGAATTTGTGACAGGTTCATGCAGGTTTATCGCCTGCCGGGCTACGTATTGTCCATTTATTTCGGTTTATATGTTCAATATTACCTGTCTTTATTGAACACAGGTTCTGACCATAAGCTTCCTCATCACCCGTATTTCAGATGAGAAACCTTATGAAAACCGACAGACGTAACTTCCTTCTTTCGGGCTCTGCCGTCATGGCGGCAACCGCAACCGGCATGCTGGTCAACAGCAGCACCAGCGCCGCTGCAACAACTGGCAATGCATCACAAACCGTCGATATTTCCTGGCTGGGTGGTGCGACGATGCTAATTGATTTTGATGGTCACCGCATCCTGACCGACCCGACCTTTGGCGAGGGTGAGCAAGCCTATTTCATGGCCGACCCCAACGAAATGTTTGATCTTGCCAAAGGGCCGAATGCCCGCGACCACGCCCGCACGACACCCTTTCCGGGACTTGATTTGTCTTCGGTCGATTTGATGATCATCAGCCACATGCACGAAGATCATTTTGATCAACTGGCTGAAAAGTCCCTGCCAAAGTCCCTTCGCACCATCGTCCCGACCAATGACGCGGAAAATCTTGCTGGTAAGGGTTTCCAAAATCAGATGATCATGGATTGGGGACAGTCCACGACCATCACAACCAAAAATGGCCAAATCACCGTCACCGTGATTCCCGCGCATCATTCACCAAACCCGCAGGTCAATGCGATGCTGGGCAAAGGAAATGGCTATTGGCTGACATTCGAAACCGGGGATTGGCGTAAAGACATCTATTGGACCGGCGACACCTTCCCAACCGACGAGGTCATGGCAGCAGTCAAAACGCATGGCATACCAGATATCCTGATCCCGCATATGGGTGCGGTCGGCACAACCGGCCCACTCGGCCAAATCAGCATGGGGGCAGAACAGGTCTTGCAGATGGCAGACACCCTTGGTCAGCCCAACATCCTGCCGATCCATCACAGCACCTACCCGCTATATCTTGAGCCGGTCTCGCGCCTGATCGAGCAAACGGACTTTGCCCAAACCCGCATTGACCTGATCGCTGAAGGCAGCACAATCGCCTATAGCTAACCCAGTCGATACACACTCGCTTTCGTGTGATTATCCAGCAGGGACACAACGTGTTATGCTGTGATGGCCTCACGAAAGGGAACCGTCATGCCAAGCTTTAAAGTGAATATACCGTCACGCCTTGGATGCCTTGTTTTTGGCCTTTTGATTGCTGCTGCGGCCCCACCGGCATTTGCGGCGACATCTGGCGAGGATGTTAAGTCTGTCACAATTCCTGCCCTGCCCTATCCGCAGAGCGGGCTTCGTCAGCGATTGGCATCTGAGGGAAAGTCTGTGCCACCTGTCGATGTCAGTCTGCAGGCTGACATTCCCGGTCATTTCTATCCGCCACATGAGACTGCCGGCGGCGCGGACGTTAAACATCCCGCTGTTATCGCCCTGCCTGACTGTGACGACAGTTTCCCTGCATCCTGGGTATCCACCTTGCAAGAACAGGGTATCGGCGTTCTGGTGATTTCCCCGAACAAAGCCCATCCGTCACAGGGATATTGCACTGAAGGGTCACTTGATACCCCCAAACATGGGCTGACCTATTGGGCATTTGATGCCATTAGCGCACTGGATTATCTGGCGCGAATGGATGCAGTCGACGCAAATCGCATTGCAATCTTTGGCTATGGTTATGGTGCAGGGGCTGCGCAATTGGCGATTTATCGCAATGGGCACGCCAAGCATTTCGATCATCGCTTCAAGACACTTGTCGGGCTTCGTCCGCAATGCATGTCCGAAATGGACAATTTTGTGCCTAGTCTGTTAATCGGGGTAAAGAACGACCCGTTCAATCCTCCTGCATGGTGCCAATGGCGGATTGATCGCGACCTTCGTCCGGACCGCGAACCCGTCCGGTTTGAGTTGGTTGAGAGCGGCGAAATGATTGAAAAACAAGCGACTCGCAAAACACTCGAGATCGAGAACAGTTCAGAAGTAGTCACACTGGTGACGGAATTCCTTTCCGCAATGGGGATCGCAAAAAATATAGGTAGAAATTGAATTAATCCGCCAAGACCATAATCCTGATCATGTTTTTGACGCCTTAATTGAGGAAAATCGTGCGCCTTAATTATTCCTCAATCCCCTGCGCAGATTATTCGTGCATCGGCTTAATCCTTGCGCTATCAAAGCCGTTACATTCGCTTTCAAGATTTTACTATTAACCGGGGCATAGGGCAGGAATGTTTTCCAAGCTTCTTGGGGTTTTATCCTCCGACATGGCGGTGGATTTGGGCACCGCAAACACACTGGTTTACGTCAAGGGACGTGGCATCGTCCTGAACGAACCATCCGTGGTGGCCATTACCGACGAAAAAGGCAAAAAGCAGGTCCTTGCAGTTGGTGAAGAAGCCAAGCAGATGCTCGGTCGTACCCCGGGGTACATTCAGGCGATCCGCCCACTGCGTGACGGTGTTATTGCGGAATTCCACATCGCCGAAGAAATGATCAAACACTTCATCCGCAAGGTTCACAACCGCCGCAACTTCGCGAGCCCGGAAGTGATCATTTGCGTACCGTCCGGTTCGACCGCTGTTGAGCGCCGTGCAATTCAGGAAAGTGCTGAAAGTGCTGGCGCACGCAAGGTCTGGCTGATCGACGAACCGATGGCAGCTGCAATCGGCGCCGGTCTTCCGGTGACCGAGCCGACCGGCTCCATGGTTGTTGATATCGGCGGTGGCACCACCGAAGTTGCCGTTCTGTCGCTGGGCGGTATCGTCTATGCACGTTCGGTTCGCGTTGGTGGTGACAAGATGGACGAAGCAATCATTGCTTACATCCGTCGTACCCATAACCTTCTGGTCGGTGAAAGCACTGCCGAGCGCATCAAGAAGGAAATCGGTTCGGCCTGCGCACCGGATGATGGTGATGGCGCAACCGTTGAAATCCGTGGTCGTGACCTGATGAATGGCGTTCCGAAGGAACTGCTGATTTCTGAACGTCAGATCGCAGAAAGCCTTGCAGAGCCTGTATCGGCCATCATCGAGGCGGTTAAAGTCGCCCTTGAACAGACCCCGCCGGAACTGGCTGCTGATATCGTCGACAAGGGCATCGTCCTGACCGGCGGCGGCGCAATGCTTGGCAACCTTGATTATGTTCTGCGTCATGCAACCGGCCTTCCGGTTTCGATTGCAGATGATCCTCTTTCCTGCGTCGCACTGGGTACCGGTCGCGCGCTGGAAGAGAAAAAGATGCTGCGCAACGTTCTGCACACAGCATACTAATCAAATACCGGCTTTAAATATCATCACCGGGTCGTATCCGTACTGGACGCGACTCGGTGATTTCGTTATGGTTGAATATCCCGCTCGGGATACGAAACAACCACTTGGGAATTGCGGGGAATACATTGGCACAGCATGGCGGTCCGCAGCAGCGAATCTTTTCGCCGTTACGCACGGCGCTTCACCGCTTCGCTTTCATATTGCTGATCTTTTCGGCGTTTGGCTTAATGCTTCTGGGTAAGGCTGATACAGTTCTTATCGAACGCATTCGCGCCGCTTCTGCCGACCTTGTGTCTCCGGTCATGAATATCGTTTCCCGCCCGGCTGCCAGCATCAACGAAATTACTGACAAGATTTACAACCTCGCCAATCTGTACGAGGAAAACGAACGTCTGCGCCGCGAGAACCAGCAACTTCTTGCCTGGCAGCAGGCCGCACGTAACTTGTCGCATGAAAATGCCCGTCTGCGTGACCTTGCCCAATATACCGCACCACCGGTTCTTCACCTTGTGACATCGCGTGTGATTGCCGATATGGGCGGTGCCTATGCGCATAGCGTCATGATCTCGGCGGGTTCACGTGACGGTGTATCAAAGGGTCAGGCTGTTATTTCCGACGAAGGCCTTGTCGGGCGTGTCGCCGAAGCTGGCTATCAGGCATCGCGCGTTCTACTGATCACGGACATCAACTCCCGCGTTCCGGTAATAGTTGAAAACTCCCGCGATCGTGCATTTCTGTCGGGTGACAACACCAACCGCCCACTTCTGACCTTCCTGACGGCTGACGCCGCTGTAGCACCGGGCGATCGTATTTTGACATCAGGTCATGGTGGCGCTTTCCCGCCAGGCATTCCGATCGGTGTTGTGTCATCGGTTTCGGAAAACGCGGTGCGCGTTGCCCCGCTATTCCGTCGCCATCAACTTGAATATCTGCGCGTGGCTGATTACGGCCTGCAGGGCATCCTGAGCGATCAGCGCATCCGCCAAAGCCAGGCCCCGATCAACACCAACGACACCCAACTTTCCCCTGATATTCCGGCAGGTGTTGGTGTTGTTCCGGCTGCCCCGGCAGATGGCAGTGATGCCGCCAAACTCCAAACGCCTGCAGGGGAACTTCCGTGAAACCCGGCGTCTGGCAACGGCTGGACCTGATTGCGCGTGGTCTTTTTCCGGCATTCAGCGTCTTTGTTCTTTTGCTGATCAACCTGCTTCCGATCAGTGTGCCACTTCTGGCAACCGCCTCACCTGCGCTTTCGCTAATGGCGGTGTTTTACTGGGCAGTCAACCGCCCGGACCTTCTGACCGGGATGACGGCTTTCTTGCTTGGTTTGCTTCAGGATCTTCTGATGGGATTGCCGCTTGGCGTCAGTTCGCTGGTGCTGCTTTTGGTGCAAACCGGATCAGCAAGTCAGGGACGCTTTTTCCATAACAAGCCCTTTAGCGTCATGTGGTGGGGCTTTGCCTTGGTCGCGATCCCGGCCCTTTTGATGCAGTGGCTGATCAGCTCCGCCCTTATTGGCGCCCTGCTTCCGATCAAGGCAACATTGATCAGTTATGTTTTGACCGCTGTTCTGTTTCCCATCGTTGCATGGGTTCTTGCACGTGCACAGAACACACTACTGCGCTATGTATAGGCCAGATTTTCGACGTACTTTCGCGTGTAAAATTGATGTTTTGGCAACGCCTATCGGCTATGCTTGAACATGATGGTTTTCAAGCCCTGTGAACACGGTTAGAACGGGCAAGAACCAGTAAATATTGGCCATCGGCCACCGACTTAAGACAGGTATCCCACGCCCATGTGGCATCGCGACTCAGACAGGTTCAGAATGTTCACCCGACGCGCCCTTATGCTGGGTGCTGGCAAGGGTGTTTTGCTGACCGGTTTGGCTGCGCGGATGTATTACCTGCAGGTGCTTGAAAGCGACCGCTATCGCACTCTGGCCGATGAAAACCGAATTTCCCACCGCTTGCTGCCGCCACCGCGTGGATTGGTCACGGACCGATTTGGCGCGCCCTTGGCTGTGAACCGGCAGAACTATCACATCATGATCGTGCGCGAACAGACACCTGATGTCCGCCGCACGCTTGAAATCCTTGACGAGATTATCGAACTCGGCCCCGAGACCATCGAGCGTGTTGAACGTGATGTGGCACGCAGGCGTTCATTCGTCCCCGTTACGGTTCGTGACAATCTGACATGGGATGAAGTGGCACGCGTTGGCGTCAACGCACCCGACCTGCCCGGCCTGATCATTGATGCCGGTCGATCCCGTGACTATCCCGAAGGCCCGCATCTTGCCCATACACTGGGTTATGTCGCCGCCGTTTCAGAAAAAGAACTGACAGGCGATCCGTTACTGGAATTGCCGGGCTTTACCATCGGCAAAAACGGTGTCGAGAAAGTCTATGACCTTGCCCTGCGTGGCAAGGCGGGCACCAGCCAGGTCGAAGTAAACGCCCTTGGTCGCGTCATTCGTGAACTGGAACGCGAAGAAGGTGAAAGCGGCAATACGGTTGTGATGACCCTTGATCTGGAATTGCAGCGCTTTGCCAACCAGCGCCTTTCAGAACAACAAAGTGCGTCTGCCGTCGTCATGGACATCCATAACGGTGAAGTCCTGGCGCTGTCATCGCACCCGACCTATGACCCGAATGCCTTCACCAACGGCATTTCGCACAAGCTTTGGAACAGTCTGGTCAACAACCCCTATGCCCCGCTTTCCAACAAGGCGGTAAACGGCACCTACTCGCCGGGTTCGACCTTTAAGATGTGCGTGGCTTTGGCCGGTCTTGAAGCCGGGATCATCACCCCGGGCCAACGTTACTTCTGCAACGGTCATCTTGATCTGGGCAATGCGCGTTTCCACTGCTGGAAACGTGGCGGCCATGGCTGGATGAACATGCATGACTCGATCAAGCATTCCTGCGATGTCTATTTCTATGAAATCTCGCAAAAGATCGGCATCGACCGTATTGCTGCCATGGCGCACAAGCTTGGCCTTGGCGAAGATACCGGCATTGATTTGCCCAACGAACGAAGCGGCCTGATCCCGACCAAGGACTGGAAGGAAATCCAGCTTGGAAAACGTTGGCAAGGCGGTGAGACCCTGATTGCCTCGATCGGTCAGGGCTATGTTCTTGCGACCCCGCTTCAGCTTTGCACCATGACCGCACGTCTGGCATCGGGCAAAGCCGTTCGCCCGCATCTAACGCGCGATCTTGTGACACCAGAAGGTGTCAAAAGCCGCGAGGCCGAAGAATTCCCGGAACTTCAGGTCAGCCGTGCCAATCTTGCGCGCATCCGCGAAAGCATGAATGGCGTGTCCAACGAATTGCGCGGCACCGGTTACGGATCGCGCATCAAGATCAAGGGCATGGAACTGGCGGGCAAAAGTGGTACCAGCCAAGTACGCCGTATCACCATGCGCGAACGCCAAACCACCGGCGTTCTGGACAACGATGAATTGCCATGGAAGTTCCGCGACCATGCACTGTTCGTCGCCTTTGCCCCGGTCGATAACCCGCGTTATGCCTGCGCGGTTGTTGTCGAACATGGCGGCGGCGGATCAAGCGTTGCCGGACCGATTGTCCGCGACCTTCTGCAAAAGGCACAGGAACTGCAATCAGCCCGTCAGGGTATTTCTGCGGCCAACCTGCCAACCAGCGCCCAGCTTCGCCCGAATGCCCGCAATGACGAGAATGAGGGCTAATCCATGGCCATGAGCAAGTTCCGCATTGGTGAAGATCCAGACTACGTTCCAATTGGCCGGCGTTTGTTGCTGTTGAACTGGACGCTGGTTCTGTTGATCGCAGCCCTTTCGGGCATTGGCTTTGCCATGCTGTATTCTGCCGCCAACGGATCGCTCCAACCATGGGCCGAACGCCAGATGATGCGTTTTGCAGTTGGTGCAGCGCTTATGATCATCATTGCTGTCACTGACATCCGAATATGGCTGAAGCTTGCCTATTTCTCCTACTTCGTTGCCCTTGTTTTGCTGGTCGGCGTGGAGATCAAGGGTGACATCGGCATGGGCGCGCAACGCTGGATCAATCTTGGTTTCTTCCAGCTACAACCTTCCGAGTTGATGAAAATCTCGCTTGTGCTGGCACTTGCGCGTTACTTCCATGGTTTGACGGTTGAAGAAGCCGGGCGCATCCCGCTTCTGATCCCGCCGCTTTTGATGGTACTGGCGCCGGCCGCACTTGTTTTGCGCCAGCCTGACCTTGGCACGGCGTTGCTTCTGATTGCTGGTGGCGGCGTGATTTTCTGGCTTGCCGGTGTGCGGGTTTGGAAATTCGGCCTTATCCTTGGCGGGGCTTTAGCCGCCATTCCGATTGGTTGGCAGTTCCTGCGTGATTATCAAAAGAACCGTGTTCTGACCTTCCTGAACCCGGAAAATGATCCACTGGGTGCTGGCTATCACATTACCCAGTCAAAGATTGCGCTTGGGTCTGGAGGCCTGTTTGGCAAGGGCTTCATGCTGGGTTCGCAAAGCCATCTGAACTTCCTGCCGGAAAAGCAGACCGACTTTATCTTTACCATGCTGGGCGAGGAATTCGGTCTGGTTGGCGGGCTTGCCCTTTTGGCCTTGTACGCGCTTGTGATCACCTATGGCTATGTGATCGCGCTTCGTTGCAACAACCAGTTTGGCCGCCTTGTGGCCATTGGCGTGACCTCGACCTTCTTCCTTTATGTCTTCATCAATATCGCCATGGTGATGGGTTTGATCCCGGTCGTTGGCGTGCCGTTGCCGTTGGTGTCTTATGGCGGGACGGTGATGATGACCATTTTGGTTAGCTTTGGCTTGTTGATGAGCGTCTCGATCCATCGTGATATCCGAATATCACGACAGGGCAATGACGACGGACGCACTTAAGGCTGCACGCGACTTTACGTCTCGCAGATCAATCATCTACTGACTGTTTGGAAATCTTGCAGCCCGGGCTTCGCCTACGGCATCAGGCGTCAGGCATCAAACGGGAATACGTTTGTATGCTCGCCAAGCGTATTCATATCCGCAAGCCTGCACCGGTTACGCCCACCTTCCTTCGCCGCATAAAGTGCCGCATCGGCAATCGAATAAAGCGCGTCTGAAATGTCCATATTGGCGCGCGATTTCAATGCTTCAAACTGATGGATCACATCCTTGTCGAAGGCTTTGACACCTTCTGATGACGGAAGGCCCGCGACACCGAAGCTTGATGTGAATGAAAGCTTGCTACCGCCAAAATCAACACTGGTTTGTTCAAATGCAACCCGCAGACGTTCGGCAAGTTTCATCGCACCGTCAAGTTCTTCGCCCGGCAGAAGGACTGCGAATTCTTCGCCGCCCAAACGGGCTGGCATATCAATGGCACGCAGGGTCGCGCGCATGACCTTGCCAAGCTCGACCAAAACAGCATCGCCTGCCTGATGGCCATAAGTATCGTTGAATGCCTTGAACCGATCAATATCGAGCAGAATGATCGATACTGGCGTTTCACGACGACGCCACAGCGATATGGCTTCTTCAAACCGACCCAGAAATGCACGACGGTTCGGAAGCCCGGTCAGCGGATCGGTGGATGCCAGAACTTCAAGCCGCTGCATCGCATCGTTAAGCTCACGTGTGCGCTGCTCAACACGCTCTTCCAGATGCACGTTTGCATCCTGCAGTTCATCGCGTGCACGACGAAGCTGCCCGATCTGTCCCCGGATCATGCCAAACAAACCAACCGTGACCGATCCCAAAAGCTGAACTTCATCGTCATGGCGGTGATAAGGCGGCATTTCCAACGGACGGTTTGCATCGGTTGGATCAGATTTGATCAGATAGTTGCTAAGCTTCACCAACGGGCGGGAAAACACAAAATAGCTCATGGCGGCAAAGGCAATTGCCATCATGACTGCAAGAACCATCGTCGCCAGAAATGACCATGAAAGACGGGTCATATAGGCAGAAACGTAAACCTGCGGATTAAGGTCAATGACCAACTCGCCCATGGTTGTCGCAGGCTTCACTCCCGGATCACGCACGGGGATCGAGATGGTCTGAAGACCACCAAACATCTTTTCAGCCCAACGAGACGTCGGTATCTCGCCAGCTGGACGTTCAAGCTCATAGAAGATGCCGTCTTCGGCATTGGTCAACATAACCCGGGCAATCGACCGGTTGTTGAGCATGCCACGCGCCATGACTTCGGCAAGTTCAAGGTCGTGACGTTCAAGAACCTGGGTCGCAACGGGAACGGTCGAGGAAATCAGGCGCTGATTGCCCTGGTGATAAATGCCTTCGATCCATTCGTAATCCTGATAACCGCGGATCGCGACAATGAGCAGCCCAAGACCAACAGCAAGGAACAACGAGTATTTAAGTTGTCGGGCAGCAATCGTACTTCCCAATCGAAGGCCGGTAAGCGCATCACCTTGCGTTTCATCAGATTGCTTCACCAACCGCGTCTACCTCATCTTCATCGCCTTAATTCAGGAAGGTTTCGGTCCAATTCTTCCCGATCGCTTTTCGGCTGCAATCCAAAATGATACTCAGCCCCGGGGGACGAATTAGCAATACTAAACCGGGAAAAATCGATCCTACTCCAATCCCTGCTCAGCAAAACATCTTCGAAATAGTCTAGATTTTCCCGTGTCACCGCTTCCATCCTGAATGATATCTCGTGATTTTCTTTCAGGAATTCAACACCGTTGATGTAATCATGCAGCAGAACCATCACCCACGCGCCAGCAAAGAAATGCCCCCCATGGGTCAAGGTCATTTTGCCTTCTTTAACGTTCTGAAGCCCGGCTGAAGACCAGTTCAATCCGCCGACAAAAACGTTCTTGCCCGGCACCCTACCTGCTTCTTCAAGGGCTGCGATTGCGCCAAGTGCGATATCATCATTTGCCGCCCAAACCGCATCGACACATTCACCGCGTTCAAGCCAGGCTGCGGTTTGACGATATGCTTCATCATATGACCAATTGGCGACCAGACGACGGCGTTCGCGCAGAACCGGATAACGGCTAAGCGCGTGATCAAGCCCGTCCAGGCGTTGCAGGGATGCAGGTGTTTTACGGTCCCCGGCAATTGAAAGAAGGCATAAGGTTCTGGGAAGATGATCGTTGTTGGCCAAGCGCGCCCCATCAATCAAGGACGTTGCGATGTCATATCCGGCGCGCTCGTTATCGGGTGTAAGCGTCAAGATCCAGTTTTTGATGTCACGACCGGGATAGCCGTATGTGTCTTTTTGTTCCTTGGTGAGGTCATTGAGCAACATGATCACGGGTATGCCGCGCTCTTGCGCTTCAAGAATAATGCGCGTGCCCTGCTGATGCTCGTTCACGGCGATGATGTAATCGGGGGGCGGATCAAGTGCGAAAACCTTTTCCGCACTTTCGATCATCATTTTCCAGTCGCGATCACTGTCAAAAACAATCAGGTCGAAGCCAAACTGATCGGCTGCGGCCTGCATTGTGTCGCGCACGTCTTTCCAGAAACCCTTGGTGCCATAACCGGGATTGATGAAGGCCACACGAATATCGGCCTTATCTCCTGCTGTGTCCGCAGCATAAACAGGCATTGCCGCCACGCTAAACAGAAGCGTGCAGACGAGCAACCGCAACAGATGAAATCGCAAATTCCGTTCCCCGAAGATAAGTCTGGAAATAACCAAAACGGTCACCCCAACCACGTACAACCCAACTATCTAATTTAATCAGAAAGGTCAAATCATGGGGCGATGCACGTTCAACATGCGATCCGGTGACAGTAGCACGAAAGATGCATTTTTTTGCTGCGCGCACATGTGATGAACGTTTGCGTTCCAACCTTTTTGTGTTTCTTGACGACCGCGCCAACCTGTTGGTTACAATGCCTTTGGCAGCGTCGACGTTACGGAGAACCTGATTGTGCCCGGCTTAATGCACGCGCCAACTCTTCGTTGGTCATGTTTGCTCGGTTCTCGATGCCTTTTTGCTGGGCCAGATGATACAGGTCATCACGACGCCACTTGTCATAGGTAGGCGACAGATGTTTGTGATGGGTCGACGTTTCCCGTTCAATCTCGCCAGAGAGTTTTCTAAAGCTCGCCACTCTTGCCTCCTTTATGGGACGGTCACAAGCGATTCCGGCATACTTCTTTCCCACGGAAGTACAGATGCCGTAACATTTCATTTAGGTGACAAAGACGCGATTTCTATTCCCCTCCAGGCAATTTCCACGTGGCTTGCCCCTAAACCCCCATGTCACAACGAAAAAAATACGACCAATTCATGTTGTTTGACGCACTGGTTGGAAGAATTGAAACAACGTGCACGACATTCAAGAGTGATCCACAGCCGCAACGGGGCAATCGCGATCTCCCAAAGCAAAAGAGCAGCTCTTTCGAGTTGCCCTGTTCTTTAGTCGAACGCTGGAACCCTGAACATATGCCGTTCAGGCAAGTGCTTCTTGCATCTCGGCGATTGTGTCTTTCGCAAGTTTATCAAGTTCTTCGATACGGCTTGCCAGCTCGTCCCCCATATCACCGTCAAAGGTTTCAAGTGCGCGTGCGGCATCTGCCAGTTTCTGACCCGCCATATTTGCAGCCATTCCCTTGATCGTGTGCGCGGCGCGGCGCAATGCTTCGGGGTCTTTGTTGTTGGCAGCTTCAACCAACCGGCCACGTTCTTCCTGATAAGAAGCAGGCAGCAAACCTACAAGCATCAAAAGCTGTTCCTTGCCAAGCGCGGCACATACTTCGTCAAACCGTGACCGATCAATCAATTCCATTCGTGTCTCTTCTTCTTGTGAGGCTTCTACAGTATCTGATTTCTCGTCAACTTCCTCAACCAAAACCGTTTTGGCCAAAAGCTCGCCATCTGCATCGTCATTTTCGACATCAAAAGTTGCCTCTGTCGCGTGGGCAGTTTTTTGCGGTTCACCCACGCCTGTCTGCGCACTGTCATCATTGCTTGGTAGCTCAATTTCCGTGGCGTGCTTGGCTGTTTTGGCCTCGATCTGGTTTCTTTCTTTTTTACGCAAGAACCGCCGCAAAGTTCCGTAAAGCTTGCGTTCCTCGACCGGTTTGGTCAGGACTTCATCCATGCCCGCGGCCAGGAAATCACGATGACGATCGATAAAAGCATCGGCCGTCAGACAGATGATCGGAATGCGAACACCGCCGTTGAAACGTTCGAGCTCACGGATGTGGCGGGTTGCGCCTTCCCCGTCAAGAATTGGCATATGTGCATCCATCAGGATGAGGTCAAACTCGCCATCGCGGAACGCATGCACCGCATCACGACCATTGGGGACAATGTAAATCTCAACCCCATGGCGTTTAAGCATCCCGCCAACCACATTGGCATTGATCTCGTTATCTTCGACAACAAGAACGCGCGCACCGCTCAAAACCGTATCTGTTGCATCACTGATGTCATCGGCATGGCCAACTACATGCCCCTCGGTAAGATCGGCCTTGAACGGAATCCAGACATCAAATCTTGTTCCGCGCCGCTCAACAGAACTGACCGTCATCTTCCCGCCCATCAACTCGGTCAAGCTATAGGCAATTGAAAGCCCAAGCCCCGTCCCACCATATTGGCGCATGGTGGAATTATCGGCCTGTGTGAACGGAGCAAAGATCATTTTCAGGCGGTCTTCTGAAATCCCGATGCCGGTATCAATCACGGCGAAATGGAAAAGAACTTCGCCATCACGCAGCGCCCGAACATCTTCAAGGTTCGCCGGGCGGTCTTCGACCTTTCGGACCTCGAGACGCACCGAGCCCTTATTGGTAAATTTGACCGCATTGGACATCAGGTTCCACAGGATCTGGCGCAGCCGCACCTCGTCACCGGTGAACATCAGATTGTTCAAGGATATGTCATCGCAAACCACCGATATGTTTTTCTCGCGGGCGACGGAACCAACAATCCGTTGCAGGTCATAGGTGATGTCAGACGGATAAAACTGGCGGTTTTCCAACTCGACCCGGCCAGCTTCGATCTTGCTCATATCAAGGATGTCATTAAGCAATTCCATCAGGGCACGGCCCGAAGACAAGATGCCATTGACCCGTTCCATCTGGGTCTTGTTCAACCCGCTTTCACGAAGCAATTGCGCAAGCCCCAAGACACCGTTCAATGGCGTTCTGATTTCATGGCTCATGGTTGCCAAAAATTCGCTTTTGGCCGAGCTCGCCTGATAGGAATGGCGGAAGTGATGGCGCATCGAAAACAGCATATAGCCCAGAACCATCGTGTAACTCAGGACACGCGACGGCAGGATAAAGCTTGCGGCCAATTCAGACCCGTCGGGGGCCAGATAGAAAAGTGCGAAATGGTTAAACACACCAATCATCATTGGCACACACAGCATACCTTCAAGCCATGATCGACGGACAAAGCAGCGCACCAAATAACCACCCGCCCCCATTAGGGCCATGACGAGCGTTGGCATCAGGATCAGGGTTGAGATGTCCTGAAATGCGTACCCAAAACCAAATTCGATATCGGGCAGGAAATAGGTCGGCACAAACATCGATATCGACCCGATGACAAACACCACCGTGGTCGCAAGAATGACCTGTTCCTGAACGAAAATCTGATCTTCCTTGTTGGCGTAATGCCAACTGAGCACAAACATCAAGGCTGCGATAAGACGGGTTACCAGCACCAGAATGCCGGTGAATGTGCCCAATGCTTGTTCGCTTCCCAAAAGCGCCTCCGCGCCAAGCAATCGGGGCATGCCAAACAAATCGCCCAGCAACAACAAACCCATCATAATGATCAGGCAAACATATTGCGCCTTACGGGTCAGCTCATAGACCATCCAGCCAATGGCAATGGTCAGAAGTGCGACAACTTCGACCATCACGACGACGGGAAAGGCCACATCGCGCACGGCTTCATCAGGCAGGGATGCGTAGTAAAGAAATAGCGGCGTGATAAACAGGAATGCAGTCAGGGTAAAACCTGCATAAGCCAATAAGCGGAGCATATATCAGCTGTCCCCCGACATCGATCAGGGCGTTAGCTGCCCCGACTTGGTACTGCGCACTCTTTTAAAACCAGCTCGGCCCACTTGACGGTTTCGGCATCAATCGATTGCATGTGTCGGTATTTTTCGAACTGACTGGCAATCAAACTAAGCCGTTCCAAAAAGGCAGGTGGTTGCTCCAAGCTCAGAAGCTGTTCGGCAAGTGGGTCAAAGGCGGCGTTTTGGAATTCAAGTGACAGGCTGATCCTTGGCTCATTGGCGTGGCCACTTGCCCGGCCGCCCCAATGATACAAATCCTGTCGCCACCCCATAACGGCACCCGGTCCTGCGGGCAGCGCTCTGACATCCTGCAAAGCAACATCTTCTGGTTTAGAAACAGGTAAAGCATAACACTTTTCGAAAGAACGCGGCAATACGTACATGCATCCGTTGTCTGGCGTCGCATCACTTAGCGGCACCCAAAGCGACAAACTGATCAGCATGTCATCGCCAATTGCACTTTCGCCCTGATAATCGCGGTGCGGTGGCCATCCGCGTCCACCATCACGCGGATCAACATGCCAGGCCCAAAAATGCGGCAAAAGCCCGATCCGATCCGCCAAAAAGTGGCTCAACAGCGGGCGCAAACGGCGGAAAACGTCCCATGCTTCGTCGTAAAGATAAATCAGTGATGGTGACAGACCATTGGCAACCAGTGCTTCAATACCTGATCGCAACTTTGCCAATTCATCTGTCGGCAATACATCACGCAGCAGGAAGTACCCTTCATCCCAAAACCGGTCAGACAGACGACCACCATCAAAGCCGCCGTCATCCGCACCGATTTCGACGACGTCAGATGCGATCTGATCGGGTGCGGAAATGTGCAATTGCGGATTAAGCTGTTGCCAGACCTCGATCGAGGTGGCTTTTTTCGGTGTGATCATCGACAAATGTCCGGTATTGAAGTTGGCCGGACGATACGCAGCACCAAGCACGATGGCAAGTCTGCAACGCACCTGCCTGAATTGCTTTGATCGCGTGACACCCATACAACCAAGCTGGCGCTCATCATGGCACACGATATCGCAACCTCAGAACCATCCGCCCCGATCAATCACGGTGGTGCCATTGATGTTGCTGCCCGAAAATATGGTATCGCCGCTGCTGACTGGCTTGATCTGTCGACCGGGATCAACCCGCGTGCTTATCCCGTTCCGGAAATTGATCTTTGCCACTGGCAACGATTGCCACTGCGTTCGGAGCTTGATCAGCTTAAGGAAACGGCAGCGGCATATTACATAGCGCCGTCACCCGGCAATCTGGTCTGTACGCCCGGCACCCAGGCCCTTATTCAAACCATCCCCTATTGGCTGCGTGACATCGGCCCGGTTGGCAAGGTGCACATCATGGGCCCGACCTATGGCGAACATGAAAAATGCTGGCAACGTGCGGGCCATGACTGCGAAATTCATCTATCCGCACCGGGTGAGCGTCTGGGCACGGCACGCGACATCCTGACCGCGGCAACCGCTGGCAGTGTCGTCATCCTGGTCAATCCGAACAATCCGGATGGCAAACTCATCTCGCCTTCGGACATTTTGGAACTGGGGAAACTGGCGTCTGATCGTGATTGCTGGCTGATTGTCGATGAGGCCTTCATAGATTGCACGCCAGATCAGTCGGCATGCCAACTGATTGATGAAATGCCGCGCACCATAATCCTGCGATCCTTTGGCAAGTTCTTTGGCCTGGCTGGCGCACGCCTTGGCTTTGCGGTAATGGCATCAGATTTGGCCATAAACCTTGAACAACGCATTGGCCCTTGGGCAGTGCCGGGCCCGACAATTTCCATCGGTGTTGCAGCGTTTTCAGATACCGACTGGCAATTCGAAACCCTTACCCGGCTTCATGGCGAGGGCATACGACTTGATGCCATGATCGCGCGCTACACCAACCTTAGCCCAGATGGCGCGACGGATCTGTTTCGCTACTACGATGGCACTGAGTGCGTTAGCCTTGCTGACCACCTTGGCAAAGCGGGCATTCTTGTGCGTTTGTTTGACCAAGATGCAAACAAGATGCGCTTTGGACTGCCAGATGGAGATCATAACTGGGATCGGTTGGAAACAGCTTTGTCGGCTTGGAAAAGAGGCTGAGGGTCGCAGCCATTACAGGCCGTTATCTTCCCAATGCTGCTTTTTGCGATAGATCGTTGATGGACTGACACCAAGCGCGTCTGCGGCACGCGGGATTGAACCACCACAGCGCTCGATTGCTTCTTCAATCGCCTGCTTTTCGACCTGCCACAATGGTTTGATCTCGCCAAAGCCAAGCCCACCGATGGCAAGCGCATGGGGTGAAGCCGCATGACTGTCATTCGCCCCGGCCCCAACGCCAATCAGGTGATTGCTTTTTTCCGACTGGTGGTTTTCCACGACCTTTCGCATTTGCCGCGCACCGGCTAGAAATGCCAATGCCTCAGGATCGCCTTCCCACAAGCGTCCCGGTCCACCCATTTCGTTGGAAACAACCGGATGGGGTGGCGGGGCTTCGATGGTCGCGGACCCGAACTTGTCATCGTCCGTGCCGCTATTAACCGGACGCGGCACCATCGCCAGACTGACTTCAGTACCGTTGTTCAGAACGACGATGTTACGAATGATGTTTTGCAGCTGCCGAATATTGCCAGGCCAGGCATAGCGCGCAAACAGCGCAGAAACTTCCGGGCTGAACCGTTCGAAATCACGGCCTTCTTCGCGGGTATAGCGCTGCAAATAGAAATTGGCGATCTGCAGGATATCGTTGTCACGATCGCGCAACGGCGGCATGTGCAGCGGGATGACATGCAGGCGATAATACAAATCTTCGCGGAACCGGCCGGCGCGAACTTCTTCAAGCGGATCACGGTTGGTCGCACAGACAAAGCGCACATCAACCGTTTCAATCGAACTGCCACCAACCTTTTGGAAAGTCCCGGTCTGAATGAAACGCAAAAGCTTGGTCTGAAGATCCATATCCATTTCACAGATTTCATCCAAAAACAGCGTACCGTTTTCAGCCCGGTGGGCTGCACCTTCGCGGTCTGAAACAGCGCCTGTAAACGCCCCTTTGACGTGGCCAAAAATTTCGCTTTCCATCAAATCCTTGGGGATCGCGCCGCAATTTAGTGGAATGAACGGTTCTTTGGCGCGTTCTGATCTGCGATGAATTGCTTCGGCAGCCAATTCCTTGCCGGTCCCTGACTCACCGGTGATAAAGACAGTGGCGCGGCTGGGGGCTGCGTTTTCAATGATGCGGTAAATATCACGCATATTGTCAGACCCGCCGATGATGTCGAAATACATCTCGTCGGTGTCTTTGCCCGCCAGATCAACATTCGGGCTATCCTGAATGGCTGGTCCGCCGGCAAGGGCCTTGCCAACCGTTTCGCGAAGCTTGTCGGCCGTGAATGGCTTAAGAAGGAAATCCCAAGCCCCTTCACGCATGGCTTCAACCGCAACATTGATCGAACCATGTGCGGTTATAACCACAACTTTGCAATCAGGACAGATACTGGACGCGGCCTTAAGGACATCACGGCCATCCATGTCAGGCAAAATCAGATCAAGAACAAGGACTTCGGGCGGATCATTGCGCAGACGTTCAATCGCGTCCGTACCGCTAACGACATGATCAACACGGTGACCATCTGCACGCAGGTAGTCCTGATACACCCGCGCCAGCGAAAGCGTATCTTCAACAATTACAATGCGTGCCTGCTCTGGCATTTTTTCGTTCGTGTCCCGATATAGCCACTAAGAGTCAGCATACCGACAGTGGTGTGTTTGCCACAACTGCTAACATTCTTGCAGTGACTGCCCAAACCATACACAATCAGATCAAAGTTAAAAAAAGCATAGTTTTTACTAAGTTACCCCACGTCAGGAGTACCCGAACTTGAACTACAAGACAGCAAACGCCAACGGGACAACCACTGTTGAACTGACCGGTCGCTTCACATTTGGGGATCATTCAAGTTTTCGCAAACTGATAGAAGAAGTCCGCGGACATCAGTCCAGTACCCACGTGCTTGATGTCGCAGGTGTCGATTTCATCGACTCTGCCGGCCTTGGCATGCTTTTGCTCGCGCGTGATGAAGGTGAAAAGACCAATACCGCCGTTGTAATCCGCGGCGCACAGGGACAGGTAAAGCGCATGCTTGAAGTCGCGCGCTTTGACACCCTTTTCAAGCTGGAAGACTAATCCATGCCAACTGGCACAGATACGCGGAAAAAATACACCATCGCAGTGGCAGATTCCCTTGCCGAGCAGGATGTAACCCGCTTTTTGGCTGGTGGCTCAATCTGGTCTTGTCCGGATGAGATCGCAGTTAAGCGCGCATCCGGACAAACCCCGGAAGACTTCCCCAACAACCGTCATTTTTCGGCCTGCCTGTTTCCTACAGAAAGCGGGCGTGAATGGCTTGGCGCACTGATCAGGCTTAATTGCGCGAACTTCGTAGAATGCCTGCCTGATATGGTTTTGCGTGACCTTGGCCCCTTGGTTACCCAAAAGACCTCGACTGAACATGACCTGGTGCTGTGTATGTCGACACGCAGTGCCTATCACTTACCGGTCGTGCGGAAATTTGTGACTGGACTTCGCTATCGCGGATTAATCAGTGAAGCCATCGCACCCGCTGTTGAAATGGCGGTTCAGGAAGCCTTTGCGAACTCGCTTATCCACGGCAATCTTGGGCTTGATACCAGTGGCCATCTTTCGATGGACCGCTTTACCGAACTAGGCGAAGAAACCGAACGTCGCCTTGCATCCATCGAACATGGTGCACGCGCCATCATGCTTGCTGCGCGTCGCCTCAACGACGGCCAGATCACCATTGCGATCAATGATCAGGGCCATGGTTTTACCCCGCCAAGTGAGAACGCCCTGTCCGACATCACCAGCAAGGACACAACATTCGGTCGCGGGCTTCCGCTGATCAAAAGCCTTTGTAATTCCGTTCGGTTTTCGCGCAGTGGCCGCACGATCGAATTGACCTTCAGTCACGGCGAAAACGATGTCCTTCCGGCAGACAGCGCTTATCTGGCGGATGCGGAACGTGCGAGTAATGGTGTGGCCGTTGATTTACGCAATCCGCAAAGTGCTACGATCCTGATTGCCGATGACACCATGCTATCGCGCGAAATCATTGCGTCCTATCTGCGTGCTGATGGCTTTACCAATCTGGTCTTTGCCAAGGACGGCGAAGACACCCTTGCCCAGGTCAAGGCCCATAACCCTGACCTGATCATCCTTGATATCATCATGCCAAAGCTGGATGGTTACGGCGTGTGCAAGGCGCTTCGTGCAGATCCGGCCTATACCGAAACTCCGATCATTGCCCAGACAGCATTGGAAGAAAACGAAGGTCGCACGCGGATTTTCGATGATGGCGCTACCGATCTGATTTTAAAGCCGCTTAACAAGGCGGAACTGATTGCGCGCACCAAAATCTATCTGGAAAACCGACTTCTCGTCAAACAGCTGCAGGCCTATCAGGAACGCACCCAGTCCGAACTGAAACTCGCGCGCGATATGCAGGAAAACCTTAATCCTGCACCGGAACATTATCGTGGTGTGGGCCTTGATTACGGACTTCGCATCAGCGCGACATTCCAGATGTCATCCGAACTTGGCGGTGACATGTGGGGGTTGGTCCCGCTTGATGAGCATCGCCTTGGTGTTTACATCGTTGACTTTGCTGGCCATGGCCTTGGTGCTGCGCTGAATACCTTCCGGCTGCATTCCCTGATCTGGTCAGATCAATTGCGCGATCATGAACCGGGCGAATATCTTGAAATCCTTAATCGGCATCTGAAGGGTCTTTTGCCCGTCGGGCAATATGCCACGATGCTGTATGGCATTATCGACCGTGAAAAACATACTTTCTCCTATGCCAGTGCGGCCTGTACATCCCCGGTTTTGGGCAACAGTGTCAGTGGTCAGGCCAAGTATCTTGATGGGTCCGGGGTCCCGCTGGGCGTCATCCGGGATGCGCGGTACGAAACCCGCACAATCCGATTTGGCAAAGAACATTTCCTGCTGCTTTACAGCGATGCGCTGATTGAAACGACCCTTGATGACGGGAAATTCCTGAGCGAGGAAAAGCTGCTTGAGATGCTAAAAAGCACGCTGTTTGAAAGTTGTCGGGAAATTGATCTGGCAGCCCAGATTGCTGATCAGTTCATGGACCGTGCGCCGGCCCAGTTGTCTGATGACTTTACAATTGTATCCCTGCAATCAACACCAATCCCCTGCGCCATCTAAGCGACGCACGCAAGGCTATTGCGTGGTGTAGCGCGCACGTCCCACGGATGAACGGATAAGATCGCCAAACGGCTCGGCATCACCCCAGACAAACTGGCTGTGATCAACGATGGTTTCCGGACGTTCACGAATGACAATTTCACGCTTTGCCTGAATGCGTCCGGCAATAACGGTCCGGACCAGATTGGCAAGGCCCTTGCGTGCACCTGCATGATCTGGCTCAGCAGCCAAAACACTACCCAATTGATCAAGGGCGCGCATCTTATCGCGGCAGCCCAATAGATCGGCGGCCAAGATGCGCAATTCACGTGCATCAGGGCGCAGGCTTATGGCAATTTCCAGATGTTCAAGGCCGGTCTCACGACGCCCCAGCTGAATATAGACCCGCGTCAGCCCCAAATGCGTCGCCGCATCAAGATCATCAAGCAAAAGTGCACGGCCAAAGGCATTTAGCGCAAGTTCGCTTAGCCCGAGATCAAGCAGGACATGACCAAGAACACGCAATCTGGCGGGTTGATCAGGCAGGCCATCAATCAAGCTTCGCAGACGATCACGAATTTCGGGCGCAAGATCAATCTCGCCCGCAACGGCCATTCCAAATGACTGTGAAACCTGTGTCTGCGATGACATTGTCAAACGCCCCGTTCCCGCTGAAATTCGGGACCGAACACCGTGCTTTTTGAAACATTCGATGGCCCCGTGTGACACAGAGTAACGCTATCTGGTTGCGGGATTATTAACCGAGTCGCCCGCAATCACTTTCAACAGGATTTATTTGCGCCCAGACAATGAAGCAAGTTTAGGACTGAAAGGTTTCAGTCAGCGCATCCATCGCAGGCACGCGGCTTGGACGAGCAAAGTAATAGCCCTGCATCAATCTGCCCCCCAAACCAATGATCGTGTCGCGTTGGGTATCGGTTTCAACCCCCTCAAGCACACAGTCAATGCCAAGATTGATGCACATATCGATCACGGTTTTGACGATCCGGCGGCTGCGCTTGTTGTTGGCCAATGGCGTCACGAAGCTACGATCCACCTTCAACACGTCAAATTCCAGCTCATGCACGTAACGCAAGCTGGAATAGCCAATGCCGAAATCATCAAGGGCAATGCGTGCGCCATGCTCACGCAAATATCGGATGCTGGTGCGGGCAGCCGCGAAGTCACGCAAGAACGCGGTTTCGGTAACCTCGAATGTCAGCCGTTTGGGATCAATTCCGTGATCCTTAATTTCGTCAATCAGCCATTCAACCGTATCTGACAAAACGATATCGCGCGCAGACAGGTTAAAGGAAACCGGCACTTCATTGCCCCAGGATGCCATATCGACCAGAAGCTTTTCGAACAGAACCCTGGTTAAGAATCCAACCTGTCCTGTCTTTTCTGCGACCGGGAAAAACGTTCCGGGCGATATCCGCCCCATCTGAACATTGTCCCAGCGCGCAAGGGCTTCGACCGAATTGACCAATCCGGTTTCGATGTCAAAAACCGGCTGGTAATGCAGGCTAAGCTCCGTTGATAGGTCGGCTTTGCGCAGTGCCTGTTCAATCTGGGAATCATGACGGATCAAGGTTTCATGGTGGGCAGCGAACAAAACGGCCTCGCCCGGGCAGTTCTTTTTGGCGTGATAAAGCGCAAAATCCGCGCGTTCAAACAGCCCGTTTGAGCTGCGCGCGACAATCGGATAAGTCGCAAGTCCAAGTGATGCCGAAACCTGAACCGTTCCGCCGCTAAGCACAAAGGGGCGATTAAGCGCCTGACACAACTTTGTGCCAAGCTCGATCAGTTCCATCGCATCTTCATATGGGCGCAGGATAATGCCGAACTCATCCCCGCCCAGCCGGGCCAACAACGTATCCGACCCCAAAACCGCACGCAGGCGTTCACCTGCTTGCATGAGCAACTCATCGCCTGCCGGATGGCCATGCACATCATTGACGGGTTTGAACCCGTCAAGATCGATCATGGCGACAGCAAACCGATCACCTTTGTTGGTTTGCGCAACAGTTTCATCAAGCTTGGCAAAGAATGCCCGACGGTTTGAAAGTCCGGTCAGCGGATCAATCAATGCCAATGCTTCGTTCTGACGGGAAAGCTCAATGGTTGTTTTGTGCTGCGCTTCGAGGTCGTGCTGGGTATCGATCAGGCCCGCGAAATTGGCGTAAAAGCTGCGGATGATTTGAACAATCATGACCGACACCAGCGCCATATTGACCGCAATCGCGACATAGACCTCGTTGCCGCTAAAGCCAAAGAAAAGCACAAAGGTGCCCAGAACAATCACAACCACCAACAGGGCGGCTGGTGGAAAATTCACCAAACAGAAAATACAGCCAACAACCGTGATTGATATGAAATAGGCGACATGCCCCTGTTGATAGGCATCGCCATAGCCAAACATTGTGATGGCCCATGCGGTAAACAGTACCGCAACGGCAATCGCCAAAACCCTGATGCGTTTCAGATGTTTGATACAGGCATCGACATTATCAAGATCAACCCGTGCGCGGCTCCATGCGATTGCACGAACGATACAGATCGCACCCAGAATGACGACGGCATAAATTGTCATCCAGTCCGGGGCGACACCGTAATGGGTGTAGGCCAGCGCCACCGCGTTGGCCAGCAACAGCATGTAAAGAACCGGGATCTGGCGTGACAGTGCATTTACCTGGGCACGCATCAGCTCCGGCTTGTCTGTATGTACCTTTGTGATCTCGGCAACGCTGTGCCAAAAATGTCCCGATGCCACCAATCAGAAACCTAATGCGTTCTATGTCATAAAAAATACTACACAGAAAACATCAACCCGAACATCCCCAGTTCAGCCCGGAATGCCTTGTACATCAAAAAAATCGAATTTTTCTGGGGAAATACAACTTCATAAGATCATGCTTGCGAACCGTATCGCGGAAAACAGCTCTCAGCCCCCGGATTTCGCAGCTTTGGGCTTTCGGGATTTGACCGGCTTTTCATCCTTAATCGCCTGCGCACGGTTGGCCGCACCAAGTGCCATATGGGCAAACTCGATCAACTGATCCCCCTCCTCAAGCCATTCACCGGGCACTTCAAAATATGAAAGCGTCTGCGCCCGCCCGGATGGCACCACAAATGGCGCCATTCCCATGACGTCATAGGCATCCTTCGTTTGCGCATCACCTTTGAGATACAACACATCATCAGCAATGATGGCAAAGAACACGCCATCGCAATAAAGCCCGAAACCACCAAACATCCGCTTGGGACGAATATGGCCAAGGGATGCCAGAAGTTCTGAAACCGTCAGAACAAACTCGTTATCGACCGATGCCATTGAGTATTTCGCCCTCTACCCCTTCGGAAATCAGATAGTCGCGCAAGGAGCGCCCCGGAACCGGCTTAAAGCGGGTGGTCAAGATTTCCATGCTGTGGATACGATCGGCCCGAAACACACGGAATGCCTCTCGCAATTCGCACCAGCAGGCCAAAAGCCAGGTGCTGCCAAAAAACAGCATACCAAGTGGCCAGACACGACGTTTGGTATTGTCGCCCTTGGCATCGGTGTAATTAAGATCGACCAGATTGCGTTCGCGAATAGCCCGTCTTAGGTCCGGCATGGAAATCGCGATTGGTTCTTGCGCGATTTCGGCCACCGCAATCGGCACGCCACCCACAAGACCGCGCATCTTTTCAGGTAAGACAGCCTCGATCTTGGTGAGTGCATCGCCTGCTGCACGCGCCATTTGCGGATCGGTCCAGCTTTGCACCATGCGTGCAGCAACCACCAATGCCTCGATCTCGTCGGCGTCAAACATCAATGGCGGCAGGTCATATCCATCACGCAGGATATAGCCGACACCGGCCTCGCCCTCCACCGGGACACCCGATGCGGCAAGGTCGCGAATATCGCGGTAAATCGTACGTTCGGAAACTTCCAGTTCCTCGGCCAAATCGCATGCCCGGCACAATTTCCGGCGGCGCAAGATTTGAACAAGGCGAAATAATCGGTCGGCCCTTCTCATGATCGCTCCTTCGTCATCCTGCCCTGAAAATTATCATACCGCTCCTGACAGGCTCCTGTCAGGAGGGATGTGCAACCATTGCGAAATCGGGACAGGATTTAACATCAATGTCAGGAGCATGACGATGAAAGTCACCAACGCGTTTCAGATCATCACCACCGAGAAGTTCACGCAAACCCGTGCTTTTTACAAGAAACTCGGCTTTACCCCCGTCTTTGATGGCGACTGGTATTGCCAGCTTGTCTGGCCAACTGCACCGTCGGTTCAATTGGGCCTGATGAAACCCGGTCATGAAAGCCAACCTGAAATCTTCCACTCCCCAACAATGGGCGAAGGCACCATTTTGGGCCTCGAAGTCCCCGAAGCAAGCGATGCTGCCGAAGACCTCAGCAAAGCGGGTTTCGAGTTTGCGATGGAACTACGCGACGAACCGTGGGGCCAGCGCCATTTCGCCCTTCTTGATCCCAATGGCATTCGCATCGATATCGGCAGCCCCACCGCCGAACTCGCCCCGGAATATGCCCAACAATTCACAGAAGCAGGCGACAAAGCTCTCGCCTGATCCCTCTCGCTCACCAAACCGAAAGAACGCCCCAATAATTCTTGACCATGTTTCTATTCCAGTAAGCGACTTTGAGAAATCAAAGGCCTTCTATGTTGCCACCCTTGCCCCACTGGGTGTCAGCATCCAATACGAAGAAAGTGCCGATGTTACCGGCACCACAGATTTTGTTGGTTTTGGCAATGAAAGCGGCCCGGCCTTTTGGCTGGGTGGCCTGATGAAGGCGGACCGTCACATGACCCATGTGGCGTTCCGCGCCAAGGACCGCAAAACCGTTGATGCTTTCCATGCTGCGGCCCTTACCGCAGGTGGAACAGATAACGGCGCACCGGGACTACGCCCCCATTACGGCGAAAACTATTACGGTGCCTTCATCCTTGATCCGGACGGCGTGAATATCGAGGCCGTTTGCTACGCTCCGGACAAGGATGACGCATCATGAAAAGCCGCCTTGTGATCCCGACCCTGATCACTCTAATTCTGCTGGGCTTTTCGCGCCCGGCAGCCGCAACCGAAACGGAAAGCCCCATGACCGAAACGCAAAAACAAGTTCTTGATACCGTGCTTTCAATGACCCGCGCGTTTGAACATCGCGACATTGAAGCTGTCCTGGCCCATTACAACCATGATGCCGTCATCAGCTTTGAGCCGGGTAAACCAACCAGCGGCGCCTCAAACATCCGCGAACAGTTCACCCAGTTCTTTGCCATCAATCCCGCCTTTGATTACGGCGGGCACAAGGTCGTCGTCACCGGTGACACCGCCCTTCATATCGCCCCATGGGATATGAAGGGGACCGCACCCGATGGCACTGCGATCAGTGACAGTGGACTTTCTGTTTCTGTGCTGAGACGCCAAGCGGATAATTCCTGGCGCATTGTTCTCGATGATCCATATGGCGCACTGTTAACCCAGTAAGGCTGCGGGCTTCGAAGGGTGACGTTTAACGCGTCACCCTTTTCCTTTGGCAAAAGCCGCAATAGCCGCCGCTGCTTCGGCGATATTGCCTTCCTGCGTATGACCAGATTTTTTGCGCGCGGCGAAATCATGATTGCCGTCAGCAACCCAATGCATCGCAATCTGATCAGACAGGCCATAGCCTGCAATCTCGTCAGGACTGCCAAATGGATCACGCGTCCCATGACAGATCAGCGCCGGTGTTTTCATGCCCTTGAGATGCTCGGTCCGAAGGTTCTCTGGTTTTCCCGGCGGATGAAATGGATAGCCAAGGCACACAAGCCCTGCCACCCCAAGGTCATCTGCCACCATGCTGGCAATGCGCCCACCCATCGATTTTCCGCCAATGATCAGCTTTGCCGGATCACCAAGCTGCCGGACGACGTCGCCATAATACTCAATCAAAACCGGTGCACGATCCGGCCCACGCTGTTTGCCATCAACGCGACGCTTGGCCATATAGGAAAATTCAAACCGCGCAACGCGCAATCCCAACTTGGCAATCTCGGCTGCCATCGCATCCATAAACGGGCTATCCATCGGCGCCCCAGCCCCGTGCGCCAGTACAACAGTCAGCCCGGATGCCTCATCCCCATCAAACAAAAACGCAATCGGTTCAGTCGTCATTGGTGATGTCCTTTAACGGCGGCAACGCGGTTCTGGTCGGGATGCGCAGTTTTGCATTGGTAGCGAACGCACCACACAGCGAAACCAGCTCTTCCCCGCCAGGAACCAATCCCAACCGTGAAAGAAGATACTGCCTGCCAGCAGGGCCAAATCCGCCGATCTTGAGCTCTTTCTTTTCCCATTTCCGAATGCGCGACAGCACTTTCTTGGCGATCAGCTTTTTCTTTTCCGACGCGATCTCTGGATGGTCCTTGGCGAAATAGGCCAGTGCGATGCTGGCATCATGGATAACTTGCGCCTGATTATTCATGATCCGTCCAGGTTCATCTTCCGGCCCTAAACAGACTACGTGTTTGATTTGCCCAAGCTTGCCCGAGGCCGACAGTCGAATGAATAGACTGTGGTCTTGCGAGAAAATGCGCGGGTCACAACCGCCTGCGCGCTCGAAAACTTCCTTTTTAAACATGCAATGGCTGACACGGGCAAAACCGCGATCCACAACCGTGAACAGCGGATCCGCAAACAGGATCGTTTCAAGCGTATCTATGTCAGTTGCTGGAAAAACCGGCCCGGCTTCCATCTTGTAGTAATCAGCCGAACCAAAGATGAAATCCAGATCGTGCGCCAGCGCATTTTTCAACAACAGCTCAGAACAATAGGGTGCAAGCACATCATCGGAATCAACAAGTTTGATCCAGTCGCCCGTCGCAATCCCGACTGCATTATTTGTCGCGATCGCAGGCCCATGGTTGTCCTGCGCAACGATCCGAACGTTTTCCATTCCCGCAGTTTTGCTGCGAATCACGTCAACAGATGCGTCACTTGAACCATCATCGATAAAGATGAATTCACGCTCAAACGAACCGGTTTGCGCCTTTAGCCCCTCAATCACTGACGGCAGAAACGGTGCCTTGTTATAGACCGTGATAACAAAGGATATCTTTGGCACGTTGTCCCCCGTATGCCGCTTCATGCGTTTGCGCGTTGTCTCAAACTAATACGAAACTTGGTCGCCTCTGTCCAAACGCAATCGACACAAGCGGCACGTATGCTGCAGCGCCGCAGGCAACGCTCGATTCTTCTTATGCTTTAAGGCTATAATTGCAAACCCCACCGCATCGACACGCTCCGTTTGTCGATAAACTATCCAATCGCGCCGCCCGCGATGCCGTGCCTGTCCCTTTTTGCAAAGGCCCCAATCGTGTCACCAGATCATTTGGAAAGACCCGCCTGGCCCCCGAAAGAACGGCTTGGCCGTTTGCCCAAGACCATTCAATGGATGTTGATGGTCAGCATATCCCTCCTGCTATCGGCTTTCCTTCATCATTATCATGTGCCCGCAGCCCTGTTAGTCGGCCCGATGATCATTGGTATTGTCATGGGAACCAATGGCGCAACCATAACCCCGCCAAAGCCCCTTTATCTTGGCGCCCAGTCTGTACTTGGCGTGATGATTGGCGGGTCAATGACCGTGGGCATCCTGACTTCCTTTGCCCATGACTGGCCGATGATCCTTGGCGTCACAACGCTAACACTTCTCGCCAGCAGCTTTTTGGGTTGGGTTCTTTGCATCAAACAGGTACTGCCGGGCACCGCTGGCATCTGGGGATCATCACCTGGTGCTGCATCCGCCATGGTGATCATGGCTGAGGCCTTTGGCGCGGATGCAAGGCTTGTCGCCTTCATGCAATATGTGCGCGTCGTGATCGTCGTTGGTGTGGCATCAAGTGTCGCCAATTTCTGGGTTGATCCGGCCATTGCCGCACAGATGGGTGCCGCCAACTGGTTTCCACCGCTTGATATAGGCGGCTTTGCCCTGACACTTGCACTAGTTGTTGCAACCTGTGTTGTCGGCGCGAAATCCCGCCTACCATCGGGTACACTTCTAGTGCCCATCATTATCACGATGGTCCTGCATCTTCTTGGCGTCATTGATGTTGTTCTGCCTGAATGGTTCTTGGGCCTGACCTACGCAATGATCGGCTGGGTGATCGGGCTTAAATTCACCCCGCCCGTATTGCGCTATGCCGCGCGTGCATTCCCGAAAGTGTTGCTGTCGATATTTGTTCTGATCGGCTTCTGTGCGGGAATATCAGTATTGCTTGTGATCTTTATGGATGTTGATCCGCTGACGGCATATTTGGCCACCAGCCCCGGCGGGCTTGATTCAGTTGCCATTATTGCTGCCAGCACCAATGTCGATCTGTCATTCATCTTGGTGTTACAGGCCACACGCTTCTTTGCTGTTCTGGCGTTCGGCCCATCGCTGGCGCGGTTCATCGCCAAACGATCACCGAAGTTTGATGCAGAACGCCCACTGGGTCTGTAAAACAAAAAAGGGAAAGACGCTTAATCACGTCTTTCCCCTATTTAATGTTACGTTCCGAAGCGGCTTCTATTTAGCGGCCTGATAGCGCGCCGCTGCAGCTTCAATCGTTCTTGCCAAGCGAACAGCAGCCTTCGTCAGTTGCAAGTTAACCTCTGTGCGAAGGTTCTCTTGCGCGGCATCATCAAGCACGTCATTAGCTTTCTCTGCGCTTTCCGAAAGTGACCGCGCGAGCAGCAAGCTCTCGTTGGCCCAATCAACCGCATTGCCGTTGGCATAAGCTGCAAGGTTTGCAACCGGAATCGCTGCGGCAAACTCGCTGACCGCACGTTCCCAATCGGAACTGCTTCCTTCTGGCTTCGCCTGATCAACCAGTGCTGACAAAGTCGTTTCCATTCCATTGACAGAAACGGTGCGATCCAGTGCCCCGCCAACATTAAACGGCTGATGCAGGTCCGCCATCAAACTGCCAAGGAATTTAAGCGCAATCGCCTTTTGTGCATTATCGACATCCGTCGCCGCGATCTGATGGGCATAAAAGTTCACCGCATCCACAACGCAACTGCGCGGTCCGCCCTCGCCAGAAATGAACTCGACCGGGCAATCACGGGTCATGTCAATGCTTGTCGCATCTGCTGGAACATTGATGAAATGGTTTTCACGGCTCCAGGCGTAATCGTCGGTTTCGGCAACCTTGTCCGCCCAAAGACAACCATCCGCATTGGCATCGGCGACCAAAATGTCATCGACAAAGGCACCAATAGAAGGATCCGTCAGGATATGGGCGACCTCACAAACGACCCGATGATCGTCCGCATCCCACGCACTGGCCGAATTGGGCAGGCCCGATATGCCCGCAACCATGGTTGCAGAGGCAAAGATCATTGATTTGATATTCATGCACGTTATCCCGTTTTACAGGTGCCATTTTTTAAACCCCAATTCGCGGGCTATTAAATGGCAGAGCTGCCTTGATGGCAAGTGAACGGGATATCTACATCGCAAGAATTTTGCCGACAAATCCTTCAACCCGGGTGCTGAGCTCTGCCCCTTGGGCCTCAAGGTTTTTGGCCGCATCACCGAGTTCACTTGAAACCGTTTCGCTATGGCCAATGGCCGCGGTGATTTCAGCAACACTTTCGCCTACCAAGCGGGCTTCGCCAACGGCTGCATCTGCATCGGTTGCCACTGAAATACAGATACCCGCCTGCTGTTCGGTTTGTGATGCGGTTGCCTCCGCACGCGTTTGCAGATCATCCATGGCAAGCGCAATGGTTTCGATGTCGCCACCGGCTTTGGCGACCGCATCAAGCATAGAGCTCATCCAACGTGAAATTTCATCGGTTGCACTGGCTGATTGTCCGGCAAGGGCTTTGACTTCCTTGGCGACAATCGCAAATCCCTTGCCAGCTTCGCCAACGCGGGCGGCCTCGATCGAGGCATTCAGGCCAAGCATCTTGGTTTGTGCGGCAATGGCCGAGATGGATGCAAGCATCTTTTCCGCATCCGCTGCACGCGTCTGAAGCGTGGCAAAGCCATCGCGCATATCGCGTGCCTGCTGTCCGATATCATGGGTGGTTTTGACCGTTTCGGCTGCATCGGCACCAACGGTGACCAATTGGCGTTTAAGGGTTTCCATCTGATCGGCGACATTTTCGATTTTTGAAAGTGCACGGGTCGCTGCCTGATCAATGCCATCGCTGCAAATACGTGTCTGGTCATTACTATCGCCCAAGACATCAAGGGCACTGCGCATTTGCGCCACGGCAGCGCCTAGCATGCCGACCGTGCCCTGCACCTGGCTTTCAAAGTCTGAGGCCAATTGTTCGCGCGAATTCAGAACGTCTTCACGCTCAAGCACGCGGGCAACTTGCCCACCGACAAATCCCAGAAGCTCAAGCATTTCAGCATCAAGCTTGGCCGTCTCGGGACTAAAGAACTCAATCACGCCAACCGTGGCACCCGACAGTTTGACCGGAAGCGCAAAGCACCCCCGCAATCCATTACGTGCAGCTGATTTGGCGCGCAGGAACCCGTCTTTCACCGTAACATCGGCAATGCAAACTGCGGCGCCATTGGCGGCGACCGATCCAATAAGGCCCTGACCAAGGGCAAATACGGTTGCTTCGGATTGTTTACGGAACTCGGCGATTTCGTAGTCGGCAATAGACGCGCTGATCGACCAGATCCCGGCTGATGACAATTGATCACCATCACGCAGGTAGGCATGCCCAACCGGCCATTTGCAGTACTCACAGACCGCATCAAGGATTTTGGCAATCGCGACATTGCGTTCGCTTGCGTCATCGGCAACGGCGCTTACCGTGCGCAACAAACGCAAGATATCAGCCAAAGCAGCACCCTTTGCGGGGCGGCCTGTTTCGCGATCATTTTCGGGGGATACGGAACGAATGAAACCGGCAAACATGTTGATACTCCGAGGCTAAAACCACCCGGCACCCTGATGGGATACCGACCAAGTTGCACAAGCCTCGTTGCTTGTCGATAAAACTTATACGTGAATGGCTCCGTTGCCTTCACAGCCTGTATATTAGCGTAACGCTGCACACGCGAAAAGAACATTTCGCGTGTGCAACACAATTTATTGCTGTTTTGATGTCGGGCGCAGCGCCCTTTGACAAAACGTTCTTTTCTCAGAAGGGCTTAGTGTTTCTTACGCCGAAACACTCCTGATGCGATCATCACGCCCAAAATCACAAGAACCACCGCAAGCGCCAAGGCAAGATTGCCCTGCTCGCCCAGCAGAACCACACCGCCAAGTGCAGTGAGTGCGGGGGTCATGGCACCAAATGCAGAAGCCCCGGTTGAACCAATGTGACGTACGGCAAGGCCATAGGTGATCACGGCAACACAACCCGCCAAAAGCCCCTGAGCGGTCAGCAACATCATCACATCACCAACCGGTGCGTCGCCAAGGGTGGTTCCGGTAAACAGGGCAATGATCGCCATAATGACAAACGACCAGAAGCCAACAAATGCCGCTGCCTCAAGCGCACCGAGGCCACTTTGACGCATGGCATGGGTATAGCACGCCCACATGAATGCACCGGCCGACACAAGACCATAGCCCAACAGTATCTCACTACTGATGACACCGGCGGGCTTTAGGGCAACAAGTGACAACACGCCGATGATGACGGCTCCGTAACCGGCAATCCGGACCTTGCCCGGTCGTTCGCCAAACATGATGACGGCAATCAAGACTGCCCAAACGGCCATAACGCCGGGCAAAAGAATGCCAACGTGGCTTGCCGGGACGAATTGCAGGGCACTGGCAACCATGAGCGTATAAAACGCCCCGGAGCCAACAAGCATCAGAAGACCATTGGCAATCGAAAGCCCCTTGGGCCAGATGCCTTTTTTAATCCAGATCGGTGCCAACAGAACAAACGGCACGACAAAGCGCAAAAGGCCGATATCGACAGCCGTAAAGCTTGATGTCATGGCATAGCGGGTCGCAATCAGCCAACCCGCCCAGATAAACACCGTGGCAAGCGCTGATGTGACACCAACAAGTCGGCTTTCCGCAGTACTGGTGGCACGAAGCGCGGAAGTTTCAGACATATCAGATTTTCCGATAAAGGTTTGATTTTGCCCAAATCAGACCATGCGAGCCGGCATACGGCAAGACCTTTGACCACGGGTCAGCTATGCAAACAAAAAACGGCGCAAGGTTTCCCCTGCGCCGTTTTGGCCAAATCACTTGGATCAGGCCGAAATCAGATACCGAATTCAGAGAAGAAATCGTTGCCCTTGTCATCGATAACGATGAAGGCCGGGAAGTCTTCCACTTCGATTTTCCAGACGGCTTCCATGCCAAGTTCCGGATATTCGTGCACTTCGACTTTCTTGATGCAATCCTGCGCAAGGCGCGCTGCCGGACCACCGATCGAGCCAAGATAGAACCCGCCATACTTGTTGCAGGCATCCTTGACAGCCTTGGAACGGTTACCCTTCGCCAACATGACAAACGAACCGCCAGCGGCCTGGAACTGCTCAACATAGGCATCCATCCGACCAGCCGTGGTCGGGCCGAATGAACCCGAAGGCATGCCTTCCGGGGTTTTTGCCGGACCGGCATAATATACCGGATGGTTTTTGAGGTATTCGGGCATCTCTTCGCCGGCATCAAGGCGTTCCTTGATTTTGGCATGCGCGATGTCACGGGCCACAATCACGGTACCGGTCAGCGACAGGCGGGTTTTGACCGAATATTGCGAAAGTTGCTTGCGGATTTCATCCATCGGACGGTTAAGGTCAACCTTGACCACTTCGTCATCAAGATGCTCGTCCGTCACCTGCGGAAGGTACTTCGCCGGATCATGTTCGAGATCCTCGATAAAGATACCGTCCTTGGTGATTTTACCAAGAATCTGACGGTCGGCAGAGCACGACACACCCAAACCAACCGGGCAACTTGCACCGTGACGCGGCAGACGGATCACACGCACGTCGTGACAGAAATACTTGCCGCCGAACTGCGCGCCAATACCCATCTCGCGGGTCATCTCAAGAACCTTCTGTTCCCATTCGAGATCGCGGTAAGCCTGACCATGATCACCACCTTCGGTCGGAAGGTTGTCATAATAACGTGCCGACGCCATTTTCACGGTTTTAAGGCATGCTTCTGCCGACGTACCACCGATAACGATGGCAAGGTGATAGGGCGGGCACGCCGAGGTACCAAGCGTGCGGATTTTCTCATCCAAAAACTTGCGCAGGCTTTCCGGGTTCAGAAGTGCCTTGGTCTGCTGGAACAAGAAGGTCTTGTTGGCAGAACCGCCCCCCTTTGCCATGAACATGAATTTGTATTCATCGCCCTTGGTCGCATAGAGATCAATCTGCGCCGGAAGGTTCGAGCCGGTGTTCTTTTCATCGAACATGTTTTGCGGCGATACCTGCGAGAAGCGCAGATTGTGCTTCTGATAGGCCTGCCAGATACCTTTGGAAAGCGCTTCTTCATCAGAACCATTGGTGATGACCTTGCCACCACGTTTGCCCATGACGATTGCCGTACCGGTATCCTGACACATCGGCAAAACACCGCCAGACGCGATGGAAGCGTTTTTCAGAAGGTCCATCGCCACGAACTTGTCGTTCGGGGTGGCTTCTTCGTCATCAAGGATTTTGCGAAGCTGTTCAAGGTGCCCCGGACGCAGCAGGTGCGAGCAATCAAAGAAAGCCTGAAGGGTCAGCTTTTCAATCGCTTCGGGTTCGACTTTCAAATAGGTCTCGCCATTGACGTCAACGGTCGAAACACCTTCATCTCCGATCTTGCGATAAGGTGTGGTGTCCTTACCCTGCTCAAACATCGGTTTATAGACAAAATCACTCATGGGAAGCTCTCGTCTCTCTCAAAACAAGGTGGGATTGTTTTTCTCGATAATTGACGCGGAACATAGCGCCTTGGCGGGCAAATATCCATGTTCTTTGCCCGGATTTACGCATTTAGTCGCGAACTACGCAATTCTGCGGACCGAAATGCGCGATTTAACATCCAAAAGTCTCATAAACCGCAGCCCACTGCCCAATTGATTGATATTGCAGTGGACAATTCCCAACCGCTCAGTGCATCAAGGATGGGCATCACGTCACCGGATGCTGTTTCTCAGGTTTGTTCATGCTGTCCCAATTCTAATCATCCTGCCAATTTTCGCCCTCATCCTGACCGGATGGATTGCACGCAAAAGCGGCGCACTTGGCCCCACGGCCACGCGCGAAATCAACCGGCTGGTTGTCTATTTCGCCCTGCCCGCCCTTTTGTTTGACATCATGGCGCGCGCTGAACCCCATGAAATCTGGCAGCCTGATTTCATACTGGCCTTTGGATTTGGCTGTGCAGTTGTCTTTGTTTTGACCATCGCCGTGCGGATGGCGACCGGGCATCATTTGGTCGATGCAGTGATTGACGGCCTGACCACCAGCTACGCCAATGCTGGTTTTCTTGGCTTTCCGCTGATCTTGGCCGTTGTTGGCGAAAGCGGCATGGCAGCAACCCTGATTGCGACCATCCTGACAGCCTGTGTGCTGTTTGCCTTTGCCATTATCCTGATCGAGTTTGGCCTTCAGACCGAAAGCAGCCGAAGCGCGATTGTTTTCAAAACCATGAAGGCCCTGATCAAGAACCCGCTTCTGATCGCACCGACACTTGGCACGGTTGTGATGTTATCCCCGTGGGAACTGCCTGATCCGGTTAATGTTTATCTAAGCTTGGTCGGCGGTGCCGCAGCCCCCTGTGCGCTGATTGCCTTGGGGCTGTTTCTCGCCGATCGAACGGCGGAGCAAAAACAGGAAAGCTGGAGCGTTACGGGACTTTTCGTGATTTTGAAACTGGTTGCCCAGCCGGCGCTCACCTGGGTTGCCGCCGTACCGATTTTGGGTCTGCCCAGCCACCTTGCAAATTTGGCAATCCTGCTCGCAGCCCTGCCGACCGGGACCGGCCCCTTTATGCTGGCCGAGTTTTATAACCGCGAAAGCATCCTGACCGGACGCATGATCCTGATCACCACGATCCTTTCAATCGGAACACTTTCGGTCTATCTGGCAATCGCCTGAGCCAAAAGAAAACGGGTCCGACATGACCATGTCGAACCCGTGTATCTTTTACGCACTTGGTCGGACTTGCAGCCAATTGCTTATTTCTTGCGAAACGCATCCAGTGCGATGACTTCCCCGGTCTCGCTGGCATCTGGTTTCGGCTTCTTGCGTGCTTTGGACGGCTCTGCAACCAGTGTCGGGGTTGCATCTTCGTCATCAACGATCAGATCCGCATCCAGATCGTCTTCTTCCTCGTAATCGAAATCATCGTCATCCATTTCTTCTTCGACGCTGAATGTCAGCATGAAGTTGGCAGACGGATCGACAAAGGCCAGCATCGCATCAAACGGAACAACCACAGTGGTCGGCATGCCATCAAAGCTCATTCCGACCGAGAAGTGATCATCTTCGGATTTCAAATCCCAGAACCGGTGCTGCAAAACAACGGTGATGTTATCCGGATGTGCTTTACGCTGACTTTCAGGCAGGGCAACACCGGGATGATTGGTCTGGAAGGTGATGTAATAGTGATGCTCGCCGAAAAGGCCTTCTTCGGCCACGCGCGCAAGAATGTCTTTCACCACGCCGCGCAGCGCCTGGTCGACCATAAGATCGTAACGGAATTCTTCCGGTTTCTGCATCAGTAATCCTGTATCTGGCGGGATACCGGCGATTTCCGGCCAATCCCGTCATTGTCATATAGCATCTCTGCACACCAATTACATCTTGGCGGGCCGATTAATGACTCTATTCATAACGAAGCGGGGAAGAAATACAAGAGTGGGGCGTTCTGTTGCTAGGTGCCCCGTCCCCCACCAAATTACCGCTCCCGGCAACCGGAATTTCGCTTTGGTGCTAGTACCGCTTAGGCGGCAGCAGCAACCGGAGCATTGTTGTCGTTTGCATTTACAAACATTGGCCCGATGCGGTGGTACCATGCCGAGCGCCCACATTGACTTTTACTGCTCACGTCGATCCTATTTCGGCCCCACGAAGATTGTCTGAGTTGGACAACCGTAAATTTGGTGGAGCCGCCGGGTACCGCCCCCGGGTCCGTAAAGCCTATTCTGTCACGCAGTTTAGCGCCGTAGTCGGGTTGCCCCGACAGCCCCTATATAGGTCAAAACCAACCCGTTTCACAAGGGGAATTGGGAAAAAATCATTAAAAGCTGAGCACAAACAATACTAGGATATTGTAGTTGAATTACTTAGCCAATTTGGAAGGTTCTAGCGGCCTGCTAGGGAACATTTCTAAGAGGATCGAACTGGAGATGTCTAAGTCCAACGCATATAAATACGGCGTCGATCAATCAAACTACATCCATCGAGCAAGAGAAATGCTTCTCAGGGATGAAGCACAGTCGCTGTTTTACGCTGCGTATGAACTTCGGTGCTATGTCGAAATCAGACAGGAGCAATATCTTAACGCGCAGCGAAAATACGTTCGCTCTATCCCACGACATCATAAAATCGGGGCCCAAGGAAGAGCTCTGAGGGACATAATGAGTGAGCAGAGAATTCAAAGCATCAAATGGTCGGTCGCAGGCGGTAAACATCTTGATATGTATTACGTTCCTGTAAGAGATGAGCTTAGAAAAAATGCGGAAAAACTAGGCGAACTTCTGCACGCGCAAAAACACTACAGAGGTGCAGAGGACCGTTGGTGGCAGGAGAAAAGAAGTTTTTTGCTCGATACCTTTGAACTGGCTTGGACATGTTCAAAAGGAAATATGCTATCACCTGCCTTGTTCAGTAACGGTCAAGCTCTAGGAACCGTCTCTTTCACTGCAACATTTCCTGTCGAAAACATCCCAACAATTCACGCAGGGCAAAAGGGTTTGATGCACGTAGACTATTTGGAACAAGCTCCAGAGGAGTGGTTTAAAGATGATGATTTGATTGGTCGCTGCTGAAGCATTGATGACTCAGCATGATGTTATGAGGACCATTATTGAGACGCTCCGCCTATTGCCCGACCTAGCCGACCTTACTATGCTGCGACAAACACGATTCCGAAAAATGCAGGACACAGCATGCAGCAATATCTTGATCTGATGCGTCTGGTGCGCGACACCGGCACCCGGAAAGAAGACCGCACCGGCACCGGCACTGTATCGATCTTTGGCCATCAAATGCGCTTTGACCTTGCCGAAGGTTTCCCGCTGGTCACCACCAAGAAGCTGCATCTGAAATCGATCATTCATGAATTGCTGTGGTTCCTTGATGGCGATACCAACGTCAAATATCTCCAAGACAATGGTGTGCGCATCTGGAACGAATGGGCCGATGAAAATGGCGATCTGGGCCCGGTTTACGGTGGTCAGTGGCGTTCATGGCGCGGTGCGAATGGCGAGACGATTGACCAGATCACCGGCCTGATTGACCAAATCAAAAACAGTCCGGATTTCACGCCGCTTGATCGTTTCGGCCTGGAACGTCGCCGATGTGCCCAACATGGCACTGCCGCCCTGTCACTGCCTGTTCCAGTTCTATGTCGCGGATGGAAAACTGTCCTGCCAGCTTTATCAGCGCAGTGCCGATATCTTCCTGGGCGTGCCGTTTAACATCGCATCCTATGCGCTGCTGACCATGATGATTGCGCAGGTCTGTGATCTTGGCGTGGGTGACTTTGTCCATACCCTGGGCGATGCGCATCTTTACACCAACCATCTTGAACAGGTTGAGCTGCAGCTTTCGCGTGAAACCCGCCCGCTTCCGACCATGAAGATTAATCCCGACGTCAAATCGATCTTTGATTTCAAGTTCGATGATTTCGAGCTGGTCGGCTATGACCCGCATCCGCACATTGCCGGCAAGGTGGCCGTTTAATGGTCGATCAAAAAGTTGAACGCGTTGCCGTTGTCGCCGCCGCAGCAAATGGTGCGATTGGTAAAGATGGCTGGATGCCCTGGGAACTGCCCGAAGACCTTAAACGGTTCAAGGCATTAACACTTGGCAAACCCATGATCATGGGCCGTGTCACGTTTGAGGCGATTGGCCGCCCCTTGCCCAAACGCGTAACCATCGTTGTCACCCGCGATAAGGACTGGTCGTTTGACCACGACAATGTGCGCGTTTGTCACGATGTTGAAAGTGCAGTGAAGCTGGGCGATGAAATCGCACGTGCCGATAGGGTCAATGAAGTCATCATTGCCGGTGGTGCGCAGATTTACCACCTCGCCCTGCCTTACACGACGCGCTACGAGCTTACCGAAGTCCATGCCGATATCGATGGCGACACATTCCTTGATCCGCTTCCCGATGATCAATGGAATGAAACGGCGCGCGAGAAGATCGATAATGCGGATGGCCCGGATTACAGCTTTGTCACCTTGCAGCGTCGCTGAAAGGGATAAAACCTGACAAGAGACACAGCCATGTGATCCCATGATGGTTGATTTTGTCAGGAATACGATACATCTTTACATGAGTTATAGAACACTCGTTCCAGTGTTCTGCCAAAGACCCAAGGACATGCCATGCCACGGCCACGCGCGTTTGATGAAGAAAGCGTTCTTGATAACGCAATGAACATCTTCTGGAGCAAAGGGTTTGAATCCACCTCCGTTCAGGATCTGGTGGATGAGACCGGGCTTAACCGTGCCAGCATGTATGCAAGCTTTGGCGACAAGAAGGCGCTATTCCTGCGCGTTCTTGATCATTACAGCCAGAAAATCAGTGCCAAGCGTTTTGCTGACCTTCGTGAAATGGAAGATGGCCGAGCGGCCATTGAAAAAACCTTCCGCGACACCGCCAAAACCGGCTGTGCCGAAGGCCGCCATAAAGGCTGTTTGATGGTGAATTCCGGTATGGAGCTGGCCCCGCATGATCCGGAAACCGCGGCCATCGCCCATCAGGCTTTCCGTCGGGTCGAGGAAATGTTTGCCGCTGCCCTGACGCGTGGCATCAAGGATGGCACCATTCCCGAGGACAAGAATGTTCGTGCCTTGGCGCGTTTCCTTGCCGGTTCCATTCAGGGCGTACAGCTGATGTCGCGCCGTGGTGCGGATCAGGAAACGTTGGAAGACTATACCAACACCATTCTGGCTGCGCTGGACTAACTCAAATCTATCTGCACCACTGATCCCGCTTGATTATCGGTTTTATTTCTGATCCGCGATGTTTATTTCGGGTTGCGCAGATGTGTGCGCTGATTGATAGTTTACCCGTCACCAACCCGACCCCACCTTCGGGTCCAAATTGCGGAACCATCATGAAAGCCAGTGATACCTTCTGGGATTCTGCGGCCGACAAATATGCACGCAAACCCGTCGGCGATGAGGCGGCCTACGCCAAAACGCTCGAACGCACCTCTTCCCACCTTGCCCCCAAGGATCATGTTCTTGAGGTTGGCTGTGGTACCGGGACAACCGCGCTTAAACTCGCCCCTTTGGTTGCCGAGATAACCGGCACCGACATTTCCGGACGCATGATCGAAATCGCGACCGAAAAGGCGAATGAGCAAAACATCCCCAATGTTCGCTTTGCCAAGGAAACGACGGAAACACTGCTGGCACAGGACGCCCGGTTTGACGTCGTAACTGCGTTTAACATGCTCCATCTGATGGAGGCCCCCGCCCAAACTGTTCATCAGATCCATGACCTGATCAAACCCGGTGGGTTGTTCATTTCCAAGACGCCCTGCCTTGCCGAAAAGATGAAGTTTCTGCGCCCGATCATTTGGGTGATGCAGAAGATCGGCATGGCACCGATGGTTCATTTCATCGGCTATGTCGAGCTTGATGACATGATGCGCGATGCAGGGTTCGAGATCATCGAAAGCGGCGTTTACCCGACCAAGACCGGATCACGGTTCCTGGTCGCCAAACGACGTTAGACGCAGAATTCCGCCAAAACTTCCCGGACTTCGGTTCACAGTTCAGTGATCGGAATGAATAGATGTTGATTTTTGGAACGATCATTCCATAATCAATCTCAATTATTCCCGACCCAAGTCATGAGGAACGAAATGTCTGCAATTACCCCGCTTATCCCGCGCCAAATTGTGCCGTCCCTGTCCGTCCCGCTTGTTGGTGGTGGCACCTGGTCGCTTGCCGATCAGAAACCGGAAAACTTCACCATGGTCGTGTTCTATCGCGGCCTGCATTGCCCGATTTGCGGCAAGTACCTCAAAGACCTTGATAACAAGCTCGAAGACTTCGCCAAGCGCGGCGTGAATGTTGTTGTCCTGTCATCGGACGCCGAAGACCGCGCGGTTGAAGCCAAGGCGAAATGGGGTCTTGAGAACCTTGATCTTGGTTATGGCCTGAGCCTTGAGAAAGCCCGTGAATGGGGTCTTTACATCTCGACCTCAAACGGTGTGACCTCAAGCGGCTATGAAGAGCCAGCCATTTTCTCCGAGCCTGGCCTGTTCCTCGTCCGTCCGGATGGCACGCTTTATTTCGGTACGGTTCAAACCATGCCGTTCGCCCGCCCGGCCTTTGACCAGATTTTGGGTGCGCTTGATTTCGTGATTGCCAAGGGCTATCCGGCACGCGGCGAAGTCATTGATCATACAAATCCATAAGCCGACATCAAAACACGCCTAAAGCACCAAACGGCCGGTTCCAAATCGCAGGAACCGGCCGTTTTATTCTTCATACTATTTGGTAGATCCGATTACCCTGCCATGGCTGCGGCAAAATGCGGCGCATCGATTTCTTGCGCACGTTGATAAGCCGGGCGCGCATCGATCCGGGCGATATAGGCCTCAAAGATCGGGTCTTTTAGCAGAATACCAAACATGCAACCAAACCGGATTGTCGAGCCCATCACAACATCGACGGTCGTGAATTTCTGCCCCAATAGCCACGGATCGGCTTTGCCAACAACATCAAGCAGGATCGGAACCAGTGTTTCCCAGTCGCGATAGGAATTCTGGCTGCTGTCTTCGGCTTCGTATTGGCGAACCCGGTCAATAAAGGCAGGCTCGATCGTGGATGGGGAAAAGAACAACCAGCGCAGATATTCGCCACGGATCGGATCATCTAGGGCCGGGGCCAATCCGGCCTCGGGGAATGCATCAGCCAGATAGCAGCAAATTGCCGCCGCCTCGGTGATCACGGTATCGCCATGGACGATGGTTGGAACCTTGCCCAACGGATTCAGGGCCAGATATTCAGGCGTCCGCCCTTCTCCCCCCCGGATATCAAGCAGTTTGGTATCAAACGCGATACCGAGTTCGTGCAACATCCAATGCACCGTTCCGCTACGTGACGGGACCGCGTGATAAAAGGTCAAGTTCCGGTCTGATCGCATTTTTGGGCTCCTTGCGTTTGCTCGTGTTATTTGTGCGATGTCGAACGGCAATTTCCCCTTGTTTCTCAGCAATGTAAACCGCACCAGCGACAGGTTCCTGACACCTGTATGGCAGGAGGATGTCAGCGCATACTCAACCCCAAAAGCAAAAGCCCGATCACAATGGACCGGGCTCTTTACAAAGACATCAAAGGTTCTTGGCCTTAGTCATCGTCGCCGTCTTCGCCATCCGCCTTGCGACGACGCGGACGCAAAACAATCCACGCAGCAACGATGGTCAATGCCGCCAGCCCAAACCAGGTCAGGGCATAGGTCATGTGATTGTTCGGGAAGCTGATCTTGGTCAGACCACCAACCGGAAGCTTTGCCGTGTTTTCCGCCCCGTCCCCATCAATGAAATAGGGCGCGACATCATCGCCATTAAGCCCGCGTTTGATTGCCATGGCGCGCACATCACGTGAATACCAACGGTCTTCTTCGGGCACATTGTCGCGGATAAAGGTGCCAAGCGGCTCATCAATGCGCAGAAGACCTGTGACAGTCACCTGACCTTCAAAATGGCTTTCCGGACGACTATCGGCTTCGCGGCGATCAGTGGGAACATAACCGCGGTTGATCATGACGATGGTGCCATCTTCGCGTAAAAGCGGCGTCATCACCCAATAGCCCGCCCCATAATCGGTCGCGGTATAGACCTGCGTTTCGAGATCGTTGCGATAGGTGCCCGTCACTGAAACCTTGCGATATTCATCACGTTGGCGGCTGACATTCTGCCAATCATCACGCAATGGCGCGCTAACCGGATCGCCATGTACCCGCGCATCAATCCGTTCGATCAGATCAAGCTTCCAGGCACGGCGTTCAATCTGCCAGATGCCAAGCGCACAGAACCCGGAAAACAGAATTGCCGCCAAGCTCAGAACAACAATCCGGGTGACCATGGAAGGACCGGTTTTGGCATGGTCCTGGGGACCTTCGGAAATGCGGTTATCCGTCATCTCGCTTTCTTTCAAACGCGTCATCATCGGTGGAACAAAAAAGGGCGCGATACCGGTTTAAGTATCGCGCCCCCTTTGAAAATCAAGTGATCAATCAGCCGAAGCTTTTGATCATCTCATGATCCATCTGCGGCATCATGTTGGTGTTCAGGTGATACATAACCCAAAGCGAACCGGCGATGGCAATCGCAACGATCACAAGGGTAAAGATCAACGCCAGCATGTTCCAGCCACCTTCGGATTTGGTATTCATGTGCAAGAAGCAAACCATGTGAACCACGATCTGAATCACGCCAAGACCCATAATCCACATTGCAGTGGCGACCTTGCTGTCAAGAACACCGTCCATGACAAGCCAGAACGGGATCGCTGTCAGGATCACTGACAGGACGAAACCGATCATATAGCTGTTGAACGAACCGTGAGAGGCACCATCGCCGTGATGGTCATCATGTGCGTGTGAATGTGCACTCATCCCAGAACTCCCAACAGATAAACGACGGAGAAGACGCCGATCCAGATCACGTCAAGGAAGTGCCAAAACATCGACAGGCACATCAGACGACGCTTGTTGGCCGGGATCAGGCCATGCTTGCCAACCTGCACCATCAGCGTAACCAGCCAGATGATACCAAAGGTCACGTGCAGACCGTGCGTTGCCACCAGCGTGTAGAACGACGACAGGAAGCCGCTGCGCATCGGGGTCGCACCGAGGCTCCAGAGGTGATGGAATTCGTAGATCTCAAGACCAACGAAGGCCACACCGAACAGACCGGTAATTGCCAGCCAGATCTGGGTGCCTGCGATTTTGCCCTTTTCCATCGCCAGCATGGCAAAGCCATAGGTGATGGACGAGAACAGCAGCATGGAGGTGTTGATCGCGACAAGCCCCAGATCAAACAGGTCTGCCGGCGATGGCCCGGCCGCGTAGTTGCGGCCGAGGACACCGTGCGTTGCAAACAGGATCGCAAAGATGAGGCAGTCGCTCATCAGATAGATCCAGAAGCCGAGCATTGTACCCGTTTCCGGGTGATGCTCTTCTTTCAGATAGAAGACCGGCGCTTCGGTCTGAGAGGCAGTAGTATTCGCCATTGTCATTCCCTTACGCCTGCTGTTTTGCCAGAAGGGCAGTACGTTCTTCTTCGGTCGCTACAACTTCGGATGCCGGGATGTGATAATCGCGGTCATAGTTGAAGGTGTGGGCAATCGCGCCGCCAACCAGTGCGATGAAGCTTGCCACAACAAGCCACCACATGTGCCAGACAAGTGCGAAACCAAGAACGAGCGAGATAGCTGCCAGGATAAAGCCAGCGCCGGTGTTTTTCGGCATGTGGATATCAAGGAAGCCAGACGTCGGACGTACATAGCCACGTTTCTTCATGTCAGCCCAAGCGTCCAGTTCATGAACAACCGGGGTGAAGGCGAAGTTGTAGGCCGGAGGCGGTGACGAAGTCGACCATTCCAGCGTACGACCACCCCACGGGTCACCGGTTTCATCGCGAAGCTTGTCGCGTTTGATCACCGCAACAACGATCGACAGGATGAAGGAACCGATACCACCGGCAATCAGAAGCGCGCCAAAGGCAGCAATGATGAACCAGATCTGCAGCGACGGATCGTCAAACTGGCTCATACGGCGGGTAACGCCCATCAGGCCGAGAACATAAAGCGGCATGAAGGCGAAGTAGAAGCCAATGGTCCAGAGCCAGAAGGACATCTTGCCCCAGAACTCGTCCAGCTTGAAGCCGAATGCTTTCGGGAACCAGTAAACGATACCGGCAAACATCCCGAAGACAACACCACCGATAATCACGTTATGGAAGTGCGCAATCAGGAACAAGCTGTTATGAAGCACGAAGTCCGCAGGCGGAACCGCAAGCATAACACCGGTCATGCCACCGATAACGAAGGTCAGCATAAAGCCAATTGTCCACAGCATCGGGACATCAAAGCTGATGCGGCCCTTATACATGGTGAACAGCCAGTTGAAGACCTTTGCACCGGTCGGGATCGAGATGATCATGGTCGTGATGCCAAAGAAGGCGTTCACGCTTGCACCCGAACCCATGGTGAAGAAGTGGTGCAGCCAGACGATGTAGGACAGGATGGTGATAACCACGGTGGCGTAAACCATCGAGCTATAACCAAACAGACGCTTGCGGCAGAAAGTCGAAACAACTTCAGAGAACACACCAAACGCCGGCAGGATCAGGATGTACACTTCCGGGTGACCCCAGATCCAGATCAGGTTGATGTACATCATGGCGTTACCGCCAAGATCGTTGGTGAAGAAGTTGGTGTCTGCGTAACGGTCCAGACCAAGCAGAACCAGAACCGCGGTCAGCACCGGGAAGGCTGCAACGATCAGGATGTTGGTGCAAAGCGAGGTCCAGGTAAAGACCGGCATTTTCATCATCGACATGCCCGGAGCTCGCATTTTGACGATGGTCACAATCAGGTTCACACCCGAAAGCAACGTACCGACACCCGCAATCTGCAAGGCCCAGATGTAATAATCGACCCCCACACCCGGACTGTAAACAATGTCAGACAGCGGCGGATATGCTAGCCAGCCGGTCATTGCGAATTCGCCAACAAACAGCGACGCCATGATCAGCGCGGCACCACAAGTGGTCATCCAGAAGCTGAAATTGTTCAGGAACGGGAATGCAACGTCGCGTGCGCCGATCTGCAGCGGCACGACAAAGTTCATCAGACCAGTCACCAGCGGCATTGCCACGAAGAAGATCATAATCACGCCGTGCGCGGTAAAGATCTGATCGTAGTGGTGCGGCGGAAGGAAGCCTTCTGCCCCGTTAAAGGCAATTGCCTGCTGGGCACGCATCATGAGCGCATCGGCAAAGCCACGCAGAAGCATGATGATTGCCAGGATGATATACATGATGCCGATCTTTTTATGATCGATCGAGGTGATCCACTCGCGCCACAGATATCCCCACAGACGGAAGTAGGTCAGACCGCCAACAACGGCGATGCCACCAACAACCACCCCCAGGAACGTCACAAGAATGATCGGATCATGGAGGAACGGGAAGGAGTCGAGGGACAACCGGCCAAATATAAAGTGTAAAAGGTCCGGATTAGAGAACATCGGATTACTCTTCTTTCAAATGCAGAAAGGCACCGGTTACCCGGTGCTAAAACTGCGAAGGGCCGGTTGGCATTCACCAACCGGCACTGCTTCAGAACCCTGTCGAAACGCCTGCGGGCGCAACGCTCATGGCGCGATCACGCTGACCATTGGCAAACAATGGCAGGTTCGCGATCTCGCTTGAGAAACCACTTTCAGGGGTGGTGCACAGCGTTGCGACGTAGGACTTGCTATCAGGCAAAGGCTGGCTGCCGCGCATCTGTGGAACGTCATAGGTCAGAGACATAACGTTATAGACACCGGCCAGACCGCCACCGCCATTCTCGTCAATCGCCATCATCTCGTTCATGCACATTTTCGACTGATCGACGCACATGTTGAGGATCGCTTTAAAGAGCTCCGGATCAACTGCGCTGTAGTAGTGAACCGGTTCTTTGACGCTGGGTTTTTCAAGTTCAAGATACTGGGCACGGCCAAGGAAGTTCTCATCAGACTTCACTTTGGATACCCAATCATTGAACCCATCTTCGCTCAGGCCGTGGAACTTGAAGCGCATGTGAGAGAAGCCCTCACCGCTATAGTTCCCCGAGAAGCCATCAAAAACGCCTTCTTCGTTGATCACGGCATGAAGTTTGGTTTCCATACCAGCCATCGAATAAATCTGGCCCGCAAGAGCCGGAATGAAGAAGGAGTTCATGATACCCGAAGAGGTGATTTTGAACTGGATCGGAGTGTCAATCGGAGCCGCGAGCTCGTTAACGGTCGCAATACCCTGTTCCGGATACAGGAACAGCCATTTCCAATCGAGGGAAACAACTTCGATCACCATCGGTTTGTGATCTTTGGGAAGCGGACGTTCGGCATCAATGCGGTCGAGCGGACGATAAGGGTCAAGCGTGTGCGTGGTAACCCAGGTAATCGCGCCAAGGGCGATAATGATCACCAGCGGTGCAGACCAGATGACAACTTCCAGTTTCGTGGAATGGTGCCATTCAGGATCGTATTCCGCATCCTTGTTTCCCTGACGGTATTTCCAGGCGAAGAAAACGGTCAGTGCCATCACCGGAACGATGATCAGCAGCATCAGGATGGTCGAAACGATAATCAGGTCGGACTGCTGGGACGCAATATCACCCGACGGGTCGATAACAACAAGGTTGCAACCGGCCAGAAGCGAAAACATCGAGGCTACAGCGACGCCGCGTACAAGTTTTGAAAGCATGCGCTTCATACTTCCTCAGTCTCTGGAAGATGTTCTCACAGACAACCATATGCCTGCGAGCCGCATGAACGACCCACCGAAGGCCGCCACGCGTCGTACCCTGCCGCAACCCCATATAGGAATTATAATTCCAGACATCCACGGAAAGGGCACAAAAGTGGCAATTTTTTTTCGAAAAAATGCCGAATAGGAAATTCGCGGGAATTGCTATAGCTGCATCGCAGCAATGTCAAGGTACCTGCGGCGCATAGCTGGGTCTTAATGACAATTATCATTCCGATGTTAACCCAGCGTTGTGCGGTGCGGAACAATAATTGACACTGACGTTTGCAATTCACATGTCTATACTTAGACTCGATCCAAAGTCGTATCGCCTTCTGATCCGAATTTGTGATCCAATCAAAAGCAGTTAGGGCCAAAAGGCCCGACCAGTGAATAAGGGAGAACGGCGTGAACCAAACGACAGAAAACTACGCGACCGCCACCTCTTCGGGTTTGGAACGCGATGCGCGGCATCATAACGCCGACGCCACCAACGATCCGGGTCAGATTGCGCTTGGCGTGATTATTGGCCGGACATCGGAATTTTTCGACTTTTTCGTTTATTGCATCGCATCGGTACTTGTGTTCCCGCAATTGCTGTTTCCCGGCGAAACCGCACTTGTCGGCACCATGTATTCCTTTGCCATCTTCTCTCTGGCCTTCATCGCCCGCCCGGTTGGATCGCTTGTCTTTATGACGGTCGACCGCCGTTATGGCCGCGGCGTGAAACTGACAATCGCAATGTTCCTGTTGGGCGGCTCAACCGCCGCGATGGCATTCCTGCCAAGCTTTGCCTCGGCCGGGATCGTTGCGATTTACCTTCTGTGTGCTTTCCGCTTCCTTCAGGGTCTTGCATGGGGCGGCGCATGGGATGGTCTGGCTTCACTTCTGGCACTTAACGCACCGGACAACCGCAAGGGTTGGTATGCGATGATCCCGCAGCTGGGCGCGCCGCTTGGCTTCATGCTGGCATCATCCCTGTTTGCGTATCTGCTGCTTACCCTGCATCCCGATGACTTCCTGGCCTTTGGCTGGCGTTATGCGTTCTTCGTTGCCTTTGCCATTAACGTGGTCGCGCTGTTTGCCCGCCTGCGTCTGGTTGCAACGTCGGAATTCGGCCATCTGCTTGAAAAGAACGAGCTCGAAGCAGCCCGTGTCATGGATACCCTTAAACATAACGGTCGTACCGTTGTGCTGGGTGCCTTGGTCCCGATGGTCAGCTACGCGCTGTTCCACCTTGTCACCGTCTTTGCGCTCAGCTGGGTCTATCTTTATGCCAACGGCAATCCGGGTCAGTTCCTTCTGACACAGGGTGTTGGTGCTGTGTTGTGTGCCTTTGGCATCATCGCATCGGGCTTCATTGCCGATCAATTGGGCCGTCGTCGTCTGCTTGGTTACAGTGCTGGCATCATCTTGCTGGGTGCTGTTCTGACCCCGCTTCTTTACAACTTCAATGTCATCAATGAAGGCATGATTGTTCTGGGAGGGTTTGCAGTTCTTGGCCTGTGCTTTGGTCAGGCAGCTGGCACGCTGGCGTCGAACTTCAAGCGTGAATATCGCTATACCGGTTCGGCTTTGACATCTGACCTTGCATGGCTGCTCGGTGCTGGTTTTGCGCCGCTGATCGCACTTTATCTGTGCGACAAGTTTGGCCTGCCGGGTGTTGGTGCCTATCTGCTTTCAGGTGCTGTTGTCACGCTTCTGGTTCTGCAGTTCAACAAGCAGTTCGGTGCGAAAACCACCGACTGATTTGCCTGACATCGCTTTGAATACAAAACACCCCGGTCAATCTGACCGGGGTGTTTTCTTTTGGGTGGGTGATAACGGCAACCTCAGCCAGACGATCCCGATACGGTCACATCAAAACCATGTCCCCCAACATGGCAGTGAGGCGTCGCGCATATTGCTATGGCGAAACCCTCTGGTGAGGTTGCCGCCTCCCTTAGGCGTAGTTGGACGGGAACATGGCGCGCTTGGCGTCTTCGTCCATTTCGGTTTTGAAAACGTGATCTCTGCCGACTTCGCGCGCGCTGACCGCTGCCGGAAGACGGTTAATGGCATCAAACCAGCGTTTGATATTCGGGTATTTCGCCCAGACTTCCGGGTTCTTGTGCACGAACGGTGCCTTATCAACCCAGCCCCAGGCCGAGATATCAACGATCGTCATTTCATCGCCAACGATGAACTCGCGACCTTCAAGGTGATCTTCAAGCACCTGATAGTGGCGCGCGATTTCGTTGCGGTAACGGTTTACGCCATAGTCGCTGCCTTCTGGTGCGACATGCTGGAAATGAACGGCCTGACCTGAAAACGGGCCAAGTCCGGTTGCGATGTACATCAACCATGACAGGAATTCACCACGGTCTTCAGGCTTGCCCAGAAACTTGCCGGACTTTTCCGCGAGATAGAGCAGGATCGCGTTTGAATCAAATACGCGGACTTCCTTGCCACCCGGACCATCTATGTCAACGATTGCTGGAACCTTGCCATTCGGGTTGATCGCCCGGAATGCCGGATCGTGCTGCTGACCTTTGCGGGTATCGACCGGCAGCACCTCGTATGACAGGCCGGTGGCCTCCAACATCATCGAGATTTTCTGCGGGTTCGGGGTCGGGTGGTAATAGAAACGGATCATTTGGTCTCCTTGCAGATCAGGTGCTTCAGCGTGGATTTCACACGAAACTGTGACCTGCACTTGTATTTTGGAACGTTCGTTTTAAATTGACCGATAAGACCTCAATTGGCAAGCTTCGATTATTGATGAAGCCACCAAACAAGAATTGAAGGAGCCCTAGGCCCATGATTGAACTGTATTACTGGCCAACCCCGAACGGCCATAAGATCACCCTGTTTCTTGAAGAAGCCGGCCTTGATTACAAAATCGTCCCGGTCAATATCGGCACAGGTGATCAGTTCAAACCCGAATTTCTGGCATTCTCGCCCAACAACCGCATGCCAGCGATCATCGACCATGATCCGGCCGATGGCGGCGATGCGATCACGGTGTTTGAATCCGGTGCCATCTTGCAATATCTGGCCGAAAAGACCGGCAAGTTCCTGCCGACCGATGTGCGCGGCCGCAAGACCGTGATGGAATGGCTGTTCTGGCAGATGGGCGGCCTTGGCCCGATGGCAGGACAGAACCATCACTTTGGCACCTATGCCCCGGAAAAGATCCCTTATGCGATCACGCGCTACGTCAATGAAACCAATCGCCTTTATGGTGTGCTGAACAAGCGCCTTGAAGGCCGCAAATTCATTGCCGGTGACGATTACACAATTGCCGATATGGCGTCCTATCCGTGGATCGTCAGCCATGAAAAGCAGCAGCAGGATTTGAATGACTTCCCGAACCTGAAACGCTGGTTTGAAAGCATCAAAGCCCGCGCAGCAACAGTTGCGGCATACAAGGCCGGTGAAGGACTGCGTTCCGGCGAGATGTCAGAAGAAGACAAAAAGGTTCTGTTTGGCCAGACAGCCAAATCAACACAGAACTAAGGCCCTTGGACTGACGCCCTTTTGATCGGGCGTCGGTCCCCTTTCCGCCCATCAAAACAGTGCGTGATCCGTCAAAACCCGTTTGACGTAGATATTTCAGCGATTTACATCAATCCCTGTTATCCCCTTCGCGCACGTCCGGTTAAAGGAGCCACCATGCGTCTGATCCGCACGACCCTGTTGGCATTCATTCTTTCATCGCTTTTGGCGGCCTGCGCATTCCCGCCTGAAACAGCCCTTTACCAGCAATCACCTGACATCCCGCCATATGAGCAGGATAGCTTTGCCGATTATGTTTCTGAAACGCGTGACTGGATTGCGACCCATCGGGTCTTTTTGACCGATGACCATGAAACAGAGATCGCACGCAACATCCCGTTTGAAATCCGCCCACAAGCGTCAAGCAACCAAACGTCAAACAACGATGCCCCGCGTCGCGGTATCCTGTTTGTCCATGGGCTTGGTGCCAGCCCGTGGTATTTCCATGATATCGCATCAGCAATGGCGCAGGATGGCTGGCTTGCACGGTCGATGTTGCTACCGGGGCACGGTACACGACCCGGTGATTTGAGCCTGCCTGATTATGATGACTGGACCGGATCGGTTGCCCATCAGGTCAAGTTGCTTGAACGCGAGGTGGATGAAGTCTGGCTCGGTGGGTTTTCGACCGGTGGCAATCTTGTTACCAGCTATGCGGCGCGCAATTCCGACATTGCCGGGCTGTTGCTGTTTTCGCCGGGGATAGAGCCCGGTACGGATTTGTTGTTCCTGACACCGGTCATTCAATATCTTTGGGATTGGGTGGATGCCGACCCGGAAGACAACATGATCAATTATCAGTCCCTGTCGACCAAGGCGTCAGCGCTTTATTATCGCAGTGTGACCGACGTTGCCGACGCGCTTGATGCCAAACCGTTTGATCGCCCGGCCCTGATCACCATGAGCGCACATGACAGCGTGCTTGATCCAATGGCGATACTTCGACGGTTTGAAACAGGCTTTACCAACGCGGCATCCCGCATGGTCTGGTATGACGTCAATCCTGCCCCATCCAATGACACGCGGGTTGAAAGTAAAAACAGCAACCTGCCTGATCAGCAGATCAGCAACTTTTCACATCTAAGCGCACTGTTTTCGCCCTCCAACCCTTATTACGGGGTGGATGGAAGCTTTGTGTTTGTTGAAAACGGTCAGGAAGATATCGCACTTCCCGATGACAGCACGAAGCTGTGGCGCAGTGCCTGGGGCCATATTGAGCCGGGAAAATATCACGCCCGTCTGACATGGAACCCCTATTTTGCCGACATGATCGGAAGCATCAAGTCGGTGACGAACTAGGGCGTATTGACCGCTCCAACCGATCCGTTTCCTCCATATGTATTGTCGACATGCACGACCCGAACTGGGTTTGCGCAAATTTTTGGTTGCCTTGATCTACTTGGATCGATAAATGTTATGTTATAACATAACAAATACTCCATCATATCGAGGTATCCCGTGAACCGTCTTCCCGTAACCGTCCTGTCCGGCTTTTTAGGTGCTGGCAAGACCACCACCCTTAATCACGTCCTGAACAATCGGCAGGGCCTTAAGGTGGCCGTCATCGTCAATGACATGAGCGAGGTCAATATTGACGCCGATCTGGTCCGCAACAACGGATCAGAGCTTTCACAAACAGATGAAAAGCTGGTCGAGATGACCAATGGCTGCATCTGCTGCACCCTGCGTGATGATCTTTTGGCCGAAGTCCGCCGTTTGGCCGAGCAAAACCGTTTTGATTATTTGCTGATTAAATCAACCGGCATCTCCGAACCGCTTCCGGTCGCGGCGACCTTTGATTTCCGCGATGAGGACGGCAACTCGCTGGGCGATATCGCAAAGCTTGACACCATGGTGACCGTGGTGGATGCCGCGCGTTTGATTTCTGATTACAGCTCAACCGATCTTTTATCGGACCGGGGCGAAAGCCTTGGCGATGGCGATGAACGCAGCATTGTGGATCTTCTGGTCGAACAAATCGAATTTGCCGATGTGGTGTTACTCAACAAGTCTGATCTTGTTTCAACATCAGATCGCCAAACCGTCCTTGGCGTGATCCGCGCACTTAATTCCGATGCCAAAATCATTGAAACGACACATGGCAAAGTCGATCCATCGGAAATCCTCAATACTGGCCGGTTTGAGTTCGAACGTGCGCAAAACCATCCGCTTTGGGCCAAGGAGCTTTATGGCTTTGCCGATCATGTACCCGAGACCGAGGAATATGGCATCAAATCCTTTGTCTATCGTACATCCTATCCATTCCACCCCGAACGCCTGTTTGAGTTCCTCAGTAGCGAATGGCCAGGTGTCCTGCGTGCCAAGGGGCACTTCTGGATCGCAACGCGCCCCGATTGGGTTGGTGAGCTAAGTCAGGCCGGAAGTGCTGTTACCCATCAGGCCCTTGGTACCTGGTGGTGTGCTGTCCCGCGCAGTCAATGGCCCGATAATCAGGTCTGGCGGGATCTGGTTCTTTCGAAATGGGATCCGGTCTTTGCTGATCGCCGGCAGGAAATTGTCTTTATCGGCCAAAACATGGATGAAGCAGCGCTGCGCCAGCGACTTTCAGAATGTCTGATTGATGTCGATCCGGAAATCGAAATCGGAAAATTCGATCCGACCCGCTTTGCCAATCTGAACGATCCCTTCCCGCGTTGGTCACGCCAATAACCTGCAACCCAAATGAAAACGCCGCCTCGTAACAGGCGGCGTCTTCACATAGCGAGTTCGAACCAATAGACTTCGTTTAGCTATTGGGTTCGAACGCAACTTCATCTGCTTTGACTTGATCGGCTTTCTCGGCAGCGACACTATCCATACCAAGCCGCCCGACAGAGGGCAGACGCAGTGCAGGACGGTTAAAATCAATCCCGAAATTCAGGCCCAGAAGGTTCAACTCAATCCCTTCTTCCAGACCAAGGGAGAAACCAAACACACCCAGAAGGTTTGCCTGAATACCCTGCCCGCTTGAAGACAATCCGACCGGATTGCTGATCGGGCGGTAATCTTTGCCAATCGCATTGGCCGGCATATCAAGGTTAAGGCCGGGTACTTCACGACCAATATGCGCGATAAAGGTATTGCTGTTGGGTCCGGGGTAACTGCGATATTCGCGCGGGAACGGATAGGACTTTACAGCGGCTTCGACCTGATCAATCAGGGCTTCGGCATCTTCGCCGCGATGATCGACCATCACTTTTGGCTTGGAGCCAAACCAAAGCCCATCATAAATCGCATAATTCCGGCGAATGACATTGCCACCGCCCCAGCCAACTACGTCATAGCGGGTATAGCTGGTTTCACCGGGACGTTTATAAATGATCCATGGGTGGACTGCGAAATAACCGCGCCAACCGAATGTATCAGCCGCCATGACCATAACAACCGCCTGATCGGCATGTGCTGCCGGATCAGGGGCCACACCCGATGAATGGCGCGGTGCATTGCGCCAGGTATAACGCTGTTGTTCCTTTTCACCGGGCGGGTTTTCCGCAAGGCTGATGCCAAAAGGCAGTACAAGGGCAGCCAATAAACCAACAAAAAAAGTTCTGCCTTTTCGCAACGGATCGGTCCTGTCTGAAATGAGATTGCACTAATGTTACGGCCAAAGCGAAGAAGTAGGATCAAAAAATGGCTTCGCAATGGTGCAATCCGGTAAACAAGCCGTGAGTCGTTGATACATTTTCGCGACAAACTTGTTTCAAATCGAAACAAGGAACCTTATGGCCAGGCGGCGAAGGTATCGTCGCGGACACGTTCGGCTGCGCGTCTGAGCCTGCGATATCCGCCGGGGGCTTCCCCCATATAACGTTTAAAGAACCGACTGAAATAGGCCGGATCACGGAAGCCCAACCCATAGGCAATCTGTGCCACGCCAAGTGGGGACTGTTCAAGACGCATGCAAGCTTCGCGCAAGACCCGTTCATGAATGACGGTCAAGGGCGGCTTGCCAGTCGCACGCAAAACCGCCGACCCCAATCGACGTTCACTGACCCCAAGGGCGGTTGCATATTCAGCAACATTCCAATGTTCGCGAAAGTGCAATTCAAGGACCTGCAAAAACCGCTGGAACGTGATTGAGCCCGGACCATGTTTGTCGCGCTGTTCCATGACACCTTCCGCCAAACGAAGCACCATGGTCAGGATGATCTGTAAATGCGCACCGACCACAAGGCTGGCACCCAGCGCGTTTTGCATAAGCTCCAAGCGGATTGCTTCGAAACTGTGCGTTAGAAGCGACAGGTTTTCACTGTTTTCCGCCGGGATAACGTTATGAACGGTGTCAGCGGCAAATCGCAAAGGAAGCCCACCCCCTGCCGGATTGGCCCCACCGCCAACATCCCCACAATGACGTGCGACCAGATCATCTGCGACAGATAGCAAATAGCCATCCCCGCCCGCTGAAACCGCAAAACGCTGCGTCTCGCCAAGGGGTAACCAGACAAGGGCTGGCGCACGGCATTCGATGGTACCCTGGCGCAAGCCGATTTGTGCCCGACCGCTCAGCAACAGCACGGCATAACATCGATCCCGACGCCCCGGATCATTCATCACCCAGTTCTGAACAGACAGCGGGTGATCAAACCGATCCATCACAGCTTGGGCTGTGACCGGGACCAGATCTTCAAACGGGTTATCCGACAGCCTGACCGGACTTGAAACCGGAATATGTCTTTCAGATTGCGGAGACATGCCTTTTTCGACCCCAACTATTCCAAATGGTTACATGTATAAAAGTACAATTTTTCGTCTTAAAATGTCAATTTCGCTATCTTTACATTATAACAGTTCCGTCGCTTACTAGAATGACGGTCAAAGAAACCGTCAAAAACAACAATACAAAGCAAGAATGCGTTCCCGTTATTTTGCATATGCGAACTAATGGGCGGGAGGATACGCCGGAGATTTACTTCACACTGTGAAGTAGATAACAGAATTCTCTTTGCCTAATCTCCTGATACAGCGCGAAAACGGGAAAACCGTCTCTGCATAAGAGATCAGGAGGAATAGCATGCAAATTTCTGCAAAACTGCGCATCGCGACCATTGCAGCGGCAACCACTGCCCTCATGAGTTCCGCGACGCTGTTTGGCGCCAATGCCCAGGAAACATATCGCATTGGTTATGCCGTCTCAAAAACCGGCCCGGGCGCACCGGGGGCCGCCACCAGCACCATTCCGAACTACGAAATGTGGGTTAAGGAAATCAATGATGCGGGCGGCCTTAAAGTCGGCGATAAACAGCTTCCGATCGAAGTTGTTGAATATGACGACCGTTCGAGCTCCGAAGAAGCTGTTCGCGCCGTCGAACGCCTGATCAACCAGGACAAGGTTGACTTTATCCTGTCGCCTTGGGGCACTGGCCTTAACCTTGCGGTCGCACCGATCCTTGATCGCGCGGGCTATGCACATCTTGCCGGTACGGCTGTGACCGACAAAGCGCCGCAGCTGGCGCAGCGTTGGAAAAACTCCTATTGGCTGCTGGGTACGGGTGAACAATATGCCGTTCAGATGGCTGAGTTCCTGAAAGAGTTGAAAGACGAAGGCAAGATCAACGACAAGGTCGCCATGATCGCGGTTGCTGACGGCTTTGGCATCGAGCTTTCCAAGGCAGGTCGCGAAGCACTTGAAGAACGCGACTTTGATCTTGTTTATGACAAGACCTATCCGCTGGGCTCCCAGGATCTGGCAACCATCGTCAATGACATCAAATCACTTGGCGCAGACACCTTTGTTGCCTTCTCCTATCCGCCGGGCACCCTTGGCCTGACCGAACAGTCGCGTGTTTTGGGCTTTAATCCGAAAGTCTTCTATGCCGGTGTTGGCACGGCATTCCCGCTTTATAAAAACCGCTTTGGCGCAAATGCCGAAGGCGTCATCAGCCTTGGCGGTGCCAGCGAAGACGATCCGATGATTGCAGATTACATCAAGCGTCACGTCGCCTTTGCCGAGCGTGAGCCAGATCGTTGGGCATCGATCGTTAACTGGTCGACCCTGCAGTCTCTGCAACAGGCGATCGAGCGTGCCGGTTCCACCGACCGCGAAGCCATCAGTGCAGAACTGGCCAAAGGTGGCTTTGACACCATCCTTGGCACCTACAAGCCGGGCGATCAGACCTTCTGGCAGGTTGGCCAGTGGCAGGACGGCAAGTTCGTTGGTCTTGCACCGACCAGCATGGAAGGTGCAGCCGAGCTCGTCTTCCCGAAGCCTGAATGGAAAGCTGCGCAATAAGCGCACCTGATAAGGACGTCGGGGTTTGTGTTTCGCACAACCTGCGCAGGCCCCGGCGCCCCTTTTGGATAAAGTGAATGTTTAGCTACGCAGTCTTTTCCGGGATCACACTTGGCGGCATGTATGCACTCGTCGCCATGGGGTTGACCCTGCAATATGGTGTATCGCGCATCATGAACCTCGCTTATGGCGAGCTGGTCATTGTCGCGTCCTTTATTGCCTTTGTTTTCATGACCGCCCTTGGCATCAATCCGATTGTCGGTCTTTTGATCATCATCCCTGCAAGCTTTGCGCTGAACTGGGCGATATATCGCATCCTGCTGACCCCGCTGGTCGCTCGCGCAAAGAACCGTGGCATGCTCGAAGTCGACAGCATTCTGGCCACCTTTGGCCTGCTGTTTATCGTTCAGGGCGTGTTGCTGGTCTGGTTTGGTGGCAGCTATTACAGCTATGATTTTCTCAATGCTGCGGTCGACGTCTTTGGCGCAGCGATTGCAGCCAACCGTCTGGTGGCACTTGGCTTTGCCGTTGTGATTGGTCTTGGCTTCTATCTGATCCTGACACGTACGCGCATTGGCACCGCCCTTCGCGCGGTTGCCGTTGATCCGACATCGGCCCGCCTTGTGGCAATTGATGTCAATTTCGCGTCCTGCTTTGCCTTTGCACTGGGTGGTGCCATTGCCGCCGTTGGTGGCGTTCTGGTCAGTATGTTCCTGACATTTTCCACCTCGATGGGTGTTGTCTTTACCATGAAGGCCCTGATCGTTGTGATCATGGGCGGTGTTGGCAACCTGCTTGGCGCACTGATTGCCGGTCTTATTCTTGGTATCGCTGAAAGCCTTGTTGCGACCTATATCGATCCGGGTCTGACCATTGCGGTGACCTATGTAATCTTCCTGCTGGTCTTGCTCATCAAGCCGTCTGGTCTGTTCGGGAGGGCTGCGTCATGAGCATCGTAAAACCTGATTTCATCAAGCCGGTCGGCATTGGTGCCGTGATCTTTGCTGCCTTGGCATTCCTGCCGTCGCTTGTTGACAACTATTACATGTCACTTGCGATCAGCGTGGTGAGCTTTGCCATCCTTGCGACCGCATGGTCGATGTTCTCTGGCCCGACGCGCTATATCTCGCTGGCATCTGTCGTATTCTTTGGGATTGGTGCCTATACCGTCGCGGTTCTGGGCGAAGTTCTGGCTTTCCCGCTGGTACTTTTGTTCGCAGGTCTTGCCGGATCGGTCATTGCCCTTTTGGTTGGTTTTTCGACCCTGCGCTTGGCGGGTGTGTATTTCGTGATCTTTACCTTTGGCCTGACCGAACTGGTACGCCAGGTGGTCAGTTGGTACGAAGTCAATGTCACGCGTGAAATGGGACGCTATGTGTTCCTTGATATCACCCAGAATGACATCTATTGGCAGTTGCTTGCGCTGTTTGCAGTATTGCTTCTGACCGGCTTCATTCTTGGTCGTTCGCGCCTTGGCTTTGCGCTTCGCATCATTGGCGAAGATGAAACCGTCGCCAAACATTGCGGCATTGATGTTACCCGCGTCAAAGTTGCGCTGTTTGTCCTCTCGGCCTTGTTCATGACGCTGACCGGAGCCATCATGGCACCGCGCTGGACCTATATCGATCCTATCATTGCCTTTAACCCGATGCTGTCCTTCCAGGTCGTCATTATGGCGCTTCTGGGTGGTCCGCGCCGTTTGCTTGGTCCGCTTCTGGGTGTCATTCCGCTGACCCTTCTGTTTGAAGTTCTGACCGCAAGCTTCCCGAACCATTTCAGCATCCTTTTGGGCTGCGTGTTTATGGTCATTGTTTATCTTCTGCCCGGTGGCGTTGTCGGCCTGTATGAAAAATACCGCGCACCGAAAAAGCGTGCGCTTTCAACCGATAGCAACCACGACACCCCCAAGTCAGAGGAGAAAGCAGCATGAGCACAGAAGTCCTTCTGTCCATTTCCGGGCTGCATAAGGCCTTTGGCGGGTTGATTGCCGTCAACCAGATGCAGTTTGATGTCTATGCCGGTGAAATTGTCGGCCTGCTTGGCCCCAACGGATCGGGCAAGACCACCGTGATGAACCTGATTTCAGGAGCCCTTTCGCCCGATGAAGGCAAGGTTGTCATTGGCGGGAAAAACATCACAAGTCTTCCGGCCCACAAGATCAGCCATTCCGGCATTGCCCGCACCTTCCAGCTGGTGCGCGTTCTGCCCGATCTTGATTGCATCGAAAATATCGAAGCGGGTCTTGCCTATCGCACCAACCCGCTTTGGGGGGATGCGGCACATGAAGAGGCAATGGTTCTTCTGGAACGTATCGGCCTTGCCAAACAGGCCCACACACCGGCTGGTGATCTGACCTATATCGATCAGAAACGTCTTGAGCTTGGCCGTGCCTTGGCCCTGCAGCCCAAGTTGCTTTTGCTTGATGAATGGCTGGCGGGTCTCAACCCATCCGAGCTTCAGGATGGTATTACCCTTGTGCGTAAGCTCAAGAACGAGGGGCTTACCATCATCATGGTCGAACATGTGATGGATGCGATCCGAAGCCTTTGTGATCGCTGTGTCGTGATGAATGCCGGGGCCAAGATTGCCGATGGCACCCCGGATGATGTTTTGTCCGACCCCGAAGTCGTGCGTGCCTATCTGGGAGACAGCCATGCTTGATATCAAAAACCTGTCGGTTTCCTATGGCAAGCACGCAGCCCTTCGCGGCGTTGATGTTACGGTTGATCGCGGTGAAATCGTTGTGATGCTCGGGGCAAACGGGGCGGGAAAAAGCAGCCTGCTTAAGGCATGTGCTGGTCTTGTTACCCCGCAAAGCGACACGAAAATCAATTTGTCGGGCAGCGAGTTGACCGAACTTTCCGCCCATAAGATCGTTGAGGCGGGCCTTGCCCTTGTCCCCGAAGGTCGCGGGATTTTTGGCGAACTGACCGTGCGCGAAAATCTTGAACTTGGTGCCTTTGCCAAACGGGCCCGGGCGGCAGAAAAACAGAACCTTGAACGGGTGATTGATCTTTTCCCGAAACTGGCTGAACGGCTTGACCAGGCAGCCCGTACCATGAGTGGCGGTGAACAACAGATGGTCGCGATCGGACGCGCATTGATGTCCAATCCCGATATCCTTCTGCTTGATGAGCCGTCTTTGGGGTTGTCGCCCATCATGACCGGGGAATTGTTCAAGGCACTTGCTGCCATTCGCAAAACCGGAGTTGGTGTGCTTCTGGTCGAACAGAACGCCCACCAGTCCCTTGCCATATCAGATCGGGGATATCTGATCGAAAACGGGGCCATTACCGGGCAGGACACTGCCAAGGCTCTGCAATCCGACCCTGCTGTGCAAAAGGCCTTCCTTGGCCTTGGGGCTGCTTGATGCAGCCTTTCGCCACCACACAGCAGAACATGAGAAAGTCAGGAGAAACGTCATGAACGATGTCAAACTGTTGATCGACAACCAGGACGTCAACGCATCAAACAACCGCACGTTTGAACGCAAAAACCCGGTAACCGGCGAAACCGCCACCGTTGCAGCCGCCGCCAATGCATCAGATGCGCGCAAGGCTGCGGATGCAGCCGCTGCCGCCTTCCCGGAATGGTCAAAGATGGGCCCGGGCGCACGCCGCAAGATCCTGCTTAAGGCCGCCGACATCATGGAATCCAAAGGCGATCAGTTCGGCCAACTGGTTCTTGATGAAACCGGAAGCACGCGCATGTGGGGCGGATTTAACGCCCATCTTGCGGCCAATATGCTGCGTGAAGCGGGTGCGATGACCACCCAGATCACGGGCGACATCATTCCGTCTGATCATCCGGGTCTGATGGCCATGGGTGTGCGCCAGCCTGTCGGTGTTGTTCTGGGGATCGCCCCATGGAACGCGCCGGTGATTTTGGGCACGCGCGCGATTGCCATGCCGCTTGCTTGCGGTAACACCGTGATCCTTAAGGCATCCGAACTTTGCCCGGCCCTGCATCGCCTGATTGGTGAATGCCTGGTCGAAGCTGGCGCACCGGCCGGTGTTGTTAACGTTGTGACCAACGCACCGGAAGATGCCCCGGAAATCGTTGAAACCCTGATTGCCCATCCGGCAGTTCGTCGCATCAACTTTACCGGATCGACCCGTGTAGGTCGCATCATTGCCAAACTGGGTGCAGAACACCTTAAACCGGTTCTGCTTGAACTGGGTGGCAAGGCACCGTTCCTTGTCCTTGATGATGCCGATCTGGACGAAGCGGTTAATGGCGCGGCCTTTGGTGCCTATATGAACCAGGGCCAGATTTGCATGTCGACCGAACGTTTGATCGTCGACAATGCGGTTGCCGATGACTTTGTTGCCAAACTGGCCGCCAAAGCCAAAACACTGACCGCTGGTGATCCGGCAAAGGCCGAACACATCCTTGGCGGTGTTGTGAATGTCGAAGCGGTCAATCGCATCGAAGAACTGGTTGAAGATGCTGTGTCCAAGGGTGCGAAGCTGGTTGCCGGTTCCGGCAAAGCCAAGGACGGCGTTCTCATGGACGCGACCCTGATGGATCACGTGACGCCTGCGATGAAAATTTATTCCGAGGAAAGCTTTGGTCCGATCTGTGTCGTCATCCGCGCTGGTAACGAAGACGAAGCGGTTCGTATTGCCAATGACAGCGAATATGGCCTGTCATCCGCGGTCTTCTCGACCAACATTCCGCGCGCGATGGAAGTTGCCAAACGCATTGAAAGCGGCATTTGCCACATCAACAGCCCGACCGTTCAGGACGAAGCACAGATGCCGTTTGGTGGTGTGAAATCGTCTGGCTATGGCCGTTTCGGATCGCAGGCATCGATTGATGAATTCACCGAAATGCGCTGGATCACGATCCAAAGCGGCAAACGCCATTACCCGTTCTAAGACGCACCATATTGTCGGCCGGGCAGAACCCCTGCCCGGTTGATGTCAAGTTACGCAGGGGGGAAGCCTGATTTGTATTGAGTTCCCTTACAAATCAGGACCTGTGTGCAGGCCGCCAGACGCTCCGCGCTTTGGCGGCCTGCGTCGTTTCGGGCACAGGATCAGTCGCGCAACACGACCTGAACCAGCACCTCAAGCGCGCTTGAGAATTTCGATCGGTCCTTTTGCGTGAAGGATGCATTGCGCCCCTGCTCGCCAGTAACTTCACGCATGTGAGCAGCAATTTCACGACCAGCCAAGGCATTACCGATATTGGCTTCGGTGAATTCCTGCCCATTGGCCTTAAGGACGCGCGCACCAATCTCAAGCCCGCGTGATGCCAGCGGAATATCGTTGGTGACGATCACATCGCGTGCGCGCGCATTTTCGGCAATCCAGTCATCGGCCGCATCGGGTTCAGGCGGCACAATAACAATCTTGATCAGCGGATTGCGCGACGGGCGAATACCACCGTTCGAGACCAGGATCATCTCAATCCGGTGACGTTCGGCCACGCGTTCGCATTCAGCCTTTACCGGACAGGCATCAGCATCAACAAGCAATCGCGGACGGGTATTTTCAGTACTTTCTGACATGCCGCGATCATCACCGGGACGGCTTCAAAGTCAAGCCATCTTGATCAGGATGTGGCCGCGACATCGGGTTTGGCATCACGCATCACAAACAGGACGCCCCCGCCAACAAAGGCAAACACACAGGCCATCAAAACGGTCGTTTGGAAATCAAACATGCTGGCGATTACACCGGTCAAAAGATTGCCAATCAGTCCGCCGACAAAAAGCGTGCTGACATAATAACTTGTGGCGACACCGGGCTGATCGGGTGCAAAATTCTGAACGAATGTCATGCTGATCCCGGCGAAGATGCCGTAATAAAGCCCATCGAGGATCGCCAAAATAAGCACATCTGAAAGTGTGGTCGCCTCGTGGATCAGGCCAAAGAACACAGCACCAAGAAGGGCTGCGATCAACATGCCCTTGCGCTCCCCCACCCGTTTGATCAGCGACGCGCAGTAGTAAATCACCACGACCTCGACAAAGCATTTTACGGTCAGCGCAAAGCCCGCCGATGACGCCATCAGGCCAAGCTCGGTCGAGAAATAGAGCGGCACGGCAGACACAAACACCACATTGGCCGCCCCGATGAAAAATACCGGGATGCACGCCCCCAGAAGCCCGAAATTGAACGGAACTTTTTGCCCCCGTTTCAGGCTGTTGGGGTGATGGGTTTTAAACGCCGCCGGGACGATCCATAAACAGGTGACGAACCAAACTGCGGACAAGGCGGCAATCGCGTAATAGGTCGCGGCAAAGCCAAACACACCATAAAACGAAAGCGCTGCCGCAGGTCCGACCATCCAGCCAAGCGATGTCTGCATGCGCAGGAAACCGTTAAATTTGACGACATCGCGATTGGTCTGCTCAGCAAACAATCGACCGAACGAATACATGACCGACAGCACCCCGGAGCCGATCCCCAGAAGGATCGACACAATGCTGAGATAGACCCAATAATTGGCAAACGTGCCCAGCAACGCCATGCCAATTCCAAAGCACAGGATACTGGTGATCAGCAGCAGTTTGACCGGAACAGCACGGTCAATTGCACGTCCAAAACTGCGATTAACGATCAGGGTCACACAGACCTGAACGATCGCAACCATGCTAAGCTTCCAGGGTGCCTGACCAAGCCCTTCAACCACGTAAAGCCCGGCCAGTGGCGCTGCACTGGATGAAGTAAACGCCCCCACCAGAAGAAGGCCAAGCACAAGGAAAGGATAGCGATCCAAAAGTGCGATGATTGGCGACGGCACGGCCTTGCCGCCCGATCCAAGATCACTTGCCCCATCATCACGCATCGAAGTTGCTCCTATCACCTGTCATGGCATCAAGGAGTTCTTCTAGCGCCTCAACCTTAAATGGTTAAACCTTTCTGCGCTTTACGCATCAGATGTCATAAAAGCATCACGAAATGGCTTGGGCACAATCAGGCAAGGCCACCGACAAAGCTTGAAAGCTCTGGCGTTTTTGGATTGGCGAAGACATCTTCCGGATCGCCGGTTTCATGAATGCGGCCCTGATGCATGAAGACCAGCTTGTCACAGACTTCACGGGCAAAACGCATTTCATGGGTCACCATGACAAGGGTCATGCCTTCTTCGGCCAGTTGGCGGACAACGGCCAACACCTCATTGACCAATTCGGGATCAAGGGCGGATGTGACCTCGTCACATAGAAGGACTTTGGGCTTCATCGCAAGAGCACGGGCGATTGCCACGCGTTGCTGTTGGCCGCCGGAAAGCTGATCGGGGTAATGCATCATCTTGTCAGCAAGCCCGACCTTGGCCAGCATTTCTTCGGCAATTTCTTTTGCCTCGGTCTTGGATTGCTTTTTAACGACCTGCGGCGACAACATGACGTTTTCAAGGGCTGTGTAGTGCGGAAACAGATTGAACTGCTGAAACACCATGCCCACCTGAAGCCGAAGGGCCAGCATGTCTGCATCGCGTTCGCTGATCTTTTTCCCGCCCACCATAATCACCCCATCATCAATCGCTTCAAGCCCGTTGATCGTGCGTAAAAGTGTACTTTTGCCCGACCCGCTTTTGCCAATCAGGGCGATGACCTGTCCTTCATCGATTGAAAGATCAATGCCCTTAAGGACTTCAAGCTCGCCAAAGCTTTTATGGATGGCATGCAATTCAACGAGCGACATGGCGGAACCTTCCTTCGAGATGACGGGCAAAAAGCGATAGCGGATAACAAATCAGGAAATACATCACCGCCACGCAGCCATAGACCGTGAACGGTGCATAGGTGGCGTTGGTGATCATGGTTCCGGCCTTGGTCAGCTCAACAAATCCAATGATCGAGGCAACAGCCGTGCCCTTAACCACCTGAACCGAAAAACCGACCGTTGGCGGAACTGCAATTCGCAGCGCCTGTGGCAGGACGATATAGCGCATCTGCTGGGTGAAATTCATGCCAAGGCTGGCCGATGCTTCCCATTGGCCTTTGCCAATTGATTCAACACATCCGCGCCAGATCTCGGTCAAAAAGGCGCTTGTGAACAAGGTCAGGCCAAGGGTCGCCGCCACCCAGGGCGACACATCAAGCCCGATTAGTGGCAAACCGAAAAATACGATAAACAGCTGCATCAAAAGCGGCGTGCCCTGAAACAGCTCGACATAGCCACGCACCAAACGAACCGCCCACGGATTACCAGCGGTGCGCACCATCAAAAGGATCAGGCCAACCACCCCGCCCAGAACAAAGGCGGTCAGGGACAACAACACCGTCCAGCGCCCGGCCATCAGCAGGTTATAAACGATGTCCCATAATGAAAATTCAGACATGACGCCGCCGTTCAAACAGGAAGTTGCCCAGAACCTTTAGCCCCATGCGCAGCAAAATCGACATCACCAGATACAATCCCGTGACAACGAAATAGACTTCAAAGGCGCGGAAATTGATGGCCTGGATGTAGTTTGCACCAAAGGTCAGTTCTTCTGCTGCGATCTGCGAACAGACCGACGATCCCAGCATCACAATGACGATCTGACTAGAAAGAGCCGGCCAGATTTTCTGAAGTGCTGGCAAGATCACGACATAGCGGAAAATCTGCAGCCGGTTCATCGCAAGACTTTGTGCGGCCTCGATCTGCCCTTGTGGAATGGCCTGAATACCAGCACGGATGATTTCGGTCGAATAGGCCCCAAGATTGACGATCATCGCCAAAACAGCGGCCTGAAATTCCGTCAGCTTCACGCCAAGGGCCGGAAGCCCGAAGAAGATAAAGAAAAGTTGCACCAGAAACGGTGTATTGCGGATCAGTTCCACATACACACCGACAATCTGGCTGATCACCGGGGCGCGCGACGCACGCGCCCACGCCCCCATGATACCGAGCCCGACGCCAACCACAGCCCCGATCACTGTTAGCTCCGTGGTCAGGATGACCCCGTCAAACAGCAGCTCCCAATGCGGCACGATGGCGCCGAAGTCGAATTGATATGCCATTGATCTCAAACGATCCTGTCAGTCAGCCAATCGGCTTACAGCTTTTCCGGAAGCGGAATGCCAAGCCACTTTTCGGCAATCGCATTCAAACGACCGTCACTCATGGAAGCGGCAATGATCTCGTTGACCTTGGCCATGAATTCCGGCTCTTCCTTGTTCAGGCCGACATAGCAGGGGGAATTTTTGATCAGGAATTTCGGCTCCGGCTTGCGCGGCGGATTGCGTTCAATGATCGCAGCAGCAGTGACATTACCCGTTGCGATCAGGTCAACCTGACCCGACAGGAATGCAGAAATCGTGCCGTTATTGTCTTCGTAGCGTTTGATATCAACGTCCGACGGCGCAATTTTGGTCAGTTCCAGATCTTCGATCGCACCACGGGTCACACCGACCGACATGCCGGTCAGATCAGCTGCCTTTTCAACCGAGAAATCCGCCGGGCCAAAGACGCCGTTATAGAACGGTGCGTATGGATCGCTGAAATCAATCACCTTTTCGCGGTCCGGGTTCTTGCCAAGGCTTGAAATCACCAGATCGACCTTGCCGGTGGTCAGATACGGGATGCGGTTGCTTGACGTGACCGGCACCAGTTCAAGCTTAACGCCAAGGTCCTCGGCGATCAGAGCCGCCATATCGATGTCATAGCCCTTTGGCTGCATATCGGTCCCGACCGACCCAAATGGCGGGAAATCCTGCGGAACTGCGACCTTAAGAACGCCGGCCTCAGCAATGCTGTCAAGCGCACCTGCCTGTGCTGCACCAAGCGGTGCGGCAAGCATGGTCAGAGCCGCGATTGCGGTTTTGAAGAAATGTTTCATGAGCCTCTACCCGATTTTTGAATGTAATATGCACGTTTTTTAACCTGTATAAATTGCTGCATATTTTTTGATCTTTTGTCTATGAATATTTTTTCGATCGTCGTAAATTCCATATCAGGGAACGGCATATACCGCTTAAAACCTATGATTTTGACATATAAGCACAGCCTAAACTGGTCTGACCAGAAACAGGGAACGACATGATACGCAGCGAAACCACGCCAGAGCGCGCCGCTCGAGACATTCGAAATCTGATTAAAAACAAAGGATTAAAAGCTGGTGACTCGCTGCCCGCCCAAAGAAGTCTGGCGCTTGAGCTTGGCATAAGTCGCACCAGCCTGCGCGAAGCACTTGCGACACTCGAGGCATTGGGCATGGTGCATATCCATGCAGGCAAAGGCGTATACATTGCCGATCGCCAGACCCATACACCACGCGATCAGATCAAAAGTCGACAAGCCGCACAGGTCTATCAGTTCCGTCTGGCGATTGAGCCCTATGTCGCGGGACTGGCAGCGCAAATGCGAACCAAGGACCACCTAAGTGCCCTTCAAAGCAGCATTGATGACATGCGCGCGGCCCTTGATGCGGACGACTTGATTGCGGCCGCTATGGCCGATACGGATTTTCATGAAATTCTTTTGCTGGCATCAGGCAATCCGATGTTTGCCGATGCCATGCATCCGGCAGCACAAACCATCCATGAAAACCAGATGCTGCCATTTGCCAATGCCAGCGCGATTGCCGCACCATTGGCAGAACATGAACAGGTCCTGCGCCATATCCGCGAACACAATCCATCAGGCGCACGTGACGCCATGCATTTTCATGTTTTAAGCGCCGCAACCCGGGCAAAGATCGCGTTTTTGCGCCCCTAAGAATACCCCCCTTAAGCCATGCACTCAGAAACACGCAAAACAAAACCCCCACCCGCTTTCGCGGATGGGGGCTTCGTTAATACGGTGCCATTCACTAAGGAATGGCAAGCCGAATTAGGCAGCGGTCAGATCATCAGCCGAAACGCGACCCGAACGGGAATCGGTGCGCAGTTCGTAGTTGATTTTGTCGCCTTCCTGCGGGTGACCCATGCCAGCGCGTTCAACAGCGCTGATGTGCAGGAATACGTCATTTCCGCCTTCGTCCGGCTGAATGAAACCAAAACCTTTAGTTGCGTTGAACCATTTAACGGTACCAGTTGCCATCTTTAAATCTCCTATCGAGTATTGATTGGCGTTACGACACACCCCGCGTGGGTGCGCCTATAGGGGTTCGAAAAACAATCAGGCGCGTTCACGCCGCGATTGTTTTCCAGAAGAGTTTGCGCGACCCGCGCCGCCCGGCTGCCCGCCAGACTGAGGGCCACGTTGATTGCGATTGCGGTTTGCACCGGTGCGCTTGCCTTGCGGTCTGGCATTACGGGCACCATTGCCCCCGTTGCCATTCGCGCGGCGTTCCTCGGTGCTACCCATAAAGGAAAGACCGGAAGAAATTGAATTGTCGCTACGATCACGGTCACGGCGGTTTCCATTGGAATCCACACGCTTGACCGGACGCTTGCGCCCGTCAGCATTGGCAGCATTGTTGTCGCCACCATTGCCACGACCGTTTGCCGGCTGGGATTTGATCCCGCCCTTATAACGGCTTTTGGATTTTTCCAGCGCCGGGCTTACCGGTGCTTTGTCTGCTGCTGCATTCGCATTGGCATTTCCGTCGCCGTCACGGCGCTGAGGTGCCTTGCGCGCATCGTCGCGATCACGACGCGGCGCAGATGCGCGCGCATCACTGCGATCCGAACGATCATTGCGATCATTCCGGCCATTGGCCTGACGACCACCGCGACCATTACCGCCCGATGCACCACGACCACCATTTCCACGCGACTGACCACCACCATTGCGGCGGCCACGGTTATTTTCACGCGCTTCTTCGGATTGCGCTTCCTGTTCGGCTGCGGCTTTAGCATCCCGACGATCGATCACCGGGATCGACTGACGGGTGGTTTTTTCAATATCACGCAGAAGACCACGTTCTTCGGCATCACAAAACGCAATCGCGGTACCGCTTGCTCCACCACGGGCCGTACGGCCGATACGGTGGACATAGCTTTCCGGAACGTTCGGAAGTTCGAAGTTCACAACGTGGGTAACGCCATCAACATCAATACCGCGTGCTGCGATATCGGTTGCGACAAGCACACCAATCTGACCGTCCTTAAAGGCGTTCAGGGCACGCTCGCGCTGGTTCTGACTTTTATTACCGTGAATGGCAGCTGCGCTGATTTTGTTGGCTTCAAGATGGCGCGCCACACGATCGGCACCACGCTTGGTACGGGTAAAGACCAGCGTACGCTTGAAAACCGGATTATCAAGAAGCTCTGCCAGAAGCTGACGCTTGCGGGTGCGTTCGATCAGGTAAACCGACTGCTCGACACGTTCCTGGGTGGTTGCAACCGGCGTTACCGATACCTTGACAGGATCTGACAGCATGTCACCTGCCAACTGACCAATCTGGGTCGGCATGGTGGCTGAGAAGAACAGGTTCTGACGGTCGCGCGGCAGCATTTTAATGATGCGTTTGATCGGCGGCAGGAAGCCAAGATCAAGCATATGGTCAGCTTCATCCAGCACAACCACATCAACATGCTTAAGGCTCAACTTGCCACTATCAACGTGATCAAGCAAACGACCTGGCGTCGCAACAAGAACCTCAACACCCGGCGTGATCGCCTTGATCTGCGGACCATGGGCAACACCACCAACGACCACAGCAACGCGGACATTAAGGAAGCGGCCATAGGCACGGAAGCTGTCACCGATCTGGGCTGCCAGTTCGCGCGTCGGGGCCAGCACCAGCACACGGCAGGCACCTTTGGGTGTACGACCTTCGGTTTTGGAAAGACGATCAAGAATCGGCAACGCGAATGCTGCCGTCTTGCCGGTACCGGTCTGAGCGATACCAAGCAGGTCCTTACCTTCTAGTAGGGACGGAATGGACTGCGCCTGAATGGGTGTCGGCGCATCGTAGCCTTCTTGCGCTAATGCGCGAAGGACCGGCTCGGCCAGGCCGAGTTCGGAAAACTGGGTCAAATAAGGGTAACTCGTAAATTAGAGGCTGCAGACAGCTGGGACATCGCCCGGTGAAGTTTAGTAATCAGGTCTGCGCCTTGCAGTTCTGGAGACACCCGCGTAGCTGGACATCTCAATGCGTTCTTACGTTAACCACTCAACAGTGGGGGATTTCCATCCCCTCTACGCTTCTGGAGCGATCAAATATCAGCGACACCATGCGCAGAGTTTGCCCCCCTTGTCAAACGCCATATTTGTTACAGCCCCGCGTTTTACGCAAACAGGCCCCGCAGATTTGCGCGCTGGGCCTGTTTATGATCAGATGCTTTTCAACCAATTTTTGGCGCTCAGTAAGCCGAACAGGGGTTACTTGCCCCACACGGATTTGCCGCGCCACACGGGTTGTAGGCGGCACATGGATTTGCTGCTGCGCATGGATTGCTTGATGCTGGCGCACACGGTGACGCCCCACATGGAGAAGCTGCGCAAGGTGAAGCGGCACACGGATTGAAGGCCGCACACGGGTTCGACGCACCACAAGGATTATAGGCACCGCATGGCGATGCGCTACAAGGCGACGCCGCACATGGATTATACCCTGCCCCACAGGGGTTGGCCGCAGCACATGGGTTTGCCGCAGCACATGGGTTTGCCGCCGCACATGGGCTACAGGGACTGCATGGATTCCCCGCGGCACACGGATTGACCCCGCACGGGTTGTATCCTGCACAAGGATTCGCACTACATGGGTTTGAGCCGCATGGGTTTGCAGCGCATGGATTCCCGGCACATGGATTTGCGCTGGCACTTGGAAGTTTTGCCGGTGCCGGGTTGGCGATCGCCGGGCTGTTGTTGCTGTGGCTGTAATGGTCAAGCGCAACGGCACCGGTTGCTGCAAGGAAGACCGCACCAAACAGAAGTGTGTTTTTCTCGCTCATTTCCGGAAACCATCCATACCAAACACAGGACGTAGCGCGATGCCGATCCAACTGCCGGCAAATGCCAGCACGAACCAAAGCCAACCATGCACACTGCCCGATGCGATCCCGCTAAAGAATGCACCAATATTGCAACCAAATGCCAAACGCGCGCCATAGCCCATCAAAAGACCACCAATCGCAGCGGCAACAAGTGAGGCAAGCGGCACAGAAACCTTTGGTGCGAATTTACCCGCCAAAGCGGCTGCAAACGCAGCGCCAATAACGATGCCGAAATTCATGACCGAAGTGTTGTCTTCAAGAACCGAATTGCCAAGCGCCTTGGCAGGCCCCGCCCAATTCCAGAATTCCCAGGCTTCAACCGGGATACCGATGACCTGCGCGATCTTTGCGCCCCAAAGGCCAAAGCCAAAGGTGATCGACCACGGGTGGCCCGCAATCAAAAGGGTCGCGATATTAAGCCCGGCCAAAAGAAGTCCGGTCCAGACCAGCGGCCATGGACCATGAAACAGACGTGCTACCCCTGAACGCGGGGCAACGGGCGTGACTTCAAGCGATCCATGCGCACGTTTTTCAACAAGCACCGTGATCAGGGCAATCAGCGCCAAGCCACCAAAGGTGATTGCAAGCCCGCCGGCAACACCGAACTCACGCCCGACACTCATGGGCGGAAGCGATGGCAGTTCGAGCCACATCGGTAAATGCGCCGTTCCGATCACAGCCCCGATGATAAAGAAGACGAGCGTCAGCAGCATACGCGCGCTGCCACCACCAACGGTGAACAATGTGCCAGATCCACAGCCACCACCAAGCTGCATGCCAAGACCAAACAGAAACGCACCAATCAAAACCGACGTGCCCACCGGGGCAACGGCGCCGACAATCGGATTGCCAAGCGGACTGCCGAGGGCGAGCATCGGAATGAATGCTGCTGCGGCCACACCGATCATAAGCAGCTGCGCACGCATCGCACGCCCGCGCTTTTCGACCGAGAAGCGGCGCCAGCCGCCGGTAAAGCCAAAGGATGCGTGATAAAGCGAAATGCCAAGCAATCCGCCAAGGCCATAAAGAACTGCCTGATGCAGATCGACGGCCTGGGCGATGGCAATCCCGACCAGAACAAACAACACAGCCGTGATCGCAGCCGGTCCCTTGTCAAAGTCAAAGCCCGGCACTTCCGGGCGCGCTTTTAGGGTGGTTTCAGACATGGTGACGCTCAAAACTCTGATGGAATTCTTCAAATGCAAACGGAACCGGCATGCACCGGTTCCGTCCAAATTGATCTTGCTGATCGGCTTCTAAAGCCTGCTGGTTATTTTGGGATAACCACTTCACGGCTCGGATCGGCAGCCCATTCGGTCATGGAACCATCATACATCGCCGTGTTCTTGTTGCCCATCACTTCAGACAGACCAAACCATGCAACCGACGCCCAGTGACCAGTATTGCAATAGGTGATTTCCTTGGCATCCTTTGCCACACCGGCATTGCCAACAAGGTTCTCGATTACGTCGGATGCGACAAACGCACCTTCTGCATCATTGTAAAACTCTGATTGCGAAATGTTTTTAGCACCCGGGATTGCACCCGCACGGGCAACGACACCGCTTTTGGCTTCGCCTTTGAACTGTGAAACAGGACGGGCATCAATAAGCTCGATGCCTTCAGCACGGGCCTTGGCCACATCATCCGCAGAAGCAATCAGTTCCGGACGGAAATTGGCATTAAAGGCAACAGCCACTGGCGCCACCGCATCCTTGGAAACCTGTTTGCCTGCGGCAAGCCATGCGCGCTGACCACCATCAAGAATGGTGACGGCGTCATGACCAAGAACTTTGAAAGTCCAGTAAACGCGCGTTGCGGAACCAAAGTCCGAGCTGTTGTCACCCGCCGGCACGATCACGACCTGTTTGTCGCTATCAACACCCAGGGATCCAATGCGTTTGGAAATGACATCAACGGGCGGCAGCATGCCAACAACGTCATCGACCTTTGCGCGCCAGCCAAACTTGCCGTATGGCGCGTAAACCGCACCGGGAATATGACCCGCATCATAAGGGCTGCCATCCTTCGTCATCGAACGAATATCAACAACCACCAAAGACGGATCTTCAAGATGTTCTTCTACCCAGTTGGCATCAACCAACGGCTTTTCCGTAAGGCGTTCTGCCTGCGCAGGGCTGCCCACAAAGGCAAAAGCCACCAGGGTAACAGCAGAAAGAATAAGAGAGCGCATGGGGCCTGTCTCCATAATTTAGAAAGTCATCAATTTGTGGAATATATGTAATTTGTCAAAATTGAATGTCAATAAAACATATATAACAGTTTTTTGTTGTTGTTACTGCCCGACCAATATCTGGTTGCGTTGAGCACCGTAAAATCTCTCAGGGACGAAGATTATTCAGATAGCGGGCAAATTCGCGCGCGTAGGCATCTTGGGTTTCCAGATTACGAAGCGCTGGTGGGCGGGTCAGGAATCCGTGCAGGGATGCGATCAGAAACTCGGCCACCGATGATGGCTCGATATCGGTTCGTACGGTCTTGTTAAACTGCGCCTTGCCGATATGCGACGCCAAACCGCGCCGCCAATAACGATAGACCCCATCGATGCGTTTGCGAAGGCCCTCGTCAAGCTCGCCCGCCCCGGATGCAAGGCGTGCCAGCGGACAGCCGCCATCAAGAAGTTCTGGCGCATCATCGCGCCCAAGTCGATCCACCTGCCCCATCATCACCGGCAGGATGTCCTCAACGCCCTCAAGCTCATCAAGCCAGACTTCATCAACATAACCCGGCAGGCATTCTTCGATCACGGCATTGACCAGTTTGGCCTTGCCCGAGAAATGGTGATAGAGCGCGCCCTTGGTGCAGCCGCTATGATCAAGGATATTATTGATCGACGCCCCGCCAAATCCGGCCCGGCGGATTTCGCCAAATGCAGCATCCAAAAGCTTTTGCCGGGTGGCATCAGGATCACGCACACGCTTTGGTACCAGGGCCCCGGCGGTGGCATCAGCAAGTTCCATGCTTTCGCCGACTTCAAGCACATCGTCATCATGACCGGTTATGCGTGAAAGGGCTGCCGAGATGCTAAAGGGTTCTTTTGACATTGCGCCAATCTGAATTGGAATTGATCCTGCCTGTCAGGTTCCACTCTTTTCTTTGCAAGGTCAACAGAGACAGCCTGCGCACAAAGCCCGTTGTGTGATCACGGACATGACGCAGCCCCTTGCAATTCAATGCAAAGCGTACTCTATTGTCTGCCATTGTCCTTTTGGACAGAGCCCCAATTACCCGTCGGAAAGCAGATGCAGCTTGATTCCATCGCCTTCGTCGCAGCCGAAACCAAAATCGCACAGGATGCGATGTACCGGCTGAAACATCGATACGGCCACATCGCGCCTGACAAGGCCGAAGTGATCGTCGCCCTTGGCGGGGATGGCTTCATGCTTGAAACCCTGCACCGTTATATGGGCCGCAAAGTGCCGATCTATGGCATGAACCGGGGCACGGTCGGCTTTTTGATGAATGAATTCCGCGAGATGGATCTGACCGATCGCATCAAGGAAGCCCAGACCGTTGAGCTGCATCCTCTTCAGATGGAAGCCCATACTGTTTCTGGCGAAAGCCTGTGTGCGCTTGCGATCAACGAAGTATCGCTTCTGCGTGAAACCCGTCAGGCGGCGAAGCTTCGTATCAAGGTTGATGGTGTTGAGCGCCTGGCCGAGCTTGTTTGCGATGGCGCACTGGTTTGTACGCCTGCGGGAAGCACGGCCTATAACCTTTCGGCTCATGGTCCGATCCTCCCGATGGGAAGCGGGTTGCTGGCACTTACCCCGATCAGTCCGTTTCGTCCACGTCGCTGGCGCGGTGCGCTTTTGCCGCACGGGGCCGAAGTCGTGTTTCAGATCGAGAACCCGGAAAAGCGCCCGGTATCTGCCGTGGCTGACTATACCGAGGTCCGTGACGTATCGCATGTGAAGATCCGTGAAGACCGCAGCATGAAGATCAAGCTGCTGTTTGATCCGGAACACAATCTCGAAGAACGTATCCTTAAGGAACAATTCGTCGAATGACCACCGCCGCACTTGCACCGTCCACCGCGACCATTGAATGGTGCCGCAAACTGATTGCCCATCAATCCGTCAGCATGACACCAAACATGGCCCTGATCGAGGAAGTCAAAACCTTCCTTGACGGGCTTGGCTATGAAACGCTGGTTGTCCGCGATGACAGCAACACCAAGGCCAACCTTTATGCCACCATCGGCCCGGCGGTTAATGGCGGCGTAATCCTGTCTGGTCATAGCGACGTGGTCCCGACCGAAGGCCAGAATTGGGCATCCGATCCCTACGAGATCGATATTCGCGACGACAAGATGTATGGCCGCGGATCATGCGACATGAAGGGCTTTTTGGCGTGCCTTCTGGCCAAGGCTGAAGCATTCAAAAATGCAGACCTGCGTGTGCCGATCCATCTGGCATTCACCTATGACGAAGAAGTCGGATGCCTTGGTGTGCCAAGTCTGGTTGAGGCGATCAACAATCTGCCGCAAAAGCCCGCCATGTGCATTGTCGGCGAACCGACCGAAATGAAGGTCATCACCCAGCACAAAGGCAAATATTCCGCACGCGCGCATTTCACCGGCAGAGCCGGGCATTCATCGCTTCCGGGTGAAGGTGTTAACGCTGTTGAGTTTGCATCAGAGTTTGTTGTTTTTCTGCGCAAACTGGGCCGCAAGTGCCGTGACGAGGGCCCGCATGATGATGAGTTTGTCCCAAACCACACCACCTTCCATACCGGTGTGATCAAGGGCGGCACGCAGCTCAACATCATACCGCAAAATTGCACGGTCGATTTTGAATTCCGCAATCTGCCCAATGATGATCGTAATGCGCTTAAGGCGCAGATTTTCGATTATCTGGAAAACACCCTGATCCCGGAAATGCGCGAAACCTATGACGATGTCGGGGTCGAGATCGAAGTCATATCCGATATGCCGGGTCTTGCCACCGGTGACGATGAAGAAGTCACCAAACTTGTCATGGCGCTAACCGGGGCAAACACCACCGGCAAGGTGAGCTTTGGCACGGAAGCCGGCGTATTTTCCGCCCTTGGCGATATCCCGACCGTTGTTTGTGGCCCTGGCAACATCGAACAGGCGCATAAGCCCGACGAGTTCATCGAACTTGATCAGCTTGGCCGTTGCGAAGCGTTTCTTGATAAGCTTTTGGCTGTTTTGGTGAAGTAAGCCAAGCCGACCACCAAGACCTACAAAGACAAAAGGGCTACGATGATCGCAGCCCTTTTGTCGTGTGTGCCTGTTTCGGTTTAAACCAGATTGGCCTCAAAGAATTCTGCTGTGCGGCCATTGGCCGTATTGGCGTCGACCTCATCGTAATGCGCACCACCTTTGCGCGCAAAGGCGTGGTCACGTTCCGGATAGAAATGAAGTTCAGTCAACGGATGATCGCCCAGCGCTTCTTTGATCACAGCCTGTGCGTCGGCCGGAATATATTCATCCTTGCCAGCAAGATGAACGATCAGCGGCTTAGAAATGTTATCAGCCTCGGCCATGAAATTGTTCATGCCGCCACCGTAATAGGCCGCGAAGGCATCACCATCGGTTCGGGTCGCTGAAAGGAAGGTGAGCAAACCACCAAGGCAGAAGCCAACCACACCGACCTTGCCATTGGCGCCATCAATGCCACGTGCGGCCTTCATGGTTGCGGCGATATCTTCGACACCCTTGTCGACATTAAATGCCTGATAATAGCCAAAGGCCTGCTTCCATTCGGCTTCGGATTGATCGGTGATGTCGATGCCCGGTTCAATCCGCCAGAACAGATCGGGGCAGACTGCGATATAGCCCTGCTTGGCATAATCATCGGCAATGCCGCGCATCACCGCATTGACGCCAAAGATTTCCTGAATAACCACAACAACCGGTGCCGGAAGTGTTTCGGGCATCGCCACATAGGCATCAAAATTTCCGTCCGGGGTGGTTACAGCAAGCTTGGTCATCGCAATCGTCCTCCGTGTTTTGATCTTTGTGCCCAATCAGTTATGCCCTGATTGTGACATCACAAGGCCCCGCGATCAAAAAACAGATCAAGGTTAACGCCAGGACTTGATCGCACGTCGATCCACCGCACGCGGAACAATGCCCCGCGCGGCATTGCCAATCGCATCAAGAACATTGCTTGCGGCAATATCACATTGGCGGGCTTCCATGCGCTGCATGCGCCCATCAAACAAATCGCGTCGATCGTCATGCGATTTTGGGTCTGCTGCCAATTCTTCGCCTTGCAAAAAGGCTTTTGGGTCCAGCCAATCAAGTTTCAAGCTGGTCAGGTTCAAGCGCAGAACATCGCCATCGCGCAAATAGCCGATCCCGCCGCCTGCAAAGGCCTCTGGCACCATATGACCAATGCACGCGCCCTTTGTCACACCGGAATAACGCCCATCGGTAATCAGCATCGATGATGCTTCAAGAATCCGGTGATGACGCAAGTTCTGAGAGGGCGAGAACATTTCAGGCATTCCATATGCTTCCGGCCCCTGCCCGCCAATGACAAAGGCAAAGGATAAATGCCCTTGTGCCAGCATGTCTTTGGGGTGGGTCATATCGACATGATTGCCACCATTTCGGCGCACGACGGCGGCGATCAGTGCTTCGTCTACGCCATCGGTTTCAACCAGACGCTTTACCAGATCAGGTGATGCAAAGTCGGCATTACAGAGATGTTCGTTCTCGTAATAACGCACGATGAAAACATGATCGTCGAAATGCGATAGCAAATGATCGCTCATGCCCGATGTCTTGACCGCACAATTTTCAAAGAAACTGCCCGTCAAAACGTCCACACCGGATCGTTGACGCACAGGCGTCGCGCGGATGACCGATGCATCGCCAAGCGACAGATCAACCGGGTTATCAAGATGCGAAATCCGCTCCGCCCATGTCATGCCAAGTACAGTTGGCGCATCGAGATCCATCGCAACGCCAAGATCAGCCAGAATGCGATAGATGCTTTCCATGCCGCGATTTTTGCCCTCCGCCATTTGCTGGGCCAGAACAAATGTGTCGCGGTTTTCGGTCAGGCTATGGGCGAAGATTTCCGGCACGGGCGTATTGATACGCACATCCTGATAATCATCAATCGACACATCAAAACCGGCATAGCGCATCATGAACGGCAAATGCAGCAGCATGTTGCTGCTTGATCCCGTGGCATTATGGATGCGAACGAAATTGGCGAAGTTGGCTTTGAGCAAGTTGCCAATCGCATATTCGGGCTTGTTGAAAATCCCAAACAGCGCATCGATCCCGGCCGCCACGGCACTAAATGGCGGCACGTCTGTCAGAAGCTCCAACTCAGGCGGCGTCAAACCAAAGGCTGCCAACATTGTCCGTGATGAATTGCCCGTGCCGTTAAAGGCGCAAATGCCCCCTTTTGAGTCGCACGTTGCTGCGGCCAACTGATCCAGCACGCGCCGTTCAAGTGCACCATCAATGATCCCCAGAAGACGCGCGCGCTCCAACAATCCGGCAAAGGCCTCGTCCGAGGTGCATTGCAGGATATAGCGCATATTTTCGCGGATATCCGATCCCAGATCATCATGCCCGGCATCGTCGACATCAGATGCGATATGCTCCAACATCCGGCGTGTGCCATCGGGAATTTCACCGCCCTTTAAAACATGCGACGGCGCAAACACCGCCCAAACCGGCGCCTGATCGCCGCGATAGGCGCGCGCATGATCGGCTGATGCCAGTCCTGCTACTACGGCCGCAGGTGATTTGTCGCACCCGGCAATGACATAGGCAGCATGATAACTGTGACCTTCGAACGTGATGTTGACCGCCGCTGCTGTATGATTGCGTGACGCCAGTGAATAGCTTTGACCGATATTATTTTGTGCGGTGCCATCGCAAATCACCGGCACATGAAACAGGAACGGCACCCCGCCCATTTCCCAAATACGGATCGCCGCCATCAGGGCCTGCGGGCGGTCCAACAGATGTGCGGGATGATCCGGTGCGCCGCCAATGATGGCGATACGTGGCCGGTTTTCCACAAGTCGACCCACCACGTCCTTTATTTCAGGCACTGTAAAATGCCGATCCCGCGCAACGACGGGGTTTTCATTCACGGCATCCCGCAGCAGACGCACCACGGTGATGGGCTGATTGGCCAATCCCTGAATGCAGTCGCGATATGGGTTGGCCTTTTCATCAATGATGATCGGGGTTTCGGGCAGATTGGTGGGCGACATGATGATGGATACTCAAACTAACGCGTGACTTGGCGGAAAGGCAAAACGGGTGCGATCATACGATGCCGCCATCGACAATGAAATTCTGCGATGAACAGGCCGATGACACATCGGACGCCAAGAACAGAACCATCTGTGCGACATCATCACCAACAAGGCGGCGTTTGACGCATTGCTGTTCCTGAATGCGTTCTTCGTCTTCAGGCGAAATCCAAAGATCAAGCTGGCGTTGGGTCATGATACAGCCCGGGGTTACGGCATTAACGCGAATGCCGTCATGGCCCCAATCGCGCGCAAGTGCGCGGGTCAGGCCAATGATCCCGGCCTTTGCCGTTTCATAAGTCACTAGATCAGGAAGCCCCATCATATAACTTACGGAACTGAAATTAATGATGCTGCCAGCCCCTTTTTGCTTCATTGCCGGGGCGACTGCCTGCGCGCAAAAGAAGTGATGGTTGAGATTAACATCCAACCCGTCCCGCCATTGATCCGGCCCGATATCTTCTGGCGCATGACGATCATCACGCGCGGCGTTATTGACCAAAACATCAATCTGCCCGATCGCCGCCGAGATTTCGCGAACAGCGGCCGGAATGGCTGATTGCTGGCGCAAATCAAGCGACTTGTAGACCGGTGCCACACCATGTTGATCGCGAATCTGATCGATTAATTTGGCTGCGGCATCATCATCGATGTCAAAAAAACCAACATGTGCGCCCTGCGCACAGAACGCGCGGACAATAGAAGCCCCAATGCCCGACGCACCACCGGTAACCAGCACCGATTTCCCATCAATGTCGTGATAACTCGCTGTCATAACGTTCCCTGTCATTCTTCATTTTATTTTCTATTATTAAATTAAATTGTGCAACGCAACAGGCGAAAAGACATCAAACCCAACCCAAAACAAAGGATTTTGAGATCATTTTCGCGCTCAGATCGTCATTTTTAATTTAATCACTAAAAAAAATTTGACAGGACGCCATCTTCGCGTCAACATTTTTTCGACAACAAAAATAAATGTCACTGCAAGACACACTCATTCAGGGAAGAAACCGATGAAAAAACTCCTTTCAACGGCCATGCTGGCCGGTACCGTGCTTTTGTCTGCCAACGCCTTTGCGGCCGATCTGACCGTTGGCGTCAGCTGGTCCAACTTCCAGGAAGAACGCTGGAAAACCGATGAAGCCGCCATCAAGGCTGCTTTGGAAAAAGCCGGCGCGGAATACATCAGCGCTGACGCACAGAGCAATCCATCCAAACAGCTTTCCGATATCGAAAGCCTGATCGCACGGGGTGCAGATGCCCTTATCGTTCTGGCACAAACTCCGCATCCATCGGCCCGGCTGTTGAGCTGGCACTTAACGAAGGCATCCCGGTGGTTGGCTATGACCGCCTGATCGAAGACCCGAACGCCTATTACATCACGTTCAACAATAAGGAAGTCGGCCGCCTACAGGCAGAAGCCGTCTTTGGCGCGCAGCCCAAAGGCAACTATGTCTTCATCAAGGGCGCACCGACCGATCCGAACGCCAACATCCTGCATCAGGGCCAGCTTGAAGTGCTTCAGGCTGCGATTGATTCAGGTTCGATCAATGTTGTCGGCGAAGCCTATACCGACAGCTGGCAACCAGCGATTGCACAGCGCAACATGGAACAGTTCCTGACCGCTGCGGATAACAAGGTTGATGCGGTTGTCGCATCCAACGACGGCACGGCGGGCGGTGTGGTTGCCGCCCTTTCAGCGCAAGGCATGCAAGGCATCCCGGTGTCCGGTCAGGATGGCGATCATGCGGCGCTGAACCGTGTCGCCCTTGGCACCCAGACAGTTTCGGTCTGGAAAGACGCCCGCCTGCTGGGTCAGCGCGCAGCGGAAATCGCAGTTGATTTGGCGTCTGGCACCAAACTTGGCGATGTAAATGGCACCCAGGATTGGCAGAGCCCGAATGGTGTCACGATGAAATCCTTCTTCCTGGATCCGGTTGCGATCACCCAGAACAAACTTGATCTGGTGATTGATGCTGGCTGGGTTTCCAAGGATGTCGTCTGCCAAGGCGTGTCAAGCGGCAAGGTAGCTGCCTGCAACTAAGGCAATACTGTTTCGTTCTGCCTTGCTTAACAAGGGGCCGACAGCTGTACCCGCACACTCCCTCACAGCATGTCGGCCCCGCTGCCTTACGAGCTTTTTCATGTCACGACTGCTTTCGAAAATGGAAGTCGACCGTCGTCTGGTTGGCCTTGCCGTTGTTTTGCTGATCATCTGGGTTGGCTTTGACATCGCATCAGGCGGGCGATTTATCACGCCACGCAATATCTTTAACCTGTCTGTTCAAACCGCCTCTGTCGCCGTTATGGCTTGCGGCATGGTCTTGATCATTGTCACCCGCCATATCGACCTTTCAGTCGGTGCGATGCTGGGTGTTCTGGCCATGATCATGGGCGTTGTTCAGACCGATATCCTGCCCCAATTCCTTGATTACAATCACCCGATCACTTGGATCTTGACCGTTCTGGTCGGCATTGCATTGGGTGCAGCTATCGGTGGGCTACAAGGCGTTGCCGTTGGTTATCTTGGTGTTCCGGCCTTTATCGTCACGCTGGGCGGCCTTCTGGTTTGGCGTGGTGCGGCATGGTGGGTGACACAGGGGCGCACGGTTGCTCCGCTTGACCATAATTTCATTTTGCTGGGCGGCGGGATTGAAGGCACGATTGGCGCAACCTGGAGCTGGATCGTCGCACTGGTTGCAATCCTTGCCATCATTTATGCCGCCATCATGGAACGCCGTCGCAGGCTGTCATTTGAATTCCCGGTCAAACCGATCTGGGCGGAATACACCAACACCATCATCAAGGGCGGCCTTGTTCTGGTCGTGATCACGACACTGAACGCCTATCACCTGCCAACCCGCGCGGCAGAGCGCCTATTGGAAAACAAGGGCATTCCGATCACACCGGAAAACCTTGAAATTGCGCACGAAATCCCGATCCCGCTTCTGATTGTTGCGCTGGTGGCGATTGTTCTGACCATTGTCGTCAAACGCACCCGGTTTGGTCGCTATATCTTTGCGATGGGTGGCAACCCACAGGCTGCAGAACTGGCAGGGATCAATGTCAAACGCATGACTGTTGCTGTCTTTGCTCTGATGGGTGTGTTGTGCGCAATCAGTGCGGCCATTTCATCGGCCCGCCTGCAGTCGGCTGGCAATGATCTTGGCACCCTTGATGAACTACGTGTGATTGCAGCAGTTGTGATTGGCGGCACATCTCTTGCCGGTGGCGTTGGGACGATCTATGGCGCGCTGATTGGTGCATTGGTGATGCAAAGCCTGCAAAGCGGCATGGCGCTTTTGGGTGTTGATACATCGCTTCAAAGCATTGTCATCGGACTGGTTCTTGTTCTGGCCGTGTTTAGCGACAAGTATTTCCACCGTCGCTACAGCGACCCGACCGCGTAAGGAGACCGGATATGACTGATACCAATATGACGAATGATCCGCTGGTCGAAATGCGCGACATCCATATCAGCTTTGGCGGGGTCAAGGCGGTCGACGGGGTTTCGATTGATCTTTATCCCGGTGAGGTGGTCGGTGTACTGGGCCACAATGGCGCTGGCAAATCGACACTGATCAAAATCCTGTCGGGTGCCTATCAGGCCGATAGCGGCCAGATCATTGTCGATGGCAAGGAAGCCAAAATCGAAAATGCCCGCGACGCACGCGATAACAATATCGAAACGATCTATCAGAACCTTGCATTGGCCGATAATCTTGATGCTGCCCAGAACCTGTTTTTGGGCCGCGAAGTCATCGACAAGTTTGGTTTTCTTGATGATGCGGCGATGGAACATAAGGCGCGTGAAGTCCTGCATCGTCTGAACCCGAATTTCAAGAAATTCACATCCCCCGTTTCCGCCCTTTCCGGTGGGCAGCGGCAATCGGTTGCCATTGCCCGCGCGCTTTTATTCGAAGCCCGCGTACTGATCATGGATGAACCCTGTGCCGCCCTTGGCGTGCATGAGACCAAAATGGTCGGTGAGCTGATTGATCAGCTTAAACGTGACGGTTTGGGTATTTTGTTGATCAGCCACGATCTTCATGATGTGTTTGATCTTTCTGATCGGCTGCATGTCATGAAGAACGGCAAACTGGTCGGCAGCGTTCGGACCGAAGACGTTACCCATGACGATGTCCTGGGCATGATCATTCTGGGCAAAATGCCTGAACATCTTTTGCATCTGGCAGGCCCGGGTGCGACCAACCGCAAAACAGATGAGGCCACCACATGACCCATGGCTTTCCGGCAAACCAAACTGACATCCTGCCAGAAGACGCCAATCGCGCAGTTCTGATCGGACGTATCTGGGACCCACGCGTGTCGGGCCCAACCCCGGTTCTGGTTGACGGCGAAACGCTGCGAGATATCAGCAGCCTCGCCCCAACCATAAGCCAGCTACTCGAACGCGACGATCTGGTTGCCAGACTGTCAAATGCGTCGGTCTTCCCGACGATTGCATCACTTGGCGATGTGATTGAACAATCCCGTCCGGGTGCTAATAGCAAAACCACCCACCTTCTAAGCCCCAATGACCTTCAGGCAATCAAGGCAAGCGGCGTCACCTTTGTCGCAAGCCTTCTGGAACGCGTGATCGAGGAACAGGCACGCGGCGATGCCAGCAAGGCCGATCAGATCAGAACCGAAATCACCGGCATCATCGGTGATGACCTGTCGCAGATTGAGCCGGGATCGGAGAAGGCCGCCGAGATCAAACGTATCCTGATCGAAAAAGGCGCATGGTCGCAATATCTTGAAGTCGGGATCGGCCCGGATGCCGAGATTTTCACAAAGGCCCCGGTTATGTCCGCTGTCGGATATGGCGCGCATGTTGGCCTGCACCCGATTTCAAACTGGAACAACCCGGAACCCGAAGTCGTTCTTGCCGCCAACTCGATGGGAAAGATCGTCGGCGCGACGCTTGGTAATGATGTCAATCTGCGCGACGTCGAAGGCAGATCAGCCCTTTTACTTGGCAAGGCAAAGGACAATAACGGGTCGTGCGCCATCGGCCCGTTCATACGCCTGTTTGACGATCATTTCACCCTTGAAACCGTGAAATCAGCCGACCTTGCGATGGCGGTTGATGGCAAGGATGGCTATCACCTTGATGCGGTAAGCTCTATGAGCCAGATCAGCCGCACGCCTGAAAGCCTTGTCGGGCAGGCCATTGGTCGCCATCACCAATACCCGGATGGCTTCATGCTGTTTTTGGGCACCATGTTTGCGCCCACCGATGATCGCGGCGGCGCTGGCAAGGGCTTCACCCATGAAATGGGCGATATTGTCACCATCTCCACACCAAGCCTTGGCAAACTGATCAATCAGGTGGATCGATCCGATGCGATCAATCCGTGGCAGTTTGGCATTACAGCACTGATGACCAATTTGGCGGCACGCCGCCTGCTCTAATCCCTTGCCAAAAAGGGATAAAAAATGCCCATATCAACAAGGCGGGTGAAACGCCCGCCTTGCGCATTTCAAAGGATACAGACCAGCCTCATGAGCCGCCGCACCGACGCAGACACTCCGCGCCAACCATCCCAGATCGCGATTTTGCGTTATTTGCGCATCCATGGCCCTGCGGCACGTATCGATATTGGCACCGCCACGGGGCTCAGCCCGGCAACCGTCACCTCCTTGACCGCCGACTTGATGGCACAAGGCTTGGTGCAGGAAAGCCAGGGCAGTAATGGCACGAATGGGGCCACCAATGGCAACCACGGCGCCACGCGCGGCCGCCCCAAAGTTCTGCTTGATCTGGTGCCAAATGCGGCCTGCGTTATCGGGGTCAAGATCACGATTAACCTGATCGAAATTGCGCTTGGCAATTTCAAAGGCGAGATCGAAACAAGTTCCGAGCACAGCATCAATACCCGCGACCTTGATGAAGCAGAACTGATCGCAACCCTGATCAAGCTGATTGACGGGTTTATCGCCGATCACAAGGGTTTCTCATCACGTCCACCGGTCGGCATCAGCATCGCGGTTCAGGGCGTATGCGACAGTAATTCCGGCGAAATCATCTGGTCCCCTGCCCTGCGCCATCGCAACATTGCGCTGACCAAGGCACTTGGTGAACGGTTTGGCGGCATTGTGCAGATGTCAAATGACGCCAACTGCATCGCCACCGCCATCTCGCAAAACACCAACCTGCATCGCGATGGCGACTTTGCCGTCATCATGCTGGGCTATGGTATCGGCATGGGACTGGTCCTGAACGGATCGGTCTATAATGGTGATTTCGGAACGGCTGCCGAATTTGGACACACCAAATACCAGCCCGATGGACCGCTTTGCAATTGCGGGCGACGTGGATGTCTTGAGGCCTATATCGGTGATTACGCCATCCTTCGCGATGCACGTGGCCTGATTGATCTGCCCGATGCCAATAGCCTGCACCCAAGCGAAGAACAAATGATGGATCTGGTCGAACGCGCACGCAAAGGCGACGAAGATTTGGCCGACCTGTTCCGCCATGCAGGCAAGGTTCTGGGATATGGCATTGCCAATCTGATTGCCCTTTTGGGTCCCAAACAGATTTTCATCACCGGATCGGGTGCACGCGCCTATGACATGATGGAACCGGAATTGCAGCGCGGCCTTAGTCAGGCACAGGTGCCGGAACTCCGCCGCGGTCCCCAAATCACCCATCTGGCATGGGACAAGGATTTGGCATTACAGGGCGCGATTGGCCAAAGCCTGCTGCGACATGATGAAAACATGTTTCAGGCAGCACCTGTCGCCAACTGACCCCAACACCCCAAAATAAAAAGCCGCCCCAGCTGGAGCGGCTTTTTCGCTGACGAAGCATCCGGTCTTAGCGACCGGTCTTCTTGCGCCATTCTTCGTAATTGGCCTTGGTTTCATCCTTGGTTGCCGGATACAGACCAATAATCGGCTTGCCCGCAAGGACTTCTTCGAGAACAAAGTCCTCAAAGCTTTCCATGCCGGTGCATTCATCCGCCAGCTCATCCGCCAGATGGGCCGGGACAACAACCACGCCATCCTTGTCACCGACCAGAACATCACCCGGGAAGACCGGCGCATCACCGCAGCCGATCGGCACATTAAGGTCATAGGCCTCATGCAGGGTCAGGTTGGTCGGGGCACTCGGGCGGGAGTGATAGGAATGAATGTTAAGCTTGCCAATGCCATCCGCATCGCGGAAGCCACCATCGGTAACGATGCCCTCAACGCCACGCTGTGCCAGACGGGTGACAAGGATTGAACCAGCAGATGCCGCACGTGCATCCTTGCGACTATCCATCACCAGAACATGACCAGCCGGGCATTGTTCGACCGCGATGCGCTGCGGATGATTGGGATCGCGGAAAACCTCGATCGGGTTGCGGTCTTCGCGCGCCGGGATGTAACGCAGGGTATAGGCCTGCCCGACCATGTTTTCTTCCTTGGTCGCGACCTGATGCACATTCTGAATGAACTGGTTACGCAGGTTGCGCTTATAGAGCGCAGTGCAAAGCGAAGCGGTGCTGACTTTCTTGAGCTTGTCGCGTGTCGCACTGCTCAGGACATAATCACTCATATTTCGTCTCCGTGGGTTTGCCCGACCATTTCTGATCGGGCCGCATCTTGATGGAAAAGCAGTTACGCGATGTCAGCCGGCAGCACATCGTCCGGAATGTTCTGATAGCAAACCGGACGCAGGAAGCGACGGATCGCCATCGTCCCGACCGAAGTTGCGCCAAAGTTCGTCGATGCCGGATATGGTCCGCCATGCACCATGGTGTCGGAAACTTCCACACCGGTCGGGAAACCGTTGGCCAGAACGCGACCTGCCTTATGCTCAAGGATCGGCAGAAGCGAACGGGCATCTGCGGCATCATCGGCATCAAGGTGCAGCGTGCAGGTCAGCTGGCCCTCAAGCGATTTGGCAATCGTGCGCATCTGAGCAACATCAGAAACACGCACAACCAGACCAAGCGGGCCAAAGACCTCTTCACCCAGCTCATGATTGGCAAGCCAGTTATCACCGGTGGTTTCAAACAGATACGGCGTCGCATTGCGAAGATCACATGACGTGGTCAGAACTTCTTTGACACCCGACGTTGCAGCAACGCGTTTCGCCCCGGCGCGATAGGTTTCTGCCATGCCATCGGTCAGCATGGTTTGCGCCGCTACACCCGAAAGTGCTTCTTTGGCCGAGGCAACGAATGCATCCGCATCCGGACCATCAATCACAACAGCAATCCCCGGATTGGTGCAGAACTGCCCTGCCCCCATGGTGAGCGACCCGGCCCAACCGTTGCCAAGTGCTTCGCCGCGCGCCTTCACCGCATTGGGCAGAAGGAACATCGGGTTGACCGAGCCAAGTTCGCCAAAGAACGGGATCGGCTCCGGGCGTGATGCACACAGATCAAACAGCGCACGACCACCACCAAGCGAGCCGGTAAAGCCAACCGCCTTGATCAGCGGATGCTGCACCAAGCTTTGACCCACATCACGCTTGCCACCCTGGATCAGACTGAATACACCCGGATGGATACCGCATTTCTTGATCGCGCCATCAATGGCCTGTGCAACAATCTCGCCCGTGCCGGGATGTGCCGAATGCCCCTTCACCACAACCGGGCAACCAGCCGCCAAGGCAGACGCCGTATCGCCACCCGCGACCGAAAATGCCAACGGGAAGTTTGACGCGCCAAACACGGCAACCGGGCCAATCGGACGCTGCATCAAGCGCAGATCAGGACGCGGCAGCGGTGCGCGATCCGGAAGGGCTTCGTCATAACGACGATCCAGATAAGCGCCATCAAGGATATGGCTTGCAAACAGACGAAGCTGGCCAACCGTACGCCCCCGCTCACCCTGAAGGCGGGCTTCGGGCAGGCCGGTTTCCTGCGTGCCGATTTCGGTGATTTCATCGCCACGCGCATCGATTTCATCGGCAATGGTATTGATGAATTTTGCGCGTTCTTCGCGGGTCGAATAACCGAAACTCCAAAACGCTTCTTCGGCGGCCTTGGCAGCCTGATCAACCAGTGCTGGCGTTCCGACCGGGAAGGTATTTGCCGGGCCGTGTGCCGGTTCGGACTGGAAGGTCTGATCACTTGCGACCCACGCGCCGGCAATCAGATGTTTTCCTGTCAGAGTATAGGACATAGGTGCCTCCTTGGTGCGGCGGGGCCGCTTATTTTACAAGATTGTTTTCGCGCATGAAGCCAACCAGCTTGGCATGCTGCGTATCGGTCAATGGCCAAGCAGATGGCGGGCGCGTCGCACCACAATCATCACCCAGCAATTTCAGTGCGGCTTTCACACCGGTCACGTTCGTACCGTTCATTTCTTCGGCACGAACTTCTTCAAAGGCGCTCATATCGCCGATCAATTGGCGTGCTTTGGCATAGTCACCTGCCTCAAGCGCTGCGTGGATCGCCATGGAACGTTCCGGCCAGACATTGATCAGACCCGATGTGAAACCACGCGCGCCAACCGCGTAAAATGCCGGTGCCCATGTTTCTGCCAACCCACCGACCCAAACGATATCCGGATCACAGGCATTGATTGCCTCGGACAGTTTCATCGCATTTGGCGTTGCCCATTTCACACCAGCTACACCTTCGATGGCACATAGATCCGCAATCGCCTTGGTGCCAATGGTGTCATTGCGCAGATACAACATCATCGGAAGCCCGCCCGATGCATCGGCAATGCGTTTGATATATTCAACAACACCGCGCGGGGCGACGAAAGGATCTGGCGGCTGATGGATCATAAGCGCCTCTGCCCCGGCTTCTGCCGATGCCTTGGCAAGCGCACAGGCATCACGCACACCACGACCAATCCCGGCCAACATCGGTGCGCGACCATCAAGCATCTCGGCAACAGATTTCGCCATGGTGATGGCTTCATCGGTGGTCAGTGCATAAAACTCGCCGGTATTGCCATTCACGACCGGAAAATGCACACCGGCGGTCAGCGCACGATCAATGATCGGCTTGAGCTTGGCGGGGGCAAGATCACCATTTTCGTCATAGGGCGTAACAAGGATGCCCGAAATTCCCGACAGCACGCCGCGCAGATCGGATTTGGAAAGTGCCATGGATCAATATCCCTGAATGCTGCGGGTCACGGGGCACATACCACTCCGGACCCTGGTTCTTATCGGTATCTTTGACTTAGAAGATGTCTGGTTCGCCTGCGGTCTCGCCAAATTCCGGCGAAAGGAAATCAAAGTCGCAGCCTTCGTTGGCCTGGGTGACATGCTTGCCAAACATCCAGCCATATCCACGCTGATAGCGGGGTTCGGGCTGAACCCAGGCCGCACGGCGACGTTCGAGTTCTGCGTCATCAACCAGCATGTCCAGACGACGGTTATCGAGATCAAGTTTGACGATATCGCCAGTCTTAAGCAGTGCCAGCGGACCACCAATGTAGCTTTCCGGTGCGACGTGAAGCACACATGCGCCATAAGACGTGCCAGACATACGCGCATCCGAAATACGCAACATGTCACGATGACCTTGCTTGATCAGCGCTTTGGGGATCGGAAGCATGCCCCATTCCGGGAAGCCCGGCCCGCCAAGCGGCCCCGCATTACGCAGAACCATCACATGATCTGGCGTAATTTCGAGGTTTTCATCTTCCACCGCCTTTTTCATTTCCGGATAGCTGTCAAAGACAAGTGCCGGGCCCTGATGATTGCGGAACTTCTCGTCACAGGCAGCAGGCTTGATCACAGCCCCGTCCGGGCACAGGTTCCCGCGCAGAACCGCAAGCGATCCTTCATGATAAACCGGATTTGAAAGCGGGCGGATGACATCATCATTATAAACCACTGCACCTTCGAGGGTTTCGGCAAGGGTCTTGCCGGTCACGGTCGTTACAGACGTATCAAGCATATCCCCCAACTGCGCCATAAGGGCACGCAGGCCACCGGCATAGAAGAAATCTTCCATCAGGTAATCGCCTTTGCCCGACGGGCGGATATTGGCGATCAGCGGTGTCGTGCGGCCCAACGCATCAAGATCATCAAGGGTGATTTTAATGCCTGCGCGGCGCGCCATCGCCAGTAAGTGGACAACTGCGTTGGTCGAACAGCCGGTCGCCATTGCAACAACGGCAGAGTTCCGAACCGATTCCGGGGTGACGATCTTGTTCGGGGTCAAATCTTCCCAAACCATATCAACGATGCGGCGACCACATTGGGTCGACATGCGCATGTGACCGGCATCTGGTGCGGGGATCGAAGACGCGCCGGGAAGGCAAAGCCCCATCGCCTCGGCAATGGCGGTCATGGTCGATGCGGTTCCCATGGTCATGCAGTGACCATATGAACGGGCAATACCGCCTTCGACGCCAACCCATTCTTCGTCACTGATGTTACCAGCGCGGCGTTCGTCCCAGTATTTCCAGGCATCGGAACCAGACCCAAGGATCTTACCGGCATAGTTGCCGCGCAACATCGGACCAGCCGGCAGATAGATCATTGGCACACCAGCCGAAAGCGCCCCCATCACAAGGCCCGGCGTGGTTTTATCGCAACCGCCCATCAGAACCACGCCATCAAGCGGGTGAGAACGGATCATTTCCTCGGTCTCCATCGCAAGCAGGTTGCGATAAAGCATCGAGGTCGGTTTGGTGAAGGATTCGTCGACGGAAATCGTCGGCAGTTCGACCGGGAAACCGCCCGACTGATGCACGCCCTTTTTGACGTCGGCCGCGCGCTCACGGAAATGCAGGTGGCACGGGTTAATCTCCGACCAAGTATTGAGGATGCCGATTACCGGACGCCCCGTCCAATCTTCGGGATCAAGACCCATCTGCATCAAACGCGAACGATGCCCGAACGAACGAAGATCATCAGGCGCGAACCAACGCGCACTTCTTAAATCTTCTGCGGACTTTTTAATTTTGTCGGACATGACGTCTCTCCCGTCGTTCGGCCCCGCCAATCTGTCACACGACATAAGATCAAGGGACCTGTAGTTTTTTGATCGATGCTTTATGTATGCGCATACATAGACAGGATGTCAAGCATCCTTACAAGCAGCGCAGCATGATTTTCTCTAAGCAAAATGACTTACGGATTCAACAATTGACAGGCTTTGAAACAAGATGTATCAAAATATGTATGCGCATACATAACGCTTGTTAGTTTACAAGCTGAATAACAACAAGAACAAGCAACACCAACGCCTTAAGGGAACCACACCTTGGGGATACCGGGGACACCCCCATATTCAGGAATACGTCATTCGGGAGGAATCTTATGACCGGACTCTTTAAAACCATCGCCGCCGCTGCTGGCTTTGCCGCCATGGTTGCTTCGCCTGTTCTCGCCTCTGCTGCTGATCTGCCGAGCAACATCCGCCTTGTCATCGGTTCAAAATCAACCGGTGGCGACACCTATCAGAACAGCGCGATTGTCGCCGAAGCACTCGCCAAGAAACTCGACATCAATATTAAGGTCGATGCTGTTGGTTCGAGCGAAGCTTTCAAGGCGCTGCAGCGCGACTCTCGCGGCACCACCATCATGATCTTCCATGATCAGTCCTATCTCGGGAACCTGTATGGTGTTCGTGGCTATGACGACATCTTTGAAAACTACATCGTCGGCCCGACCGTCGCGATCAACCCGGGCAACGCGTATCTCGTGCCGAAAAACTCGCCCATGCAGTCGATGGAAGACGTCTTTGCTGCGGCAGCGGCTGGTCAGCGCGTTCGCGTTGCCATTCAGGCCGGTGGCGTTTCCGAAATTGGCTTCTCGGCCATGAAAAACGCAGCCCGTGTGATGAACCCGGGTTCGGAAGCCAACATCGTTCCGGTCAATACCGGCTCCCAGGCTGATAAAAACCAGCTGATGTTTGATGGCCAGGCTGACGTGATCAACGGTTCGGTTCAGGCAAACGAACAGTTCACCCAGCTTGCCGCAGAAGATCAGAAAGCAATGCGCTTCATCTGGTTGACCGCACGTGAAGAAACCATCGAGCAGGCAAACCCGGAAGGCATGGGCGACACCACCCGTGACGAACTTCTGGCCTTCACCACCCCGAATGTCAGCGTCACCCTTGATGGTTCAAGCAACTTCACCTTCGACAAGGAATTCTTCTTCCTGTTCAACAAGGACATGGATGCAGAACAGATTGCGGCAATCGACACCGCGCTGAAGGAAATCTATGACGCGGGCGACATCCAGAAAACCCAGAAAGCGTCCTTCTTCATTCCGAATTACAAGCCGCAGGCTGAAGCTTCGAGCTACCTGAAGGCAAAGCGCGATCAGTACCGTCAGGTTATTGACTCCATCGCGACCAACTAATCATGGCTTTGGCCCGGCATTCATTCGCCGGGCCATCCTTGCCTGATCTGGTGGCTTTATGCGCCCCGCCAGCCAATCCCGCTAAAAATACCCCGATCCGATTTTCATCGTGCTTGGAAATCAGTACCATGGGGATAAAACAGGCACATATCGGAGGCGTCCCATGTCGTTTGACTCCCCCTTTCATGTGACGGTTGATTTCAGCTCGTCACATCTGATTTTCCCAACGATTATCGCCGTAATCCTTGGCATTCTGTTCATCTCGATCCTGATCACGCGCGGCAGTACCATTTTGGCGACGGTTACCAATGGCACCTGGTGGCCAGCGGGCATCGACCATGTTCGCTTCTTTGGTACGCTGGCTTTGACCGTGGTCTACTTTCTTGCCATGCCAAGTGTCGGGGATCTTTTCCCCAATACCGGACTTGGGTTCTATCTGTGCTCGATCCCGTATCTGTTCGCGCTAAGCACGCTGTTCTTGCATGAACGCAGCCGTCGAACCCTTACGATCGCAGGCGCCAATGCGCTGATCGCACCAAGTGTCGTCTGGTACATCCTGTCCGAACTTTTCAACATCTCGCTGCCTTAAGGCCCCGAAACGGGCGCCATTGGCGCGGATTGAGCCAAGAGATTTGTTATGGAACTTCTATCCATTCTTACCCCGCTGTTTTTCGGACTGGTTGCCGCTGGCACCGTGATCGGCATCATTTTTGGGGCCATTCCCGGCATGACCGCGACCATGGCGGTTGCTGTCTGCTTGCCGCTGACCTATTCGCTGGGACTTGAAAATGGTCTGGCACTTTTGCTTGGTCTTTATGTTGGCGGGATTTCCGGCGGCCTTGTTCCGGCCATTCTTTTAAACATTCCGGGCACTCCGTCATCGATCACGACCACGCTTGACGGGTATCCGATGACCCAGAATGGCGAAGGAGAACGCGCGCTTAAGATCGGCATTACATCGTCACTGGTTGGCGGCCTGATCAGCCTTGCAGCGCTTTACCTGTTCGCCCCAGCACTGGCCGACTTTGCCATCAAGTTTTCCTATATCGAAAAGTTCCTGATCATATTCTTTGCACTGACCGTGATGGCAGCCCTTTCAAGCAGCCTACTGATCGGGATTTTCAGCGGATTTCTGGGCATCTTCATCAGCCTGATCGGTGCCTATGACATTTCGCGCGGCGGCAATGGCGAGCTGCGTCTGGTTCCGGAATTTCTGGAATACTACCTTGAAAGCGGCTTTTCGCTTTTGCCGGTTCTGATCGGCCTGTTTGGTTTGGCGACCATCCTGATTGATGCCGAACAGGGCATGAAAGATGAAAAGGGCCTGTCGAAGGTCAAGATCGGCGGTGCGCCGTTCAAGCTTTCGGTGTTCAAAGGCCAATTCATTAACCTGATCCGCTCGTCATCGATTGGCACCTTTGTTGGCATTTTGCCCGGCGTTGGCGGCAGTGCCGCGTCCATTCTGGCCTATAGTCAGGAAAAGAACTTTTCGAAGAACCCGGAGAAGTTCGGCAAGGGTGCGCCCGCTGGCGTGATTGCATCGGAAAGTGCCAATAATGGCCTGACGGGTGGAGCACTTGTGCCACTCCTGTCGCTTGGCATTCCGGGCAATTCAACCACCGCCATTCTGATTGGCGCCTTTACCCTTCAGGGAATACAGGTTGGTCCGCTGTTTATCGGCAACAACCCGATTACCTGGGATGCGATGATCATTGCCATGCTTGTGGCCAATATCGTGATGTTCCTTGTCATGGTGTTTGCGATCCGTCATCTGGCCAAAGTGGTCACGGTTCCGAAAAACATCTTGTTCCCGATCATCCTGATGATGTGCGTGGTTGGCGCATACACAATCAATTACGGGGTAATGTTTGATGTCTGGACGCTTTTGATCTTTGGTCTGTTTGGCTACCTCGCCCATAAGATCGGGCTTGAAATCGCGCCCTTTATCATCGGCTTTATCCTGGGTCCGTCGGCTGAAATCTATTTCGTCAAAAGCCTGGAATCCTTTGGCACGTTTTCGATCTTCTTTACCAAAAGCTGGATCGCGGTGCTGCTTTGGGTCCTGATTGTGATTTCGATCGCGTTTTCCATCTCGGTCGCGCGCAAGAAAAAACGCATGAGCGAAGGATCCGACCAGTAACTCGTAAGACCGAACACCGCCGGGCAAGAAGCAACAATCCTCTCCCTGTATTGTAAAGTGGCTCCCACCCTGGCCACGCTTCTTGCCCCCCTTATTTTGCTGATGTAATGTCCGAAACAGACTGATATTGGCCGACTTTGCGCCGCAACACCGCCGGACAATTGATTGTCAGGTCACCAGATCAAGAGACAAAAACACTTGTCATCCATTGCGAAAAACAGCGATCCGATCACCGCAGCCGAGATCAAAAGCGGTACTGTCACGATGGAGACAGTGGGTCGTATCGCGGGTGTCTCGCAAGTTACGGTCTCACGTGCGCTTAATGATCCGAAAAAGGTTTCGGCCAAGACACTGCAACGTATTCAGGATGCCATAGAGCTGACCGGATACGTTCCCAACATGGTTGCAGGTGCGCTGGCATCAAAGCGCAGCAAGCTGATCGCGGCCCTCGTGCCATCGATCACGAACGTGATCTATTCCGATATGATGCAGAACTTCATCAATGTCATTCGCGGATCGGGCTATCACGTTTTGATGGCCGAAACCGGCTTTTCACAAGATGAAGAACAGGCTGTTGTCTCCACCATGCTCAGCCGCCGGCCCGATGGCATCCTTTTGACCGGCATCCATCACTCTGCGGGCTGCAAGCGTATGCTTCTTGGTGCTGGTATCCCGGTGATTGAGGTCTGGGACATTACCGAAAACCCGCTTGATGTTTGCATCGGCTTTTCGCATATCAAAACCGGTGAAGAAATGGCGCGCTATGCGGTCAAGAAGGGCTATGACAAGGCACTTATCGTCTCTGCGGGCGATGAACGCGCAGTCCGTCGTAAAGAAGCCTTTGCCGCGCAATTCACTCAACTGACGGGAAATGCGCCGATTGAGGTTCTGTATGAAGCAGGAGCAACGATTGAGCGCGGACGCAATGGCCTGACGTCAGGACTGGAAAAGGGGTTCAAGAACGGCATCATCATGTGCAGTTCGGACCTTCTGGCCCACGGCATCCTGATCGAAGCACAGGCACGCGGTCTTCGCATCCCTGAAGACATGGCCGTGCTTGGTTTTGGTAATCAGGACTTTTCGCCCTTCACCCTACCCGCTCTGACAACGGTGCAGGTCGACCGGCCGCATCTTGGCCAACAGGCAGCAGAAGCGTTGGTGGCCCGGATTGAAAACCGGCCGCTTCCGACAAATACAATCGATATCGGATTTGAGATTATCGAACGCGCATCGACCTGATCAGATCAATCAGGCAAAGCGGCGAAACAGCCCACGACGTTCCCGGCAAATCATGGTTAGCCCCGCCTGACGGGCCAGATTGACCGCGGTTAAGGTCGGTCCGGACAAGGTCACAAGCCCGCCAACGCCGCATTGCACCGTTTTGGTGACGATTTCATATGAACAGCGACTGGTCATCAGAACAAAACCACCTTCTGTATCAATGCCTTCGCGCGCAACGGCACCAAGCACCTTATCAAGTGCGTTGTGACGGCCGATATCTTCGCGGACCAGTTTGATATCCCCAGTCACATCGACAAAGGCGCTGGCATGCAAAAGCCCACCGCCTTCACGGTTGCGCGTTTGTCGGGCGGGCAATTCATCAATCGCACGCAGAACAACGTCTTGCGCCATGTTTGACGGGGTGACTTTGCCGATTTTATCCATTGCCACTGCCTCAAGCGATTGCACACCACACAGGCCGCAGCCAGATCGACCTTCAAGCGTGCGTTTCTTATCATCAAGACGATCAAAAACATCATCATGAAGGTCGGCTTCAATCACATAGCCCTGAAGGGTTCTGCGCACATCGCGCAGCGTGATTTGCGAAACATCATCGACAATCCCCTCAGACAGGGAAAAGCCGATCATGAAGTCTTCCAGATCATGGGGGGATACCATCATCACCGCATGCGATTGCCCATTAAACGTCAATGCAGCCGGGACTTCCGGCTGCAAGGTAATGGGCGCATCATCATTGCCGTCATCGCGCGATACGGCACGTGCCATATCAAAATCACGGCCATCAAGGATGCGGTTCTCAGATGGTTTGGGCGTCATGCGGTTTCTTTGACCTTGCGGATCGACGGGGCTGCTTCGATCACCAGCGGATGAAAACCATCATGGCCAGCTGCGATCATGTCAAACAGCTGCTTGCGCATGCGCGGTTCCCAGAAATCGCTGATATGACCGGCAACACCCGATACCCCTTCGTCATGGGGTTGGGATTTAAAAAAGGTCGCGATCTGATTGGCCATATAGACAAGCTTGTCAGGTGCCATTGCTGTTCACTCTTTGGCTGTAAACTTTTCAGGTAAAGGAGGTGCCAGACATCATGCCAAGGGAGTATAGCACAATGTCTGGCAGGGCATCCTATTCGGCGGCATCCACGCGCGGCTTGATCCGGCGCGACATTTCCGCCTGACGATCATATTCCACCTGCCATTCGGACGGACCGTTGCTCGGTGAAACCTGTACTGCCGTCACCTTGTATTCCGGACAGTTGGTTGCCCAATCCGTGTAATCGGTGGTGATGACGTTGGCCTGCGTGCCCGGATGGTGGAAAGTGGTGTACACCACACCCGGTGCCACACGATCGGTGATGGTAGCGCGAAGGGATGTTTCGCCCGACCGTGATGCAAGACGGATCCAGTCACCTTCGCGAATGCCACGTTGTTCGGCATCATGCGGATGGATTTCCAGAAGGTCTTCCTTATGCCAGGCAGTGTTTTCCGTACGGCGCGTCTGCGCCCCCACATTGTACTGACTAAGGATACGTCCCGTCGTCAGAAGAAGCGGGAAGCGCGGACCGGTCCGTTCGTCGGTCGCAACATATTCGGTAACAACGAACTTGCCCTTACCACGGACAAAGCCATCGATATGCATGACGGGCGTGCCAAGCGGTGCCTTGTCATTACATGGCCACTGAACCGACCCTTCACGCTCGAGCAGGTCATAGCTGACATTGGTGAAGCTTGGCGTGGTTTTGGCGATTTCGGCCATGATCTGTGACGGGTGGGTGTAATTCCAGTCAAGACCCATTGCACGTGCAAGGTTCTGGGTGACTTCCCAATCAGCAAAGCCATTGAGCGGCGTCATTACCTTGCGAACACGGTTGATACGGCGTTCTGCGTTGGTGAATGTGCCATCCTTTTCAAGGAAGGTCGAACCGGGCAGGAACACATGCGCGTAGTTCGCCGTTTCGTTTAAGAACAGGTCATGGACAACCACACATTCCATTGCTGCCAGACCGGCGGCGACATGTTTGGTATCCGGGTCGGACTGAAGAATGTCTTCGCCCTGAATATAGATACCCTTGAACGTACCTTCGACAGCAGCATCGAGCATGTTGGGGATACGAAGGCCCGGCTCGTCATCCAGTTTAACGCCCCAGATATCTTCAAAGATATCGCGCGATGCGCTGTCCTGAATGTGGCGATAGCCCGGAAGTTCATGCGGGAACGATCCCATATCGCATGAACCCTGAACGTTGTTCTGACCACGTAGCGGGTTCACGCCAACGCCCGGACGACCAATATTGCCGGTCGCCATCGCAAGGTTGGCAATCGCCATAACGGTGGTGGAACCCTGTGAGTGCTCCGTCACACCAAGACCGTAATAAATCGCACCATTACCGCCGGTGGCAAAGGCACGTGCGGCCTTGCGCATGGTTTCCCCGTCCACACCGATCATATCGGCAATGGCCTCGGGGCTGTGCTTCTGATCAGACACAAAGGTTGCCCAATCCTGGAACTCATCCCAGTCACAACGTTCACGTACGAACGCCTCGTCAAACAGGCCTTCGGTCACGATAACGTGGGCAAGCGACGTCAGAACCGCAACGTTGGTGCCCGGACGAAGGGCGATATGCGCAACTGCTTCGATATGCGGGGACCGAACAAGATCAATCCGGCGCGGATCGATCACGATCAGTTTCGCACCTTGGCGCAGACGTTTCTTCAGGCGCGATGCAAACACCGGATGGCCATCGGTCGGGTTTGCCCCGATCAGGATGACAACATCGGTATGTTCGACAAAATCAAAATCCTGCGTCCCGGCCGAAGTACCAAAGGTGGTTTTCAAACCATAACCGGTCGGCGAGTGGCAAACACGTGCACAGGTATCAACGTTGTTATTGCCAAATCCGGCACGGATCAGTTTCTGAACAAGGAAGGTTTCCTCGTTCGTGCAACGGGACGAGGTGATACCGCCCAGCGCACCCTTGCCGTACTTGGCCTGAATGCCTTTGAACTTGTCTGCGGTGAACCGAAGTGCCTCTTCCCAACTGACTTCCTGCCAAGGGTCTTCGACATTTTCGCGGATCATCGGGTTCAGGATGCGGTCCTTGTGATTGGCATAGCCATAGGCAAAACGCCCCTTCACACAGGAATGGCCCCGGTTGGCCTTACCATCCTTATAGGGAACCATGCGGACCAGTTCTTCGCCGCGCATTTCCGCCTTAAACGAACAGCCGACCCCGCAATAGGCACAGGTGGTAACGACGGAATGTTCCGGCTGACCGATTTCAATAACCGACTTTTCCTGAAGCGTTGCGGTCGGGCATGCCTGCACACAGGCACCGCACGACACGCATTCGGAATCAAGAAAGTCTTCATGCATGCCCGGTGACACGCGGAATTCAAAGCCACGGCCTTCGATGGTCAGCGCAAAGGTGCCCTGTACTTCTTCGCAGGCACGGACACAACGCGAACAGACAATGCATTTGGACGGGTCATAGGTGAAATACGGGTTGGTTTCATCCTTTGCCATATAGCGCGGATTTTCTTCCCCGTTCTGGCGGACCTCAACATGGTTGCCGCCTTCATAACCATAACGCACATCGCGCAGGCCCACCGCACCGGCCATATCCTGCAATTCGCAATCGCCATTGGCCGCACAGGTCAGACAATCAAGCGGATGGTCAGAGATATAAAGCTCCATCACGCCTTTGCGGATTTTCTTAAGCCGCTCGGTCTGGGTGCGAACAACCATCCCGTCCATCACAGGCGTGGTGCAGGATGCCGGCGTGCCATTGCGGCCTTCGACTTCGACCAGGCACAGACGGCAGGATCCGAATGCATCGACCATATCGGTCGCACACAGTTTCGGCACCTGAATGCCCGCCTCCATTGAGGCACGCATGACGGATGTACCTTCGGGTACCGTCACGTCCTTGCCATCAATGGTCAGGGTGACAGTCTTTTCTGAATTCTTCGCGGGGGTTCCGTAGTCGACTTCTTTGATCAAGGACATCGTTTCACTCCGCAGCTATATCAAGCGCGCGTGGCTTGAAATCATCAGGGAAATGGGTCAGTGCGCTCATCACCGGATAGGGCGTAAAGCCACCCAATGCGCACAGCGATCCGAACTTCATGGTTTCACAAAGATCGGTCAGCAATTCGATCTGCAATTCGGGGTCTTCACCGCGTTCGAGCTTGTCGACAACTTCGGTGCCCCGGATCGAACCAATGCGGCATGGCGTGCATTTGCCGCATGACTCAATCGCGCAGAATTCCATGGCAAAGCGCGCCTGCTTCATCATGTCGACCGTGTCATCAAAAACGACCACACCGGCATGACCAATCAGACCATCACGCTTGGCAAATTCTTCGTAATCAAAGGGCGTATCAAACAGTTCCTTGGGGAAATAGGCCCCCAAAGGACCGCCGACCTGAACCGCCTTGATCGGACGTCCGGTTGCTGTACCACCGCCGATCTGCTCGACGATTTCGCCCAGCGTCAAACCAAAGCCAACCTCATAAAGGCCGCCATGTTTAACGTTACCTGCAATCTGGATCGGAATGGTGCCACGCGACCGGCCCATGCCAAAATCACGGTAATATTCCGAGCCCTTTTCCAGGATCACCGGAACAGAGCACAACGAAATCACGTTATTCACAACCGTCGGGCGGCCCATGAAACCTTCAAGGGCAGGAAGCGGCGGCTTGGCGCGGACAACACCGCGCTTGCCTTCCATGCTGTTGAGAAGCGATGTTTCCTCGCCACAGACATAGGCGCCCGCACCCATGCGGACTTCCATATCGAACGCCTTGCCCGATCCAAGGACGTTATCGCCCAAAACACCGGCGGCACGGGCAACTTCGATCGCCTCGTTCATGATGCGGATGGCATCGGGATATTCTGAACGGGTATAGACATAGCCCTTGGTCGCACCTGTCGCGAGGCCAGCAATGATCATGCCTTCGATCAGAACAAACGGCTCGCCTTCCATGATCATGCGATCGGCGAACGTTCCGCTATCGCCTTCATCAGCGTTACAGACGATGTATTTCTGATCGGCGTTTGCTTCGCGGACCGTGTTCCATTTAATGCCGGTCGGGAAACCGGCACCACCGCGACCACGAAGGCCACTGTCTGTGACAGCCTTGACGATTTCCGCATCCGACATCTTAAGCGCGTTTTCAAGCCCTGTCAGACCATCATGGGCACGGTAATCTTCAAGCGATACCGGGTCAATGAACCCGCAGCGCTGGAAGGTCAAACGCGACTGGCTTTTCAAGAACGGGATATCCTGGGTCTTGCCCAGATAAAGCGGATGTTCCCCACCGGTCAGGAAATCAGACGCAAACAGCGCATCGATATCATCGGTGGTCACCGGGCCATAGGCCACGCGACCGCGCGGTGTTTCGACCTCGACCATCGGTTCGAGCCAATACATGCCAAACGAACCATTGCGCACGAGCTTGATATCGGCCCCGGCCGATGATGCCTTTTGCGCGATGGCGGTTGCAACGTCATCGGCACCAAGTGCGACGGCACCGGAATCAAGTGGAACGTAAACCTTGATGCTCATGACCCCACCTTTGCCAAAATGCGATCGGCACTGACGCGGCCAACAACCTTGCCATCGATCATCGCGGCCGGTGCACAGGCGCAAAGACCAAGGCAAAAGACCGGTTCAAGGGTGACTTTGCGATCCGCTGTGGTTTGCGACCAGTCAACATTGAGATGACGGCGCACCTTTTCCCCAAGCGCATCTGCCCCCATGGCCTGACAGGCTTCGGCGCGGCAAATCTTGACGACGTGCTTACCTGCCTTTTCCTCGCGGAAGTCGTGATAGAAGCTTGCAACCCCATGCACCTCTGCCCGGCTGAGATTAAGCTTCTTGGCGATGGTCTGAAGCGCGCCTTCAGGGATATGGCCAAATTCTTCCTGCACCTCGTGCAGGATTGGCAATAGCGGCCCTTCCAACGTGATCAACTGATCACAAATGGCGGCGACGCGGACGTTTTGGTCCTCGGTCGTTTCCGACATGCAGGCCTCTCTCTCAAGCATGTTGAACATGTATTTATTATTGCTGACAGTTTCGGGCATCCGGCCCGCCTGTTCAATAAAGCCATCCCGTTACGCGATAGCGAAAACCTATCAAACGGTTTGCAGCTCGGAAATTCGGGCGGCTTCCTTCAAAAGCGCTGAAACCACAGGGGTTGCAGGCTCGCGTTTTGCGGCGATCAAGCCGACCATGTGGCTGGCATCCGGTTCAATGATCGGAATGGACTTAACCCGATCCCGCATACCAAAACTTTCGACCATTTTTTCGGGCATGATGCTGGCCCAGTTTCCGGTCTGAACATGGCTGAACAGTGCAATCATGGAATCACTTTCCAAGGTAGCACTGACCTTTGCCCCGGCCGCATCAAGATGTTGATCAATGATGCGTCGGTTCTGCATATCCGGCGTCAAAAGACACAAGGGCAGCTTCGCCGTTTCATGCCAGGTAATCGCATTTTGATCGCCCAATTCATCCAGATTGGACGTCACCAGATGATAGCGCTCGCGATAAAGCGGGATCGATGTCACCCGGCCAAGCGGTTCATTGTCCAGATACGTGATCCCGGCATCGATTTGCAGATCATCCAGTAATGCCTGAATTTCCGTTGAGGTCCGCGACAGGATGGCAAAGCTGACATCCGGGTGCTTTTCGCGAAACGGGGTGGTTAATTCATGGACCATCGAAAGCGCTGTCGGGATTACCGCAATTTGCACCTGTCCGGTCAGACCAAACCGCATCGCGCGCATTTCATCACGCATGGACCGTGTGCTGCCGACAATATGACGCGCCCATTCCAGAACACGCTCACCTTCGGGCGTCAGCCCCTGATAGCGTGATCCACGTTTTACCAGCACCACACCAAGATGGTCTTCAAGCTGGCGCAAGGCACTGGACAGCGTTGGCTGTGTCACACCGCATTCTTCTGCGGCGTGGCCAAAATGCTGCTCACGAGCAAGCACCATAAACATTTCGAGCTTATCGATCATTTTATATCCGGCATGGCGACTGGCATCACATTGATTGGATGCACGTTTTTGTGGATGAACACCGAAAGCGCTGGGCGGCATCCTGATTGCAGGATAACCGATTACCCCTACGGGCTTAAAGGTTATTCCTGCAACAGAACGCGGATCCGGATCGGATGAACGGAACCCGGACCCAAGACATGACCGTACATGACTGTGCCAATCATGCCCCACATGGTTAACGGACAGACATCGTTAGCCAATCGGGCGTCGATCACAGGGGTGCGGTGATCGACGCCCATGGTCGCTTACGCTTCGGACGTTGCTTCGCGTCCGGTTGCGCCAACACCACTTTCCTTGGTTTCCATGTAGTGCTTTTCGTCAATCGGACGGACCATCTTGTTGGCAATCAATGCGATCGCCAGAAGAGCCGCCATGGCATACATGGTGGTGTTATAAAGGCTTGAGGTCGGATCAACCGTACCTGCCGGGGCAATTTCCATCAGACGCCCGATGGTAACGGTTTTGGCCGCGACCAGCTGATCAAGCTGTTCAATGCCCGCACCGAATTTCGCCTGGAAGGCTGCCGGGTCGACCTTTGCTGCCAGATCCTTGATCGAGTTTGCGACCGAGGTCTGACGCAACTGAGTGATCGCCAACGGACCAAGCACACCAGCGGTACTCCAGGCCGTCAGAAGACGCCCATGGATACCACCGACATATTTGGTACCAAAGATATCCGCCAGATATGCCGGGATGGTCGCAAAGCCACCACCATACATCGTGAAGATGATCATGGTTGCGGCATAGAACATCACCAGATAGGTCACAGCCGGATTAATGCTGACCTGTTCTGCGGCAAACGGGATCGACAGATAAAGCGCAATGCCCAGAATGAAGAAGCAGTAATAGGTATTCTTGCGCCCGATATAATCCGACATGGATGCCCAGAAGAACCGGCCACACATGTTAAAGACCGAAATCATGAACACATAGGTCGCCGCAAAGGCGGAATTCACAACAAGCGGCAAGGTCGTACCAAAGATTTCCGACATCATGGTTTTGGCAACGCCAATCACCCCGATGCCTGCCGTCACGTTAAAGCACAGAACAATCCACAGCAGATAGAATTGCGGGGTTTTCAGTGCCTGATCGATATGGACGTTTTTCTGGGTGATCATGCGCTTGGACGCGGTATCCGCAGTCGGCGGCGTCCAGCCTTTTGGCAACCAGCCTTCGCGCGGAACGCGATAGGAGAACGCCGCAATCATCATGACGATGAAATAGACAACACCAAGCGTGAAGAAGGTCGAGGCCGCACCGGTATTACCCGTGCCTGCAATGTAAACGCCTTCTTCGATCGGAACCGGGGCGGATGCCACTTGTGCGGCACCAGCAACGACGACCTCAACCATCTGTCCGCCGACTTCGGCCATGCGCTTGCCACCTTCGGTAACAAGGTTCACGGCACTTTCCGGACCAAGATATTCAGGAACTTTATAGAATGCCGACAGCAGGCCTTCCTTGATCGGGGTTGCGATCATCGCACCACCGCCAAAGCCCATAATCGCCATGCCGGTCGCCATACCGCGCCGGTCCGGGAACCAGCGGATCAGGGTTGATACCGGTGAAACATAGCCAAGCCCAAGCCCGGCCCCGCCAAGCACGCCATAGCCAAGATAGACCAGCCACAATTGATGGGTCGCAATCCCGACCCCGCCAACGATGAAACCACCGCCCCAGCAGAACGCAGCAACCACGCCAACCATGCGCGGACCGACTTCTTCAAGCCACTTGCCGCCAAATGCCGCGGCCAAGCCCAGCACCACAATGGCGACCGAGAAAATCCAGACAACAGATTGCAGCCCCCAGTCACCGGAGCTTGCGGCAACCACACCGAATTCCTTGATCAATGGCGGATTAAAGATACTCCAGGCATAGACAGAGCCGATGCAAAGATGAATGGCGATGGATGCTGGTGGAACTTTCCAGCGATTGAAATCGTCGCCAGCGACGATGTGTTCTTTCTTTAGCTTGTCAAACATGACGTTGTTTCCTCCCGGTATTATGATTTTCTTGCCCTTCCCCGTCGCACTTTTTGGTCATGGTGCAGGGCAAACGCGGTTCGTTCCGGAATTCACAACGTGGCAATCATCGTGCCACAGCGTCACTTGCGAAGCTTTCTGTCACTTTTCAAAAGTAAAAGGCGATATTGCAGCGCACGCGCATGGACAAAATGTCCAACCATGAAATGCACGCAAAACGCGCATATGGACAAAATGTCCACTCGCATTTGCAGCATTTATGAGCGGATTTGCAGGGGTATTTTAATCGGCTTCGGGAAGCCAGATGGTGAATTCAGTGCCTTCACCGGGCGTACTTTTCACATCCATAAAGCCACCTTGGCGATCAATCAGTGTCTTGGTAATGGATAGACCAAGACCAGTCCCTTCGCGGCGTTTTGTCGTATAGAACGGGTCGAAAATGCGATCGAGAACATCCTTTTCCATGCCCGTTCCCGTGTCATGGACGGTTATCAGCACACCGGGCTTTTCATCGCGCACATCATCAACATCAATCAGGGTCAAGGTCCCCTGATCAGGCATGGCGTGAAGTGCATTGACCATCAGATTGACCAGAACCTGCTGAAGCTCTGTACGGTTCATCAGGATCAGTCGGGTCGATTTATGATCGCGGATGACCTTAATGTCAGCCCGCCCCAGCAAGTGAGCAACAAGGGGCATGCAATCCTCGATCACTTCGGCAACGCTGTGGCGCTCGACGAAACCTGCATATTCCTCTGGCTTGGCGAATTGCAGAAGTTTGGTGACGATCAGATTGATGCGATTGACCTGTTCGTCAATCAGGCGGAATTCGGTTTCACCCAGATAGGCATGCTCGCCCAACAGATCACGCAACACATCAAGATTGCCCTGAAGGACGGCGACGGGATTGTTGATCTCATGCGCGACACCCGCTGTGATTTCACCAATCGCAGCAAGCTTTTCGGACATGATCAATTGGCGGGTGGTTTCTTCAAGCGCGCGGTTGGCTTCGCGCAATTCACTGGTGCGGGCATCAACACGGGCATTAAGCTGATCATTCCAGGCGCGCAGGCGCTTATCACGTTCTTGCACCTGATCGAGAAGATCATCGAGATGATCGGCCACCAGCGTGATTTCATCCTGTACCCGATCAATATTAGTGCGTGCGGAATAATCCCCGCTTTCGACACGCGCGATGGTATTGGTCATTTTCTCAAGCGGTTTGAAAATACCTCGCGCCCAACGCAGAAACAGCGGAACCGAGAGGATGGCGACAAACAGGAAAGCACCGATCAGGATCAAAAGGCTTTCATATTTCGTCTGGGCAAACGGGGCCTCAAGAAACCCGACATACAGCATGCCAACCCGTTTGCCATAACTGTCAGTGATCGGCTCATAGGCCGAGATATACCAGTCATTGACGACAAAGGCGCGATCAAGCCAGACCTCTCCATCCTCCAAAACCTTTTTGCGCACGATGCTTGAAACACGCGTGCCAAGTGCTCGGCGATCGGCAAACAGACGGACATTGGTGCTCACACGCACATCATCCAGAAACAGGGTCGCCGTACCCTGGCTTCCTTCGGGCAGGCTGCTTTGGCGATAGACCAGATCGTTGATGGTATCGATGAAACCCAAATTCTGGTTTAGCAGGATACCACCAACCAGGGCGACGGTTTCACCTGATGGCAATGCGACATGGCTTGCCGAATGCACCACCATGCCCCGTGTTTCGCGGTCGCGTGTTGTGGGCACGGCATTGGGTGTTTCGATCAACTCAAGCTGCGCACGTTCGGCCAGATCCGACGAAATGGCGGCAAGATCGGTATTGCTAAAGATATCGATGCTGGTGGAGGATTTCCCGGCCAGCGCACTTGCAATGACGGGCCAATCGCCATCACGATGCGCCCCTTGGACATGGTTTTCACCATCGGACAGATACAGGAAATCAAGACCCAGTGCCTGTTGACGCGCATCAAGCAACTTGTTCAACGCTGCCGTATCATTCGCCGCCAAGATATCCTGAAGCGCTACTGATTGACCAAGTGCGTCAAGCTGCTCGCCTGTGTTTTCAAGGATATGGGTGAAATATTGATGGGCGATTGTCAGATCACCACTGACCTTTGATGTCAGAAGTGCGTCAAACTTGCTGTTCCAGCGCACCATCATGACGCCCAGCAATAAAGGCAGGATGACCAAAGTGGGCAGCAACGCGATCGCGAGTAATTTGAACCGAACAGATCGGGTGCGCTTGGGTTTATCGACGAGTGATCGCGAAAATAGCGTCATTCCTGATCCCAGCTGGCGCACTTACGATCAATCGTTTTGCGCGATACACCAAGACGCCTTGCGGCCTCGTTCCGGTTGCCTCCGGTTTTATCAAGCATCGCCAGGATGTGGCGACGCTCCATCTCATCAAGGGTTTCGTCACCATCAGTCTGCGCCGCCACCTCCGCCTCGGCATCCCGGAATTCGTTCGGGAACCGGCCAAGGATTAGCGTGCGCTCGATCAGGTTCCGCAACTCGCGCACATTGCCGGGCCAGTCATAGCGCGTTAGCCCGGCCCGAACGGCGGCGTCCATAGGGACTTCACGCACGCCAAGCTGCTTGGAAAGCTTGGTCATGAACAGGGTCGCAAGCTCAAGCACATCATCCCCGCGCTCACAAAGTGGGGGCATTTCGATATGCATGACATTGATGCGATAAAACAAATCGGCGCGGAAACGCCCGGCTTCGACCTCGGTCTCAAGATCGGCATTGGTGGCAAAGATAAAGCGCAGGTCGACGGGTGCTTCACGCTCCGAGCCCACCGGGCGGATACGGCGACTTTCAATCGCGCGCAGAAGTTTACTTTGGGTGGCAAGCGACAATTCACCGACTTCATCAAGAAAAAGTGTACCGCCTTGCGCATGCATGAAAAGACCATCGCGTGCAGACTGTGCGCCGGTAAAGGCGCCTTTGACATGGCCAAACAGCTCGGCCTCAATCATTTCCGACGGAATGGCCGCGCAATTGATCGGTACAAACGGCTTTTCCGCACGAGCAGAAAGCGAATGCAACGAACGCGCCGTGACTTCCTTACCTGTCCCGCTTTGCCCGGAAATCAGGATTGAGGTCGGAAGTGGGGCGACCCGGGCAATGGTTTCGCGGATTTCCTGAATTTGCGCAGAATAACCAATCAGCTTGTCACGCAACAAAACATGATCAGACGTCGCACGCAACTCATGGCGCAAAACATGGTTTTCACGCCGCAATCGCATACGATCCAGACAACGCGCAACGGCGTTCAAAATCTGGTTGGAGCGAAATGGTTTCAGGACAAAGTCAACAGCACCGGCACGCAATGCCTTGATCGCGGTATCCAGATCCGCATACGCCGTCATCAGGATCGCGTCAGAGAAAAAGCCGATCTCACGCTGCTCGGTTAGCCACTCGACCCCGCTTTTGCCCGGCATAATGTTATCAAGGATGACGACGTCAAAGTGGTGCTTATCAAGAAGGGCTGTGGCCTCCTCACAATCAGCCGCTTCCTCCACCCGCTTGGCGCGGGGGCCCAACGTGCGCACCAAAAAGTTCCGCATGCCCGGCTCATCATCGACAACAAGGATCGACGCCTTTTCCAGCCACGGCCCGAATTCAGGACCAAGACCGGAATAACCAACGTCATTACCAACGGCAGGCGCATCCCCATCGGACGCCCCCAAAACGGTCGATCTCATGATGTTCCTCCGCAGAAACTTATTTTTTGTTTTTTAAAAGCTTAGTTCAGCGGCGATGGAAAAGCAAAACTGTTGGTACATTGCCTTTTGCACAAACAACAAAGAGCAGCCAAAAGCTGCTCTCTGGTCTCGGTCTCTTGATCTGGCTTCAAACTCAAACCGGAATAACCGCCGTACCTTCGATCTCAAGCAGGGCTTCATCTTCGACAAGGGCGCTGACCACCACCATGGTCATGGCCGGGAAGTTTTTGCCAAGGACGGCGCGGTATGCCTGGCCAACTTCGCGTTGTTTGGCGAGGTATTCCTGTTTGTCGGTGACATACCAGGTCAGGCGCGTGAGGTATTCGGGTTTGCCGCCAGCCGCTTCAAGAACGGCGGCAATGTTTTTAAGCGCCTGTTCCATCTGGCCAACGAAATCCTTGGCTTCAAACACCTGATCTGCGTTCCAGCCAATCTGACCGCCGATATAAAGCGTTGCACCTTGTGCCAACACACCGTTTGCGTATCCCTTGGGCTCTTTCCATCCGTCTGGCTGAACGATTTTATGCATTTTTTTCTACCACTTGATTGATTTCTTTTTCGATTTTGGCACGCAAATCATCTGGCCATGCCACTGACTTTCCGGCCCCTTTTTTCGTAAAGACCAGCGTTACTGTTGTTTTCAGGCGTTGCTCGTCACCTGCAAAGGCCGCAATTTCAAGCTCAAGGCTCGACCGGCCGATACGTATTGGCTTGAGGCGGAATTCCAGCTGATCGCCAAGCATGCTTGGTGCGGTAAATGCGATCGAAAGCCCGGCCGTCGGCACGGCTGCCTGCATCGGACCATGCATGGTCGGAAAGCCACAGCCGATCACCACATCAAACCACTCTTCGACCGTGGCATTCACCATCTCGAAATAGCGGGGGTAAAAAACAATCCCCGCCGGATCGCAATGTTGAAACAGGACCTTTTGGTGGTAAGTGAACACCGCCATATCAGACCCCCAGATACCGATCAGCCAACTCTTCGGTCAGCTCATCTACCTTACCGGTCCAGGCAGTCACACCCTTCTCGACCACCACATAGCGGTCAGCTACGCCCGAAAGCTCCTTAAGCGACTTGTCCACAACAAGGATCGTCAAACCAGATTGCTTGAGCTGATTGATCGCAGCCCAGATTTCCTGACGCACAACCGGCGCCAACCCCTCTGTCGCTTCATCAAGGATCAACAAACGCGGATTGGTCATAAGCGCCCGGCCAATGGCCAGCATCTGTTGTTCACCACCCGAAAGGGTCATGGCCTTCTGATCACGGCGCTCGGCCAATCGCGGGAACAAACCCGCGACCCGGTCAAAATCCCATTCACCAGGACGCGCTGCCGCGATCAGGTTTTCAGTCACACTAAGGCGCGCAAAACATCTACGTCCTTCCGGCACCAGACCAAGGCCAAGGCGCGCTGCCTTGTGCGATCGCATTTTTGCCAGATCCTGACCGGCAAAGCGGATGGAACCATCGCGATGTTCCATCATGCGACAAATGGTCTTGATCGTCGTGGTCTTGCCCATGCCGTTACGGCCCATAAGCGCCACCGCTTCGCCTTCATTGAGCGAAAGATCAATTCCAAACAGGGCCTGTGATGCACCGTAAAACGCCGTCACGCCACTAAGTTCGAGAAGTGCAGTCATATCAGGCTTCCTCCCCGAGATAGGCACGTTTGACATCTTCGTTGCCGCGAATTTCATCAACCGTACCGGTCGCAATCACCCGGCCATAAACGAGGACTGAAATACGATCCGCCAAGGCAAAGACCGCGTCCATGTCGTGTTCGACCAAAAGGATCGGTGCTTGTGCCCGCAATCCATCAAGGAACCCGGTCAGACGTTTGGATCCCTCCGGTCCCATTCCGGCCATCGGCTCATCAAGAAGAAACGCCTTTGGCTCAAGCGCAAGGGCGACTGCCATTTCAAGCTGACGCCGTTCACCGTGTGAAATGTCGGCCGCACGCATCTGCGCACGATCGGCAAGCCCGACCCGTTCAAGCTGTGCCATTGCCGGTTCCACCAGTGACGCATCACCAAGAACCGGACGGAAGAAGCGGAATACCTTGCCGCTGACAGATTGCCGGGCCAGCATGACGTTCTGAAGGACCGAGAATTCAGGCATCAGCGATGACACCTGAAACGTTCTGGCAAGGCCCATGCGTGACCGGGCAACGGCATCAAGGCCATTGATATGCTGGCCATTGAAATGAATGTCGCCGCTGTCCGATGTGATCTCGCCCGCGATCTGTTTGATCAGGGTTGATTTGCCTGCACCGTTCGGACCGATCAGGGCATGGATTTCACCGGGCATAAGATCAAGCGTCACATTGTCACTGGCCAGAAGCGATCCGAACTGCTTGGTGACATTTGAAAGGGAAAGAATGGCATCAGGCATGTTTACGCTCCCCCGCCAATACACCAACAAGACCACCGCGCGCGAACAGAACAACAATCAGCAACAACACGCCAAGCGGCAATTGCCAAAACTCCCACACACTGCCCAACAGATGTTCGAGAATGATGTAAAGCGCAGCACCTGCAAGCGGACCAAATAAACGTCCAACACCGCCGAGGATGACAAACACCATGATCTCGCCAGACATATGCCAAGACAGCATCGTCGGGCTGACGAAACGGTTGAGATCGGCATAAAGCGCACCGGCAAGGGCCGTGATCATCGCCGAGATGACAAACGCCACCAGACGAATGCGAAACGGCGCAATACCAACGGCTGTCATACGCTGCGGGTTTTGACGCGCCCCTTGAAGGGCCAAGCCAAAGCGCGAGCGGATCAGAACAGCCGAAAAGATCATGGCAATGCCCAGCATCACCGCACAAAGTGCAAAGAAACTGATCGGATCAAGGGTATTGATCCCCGGGAAGCCGTTGCGAACATAGATCGAAAGCCCGTCTTCTCCGCCATATGCCGGCCAGGAAATCGCGAAGTAATAGATCATCTGCGCAAAAGCCAGTGTGATCATAATGAAATAGACACCACTGGTCCGAAGCGTGATCGCACCGATCGCCAGTGCCACAAGACCCGACACCATCAAGGCAACAATCCAGATAGCAATCATCTGCGTCGTGCCTTCGATCAGGAACGGGCTTTCCATGATCGGTTCGTAATTCAGGGCATGGCTGGCAAGGATACCGGCAGCATAACCCCCAATTCCAAAGAACGCAGCATGGCCAAAGGACACAAGCCCGCCATACCCAAGCACAAGGTTAAGCCCCACGCCGGCCATCGCAAGGATCGCGACCTTGGTGGCAAGGGTAATGATAAAGGGTTCATCCATGCCAAGTGCGATGAGCGGCACAGCCACCAGCGCAATGGCCAGAACAATATTGATAAGTGTTTCGCGGTTCATGGTCATATCAGGCTTCCGTCCCGAACAAACCGCTTGGACGCAGGAACAAAACCAACGCCATCACGATATAAATCAACATGGATGCAAGTGCCGATCCGATCGCGGTCGCGCTGGACGGATCTAGGAAAGTTGCAAATGCATGCGGCAGAAGAAATCGGCCCATCGTGTCGGTAAAACCAACCAGAAGCGATCCAACAAGGGCACCTTTGATCGATCCGATCCCGCCGATCACAATCACGACGAAGGCCAGGATCAAAACAGGCTCGCCCATACCAACCTGAACCGATTGGGTGGTACCGACAAACGCACCGGCAAGGCCTGCCAATGCAGCACCAAGCGCAAATACCATGGTGTAAAGGCGATCAATATCGACACCAAGGGCAGCAATCATGCCGCGGTCGGCTTCACCGGCTCGAATGCGGATACCAAGGCGGGTCTTGCCAATCAAAAGGAACAAGCCTGCCGCCACTAAAAGACCGGCAATAATGATTGCCAGGCGGAAGAGCGGATATTCGAACGATCCACCTAAAACAACCGTTCCGGTCAGGAAATCAGGGACGCTCAGGAACAGCGGGAAGGATCCGAAAATCCAGCGCGTGCCTTCGGAAAAAATCAAAATAAGTGCAAAAGTCGCCAGAACCTGATCAAGGTGATCGCGGTTATAAAGACGGCGAATAATCAACATTTCGACCAGCGCTCCGGCAAGTGCCGCCGCCATCAGGCTGGCAACAAGGCCAAGCCAGAATGAACCCGTCCATGCCGCAACTGCCGCACAGGCAAATGCACCGACCATATAGAGCGAGCCATGGGCCAGGTTAATCAGCCCCATCACACCGAAAACAAGCGTCAGTCCCGATGCCATCAAAAACAGCATCACACCAGACTGAAGGCCGTTTAACAGCTGCTCCAGAAAAAGAGAGAACATTATTGGAAACTCCGTCACAAGGTAGTCAGGGGCCGAACAGAATTCGGAACGGCCCCCGGCTGCTTGTCAGCTCGTGATTACATCGAGCATTCGGACGCATATGCGTCAGAGTGGTCAGTCAAAGCCGTTCCGACAATTTTGTTGGTCAGAACGTCGCCTTCTTTCACGACTTCACGAACATAGAGATCCTGGATCGGATGCTGGTTCGGGCCAAAGATGAATTTGCCGCGGACCGAATTAAAGTCTGCGGAACGCAGTGCATCAAGGAATGCATCCTTGTCCGAAATGTTGGCCTTACCCATTGCCGAAAGCAGAAGGTTGGCCGTATCGAAACCAAACGACGCGTAAAGCGACGGCAAACGGCCATATTCCGCCTGGAAGGTTTCAACGAATGCCGCATTGGTCGGATTGTCGATGTCTTTGGACCAGTTCGAGGTGTTTTTCACACCAAGTGCAGCATCACCAACGGCACCAAGAATGCCCTGATCCATCGAGAATGCCGGACCGATCAGCGGAATATCAACACCGGACTGTGCGTACTGCTTCATGAACGCGATGCCCATGCCACCCGGCAGGAAGAAGAAGACGCTGTCCGCACCCGATGCACGGATCTGTGCGATTTCGGCGGCATAGTCGGTCTGACCAAGCTTGGTGTAAACTTCTTCAGCGATGTCACCAAGGAAGAAGCGTTTGAAACCGGTCAGGGAGTCCTTACCAGCCGGATAGTTCGGTGCGAGGATGAAGGCGTTTTTGTAACCGGCACTCGACGCATAACCACCGGCTGCTTCATGCAGGTTGTCATTCTGATAGGAAACGCTGAAATAGTTCTTGTTGCAGCCCTTGCCAGCAAGCTGGGACGGTGCGGCGTTTACCGACAGATAGATCTTGTCTTGCGCTACTGCAGACGGAACCACAGCCATGGCAAGGTTCGACCAGATGATACCGGTCAGAACATCAACTTTTTCCTGCTGGATCATTTTATCAGCCAGCTGAACAGCAACGTCCGGCTTGCGCTGATCGTCTTCGATCACCACTTCGAGTTCCGGGTTGTTTGCCTGTTTGACAGCAAGCATAAAGCCGTCACGTGCATCAATACCCAGACCGGCACCACCGCCCGAAAGCGTTGTGATCATGCCAACCTTGACCGGTTCAGCCTGCGCTGCACCAGCTGCAAACAATGCAGCAACCGCTGCAATCGTTGTCTTCATACCCTTCATTAAAGCCTCCGTGTTTATACATTTGTTCGTTTAGCAACACGTTGATCCCACGACTTTTTATTCATTTTTCGTCGCGGTTTTAACGAACCTGATGCCTGCCCCTGATCTTGCAGTATTTGCATCACGTCCGTCTATCCTCAAAGCGTGGTTCTTACCCGCCAGAGTTCCGGAAACAGTTCTACTTCCAGCATTTTTTTAAGGTAGCTCACTCCACCTGTCCCCCCGGTCCCGCGTTTGAAACCAATAACGCGTTCGACCGTGGTGACGTGGTTAAAGCGCCAACGACGGAAATAGTCCTCAAAATCGACCAACTTTTCAGCCAGCTCATAGAGCGACCAGTGCTTTGCCGGGTCGCTGTAAACCTTGTGCCACGCTGCAATCACCGCATCATCGGGTGTGTAGGGCGCCGAAACATCCCGGTTCAGTACATGATCGGGAAGTTCGAGCCCCTCGCCCGCCAAAAGATGCAAGGCCTCGTCATACAGGCTTGGCGTTGCAAGTTCGGCCTTCAGCATCTCGGTGATGTCTTCACGGTGGGCATGCGGGCGCAACATTGCGTGATTGCGGTTGCCCAACATGAATTCGATCTGACGATACTGATAGGACTGGAACCCCGATGACGGGCCAAGCGCATCGCGGAACGTGGTGTAGTCACTTGGCGTCATGGTGCGCAGAACATCCCACGCATTATTAAGCTGCTCGAAAATTCGCGACACACGGGCCAGCATTTTAAATGCCGGACGCAGATCTCCATTATGGATCGCACGACGTGCCGCACCGATTTCCCGGATCGCAAGCTTCATCCAAAGTTCGGATGTCTGATGCTGAATGATGAAAAGCAACTCATCATGGGCATTGGATTGCGGATGCTGGGCGGTCAGGATCGCATCAAGCGACAGATAATCCCCATAGGACATCTGATCGGAGAAGTCCGTGCGTGCGCCCTCAGAGCTTGGATCATATGGTGTGGTTTGCTTTGCCATGATCAGGTCACCGCATTGCGTTTGTGGAATTCCGGCTTGTCCCAAGCACGGGTTTCCATGATTTCAGCAAGGATTTTCACCGCCCCATCTAAATCGCCATTGTCGATATAAAGCGGGGTAAAGCCAAAGCGGATCACGTCCGGAGCACGGAAGTCACCAATCACACCACGTGCGATCAAGGCCTGCATCACGGCGTAACCCTGATCAAACTTGAACGACACCTGCGAACCACGTTCTTCAGGATTGCGCGGGCTTGCCAGCTCCAACATCGGGCAGTTTGCTTCAACACCGGCAATAAACTGTTCGCAAAGCTCGATACTGCGTCTACGGATATCGGCCATTTCAACGCCGTCCCACGCCTTCATCGCTTCTTCAAGGACCGTCATCTGAATAACCGGCGGGGTACCAACACGCATGCGCGATACATCGGGTGCCGGGGTATATTCGCGGTCAAAGGCAAACGGTGCCGCATGGCCAAGCCAGCCTGAAAGTGCCGGACGGACGGTTTTGGCATGATCGGGACGGACATAGATGAATGCTGGCGCGCCCGGTCCACCATTGAGGTACTTGTACGTGCAACCGACTGCAAAATCGGCATTGCAACCAGCAAGATCAACCGGAACCGCACCCGCAGAATGGGCCAGATCCCAAATCACGATCGCACCCGCCGCATGGGCAAGATCGGTGATGCGTTTCATGTCATGCATGCGGCCCGTGCGATAATCCACCTGGGTCAGCATCAAAACAGCAAGATCTTCGTTGATCAGGCTTTCGACATCTTCCGGGTTTGGTGTTTTAAGGACATGACCTTTATCTAGGCTTTTGATCAGGCCATCGGCCATATAAAGGTCCGTCGGGAAGTTGCCGTTATCAGAAACAACAACCTTGCGATCCGGGCGCATTTCAAGCGCACTTGCCAAGGCCTGATAAACCTTGATCGACAGGGTATCGCCCATAACCACAGTACCGGGTGCCGCCCCGATCAAACGCGCGACAAGATTGCCGACACGTTCGGGTTGCTCCATCCATTTGGCGTCATTCCAGCCCCGGATCAGCATTTCCCCCCATTCGTCTTCGATCATCGACTTGGCACGGTTTGCAGCCGTTTTCGGCAACATGCCAAGCGAGTTCCCATCAAGGTAAATCACACCTTTCGGGATATGGAATAGGGATTTGGTGGCGGCAAAGTCGGTCATGCAGACATTTCCTGTTTCAGTCTGAAGCGCTGGATTTTCCCAGTCGCGGTTTTTGGCAGTGTCTCGATAAAGACGATGGAACGCGGGTATTTAAACGGCGCGATCGTCGCTTTTACATGATCCTGAAGCGCTTTGGCCATCTCGGGCGTCGGATGATATTCGGCTGCCAGAACAACATGGGCCTGAACGATCGTGCCACGTTCTTCATCTGGTGCGCCGATGACAGCACATTCAGCAACCGCGGCATGGGACAGAAGGGCTGCTTCAACCTCGGGACCGGCGATGTTGTAGCCAGACGAAACGATCATATCGTCGTTACGGGCAGCAAAATGATAGTAGCCGTTCTCATCCACAAAGAACGCGTCCCCCGTAAGGTTCCAGCCATCGCGCACATAAACACCCTGACGGACATCATCAAGATAACGACATCCCGTCGGCCCACGCACGGCCAGACGCCCTACAGTTCCGACCGGAACTTCTTTCATATCGTTATCAACGATCTTGGCTTCGTAACCCGTGACAGGACGGCCCGTGCAGGCCGGGTGGCTGTCGCCAAAACGGTTGGAGATAAAGATATGCAGCATCTCGGTCGCGCCAATACCATCAAGCATCGGCTTGCCGGTTTTTACCATCCATGCTTCGTAAACTGGGGCTGGCAGGGTTTCACCCGCCGAAACCGCAGCACGCAGTGATGACAGATCAGCCCCATCTTCCATCGCCGACAACATCACGCGATAGGCAGTTGGTGCGGTAAAGCAAACGGTCGCCTTATAGGTTTCGATGATCTCGATCATGTTGGGCGGCGATGCCTTTTCAAGCAAGGTCGCCGTCGCCCCGAAGCGAAGCGGGAAGATCGCAAGACCACCAAGCCCAAAAGTAAAGGCAAGCGGCGGGGAGCCGACAAAGACGTCGTCAGGCGTGACGTTCAGCACTTCCTTGGCATAGCCATCGGCAATGATCAGAAGATCACGGTGGAAATGCATGGTGGCCTTTGGGCTTCCGGTCGTGCCGGACGTAAAACCAAGCAAAGCAACATCATCGCGACCGGTTTTAACTGCCTCAAACTTGACCGACTTGGTCAGGGCAATGCGATCAAGCTCGGCGTCATGATTGGCTGTGCCATCAAAACCGATCACCTTTTTTAAGAACTTACTGTCCTTGGCGCAGGCCACCAGCTCATCCATCAGGCGCGTATCACACAGCGCAAACTCGATCTCGGCCTTATCAACAATCTGGGAAAGCTCACCAGCTCGCAGCATCGGCATGGTATTGACCACAACCGCGCCCGCCTTGGTCGCCGCCAACCAGCAAGCCACCATGGCCGGGTTGTTGGCCGAACGGATCATCACACGGTTGCCCGGCTTAACGCCGTAATCCTCGACCAGCGCATGGGCGATGCGATTGGTCCAGTCAGCCAGTTCCTTATAGGTACGCTGGCGACCATTGCCGATCAGGGCGGTGTTATCACCAAATCCCTGTTCGACCATCTTGTCGGTCAGTTCGACCCCGGCATTCAGATATTCGGGATAGGCAAATCCATCCAGATTGAATTCCGGCCATTCTGCAAACGGGGGAAGCTTGTCCCGTGTGAAGCTATCGGTATGTGCGGTTGGTCCGAGCATTGTGAAGTCCCTGATACAGCCATTATTGCGCCAGCGTTTGCCGTGCGATGATTATTTTCTGGACGTCGGATGCGCCTTCATAAATGCGAAGGGCGCGGATTTCCCGGTACAGCGTTTCAACGATGTGCCCGCTGCGCACACCATCGCCGCCATGAATTTGCACCGCCTTATCAATGACGGTTTGTGCATGATCGGTGGAATAAAGTTTGGCCATTGCCGCTTCGCGACTGACCCGTGCAGCACCGCTGTCTTTCAGCCATGCCGCGCGATAGACCAGAAGGGCCGATGCATCGATATCAAGCGCCATGTCGGCCACATGCCCCTGCACCATCTGAAGATCAAACAGTGGTGCACCAAACAATTGGCGGTCCTGAACACGTGTGATGGTTTCATCAAGGGCACGTCGCGCAAAACCAAGGGCGGCGGCAGCAACAGTCGATCGGAACACATCCAAAACCGACATCGCGATCTTGAACCCGTCCCCGCCCTTGCCCATCAAGCTTGATGCCGGAATACGGCAATCAGTGAATTTAAGCCGTGCCAATGGATGGGGGGCGATGGTGTGAAGACGCTCAGCAACCTCAAATCCCGGAAGGTCTTTAGGGACGATAAATGCCGACAGGCCCTTTGCACCCGGTGCTTCGCCGGTACGCGCAAACAGACAATAGAAATCTGCAATCCCGCCGTTTGAGATCCAGGTTTTCTCTCCATTCAGGATAAAGTCACCGCCGTCGCGCTTTGCTTCTAGCGCGATATTGGCAACATCGGATCCCGATTGCGGTTCAGTCAGTGCGAAGGCGGCAATTGCCTTGCCACTACGAACCTTTGGCAGCCATTCGGATTTCTGCGCCTCCGAGCCAAACAGCGAAATCGCCCCGCTGCCCAAGCCCTGCATGGCAAAGGCGAAATCAGCCAAACCATCATAACGCGCAAGCGTTTCGCGGATCAGACAAAGCGATCTGACATCAAGCTTTGAGCTGGCATCATCCGGATCAACGGCCGCATTGCGCAGCCAGCCACCATCGGCCAGACGGCTGACCAGATCGCGACAGGCAGCATCGACATTTTCATGATCAATGCCATCAAGGTTGGCACTGGCCCATGCATCAAGCTTTACCGCCAACTCACGATGACGATCTTCAAAAAACGGCCAGGCGAGGTAGGATGTATCAGCCATCAGTTACCCTCAAATACCGGTTTTTCCTTGGCAACGAATGCCTTGTAGGCACGATTGAAATCTTCGGTCTGCATGCAGATCGCCTGAGCCTGTGCTTCGGCCTCGATCGCCTGTTCGATCGACATATTCCATTCCTGGGCCAACATGGTTTTGGTCATCATGTGCCCAAAGTTCGGACCACGGGAAATGCGGGTGGCGAGCTCGATGGCTTCGGCTTCAAGAACGTCCGGCTCAACAAGGCGGTTATAGAACCCCCAACGCTCACCTTCGTCTGCCGACATGGCGCGACCGGTATAAAGAAGCTCGGCTGCACGGCCTTGACCGATGATGCGCGGCAGGATCGCGCACGCCCCCATGTCACATCCGGCAAGACCAACACGGGTAAACAGGAAGGCTGTTTTGGAAGCTTCGGTTGCCAGACGCAAGTCGGATGCCATGGCAATGATTGCCCCCGCACCCACGCAAACACCATCCACAGCAGCAATCACGGGCTTGCCACAGCCAATGATCGCCTTGACCAGATCACCGGTCATGCGGGTGAATTCCAGAAGTCCCTTCATGTCCTTGTCGATCAGCGGACCGATAATGTCATGCACATCGCCGCCAGAGCAGAAATTGCCCCCGTTTGATCCAAACACGACCGCCTTGATGTCATCGGCATAGACCAGATCGCGGAAGGTATCGCGAAGCTCGGCATAGCTATCAAAGGTCAGCGGGTTTTTGCGATCCGGACGGTCCAATGAAATGACCGCAACGTCGCCTTCCATGCGCCAGTTGAAATGGGTTGGCTTGATGTTGGCCATCTTAGTCATGGTGGGGCGCCTCGTTATGGTGGGAAATGGTACGCAAAATTCGGATCAATGCATCCGCATCGCCCGATGACAGATCGGAAAACAGATCCGAAACCCAGCTTTCATGGACAAGTGCGCGTTCGGCAAAGTCCTTTTCACCGGCTTCGGTCAGGCGCACGATGGATGCACGGCGGTCATTTTCGACCGGCAGACGGACGACAAGCCCCTCGGCTACCAGCCGATCAACAATGCCGGTGACATTGCCGTTTGATACCATCAGTGATTTGGAAAGCTCGCTCATGCGCATGCCATCACGTTCGCGATAAAGGGCCGCCAGAACATCAAACCGCGGCAAGGTCGATCCGAACTCAACACGCATCTTTTCGCGAAGTTCCCCTTCGATCTTGCGCGATACTTTCAGGATCTGAAGCCATGCACGCAAACGCGCCTTGGAAAGATCAGACGTTTCATTTTCCATATGCTCGGGCAGTCCTTCGGACTTGTTCATATTCATACTTCTCCTCCCGAAACGGAAATCGTCTGTCCGGTAATGGATGCCGCATTCGGGCTGCAAAGCCACAGAACGGTATCGGCCACTTCGCTTGGCTGAATGAAACGGTTCTGCGGATTGATTTTGGCAAGGCTTGCGCGCGCGGCATCTGTGCTCATGCCGGTTTTCGCAACGATGTTTTCAACTGATTTTTCAAGCATCGGCGTTTCCATAAAGCCCGGGCAAACCGCATTGACCGTGATCGGACAATTGGCAAGCTCGGCGGCCATTCCCTTGATCAGGCCAACAACACCATGCTTGGCTGCGCAATAGGCCGTGACATAGGCATAGCCCTTAAGCCCGGCAGTTGATGCAATGGAAATCAGACGTCCCGGTTTGGATTTATCCATCACGGCCAGTCCTTCGCGGAACGTCAAAAACGTGCCGGTCAGATTGACATCCATCGTGCGTTGCCAAAGCTCGACCGAGGTTTTGCCAATCGGCGCACTTTCGGCCATGCCGGCATTGGCAATCACCAAATCCGGTGCACCGACCTCATCGACCATTTTGGCATACATCGCGCGCACCGATGCTTCATCGGCTACATCTGCTGTGATTGCCGTGATATTGGCGTGCTGTGCAACCTCGGCCAGCATTTCGGCGCGACGGCCAGAAACAACGACCTTTACCCCGGCATCGGCCAGCATGCGGGCCATAACGGCCCCCACCCCGGAACCGCCGCCGGTGATCAATGCACATTTCACGGCAAGATCAGACATGGTTGATTACACCTTTCCGGTCATGGTTTCGGCACGCTCGGCAAGGCGCCACATCTGATCACGGCCTGCATAATAAGGGGCTGGCCAATTTTGCGTGCGATTGCCAAGGCCTGCTGCCTGATGCAGCGTCCAATACGGGTTCGCCAAATGCGGGCGCGCAAGGCAAACAAGATCAGCGCGACCGGCCATCAGGATTGAGTTGGCATGATCGGCCTCATAGATATTGCCAACCGCCATGGTCGCCATATTTGCTTCGTTGCGAATACGGTCAGAGAACGGCGTTTGGAACATACGGCCATAAACCGGGCGGGCATCCTTGGTCGTCTGCCCAGCAGAAACGTCACAGATATCGACATCATTGGCCTGAAGTATGCGGGCGATTTCAACTGCCTCTTCGGGGGTTACACCGGCATCACCGACCCAGTCATTGGCCGAAATACGCACCGACATCGGCTTGTTCGCAGGCCACACTGCACGCACTGCATTGATGACCTCAAGCGGATAACGCATGCGGTTTTCAAGCGACCCGCCATACTCATCATCGCGGATATTGCTGACCGGGCTAATGAAGGATGACAGAAGATAACCGTGCGCGGCATGGACTTCGATCATGTCAAAGCCCGCACGATCAGCCATTTTGGCAGATGCCACAAACTGATCACGCACCATATCCATGTCATCGCGCGTCATTGCCTTTGGCACTGCATTGCGATCCGACCATGCAATCGCCGATGCGGACAAAAGCGGCCAATTGCCATCGGGCAATGGTGCATCCATTTCATCCCAACCAAGCTGGGTCGAACCCTTGCGCCCGGAATGACCAATCTGCATGCAGACCTTGGCATCGGTTTCAGCGTGAATGAAATCCGTGATGCGTTTCCAGGCCTGTTCGTGGCTGCCATCATAAATTCCCGGGCAACCTGGCGTGATGCGCCCTTCGGGTGACACACAGGTCATCTCGGTATAAACAAGCCCCGCGCCACCCTTGGCACGTTCGGCATAATGCACCAGATGCCAGTCGGTCGGGCTGCCATCAACCGCCTTGTACTGCGCCATCGGCGAGACAACGATACGGTTTTTAAGCTCCATATCACGCAGCTTGAACGGGACGAACATCGGATGGCGTACAGGCTCGGCTGCTGGGAGCCCGGCACTCTGCTGGAACCAGCGTTCTGCCCCCTCAAGCCATTTGGCATCGCGCACACGCAGGTTTTCGTGGCTGATGCGCTGTGATCGGGTCAGAAGCGAATAGGTAAACTGGGTCGGATCGAAATCGAAGTAACGCTCGATCTCTTCGAACCATTCCATCGAGTTGCGCGCAGCCGATTGCAGGCGCAGAACTTCAAGACGGCGTTCGTCTTCGTATTTGCCAAAGGCGGACGGAAGGTCGCTTTCGGAATGAAGGTAATTGGCCAGCGCAATCGCACTTTCAAGTGCAAGCTTGGTGCCCGACCCGATGGAGAAATGCGCAGTTGCCGCCGCATCGCCCATCAGAACGATGTTTTCATGTGACCAGCTTTTGCACAGAACGCGCGGGAAGCTCAACCATGCCGATCCGCGGATATGATGCGCATTACTGATCAGGTCATGACCGCCCAGATGATCCTTGAAGATTTCCTCGCAGGTCGCGATCGACTCTTCCTTGGACATCTCGCCAAAGCCGAATGCATCCCAGGTTTCTTGTGAACATTCGACGATGAAAGTCGCTGTTTCATCATCAAACTGATAGGCATGCGCCCAAACCCAACCCTTGTCGGTTTCTTCAAAGATAAAGGTAAAGGCGTCATCAAACTTCTGATGCGTTCCCAACCAGACAAACTTGCATTTGCGGGTATCGATATCAGGCTGGAACTGATCGGCAAACTCGGTACGGGTTCTGGAATTCAATCCATCACAGGCAACGACAAGGTCATAGGCCTTGGCATAATGTGCGGCACTTTCGGCCTCGGTCTCAAAACGCAGCTCAACACCCAATTCACGAGCGCGCTGCTGCAGCAGGATCAGAAGTTTTTTGCGACCAATGCCACAGAAACCATGACCGGTCGAAATCGTCTTCTCACCGCGATACTGAACCGCGACATCATCCCAATAGGAAAAGTTGGCACGAATGGCTTCAGCACTTTTGGTGTCGTTCTCCGCCAGATTGGTCAGAGTCTCGTCTGACAGAACAACACCCCAGCCAAATGTGTCATCAGGCTTGTTGCGTTCGATCACGACAACTTCGTGCGCCGGATCGCGCAATTTCATCGATATTGCAAAATAAAGTCCCGCAGGACCGCCACCCAGACAAGCTACTCTCACCAGCTTTTCCCTTCCTGATTTGTTTGGTTGTTTCGGGAAACTGATAAAACGGTACGCCTCGTTTTATTTTATTTCAAGCACAAATATTTTAAGTTTGAAATATCTGTGAATTTACCTAGAATTTCGCCTATAAACAATATGCGCCCGACGATCACATCACGGGCCACCACACAGATTTGCAGGGAAAGCCGCCATGATTACAGACTGGGATGATGCTTACGCCAATGGCGATTATATTGCCGAAGCCGCCACGTACCCGGCCATGTGGGCAGAGCAATCCGCCAAGTTTCGCGAAGAACTCCTAAGCAATAATCGCGCGGAACTTGATATTGCCTATGGCGATGCTCCGCGTGAAAAATACGATTTGTTCCTGCCAACCGGCACGCCCAAGGGGCTGGTTGTGTTTGTTCATGGCGGCTATTGGAAGGCGTTTGATAAAGCAAGCTGGTCGCATCTGGCCAATGGCGCGGTCACCAAAGGATGGGCTGTTTGCCTGCCAAGCTATACCCTCGCCCCGGAAGCCCGCCTGTCGCACATCACCCGTCAGGTTGCAGCGGCCATCAACCATGTCGCAGCCCGAATTTCCGGCCCGATACATCTGACCGGACATTCGGCTGGCGGACATTTGGCCAGCCGTATGGTCAGCAACAGCTCGCCCCTGTCCCCATCCGTTTTGGCGCGCGTTGAAAACACGGTTTCGATATCAGGCCTGCATGATCTGCGCCCGCTCCTGAAAACATCGATGAATGATGTGCTGGGACTGGATGATGACGAAACCTGCGTTGAAAGTGCTGCCCTTCTGCACCCGACTATGCCTTGCTCGATCACCTGCTGGGTTGGTGCGGATGAGCGCCCCGAATTTATCCGCCAGAACGATCTTCTGGCCAATATCTGGACCGGTCTTGGCGCTTCCACGCGCGCGGTTCATGCACCTGATAAACACCATTTCAATGTCATTGCCGATCTGGCCGATCCGGAATCCGATCTGACCGCCTGCTTGCTAACCCCGATCAGCGCGGAGGACATTTAACATGACCGCCGTTACTGTTGGCTATGAAGGCGACATTGCCTTCATCACGATTGATAACCCACCGATCAATGCCACCAGCCATGTGGTTCGTGCGGGACTTGTCGATGCACTTGATCAAATCGATGGTAAAGATGGGGTGCGTGCCGCCATCCTGATTTGCGATGGGAAAACCTTTATTGCCGGTGCCGATGTTACGGAGTTTGGCCAACCGCCAAAGGACCCGATCTTGCCGGACGTGATCAAACGTCTTGAAGCTTGTACCAAACCAATCATCGCGACCATTCATGGCCACGCCCTTGGTGGCGGACTTGAGGTTGCCCTGGGCTGTCACTACCGCGTCGCCGATGCATCAGCCAAACTGGGCCTGCCGGAAGTCAATCTTGGCCTGATCCCGGGCGCCGGTGGCACAGTCCGACTACCCCGCCTTGTTCCGGTTACAGATGCCATCGACATGATCACTGGTGGCAAACCGATCACAAGTGCCAAGGCCAATGAAATCGGCCTGATTGATGCCATCACGCACGGTCCGCTCCGAGATGCTGCCCTTGATTTTGCCAAGACCATTGTAGATTGCGAACTTCCCGAACCATTGACCAAACGCGCACCCGTTAATGTGCCAAGCTCAGATGAATGGGATGCACTCAACGCTGCGACAACGAAAAAAGCCCGCGGTCAAACTGCACCTATTGCCGCCCTCAATGCAGTCCGCACCGGCGTCGAACAGGGGGCGGACGCAGGCCTTGCACATGAACGCGAAACATTCGTTACTCTTCGCGACAGTGATCAATCCAAGGCCTTACGTCATATCTTTTTTGCCGAACGCGCTGTTGCCAAACTGCCGGAACTTGATGGCGTAAAGCCAAACAAGCTCTCCGAGATCGGCGTCATCGGCGGCGGCATCATGGGTGCGGGGATTGCAACAGCCTCCCTGCTTGCTGGCTTTAATGTCACCATCATTGAACGTGATGAAGCAGCCTGCGCAAATGGTCGGGCAACCGTTGAAAAACACCTGACAGGCAGCCTCAAACGCGGTCTGATCAGTCAGGATAAGTTTGACGCCCTGATGACGGCCGTTTCGACCAGCACCGACTACGCGGATCTAGGCAATGCCGATCTGGTGGTTGAAGCCGTCTTCGAAGACATGGCCGTCAAGCATGACGTCTTTGGCAAGCTGTCCCTTCACTGCAAGGCCGATGCAGTTCTCGCCTCAAACACATCCTATCTCGACATCAACGAAATCGCTGCACGCTGCATTAATCCGGGTCGAGTAATCGGCCTTCATTTCTTCTCGCCTGCCCATATTATGAAGCTGCTTGAAGTCGTCCGCACGGCCAAGGCCGACGCCAAAAGTCTTGCAACCGCCTTTGCCTTTGGCCGTGCGCTAGGCAAGATTGCGGTCCCATGCGGCGTTTGCGACGGATTTATCGGAAACCGTATCATGTCGGCTTATCGCAAGCAGTGTGAATACATGCTCGAAGACGGCGCGCTCCCCCATCAGATCGATGTCGCCATGGTCGAATTCGGCTTCCCGATGGGGCTCTTTGCCATGCAGGACATGGCAGGCCTTGAAATTTCCTGGGCAACCCGCAAACGCCTCGCCCCGTTCCGCGATCCAGCAGAACGCTACGTGGCACTTGGCGATTATCTCTGTGAAATGGGCCGCTTTGGCAAAAAGAACGGCCTCGGATGGTATCGCTACGACGAAAACGGCAAAGCCCAACGTGACCCCGAAGTCGATGCACTCATAGTCGCAAAATCAGAGAAGAAGGGCATCACACGGAGAAGTTTCACCCATATTGAGATCACCGAAACTATTCTCTCTGCAATGCGCAATGAGGGCGAAAAAATCCTCTCGGAAGGCATCGCAAACAGCCCAGATGCCATCGATGTTGTCATGGTCAACGGCTATGGCTTCCCCCGCCACAAGGGCGGCCCGATGTTTTTGACGGCAAAAGATTGATTTGGTTGCGAGGGCAGGATTTATCTACGCGCTCTGCGCTTCGCTGAACCGGCGCAAAGCGATGCTTTGCTTGGTTTGAACAATCGGTTCAAGTCCACCTACCCCACCTACCAGACATTAAAAAAGCCCGCCCATTTGGGCGAGCTTATTTAATGTTGGTTGCGGGGGCAGGATTTGAACCTGCGACCTTCAGGTTATGAGCCTGACGAGCTACCGGGCTGCTCCACCCCGCGTCAGTGGTCTGTTTTGGCTTTGCGGGCCATTTAAACAGATAACGCCGCGTCATGTTTGAAGCGGCGTTTGATGTTTGGTTGAGTATAGGGAATATGAGTTGCTGTGTTTAGAAGGCCCGGCGGTGACCTACTCTCCCGTGCCTTAAGACAAAGTACCATCGGCGCAGGCTGGTTTCACTTCTGAGTTCGGGATGGGATCAGGTGGTTCCCGGCCGCTATGGCCACCGGGCCGTCAAAACACAGCGAAGAGATCGGATATTTCGTAAGATCGTGAACTATTGTTGGTGCGTATTGTATTGGTCTTGCTGATTTTACCGCTGCGCAAGTCATATTGCAGGACAGTAGCAAGAGGGATCAATCAAGCCGATCGATCAATTAGTACTGGTTAGCTTCACACATTGCTGCGCTTCCACACCCAGCCTATCAACCTGGTGGTCTTCCAGGGATCTGATAGGGATACCTAGTCTTGAAGGGGGCTTCCCGCTTAGATGCTTTCAGCGGTTATCCCTTCCGCACTTAGCTACCCGGCGATGCTCCTGGCGGAACAACCGGTACACCAGAGGTGCGTCCATCCCGGTCCTCTCGTACTAGGGACAGCTCTTCTCAAGTATCCTACGCCCACGGCAGATAGGGACCGAACTGTCTCACGACGTTCTAAACCCAGCTCACGTACCACTTTAATTGGCGAACAGCCAAACCCTTGGGACCTGCTCCAGCCCCAGGATGTGATGAGCCGACATCGAGGTGCCAAACACTCCCGTCGATGTGGACTCTTGGGGAGTATCAGCCTGTTATCCCCGGCGTACCTTTTATCCGTTGAGCGATGGCCCTTCCACGCGGGACCACCGGATCACTATGACCGACTTTCGTCTCTGCTCGACTTGTCAGTCTCGCAGTCAGGCAGGCTTTTGCCATTGCACTCTTAAGCTGATGTCCGACCAGCCTGAGCCTACCATCGCGCGCCTCCGTTACTCTTTGGGAGGCGACCGCCCCAGTCAAACTACCCGCCATGCAGGGTCCCGGATCCGGATAACGGACCTCGGTTAGATATCAGGAAGCAAAAGGGTGGTATCTCAAAGGTGGCTCCACCACGGCTGGCGCCATGGCTTCAAAGCCTCCCACCTATTCTGCACATTCACATCCTGATACCACTGCAAAGCTGTAGTAAAGGTGCACGGGGTCTTTCCGTCTGACCGCGGGTACTCCGCATCTTCACGGAGAATTCAATTTCGCTGAGTTGGTGTTGGAGACAGTGGGGAAGTCGTTACGCCATTCGTGCAGGTCGGAACTTACCCGACAAGGAATTTCGCTACCTTAGGACCGTTATAGTTACGGCCGCCGTTTACCGGGGCTTCAATTCAATGCTTGCACATCTCCTCTTAACCTTCCGGCACCGGGCAGGCGTCAGACCCTATACGTCGTCTTGCGACTTCGCAGAGCCCTGTGTTTTTAGTAAACAGTCGCCACCCCCTAGTCTGTGCCCCCACCGTAAAGTTGCCTTCACGGTGGGCCCCCTTCTCCCGAAGTTACGGGGGCAATTTGCCGAGTTCCTTCAACACCATTCTCTCAAGCGCCTTGGTATATTCAACCTGCCCACCTGTGTCGGTTTGGGGTACGGTCCATATGTGAGAGTTATTTCCTGGACCTCCTTGGCAGCTTCTCCAATCCAATAAGGAAAAACTACTTCCAGAGGCCGTCACTTCTCACGGGTACAGGAATATTAACCTGTTTCCCATCGACTACGCATTTCTGCCTCGTCTTAGGGGCCGACTCACCCTGCGCGGATTGGCCTTGCGCAGGAACCCTTGGGCTTTCGGCGAGGGAGGTTCTCACTCCCTTTATCGCTACTCATGTCAGCATTCTCGCTTCCGATACCTCCAGCATGCCTTACGGCACACCTTCACAGGCTTACGGAACGCTCCGCTACCACTTGTCAAAGACAAGTCCGCAGTTTCGGTGTGTGGCTTGAGCCCCGGTACATCTTCGGCGCGGGACAGCTTATTTAGACCAGTGAGCTGTTACGCTTTCTTTAAACGATGGCTGCTTCTAAGCCAACGTCCTGGTTGTCTTGGCCGTCCTACATCCTTTCCCACTTAGCCACAACTTTGGGACCTTAACTGGCGGTCTGGGCTGTTTCCCTCTCGACCACG
>NZ_JBLLNT010000010.1:0-25000 GCF_048059015.1 Thalassospira sp. | reverse complement strand
ATATGAAAGGCTTTGCCAAAGGTCTGAAACAGGGTGCCCGCGTCAAACAGGGCGATGTGATTGGCTATGTCGGCACGACTGGCCGTTCGACTGGCCCACACCTGCATTACGAGATCCTGAAAAACAACGTTCAGGTCAACCCGATCAAGATCAAGATGCCAAGTGGCAAGAAGCTTAAGGGCGAAGAGCTTGATACCTTCCTGGCCGATGCGGATATCCTGCGCAAGCAATATGCCGAGCTGTCGCTTGATAACAGAAAGATCGCCAGCGCCGACTAAGGCAAGGCAGATCGAAAGCATTCAAAGCCCGCCATTACGGCGGGCTTTTTTTGTTAGCCGCTACATCGGAAGCTAGGCATGCTCCGCTCCCCTGCTGGGCATAGTGCCCACTTAAAACTCAACCAGTGCCCAGACATATAAAAGCCCCGAACCATTGGTCGGGGCTTATACTTTGAGGACTAAGCTATCCAAAGATCAGGCAGCGTCACGATCAAATTGAAGCTTGGCCAAGCGGCCATAAAGCGGTGAGCTTTCCATCAGTTCCTGATGCGTGCCAATCGCAACGAGCTTGCCATCATCAATCACGGCAATCCGGTCGGCATGCAGCACGGTTGACAGGCGATGGGCAATCACAAGGGTCGTGCGCTGCGCCATGATGGTTTCAAGTGCTGTCTGAACCACCTGTTCGCTTTCAGCATCCAATGCGCTGGTTGCTTCATCCAGCAACAGGATCGTCGGGTTGCGCAGGATCGCACGGGCAATGGCAATACGCTGACGCTGACCACCGGAAAGACGTACGCCCTTTTCACCAAGGAAGGTGTTAAAGCCATCCGGAAGACGATCAAGGAACTCGCTGGCATGAGCGGCATCGGCCGCCGCGCGAACATCTTCATCACTGGCACCCGGGCGACCATAGCGGATATTGTCCCAAGCATTGGCAGCAAAGATCACCGGATCCTGCGCCACCAGACCAATGCGCTCACGCACATCAACCGGGTCGGCATTGCGGATATCGACACCATCGACACGGATCGCGCCTTGCGCCGGGTCATAGAAACGCAGAAGAAGCTGGAAGACGGTTGTCTTACCCGCACCGGACGGACCGACAAGGGCAACCGTTTCACCCGGTGCGACGGAAAGACTGAGCCCTTCGAGTGCAGACGTATCCGGGCGGGCTGGATAATGGAAAGTTACGTCTTCGAAACTGACATGTCCCTGATGCGGGACCGGCAGCGCCACCGGGTTTTCCGGTGCCTTGATCGCAGGTTCAGTAGCAAGAAGGGCGACAAGACGTTCAGCCGCACCTGCCGCACGCTGTAAATCGCCGATCACTTCGCTAATGGCACCAACGGATCCGGCGACAACGACGGCATAAAAGACAAAGGCTGAAAGCTCGCCAGCCGAGATCGTGCCATCAAGAACATCATGACCACCAATCCAAAGGATCGTTCCGACCGCGCCAAACACCATGACGATGACAATCGCGGTTAGAAGTGCGCGGGCAGAAATTCGGGCAACGGCGGTTTTGAAGGCCCCTTCAACATGGGTGTTAAAGCGCCCGCTTTCGATTTCTTCGTGGGTATAGGCCTGAACCGTGCGCAGTGCGTTGAGCGTTTCTTCGGAAAACGCGCTTACATCGGCAACTCGATCCTGTAATTCGCGCGACAGGCGGCGCACACGACGGCCATAGCCAATGATCGGCACAATAACGAGCGGCACGACCAAAAGAACAAGTGCGGTCAGTTTCGGGCTGGTGATGGCAAGCATCGTCAAACCACCGACAAACATCAGCGCATTGCGAAGCGCAATCGAGACGCTTGAGCCAATGACGGCCTGAAGCAACGTGGTGTCGGTGGTAAGACGCGAAAGCACCTCGCCGGTACGGGTGACCTCAAAGAAGGCTGTATCAAGACGAATGATATGGCGATACACCGCTGAGCGGATATCAGCCACCACCCTTTCCCCGATCCAGGAGACCAGGAAAAACCGCATATAGCTGGCACCGGCCAAAAGAAGCGTCACAGCAAACAGGACAAACAGCGCACGATCAAGAAGTGCACCGTCGCCTTCGGCAAAGCCTTCGTCGACCAACATGCGCAGGCCATTGCCCATGGCAAGGACGGTGCCAGATGCGGTCACAAGTGCAATCAGCGCACCAATCACCTGCAAACGATATTTCGTGACAAACGGTACAATCACCCGCAGCGCGGAAAAGTTCCGGCTGGTTTCACGATCAGAAAGCTTTGCAGAAGCAGTTGGTGTACGCGCCAAGGCACTTTATCCCGTACGAAAAGGGACCACAGGACAGATCAGGGCTTAGCCGAGATCAAGCTTGTTTCCGGTTTTGACCGCAAGATCAGTTGCGAGCTGATCATTGAGCGTGGTCGAGCCACGGGTCGAGGTCCAGGTTTCATTGTCCTCGTCAAAGTCGTAGTGACTTGCGCCACTCACCGGGGATGAAAGCCATACCTGACGGTTGGGACCGTGCTTGTTGATGATGAATTGTTCGCCCGAATCGAGTTCGATTGTCAGGATTCCCGACTGCAAATCGACTTCAAGGTCATCGCCCAGCGCGTCATCAATGATATCAGAGAGAGTCTCGATGGTTTCGTCTGCAATCTGATGGAAGCGGGTTTCCTCAAGGGCCACAGTCTTGTTCTCCGTCTGTCATCGGGGGTAATCCGCCCCCGGCAAGGCGATAATCAATTGTTGGCGCACCATACTATATAAAGAGTGCTGTGCAAGTATGCATAAGAAGACCCGTGCGAGAAAAGCTTGAAACGTGGGCCGCTGGCTGCTAAACGACCGCTCGATCGCTACTGCACTCCCCTCAATTGACGTAAATCGGATAATTACCGGTTACAGGGGTTGCGCGAGCCGATTTTTTACACTATACACCGCGCTTCAAATTCCGGAGTGATAGGCGATGAAAAAAGATATCCATCCCGATTACCATGAGATCACCGTTCAGATGACTGACGGCAGCACCTTCACCACGCAGTCGACCTGGGGCAATCCGGGCGACGTGATGAAGCTCGACATCGATCCGAAAAGCCACCCGGCTTGGACTGGTGTTCACCGTCTTCTGGACAGCGGCGGGCAGCTTGCTAAGTTCAAAAAGCGCTTCGCTGGTTTCAATATCGGCAACTAAGCAAAGAACACATTATGTGTTCTGTGGGATCAGCGCCCGCCGCATCTTATTGATGCTGCGGGCGTTTTTCTTTTGCGAGTGCGAAATAGGTGGTGCGCAGAAGTCTAAAAACCCTAGGATGACTTCAACTAGCATCTGCCATGCACCATATCTAATAGTTATTCGGGCATTTTTTTGCCATAATCCCATTCGTTAGGATAAGGTGGCCTAAGAGTCGCTGCCTATTCTCGTGCGGGTAAACTAGGCATATTGATGAACCAAGTGGCAGCGCGTAACCAGGTTAGTTATGAGGTCTATGTAAAAGACCGATCAGGCCGTTGGCAAATCCACGGCCACTTTACTGGTACGCAGAAGAAACAGGCGGAAGAAGAAGCCAAGCAGATCGAACGTGCGAACCACGTTACGGGTGTTAAGGTAATTCGTGAGGTTTATAATCACGAAACCAACAACTCTGACGAATATGTCGTGTATGAAACACGTGGTCAGGGCAAGTTGGAAAATGCCGCCATCGAAGCCGCCGCCAATAAGCGCAAGCGCCCGGTCACCAAGGCAGCCCCGCAAGCCAATCGATCAGCCCCGTCCCCTGCCCCGTCATTTGACAGCAAATCTGATGACAGCAACTCAGACAGCGAAGACAAGGTCGACGCCAAAGCCGCCATCGCGGCTGCACGGCGTACCGCTGCGGCTGATGAGGGCCAAAGCATTGTTGGCCTTGCGCTTAAGCTGATGATTGCCTTTTGCATGGCGATTGCGATTGGCCTTGCCACCATGCTTCTGTCGGCCAAAGGTCTGGAATATCTGCCCGGCATGGGCATGAATATCAGCCAGGGCTTTTATGATAAGGCCAACTTCATATCCTTCACAGTTGGTTTCCTTGCCAGTGTCGTTCCGATGTTGATGACGCTGACCAAAAAGTTCAAAGGCCGGGCACCGCGTAGACCGCGCGCCGCACGGCAGGCATCCGGAAAATCATCACGCGCACCGCAGGCGCGTGCCGGGCGCAATATCGCTGGCAGTGATGCAACACGTAAATCGGCTGCTGAAATGGCAAAGGAACTTGCCAATGACGTGGACGGTGTAGAGGAAAGCCCAAGTTCTGCAGAACACGCAACGGTCGAAGAGAACAGCACATCTGATGATGGAGGCGATGATCGCCCCAGCAAGCCCTTGGTTGAAACGCGCGACATGCGCGACACCCGTGATCAGATGAAGGCGTTCATTTCCGGTTCCATGGATGCGATCCAGCGTACGGTTCCCACATTGGATGCCTATCACAAGTTTGGTGTGAACTTGTATGTCGCTGGTGCGTGCGATGCCTGCAGTGAGAAACACGCGCTTGATCAGAAAGACGGCCGCAACATCCTGCGTGACTGTATTTCTGCGCTGGGTGCGAACAAGAGCATGGCCGATACATTTTGCAAGAATGTAGACGACTATATCCTTGAGCCGAAATACAAGGATATGTACGGCGCCGGTCGCAAGTCGATGGATGCCTATATCAAGGATGAGAAAAGCATCACCACATCGGTTTCACGCGCCATCGCCGATTGGAGCGAAAAGCCCGCAGCTGGTCCGCAAGCCGGTGCCGGCAAGAAGCTTCATGCATTGATGTTCACCGATATCGTCAATTCCACCGCCAAAACCCAGGAACTGGGCGATCATGGCGCGCAACAGATGGTTCATATTCATAACCAGATCGTGCGCACGGCCCTGATCAATAACTATGGCAAGGAAGTCAAACATATGGGCGACGGCATCATGGCTGTGTTCCCGTCTTCTGCAAGTTCGGTCGAAGCCGCAATTGAAATCCAGAAGAACATGGCGACCCACAATTCAAGCCAGGATATGAAGTTCCAGATCCGTATCGGTATCAATGCCGGTGAAGCCATCGCCGAGGAAAACGATCTGTTTGGCAGTGTTGTGCAGCTTGCTGCGCGTGTCTGTGCACAGGCGGGCGGCGATGAGACGCTGGTGTCTGAGAACGTCAAGAACACCTATAGCGGCAGCCGGGCCAAGTTCATTTCCCAAGGCACCCGCCAGATGAAGGGCTTCTCGGATCCGATTGAGGTCTTCCAGGTTCAGTCGCGCACCTGATTAGCGCCGATATCCAATAAACAACGCCCGTAAGAGAAGTCTTGCGGGCGTTTTTGTTTTTGGCACGGACTTGAGGATAACGAGCCAAGGCGGAAATGATTTCAAACGACTGGATGTGGTTTGCTTAGCCGCTGCAACGCGCAGCAACCTGAAGCTCCATGCGGGCTGTGCGCATATAAAGCGCGCGCGCACGCCCCATCAAGTCCATCAATGCCGGGGAAAGCAAACCGCAATCATCGCGGTGATCATCGATGCAAACGCGCAAATCGACCATCAGATCATCAACATCGACGGCCTCGTCCCAGTTCATTTCGCCTTCTTCGACAGCACGCACCGTCAAAAGCCACGCCATCGCCCGGATCAAACGCGTGGTCATACGCATTTCTTCCACGCATTGTGCGATGGCTTCCCGGTTACGTCCCCTGTTTCGGCCCCGATGAGCAGAGAGATAATTCCTTGCCTCCACGAGTAAGGTAAAGGCCTCGTCATAGGTGCGCGAAAAGTGAACTACCGCGAAATTGCTTTGGTACGACGCCGCTTCAGACGCCGGTGGATGCTCGTGTGTCATCCTGTTCATATTGGGAATTGGCGGGGCTGCTTCAAGTCAGGGAGCCACCAAATAGAAAGACCGCCCACTTTCGGGGCGGTCTCACCTCAACCTGCTAAACTTGCCGGACTTTTTGGTTTTGTTTTTCTTGTGGGCCGAACTTTAGCCAGCGGTTCATAAGCGGTCAAGGCTATTAATTGCACAATTGTGACAATACGTATTAACCCGTACTCATTTGCGCCTTAATCCAAGGCGACGCGCCAGAACCCGCGCACAACGCAGCACATAAGACTTTGCGGAATAAGTATAAATAAAAAGAACCGCCCAAAAAGGGCGGCTCAGTTTAACAGGGAGGCATCGAAACATCACGTTCGACAAGGGGGTCAACAGATGACCCTCTATTCCACATATAAGACGACAAGTTTAAATTTCAATTAACCCCAGGTTTAAAAAAATTATCCTTGCGTCTAGTATTTGGAAAGCCGGAAGAACGAGCGTTCCTGTTCTGCCCCTCCTCTTGGGTCAATTCTTGAATAATGCCTCGGCACCTGCCGCTGCCCCTTTGCGATGGGTCAGCGCATTATCAACATGTTTAATTTCCTGCTCCAGAGCCACACGGTAGTCTTTCAGGCTTTCAACCGACATACCATCAAGGTTACGCGGCAAACCGAATTCACCGGCCTTGGCGAGTGCAAGATCATCTTCATTCACGATCATCCTCCTTTATTCTGAAACAGGCTTTCAATCATCAGACTGACTAGATAGTTATAAATCATCATCTTCGCCACCGAGGTTACCAAGTCTATGTCCGATTTTCCCGCCCAGATGAAAGCGATTGAGATCCGCAAAGACACCGAAACCCCGTACCTTGCGCTGGGCGAAGCCGCCATGCCGCAATATGGGGCGGAGGATGTTTTGGTGCGCGTAAAGGCTTCGGGCGTCAACCGGCCTGACCTGATGCAGGTGGTTGGCATGTACCCGCCCCCGCCCGGCGCATCTGAAATCCCGGGCTTGGAACTGGCAGGTGAAATTGTCGCAATTGGTTCCAATGTTACAGACTGGAAAGTTGGCGATCAGATTTGTGCGCTGGTGACCGGTGGTGGCTACGCGCAATATGCCGCCGTTCCCGCAGCACAATGTCTTCCGATCCCGGGTGGCCTTGGCATGATTGAAGCTGCAGGCTTGCCCGAGACGTTCTTCACGGTCTGGCATAACGTTTTTGACAAGGCACAGCTTAAGGCCGGTGAGACATTTTTGGTCCATGGCGGGACATCTGGTATCGGCACAACCGCAATCCAGCTTGCCAAGGCGTTTGGCGCAAAGGTCATCGCCACCGCAGGATCGGATGAGAAATGCCAAGCCTGTCGTGACCTGGGTGCGGATATCGCCATCAATTACAAAACGCAGGACTTCGTTGAGGAGGTTAAAACCGCAACCGATGGCAAGGGCGCTGACGTGATCCTTGATATGGTGGCGGGCGACTATGTCAGCCGCAATTTCAAGGCAGCCGCCTTTGAAGGCCGCATCCTGATCATCGCCTTTTTGCGCGGGCCAAAAGCTGAAACCAACTTCACGCCGCTTTTGCTAAAACGCCTGACATTGATGGGATCGACCCTTCGTGCACAGCCGGTTGCCAACAAGGGCGCGATTGCCAACGCACTTCGCAATCAGGTCTGGCCGTTGCTTAATGCTGGGAAAATTGCGCCGGTGATTTATCAGACCGTCCCGCTTGCAAAAGCAGCCGATGCCCATGCCATATTGAAGGGTGGCGCGCACATCGGAAAAGTGATACTTGAAGTTGACTGATCGTTTATGGACGAAGGTCTGAGAGCTTTATCAGACCAATCCATGGCAACATGACGATGCTTGCGGTTTGCGAAGAAATATTCTTTTCATGCGACCGCAACAGATTGTTGCATTTACCCGCACATTGATCGAAAAGAACGCAATGGCGGGTCCGACGATGCGCAGCAGCCTTGGGTGAACCCATGGTTTGCAGTTGCAGCATTGCCGGACCACCAAAAGAGATTATATTCTGGGGCAAACATTCCCGCGCTTTTTGGGCCTTATACCCATTGCCGGTCTCCAGAGAGAAAGAAGGAAACAGGAGGAATTATGGCACAGCCCCTCATGCCCAAAGCAACGGCCGTATGGCTTATCGACAATACCGGCTTGTCGTTCCGGCAGATTGCTGCCTTTACCGAGCTGCACGAGCTCGAGATTCAGGCAATCGCCGATGGCGATGTTGGACAGGGCATTGTTGGCCTTGACCCGGTTGCCAATGGTCAGCTGACCAAGGACGAAATCGCGCGTTGCGAAAAAGACCCGCGCGAATTCCTGAAAATGGCAAAAACCGACCTGCCACGCCCGCGCGCGCAGGCCAAAGGTGCACGTTACACCCCGGTTTCCAAGCGCCAGGATCGCCCGAACGCGATTGCGTGGCTGCTTAAGCATCACCCGGAGCTGTCGGACGCTCAGGTTTGCAAACTGATCGGCACCACCAAGGACACCATCGGCAAGATCCGTGATCGCAGCCACTGGAATTCCGCGAACCTGACCCCGCGTAACCCGGTTACCATGGGCCTTTGCACCGAGCTTGACCTTGAAAAGCAGGTCGTGATCGCGCGTTCGAAGAACCCGGAAAAGATCGCCAAGGATGTCGAGCCGGATCCGCTACCAGAAGAACTGCAGATCAATCCGGAACCGGATTATCCGGGCAAGAAGAGCGAAGAGAAGAAAGACGAGCCGACGACTTCCGACTACATGGAAGCGGCAGAAAATCTCTTCCGTTCCTGATCAAATTCAAAGGGCTGCCCATCGGGCGGCCCTTTTTTTGTTTGTTACTCAGGCAATTAATTGCGTAAGGTTTGTTTCACAGGATTGCCGTTAAACCGTAACGCAACCGACATAGATGCTGCATACCATTCGCCTGATTTCAGACGAACAACACCGAAGAAACGTTTCCATGCAAAAACGTCCGACCGAACGCCAAGCTGGCATTGTTGAACTTGTCCGTGCTGATGGTTTCCGTACCATCGAACAGCTTGCAGAACGCTTTGATGTAACCCCGCAAACCATCCGCCGTGATGTTAACGCGCTGTGTGACGAAGGATTGCTTCGCCGCCGCCATGGCGGGGTTGAACCAGCCCTTGAACACGAAAACATCGCCTATCGCGCGCGTAAGGTGCTCAACGTCAATGAAAAGCGTAAGATCGCAGCCCTCGTTGCGCGTGAAATCCCCAATGGGGCGTCGCTGTTCTTTTCAATCGGCACCACACCCGAATTGGTTGCCAGTGCGCTTTTGCAGCATCGCGATCTGCGCATCTTTACCAACAACCTGAACGTGGCCTATGTCGCAGCCACCAATGACAGCTTTGACGTCACCCTGATTGGTGGACGTCTGCGCAACCGGGACCGGGACGTTCTGGGTCCTGAGGTTGAGGCGTTTTTCAACAGCTATAAGGTCGATTACGGCATCTTCGGTGTCGGTGGCATTGATCCCGATGGCAGTCTGCTTGACTTCGACGAACAGGAAGTCCGCGCACGTTCGGCAATCCTGAAGAACGCACGAAAATCCTATCTGGTGGCTGACCACACCAAGTTTGGCCGCAACGCTGTTGTTCGTGGTGGCTCAGTAACCGATGTCAGCGCATTCTTTACCGATTGCCCGCCACCGGATCATATCGAACAGATGATCGCGAAATCTGGTGTGGCCCTTCATGTGCCCGAACCTAATGCCGATTTCCCGACGATCTTTATCTCTGACGATAACTGATCACCTAAAACCAGTACCAAGTGACCGCATCATTGCTTGGCGCGGTCACTGGCGGCTGTCGTCAGACTGTTGCGCACGGCCTTAAGCCCCGGTGTCAGGGTTTTATCCCTTCGCATCACCAATGCCAGATCGCGCGCCAATGGCGGGGATAGCGGCCGCGTCTTGATCGGAAACTGTGTTCGATCCGGTCTAGCCCCCATTTCCGGCAGGATCGTCGCGCCGATCCCGGCACCGACCAGCTCGCGGATGGCTTCCACGCTGCCAAGTTCCATCACCGAATGCCCGGTAACCCCGGCATCGCGCAGCCAGCCATCGACGAGGGTGCGGGTCAATCCACCGCGCTCATAGAGAACAAGCGGCCGATCCTGAAAATCCTGTGGCACGACGATATCGGGCACATCCGCATCGGCCGGGAAAATCGCGACAAACGGATCGGTCATGATAGGTGTGACGGACAAGCTCCGTCCGCCGCACGGCATGGTGACAAGCCCAAGATCAAGTTGGTTATCTTCAATCGCACGAACAATGTCATTGGCATTGCCGGTTCGCACCATGATTTCAAGTTTTGGAAAGCGCCGCTGAAGCTGTTCAAGGATCGCAGGCAGAAAATAGATACATGCCGTCGCGCCGGTGCCAATCCGAACCTGCCCGGCGGTACCGCTGGCATAGCTTGAAACAGAATCCATTGCCGCACGGACAGAGGCATCAATAGTACCAATATGCGCCAATAGCGCCTGCCCCGCCGGGGTAGCTTCGGCACGCTTGCCAACACGCTCGACAAGCTTAACACCCATCTTGCTTTCAAGCTGTCGGATTTGCTGGCTGATCGCAGGTTGACTCAGGTTAAGCTTGTCCGCTGCGGCTGAAAAACTGCCCAGCGAAATCACATCGGCAAAGGAATGAAGCTGATCCAGATTAAGCGCGCGCATATCAAACTATTCCTTATGATCTGCATAATTTATCAAATCTTATCTTATGACATGTTTGATCGTATTGTCAGATCAAACATCTTCAACACCGGATAAGACCATGAGCCTGACCATCGACGCCAATAGCCCGTCTGCAAATATTTCGGGGAATACGATCACCCTGCGTGATGCCGTACTTGATGATATCCCGGCCATTACCGCGATCTATCGTCATCATGTTCTGAACGGGACCGCATCCTTTGAAGAAACGCCGCCAGATGCCGATGAAATTGCCAACCGGTTTAACGCCATCCGGGCAAAAGACATGCCCTATCTGGTCGCGATCCTGGGCGGTGTCATTGTCGGCTATTGCTATGCCAGCACCTATCGCCCGCGTACGGCCTATCGGCATACGGTTGAAAACTCGATCTATGTCGCACCGGACTGCGTTGGAAAGGGTATTGGCAGCAAATTGATGAAGGTCCTGATTGATCGCTGCGAAGCGGGTCCCTGGCGCCAGATGGTTGCCGCCATTGGCGATAGCGAAAATGCCGCCTCCATCTCCCTTCATGAACGCCACGGCTTTGAGATGGTCGGGACATTCAAAAAGGTTGGCTTCAAATTTGATCGCTGGCTGGATTCCGTTTTGATGCAACGTCCGCTTGGCGATCATAACCCGATCATCCCCAAGGCCTGAGACACGCCAAACCCCAGATAAAAATGCACCCGCTTATGGAAGCAAAGCGGGTGCAAGTAAGCTCCGTGGGTGTGGGAGCGGGAGTTCACATTCGTTGGGGATTACTTGGCGTAGCCGATCTCTTTCAGCGCCTCGGCGATTTCTGGCAGGATCGATGGATCATCAATCGTTGCTGGCGTGTTGTAGCTTTCACCATCAGCAATCGAGCGCATGGTTTTGCGAAGGATCTTGCCCGATCTGGTTTTTGGCAAGCGATCGACAACCGTTGCCTGCTTGAAAGCGGCTACCGGGCCGATTTGATCACGCACCATCGCTACGACTTCGGCCAAGATCGCGTCATGTGGACGGCTGACACCGGATTTCAGAACAATAAAACCAAGTGGCAATTGCCCCTTAAGATCGTCATGCACACCAATGACTGCACATTCGGCAACATCCTGATGCCCAGAAAGAACTTCTTCCATCGCCCCGGTCGACAAACGGTGACCGGCGACATTGATGATGTCGTCCGTGCGTGACATGACATAGATATAACCATCTTCATCGATGAATCCCGCATCCCCCGTGGCATAAAAGCCCGGGAATTCTTCAAGATAGGATGACTTAAATCGGTCTTCGTTCTGCCAAAGGGTCGGAAGCGTCCCCGGTGGCAGCGGCAATTTGGCCGCCAATGCGCCGATCTTTCCGCGCTCAAGCGGCTTTCCGGCTTCATCGAGAACCTGAATATCCCAACCGCACGCCGCAACAGTTGGCGAGCCATACTTGATCGGAAGCAGCTCAATCCCGCGCGGGTTGGCACAGATCGACCAGCCGGTTTCAGTCTGCCACCAATGGTCAATCACCGGCACACCCAGACTGTTTTCTGCCCATTGCAGGGTATCGGGGTCTGAACGTTCACCGGCCAGATAAAGCGCCTTAAGACAGCTAAGGTCATAATTAGCCATATGGGCTGCTTTGGGGTCATCGCGTTTGATCGCGCGAAACGCGGTTGGCGCGGTGAACAGGACTTTGACCTTATGCTGGGAAATCACGCGCCAGAACGCACCCGCATCCGGGGTTCCGACCGGTTTGCCTTCATACATCACCGTGGTGCAACCAGCCAAAAGCGGCGCATAGACGATATAGGAATGGCCAACCACCCAGCCAACATCGGATGCGGCCCAATACACATCCCCGGCCTCGACATCATAGATGTTCTTCATCGACCAGTTCAGCGCCACCATGTGCCCGCCATTGTCGCGCACAACGCCCTTTGGCTGCCCGGTCGTGCCGGAGGTATACAGAATATAAAGCGGATCGGTTGCCGCTACCGGCACACAATCAGACGGGGCAGCCTTCGCACATTCCACCGCCCAATCATAATCGCGCCCGTCAATCAGAAGCGCGTCGCTTTGCGGGCGCTGGTAAAGGATCACGCTTTCGGGTTTGTCGTCCGCCATGGCAATCGCTTTGTCCAGAAGCGGCTTGTATTCGATTACGCGCGATCCTTCGATGCCACAACTCGCAGACAGGATCATTTTCGGTTTGGCGTCATTGATGCGGGTCGCCAACTCGTTTGAGGCAAATCCGCCGAACACCACCGAATGGATTGCACCGATACGCGCACAGGCGAGCATTGCCATCGCGGCCTGCGGGATCATCGGCATATAGATTATAACGCGATCGCCCTTGGTCACACCGCGCGCATGCAAGGCACCGGCAAGGCGGGCGACTTCGTCACGCATCTGGGAATAGGTAAAGGTCTCAACCGTATTGGTAACCGGGCTGTCATAGATCAGGGCTGCCTGATCACCGCGACCGTTTTCGATATGACGATCAAGCGCGTTGTAGCAGGTATTAACCTCGCCACCGGTGAACCAGCGATAAAATGGTGCGTTGCTGTCATCCAGAACGCGGTCCCATTTCCGATACCATGAAATGCCCTCGGCAGCGTCTGCCCAGAACCCTTCCTTATCCGAAATGGAGCGATCATAGATTTGCTGATAGCGACCGGTCATTGGCGAAATATCCTCCCGCGGCGATGGGTCTTTTGCCCAAATGGAACGCGTCTTTTGTGACATGCTCATAAATCGGCATCATAATACCGATTTAAATCGAACTTACCCCTTAGACATTGGTAGATGCCGGGTAAACCGCCATTTTCTGCGGATTACAATTAGTCAAAACACAGTAACGCGATGATCGATATCGACCAATTGCGCGTATGTATTTCAGACCATGTTAATTATCTTGGGGTATCGCCGAAGGATTTGAAGCGCAGACATAAAGTTGCCGCCTCACGCGTGGGCGACAATCGGAGGCGGCAAAGCAAGAGTTAGGAAATCTATGAGGTCGTCAAACCGTCCGCATGGTGGATCGCATGTTTTTCATCACGCGTTTGGCCATGCCCGAACGGCTAATGGGCTATTCGGTTTATCTCGTCCTTGATTTCAAGCTTGCGACGTTTAATGTCTGCGACAACGGAATCGTCGGGCGCCGGGCGGCGCGTCTCGAGGTGGAGTTCCTGCTCAAGTGCAGCATGTTTGGCAGTAAGAGCTTCGATGTGGCTTTGAACGCTCATTCGCCTACTCCTTATATCTGACATTGCCCACATAAAGATGGTAGTAATTTCGTAACATGATTTCCAGTGTTTCGATCAACATCGTGAACAAGAACACAGTCTGGCAAGGATTGGCATGACGCAAAAGGATCGACTTATCATTGGCATAACCGGCGCGTCCGGGGTGATTTACGGTATTCGCTTTTTACAGCTGCTGAAAAACACGCCAGTTGAAACGCATCTGGTTCTATCCAAGGCAGCCGAGCGCACCATCGCCTATGAAACCGATTTTAAAATCCGCGAAATCAAGGAGATGGCAGACGTCCTCCATGATAACGCAGATATCGGAGCATCGATTGCATCCGGTTCTTTTCGCACCCGCGGAATGGTTGTCGCTCCGTGCTCGATGAAGTCTCTGGCCGAGGTCGCAAGCGGAGTCGCAGACAATTTGATCGCGCGAGCTGCCGATGTGATGCTTAAAGAACGCCGCCGCTTGGTGCTGATGGTGCGCGAAACCCCGCTTCATGCCGGTCATATCCGCAATATGGCCCAGGCAACCGAAAACGGCGCCATCATTGCCCCGCCTGTTCCGGCCTTCTATGCACGCCCGCAATCGCTTGATGAAATGGTGACGCAAAGCTGCGGCCGGGTTTTGGACCTGTTTGACATTGATCTGCCCGAAACTGCGCGTTGGGGTGATGAAGACGCCGCCAACCATATTCCTGTTACGGGCAAACCAAAGAACCGCGACTAAACCTTATCGATCAAACCCCATCAGCCGGGTGAGCTCACCCAACGCCTGATCACATTCATCCTGATCCAGGTCGAACCGGTTGGGTGACAAATAGGCGCTGGCAGCAGCAAACGGGTCGCTGCTGGGAACAGGTTGGACCGCATCACACAGAATGTGCTGTTCGATCTGTTCGGCCTGTAACTCGTCGGATTTGACCTTTTGGCGCAGCTCCTGCGCACTTTGACGCGTCTGATCACGCAGGAAACGACGGGTCTGGCGCAGCGGAATGATCACATTGTCGCGCCAGTCACGCACCGCGTCCTCAAGCGCGCTGATGCTATGCGGTGCCAGTCCCTTCTGGCCAAGGAAGAACATGAACAGCAACATGTTCACATCAAGCCCGCAGCGATCCTGCAACTCAAGACACAGCTTTGCAACACCGTCACGGCCATACATCCCGACCGTAAAGGTCCAGACTTCTTGCCTATCCATACCCAACCTTTATCGTTTGTTTTGTTTGCTCGGATCACACGGTCTTTGCCGTGCGGGTCACCGTCGGTGGATGCCCGATATAGGCGCCAAGCCCCTTGGCGGTTGAAACCATTGTACCGGCCGTATCGACAAGACGCGGACCGACAATAACATCTTTCATCGCCACATCGCTAACTTTGCGCTTTGACCAGACAACAACGCGATCAAACTGCTTTTGTGCAATCAAATCAACAGCATGTACACCAAAGGCCGATGCAATGACCCGGTCACGTGGTGATGGCGTCCCGCCACGCTGCACATGGCCAAGCACCGTGACACGGGTTTCCCAGCCGGTCCGTGCGCCCAGCTCATCAGCCAGCCAATGCCCAATCCCGCCATAGCGGACCTTTTGCCCGTCATCACCCAATGTCACCGCCGCCCCGTCATCGCGTTTGACGGCCTCGGCTACGATCACCAGCGCATGGTTACGGCCGCTTTTGCGGATATTGAGACAATGCTGGGTCAACTCATCAAGATCATAATCCATCTCCGGGATCAGGATGACATCAGCACCACCCGCCACCCCGGCAAAGAGCGCAATATGGCCCGCATCACGGCCCATGACTTCGAGGATCATGATGCGATCATGGGATGCGGCCGTGGGCTGCAATCGATCCAGCGCATCGGTGGCAACATTTACCGCCGTCGTAAAGCCGATCGAATATTCGGTCTGGGCAAGGTCATTATCAACGGTCTTGGGAATACCGACCAGATTGATCCCGCCCATTTTGGCCAATCGATGCAGGATCGCCATGCTGCCATCACCACCAACCCCGATCAGGGCATCAAGACCAAGCTTGTGATAGCCATCAATCACTTCCTGGGAACGGTCGGCAAAGCTGCCATCAGGCATCGGATAGTGGAACGGATCGCCCTTATTGACTGTCCCAAGGATGGTACCGCCCAAACGCAGCATCCCGTCGTTATTGACCTGATCATTCAGATCAATCGCCGAAGGTGGATCTTGCATCAGGCCATGTGTTCCCTGACGGATGCCAACGACATCCCAGCCATAGCCAAGAACTGCACGCCGCACGACGGCCAGAATTACGGCGTTCAAGCCCGCACAATCGCCACCACTGGTCAAAATTCCGATCCGCATGAGTTTCCTTCCCAACGAAGCCATTATTGTTTTACAGATTGGTACAAATCATATGGGTTGCCCAACTCTTATCTGATACTATCAGTATACCTTCGCGTTGATTATTAAGCTGGATCAAAAATGGACGAAATCAATCAGATCGAGATTGAAAAGAGACTTCTTTCATTGCGCGAGGAACACCGCGATCTAGATATCGCCATCGAACAAATGGTTCAGACTGCGCATCACGACCAATTGCGCCTTGGCCGTATGAAAAAGCGCAAACTGGCCCTTAAGGACGAAATCCGTTACGTCGAGTCGCAGCTGGTTCCTGACATTATCGCCTGAATTCCGGTCCATCCGGCACCCATCTGCCCCGACGATTTCATCAAATTTTGACCCAAAGCTTTGGCTGTCTGCCCGCTTCTATGGACAGCACAAAACACGCATACCTTGGCATGGGAAGTCGGGCGTAATTTTTGGGGGAAGTCAGATCAGGGTAGGAAAGCAAGGTGGGGCCTTGCCATAAGCAGCATTAAAAATGCCTGCGATCAGATCCCCTGAGGGATACGATCAAGCTGTGCGAGACGCATTTCCTTTTGCGCACGCAGGGCTGAATCAGCCGAGTTCAGGACCGAGGCCGGGGTATCGCCGCTTTTGGCCTGATACATCCCAAAGACCGGCACAACCTTGATCCACTTGTCATTATGTGAATAGGGATGCTGATCAAGCCAACGGGCAATAGCATCAACCCGCTGCCATACATCATCGCTATCAACATTATACATCAGCGCGACAAAGTCGTTGCAGCCCAGATATCCAAGATGATGCGGCGACATGATGAAATCAGCCATGATGCGCCGAACATAGTTAAACAGCCCGTCTTTGCATTCCTGACCATAGCGCTGAAGAATATCTTCAAGATTGGCCAGCTCGCAAATCAGAACGGTGCGGGTTGTGCGGTCCGCACCGACAAGGGCGATTTCATTTTCAAGGATCTGCATGAATGCCGGACGGCTGAGCGCACCGGTAAACGGATCGCGGCCTTCGGATCGGGCCAATTGAACCTGACGTTTCTTCAGATCCGACAGGCTTTCCGTCAGCCCGTTGATCCGCACCATCAAACGACCGATTGCCTGTTCAACCGCAGGCGTTACCTGATTGTCGGGAATACCAAGGACATTGGCAATGTCGGGTGTATGGAACGGAGGAACGTCTTCAGGGTCCGGCAAATTTCCGGTGTCGATATCAACAGTATGTTGGGCCGGCGCACGACGTTGGCCAGCATCCTTGCCATAGGCAAAGATACCGTACGGATTTGATGGATATCTACCATCCCCTCCCCCCATAGAGGGTGTTGTCGAACCGGGTCTTGTGACTTTCATGTCTGACCTTCCGTGCTACCTGCACAGTTATATGAGTTAATGGTAAATAATAGGTCAAAAACGCAATCAGTTCATCCCCATTTTCAATCCATAGTAAGAATAGCCTTGGCTACTCTTTGGAATAGTTCGAACTTCTTGATAAGCAGCGCCTGATATATAGCGGTTTTGCAGGTTCGACAATCCTTCAAGTAAGCTTGCATGATCGTTTTCGCTGCATATAATGCGGCCCTTCACGAAACCGCCCGAAACGGAGCCGCTATCATGAGCGATCAATCACCGGTCATCGGCATTATCATGGGTAGCCAGTCAGACTGGGAAACCATGAAAAATGCAGCAGATGTCCTTGATGCGCTGAATGTCCCGTATGAGACCAAAATCGTCTCTGCCCATCGCACGCCTGATCGTCTTTATGATTACGCCAAAACGGCAAAATCGCGCGGACTGAAAGTTATCATTGCCGGTGCTGGCGGTGCCGCCCACCTTCCGGGCATGGCAGCAGCCATGACCCCGCTTCCGGTGTTGGGTGTTCCAGTTCAGAGCCGCACGCTTAAGGGCCTTGATAGCCTGCTTTCCATCGTTCAGATGCCAGGCGGCGTTCCGGTCGGAACCCTTGCGATTGGCTCTGCCGGTGCAAAGAATGCCGGTTTGATGGCAGCCGAAATCATGGCGCTGATGGATGATGGCCTTGCCGCCCGCCTAGATGACTGGCGCGCAGAGCAGACCGCATCGGTCGCCGACGAGCCGGTTGATCCGGCCCTGTGATGTGAAAGGCGCGCCCAATCGGGCGCGTTTTTGTTTATCTACCACGTTTGATGGTTGCCGTACCTGGCAACGCCTTCCCACCGGGAAGAGTTTTGATCGAGGAATACATGACGGATTTCGACACGCGCGTAATCGCACCGGGCAGCACGATTGGCATCATGGGCAATGGCCAGCTTGGCCGAATGGCTGCGTTCTGCGCGGCTGAATTGGGCTACAAGGTCCATGTCTTTGGTCCAGGTGCCGATAGCCCGACCGAACAGGTATGTGCCAAGGCAACCGTTGCCGATTACACCGACCTTGATGCATTGCGCGCCTTTGCCGAAGACGTCGATGTGGTGACGTTTGAGTTCGAAAACGTTCCTCATGACAGCGTAAAGCTTCTATCCGATCTGGTTCCGGTCCGTCCGGGCTGGAAATGCCTGCATATTTCCCAGAACCGTCTGCGTGAAAAGACCTTCTGCAACGAAAACGGCATCGGCACTGCACCGTTTGAAGCCGTTCGCTCACTTGCAGACCTTGAAGCAGCCGTTGCCAAGCTTGGCCGTCCGTCGGTTTTGAAAACCACTGAACTTGGCTATGACGGTAAAGGTCAGGTCAAGATTGCCGCTGATACCGATCTTGCCGTTGCTTGGGACGAGATGGGCGGTGCCGAAGCCATTCTTGAAGGCTTCATTTCGTTTGAACGCGAAATCTCGGTCATTGTTGCACGCGGCGTTAAGGGCGATACGGCCTGCTTCTGCCCGGTTGAGAACGTCCATACCAATCACATTCTTGATGTCACGGTTGCCCCGGCAGAGATCGCTGATGATCTGTCGAAGAAGGCCGAAGAAATCGCGATCAAACTCGTCAATGCGATGGAGTTCGTCGGTCTTCTGGCGGTTGAGATGTTTGTCACGACCGATGGCGATATTCTGGTCAATGAAGTTGCCCCGCGTCCGCACAATTCCGGTCACTGGACCATCGATGCCTGCATCACCAGCCAGTTCGAACAGTTCATTCGCGCTGTTTGCGGCCTGCCGCTGGGCGACCCTGCCCATCATTCCAAGGCGCGTATGAAGAACCTGCTTGGTGATGACATCGATGACTGGCAGGCAATTTTGACCGAGCCGAATGCAAAGCTGCATCTCTATGGCAAGGCCGAAGCAAAAGCCGGTCGGAAAATGGGTCACGTGACCTGGGTTCTGCCGAAATAAGCTGGCGCACGCCGCCCTAGATCATTCCGAAAAAGCCCCGGCGCATCATGCGTTCGGGGCTTTTTCACATGTGTTTCATCGCGTTATGGCCAATCAAACCGGGTTGGCATTTTATGCCCAGTCAATTGGCATCGGATTTGCTGTTGTAGGGGCAGGAAACTCTTAATGGATGGAACGTGATGAAGAAGCTTCTGATCATTCTTTCAATGGCCCTTGGCATGGTTGCCACGGAAAGCCGTATGCATACTGCCGATGCCACCACGCCCGGTGCAGCTGGCTTCCCCGATGTGCTTGAAGGCGACAAGCTGCGCTTTGGCAATCTGGTGGTCGAACTGTTTGGCATTCGCGCGCCTAAACCCGGCATGATCTGCCGGGCCGGATCGGTTGAATTCCAGTGCGGTGCCGCCGCTGCCCAGGCCCTAGATCGCATCATTGAAAATTATGCCATCAAATGTCAGCAGGTATCGGATGTGCAGCTTTTCCCGATGCTGACCGAATGCCGCATTGGCCAGAATGACCTGAACCGCCTGATCCTGCGCGCAGGCTGGGCGATGGTTGACATGGTCAGCTGCGAAACCCATCCAAGCTGCGAGACCTATTTACGTGATCAGGCCTTTGCCAAGGAAAACCGCAAAGGCATCTGGATGGGCACGCCACCGTCAGAACTGGTTGCCCTTGCAGCAAAGCCAACCTCGGAACAGTATCAATCGAAGGATGATGCGCGCGAACGCAAAGAGCGCGGAACGGATAACAGCCGCGATCATCTGTTTGGCGCCCGTCCGGCAATCGATGTCGATCTGGCAGCGGAAATGGAACGCGCCAATGCCCCGAAAAACTCGGTTCTGAGCTTCCTGAGCGAGACCTTCTGACCCGAACGTCTTCCAGAGTTTCCCGACAAAACAAAACGCCACCAGCTTCAAGCTTGGTGGCGTTTTTCATTTTTATCCTGGTCTCTTGTTGGCGGGCTTAGACACCAAACTGCCGACGGACACGATCTGGTGTCGGCACGCAGCGCGCCAGCTTGGAGCCAAGCTTGAAAGGGGCGGTGGCAAGTTTGCCAACATTGCCAAGCTTTGCGGTCAGTTTCGGGATCTGCATGACATTGCCAATACGACGATCCAGAAACGCCCAGCTATCAGCATGGCCTTCGGACTTATCATCTAGCCAATAGGCCAGCGTTGATCCATAGACACCTGCAAGCAACATGCGCTTGGTGTACCAGTTATGATCGGTCGAGGTGTCACCAGCCGCGACCCACATCTTGTCAACCGTGCCATGGGTCAGTTTCAGACCAAGGGCTGCATGCTGCGGCAATGCCAGATAGGCCAGCGCTGCACGCACGGTATCCTTTTGATCTTCCACCAGCTCAAGCCGGGTTCGAACCGCAGTAGCAATCCGTTCGCGGATTTTCATGTCATCCAGGCCCTTTTCATCAAGGGCAACCAGCATCTTGCGATCAACCAGCTCGACATAGGTTTTGATCGCCTGCCGAATACCGTCGGGAAGCAAACGATCAACCTCACCGGGTGCCAGATCAAGGTCCTCGGCACCTGCAAGCAGCGCCTGTTTGGTCCAGCCATCAAATGGAACATGCTCAAGTGCTGCTGCAACCAGTGCTTCGCGCTGGGCTTGCAGACGGCTCATGCTTTGGGCAACAGACATTATTCAGGCCTCCTCATCACGTGAATGCGCGTCCGTCTCGTCGGCATCACTGCCCGACGCGGCGGACTGCCTAAAGGTAGTCTCAGGCGGGTTTTCGCGCAATTCCTCGTTAAACCCTAGCAGCGTCATATCTTCCATACGTTCGGGATACATCACCCCGATCAAATGGTCATATTCATGCTGGACCACACGGGCATGGAAACCACCGGCGATGGTTTCAACTTCGTCGCCCTGTTCATTTAACCCGCGATAACGGATTTTGTTCCAACGCGGCACCACGCCCTGCAGCCCCGGAATGGATAGGCAGCCTTCCCATCCATCAACGATTTCATCGCCAACCGGCTCGATTTCCGGATTGATCAGTACGCTAAGAGGCACTTCGCCATCATCTGGATCATCGCTTTTGCGCAAGGCTGGCACGTAATAGACCATGATCGCCTTGGATTGAAACACCTGTGGTGCCGCAAGGCCAACGCCCCCGGCATCTTTCATGGTGTCCTTCATATCAGCAATCAGGCGCTGAATTTCAGGATCAAGCGGGTCTTCGACCCGGTCCGCAACACGGCGCAGAACCGGGTGGCCCATCCGGGCAATTTTAAGGATCGACATAGCGTTATATCCAACCAAAATTGCCCGGCTGTAAAGCCCCTAAAACCCAAATTCTAGTGACCGCTCAGCACCAATGTCTGAACTGGCCACAACAATGTCTGAACACGCAGCAAGATCGCGTGGACCGCCCCAACTGTCTGAACCATATGCAGGAACAACCACTCACCGGTTCCGATATCAGGATTCTCAAGCTGGTCATGGGTGTTGGTATAGGCATTGGCTACGCACTTGCTGCCAAGTGGTACGTTTTCAACCGTTTCCGGATAAAGCGGCAACATCTTGGCCAGGAACCTGCCGGGCTTTGCCCGTTCGGTGATATCAAGCAGTTGATCACTTGGGCGGAACTGGCCCGCGGCAATCACTGGCTGCACATCCGTAATCACCATCGGAATGATTTCAAACGGAAGGGACGCACAGGCAACCTCGGTAATCACACCGGGCTTGATCACCTGTGTTGCGATCTGGTCAAAGCCCGCCTGATAAATCGTCTCGCCTTCTTTTTGCGGGATCAGGATACCGGCCGGGCGCAAGATCGGGCTGACATAATCACCTTCCTGAAGGGCAAATTGCTGGATCTTGCCAGCCACACCGGCGCGCACCACAGTTTTGGAAAGCTCTGCCTCGGCGGACCTGAGGCTAGCCTGCGCATTGGCAAGCTGCGCCGGAAGAAGACTTTCGAGTTTGGTTTCAATGACATTCATGCTGGCCTCGGCCGCATTCAGCCCGCCTTGACGCGTTGTCAAAGACACTTCAAGCCGCTCAACTTCGCGCCGGGATACCGCATTGGTCCCACGTGACAGCAGATCGGCTTTAACCTTAAGCTCATCGCGCACCTGATTATAGGCACCACGCGCCTGTTCCAAATTGCCTTCGGCCACCGCAAGGTCGGCGCGCGAAACCGCCATCTGCGCCCTGATTTCGGCAATGCGTTGTTCTGCCATGGCAACCGCTTCGCGTTCGATCCGGTTATCAATGCGAAACAGCGGATCACCGCCACGCACCACATCATCGTTATCGACATAAATCTCGACAACCCGTCCGCCCTTTTCCGGCAGGATCGTGATCGTGCGGAAAAAGGACTGCACATGCATGGTCGATGGATGGAAATAGAAAATCACCGAAATCAGACTGACCGTCAGGATCGCGCAGGCGGTAATGCCATAACGAAGCTCGTACCAGACTGAAAACAGCGTGATTTCATGACCAATCCGCTTGCCCTGACGGTATCGGCGGATCAGGTAATCGGGGAAAATGGTAAAAAGCGAACATAAAAGAAGCTCAAACATCTTTGTGCTCCTTTTTCGTGGTCTCTGCAGATGTGGTACCTACGTCTGCCGTTGCCCCGTCAGGAACCGACTCGCCCAACCCGCCTTTGGCCTGCGCTAAGGATTTCAGCGCATTTGCCATTGCCTGAATGGGCGAAATGAAGTCAGGGAACTTGATCACCGCCAACACCAATGCCGCGACCCAAAAGACATTGTTATGGGTAAACAACGCCAAAAGCGTAAGGATGCCAATAAGTTGGATCTGTGTGTGATTGGCATGATGGGCCAATCGTTCCGGTAGCGCATGCAAGCTCAGATAAAATGCGCCGACAAGAAACACTGCAATAACCACAAACCAGACAACCCCGACGAACAAAACGTCCGTTTCACCCGGCGCTGTTACGAAAAAGGGCGCATGTGCAATTGCTGCTTCGCGCAATGAGTTTTCCATCGTGATACCCCAACCTGAATACGAGCCACCTCTGGATTATTGTTATGATTTCAGATGGCTCGCCCCGATGCCCGCGTGGCAATATCTCAATCTTGTCAAAGCACTATATCAACTTTTACGCTAATTTTGGCCTTATATTTCGCGCAATGACCGTATTCATGAAACCGACATGCTAAAAGTGCGCTTTGCCCTGACGTTTTGCGGCCCAGCCATGAATAAACGTCAAAGGCGAATATCCCCTTCCCTCTTTTCTTTTTGGCTGGTTTGCACTATATACAGGCCACGGTCAGCTTGACCGTAAATCCAACCGGAGGGCATTCCGCCACTCCGGGTGTTTTTGTTTTTTTGAAAGGAGCGTGGTTTCCGTGCAGGTAATCGTTCGCGACAACAATGTCGATCAGGCTCTGAAAGCGCTTAAGAAAAAGATGCAGCGCGAGGGCATTTTCCGTGAGATGAAACTCCGTCGCCACTTTGAAAAGCCGTCGGAGAAGAAAGCTCGCGAAGGGGCGGAAGCAATCCGTCGTGCCCGCAAGCTGGAGCGTAAGCGCATCGAGCGCGAAGGCTTCTAGTCTTTTTCACTTTCGGGGTATCTCGAACGTGACTGTACGATCGAATTTGGCTTGCCAAGTTCGGACCCGTGCGCCAAGCCCGCCTCGGAGCAATCCAGGCGGGTTTGGTTTTTGTCCCCATCCTATAGTTCCCAATCAGTGACGCACTTCACGCCCATGACAATTGTCATGGCGCTGATGTTTGAAACCCTCTAAACGGGGTGTGCGTAGCTGTCATTGCACACCAACCAATGACAGCATTTGGGGGATAATTCATGCCAGCATTACGAGCACGCTTTACGCTCACGGTCCGCATTTTATGCGTGATCGCGCTGATGCTTGTTGGTGTCTCGCACAAGCTGGCCGCCTTTGGCCCCGTCCCCAATGCCGATCTTGCCAATTACGCCCTGCCCGATGGCACCTTGCCTGTCTTGTGCCTAAGCGGTCAGGTCAGCGACCCGGACAATTCCGCAGGCCTGCTTGAAACCTGTGAATTCTGCCGTATCGCGGCTGCGGTGATCCTGCCTGGTCATCCGGCTGTCCCCGAACGCATTGAATTCACAACGCGCGTTTTCGCCCATTTGCCCAAGCGGGTTGAATTGGCTGCAAGCCTGCATGACACGCCTGCTGTCCCACGCGCTCCGCCTTTCATCATCTGATCTGCCCATCCTTTGCCGCACAGCATGCGCGTAAATCAAATCGCGCAGCTGCGGTTCTTTGTGCATTTCCGATGAAAAAGGTTTTATCCCATGCCCCAGCAAACCGCCCCGGCGGATGCGTCCGTTCGCGACCGCGATCACCGCACCCTTTCACGCAAATTCTATATGGCCGCCTGGCGCTGGCACTTTTATGCCGGGCTTTATGTCGTCCCGTTTCTTTTGATGTTGGCCGTTACCGGCCTGATGATGATGTATTTCAATGTCATCGAAACACGCTTTGGCGATCGTATCCTGGCATCAAACGGTCAGCATCAGTCTCTGACCATGCAGGCAGAAGCCGCTGCCAACAGCCTCCCCGAAGGATCGGTCAGCCAATATATCGCCCCGCTTGAAGACAATCTTGCCACCATG
>NZ_JBLLNT010000009.1:0-124361 GCF_048059015.1 Thalassospira sp. | reverse complement strand
GGGTTTGTTGCGGGTCCAGTCGAATGTTCCGGCGTCCCGTTCCTGCACCGCTTGTTTCCAGCCAACTTGCTCCACGCGGGCTTTGAAGTTCATGCCTTCGGGTGAATGGCGGGTGATGCCGTCGAACACGGTGGCAAGGCGCTGCGTCTGGTTGATCTTTTCCTCGACTGCAGCGTTGATCACCATTTTCTGCATGGCCAATTGGTTGATCGGCACGGATGCCATCCGGGCGGCCAGCGCTTCGACCTCGGCATCGAGCTGATCGTCAGGCACGGATTTCAGCACCAGCCCCATCTCGGCGGCTTCGACGCCGGTTATCTTGTCACCCGTAAACATCATGCGCTTGGCCTTTTCCGGCCCCAGCCTGTGCACCCACATCGCTGTGGTCGGGCATCCCCAGACACGCGTGGGCATGTAGCCGATCTGTGCGGTGTCCGCCATGATCGTGAGGTCTGCACAAAGCGCGATGTCCGAGCCCCCGCCACGGCGTGCCCATGTACCTTGCAGATCACCGGCTTCATCGCCCGGAACAGCGACATGAAGGCCTGAGTGTTAGCCCACATGAACTGGAAGTCTTGCATTGGGTCCCAGGGCATGTCCTGCACCACCTTGTTGGGGCCGTTGCCCGCCGCGTAGTGGGCCAGATCGTAGCCTGCGCAAAATGCCTTTCCTGCGCCGGATAGGACCATCACGTGGATGTCGCGGTCATGGTCGGCCTCTGCCACTGCCGCCGCCAATTCGGACGGCAGATCATCGTCGATGGCATTCATTACCTCGGGTCGGTTCAGGGTGATCCGCCCGATACGGCCATCTTTCTCGTACAGAACCTTGGACATGCTCACTCCCAATCGCTGACGGCCTTAACTTCAAGAAACTCCTCAAGACCCCAGACACCACCTTCACGGCCATTGCCCGACTGCTTCATGCCGCCAAAGGGCGAGCCCGCACCGCCGAACTTACCGTTCATTTCGACCATACCCGAGCGAAGTTGACGCGCCACTCGGCGGGCACGTGTCTTGTCCGCCGTCTGGACGTAGTTGGTCAGGCCATAGGGCGTATCGTTAGCCAGTGCGATTGCTTCAGCCTCGGAATCAAAGGGCGTGATGCACAGGACCGGCCCGAAGATTTCTTCTTTCCAGATGGTCATATCCGGCGTGACGTCGGCGAAGATCGTGGGGCGCACGAAGTGACCCCGGTTCAACCCGTCGGGGCGACCAAGGCCACCCGCGACCAGTGTGGCGTGCTCATCAAAGCCGCACTTGATCAAGTATTGGATTTTGTTGAATTGCGTTTCAGACACAACCGGCCCGATCTGGCGGCTTTCGATCTCCGCCGGTCCGACCTCTGTTTTCTCGGCCACCTTACGGGCGGTTTCAACAGACTGGTCGTAGATCGCGCGTTCCACCAGCATGCGGGTCGGCGCGTTGCAGGACTGGACCGAGTTGTTGAAGCAATGACGCACACCGCGCGTAACGGCCTTTTCATCGGCATCGGCGAAGATGATGTTAGCCCCCTTGCCGCCCAGTTCCAGACTGACGCGCTTGACGGTATCCGCAGCGGCCTTGCTGATCGCGACACCTGCAGGGGTGGACCCGGTGAAGCTGACCATATCCACATCCGGGTGCGCGGTGAGATACGCGCCAACGCCAGTGCCATCTCCGTTCACAAGATTGAACACACCGGGCGAGAAACCTGCCTCATCAATCATCTCGGTCAGCAGAATGGCGCTGAGCGGCGACAGTTCCGATGGTTTCAGCACCACCGTGCAGCCTGCCGCCAGCGCCGGGGCGACCTTCAGCATCACCTGGTTCATCGGCCAGTTCCACGGGGTGATCAGGGCGCAGACACCGACCGGCTCGTAAAGGATCATGTCGCTGGGCGCGTGGTCTCCCAAAGGACGTTCAAAGTCAAAAGCCTTGGCCGCCCGAATGGTGTTCTTGAGATGCCCGGCCCCGGCACCAACCTGTGCAGTTCTTGCAAGCGCAATAGGTGCGCCCATCTCAACGCTAATGGCCTGTGCCATGTCTTCGGCCCGCGATTTGTAGACCTCCATCAACCGTTCCAGGGCGGCGATCCGGCCCAAAGGGTCTGTTGCCGCCCAGGCCGGGAATGCACTCTTGGCCGCGGCGACGGCCGCGTCAGCATCAGCGACGCCACCTAAAGTGATCGTGGCGATCTTCTCTTCCGTGGACGGGTTCTCAACCGCAATTTCGCGCCCGTCGATCGAGGCGACCCATTGGCCGTTGATATAGTGTCTGGTTGCGTCCTGCATGGCGGTTCCTGTCAGTCAGAGTTCATTGAATTCCCCGGCGACGAAACGGTCGCGGAGAACGAATTTCTGGATCTTTCCCGAGCCGGTCAGGGGAAACTCTCGACCTGCACCCAGACATTCGGGGTTTTCTGAGGAGACATGTTTGCGCGGCAATGAGCGTGCAACGCGGCCTTGTCGAGCGGTCCCGTGCCACGGATGAACGCGCCGATGACCTCGCCCCATTTCGGGTCCGGCAGGCCGACTACGGCGACCTCGGCGACGCCCGCGTGCTCCAACAGGCAGTTCTCGATCTCGGCGGGAAAATGGTTCTCGCCACCCCGTATGATCATTTCCTTGACGCGTCCCGTTACTGTGACGTAGCCGCGCGTATCCATCCGGCCCAGATCGCCGGTGTGCAGCCAACCCATCGCGTCGACAGTCTCGGACGTTGCCTTGGGGTTGTCGTTGTATTCCAGCATGACACAGGGGCCGCGCGCGCAAATCTCTCCGACCTCACCAATGGCAACGGCGAGGTTGTCATTGACGCTGCGGATCGAGACCTCGGTCTGAGCCACCGGCTGGCCAGCCGTGTTGCAGATGTCGTCGATACTGTCCGACAAGTGGTGTTGCGTGATCACCGGACAATGCTCAGTCTGGCCATAGAGCGTCGAAAACCCGGCCCCCATCAGGTTCTGCACCCGGCGCACCAATTCGGGGGCAACCATCGAACCGCCACAGCTGATCAGTTTCAGAGCTGACAGGTCGCGCGGGCGCTTTTCCTGCGCGTCGAGCAGCGCCACCACCATGGTTGGCACCCCAAGGATGATGTCCGCGCCGCTTGCTTCCAACTGATCCAGCACGATGTCCGGGTCAAAAAGGCTGATCAGCACCATCCGGCAGCCCGCCTGAAGGCAGCCAAGCGTGACCATGCCGCAGCCCGAGGTGTGAAACATCGGCATGATGTTGACCCAGGTGGTCGCCTTGGTTGCGCCGCAGCGGGAAGCGTAGAAGCGCGCATTGTTGACCAGCCCGCGATGGCTTAGCACCGCCCCTTTGGGAAAGCCGGTGGTGCCGGACGTGTATTGGATCATCGCGGCGTCGCCCGGGGCGACGTCGGGCAAAGCAGGCGGGCGCGACCCTTCCGCGTAAAGCACGGCGCTTTCCATGTCTGTAACTTCGCGCACCGATGGGATGCTCGCCGCGACCTCAGCCCCGATCCGGCCCATCGGGTTGCCGCGGAACTCCTCGACGAGGAACAAGGCGACCGCGCCGGATTGTTCCAGCACATAGGCCAGTTCGCGTGCCTGAAAGGCCGGGTTTGCCGTCACCAGAACCAGCCCGGACAACGCGCAAGCATATTCCATCAGCACCCAATCTGGGCTGTTGGGCGACCAGACGACAATGCGCTCACCAGGGTCGAAACGGGTGGAGAGCGCCATGGCCAGCCGCTCGGCGTCGGCCAGCAGTCCCGCATAGGTCCAGCGCCGCCCGGTCGATCCGTCCTGCCGGACTTCGACCAGGGCCTCGGTATCCGGGCGCGCCACAGCAACCTCGCGCAGCAATGCGCCGATGGTGATTTCGCGCGTATCCAAATCGGATTGGGCCGGGACGTGCGAAACGCTGAGCGTCAGGTCATACATGGTTATTCCGCCGCTATTGGGCTTGTGGGGATGTCGACAAGCTTGCCGCGTGGGATCAGGCGGTTTGCGTCATACATCGGCAGGGTGCAGAGCTCACCGCTCTGGGTGGACCCATCAGCGCAAAGCACCTTGACCTGCGTGCCCGGACCCTGAGCAGGGTCATCCATGCGCACGATGCAGACACCGCAGCCCTGATAGGGCGAATAGCCCGACGAGCAGACCCGGCCGACTGGTCTGCCATCAATGGTCATTACGCGTCCAAGCTGAGCCACGCCGCCGGTTACCCGCATGCCCCAGGTGCGGCAGGATTTATCGGCGGCCTCCAGCGCCTTGCGGCCAACAAAGTCACGGTCGTCGAACTCGACAAAACCGCCAAGCCCTGCGTCGAACGGCGTCGTCTCCGCTCCGAAATCCGACCCGGCATTGAGCAACCCAGCCTCGATCCGCCGCGCTCGGAACACTGGCGTTCCGGTCAGCAGGATATCGAATGCAGCACCAACCTCCATGATCCTGTCGCCGATGGCCGGGATGTCGGTGTCGGGCAGCATATAGACCTCCCAGCCAAGCTCATTGGTAAAGCCCGAGCGGCTGATCCAGCAGGTCTGCCCCGCGATGGAAACCTCGGCGCAGTCGAAATAGCGGAAAGGATCGGGCATGGGGCCGTCCAGCACAGCGGCCAGCAATTCGAGTGACCGTGGACCCTGAATTTGACTGACCCAGACATTGGGGTCGTGGATTTTCACGTCTAGCCCTTCGGCGTGGGCCTTGTACCAGCTGAATAGGTCGCCGTCGGCCTGCGCCATCCAGAACCTGTCCTGCGACAACCGCAACAGCACCCCGTCGGTGATCATGCCGCCATCGTGATAGCAGGCAAACTGATAGGAACAGCGCCCCGGCTTCACCTTGCTGACACTCCGGGTGAACACCTTGTTCAGCAGGGCCTCAGAATCCGGCCCGCTAATCTCGATTGGCAATTCGCCGGTGTGGCGGAAAATGACATTGGTGCGCACGGCCCAATACATCTCGTCATCCGTGGCCGTGTCCAGCTTTTCTGGCGTCAGGCGCAAGTTATACAGCGTGTATTCGGGATCATATGGCAGTTCCATGTAGCTCAGCGGATGGGCCGGCATGGTGCGGGCCAATTCGCGCGGTCGCGCGCCCTGATTGGGGAGAGCTTTGGCGACGAAGCGGAAGTGGGAAAGGTCAGTTGTCATATTGTTCACCGTTCAGAGTTGTTAGACGCCTGCGGGTGATCTTCGACAAGGACAGATGGGTGCCACGCATTGAGTTAATGATATTGGACCAACTGCGCTCAGCGCAAATCTAATGATTTGCACAAGTCGTTCAAAAAAATTAGACAATATTCATGCGCTTTCGTTCTTATGATGCCCTCAAGACCTTTGATGCCGTTGCCCGCACTCTGTCGATGACCAAGGCGGCGGACGAGATGCATCAATCGAAAGGCTCGATCAGTTACCAGGTGGGCAAGCTCGAAGCCGAGCTTGGGCTTAGACTGTTCGAGCGCGCGCACGCAAAACTGGAGCTAACAGAAGAAGGGCGCAGATTGTGGCATGTGTCCCAAACGGCCCTAAGCCAGATCGACCGTGAAATCGAAGACCTGCGCGGCACGGCCTCGGGTGCCGTGACCGTTGGCGCGCTGACCTACTTCTCTTCACGCTGGCTGTCGCCAAGGCTCACCCGCTTTTTTGAGGCCAATCCCGGTATCAGCCTGCGGATCGAACCGATCAATTCCGTCGACATGATGAGATCGGTCAAAGTCGACATGGCAATCCTCTGGGGAATTGACGGCTGGGTGGGTCACAAGAGCGAACTTCTTCTGTCCCTGCCTGCTGTGCCAACCGCCAGCCGTGCAGTTGCTGAGCAGGTAAGGCAGCTTGGTCTGGCCGAGGCGGTCAGGCAGCTTCCACTTTTGGGCGATAGCTCCGGCGATGCGGGGTGGAGGGCCTGGCACGCAGCAGCAGGGCTGCCTTACGCGCCCAGCCGGTCCAGCTTGACGATCCCGGACTCCAACAGCCGCGTTCAGGCGGTAGTGGATGGCCAGGGCATCGCCCTATGGGATGATCTGGTCGCGCCAGAGGTGGAAGCCGGAACGTTGGTGCCGCTTACCGACACCCAGCTGGAGGGCGCGGGTTACCACGTCGTGTTTCCTGGCAGAGTACTGTCACCCGGTGCGTGCTCGATGCTGAGCTGGCTGAAAGAACAGGTTAGAGGTTGACCGATTACTCCCGTCTGAGTCGGAGCAACGCGTCTACAGCAGTGGCGCGCCCGTCTGAGTCAAGGATGATCGGATTCACGTCGAGCTCCACCAAACTGCTTCTGTGCTGTTCCGCAAATGCAGCGACAGCCTGGATCTGCGTCACAAGCGCGGTTCGCTCGGTATCGGACAGCCTTAGCTTGCCGCTGATCTTCAGGCTGGCAAGCGCGTCCTCGATTTGCGTGTGACCCGCCGGGAGCAGCAACGTGGCATAATCCTTCAGCTCTTCAACCGCCGTCCCGCCGCGACCAATGACCAAAGCATGCCCTAATCCCGGCTTGTAGCTGATGCCGACGATGAATTCGGCACGGGGGGACGCCACCATGCGTTCAATCAGAAAACACTCGGTTGACAGGGCCGGATCGTAGGCTCTGACAGACATCCTGATTGCCTCAATCGCGTCTTTCAGCGCGGGTTTGCTGCCCACGTTCAGATGCACCGCGCCTGCGTGGTTCTTGTGGGCCAGATCGGCGCTGAGAAGCTTGACCGCGAGAGGAAAGCCAAGTGTTTCGGCCTGAGCAATCACATCCTCACTCGACCCCGTCACACCCTTTGGGATCGTCAGCCCGCAACTTGCCAATGCTGCCTTGCCCTCTGCCTCATCAAGTTGGATGACCGACCTGGGCTCGGGTGGGGGAGCAGACAATTCCCGGTTTTCAGGGTCCGCCAGAACCGCGCGGCGCAAGCTGTGGTATTTGCCTGCCGCTGCGATCGCCGCCAATGCGTCGTCTAGACCCTGAAGGCAGATCAGGCCCGCCTCGGTCAGTTGACGGCGCAAATCCGGGGACAACCCATCGGGGAAGACGCTGGCGACCAAGACCGGTTGGGCCATCCGCGTATTCAGGCGGATCAGGCCTTCGAGTGTTGGCCACCACACTTGCGCGACATCCTTCTGACGGGGCCAGTCGATGAAATAGACCAAGAGGTCGACCTCATCGGTCATCAGATGCCCAAGGCCAACATCCGAGGTCTCGGACCGCGCCATGCTGGCCCAAGGCAGGTTCCAGTCAAGCGGGTTCAGGAGCGACACCAGATCGGGCACATCCTCGCGCAAGGCTTGCTGTGCTGCATCGCTTGGCGCGGGAAACTCCAGACCTGCGGCGCGGCCCTTTTCGCCGATCATCGCGGCATAGCCGCCGGAATTTGCGGCAGCAACCACGCGGTTGCCTTTTGGCAGCTTGGGCGAGCCGAGAAGCTTCAGCGTCTCGACCAAGCCCTTGGGCGACCCGGCCTCGACGATGCCGAGGCGGCGAAACAGCGCGCTCCACAGCTCGTTTGCAACCGCGAGGGTGCCCGAATGGCTGCGGGTCAGTTCGGAGCTTTCCTGCGTGCCGCCAGCCTTCAAAGCCACGATCGGAACGCCCTTTAGGGTCGCGCGCAGGGCCGCACGGCTCAGCGCGGCGACATCGACGATCCCTTCTAGATAGAGGCCGATGGCGCGGACCCGCGGATCATCCAGCAGGGCTTCGATGAAATCGGCGACGTTCAGCACCGCCTGATTGCCCATGCTGATGACGTAGCCCAGCGGCAAAGCCTCTTCGACATTGGTGATCGAATAGGCGACATAGCCCGACTGGCTGATCAGAGCGACACCGTCACCACTGACCGGTTCGAACACGTTATCGCCGCCCCAGACCGCTGCGCGATCGAACATGTTCATTAGCCCAAGGCAATTCGGGCCGACAAGTGCAAGATCTCCGGCCGCTTCAATCAGCCGAGCCTGTAACGCGGCCCCGTCCTCTCCCGTTTCGGCAAACTCGCCGACAATGGACACCGCCCCGCCCGCACCCATTGCGTTAAGTTCTGCCACTACGTCAATGGTGCGCTCACGCGATACGGCAATCAGGGTGGCATCCGGCGGTTCGGGCAGGTCGGCAAGGGTGGGCACGCATGGGATGCCTGCCAGTTCCTCGTATTTCGGATGCACCACCCAGATGTCCCCGGCAAAGCCGGATTTTCGGGTGGCGTTGATACAGTCCTCGACCGCCTTGCCACCGACAAAAGCGATGTGGCGCGGTTTCAGGAGCCGTTTCAGGTTTTCGCGGCGAGCGCTGGAGGCAGTGTCTTTCATCCCTTGAACTCCATGATCTCAAGGCCCCGGGGGATGCGTTTGTCAGGGTCAAAGAACGGCAGTGCATGCAGGGTCAGCGGATGTTCAGTCCCGTCTCGGCCCTTCACGGTATACGCATTGGCCGCCATGGCCTCGGGCGTGTCGAAGAGGACATAGCCGATCCCCATGCCCAGGGTTGGCGATGGCTCGAAGGCTTTCACACGGCCGACCACCTGGCCATCCGTCAGGACAGGCGATCCCCATTTGATGTCTCTCGCCTCGGTCATGAAGCCAGAGAACCGATGCTTTCGGTCAGCGCTTAGCAAGGCGTCCCGCCCGACGAAGTCATGATCGAAGTCGACAAACCCGCCCAGCCCCAGATCGAACGGCGTTGTGTCCCACCCCATGTCGGTGCCGTAATTCATGATCCCCGCCTCGATCCGGCGCGGGTTCATGGCATAGGTCGACAGGATCTCCATCCCATGTGGTGCGCCTGCCGCCATCAGGTGAGACCAAAGCGCCATGCCGTCGACATGCGGATCCATGTTGTAGACTTCGAAGCCCAGTTCGGCGGTCCATCCCGTCCGGCTGATCAGGACGGGCTGACCGCCCATGGTGACCTGACGCGCGTGGTAATATTTGAACCCGTCCGGGGCCCCGCCATCGACGCAGGCATCCAGTATCTCAAGGCTGGTCGGCCCTTGTATCTGGATCGCCCAGGCACCCGGATCGCGAATTTCAACGTCATGGCCGGGGCGCAGGGCCTGAAGCCATGTGAACACGTCGCGGTCCGCATGGACATACCAGAACCTGTCGTCCGCCAGCCGGAACACCACGCCATCGCATGCAATGCCGCCGCCATGATGACACATCAAGCCGTACCGCCCCCGGTCTACGGCCATGGTGCTGACAGGCCGCGTGAACACATGGTCAAAGAACGCCGCCGCATCCGGCCCCCGGATTTCCAGCGGGACCTCCGGCACATCGAAAATGCCCGCCTTGGTGCGCAAAACCCGGTATTCATCGACGATTGGCCGTTCAAAGGTGACGGGCGTCAGACGCCCTTCGTGGTCACCATAAGCGGTGGTGATCTCGCGCGTCGCCTTGAACCATGGCGAACGAGCACAGCTAGAGATCATGGGCAATACCATTCCGGCCATATCCATGGCTCCTTTCGGTCTTGGGTGAGTGGATCAGCCCGGCAGGGCGCGGCTGATGATGGCGTCAAGGTCGAGCCCCTTGGGCAGGGTCCCGAACGCCCCGCGATAGCGTGGGGCAAGGCGGCTGGCGCAGAAGGCATCGGCAACGGGGCTGTCGCCGTGGCGGGTCAGCAGCGCCGCTTGCAAGGTCAGGGCCATCATCTCGGTCACCATGCGCATTCGGGCTTCCAGCCCCTCCGGGTCGGCCAGTTCATCGCGCAGATCGTCGATTGCCCGGTCAAGATTGGGATGGTTTCCGCGCGCCTTCTCCAGTTCCGCCATCACGGCGGGGATCGCCTCGGCCTCGCGCCCCATGGCCCGCAGCACGTCGAGCCCCATCACATTGCCCGACCCTTCCCAGATCGAGTTGAGCGGCGCTTCGCGGTAAAGCCGGGGCATGATGCTCTCTTCGACATAGCCCGGGCCGCCATGGCATTCGAGCGCCTCGACCACCAGGCTCGGGCAGCGTTTGGTGTTCCAGTATTTCGCGACTGCCGTGCCAATGCGGGCCAGCGCCGCCTCGGCCGGGTCATCCATGCGGTCCATCGCCTGCGCCACGCGCAGCCCGAGCGCCAGCGCGGCCTCGACCTCAACCGCCATGTCGGCCAGAACATTCTGCATCAGCGGCTGTTGGATCAGGCGTTTCTGAAAGGCCGAGCGGTGCGATGTATGATGCAACGCCTGCACCAAAGCCTGCCGCATGATTCCGGCCGAGGACATGGCACAATACAGCCGGTTGCCAGTGACCATCTCAATGATCGTGCGGATGCCACGGCCTTCCTCGCCGACCATCACACCGTATGTGTCCTGAAACTCCATTTCGGTCGACGCGTTGGAGTGATTGCCCAGTTTGTCTTTCATCCGCTGGATAAACAGAGTGTTGCGCGTGCCATCGGGTCGCCATCGGGGCACGAGGAAGCAGGAAATTCCCATAACTTCGGTATTGGCCAGTACCAGAAATGCATCACACATCGGGGCCGAGCAGAAGAATTTGTGCCCGGTCAGCAGGTAGCCGTCACCGATCGGTCGGGCCACTGTCGAATTGGCGCGCACATCCGACCCGCCCTGTTTCTCGGTCATGAACATGCCGATCATGGCGCCGGTCTTTTCAGCCGCCGGAATGTCGCGCCTGTCATATTGCGTTGACAGAAGGCGCGGCATCCATTCCTCCGCCAAATACGGTGCCATGCGAAGCGACGGCACAACGGAATAGGTCATCGCCATCGGACACATCACGCCGCCCTCGGGCTGGCTGAACATATAGGTTAGAACAGACTGGCCTACATGTCCTGCATTGTCCTCGTTATGCCAGGCGAAATTATGCACCTTATTGGAAATCGCGAGATGCATCAGGTCATGATAAGCGGGATGAAACTCTACCGCGTTGATCCGCATGCCATAGCGATCAAAGGCGCGCAATTCCGGCCCATGTCGGTTGGCTTGGTTCGCTTTCTCAAAGGTCTCATCCAGCCCGGTGAGATGTCCGACATGGGCAAAATGCCCGGCATGACCGGCCCCGCCCATGTGAGATGCCCAGTGTCTCAGCGCACGATCATTCCCCCACAGGTCCTGATCGCCCATGTGGGGCGGCATGTTGATGACTTGGTGGGTCGGCAAATGCGAAATCGGATCGCGTGGTGTCATGATGTCTCTCCCTGCAGTGAGAGTAGATGTCCAAACCGGTCAGCGGCAAACCCAATTTCTTGATCTCTGTGTTCAGCTCAATTAAACAGAATCATGCGATTTCGATCCTTTGACAGCCTCAACATATTTCGCACCGTTGCCGAGCGAATGAGCTTCACGGCGGCAGGGGATGCCTTGAACATGTCCAAGGGCGCGGTGAGCTACCAGATCGCAAAGCTGGAGGACGAATTGGGCGTGCGCCTGTTCGAGCGCCGCCACACTCATATCCGCCTGACGGCGGAAGGCACACGCCTGAAAGACGCAGCGGCACGGCACCTGAGCCATATCGAGACCGTGATGGACGAGATAAGATCAACCGTTGAAGAACCACTGTGCGTGGGCGCCCACAGCTGGTTCATCGCGCGGTGGCTCGGCCCGAGGCTGTCCGACTTCACCCGCGCCAATCCCGACATTTCGCTCAAGGTCGAACCGATCAATACCAGGGCCGATCTGCAGAACCGCGCTCTCGATCTGTCGATCTTCTGGTGCGATCCTTCGGCCGAGGACATGGACGTTGAAGTGCTGTTCAAATCCAACACCAGGCCTTTGGCCAGCCCGGAAACCGCAGCCCGCGTCGAAGCACTTGGCCTTGAAAATGCCGTTCGGGAAATCCCCCTCTTGCCGGATGCATCCGGCATGGCAGCCTGGCGCGACTGGCATGACATCGCGGGACTGACATTCGCGCCGAGAAAGAACGCACTTTCGCTGCCGGACGCCAACAGCCGCCTTCAGGCGGTCATTGCTGGAAATGGATTGGGGATGCAGGATGCGTTTGCAGAGCCAGAGATCGAAAGCGGTCATCTCGTCTGGATCTCGGATCTTGCGCTGACAAACTTCGCTTACTGTATCTCGCTGCCAACAAAGGGGAACATTTCGGCAGCCGCAGAACTCTTCAGAGACTGGATAAGGGCGCAGGACTTTTGAAACCTGAATGAATGCCATGGCTGAGAAAACTCCGAGAGTTTAATCCCTGTCGGACCAGGTATGGCACTACGAAAGCAGTCGTCGGATCACTTTGCAGAAAAACAAACCTCGCGAATGACCTCTGTGGGTGGCTCCTGCATTGCAAGCGTTTTCTGTCGATGTTTGCGTTCATTTTCGTCAGTACTGTCGTCTGTCCGGCCTGTTTGTGTTTTGGCATTGCCTCCACTGGCCCTGATGAATTCCGCGAGCGAGGTTCCAATCGGGTTATCGGCCTCTGAAGAGGGCCGCAGCCATTCCCGGAGTGTCCTTGCTCTTGGTTGACTTAATTCCGCATCATCACTTCAACGTCTTGCATCTCGTAGACAGTCAGCGCGGTTAGAACGCTGGCTGCCGATATTCCTGTTTCTTGGTGAGCATCGCCCAGATGGAACGCGCTGCCTTGTTTGCCATCGCGACTGTTGCCAGCCGGAATGGTTTGTCGGCAATGATCTTGGCTGTCCACAGATCAACCTTCTCTGGCGAACGTTTCGCCATCACGGCGCGAGACGTCATGCCCACGACCAGCAGCTTGCGAATGTAGCGGTCGCCAGCCTTTGTGATCTTGCCCAATCGCTCTTTGCCGCCACTGGATTTGTTGAGCGGAGTCAGCCCCAGCCAAGCCGCTAGATCGCGCCCGGTGCGGAATTGTTTTGCGTCCCCGATCGTCGCGACAATGGCCGATGCCGTTATTGGCCCAATTCCTGGCATGCGCATCAATCTGCGCGCATCAGCATTTAGCAGGGCATGCTGTTCGATCATCTTTGAATAGCCAGAGATACGTTCGTTCAGGCCGATGAATTGGTAGCACTGTATGCCCAGCATCCCGTTCGCGATCTCCGGCATGTCAGGATGATCACCGTCCAAGTGGCGCTTTGCAAAAGCCGTAACTGCTTCGATCCCAATGGGCAGAATGTGTCCGAACTCGCGTAAGAGACTACGGATCATATTTGCCAACTGGGTGCGCTGCCGGACAGCCAAGTCGCGGGTACGATGGATCGATAAAACAGCCTGCTGATCCTCAGTTTTGATCTCAACGAAACGCATGGTCGGGCGCCTGACAGCTTCGCAAATAGCCTCCGCGTCTACTGCATCTGTCTTTCCACGTTTGACATAAGGCTTCACATAGTTTGCTGGCATTAGCCTGACGTCATGACCAAACTTGCGCAACGTGCGACCCCAGTGATGGGCTGATCCACAGGCCTCCATTCCGACCGTACAAGGTGGCAGCGTCTCAAAGAACGCCAAAAGCTTCGCACGCTTGATTGCCTTGTTGAAGATCACGCGCCCACTTTCTGAAATACCGTGAACTTGAAAAACATCCTTGGCCAAATCTAGGCCGACTGTCTTAACTGTCATTGGGTGGCTCCTGTCCTAGCAGTTGATGATAACTGCACTTTGGCACATTCGATGCCGGTGGAGCAGGAGCCACCCACCTCATCCGGTCTGACGACATCCGCCGCGCCCCAACGATATGAGTACTGCAAATGCAAGCAAATGCCGCGTTAGCACTAGCTGCATCTGCATAAGGCGGCTTTGTCCGCGAACTGTAAGTTCAGTAGTTCTCAAACTTCGCTCTTGCAGCGAATGTCGGCTATGCGGGCTGCGATCGCAGCATCGAGATCACATGGCCAAGGTCTGCAAGGGCCGTGAGCGGCAGGTTAGGGGACTTTTAAACGCACAATTGTCTCCCATTGGTACCGCGGCATTTGCGATCTCGAATCTGATAATGGCGCATATGTTAACCGCCTTAATGGCCAGCTTAGAACAGTCCATCAGCGCATGCGGCCCCAAACCTAGGTCCTACACACCTGCAGGGTTCTCGACCTCGCGGCCCATCGCAGCCAGATCAGAATACCGATCCCCGATCCGGTGATGCGGACGCCCGCGCGTGGCGGCACCCAATGCGACAACCAATTCGTCAACAGCAGGAGCGTCGTAGATTGAGAACTGCACCGTCAGATAGTGGGACCGGCGACCGGTATCGTGTTTATCCATCAAGGGGATCTGGATCTGGGTGTTTGCTGGCCCTCGGGTGTTGGTAAATCCAAGATAGCTCTTTGCGCCCACAGCCTCGCGATAGAAATTGCCGAACTGCAAAGTGTGGATTAGGGCTGAAGCGTGTTCTACCTCGCAGCTGGTTCCCGCGATGCAGGCCTTGCCATAGGCTTCGATTGCGTCACCTGATCCGGCAAGTGCGATCAGGCGATCTGTCAGCAGCGATCCCAAAACCGGTGCCATGCGGGTGATCTCGGGGGATAAATCTTCGACAAATCCGCGACCCGCCCATGGGTTAGTTACCACAGCGGCCACCCCGATCATGCGCAAAACAGGGTCTGAGGCGCGGCCACCTTCGGTATGGATGTCTTCGTCGAAAGTGACTATTTTTCGCAGTTCGGGCAGCATATGTGTTCTCCTGTCAGATATGATAGTTGCGGCGTCCAGTGACGGCATGGACCACACCTTCAACCTCGGTTCCGTGATAGATGCCAAAGGCACCGTATTGATTTTCTTGAACGTATCGGCGCAGCAAAGAGCGCTCCGCGTCGTCACTTACCTGTTCAAGAGGCAGAGCGGTCAGATCAAAATATCGCATGCCCGCAGGCGCGTCCCCTGCAACGATCCCGTGATAAATGATGCGTTGGATCTCGTCCTTTGAACTCTGGTAAACGGCGTAAAGATGGTCAAGCTCGGACTTTAGACCAAGGTCACTCAAATGTTGGGACAGCCCCTCAACAGACTTTGTCTTTGGCGGCGCAGCGGGCAGGGATGTTTGACCAGTGGTATTTTGGCACAGCAGCAACTGGTCATTGCGCGCTAAAACGGCGCTCAATAAAACACTACCCGCTGATGCGGCGGCATCGGCCAATGCATCGTCCAGCCCGATCTCGAAATAGCCACCTTTATAGTATCCCAGGGGCGTGCCCTCGGATGTCTCAAATTCCAGCACTTTGCCGATAAGGATCAGATGGTCGCCGGCATCCACCAATCGATGTCGCACGCAGCTGAAGCTTGCCAATGTTCCATCGATCAAGGGGATATCTTGCGCGTCGGTATGCCACTCTGCGAGATCAAACTTATCGACTGATTGTGATGCAAACAGTCCCGAAACCTCCTTTTGGTCATCCGCCAGAATGTTGACCGCAAAGTGATCAGCCTGCGCAAAAGTATCGCAAGACAGCGCCGCTTTGGCGATACAGACCAACAAAAGCGGCGGATCAAGCGAAACCGAGGTGAACGAATTGGCCGTGAACCCGCGCGGTGTGCCGTCCGGCTGGCGCGTCGTGACAACGGTAACTCCTGTGGCAAAGCTACCAAAGGCGTTTCGCAATGCGCGTTTGGCGTCTGGATCCATGTCTTTGGGCGCCGCAAGGGTGTCCAATAAGCTGTCATCCGCACCAAGTGCCGGAGGGGCGGACAGCGGGCCGTGACCATGCGCCCCGAAACGCAAAGGATTGGCGGCGATGGTCCACGGGTCTTGGCCCGCAGCGGCGACCTTGGCCAGCATGCCACGTGCCGCAACATGTGGATCACGTGCAATGTCAGCGATCGTGTTCATCGGCCCAAAAGGCACTTCGCCGCCCAACAGGTTTGTGAGCTCGGCCTTGCTATGAATACTACTCCAACGGGCCACCAAAGCGGTTAGCTCATCAGCATGTGCAGACCGCGCGGCGCGGGTGGCAAAGCGCGGATCCCCGCCCAAGTCAGGCTGGTCCATAAGTACCGCCAAGCGCTGCCAAAACGCATCATCGACAATGCCAAGTGCGATGTGACCGTCCTTGGAAGGGAACAGTCCGAAGGGCGCGAGGAATGGATGGCCGTTGCCTTCGGGTCCGGGCACAACACCTGTTATGTCATGCAAGTAGACCATGCGTTCACAGAGCGAGATCATCGCGTCATACATGGCGACATCGACGAATTGACCCTTGCCTGTCGCCTCGGCCTCGCGCAGGGCGGCCATGATGCCAAACGCCATCATCATGCCTGCGAAAATATCGCCAACGCCGGGGCCGGTTTTAGTTGGTGTGGTGTCATCAGGGCCAGTCATTGCCATCAACCCGCCCATTGCTTGGGCCACGACATCGTAAGACGGCCAATCGCTGTAAGGGCTGGCCCCTGAGCGTGGATCGCCAAAGCCACGGATCGCGGCATAAACCAGTTTGGGATTATCCGCCGAGAGTGTCTCGTATGAAAGGCCCAGACGGTCCATCACACCGGGTCGGAAGTTTTCAACAATTACATCAGCGGTTGCCGCGAGTTTTCGAAAGCTGGCTTTGCCGTCCTCGGATTTCAGATCAAGTTGGACACTCATTTTGCCACGGTTGAGGCTGACAAAATATCCCGCCCAGTCGTGGTTAGGGTCGTCCTCGCGGAAGGGGCCATTGCCGCGGCTGGTATCCCCGCTGCCGCCCTCGATCTTGATCACTTCTGCGCCGTGGTCGGCCAGATGCATTGTGCAATAGGGGCCGGACAACATGCGGCTGAGGTCCAGCACGCGCAAACCTTTGAGGATTTGGGTGCTCACGGTGCACCGTTCAACGTTTCAAGAAACGCGCGTATCGGCGTGTTCACCGCATCAGGATTTTCGGCCAAAGCCATGTGGCGCAGACCTTTCAAAATGACCGCTTTGGCACCCTGAATTTCAGCAGCGATAGCGTGGGTCATTTCAGGGCCATTCCCATAGTCTTCGTCGCCTGTAATGACCAGAGCGGGGCAAGAGATCGCAGGGTCAGGGGCCACAATCTCGTCAATGCCGGTTGCCAGAACACGGTAAATCGTGTGGTAGATCGGCTTTGAATTGGCAGTTACCCAGCCGCGCACAGTCTCCATCATCGCAGGATTAGCGGCGCGGAAAGGTTCGGTAAACCACCTCTCAAGCGCAGCTTCGACGGTGGAGCTTGGCCCCATTTCGCGGGCCTGATCCACCCGTTTCAGGATGGCATCCTGCGCGGCACCACTGCGTTTGTGCGGCGAATGAAGAATGATCAAAACCTGCGCCCTGTCGGGTGTATCTTGCGCAAAGCGGCGCGCGATCATACCGCCCAAAGAAAAGCCACCGATTACAGCGCGATCGATGTTGCAGTGCTCCAGCAAACGGGTCAATTGATTTGAAAACAACGACAGGCTTGGCGTTTCAGGCGGCGCAGCGGAGCGGCCGTGGCCATAAAGATCATAGGTCAATACGCGGTGGCTGTCCGTGAGGGCAGGTGTTGTCCATTGCCAGCATTCTTGGTTCAAACCCAGACCGTGGATTAATACGACAACTGGCGCGTCTACCGGACCCGATAGTTCGTAGTGCGTGCCGTCTGGTGCGACCTTCATCACGTGTCATGTCCCAATGGCTTGTAGGCCATGACCTCTACTTCGACCCGTGCATCGACCAGCAGGTCGCTTACAACGGCGGAGCGTGTTGGCGGCTCAACTGGAAAGTACTCACCGTAGACTTCGTTGAAACCTGGAAAATCGGCGCGGTCGCGCAGCCAGACCATCGCCTTGACCACATCATCACGGGTGCAGCCTGCCTCGGCCAGTGTTGCGGTGATGTCATCCAGCACAGCACGGGTTTGATCCTGTACACTGCCGTCTGTCATGGGCACCCGATCACGCATCGGAATTTGCCCGGTCAGAAAGACAAAATCGCCCGCCCGAATGGCACGTGACAGCGATAGGATCCGCCCGCCAATTTCAAGTGGGCCTCCAATGACTTGCTTTTTGTCGACCATCTTGCGGTCCTCCTTTCACCACACCGTGCCCCGATCCCAAAAAGAGCGTTTCGGATTTTTCGACAAGTGGTGTCGTTTTTTCCCGTGCCCTAAGTGCGAAACCAGCCTTGAATGGGAATCAAATCAGGGAGGGTTTGCGCAATGGGCGACATCAAAAGTTATCAAATGCTGATCAATGGCGATTGGGTGGATGCCTCTGATGGCGGTACGTTTGACAGCGTAAACCCCACCACTGGCGAGATATGGAGCCGTGTGCCAGAGGCGACAGAGGCCGATGTTAACCGCGCCGTGGAAACTGCGCATCATGCCTTTACCGAAGGGCCATGGGCAAAGATGACGCCGACGGAGCGCGGCAAATGCCTGCGCAAGCTGGGCGATTTGCTGGCGGATCAGTCAGAGGGTTTGGGGCGTACGGAATCTCTTGATACCGGCAAGATGCTCAAGGAAACCCGCTGGCAGGCCAAGTACATCGCCGAGTTTTTCCACTTTTTCGCCGGTTGCGCCGACAAGGTCAGTGGCGAGACCCTGCCCATCGACAAGCCCGACATGTTTGTGTTCACCAAGCGTGAACCGCTGGGCGTGGTGGCCGCGGTGGTGCCGTGGAACTCGCAACTGTTTTTGGTGGCGGTCAAACTGGGGCCGGCCTTGGCGGCGGGCAATACCGTGGTGCTCAAGGCGTCGGAACACGCAAGTGCCGCAATGCTGGAATTTGGAAAACTGATTGAAGAAGCAGGCATACCACCGGGTGTTGTGAACATTGTCACGGGGCATGGTGAACCTTGTGGTCGCGCATTGACGGGGCACCCTTTGGTGGCGCGTGTGTCGTTTACCGGCGGGCCAAATGCTGCGCGGCATGTGCTCGAAAACGTGAAACGCAACTTTGCCGAAGTGTCGTTGGAGCTGGGCGGGAAATCCCCGTTCATTGTTTTTGATGATGCCAATATCGAAAGCGCGGTCAACGCCTCGATCGCGGGGATATTCGGGGCGACGGGGCAAAGCTGTGTCGCGGGGTCGCGACTATATCTGCACGAAGATATCGCAGATGAATTTCTGGAGAAGATGACAGCGCTGACCCGCCAGATTGTGATCGGCGATCCGCTGGCGGAGGAAACTCAGATGGGCCCGCTGTGCACGCAAGGCCAGTTGGAGAATATCCAGCGCGAGGTGACCCATGCACAAGAGCAGGGCGCAACAATCCTTGCGGGGGGCAAGCAACCGGATGGCATGGGTGGCTTGTTTTACGAACCCACGATCATTGATTGCCCTCGTCAGGATTTGCGGATCGTGGATACCGAATTGTTTGGGCCTGTTCTGTCGGTGCAGCGTTTCAAGACGGAAGAAGAGGTGCTGGAGCTGGCCAACAATTCCGAACATGGGTTGGCGGCGGGCATCTTTACGCAAAACTCTGCGCGTTCGCTGCGCATGGCCAATGCCGTTCAGGCGGGCATTGTCTGGGTGAACACCTACCGGGTGGTGTCTCCAATTGCGGAATTTGGGGGCGTCAAGGGGTCGGGCTATGGCCGCGAAAGCGGGTTTCAGGCGATCTATGATTACACCCGCCCCAAGACGATCTGGGTGAATACCTCGGATGAACCAATCTCGAACCCGTTTGTGATGCGCTAAGGCGACCCAAGACCCGATGAAGGAGAATTAAGATGAAATTCCAACTGGCTGTGAACATGGAGCGGATCGACGACAGTCTTGATATGCAAGACGTCGCCCGCCATACGCTTGAGATGGTGCAGATTGCCGAAGAGGGCGGGTTTGACATCGTTTGGTCCGCCGAACATCACGCGCTTGAGATGACGATTGCGCCCAATCCCTTTCAATTGCTGACGTGGTGGTCCACCGAAACCAGCAGCATCCGGTTGGGCACTGCGGTGGCGACAGCGGCCTATTGGCATCCGATCAATCTGGCAGGCGAGGCGGCGTTTGTTGATCTGATCAGCGGTGGACGGCTGGAGTTTGGTATTGGATCGGGCGCGTACCAGCGGGAATTTGACCGGATGAAACCGGGGCTGAAACAGTCAGATGCCTGGCGCTATATGCAAGAAATGCTGCCAGCGGTGCGCGCGCTTTGGGGTGGTGATTATGCCCATGAGGGCGAATTCTGGAACTTCCCGACATCGACGTCGGTACCCAAACCGGTGCAGCCGGATGTGCCTGTTTGGGTCTCGGCCCGCTCGCCCATTACATACGACTATGCCATGCGCGAGAAATGTCATGTCAATTGCTGGCCGCTAACCCGTCCTTTTGCCGAAGCCGAGCTTTACATGCAGCAGCTGAACGAGGCGATTGTGAAAGCCGACAATGGCTGGATCCCGCGCTTTGCATTGATGCGCCATGCGTGCCTTTACGACAACGAGGCTGACCGCCAAGAGGGGCTGAAAGCCATCCGCAGGTTGCTCAGCCAATTCGAAAACCTGTTTCGTAACGCGGGCAATGTGGTCAACGGTTTTCCTGCTGCGCTGCCGTTGGACGAATTGGAAGGCCGCGAGCAATATGACCCCGCGATGCTGGAGGAAAACCTGATGTTCGGCTCCCCCGACACGGTCATCCAAAAGTTGAAAAAGTATCAGGCCTTGGGGGTGAACGAGTTCATCTACTACGCCTCGATGGGGCTAAGCCATGATGCGCAAAAACGCTCGCTGCGGATGTTCTGTAAAGAAGTCATGCCAGAATTTAAGTCCTGAATTTGAAGAAGGAGACACCCTTATGTCGACAGGTGTAACGACACATCGCGACGGCCATGTGCTTGAAGTGACGCTGGAACGCGGCAAGGTGAACGCAATAGACGTGTCAACCTCGCAGGCCTTGGCCGCTGCTTTTCAGGAATTGCATGAAGACAAAGACCTGCGCTGCGCTATTCTGACAGGCGGCGGAGACAAGATCTTTTCAGCGGGATGGGACCTTAAGGCGCTGAATGATGGCGAGATGAGCCTTGATAACTGGTGGGAGGCCGATGAATACGGCTTTGGCGGCTTCACCGGATTGACAGAAAACTGGGCGCTGAACAAACCGGTGATTGCCGCCATTAACGGGTTGGCGATTGGCGGAGGGTTCGAAATGGCGATGGGCTGCGATTTGCTGATCGCGGCGGATCATGTGGAATTCGGCCTTCCTGAAATGCCCTTGGGGATTGTGCCGGATGCAGGCGCCTTGCAGCGCCTGCCACGCCGCATCCCACATAACATCGCGATGGAGATGTTTTTGTTAGGGCGTCGTATGTCGGCTACTGAGGCTGCGCATTACGGGCTGGTCAACAAGGTTGTGCCCAAAGAACAGCTGATGGATGCCGCGCGTGAATGGGCGGCGTCGATCGCATGGTCCGCCCCTTTGGCTATGCAAACCGTCAAGGAAGTGCAGCGCGAAATAGAATGTGTGCCGCTGGAACAAGCATTTCACAAAATGCGCACGGACCCGATGCCAGTCTACCGCAAGATGTTGAAATCTGCGGATGCCAAAGAAGGCGTTGCGGCCTTCATGGAAAAACGCGAACCGAATTTCAAAGGTGAATGATGTATCCTGATCCTCACTCCGTGACGCGTGTGACCAGTCTGGGCGCGGGCCCCATTGGCGGCGGTTGGACCGCGCATTTTCTGGCACGTGGCTATGACGTAACCGCATATCTGCATAATGTAGCCGAGACCGACGCTTTCATGTCGATCCTCAAAACTGCTTGGATCAGTCTGACTGAATTGGGATTAGCAGAAGGCGCATCGCTGGACCGGTTGCGCATTGTCACTGATCTGGAACAGGCGCTGAAGGGTGCCGAGTTTGTGCAGGAAAGCGGGCCAGAACGGTTGGAGATCAAACAGGCGCTCTATGCGCAGATGGGAGCGATCCTGCCGCCGTCGGTTGTGATCGGATCGTCGACATCGGGCCTGATGATGAGCGATATTCAGGCCGATTGCCCAACGCCCGAACGCACGGTGATCGGCCACCCGTTCAACCCGCCGTATCTCTTGCCATTGGTCGAGATTGTGGGCGGGAAAAAGACCGCGCCCGAAGCGGTGGCATGGGCCGGTGAATTCTATAAAATCGCGGGCAAAGCGCCGCTGATGATGAAAAAAGAAATCCCCGGTTTCGTGGCCACCCGCCTGCAAGAAGCGCTCTGGCGCGAGGCCCTGCATATGGTGGCGAATGGCGAAGCCACGCCGGAGGACATCGACATCGCGCTGATGAATGGTCCCGCCCCGCGCATGGTGTCCCAAGGGCAATGTATGGCGTTTCACGTGGCCTGCGGCGCGGGCGGCATGGCGACCAATCTGGATCAGTTTGGCCCTGCGTTGAAACTGCCTTGGACCCGTCTGGAAGCCCCCGAATTGACCAAAGAATTGCGCGACCGGATGGTAGAGGGCTGCAATGCTGTTGCGGGGGACCGCCATTTCGAGGACATGGCCGCACAGCGCGATCGCGAAATTGTTGGCGTGTTAAACGCGCTTCGTCAGGCGCGGTCCACCTGATTTTTGTCTTGCTTGCCATTGAGCGTATTGAGAAAATCCGAAAGCGAACCGGGCCAGCTGGGCGCAGGCTCGTTTTCCGGCCAAGCCTCACGATAGTCGGACGGGCGGCGGTCAAAGAACTTGCCGAAGGAATAGGCGAAATGTGACAGGGTGTTGAAGCCCGAGGCGGTCGCGATCTGGCGGATGCTGAGCTGGGTTGAGATCAGCAAAAGCCGCGCATTTTGCAGCCTCCTGAGCAACCCGAATTGCACTACCGTACACCCCACATGTTTTTTGAACTGCCGCTCCAACTGGCGCTGTGACACCTCCAGTAGGCTCGCGATTGCAGGTACGGTCAGCGGTTCTTCGATGTTGTTCTCGATCAATGTCATCGCTTCGCGCACCAGCGGCAACATCGTTTCTGTGCTGCGCCCCATTGTACTTCGTTGCGGCGTTGCGGCATTGCGGATCGGGTGGTGTAACATCTGGTCGGCAATCTCGCCGGAAAAACTGCTGCCCTGAAGCTCCTCAATCAAGCGCAGCATCAGATCCACGCCCGCCAATCCTCCCGCGCAGGTCATCACTTTGCTATCAAGCGTAAACAATCCCTCGCGCACATCGATACGGTCGAACGTCTCGCGGAACCCATTCAGCCATGACCAGTGGATCGTCGCAGGCTTTCCGTCCAACAAACCGGCGCGGGCAACGATGTAGCAACCCAACTCGACCCCGCAGACGCGGGTGCCGGTACGGGCACGTTTGCGCAGCCAAGCTATGAGGAGTTTGTTCGCATAGTGTTCGGTGCCCCAACTGCCTAGAACAAATGCAAACTTGGCGGGTTGCAACGTGTCGTCCGCAGCTTCGACCGTCGTGGTCATTCCGTTGCTAGCGGTAATTTTAGCGCCATCAAAGGAGGCGATTTCCCACGAAAAGATAGGCACAGGCGCGAGATAGTTCGCGATTCGCAACGTCTCGATCATCGTGATCAACGTGGTGATGTTGAACCTTGGCACAACTATAAAGACCACGTGAATTTGCGCAGGTGCCAATTTGGGCGAGATATCGATTTCCACGGGTAACTGCCTTTTGATGGGGTGCAATTTTTCGTCACTATAGCAAAATATATGGCGAATAATCGACAAAAATCTTGCACCTCTGCGCGCCAAGCTGAGGAAAAGGGGAGCCTGTTTGAATGAACTACGACGTCGTCTTGACCTGCGCGGTCACCGGGGCCGGGGATACCACCGGCAAAAGCCCACATGTCCCGGTCACACCCAAAGAGGTCGCAGATGCGGCGATCGAAGCGGCCAAAGCGGGCGCTTCTATTGCGCATATCCATGCCCGTGATCCTGAAACGGGGCAGGGGTCGCGCGATCCGAAATTGTTCAAGGAAATCGTCGACCGTATACGAGACAGCGGCACAGATGTGGTGATCAACATCACAGCTGGGATGGGTGGCGATTGGATATCTGACGCTAGTGACCCTGCGATGCCCGGCCCCGGCACTGATATGATCGGCCCTGAAGAGCGGCTTGCCCATGTCAAAGAATGCATGCCCGAGATTTGTTCGCTGGATTGCGGCACGCTGAATTTTTCCGACACCGATATGATTTATATCTCGACCCCGCCTAGCTTGCGCAAAATGGCGGCGCTGGTGCAGGAATGGGGTGTGAAGCCTGAATTGGAAGTATTTGACTTGGGCCATATCCGCTTTGCCAAGGCGATGGTGGAAGAAGGGCTGATCAACGCGCCGCCGATGTTCCAATTGTGCCTTGGCATCCCATGGGGTGCGGACCAGACGGTTGAGACGATGGCCGCAATGAAAGCGCAACTGCCGCAGGGCGCAAGCTGGGCCAGTTTCGGGATCAGCCGTGGCCAGATGCCAATGATGGCAGCTGCTGTAGCCTTGGGTGGCAATGTGCGGGTTGGCCTTGAGGACAACATCTATCTTGATCGTGGAGTGCTGGCGACGAACGGGCAGCTTGTTACCCGTGCGCGCGAGATTATCGAACGCATGGGCGGTCGGATCGTCACACCGCAGGAAGCGCGCAATAAGTTGGGCCTGAGGGGCGCGGATGACTGATCCCTCCAAAACCGGAAGCCTACAAATCCGTGATGTGACCAAGATGTTCGGGACGTTTCAAGCGGTCGACGGTGTCACGCTGGACATCGAAAAGGGCGAATTTTTGACGCTGCTTGGCCCTTCGGGGTCAGGCAAGACAACGTTGCTGATGATGATCGCGGGGTTCTTGGACATCACCAATGGCGACATCGCGCTGGATGGTGCCTCCATCGCGCAGGTGCCCGCCGAAAAACGCAACTTCGGCATGGTGTTTCAGGGTTATGCGTTGTTCCCGCACATGTCAGTGCGCGACAACATTGGCTATGCGTTGAGCGTGCGCAAACGCCCCGCCTCCGAGATCAAAGCCCGTGTCGATGAGATGCTGGAGCTGGTGCAGTTGCAGGATTTCGCTGACCGCAAACCAACGCAACTTTCGGGCGGCCAGCAACAACGCGTCGCTTTGGCGCGGGCCTTGTGTTTTGCACCGCCTGTTCTGTTGCTGGATGAACCCCTTGGCGCGTTGGACAAAAAGCTGCGGGTCGAGGTGCAAGAACAGCTCAAGGACATTCACAAACGGGTCGGCACGACATTTATCTACGTCACCCACGACCAAGAAGAAGCGCTGTCGATGTCGGATCGCATTGTGATCATGCGCGACGGTGCTGTTGAGCAGGTGGGCACACCCAAAGAATTGTACGAACGCCCTGCCACCAAGTTTGCGGCCAGCTTTCTGGGGAAATCAAATTTCATCACGCAAGGCGGCAAGATGTACGCGCTGCGGCCGGAAAAAATCGACCTACGTTTGGGGCAAGGTGGCGTGGATGCCCGCACCAGTGGGACTATCCGCACCATCACCTATTTCGGCTCCATGCAGCGGATCATTGTCGACACCGTTAAGGGTGACGAAATCGAAGTCGATATCGACGTCTGGCGCAATCAGGAAACGCTGAGCGAAGGCGCGGTCGTTGATCTGCTCTGGCAGGATGATGCCGCCGTCGCATTAAAGGATACTTAGAGTTCAAAACAGAGCGCCGAAAAGGCGTCACAACACAATAGCCGGAAACACTCCGGCGCACCAATAAGGAGGACTAAAAATGCAAGACAAACAGTTCATGAAAGAAATGCTCACCGATGGTGCTCTTGCCTACAAAGAAGGGCGCATGGATCGCCGTACATTCCTCGCCCTTTGCGGGGCGTCTGGCGTGGCACTCAGTGCTGTAATGGCGGGTGATGCCGAAGCTGCGGCAGACCACGTGGTTATGTGGAACTGGGGTGGTCAGTCCGAGGAATGCCACGGTTCGGCCATTGGTGACGCGTTCACTGCGTCCACCGGCAAGGGACTGAAGTTCGACACCTCCGGCCCGCTGGAAGGCAAGATCAAAGAGATGGTCGACAGCGGTAATGTCACCGCAGACGTGGCAGACGCGGACCTGTTCAACGCGGTATCGCTTGGGCCAACAGGACACCTTGAGCCGATTGATTATTCCGTTGTCTCCAAGGACAAAACCCTGCCCGGTTATGCGCTTGAATATGGCGTTTCGGTCATCCTGTATGGCTATGCTTTTGTCTACGACACCGAAGCCTACGGCGATAACCCACCGCAAAGCTGGGCTGATTTCTTTGACACTGCCAAGTTCCCCGGCATGCGCTCGCTTTATAAATGGGCCAACGGATCACTTGAGGCCGCGTTGATGGCGGACGGTGTGGCCGGTGATGCGCTCTATCCCCTCGATATGGACCGTGCACTTGCCAAGATTAAATCCATCAAAGACGACAGCCTCTATTGGGGCTCAGGATCTGAAGCACATTCGATGTGCGTCAATGGTGAAGTCTCCATGGGGATGATCTGGCAAAACCGGGGCCGGAACATTGAGAATGACACTGACGGGCGTTACAAACTGGTCAACAATCAGGCCATGGCGATGCCGGGTGCTTACATTGTGCCGAAGGGAAATCCGGCGGGTGCCGCCGTCATGCAGTTCATCGCAACCGCGCAGGAGGTGCCAGCACAACTGGCTCTGCTTGATTGCCTTGGCATGACGCCGTCCAACCCAGCGGCCTTTGGCGAAATCCCCGAAGATCAGCAGGATTATGCGATCACATCTGCCAAGAATATCGACAGGATCGTCTATAACGATCCCGATTGGTGGGGCAAAAATGGCGGTGATGCAGTAAACGCATTCCTCGACGCGATAAGCTAATTCTTCCTGACCTGCCGCCCGACACTTCGGTGTTGGGCGGCCTTTTTGAAACGAACCCCAAATGCACGCCCTGCGCAAACACATACATCCCGGCTGGTTGATCATCGCGCCTTTGTTGGTGCTGGTGGTGGCCCTCTATTTGGGTCCGATCCTGAACATCCTTTGGCTCAGTGTCACAGACCCTGAACCGGGGTTTGGCAACTATGCCAAGCTGGGCGAAAGCGATGCGTTGGTTCGCATTCTTTGGACCACGGTTCGCATCTGTATCATCACGACGATGTTCAGCGTCACGCTGGGCTATTCGATTGCCTACGCTATGGTGCACTGCCACCAGCGCCAGAAGAATTATATGCTGACGTTGCTGCTTGTGTCCTTTTGGATTTCCATCCTTGTGCGGACCTTTTCATGGTTGATGCTGCTGGGGCGCAAAGGGCTGGTGAACGTTGCACTTGAGGACATCGGGCTGATTGCCGAACCGATAGCGTTTATGCGCAATGAACTTGGCGTGCTGATCGGCATGATCCACTACATGATCCCCTATGCGGTGCTGCCTTTGTTGGTGTCAATGCAGGCGATTGACAGCCGCGTGATGGATGCCTCGCGCAATCTGGGCGCATCGGGCAGCCAGACATTTTGGCGGATTTACCTGCCGCTGACGACGCCGGGGGTGGTAGCCTCCACCTTGTTGGTGTTCATCCTGAGCCTTGGGTTTTACGTGACACCCGCCGTGCTCGGCGGCGGCAAAGTGTTGATGGTGGCTGAATATATTTCGGTCCAGCTTCTGGTGACGCTGAAATGGGGGACGGCTGCGATGCTGGCCGCCTGCATGCTGTTTGGCGTGCTGGCGATGCTGTGGATCATGTCGCGGTTTATGAAACTCAGCACTGTGTTCGGGGGGGCAGGGCGATGAAGGTCGGGCTGTTCTCGCTTTTCAACCGTGTGGGCGCTTGGGTTCTGCTGTTGTTTCTGGTGACACCTGCGCTGATCGCTATTCCCGTTTCCCTGACGCCAAAACGGTTTTTGTCGATGCCAAAGGGTGAATTCTCCCTGCGCCATTTTGAAAAACTGTTCACAAGCGAAGAATGGCTGTCGAGCTTTTTCCAAAGCGGTGTCATCGCTATCTCCACGTCGGTGTTGGCCACAACGCTTGGCACGCTTTGCGCCATCGGCTTGTGGCGGGTGTCATCTAAATACAGCGAGTTGGTGCGCGCTTTTCTGCTGCTGCCGCTGATCATTCCACAGATCATTTCGGCCATGGCGTTCTACCGCCTTTGGATACCGCTGGGCCTGCTGGACAGCTATGCGGGACTGATCCTTGCCCATACGATCCTTGCCGCCCCCATGGTGCTGATCACGGTCAGCGCATCGCTGGCCACCTTTGATCCCAAGCTCGAACAGGCGTCAAAAAACCTTGGCGCTTCGAATTGGACGACCATGCGCCGGGTGATCCTGCCCTCCATCAAACCGGGGGTGTTTGCGGGCGCGCTCTTTGCCTTCATCCTCAGCTGGGACGAGATTGTCGTGACACTTTTCATCTCGAAATTCAGCGTCTACACCCTGCCGCGCCGCATGTGGAACGGCATCCGTGAAAACACTGATCCTACCGTGGCAGCCGCCGCTGTAGTGTTGATCGCCATCACCTTCATCGCCTTTGTGATCTTTGCGATCCAATCGCGCAGAAACGCCAACAATAGCGCATCTTAAGCGAGGACCTTATGAACATGGAAACATCCGTTGAAAGCGACCTGTTGATCAACACGGTCCGCCGCTTTGTCGAAAGCGAAATGTTCCCTTATGAGGACGAAGTAGACCGTCTGGGCTATGTCCCCGAAGAGATTGGGCGCGCGATTGAAGCAAAATCCAAAGAGCTGGGTCTGTATGCCTGCAACTTACCCGAAGAGGTTGGTGGCGGCGGTTTGGGTATCTCGCAAATGGCGCTCATTGAACGGGAGTATGGCAAGACCAGCCATGCCCTGCAAAGCTGGGCGGCGCGACCCACCGAGCTGCTCATGGCCTGCGATGCAGAGCAACGCGAGCGTTACCTTTTCCCTGCCGTTCGTGGTGAAAAGCGTGAATTGTTTGCCCTGACCGAACCCGACGCGGGATCGGATGTGATGGGTATGAAAACCAATGCACGCCGCGAGGGGGATGATTGGATCCTCAATGGTTCCAAGCATTTTATCTCTGGCCCCTGCATGCCTGATTTCGCAATTGTTTTTGCCGCAACGGGGGTCGATGAAACGCCTCGTGGGCCGCGCAAACGGGTGACCGCGTTTCTGGTGGACGTCGGCATGGCTGGGTTTGACTGCCGCGAAGGCACGCGCTGCGTCAGCTATCGCGGCTACAAGACGTTTGAGTTGCATTTCGATAATGTGCGCCTCGGGCCCGAGCAAGTCTTGGGCCAAGAGGGGCATGGGCTGGAGCTGTCCGGCAAGTGGCTTGGGATGGGGCGCATCTGGGTTGGTGCTACCTGTTGTGGCAAGGCTGAGCGCATTTTGGAGATGGCGACCGATTGGGCGGCAACGCGTAAGCAATTTGGCAAGCCGATTGGCACGTTTCAGGCCACGGGCTTTCGTTTGGCGGATGGCGCGATGAAATCTGCGCGCTGCTGATCTGCTGGTGAATGACGCTGTTGCCCGCGCTGAAAAAGGTGTGATGAGTGATGCCGATGCGGCGATGGTCAAAGTCTATTGCGCGGAAATGCTGGGCAAGATTGCTGATGATGCGGTGCAAATCTTTGGCGGTATGGGGTTGATGGAGGAAATGCCGATCCAACGCTTCTGGCGCGATAGCAGGCTAGAGCGTATCTGGGACGGCACAAGCGAAATCCAGCGTCACATCATTACACGCTCCATCTTGCGGCCGCTTGGTGCATGACCCCTGAACGCCGCGCAAATTTCCAACGCCTGTTGAGGCCGCGCCACATCGCTTTTGTCGGCGGGCGCGATGCAACTATTGCGATCAACGAAGCGCGCAGGCGTGGCTTTGCCGGACAAATGTGGGCCGTGAACCCCAAGAGGACTGAGCTTGATGGGCTGCCATGTGTTGCCTCGATCAATGATCTGCCCGAGGCCCCCGATGCGGTCTACCTCGCAATTCCGGCGGACGGTGTGGTTGGGGCGTTGCAAACCCTCGAGCAGATGGGCGCAGGAGGGGTTGTGTGTTTCTCGGCGGGGTTCAAGGAAACTGGCGATACGGCCGCCGAACAAGCGCTGATTGATGCCACAGGTGACATGGCGCTGATCGGGCCCAATTGCTACGGGGTTATCAACTACATCGACAATGCCGCCCTTTGGTCGTTCGAACACGGCGGCTGGTCCCCTGGATATGGGGCGGCGATCATCACGCAATCGGGCATGTTTTCATCGGACATCACCATGAGCCAACGCTCCTTGCCGCTGGCCTATATGGTGTCTGCGGGCAATCAGGCGGTGCTGGGCCAAGAGGACTTTCTGGATGTCTTTGCCGATGACCCTGCGGTGCGGGCCATTGGTCTGCACATCGAAGGGTTGCAAGACATCCCCGTTTTGAACGCGCTGCACTCAAGGCATTGTCCAAGGGCATTCCCGTTGTAGCGCTCAAGACCGGCAGTTCCGAAATCGGGTCGGCATTGACCGTTAGTCATACCGGATCATTGTCAGGCGCGACCGAGCTTTACGAGGCGCTGTTCGCGCGTACCGGTGTCATCAGCGTGACGAACCCCTCGCAATTTCTCGAGACGCTCAAGTTTCTATGCGTGGTCGGTGCCCCCAAGGGGCGGAATGTGGCGGGATTCACCTGCTCAGGTGGGGGTGCCACGATGCTGGCGGATTACGCCGAAAAGATCGGGTTGGAGTTTCCGCCGGTTGATCCTGTGCAGGAAGCCGCACTGATCGCGTTGTTGCCCGAGATCGCGACTGTGTCGAACCCGTTGGATTATACCACGCCGATCTGGGGGCAGGGTGATTTGACCTATCCCGTCTTTGCGCAGGCCATCGCAGCAGTAAATGCGGATGCCGCTGTCCTTGTTCAGGATTATCCCGCTGCAGGGCTGGATGCCTCCAAAGGATACTATCAACAGGATGCAGCCGCCTTTGGGCGGGCGGCCAAAGAACAGGGCCTGCCTGCCGCGATTTGTGCGACTTTGCCTGAGAATATGGACGTTGAGACCCGTCAGTTCCTGATCGCTGAGGAGTTAGCCCCGATGCAGGGGATACATGAGGCGTTGAATGCGATTGCTCAGGCGGCCACTTGGGCAAAGGCCCGTGCGCGCATTTCCTTGCGGATGCCAGCAACGTTGCTGCCTGCGGGGCAATTCGGTCCGCTGGAAATGCTGACCGAAGACCAGGGCAAAGACTGGCTGTCCGGCAAAGGCGTTGCGGTGCCAAAGGGCAAGACCGTGTCTGGCGAAAAGGTCGCAGAGGCTGCGTGCGAAATTGGCTTTCCTGTGGCGCTCAAGATGATGAGCTCGCTTTTGTCGCATAAGACCGAAGCGGGGGCGGTCGCACTAAGCCTCGGTTCCGCCGAAGCAGTGCGTGCCGCCGCAACACAAATGTCCGCAGATGTTGCAAGTCACAGCTCCAAAGCCGTCACAGACCAGTTTTTAGTCGAAGCCATGTCGCTGCCGCCTTTGGCCGAACTTATCGTCACCTTGCGCAGTGATCCGCAGTTTGGCGCTGCATTGGTGTTGGGCAGCGGTGGCGTTCTGGTTGAGTTGGTAGGTGACGCGGTGACCCTGCTTTTACCCGCATCCCCTGATGAGATTGAGGACGCTTTGCAAAGCTTGCGCGTCGCAATGTTACTTGCGGGGTTCAGGGGCCGGCCAAAGGCAGACCTTTCCAAAATCGCGGCGCAAATCCACACCCTTTGCCAAGCTTACCTGCAAGAGCGTGACACCATTGCCGAGATTGAGATCAACCCACTGTTTGTCTATTCCGACCATGTCTGCGCGGTAGATGCATTGCTGCACCGCATGGTTGCATCATGAGCGGCGCGCGGATCATTCCGAACCCCGATCTGACCGTGAGTGCAGACAACAAACAACGCTGGAACCAGCCTGCACATCGCCGTCACGGGTTTCACAATGCGCACCATCTGTTTCGCCGCACGCTAATGGTGCGGTCGCGCAATGTTTTGGTGTTGGAACCGCCAAAGGGAAGGCTGCCCGATCAGCCAGCGCGCTTGCAACACCTGTTGAACCATCTTGCATTCTCGTCGCTCTGCTGCATTCAGGGCAACCGTATCGTGATGGAAGCGGCGGCGGATGACTTCACAACAACGACACCGCATTCCATTCAATCTGTCTCCAAGCTGCACATCCATCTGATTGTCGGGCAACTTCTGGAACAGGGTCTTATGTCGCTAGAGGCCAAGGTTGCAGACTATCTGCCAGACATCGGAACAGGGTATGCGCAAGCCACGGTACAATCGCTGTTGGATATGGCCGTCAGCAACGATTTTTCCGAGGACTACAGTGACCCGCAGTCGGATTGTTATACTGAGGAAGTCGCCTTGGGCTGGCGGTTGCCCGCAGATGATCTGGCAGAGACCACTTTGGTCGATTTCACCAACGCGATCACGGGTTTTACCCCGCCGGTCCCGCAAGAATACGCCGCATATAAATCTGCCAATACCGACGTCCTGACCCGCATTGCGGCCGCGGTTTCGCCACGGCCCTTGGCGCTGCATATCGAAGATATCGCCGATGCCGTCGGATATGAGGGCGCGTTTCACATCAGCCGCAGCCCTGACGGTTTTCCCGCCTTTTCCGGCGGGGGCTGCCTGAGTGCGCGTGACCTTGCGCGATTTGGATTGTTGTTTGCGCGGGCAGGAAGCGACATACTGGGTAAACCCTTTGCGAATGAAGCTTTCATCGCCCATAGCCTGTCGCGCGATGCCCCCAAACTCACCCCTCCAAAGGACTGGCTTCGGTATTCAAACCACCTGATGACAGACGGGCGATTTGTTGGGCATGCTGGTTACGGCGGGCAGTTTCTGATGGTCGACACGCTGTCGGGGACGTCCTGCGCCTTTCTCAGTGTCTTGGAAAACGAAGCAGGTTATGACGATGCCTATATGGGCCTTGTTGCCCAAACCCTGCGAGAGCTGTGCGACCAATGATGCGCCCATAGGGCCGATATTAACAACGAAATAGAGAGGCGAAGAGATGAGCGCATTTGATGAAGACCTGTTCCTGAAAGGGCTTGAGCAACGCAAAGCCACGCTGGGCGCTGAATATGTTGAGAAAAACCTCGCGGCGGCGGATGATTTCACCCGGCCCTTCCAAGAAGCGATGACCGCGTGGTGCTGGGGTTTTGGCTGGGGTGACGATGTCATTGATGCAAAGACGAGATCCATGATGAACCTGTCAATGATCGGCGCCTTGGGGAAAATGACCGAATGGGAAATCCATTGTCGAGGTGCGATCAGCAATGGCGTCAGTATCGATGAAATTCGAGCGATCATCCACGTAATCGGTATTTATTGCGGTGTGCCACAGGCGCTGGAGTGTTTTCGCGTTGCGCGCAGGGTGATCGAAGAGGGATGATGGAATGCGGCGCAGGGCGTTTTCTAATTGGAATGCTGATTATTTAACATAAGATAGATTATGCGTATTTTATCAATAATATATTTAATGTTGCAATAATATACTAACGGAGTCATGCTGCTTACACCCTACTCGATAGGATGCTTCACATGCTTCGCACATTTCGAAAATACTCAATTGTCGCCGTACTTGCACTTGTTGGTTCGTCTGTGGGCCTTGCCAATCGTGTTCAGGCTCAAACGTATCAGATCGACTGCGCAATATTACTGTGCCTCTCTGGCGGCTGGCCAACATCAGTTCCATGTGCCCGTGCACGCGCCGAATTCATCCGCCGGATCACGCCTTGGCCCGTTGAACCGCCATTGCAGATTTGGCGGTGCCCGATGGGCGCATCCTATGATCCGGTTACCCCGTCGGATAATCGAGATCGTTTTTACGATATTTTGTTCACTAGTCAGGATCGACCGCGACCGCTTTTGTCGCCTGCAACCGAACCTCTGTCTTCTGAAAATGCCATTTTAAATCTTGCCGGACTAAAGTCTCACCTGCTTCCGGAAGGATTTGTGCTCCAGTTGGTCCAAGACCGCGCTGACATCGACATCAGTGGGCCCGAATTCAACTTTGTACGCTCAATCCGCGTCTATGATGTCCGATACGCACGCCAAAACAAGTCTGGCCGTGACGGAGATTGCAACCGATCTGCTACCATTTACCTCGGTACCTATGGAACCCAAGGTGATTTTTCATGGGCTCGGTCTGCTCCAGCAGCTCTACCCGAGGCACATACTGGCCTTGAAAGATGGGGATACAATTGCCCGAGCATTTACCATCGATCGGTCTTCGTTGATTGGCGTGATTACGAAGGAAACTACGGCTTCGAACAGGTCAATTACTGACGGTTTGTAGGTTATTATGTAACATATTGCTAAGAGCAATGCTGCAAGTTTGATGTCCAGCCTTAGATCGATAGTGCAATAAATGTTATTGTCGGCGCGCAGCCTTTCCTCACTTTCCCGTTATTTTGTAGTTCAGCACCTACACATGATCATTTCGATTATGACACAGATCATGTTTGGAATGCGAGCGGCTGCCGAGGCGGATCATTTCAATCGACAAGAGCACCAGTTTTTGCGACAACAAGTTAGAAATACATGGTACGAACACATAAAATTACGCTGAAATGCGCCTTTCGCGGGTGCTTTTGAAAAAGGGAGGGACGCGCATGTCAAACACCAAGCAAATCCTCGCCATGCTTGAAAGCCGCGCGGATGGCGATGATGAGCAGTTTTATGCAATAGCGTTGCAGATCGCGGCTTCCGAGGCCCGTTCCGGTCACAGAACAACCGCAGAGCAGTTGAGATCCGCCGTTGAGAAAGCGCGTGAAAATGTTTCCCGTGGCCCCAGCGTCGCTGTCCCTTTCGCGACACCCCGAGGAGATCTCGCCGATCTAATTGAGCTCCGCGCGCCGCGTTTTGATCTGGACCATGTCACGTTAAACGCAACACTCCGGGGACGCCTTGATGATTTTGTTCGCCAGCAAAGCAAACGCGATTGGCTTCGCGAACATGGCAAGACCCCGAGCAGGCGTGCCTTGCTTGTAGGGCCTCCGGGGTCAGGAAAGACAATGACGGCCGAAGCGCTGGCGGGCGCTCTTCATCTGCCATTGTTCGTCATCCGATTGGAAAGCTTGATCACGCGCTACATGGGCGAGACGGCCGCAAAGCTGCGTCTGGCGTTTGATGAGACTGCGCGCCATCGGGGAGTCTATCTTTTTGACGAATTTGATGCAGTGGGTGGCCACCGTGGGGCTAGCAACGACGTGGCCGAAATGCGGCGCGTCCTGAACTCATTTCTCCAGTTCATGGAAGAGCCAAACGCAACTGACAGCCCGATTGTTGGGGCGACGAACTATCCCGAATTGCTCGATCCAGCCCTGCTGCGGCGGTTCGACCTTGTTCTCGAATTCCAACCGCCATCCGACGACGAAGTGCGCGCAATTATTAAAGATAATCTGCGCCCGATGAAGTACCCGCGTCTCGCTTGGAAGCAAATCCTAGCTGACGCGCAAGGGTTCAGCCAGTCTGAGATCGCGCGGGCCGTTGAGGACGCCGTAAAATCTGCAATCTTGGACGAGCGAAATGTTGTAACGACGCAAGACCTGACCAACCGCCTTAAAGAACGCCGCGCGATGCGTGACGCATTCCGCCCGAACAAGGCGCTTTCGTAAAACCATGACGACAAGGTATTCGTTACCCCATATCGATTTGATCGGTCGCAGATCTCGTACGGCGTATAAATCTACAAATGACCGCTTTCCGGGTGGCAAACAGCCACGGGACCGCGTGGCACACGGGGAACGTTTACGTGGCGACCTGCAATCTGCCTTTAGCGCATTCGATGCCGATCGCCCCGTTGACCCACGCGTGGAGCCTGTCAAAGGAGCTTTTCTGGAAGTTGAATTGCAACGTGGGGCTTCGGCAGACAAGCTTGAGCGTAAGACTAGCGGTGTCAAACCTCTCGCGGCAAATCTTGACGAATCAGAAAGCCGCATCGTCGGTCTCTTCGTCCCTGACGACGCACGACCCGCTCTCGCGCAAATCCTGGAAGACTACCACACGGGGCCCTTGTCGGAGACAACTGACAACCCACCACAAAAGAGCTTTGTCGAACCCATCGAAAGCTTCCGACAAGCCCGGCTAGAGACATTCTGGACTGATGATCCGCAATTTCTGCCTACAGACCCCGCGCAGTTCATCTGGTGGGAGGTTTGGTGCACGAAATCAGCGGAGCCTGATCTCGAACATCTGGCTGAGACCCTAGATGCAAGATGTGCCGCAGCGGAGCATCGGCTGGAGTTCCCCGAACACATCGTCGTCCCCATTTATGCAAATAGGGCGACGATTGAGATCATGCTATTTGCGCGCTTTGCCATCATGGAGTTGCGACGCGCCACGGATAACCCATCGTTCTTTCTCGACACCCTGGATCGGGACGAGCAAATCGAATGGACCCAAGATCTCGCCGAACGCGTCACCTGGCCGGGTACGGACGCGCCTAGCATCTGTTTGTTTGATACTGGCGTCAACCGCGCACACCACCTTATCGAACCAGCCCTTGCACCAGACGAGCTGGACAGCGTTGTGCGCGTGTGGGGTGTGGACGATTCAGGGCCATTTCCGGGACATGGCACCCAAATGGCCGGGCTCGCGCTGCATGGTGATTTGACCTACCGTCTTGCTGCCACCCTGCCCTATACGCTTTCGCACAGGTTGGAATCTGTCAAGATACTACCTCCCCAGGAGCAGATCCAACCGAAGAGCGGTTCTACGGGTCGGTGACAAAATCGGCTGTCAGCATTGCCGAGATCAATAATCCGCAACGACGGCGTGTTTTCTGCATGGCTGTCACAAATGAAGGTGTGTCCGGTGCACAACCAACCACCTGGAGCGCCGCGATAGACCAAGAAGCAGCAGGTGTCACATTTGACGGTACCGATGCGCCTAAACGCCTGTTTGTCATCTCTGCCGGAAACGCACCAAATCCAATCATGATGCGGGATGTGCAACCACGTGATGTATTGCCGATTGAGGATCCAGCCCAAGCATGGAACGCTCTGGTCGTGGGCGGCTACACCGACAAGATCGATATTCAGGAACCAGACCTTTCTGACCACACCCCTATGGCAGATGCTGGAGATCTAAGCCCCTTTACGCGCACATCCACCCTTTGGACAAAAGGACGTGCGCCCTACAAACCCGATATCGTCATGGAAGCTGGGAACAGAGCAGTTGATCCGATGGCGCAAACCGTCGTGGACACGAATTCTCTGTCAGTGCTCACCTCAGGGCCCGATGTTGACGGCAATCCCCTCGTTGCGTTTCGCGCAACAAGTGCTGCGACGGCCGAAGCTGCACGACTGTCCGCGCGGCTCATGGCAGCGCACAGCGCTTACTGGCCTGAGACGATCCGGGCATTGATGGTTCATGGCGCGGAATGGACCGACAAAATGCGCTATGCGCTTGATCCTCTTGGTAAAACCGACGCGGCAGCTCTACTTCGTCATTATGGATACGGCGTGCCTACATTTGAGCGTGCGTCCGCATCTGCCGAGAACCACCTTGCGCTTGTCGCTCAATCCGAAATCCAACCCTACACTTCAAGAGGTGGGCGCAGCTTTTTCGACTGCCACTATTACGATCTGCCATGGCCGGTAGCTGCGTTGGAACAGCTTGGGGACCAAGAGGTGAAACTTAAAATCACTTTGTCTTATTTCGTTGAGCCTAACCCCGGTGCCCTTTCCACTTTGGACCCTTACCGGTACCAGTCCTTTGGTCTGCGCTTTGATCTCAGGCGGCGCAACGAGTCCGCCAAAAACTTCAAGAAGCGCGTGAACATGGCCGAACGCAGCGACAAGTTCGATAAGCCACCTCCAAGCAGTGATGATGGCAAGTGGCGGTTTGGCCCGGACGCTGTATCTTGTGGATCTTTGCATTGCGATGAATGGTCAGGGCCAGCCGCACACCTGTTAACGCGCGACCTTGTTTGCATCAAACCAGTCGGCGGGTGGTGGCGTGGCCGTGCCGATACGAAAGTTTGTAATAAGCAGGCAAGATATGCCCTCGTGGTTTCGCTCAAGACCGATGATCAGGATGTGACATTCCATACAGATATCTCGGCCATAATCGACGGGACGCTAAAGGTCGGGACAGAATTGGATATCGACATTGGTCTTTAGCGCCAGTTGATTTGCGAGTGCGAAAGCAAATAGTGGTTCTTCATCAACCGAAATCGCGTATATGATCACTTACCGCATGCGCTAAGCTCAACAACATAAGGAGATTGGGCAATCGAAGCTCTCATGCGTGATCTTGATTGCACCGCTAACGACCCGCCAATTTAGCAGCTTCTTCGATGTGCTTCGCTAGGTTTTCTTTGTTTGAATACTTGTAGGTCTTAAAGCCATTCTTCGCGATTTGGGTAGGCGCTGCGCCAACACGATCATCAGGAAAGCTTGGATCAGTAAGGTGATGTAATTGGATGCCGACAAGCCCATTTCCCCGCTCAAGGGACTGGTCCATTTCGTAATTTATCCATTCTCTGTTGCTGATACCGTGGGTAATGCAAACAACTGTAACCGATGTTCCTTTGAGCGCGTCGTCAATCATTTTTTTGATGCGCGTCTCGCTCTTTTTGGCGTCCTCCCATAGCGACCGATCGGTAAAACCTGCCGCAGAAGCGCCGATACTTTTGATACTGATACACCCGCAGCTCTCGCGACATCTTTTAGAGTGACCGAAGTCTGCATGACTGCTCCTGGCTTTGTGACGGGCAACTTTCTCGAGATACGTTCTTCAACCTTCGGATCGATTGAGGCGAACAGTTCACGACAAACTGACGAAACAACCAGTCAATCAACAAGATCAACTGGCGGCTTCGTCCTGATCGCATCCAGTAAACTGGCGGGAGGACACCCTTTTACGATGTGATAACTATTGACCTGCCCCCCGAGGCTCCCTCATTCATAACGAGAGTCTGCGGGTCTGGTTTTCATAATCGTCGTCGTTGGTTTGGGCAAGCGCGCCGGGCGCGGAGCCGTCAAGTTGCTCAAGCGTCCGGCGCGCTTCTGCGGGCGTTTGATTTCCGAGCGATGAGTGCGGTCTGACATGGTTGTAGTCGTATCGCCAAAGCGCCAGTTTGCGCCTGGCATCGTCCAAACTGTCGAACATCTCCTCATTCAAGAGCTCGTCGCGCAGGCTGCCGTTGAATGATTCGATGAAGGCATTCTGCTGCGGCTTACCCGGGTCGATGTAATGCCAGTCCACGCCATTGTCGTTGGCCCATTTTAGGATCGCGCGACTGGTGAACTCTGTCCCGTTTTCGCTGACAATGCTGGCAGGCTTTCCGTAGACACGGACCAGTGCATCCAGCTCCCGTGCCACCCTTGCGCCCGAGATGCTTGTATCTGCCATCAGGCAAAGGTTTTCTCGGCAGCAATCATCGTTCACCGCCAGGATGCGGAACCGGCGCGATGCCCCAAATGGACCTGTCGCGTATTTGTGCCGCTCCAAGTGCTCGTTTAAGCCACTTTCCGTTCGAAGGCGACCGGGCTTTTCCAGCCCAGTGCTGAGTGCCGCCGCCGCGGATTATAGAAGCCATTGATGTATTCGAAGATTGCCATCTCAGCTTGCCGCCTGGTTGCCCATGACCGCCGCCAGATCAGCTCGGCCTTGATGGTTTTGAAGAATGTCTCGACGGCCGCATTGTCATAACAATTACCTTTGCCGCTCATGGAGACCCGGAAGCCGTGCTGGCGTAGGATCTTCTGGTAGTCATGCGAACAGTATTGGCTGCCGCGATCGCTGTGGAAGATGCAGCATTTGGGTGGCGCTCGGAAAGCGATGGCCATTTTCAGGGCCCGGATCGCCAGGTCACGCTTCATGCGATTGCTGACAGCCCAACCAATGATACGCCGGGAATGCAGATCGAGGATCACTGCCAGATACAGCCAACCCTCTCGGGTCCAGATGTAGCTGATGTCGCCCGCCCATTTCTGGTTCGGCTGATCTGCTTTGAAGTCGCGATCCAGCAGGTTCGGGGCGATGTTGAACGTGTGATTGCTGTCCGTGGTCGCCTTGAACTTGCGCGTTCTTTCAACGGTGATCCCGTTTTCGCGCATCAGGCGACCGACGCGCCGGTGTCCGACATCGACACCAACCTCCTTCAGTTCTTCGGTCATTCGTGGGCGGCCGTAGCTGCCCAAGCTCAGACGCGACTGTTCCTTGATGTGGGCCAGAACGACCAAATCAGTGCGTTGCCTGCGGCTGGCGGGACGGTTCCGGAAAGCCCGCAAGCCACGCGAGCTGACATTCAAAACCTGGCACAGCCGGTCGATCGGGAAGGCCCCACGCTGTTCTTCGACAAACCGAAACCTCATGGCTTTTGGCTCGCGAAGAACTGGGTGGCTTTTTTTAGGATATCCCTCTCCTCCTTGAGGATGCGGTTCTCGCGCCGAAGTCGTTCGTTCTCCCGCGCAAGCTCGCGATCCTCGGGCGATACCACATCCGTGTCGCGGTGAGCCGTCACCCATTTGTTCAGGGTCGAAAGCCCAACACCAAGATCGTCGGCAACCTGACGCCGTGTTAGCCCGCTGGTGAGTGCAATTCGCACCGCATCTTTGCGAAATTCATCCGTTCTTCCTGTGCCCATAGTTCGTCTCCTTTGCTGCACATTATGCTATCAAAGGAGCGGCACCAAACCGCGACAGGTCCAAAACGTGTCCGACAGGAAGTCCAGCGACCAGCGTTCACCAGGTCTCAGAGCCTCCGGCATCGGTGTCCGCGAACCACGGGCCCGTTTGCGGCCTCTTCGCCGCCTGACGCCCAGCTTCTCATCCGTATAAAGCCGATAGAGCTTCTTGTGGTTCATGATCATTCCCTTGCGCTCCAGCATCACGCCGATCCGCCGATAACCAAACCGGCGGCGCTTATGCGCGATGGCCTTCATCTCTTTGCGTATGTCAGGATTGTCAGGCGGACGGTCGCGCCTGACGGTTTTAGGATCGACACCAACGAGCCTGCACGCCCGGCGCTGCGAGATGTCGTGATCCCGCATCGCTCTGAACGCTGCATCCCGCCGCTCGGCCGGTGTCGTCAGTTCTTTCCCAGCAAGTCCTTCAGAACAACGTTATCCAGCATCGTGTCCGCCAGAAGCCGCTTGAGCTTCGCATTCTCATCCACCAACGACTTCAGCTTGGTGGCATCCGACACCTCCATGCCGCCATACTTCGACTTGAATTTGTAGAACGTGCCCTGGCTGAGGCCATGCTTGCGGCACACCTCCGCCGTTGGCATTCCGGCTTCCTGCTCTTTGATCATCCCAATGATTTGGGCCTCCGTGAAACGGCTCTTTCGCATCTGTTTGCTCCTTCAAAAGGTTGAGCAAACTCTACATCAGAACGAGGGAAGTTTCGGGGGGCAGGTCACTATCAATGTTCGCCTCCCGGCAGTCTTCGTAAAAAACCACAAAAAATTCCGGCATCTCACGAATTCGGATTAGTGTGGGATGGCTATGCAGTCGCAATTTCTTCAGAAGCAACGCGCATTAAACCGTCCAAAACTGCAGTATTTCCGCTCTCAACCGTAACTTTGACACTAAGTTGTTTGAGCGCGCGAACATACAATTTTGAAAGGTCTTGAGCACCGACCACAATGACAGGCAACCCGTCCCAGAATTTTTTTGCTACGCCAAGCTCTTGACCGACAAGCATTCCGGACAGATTTGCACGAGCAGATGTAGGTTCGACATCAGCCAATAGGGAACCTGCACGAATGCTAAACATGGTTTCGGTTGTACTGTTGGGATCTTCGCTCGCTATAGAAACTGCCTTAAGAAACTCGCCGACATCAGTCCCCACCTCAGAAACTGAGTGGCGAAGTACTGACTGCTCCGACAAAAGCGCAAACATCTCCCCCGTCATAAACGTCCGAAAAGAGACTACATTCCCGTTCTTTACGCGGACCCATTTCGAATGAGTTCCCGGTAAACAAATTGAGCCATCGAACTTTGGATTGTGAGCCAAAAAGCCAGCGATCTGTGTTTCTTCGCCGCGCATAACATCAGCAGGCGATGACTGGCAAAGGCCTGGAAGTATCTTAACGTCGATCCGGCGATCAGTTGTTTTTACATTAGTCAGTTGAGAACTGGAAACTGGGGTGCATGGGACAGCCCTATATTGAGCCTCAACCCAACCTTGACGTGCTCCAACCATGCCGCAAGCGAAGACGGGGATACAACGTTCATTGTCCAACCAATCGTCAATAAGTTCAACAAGAGTTGCTTCGAACTCTTCGGGCTTCAAACTGGACATACCCTTTGGAGAGCTCTTCTCTTCCATTGCGAGGCCATTGTCATCTATTGCGAACGCACGCAGGTTTGTCGTTCCCCAGTCAACCCCTATCCATGAAATCATAACGTTATCCCTGTAATTTTTGAGCCCGCGTGAACCCAATCAAGATAGGCCCGATGTCCCATCGCTTTGCTGGCAGCACTTTTGAATTCTGGAACAGCGCGAAGAAGTGTCTTTCGCGCATGTGCTCTCACCTTTGGAAAAGCATCCATCTCAGCTTTGGATGGTCCGCGAGGCAGAATTCCCAAGCCTGCCAAAACCGGCAAATGAAGTTGTTCTTCTACATGAGGAAGGTTCGCGGGAAAGTTGGGAAAGTGACCGCGGTTCACTGGCTCATTAGCCCAAACCGACAATCGTTCCCGCACACTCCTAGTGATGCCTTTTTCTGTCATTTCACGCCAAAAAGGGCTGTCTTCGCGACCACCCGCGTAGTGCAAGTTTATGAACTGTGCGAAGTCATCAACCTGTCCAGCGACTGTATCGTTGTACAGCTCACGTGCGAGCCCGTACGCACCTCTTGTAAGGTTGCTCGCCTTAGTTTGGCTCAATAAAATAAGCTGAACAAGCGATCCATGGATGGAAGTTGCCTCCAGAGGTTCTAGAAAGCTCTGGGACAAACCAATAGATACGCAGTTGGATATCCATGCCTTTTCTTGGCGACCTGGATCGATTGTAAGTACGCCTCGTGGTTCAATTTTATGGCCAAGAGTCGTTTCAATTTCTCGCTGGGCTTGATCATCGGTGATGTGAGAGCCTGAATAGACGTATCCGCAACCCATTCGATCGCGGGTCGGAATCCCCCACATCCATCCAGACGACTGTGCATGCGCTAACGTACATGAAGGAATGTCTTGTTCTGGGTCGTGATCTAACCAGAACGGCATGGCTCGGTTCAACGGTAAGAAATCACCATATGAATGCCACTTGCCACCGAGCTCACTGATGATCTCGCGGCGAAACCCTGTGCAATCGATGACAAAATCGACATTCAGAGGTTCCGCATCGAGGAGCTTCAATGCGGTGACATCGCCTGTTTCCGAGTTGCGTTCTAACCCAGATACTTCTGCCAGAATATGCTCGACACCCACCGCCTTGCGAGCAAGATACTTGCCTAACTTGGCCTGATCAAAATGATAGGCATAGTGGAACTGGCTAATATGAACCATCTTACCAGTCTTACTCATCATATACGGCGACTTTTGGCCGCGCATTAGATGTGTAAACAGGTGTATATCTTCAACTGGTTTTTGAGATGCTATCCGTGCTGTGTGAATCCAAGATCCTTTGGCCCCGCTTGGAGCAGGAAACAACTGATTGGGATCATCAATCGGCCCATAGTAATCACCGCGATCCTTCCGCCACCCTTTGTGATGGATACCAAACTTGAAGGTGGCACCTGTCTCTTTAAGGAACTCTGCTTCGTCAATGCCGAGATCTAAAAGAACCTGCCTAAAGATCGACGTAGACCCCTCTCCTACCCCAACCGTTGGGATATTTGGCGACTCTACAACTGATATCTTTGGAACAGTGTGTGCTGAGTTTCGAAGAGCCTGTTGTTCATAACCATTCTTAAGCACGAGGGCTGCGAGCCAACCCGCAGTCCCTCCACCTACAATGGCAATATGGCCGCCTTGTTGCGGCAACTAGACCTCTTTCGAGACAGCTGGCAACTGCGCCCATTTTGGAAGCCATTCACCATGAGCCGCTCTCATTTCATTGACCATTTGCTCTATTTGTTCGAGATCAAGCTCGGCCGCTGTATGCGGGTCCATGATCGCAGCATGGTAAATGCGATCTGGGTTTTCGGTCATCAACGCATCAACAACCAGACCGTGTACCGAAACATGAGATTGCATAATTGCAGCTAGGTGTGGCTCGACTTTACCAACTGCGACCGGCTGAACACCGTTGCGGTCGACAAGACATGCGACCTCAACTGCACAACCATCCGGCAGATTTTCGATCATGCCCTTGTTCGCAACATTTCCATAGATGACTGACGGCTTTCCTGTCCAAATGGACTCGATGATGTCAGACGCAAATTCATTGCTTGGCTCAAGATCCATGGGTGCCCCGCCCTCAAGGTCTTTTGCCTGTTGGTCCCACCCAGCAGCTTGTTCAATACAACGCTTCGGGTACTCATCGATAGGGATCTGAAATTTTTCAATGAGGTCTTCGCGGCCTTTCTTGATAAACCACGGCACATATTCGGCAAAGTGCTCTGAGCTTTCAGTCACAAAGTAGCCAAGGCGCTTCATCATTTCGTACCGCACGAAATTCTTGCAACGAGGCATTTCCATGCTCTCATCGGTCGGGAACCGCCCCTCCGCATAGCCAGCCTGAAGCGCAGGGTACAGATCACGGTAACTGCCATCTTCCATGATCTGCTCAAATTTCGAGAAGAACGCTATGTGGTTGATACCAGAGCAGTCGAAACGAATTTCACTCTCTTCAAGACCCAGATCCGTCGCAAGAGCCTTAACCGTATGCTGAATTGAATGGCAAAGGCCGACGACTTTTATCTCGGGGTACTTCTCAGTAATCGCCCAAATATTGATCGACATTGGGTTAACGTATTGAAGGAGCGTCGCTTCTGGGCACAGGTCCATCATGTCATCACAGATTGACCAAAGATGCGGTACAGTACGGACGCCTCGCATGATCCCACCGATCCCAAGAGTATCGGCTATGGTTTGCTCAAGGCCAAATTTCTTAGGGATTTCAAAGTCGGTTATGGTGCAAGGGTCATAGCCACCGATCTGAAAAGTAACGATCACAAAATCAGCACCGTCAAGCGCTTCACGCTGCTTCAAGTGAGACGTAATTTTTGCTGGCACATCGAGCGTAGTGACCATCCGATCTGCAATCTTAACCGACTGAGCAAGCCGCACTGGATCGATGTCCACAAGTGCAACATGCGCTCCACTCATAGCGTCGCGTTGCAATACATCACCGATGATATGCTTCATAAAGATAGTTGAACCGGCACCGATGAAGGCAATTTTGGGTGATTTAGACATCTTCAAACCTCATTGAATATCGTTTGAACAACGATACGAATTTCCGAATTTTTAAGCTTCCTTGTTTCCAAGGCTAAGCTCCTGAATCTCACGCAATTACGTCAAACGCAGCCTTTACCAATCGTTGTGTATATTCAGTCTCAGGCCTGTTGAGCACTTGATCCGTCGGGCCCAATTCAACCACTTTGCCGTGTTGCATAACGATCGTGTTGTGACACAGAGCCTTCACAACTTTCAGATCATGACTAATGAACAAGTAGCTGAGCCCATGCTTGCGCCTTAGATCTCTCAACAGGTCGATGATTTGTGCCTGGATCGACAAATCTAGGGCTGAGGTTGGTTCATCCAGAAGAATAAACTCTGGTTTCAGCACAATTGCCCTAGCGATTGCGATACGTTGGCGTTGTCCCCCAGAAAATTCATGGGGGAACCTATCCAAACAGCTTTGCGGCATTTGCACATCATCGAGCGCTTGACGCACCATCTGATCACGCTCGTCTCGCGTATCGCCAAGACCATTAACGACCAAGCCTTCTTCAAGGATTTGTCTCACAATCATTCTAGGATTCAGTGAGGAAAAAGGATCTTGGAAAACAACTTGAATCTTGGGACGATAGGGGCGCATCTCTTTGCGGCTTAAGCCATCGATGCGGTCATCTTTAAAGTATATCTCACCCTGCTGCGACTCGCCCAACCGTATAAGTGACATCCCAAATGTCGTTTTCCCCGATCCGCTTTCCCCAACAACTCCAAGGGTTTCTCCTCGACGAATAAGCGCAGAAACGTCATTGACTGCTACTAATTCTCTTTTCTTTGGTCTGAAAAAACTGCCCTCTTTGAGGTGAAAAGATATGCGTAGCTTGTCTCCCCTCATGACGACCTCGGCGTTGCCATCAACGGGATCTGGAAGGCCCTTGGGTTCTGAGTTGATCAGGTGACGCGTATATTCGTGCTGTGGATTCTTAAAGACTTCGGCGGTTGCGCCGCGTTCAACAACCTCACCGCGACGCATCACAACCACTTTGTCAGAAACGTTTTCCACGACAGTGAGATCGTGCGTGATCAACACAACAGCCATGCCATGCTTCTTCTGCAGATCCCTTAACAGGCCAAGAATCTCAGCTTGGACAGTAACGTCCAAAGCAGTCGTTGGTTCATCTGCTATCAGAAGATCGGGATTATTGGCCAACGCCATCGCAATCATGACGCGCTGCCGTTGACCACCTGACATCTCATGGGGATATTGCGAATAGCGTGAAGCAGGTTCAGGTAACTGAACTTCCGTTAGAAGGCGTATGACCTCATCTTTCAAATCGGCTTTCTTCATGGGCCGATGTGTCGAGATAATCTCTGCCACCTGATCCCCAATCCGGTGGACGGGATTGAGGCTGGTCAGAGGTTCTTGGAAGATCATCGATATGCGGTCACCGCGAATTTCCTGCAGCTTGATTTCAGGCCACTCAGAGATATCTTCACCATCGAAGAATATCTTTGCTTGCTCTCCCACAATCGCGTTTGGCGCAAGCATTCCCATAACAGCACGAGCCGTCACTGATTTTCCCGAACCGGACTCCCCCACTACAGCAAGCGTTTCCCCACGTGCGACAGAATAGCTGACGTTTTTTACGGCATGGGTTGTTCCAAGTGCGGTGCGAAACGAGACCTGAACGTCTCTGACTTCTAAAATGTCATCTTTAGTCATTTGAATATGGATCCATTGCGTCGCGCAGGCCATCGCCAAGGGCATTAAAAGCAAGCACGGATAAAATGATTATTCCGACCGGAGCCATGAGCCACGGAGCCGAAGCGAGTGACTGAAAATCCCGTACTTGGTTCAGCATCACACCCCATGACACCATCGGGGCCTGCACACCGACTCCCAAAAAGGAAAGGAAACTCTCCAATAAGATCACTTCGGGCAGGGTATACGTCGCCCAAACGATCATATGAGATGACACGTTAGGGATAATGTGACGAAGCATGATCCGCTTGTCACTCGCACCTACTGCGACGGCCGCCCGGACGTATTCCACAGACCGAATAGATATCACTTTGCCGCGTAGTTCGCGGGCTAGGTTCGCCCATTGAAGCAAAACCAAAATTGATGCGAACAATATAAAGATCGTCATCGGATCTGCTCGTCGAGGTAAAATGGCTACGAGTGCCAAATAAAGCGGTAGATCAGGAAAGGATTTAACAAACTCGATGACGCGCTGCGCAACAAGATCAAAAACTCCACCAAAGTAACCCGATGAAACGCCTACCACGGTGCCAATCACCAAAGCTGCTGACATCACCATGAAACCCATCATGAGCGTAATGCGACTCCCATGAATCATCCGCGATAGGACATCGCGGCCAACACCGTCAGTGCCAATCAAATGAACAGATTCCCCATTCGCACCACCGAAAAGCCGAGTTTCAAAGGTGATTCCAAGGACGCTCCAAGGCTCAGCTTTGACAAAAAACTGAATCGGAACACGCTTATCGACTGAAGGTTCAAACGTGATTTCGAAGGTGTTCGGGTCCATAATTTCTTCGAAGCCCAACACATATGGCCGGGCGAGCCCGCCTTCAGGGGCAAAGAAATGCACAGCTTGCGGAGGTGAATAGATCGCGCTGCGATCCTTTGTTGCCGACTCGTAAGGTGCAAAGAACCCTGAGAAGACCCCAAGCGTAATAACGATTAAACACCCAATGAGTCCGAACATACCATAGCGATTGCGCCGAAATCTCTTTCGAACAAGTTGCCAATAAGACAAAGAATGCTCGGAAACAGCTTCAGCATTCAAATCATGAGTCGGAGAAATATCTGACATCCTATTTTCCCCCCGAAACGGTGGCGCGACGCACACGTGGATCAATCAAAGCAAGCACAATGTCTGCAAGTAGGTTACCGACAACGAGCAAAACTGCGACGAGGAGAAAGATTGCAGAAACGACATACATATCTCGCTGAGCAACAGAACTCAGGATCAGCGGCCCAAGTGTTGGCACACCCAATACAATGGCAATTTCAAGCTCACCCTTGATCATATAATCAAATCGTCCCCCCATGTTCATGACAACAGGGTGCAGCGCATTTGGAACGGCGTGCTTAAAAAGCACCTTTCGGCGCGACAATCCCTTGGCCCGCGCTGTCTCAATGTATTGAGCGTTCATGACGTCAAGAAGGTTACCGCGCATCATGCGTGTTGTGTAAGCCATGCCAGCCCAAACAGAGATCAGCAGTATTGGCCATACGTGAAGGAATAAGTCCCACAGCTTTGCCAAAGACATGCTTTCTTGAACAAGGAATTCGGGGGAATAAAACGAACCTAGGTAGGGTGAGTGCCAAACGAATGCGAGCAGGTACAACATGATCAAGGCAATGATAAATTTAGGAATGACTATGCCCATAAAGGCGACCACGGTGGCGACGGTATCGCCCCAACGATACTGGTTCACTGCGGCATAAATACCAAGGAGAACACCAAGCGTTTGGCCAAGTACAAGGCTGACGATCGCAATGGCCATACTTCTGGGAAGACGCGTTCCAATAACTTCGGACACGGGACGGCTTTGGGCAAAGGACTGACCAAAATCTCCACTGAGAACAATATTTTTGATCCAAATCCAGTATTGTACTGGCAGCGGTTGGTCCAATCCAAGCTCGGCTCTCAGAGCGTCAGCACGCGGCATCAACTCCGCGCGCGTCTGGCCGGTTTGAGCCATTGTTTGGCCGATCCAAGAATCTACGTAGTCACCGGGTACAGCTACGATAATGGCAAATGAGGCTATAGAGATAGCGATCAGCAGAGGAATGGATATTACCACTCGTCGCCCGATAAATAATAAGAAGCCCATAATTCCCCCAAAGTGTAAGAAGGCGCGGCCCTCTCAGGCCGCGCCCAAGTTTAAAGTACAGGCAGAATTAGTATTCGGCGACTGTGCCAGGGAAAAGTTCCGCTTCTTGTTGGTCAGCAGCAGTCCACAAACGTTCGCGGATTACGGCGTCCTCGGCCCATTCGTACATGAACACTGGTGTTCCCGGATGAGCATTGCGAATGCGCTTGTTGATCAACAATGCAGCTGGGAACTGAACTGTACCAATAGAGTAGGCGTTTTCAGTCAACAAAGTTTGCATTGTTTGTGCCGCTTCCGCTTTGTCAGCTGGGTTGTCAGAGCTTACAAATGCTTCGTAAGCATCAGCAATGCCTTGCTCAAACGGCATCCGGTCTCCGGATTGGTTGAAGATAGGACATGCATCGCCTGCTGGCAATGACCGGCACGTTTCAAACGTTGGTAGGATGAAATTGATGCGCCCGAACTTTGCATCAAATGCCCCACTTGCTTCAACTGTGTCAAAGTTCGTTTCGTCAATCGGACGCGGCTGAACACGAATGCCAACTTCAGCCAATTGCGATGCCATAGCATCAAGCTGTTTACGGTCTTCGCCGCGGTTGGCATTGGACAGAACGTCGAGCACAATATCCTCGCCACCCGGAAGGTTGCGAACGCCATTGCCGTCGGTGTCAATCAAACCAAGACCATCGAAAAGAGCATTCGCGATGTCTTGATCAAACTCTTGATACGCAGTGTTTGCAGCATCGAAGTACGGTGATCCTGTTTGGAATCCACCAGTGTACGGGTGTGCAAACGGTCCACGTGCAACTGCTTGACCAATTGCGTCACGATCAAGCGCATGGCTTAGACCCAAACGGAAATCGGTTTCGCGGAAGATGGCACGTAGTGCTTGGCCATATTCGTCTTCAGCTGTGTTTACGTCGTAGTTGAGATCCATCCGCCAACCAAGAACACGGGGTCCAAAGGCAGCACGCACTGGGCTATCATCTGATTGCGATTGCCTCAGTGCTTCAACGAAGTTCGCCGGATCTTCCATATTGGAAAAGTCACCAGTTCCAGCAACCGTTTGAGTTGTACGATCACCCCAAGTTGACAGACGGAAGTGCATTTCATTGAAATACGGTAGTTGTTGACCACTTTCGTCAACCTTGAAGTAGAACGGATTGCGGCGCAAAACCACTAACTCGTCGGGTCTGTGAACGACGGGAACCCAAGCGCCAAGAACGACGGGCGACAGTTCGTCAGCCGGAAGAGCACCTGTGTAAGCTTCGTATGTAGAATTGGAATTGTATGTTGGATGTGACTTTTTCAAAACGTGGCTCGGGCCTGGGCACCCTTGGATGTAGGCTAGGCTCTCAAGCACCGTTTCGCTTTGTGGTGATGAAAAAGTGAATTTGAACGTAAAGTCGTCAATCACTTCCATTGTAGTATCCGCACCACCGAACGAGCCTGCGGCCATACGAGATGTAACGTTGGCATCTTGTACGTTATCTTCCCACCAGAAGCGCACGTCCTCGGTATCGAACATATCACCATCAGACCATTTAGCGCCTTCGATGAGGTTCATCGTCACTTCTGTCGCGTCCGCGTTCCATGTCCAAGAACGGGCAAGGTTAGGCAATGGGCCTGATTGATCTTCACCTCGTATCTGCCACCGTGGACCCTGACGGACGAGACATTCCTGGATCGCCATATTGATGCCGCCCCAGCCTTGGTGTTGACCCGCAGCCCAGTTCCAGCCTTCTGGCCGACCGCCAATAACATGACGGAAAACACCGCCATATTCGCCAACGCCATCAACCATGACGCCCGTTTTAAAAATAATTGGCTCTGCAGGAAGGCGATCTGCGAGAGGTGGAAGTGCTCCTGTAGCGACCAACTCAGTCAGGAAGGGTGCTTCGGAGTAACTTTCAAGCGCGCCGTATGTGTAGATATCTTCGCGCCCGATGAGTTCATACTCCAACCCAGACAGGCTAGTCTCTTGCGGAAATCCTTCAGCAACGACTTGACCCGCCATAGATATGGCTGCGGCGGACGACATCAGTAGTCCTCGCGTTAAGTGAGAATAGTTCAATTTAGTTTCCTCCCATGGAATTTTATAACTCCCAAGATGATCAGGAAGTCGGCTCTGTTCTTCCGGCTTTGCGGGGTTTTGTTCCTGTATCTCATCGAACTGTTGCGTGATCCATCGGGCCGTTGCTATCATTGCAGGCACGATAGGAGCTACTTTATGAAGCGCAGGGCAACTCAACGATCTTTGGAGCCGGAGTTTGCAACTGGCCCAACGGCAAAAGATGAACATGAGATTTATCTCCAACATCATGCGCCATCACCGGAGGCCCAGCCCTATCACTTTCACCCAACAATTGAGGTCAATTATTTAACTGACTGCGACATGACCTATTCCTTTTCAGGGAAGAAAGTTTTCGTAGAAAGAAACAGGCTTTGTGTCTTTTGGGCTGCTCACCCCCACCGAACCAAATCGGTTTCAGGCAAAGGGCTTATCACGAATGCGCAGATATCACTTTCGGAGTTTCTGCGTTGGCCATTGCCCCCAGAGTTTCGGAATGTGCTTCTCGGGGGCGGTGTGATCTGCAACAAATCTCAGACAGCGAGTGACCAGTTTTTAACCGAACGCTGGGCCATCGAAAAGGTTGATGTCACTGATGGCCGCCAGAGCTTACATGCACTTGAAATAGAGTCGCGATTATACCGACTTGCGCTAGAGGGCTGGAACATATTGCTCGAACCAATGTCGGTCCCTCCAACAAAGATCTTGGGCGGCAACGCCATTCTTCAATTTGAAAAAATGATACTTTTTGTTGGCAGGAATTTTTCCGATAGCCTGACTGTAGGTCAGGTCGCGGAAGCTGGAGAGATCTCTGTCAACTACGCCATCTCCTTGTTCAAAAGCGTGTTTGGTCGAACGATCAAACAACACATCACCGATGTACGTATTCATCATGCTAAAATGCTGTTGGCTGAAACTGACCGTAGGATTGTGACAGTCGCAATGGACTGCGGGTTCGGGTCCTTGTCTGCATTTTATGATGCGTTTCAATCTCAAACCAAGAACTCGCCTGCCGCCTTTCGAAAGGGACATTTTGATGAAACCTAACCCTATCGAAGTAGAAGTTTTGACATCAAATAAGTGCCTAGTAGCAACTTCAGGAAACTTGGCATGACAGATCATAGCAAGCGGGGAACAGATATTGCAGCTTATGCCTCCATCGCGTTCGACCATCGCAAACAGTTTGTCGTGCTAGAACATATCACACCAAACCGCTTGGACGATCCGTTTCACTTTCATCCTTCAATCGAAATAAACTTCTTGACCGACTGCGACATGACGTACTCATTTTCAGGTGAAAAGTTTCTTTTGAAACGAGGCCATTTTTGTGTATTTTGGGCCGCCCGACCCCACTGCCCTCTGAAGATCGAGGGTCAAGGGAAAATCACTAATGCATACGTTGATTTAGCCGAGTTTCTCCGATGGCCTCTTCCAAAGGATTTTGTAAAAGCGGTCCTTCAAGGAGAAGTTGTTTCGAGTAAGTCAGAGATCGCAGGTGATAACGAAATGGCAGCTAGATGGTCGAAAGAAATCGAGAAAACTGAACCAGAGTGGCAAAGGTTACACGTTCTCGAGCTACAGGCACGCATACACCGCCTCGCGATAGATGGGTGGAATGTTTTACTAAAGCCGCAAGAAGCAAAGAGTGATCTATCATTTGGTGGCGACGCCATCGACCAAGTCGCAAAGATGCTTCAGTTTATAGCTGAACATTTCGCCAGTCAGATATCTCTTTCAGACGTGGCAGCTGCCGCTGAAACCACACAAAACACGGCCATGTCTTTGTTCAAGAAAATCCTAAAGCGGACAATCAAGGAGTATATAACGGACATGCGGGTCTTTCAGGCACAAGTGCTCCTGGCTGAAACGGACAAAAAAATACTCACTATTGCGCTGGACTGTGGGTTCGGGTCTCAATCAACTTTTTATGCAGCTTTTCAAAGTCAAACCGGCAACTCGCCCGCTGGTTTCAGAACAAACGATCGGCAAAGTTCATCAGCATAGGACGTTAAAAATTCACTCTGGTTCGAAGCAGTTTTTGATCAAAAATCTACATTGATGACATTAACGAAACCCTCTTTCGGAACACACTAGATTGCGTGATTTGCGATGCAATCACTATCGCTTAGGTAGAAGTACAGTTTCCCTTTTAAATTCAGCGCTCTCACCTTGCTCTACAGAAGTACAAAGCCGCTATACTTAGGTGAATGCCGCAACCCGCTCTCTGCAAAGGGCAATCATAGCCTCTGCCCGCTCCTCGATATCACGGTCCACACCAGGAAGATCAGGCAGAGAAACGCCGTCTATGGCTTCAGCGAAGCCCTGCAAGAAATGATCAATCTCTTCGCCTACGCCGGTTGCAGCTAAACCGGCAATCGCCGCAACCTGCATGAAATCACGACGCCGCAACCGGTCATCTTTGCCGTTCTGCTTCAGGGCCATGCGATCATGTTCAAGGCTCGGGAAGACCCTGGTCGTGACCGCATCATAGAGCGGCGCGAGGCGGATTGTGCTGAAGCGATCCGCAACAGGACCGGCAATCTTTAGGAGCGCTAAATTCTTCAGGTGCATATCGCCGTCGCCGATCAACCAAGCGAATAAGGCGCGCTTGATGACCAACAGAAGATCTTCCCCGGCAGATGTCGACAGCGGTCGAACAGCACGCGTTATCCTCTCAATTGTTCCATCATACTTCGCATCGGGGGGCAGATCGAGGACCGAACAAAGATCCTCCAAAGCAAAGCGGCGTTCATCCTCTGGCGATGTGCGAATATCGAAACGCTCGACCAGTAAGGCAGGGGGCATGTCATCCGGCATTGCTACCAAAGCGATGTCAGGTGTCTCCAACCCTGAAGCACGGCCAAGAGTCATGGCAAGATACTCAATCACGGGAAGCGCCTGAAATCCGCTAGTTCCCGCCGGTTTCAAAATGTGAGTGAACGGCAAGCCCGCGCTCGGCGACAATTGGCCATCCCGCGCCAAATACATTGGCGCCTTGATCTGAACGCCAGACAGGCGCGGTGTGTCCGCCCGCTCATAAAGGCGCGCCAGCCCGGCCTCGAAATCTGCTTCAAGCTTTCCGCGCCCCGGACCCGCATAGTTTCCGGTAAACAAACCGTCGCGGGCATATCGGGACAACGACACGGATAGCATGTCTACGGGGAGCGATGCGAGCTCGGCTGCGTCTTCGCTGATCGTAATGTTGGACATATATCGTTTGCCCGAGCGCAGAACCGCACGCTCGTCATTGTCTTTGAGAACCTTCTCGAGCCATCCCTCAGGCAACAGTGAGAGGATGAAGGGGGGTAGCCTGCCAGGAACCCGCTGTTGCACGAGCGGCAAGTCGAAATTGTCTTGCGGCTGCCATCGCCATTCAAAACCGTCATGACCCAGCTGACCGACGATTTGCCCATGCCAAGCAACCGAGAACGTCAGTGCTGCTTCGTTGCGAACATCCACCGCAACAGCAGAACGCAACAAATATCGCTCTGTATGCTCCCCCTCGCGATACCATTTGTTTTCGCGCGCTAGCGCCCAAACCGCATCCGCCGCGGCAGACGGGCTGCCGTATTCTTCAATAAGACGCGCGGCGATCTCGGTCCGCATCCCTTCATCAATCGCGCTGGCGTGCTCGCTGCGTTGCCGAAAGGCTTCAAGAAATCGCTGCCGCATCGACGAGACGGCGACTTTGAACTCCCCTGCCCCATCATCGACAATGGCAGTCGCGACCGCTGGCTGATCTGGCGCTACGTTCTGGATGATCTCCAGAGACCTGATCCGAGTACGCTGATTTCGTTTCCCGCTTATGAATAAGCGACCGTCTCGCGTAGGTGCGAGCAGAGTGGCGCTGGCTGCCGAGAGATACGCCTTTGGATAAAGATAATGCGCAATCCGCACCGCATTCCGCAGAACAATTGCATCTATGTCTGCGTCGGCGTCGGCATAGATGCCTCGCATAAGTTGAACAAGTTTTCCTGTCTCAGCTTGGTAGTGAGCACGGTCCTTGTCGAGGTTTTCGCCAATGAGATAGAGCAATATTCTAACTTTCGCGCACTTGAGATACGAGATAGTTAGATTTTTTTATGGCACCCGTCAAGAAATTCCAACTATCCCGCACATGACATGCGCGAAAGTTAGGTCGGAAGCGCCACTCCGAAGAGGCCTCATACGTAGCCGCGCGCACAAAGGCCGCAACCAAGACCATGTTGTGGTCGTTCAATTTTGCTACGCGTACCTTGCTGAAGGCCCGTCAAAAATGAGTTGGAAAAAGATATCAAGGCCAACCGCCCCAAACCAAAGAGGCAGAGAATGCCGTGATTGCATTAAAATTGGATCTCTTGCAGCTTTCCAGAACTCACGAACCATCAGCTACAGCGTACCACTTGATAAGCGGAAACAAAGGGCCGGGTCGAGCTTGTGTCTGGGAGCAGCACCGGTCGATCAGCTCAACTGCCACCGACATCTCTACAGTCGCCCCCTACCCCGCCGCAATAGAATGGAGCGCGCGCCGGACCAGAAAAGCACTCTCAACAGAATTCGGCTCAATCTAAAATCCGTGCGCACCTGCGCAACTCTGGCATTTGGAAGGCCAATTCCGAATCTGCTTTCCCCGCTGATCACGCTTTTCTGCGCCGAACACTCCGATTGTGAGAAGGCAACTACACGGACCGAGCGATTGCTTCCGGACCCAACGGCTCCTCATCCGAGCCGGTTTCACCCCAAACGCGAACAGGTCTCTGATGATTCCGCTACCGCAAGAGATTCGATCAGACTCTTCAGTCACGGATACTGGCACATCAGCGCTTAGGCGCTGACCAGGCTCTTGGCTGCGCCCGAAGCCGCAAAATCAGCGTCTCCGCCCATTCGGGATACGATCCTTTGCGCTACCTAAAGGAACTCACAATTAGAAAGATGATCCATCAACGGAGCAATTTGGACCGTCACCTCTTCACTCTCGCGGACCACCGGCATGCGAAGCAGTCCCCCCGCCCTATTCCGATACGACCATCTAAATCATACGGGTTACTTACCCCAGTTTCGCGAGCCGGGTACAATAGCAACCCCAATCAACGATAAAGTCGTTCGCGGAAAAGTGGAGAAACCAGCCAAATACGCTCAAAGTTTACAGCTGTAAACTGATCCACTACGCTGCACCATATAGCGGATGACGGCACATTAGACACTAAATAGGCAAAAAAGCATTGACTTAAGGCTGTGAATCGCAGCTTTTATCCCCAAGTGGCGCGAAAAAAGCCATATTGAGCAATTTGGGGCAACCACATGATTCCCGTGACACCAATCGTTACCAACCGACCGTCGGAGCTGGCAACCGATATTTCAGAGCGCCTCACCACGGCGATCCGCGAACATTTGTTGTCGGCCTTCGCACCCGACAACACGAAATCCCTACGCCTGTTCAGCGCGCCCGAGGCCGCCGAACTCTTGGGTGTATCGGGTCAATTCATGCGCAAAGTGCACGGTGAAGGCACCCTGCCCGAGCCTCAAGAGATCCGCGCTGGACGTCGCTACTATACCGCGCGCGACATCTGGAATGCCCGCCAGATCCTCGAACAAACCTCCCGCAAAAAGGGTCGTTATCTTCCCGGCCGGAGGGATGGAGATAAGCTACAAATCTGGCAGTTGATGAACTTCAAGGGCGGCTCGAGTAAGAGTACCACGACAATCCATTTGGCCCATTTCCTCGCACTGCAAGGCTATAAGGTCTTGGCTGTTGATCTAGACCCCCAAGGCTCACTGACATCCATGTGCGGAATCAGCCCAGAGATCGAATTTGACGGACTAACTGTCTATGATGCCATTAGGTACGACGATCCCGTGCCCTTTGCCGACACAATCGTTGAAACCTATTTTCCAGGGCTGTCTCTCGCCCCTTCCCGCTTGCTCCTGTCAGAGTTTGAAACGGAATCAGCAGTAAACTCGAGCCCTGATCAGCCGTTTTTCACACGAATAAGAAGTGCGCTCGCTCAAGTCGAAGACCAGTATGATGTCGTCTTAATGGACAGCCCGCCTCAGCTTGGCTTCCTGACGATTTCTGGCATGGCGGCAGCGACCTCTTTGATTGTACCCCTCACGCCATCCATGCTCGACGTCTCCTCAACCGCACAGTTCTTGGAACTGGCGGGTGCTTATATGGGCGTCATCGAAGAAGCAGGCGCGGAATTGCAATACGATCACTTCAAGTTCCTGATCACACGCGATGAGCCGACAGACGTCCCATCACAACAGCTCACGTCCTTTATGCGCGCGCTCTTTCAAGATCGCGTCATGGGCGCGACCGCCCTCAAAAGCACTGCGATCAGCGACGCGACCATGCTCAAACAATCGATCTACGAGGTCGTGAAATCAGAAATGACCCGCGCAACCTATGATCGCGCGAAAAACTCAATGGATGCGATCGGCAAAGAGGTTGAAGCAATGATCCACCAATCATGGGGGCGTAGCTAATGGCCCGTAAATCCCTTCAAGGTCTCTCCGGCATCGCCAAGACGATTGCAGATTCCGGTCCACGCACCTCTGAGCGCAAACCAAATACCAGCGCTCCGGCACTTGGTGCTCTACAAGGCTCTCTATCCGCCATCCGCGAGATTGATCCAAAGCTGATTGATGAATGGGGTCCGAAAGACCGTCTTGACGGGTTTACAGCTGTAAACTCGGATGAAGAGGGGGACGGGTTCGAAGCCCTCAAGACCAGCATCGAAGAGGGAGGCCAACAGGTGCCCATCCTTGTACGCCGCTCGAGTAGCGACGGGCGATACGAGATCATTTATGGCCGCCGCCGCCTCAAGGCTTGTCGTGAGTTGGGACTGAAGGTTCGCGCCAATGTCGAAGACCTTGATGACGCTTCAGCCTTACTTGCCAAAGGCCTCGAGAATGCTGCACGCCGCAATCTGTCGTTTTATGAAAAAGCGCGCTTCGCAGCCGTTATTCAGGTTGCAGGGCACAACACAAAGACGGTGCGGCAAGTCTTGAGCTTGTCAGCGCCCGGATTGTCCCATCTCACCAAAGTCACTGAGAATGTTCCAGACGATGTCGGCGACGCCATCGGCGCTGCCCAAAAGTCAGGCCGTCCGAAGTGGACGGCGCTTGCAGACGCCTTCATCGCGAAGAAGGTTACCGCAAGCGCTGCATTTGCAATTCTCTCGAAACTGGATCCTGATCTCTCATCAGATGATCGCCTCGAGCGGCTCTTGGCAGAGATCGCCCGACGCGGTGCACGCCCAAAAGAGGGCAGGGCGGTCACGCCCGCACCAGGCGTTACGATCAAATCTAGCAATTCTTCCGTCACCCTTGCCGTTAAAAAGACTGGCAAGGATGCCGCCTTCGGGGCATGGCTCGACCGCCATCTCGAAGACATCATCACCAAATCCTATAAGGAGTTTACAGCTGTAAACTCGCAGGATGACACCCGAGGCCAAAGCAGAAAGGAGGACGGCGAATAGAAAACCCCCGAAGCCGGAGCTTCGAGGGCTGCAGCGCGTAAGCGCCGTTAGACTAGACACCTAAACGGTAGCAGTCCCCGAATCATCGAACAAGAAAAAACGCTTCCGAGCGCACGGGAATTTTTTGTCTGCCGACAAAATCATGAAAACAATGACAGGACTGGCTCCAAATGGAGCCCACTCGCCAGTATATTCGGCGGGGCAGCGAGATATTGCCCCGTCAAAGTGGTCACTCTTGCAGGTCATAGAAGACATCCGAGAGCCCTTGGGGCTCAAGGGGACATCAATTTCCCTCCTGCGTGCCATGATCTCCTTCATCAAGGGCGATCATATTTCTGCCGCACAAGATGACGGGCATATCTGCTTTGCATCCAACGTTGCCTTGGCAAAGCGGACCCATGTTAGTGTTCAAACCGTAGAACGGCACATCACCAAACTCGTCTCTCTTGGCCTCCTGTCGCGCCGCTCCAGCGCCAACGGCAAAAGATGGGCTCGACGGGACACAAGTGGCCGTATAGTGCTCGCCACAGGACTTTCTTTGATGCCGCTATCAGCGCGATATTCTGAATTTGTTCAAATAAATCAAACGCATAAAGAACGCGCTGCTAATCTATCAATCTTACGAGACAAGTGTGCAATCGCGCTGGCAAGCCTCAAGAGGTATCTCCCGGCCCGCCCAGATCTTGAAGCCTTATTCAACACTGCTCGAAACCTCCTGCGCAGGCGTTCGCCCGAAGAAGCTCTAATGGCCTTGTTGAAGAATATTACCTCTCACATTGAAGAAGTTGCTCCTGATCAGACAGACAATTTGAGGGACACAGCCCCAAAAAATGAGGGGCACAAAGAACCTCATTTGAATCAGTCAGTTAAAGAAGAAGATTTATTTAGGATTGAAGTTGGGCCAGACGAGATGGAACGCGCATACCCTAGACTCTGCGCTGAACTGAGAACAGCACGTAGCCAAACAGATTGTGAACGTCGAATGAGCGATATCGCAAGCCATCTCGACCTAGGTAACCTTTGGTTCGATATTAAAAAACTTGGTCCAGCAAAAACGTTTATGACCCTAGGTTACTTATTAGAGCGCATAGAAAGCATTAAGAAACCTCGTGGCTATGCATTCCACTTACTGCAAGGACTTACCAATGGGACTTTGGCCTGGGACACATTGCTCCAGCCCATGAGAAGAAGAAAGAGTTTGTAGGGGCCGTTAGACACTGTTTTGGTTAGTAGTGCTGTGGGAAAGTGAAAGTTTCCTTCTTGTTTTGGGACTATCTGATGGAACCCTTGTGGGGTGTTCCTGACGGGTCCGGGTCGGTTTCCGGTCTGTCTGTCCTGACAAGGAACCTCTCATGCAAACAGAAGTATTGCGCGTGCTGCGCACAGAGGCGCGGTCGTGGTGGCGACATCGAGAGCTAAGAAGAACTGGTGACCATGATGAGGCGCGTCAGCTAGAACGCAAAACCATCCTCCGCGATATTGGGTATCTCCGGGCCGCCCTCAACAACCCCAATGCCTATGTCAGCTTTGGTGGGGGAGGGACCATTCTTCACCTGGGCCTGACAACAGTCTCGCTCTATGCTCCCGTTGAACGGTTCCCGCTCGCCAGCTTGGCTGTCCGGCTTGGAACGCCTCTGATCGACTGCCACCCCGTCCGCGACATCAGCGCTCTCGCAAACCTGCCGAAGGTCACAATGGACGGCCAGATCGATCCAGAGCCTTGGACATCCTCCAGCCGTATATCGCTCCTGATATATATCGGCGCAGTCGAACGCCTTGGCGCTCGTATCGTCAACGACCCGCGCGCAGGTCGCGCGACCTAACCCAACCTTCCAAATCAATCCCAACCGAAAGGAGGCCAGCCATGGCCCGTTCCCGCACGCCCAAATTCGACGCATCAGAAGCCATCACCAATGAACTTATCCGCATCATCGAACGGGGTGTTCTCCCATGGCGCAAACCGTGGACCGCCGGTGGCAGCGCGCGTCCATTGCGCCACAACAGCGAGCCCTATCAAGGCGTGAATAACTTCCTGCTGACCATGCGCACGGTGATGGCCGGTTATACCTCTCCGTTCTGGATGACCGTGCCGCAGGCGAACACTCTTGGAGCAAAAATCCGGAAGGGCGAACGCTCGTCTGTTGTTGTTTACTATGGCCAGAGTCGAACGCGGTCAGATGATGAGCAGGATGCCAACGATGGCAATACCGATGAAGCCCGCGTCTTTCGTTTCCAGAAATCATATCGCGTGTTCAATGCAGATCAAATCGAGGGCTTACCGGAGGCATACCACCCGGATGCCTGTCCGGTCCCCGATCATGCGCCATCTGCGCTAATCCCGCATATGCAGGCATTCTTTGATGCCATCGATATTACGACGGTCTTTGGTGGGACCGAGGCGCGCTACAATCCGCCCGTCGATAAAGTGTTCATGCCAAGCATCGAGCGCTTCAAGGACCCGCTGAACTTTTACGGGGTCTGGGCGCACGAGCTTGCTCATGCCACCAAGGCGCCCCATCGCTTGAACCGAGACTACGGTCTCAGCCGCTTAGGCAACACAGCCTATTCCCGCGAAGAGATCGTGGCCGAGTTGACGTCCTGCTTTCTGGGGCAGGAGCTTGGGTTCACCGCTCATACGCTCGAGCTAAACGCGTCGTATTTGTATCACTGGTTGCGTGTCCTGCGCTCTGACAAGACGGCAATCTTCAAACATGCGGCCGATGCCCAGAAGGCCTGCGATTACCTCATTGCACGCTCAGAAGCAGGCAGGGCAGGGGTCACCGATCAGGCAGCCTGAGAGGTATGGTGCTGTCGCCGGAGGCGGCTCTCAAAAAGTAAAAGCAAGCTTTGGGATTTGTGTTTTCAATTTCCTCGAAAGGACAAGCCCATGACCACTTCCGCACGCTCTCAAACCGAAGGTCCCGACATCGCAGCAATCGCGGCGCAGAATGATGCCTTCCGTAAACTTGCCTGCCTCGGCATTGCACCGGATCAGCCGATTGCAGGCCGGATGCACGTGACCCGATCACTTGCAGAGGCCGAGGATGGCTTCATGGCTGAGGCGGTCAAAGCAACAGGTGAGTTCGGCGTCTTTGAGCTTGAGAACGATCCAGACAGTTGGCATGACTTTGGTGCGGTGGATATCCGCGGGCAAAAGGTCTTTTGGAAGATCGATCTTTATGAGGCGGATAGCGATTTCCGCTACGGCGCTGAGACCCCTGACAACCCTGCAACAACCATTCGCGTCCTAACCATCATGATGGCATCCGACTGGTAGGGGCAGGCGGCCTGACCTCGTAAACGAAACACAAACTGAAGGCCTGCTGACCCCTCCAAAGGGAAAGCGGGCCTTTTGTCATGTGATCCCCGCCTTGGGGATTGGTCAGGCCGTTCCGAATGTTTGGGGCGGCACAACATCTCAAAAGGATATCACATGACACATGCTCTCAAATCCATCTCGGTCGCCATTGGTGATCTCACATCGCACCCCGCCAATGTGCGCAGCAATTCCCCTGAAACCTACGAGTCCGAGGCGATCGCTCACCTAACCGCCAGCATCGGCGTCCTGGGCATCATCCAACCCCTGCTTGTGCAAAAGATCGATGGCAAGTTCGGCGTGTTAGCAGGTGGGCGGCGTCGCGCAGCCTTGAACGAACTGGTCGCCGACAGGACCGCCAAGGGCTTCACCAAGAAAACCAAGATCGAATGCCGCTTGGTGCCGGACGACTGCGATGTGACTACAGCGCTCTCGCTCGCAGAAAACATCACCCAAGCCCCGATGAACGCTATCGACGAATTCGAGGCGTTTGCGCGTATGATGGAAGTCGATGGGCAATCGCCAGACACCATCGCCAAGACCTTCGGGACGACCATCGCCGCTGTGAAGGGTCGCTTGCGCTATGGTCTCATCCATCCAGACATCCGCGCAGCCGCACGCGCCAAGAAGATCACCCTCGATACGATGAAGGCCTTTGCGGACCATCCAAGCCAGGCCGTGCAACTTGAGGTATTCGAGGCGCTAACAGGCGATGACAGCTATGTGCAGGCTTACACCGTGCGTCAGGCGCTCAAAACCCGCGGTGTGCAGGTGAGCGACGATATCGGGGCCTTCGTGCGCGAGGACTACGAAGCGCGGGGCGGCCCCATCGCTGCCGATCTCCTCGAGGAGCATTCGGTGCTGGAAGACATCGCCTTGGTCGAGACGATCATGGTCGAAAAACTCACCGTGGCCGCTGAAGAAGCAAGAGCTGATCTGGGGTTTGCGTGGGCCGAGGCATTGGTGCGCTACGACTATGCGACGATGGCAGAATATGGCCGCGTCTATCCCGGTCCGGTCGAGCCTGACGCCGCTGGTCAAAAGCGCGTGGATGAGATCACCGAGGAGTTCGAGAAACTCCAACTTGAGATGGAGGACGAGACCCTCGAGACCGATGCCTACAACGCCCTCTACGATCGCGTGGATGCGCTCGAGGAAGATGCGCGGGATCTGCAGGAGGCTTACAGTGCAGACGATCTTGCGCAGGGCGGTGTCATCGCATCCTGGTCAAACGGCAAGATTACCCTGCATGTCGGTCTGGTACGGCCAGAGGACAAGCCCGAGGCGACAGCGCAGACAACTAGTGCCGGCGGCACGTCTGGCGATGCAGAGGTGCAGGGCACAGACGCAATCGTCTATCCCGCCTCGCTGACCCAAGACCTCAAGACTGAACGGGCAATGGCCCTCGGGGCGGCGATGACGTTGCATCCCGAAGCCACGCTCGATCTGACGCTGTTCAAGTTGATTACTGACGTGCTTGGCGGCATGAGCGCAACCCACGCCGTCAAGGTAGAGGCGCGCAAGGAATATCGCAGCCACGCCAAGATGGATGAGATCGACAACACATCGCTGGAACAGGTGGCCGAGGCGCATGACGCACTCGATCTGTCCTGGGCGGATGAGGCGAAGTCTCCGGCAGATCAGTTTGCATCGTTCCGTGCCCTTGAGGCGGGCGAGAAGGCCAAGCTGGTCGCCTATGCCACGGCCAGCACCACGCAATCGTGCTTTGCCCGCAGCGCTCAGAGCGACAGCCTGATGCATGACTTCGAGATCGAGGTCATGCCCGACGTGCGTGCGCACTGGACGCCAAACGCGGCACTGTTCAATCGGTTCAAGAAAGCGTGGTTGCTCAAAATCCTTGGTGAAGAACTCGGCCTTGCGCAGGAGGCAGTGACATTGGCCTCCATGAGCAAGAAGGAGATCGTTGCATTCTGCGACAAGCTCTTCGCCGAACCGTTTGCAACCCTCACAGAAGCGCAGCACGCGGCAGTCGCTGCATGGTGTCCGCCGATGATGCAAACGTCTGGTGGCGTCAGTTTGGGTGTCGATGCGGAAGAGACCGCTCAAGCTGAGACGGTTCTAGCAAAAGCCGCCTGATCCACCGAGGCGACCCGCGCTTGGGAACAACCAGACGCGGGTCATCCCACTGCCCAACAACTCCCAGAAACATGCGGCTCAGACCGCCGTTTATGAAAGACATCCCCATGGCTATTCTCAAGTTCACCGCGTCCGCTGTTGCGGCGCAAATCACGCATGCGCGCTCGTGTTCAACCTTTCTGCCCAACTGGAACGGGCCAGTCGATAAGCCCGCCCTGATCCTCATCGTTGGGAACGGCGTGCATCTACGCTCCAACGGCATTGACGGATCAACCACGCGCATCGTCACCACCGAGCAGTCCGATCCCAGCTTTGCCTTTGCGAACGGCATTAATCCGTTTCGCGACAGCGATTGGAGTGCACAGCGCCAAATGGCGTTCCGCGATCTGACTGGGCAGTTTTACACCGACATTTTGGATGATGTGCAGACACTTATCGATCGCAGGCAGGGGGCCATTCGGCTGGCAACCGATGGGCATTCTATCCGTGTCTTCGTCCGTCGCGCCTCAGACTTCCTGATTGGTGGCACCTATGAGATTCCGTCAGGCTTGGGTGGCACTTTCCGAGTGGTGCTCAAGGACGCCTGCGACACCTTCGCAATTGTTCAGAACTGCGGCAACTGCGAAGACTTCGATGCCATGCAGCCGTATCGCGTGCCGCTCGATGCACTCATGGAGCTCGAAGACCGGAGGGCAGCATAATGGGATGGCTCTTTTACACCGACCGGCGAGTTCAGACCTACGCCGATGAGAAAGCAGAGATCACGCGTCTCTGCACCTTCGAGACAGATACGCGCCGCACGACACTGGCCAAAGCCAGTAAGGTTGGCTCGACGTGGTATGCGGCAGCAAAAGTTGAGAGCCTTGGTGCAGCGCCTTTGGAGGATCGAACATATGTGATCGACAAAGACGGATCATTCACTTTTGGTGCTGTATTCCTGACGCGGTACGACGACGGGTGCTGGGGCTACAAGGACATGGAGGAAAGCGCTGGTCCTTGCAAATCCCGCGCGCCGCTGAGCCTTCTCAATCTCCTGTCCGAGTTGAAAGACCCCGACAGCTACGCCCACGCTTGGCGGCAGCGGTGTCGGGACTGGGCAGCGATCCCTGACTACGCAGAGGGCGACAAGATCAAACTCGCCTCCCCTGTGACGCTCAGCGATGGCAGCACTTGCCAGATCGTCACAGCAACCCATTACAGGCGCGGACGGCAAAAACGGCGCTGCTACCGCATTGAGGAAACCGGCAGCCTTGTGCGGCTCTCAAAGGCGTCACTGGCGGGATCGACCCTTATCAGTCGCGAAATAGCTGAGGGCAGTGCCGTGTTGGCGGAGTTTTTTGGCCAGCAGACGCCATAGGAGGCCCCACAGCGCGTTCCACGCCGTATTCTGGCCCTAGGGGCCTCCTCCGCGCTGCAAAGCGTAGAGGGGGCTTTTTGTCCTGTGAACCTCAACCCGGATCACAAAGGACAGAAATCATGGCCCACGCCAACCAGAAGCACTCCGATCAAGCCCCAGCCAATACGCAGCTCAAAACAGCCCTGTCGCTGATCGCCGCCGAGATCTCGAACGGTCCTCTGCGCAGCTCCTTACTCGCAAAGATCATGCGCGACACCTTTGGCGGCAGCGATGCCAGCGGTGCATGGAACTGGCGTATGGCCTACGACATGATGCAGACCGCTGCTGTTCAAACGATCCTAACGGACGCCAGCGGGTTAAACCCACTATGTTACGCAAAGAACCTAGCTATGCGGCTTTTGACCGAAACACGGCGTTCCGAGCAACAGATCCGCCTGCAACAGTTCTCGACCCCGCTGCCTTACGCGGCCCTTGCTGTCCGCGCGGCGGCGATCCGCAACGGTGAGACTGTGTTGGAACCCTCTGCGGGAACCGGCTCGTTGGCGGGGTTTGCCAAGTGGGCAGGGGCCAAGCTGATGCTCAACGAGGTTGACCCATTCCGCCAGCGGCTGCTCGATGTGGTGTTCGACGCGCAGGTGACTGGACAGGACGCGGAACATATCGATGATTTGCTGACATCAACAACAGCCCCCAGCGTCATCTTGATGAACCCGCCGTTTGCGTCTTCGGTGGATCGCTCTCGCGACAAGCACATTGCGGCCAAACATCTCATTGGGGCCGCCAAACGATTGACACCCGGCGGGCGTCTTGTTGTGATCATGCCAATGGGCTTCACCCCCGAGCGGGATGCAGTACATTGGGCGCGTGCGACGAGCCTTCTGACCCCACGGCTTGCCCTCACCATCCCTGGCCATGTCTATCGCAAGCTCGGCACCAGCGTGGATACCCAGCTGATGGTCTTTGACAAGGTCGATGAGGCCAGCGATATGATCCGCACTTCCGTTGATGATCTGGATGCAGCGGTCAACATCGTGGACCAGATCTCTGCGACGCGCCCGATTGAAGCGCCGGTGCCGGTGTCACGCTCATCGCATGTTGGGCGCCCTCTGATCCATGCTGCGTCTCACAAGGCGCGCAAGCCTGGTGCCTCAAAGGCATCTGCCGCCAAAACTCCCAAACACGCAGCGACACCGCTGTCGTTCACCACGCTCGAGACGCCGCGCGAAAACACCCCCATTTCCGAGATATACGCCCGCTATCGTCCGCAGCGGATCGATATCGCTGGTGCACAGGAACACCCGACGCCGCTGGTTGAAAGCATTGCCATGGCGTCGGTCGCACCACCTGTGCCGTCCTTGCAGGCCGCCAAGGGGCTGCGCTTGCCGAACCGCTTGATTGCAGAGGGTCATCTCTCTGAGGCCCAGCTGGAAACCATCATCATGGCCAACGATGCCCACGGGCGTGATTTGCCCGGCAAGTTCACCATCGATGACGACCAGACCAAGATGCTGCGCAGTGATGAGGATGCGGAGGCACGGGCCTACCGCTTGGGATATTTTCTCGGTGACGGCACCGGCTGCGGTAAGGGCCGCGAGTGCGCAGGCCTTATTCTGGTCAATTGGCTCAGCGGGCGGCGCAAGGCCGTTTGGGTGTCAAAATCCGCAACGCTGATTGAGGACGCCGTGCGCGATTGGACCGATCTCGGCGGCTCGCCCGCAGATATCCAGCCGCTCTCGAAATGGAAGCCCGACCAGCCTGTCACCATGTGTGACGGCATCTTGTTCGTAACCTACGCAACGCTGAGGTCCGCCGGTAAATGCGGCACCACTCGTCTAAATCAGTTGCTCGCGTGGATGGGAGACGACTTTGATGGTGTGCTCGCTTTTGACGAGGCCCACGCGATGCAAAATGCGGCTGGATCAGAGCAGGGCAGGGGGGCAAAACCGTCCCAGCAGGGTCTTGCGGGGCTGCGCCTGCAATTGGCCACTCCGCGCGCTCGCGTCTTCTATGTCTCGGCGACGGGAGCCACATCTGTCCACAATCTCGCCTATGCGTCCCGGCTCGGGCTTTGGGGCCAAGGGCCGGAATATCCGTTTCCCAGCCGCGAGAGCTTTGTCTCAGCGATGGAGGCGGGCGGTGTGGCCGCCATGGAAGTTGTGGCCCGCGATCTCAAGACGCTCGGGTTCTATACCGCGCGGGCGCTGAGCTTTGACGGGGTCGAATACGATGTGCTGGAACATGCACTGACACCTGCCCAAACAGAGATCTACGATGCCTATGCGGGCGCGTTCCGCACGATCCATCACAACTTAGAGGCCGCACTGACCGCGACAGGCGTCAATGATGCCTCGGGTGAGACGAATGCTTCTGCTGCAAAAGCATCCGCCAAGTCGCGGTTCGAGAGCACAAAGCAGCGCTTCTTCAATCATCTGCTGATGGGCATGAAGGCCCCGTCGATTGTCAGCGCCATTCAGCAGGACCTATCTGACGGCTATGCATGCGTTATCCAAGTGGTCTCGACGGGCGAAAGCCTTCTGAAACGGCGATTGGAGGTGATGGACCCTGACGATGAACTCGTGGAGGGCGCGCTGACGCCGCGCGACTATGTGCTCGGCTACCTTGAACAGGCATTCCCGATCCACACCCTGAAGTTGGTCGAGATTGACGGCAATGTCGTGGCCGAACCGCTGCGGGATGAAACAGGGTCCTTGGTCGTCTCTCGCGAAGCCTTAGCCTTACGCGATGAGGCGATGATGGATCTGATGGCGCTGGCCCCGATCCCTGCGGCACTGGATCAAATCCTCTGGGCGTTCGGGGATGAGGCAGTCGCAGAAGTCACAGGTCGGTCCATCCGCCCGCTCAAATCGAGCGATGGCGCGATCTTCATCGAAAAACGCAGCCCGAGCAGCAATTCATCCGAGACGCAGGCGTTTATGGATGGTGAGAAAAACATCCTGATCTTCTCAGATGCGGGTGGCACAGGGCGATCCTATCATGCGGCACAAACGGCAAAGAACCAGAAGCGGCGGCGGCACTACCTGCTAGAGCCCGGGTGGCGCGCGGATGCGGCCATTCAAGGACTTGGGCGGACGCATCGCTCCGCTCAAGTCAGCGCGCCGTTCTTCCAAGTCTGCACCTCGGACGTTCATGGCGAAAAACGCTTCACCTCGACCATCAGCAAACGTCTCGATCAGCTTGGCGCGCTCACCAAAGGCCAGCGAGAGACGGGCTCGCAAGGCATGTTCCGCGAGGAGGACAATCTTGAAAGCCCGATCGCGCGGTCCGCGCTGCGCGGATACTACGCCGATCTTGCCGCAGGGCGTGCGGAGGCGATGGGCTATGAGGTCTTCACCGATTGGACGGCATTGCGGCTGATCGACAAGGACGGCGTGCTGCTGGAAGAGCTGCCGCCGATCCAGCGGTTCCTCAATCGGGTGCTGGCACTACCGATCCATATGCAGAATGCGCTCTTTGCAGAGTTTATGCAGCGGATCGCGGATCAGACCGAGCGTGCAAGGGATGCAGGTACGCTTGATCTCGGGGTGGAAACGCTGCGGGGCGAGACGATCAAACAGGTCTCAGCGGAGGATCTCTGGACCTGCCCGCAATCCGGGGTAGTGACGCGGATCATCGGATTGGAGGTAACAGACCCAGTTCACATTGCGCGGGCCGATGATGCCCTTCGCAACAACTTCGATAAAGTCCCGATGGTCAATCGGGCGTCTGGGCGGGCAGGGCTGATCTCAAAACGCCCGATGCAGATGTATGACGACGACGTCGTCAGCCTCGTGCGCAAGGTCGTGCGCCCAACTGGCAAATCCTATCTCGAGGAGGGCAAGCTCAAAACCTCGGCTTGGGAGGCGGTCGACCAATCAGAGTTCATCCGGCTTTGGTATGAAGAGGCCGACAGCCTACCCAAAACCACTACGACGAAGCTCTACCTGCTCACGGGTCTGTTGCTGCCGATCTGGAAGACCATCCCGACAAGCAACGAGCGTATCTATCGCGTCACGCCCGAAGGCCGTGCCAGCATGATCGGCCGCACCCTCAGCGAGGAGGGGGCCGCAGCCCTTCGGGCGCGCTTCATGACGGGAACGCCTGAAACACCGGGTGAGATGCTGACAGCGGCCCTTGGTACGACAGCGACCGTCGATCTGGGGCGCGGCCTGACGCTGACGCGCCGCCGCGTTGCGGGTGATGTGCGCCTGGAGATTAACGGGGCGGATAAGGGTACGATTGAGGGTCTCAAGGCCCTTGGATGTTTTACCGAAATCATCGCCTTCCAGCTGCGGGTGTTCGTGCCGCACGGTGAGGGTATGGATACGATTGCCATTCTGGCCCGCATCACTGGTGACAACGGCGGCAGCACGCGAAACGCGGCCTGATCAGCGGGGCAAGTGCTCTGCATGCCTTGCAAACCTCGTACGCCGAAGCCTGCGCCAACGCGCGGTGCTTTGGTTCCTTGTTCCATATGAAACCATTCTGGAGACCGACATGAAAATTGAAGCTATCAAAGCTGCTGTGGATGCGGATCAGACCGTCCACTGGGCGAACACGGGCTACATTGTGCATAAAGACGCCCTCGGCCAATACCTGATCACTTATTGCCATGGTGGCAGCACCATTGGTTTAACTGACCAGTCGGGAACCCGCTTGAACGGAGATGAGGCAGAGTTTTACGTTGCAGGTGCAACCAACGACCAGTGATCGAGGCTGGATGCGCCAGATGAGATTGCCTCAAAGTCAGGAGAGCGCGCTTGGCGACGCGGGCGCTTCACATTGTGGAACAGCGCATTTGGAGAGCGTGGGAGAAAGTTGAAAGCAGGCTTTCTGTTCTGTGATCCCATGAGGGGTCAACAAAGCAATCTCGGATGGTCTGGCAAGATGTCAGGTCCCGATAACCCAAGAAGGAACTATCCCATGTTCGCAGGAACCCTTACCAAAAACGTCGACACAGCAGCAGCTGTCTTCACTGGCACAATCCACAACACCAAGTTCGACATCGCAATCCAGCTGGAGACGCGCCCGAAGATGTCCGAGCGCAGCCCGGACTTCGACGTTACCGCCGTCAATAAATCCGGTCGCAAGGTGCGCATTGGCACGGCTTGGAACGAAACCGGAAATACCAGTGGTAATCCCTACATCTCGATGCAGATCGATGTTGGACTTGGCCCGTTCCGCGTTAATGCGGTGCAAACGCAGGAAGCGCGTAAAGCCAAGAGTGAAGACTTCGAGATCATCCCGCTGGTCTCGAACGGAACGATGAAGTCTGGCTCAATCTCGGGCGAATTGACTGCGATGGATGCTGACAACGCTTTTGCGGGTTACATCGCCAATATGATGTTCGATCTGGACTTCATGTTGATCGAGAATGACTACAAGACCGAGGAAACCCATCCGGACTACCGGATCGAGGTCAGCTCGCCAAAAGGCAAAGCGATCCGCGTCGGTTCCGCCTGGATGGCGAAAAGCACCCGGACCGGCAATGAATACCTGTCGTTGCTGATCAACACGCCTGATGGTGATTTGCGCGTGAATGCCGTGCAGAACGAAGAGCAACGGGGTGGCCAGACGTTCTCGATCATTCCGTTTGTGCAGAACGGGGATGAACAGCCGGACGCAAGCAGTGGATTGTCACTGGTTGCTTGATCGCAACAAGACCATCGACTGACAAAAAAGGGGAGCCGCGGCAACGCGGTTCCCCTTTTTTTGCCTGTCCGATTTAGTGGCGGCAAGAACGCGCTCTAGCTGCAATCTTGCAGAGATATCTGTAAAACACTGTTATTAAGTTATAATTTAAGCGGAGGTGCCGTTCGATCCGATCTAATTTGATTCGAAGATGCCATTTCTTATTGTTATTTTAACTTTCTAGTCCTACATCTAACCACAGATATGACTGGCGCCTCTGCACTTGGGTTCGCCCTTGGATATGCGTCAGTCCTCATCCCCTCCAAAGATCCCAGTCTTCCCAACCATCGATCACACCCATATCTTTGAGTGTGACTGCGCCGTTCTTCGGTTGGGGGAAGCTATGCAAATGGTCGCGTAGGCGGATGTGCCATTTTGACTGTGGGCAAAGCTGTTTCAGGAAAAATCGCATCAGGCAAAAGTATCGGAAAACCTGATACTGGTCTGTCTGTGCAATTTCTAAAAGTTGCGGTGGAACGCTGGCGTGATCTTTGATGTGGCTGTTCCAAAGTCGCTCATGATGTGCGGATGCATTGCGCACCTGAGAAAACGACCTCATCCACTGTATCATGAACTTACCGTTCAAAATTCCGTACTTGCCAGCGATTTTGGTTTGAATATCCATCGGCAGCATCTCAAAAAGATGTGACAACGCTCCAAAATCAAGAATTTGCACGGCGACCCAGATCGGCAGTTCACCGTAGGCTTGTTTGTTGTGTTTTACGAAAGCGGCCTTGCCAGAACGTGTTTCAAAGCTTCGATAGCGCTCTTCCCACCTTTTATAGCGACCGTTCATTACAAACTTTTGCTGAAGCAGATGAGGCTTAAGGTGCGCGCAGGCATCACGACGACCAAACCTGTATGCAACATCGACTTGCAAAGCCAGTTCGATCCGTTCCAAAGCGTCCAGCGCAAGAAGGCGCAGCTTTTTATCAAAAACATATAGGTCGACGGCATCTGACATATGCGTGTCAGGTATAAATTGGTCCGAGATGGTTCCGTCGTCATTAGCTTGTTTGAATGGATACCAATATCCACTCAGTCGGTAGTAGCCAAATCGCTCAAGCGCCTTTTTTGCTCGAATAGGCTCGCTGATAGCCATTCCCCTCGATTTGAGGAGAACAAGCTGATCATCAATGGATTTCCAGTTTTTCATGTAATTCCTCATACAGACATTTTCCGCAGCAGGCCAACCTTGAGCTGAGTTTCTGCGTCGCTCTTCACCTGAGCATGAATGCGCAACCATTTTGAGGGTCGTGAACATAGCCCAACGGCCTCCCCTGCTTGGCTTCGCGTGTCGCGGGTGAGAACGGCCCTGCGGTCCGTCGCGCATGCGGCCATGCGGCCTTACCGCGGTGTCGGCTCATGGGTCCCGGTTTGCCCGTCTCGCGAGCACGTCGTGATCCGGCCACGCCTGCGGTTTCCACTCTGGTCTGTTTTGCTAAAGCAAAACGCTCCCGCCGCTCCATCCGCCTGCGTGTCCCGCTCCCGCCGCTTGCCTGCTCGCGTCGGGCAAACCTTGCGTCAAAACACACACACATGATTGTGGAAGCATATCCTCCGGATGGCCCCCAAATCAGCCCGCCTCAAGGATCGCAAAACTTTTCGGCAAGGGTAGCGCGAGTGGAGAGGTCAATCGCGCGCGTGAGGGTGCGCTTGTAGTGACTGCGGCGCTTTGAAAACTTTTGCGCCCAGCAAGCTGGCGGCTGCGCCGTCCCTGACCCGAACAATTCGGTGAACCAGAAATCGGCCATGCCCCCACACTCACGTGGTGGCCCTCAAACTCAAACATTGGAGATGAACACATGGCCTACGATCAAGCGACAACATACGAGACAATCGAACTCTTCGGCCTGACGGAGAAAGATGCACACCTACCAATCCCGCAGGATGATATCCTGAAAGACGGCATCATCCGCGAAGCATTTGAGACCCTGCTCGGGCAGCTACGCAACACCGGACTTGAGGGAGAGATCGAGCCTCTCGCGCACGGGCTGGCAACAATCCTGCAGCGCCGGAAGGTTGTCCTCGGTAAGGAAGTTGATCGCACAGCGGATAAGATCGGTGCACTCGCAAAATGTCACGATGGATCAGAGATCGCAGAGACGGCTCTGGAAGAGGCACAGGCGCGCTTCGTGCAGTTGCGCGAGATCGTGGACGCCATAGAGACGATGGGGGAGGCGGCTGCGGAATGTTACGAGACAGAGACCGGGAACGCCTTCATCCCTGCATCGGGATCGCGGGCCAGCGTTCGGGCGCAAGAGACAGGTGCCGTCTTTGAAGCCAAGCAGCTTCTGGAGCAGCATGATCGTGAGACCGCCGCCAAGTCAAAAGTCGAAGGCGTACCGCTCATCGTGTCGGGGTCAACCGACTGGACCGACATCGACGTCATCTTCCGGACCCTCGACAAGGTGCGGGATCGCATCAAACAAAACCGCAATCAGGATATCTTCATCTGCCACAAAGGCGGCAAGCATGGAGCGGAAATGATCGCAGCCCGGTGGGCACGCGCGCGGGGCATCAGCCAAGCGCGCTTTGATCCGCGTTGGTCCGCACATGGACGTGCAGCGCCGTTCAAGTGCAACGATGAGATGCTGGACGATAAGTTCGCCGCAACTGGAGTTGTCCTCTTCGGAGGCAACGGGGTCGCACTGAACCTCGGACAGAAAGCCGAAGCAAAAGGACTGACGGTGATGCGGGTCGCGGATCCAGTGCAGACACCAGACGAGGCATAACTTAGAGAGGGTCACCTTCGGGTGGCCCTTTCTTCGTTCTCAAGGAGCGTGTGCTGAAAGGGTGAAATTGGTTGGACACATGTCCCGCAATATCGGGCTGCCTGACGGCAACCCATCTCGGCAGGATATCGGGGGGGGTCGGCGGCAGCAACATCACTAGATCCAAGACCGCAGAGAGAACTAGGCGCATGAGGCTTTAGAAGCCCCATCGTCGTTTTCGGACAGAAGACCAAATCCCAACACGTCGCCTCAGAGTGAACCCGACCTTCACCTCTAACGAGATCAACGAGACCCGTGGCGACTGCGATGTGGGGGCACACATTTGGGTCTCTTCTTTTTGCTCATTGATGTGGATCGCACGGGGTCGGCCCGCTCGTGCCCTGCGCTGCGCTCCGGCAAGCACAAATACGGCTTCCAAGCCTATGGCGCGGACCCTCCGCATTTGCGCTTGCGACCGGTCCTCAGCCTCCGTGCTGGGAGATCCTCATCGCAAAAAGGAGAGACCCAAATGACCAACCACTACGTCGCAACAGTTCCCGTCAAATACACCGATGGCGAAGGCCAGGAGCGCACCCGCTTCCAACGCGTAGGCGCAATGTTCCGCAACACCCGTGACGGGGATGGCTCGGAGTTCTTCAGCCTTAAGCTCGACTTCCCCGTCGGCGTCCAAGAGCTGGTGATGTTCCCACCAAGCTCAAAGGAACCCCATGAGTAAATCCTCTCAGAGGATGGGCCGCCGGAAGGCGGCCCTATCTCTTTTGCAGAGAACGCTTCGCGATCAGTTGAGACCCCTGCCATAGGCCGTGGTCACGGTTCCGGATGACAGGACTGCAGAGCAGTCCTGATGGTTCCTGTTGTGGTTAAATCAGCCCGGTGACAGAGCCGCCAGCCAGCCTCAAGGGGGCCATCCGTAAAAACCTATCGGCAAGAGCCTTCACGGTTTTTGCGGCAGAGAATTGGCACGCCAATTCTGACCTCCCTTGACCCTGTCTGTCGGCCTTGTCAGTTGAGGATTGTTCCGCCCCTTCGTTTCCGTCCGAACATTGCATGTTCAGACAGACCTCAGGCGCGGGCCCTGTTGAGAGCGGCCCATGTTAGAGCATGTGGCTGGTGTTGGTTGGCGCCCTTTCGGGCGCGGCCTCGCACCTGCGGTGCTCGGCGTGAAACGGAATACAAGGCTGCCTGCGCGCCAATGCACCGGAAGTATATTATTGACAGCTTAGTATAGTTTCGTATGATGGGTGCAGCCTTGTATGAAGGTGGCAGGAAATAGGGGGTCTTTCTTCCGCATGTCCCGAACAAAACGCCTGACAGAGATCGAGAAGATACAGATCGTCCGCGAGGCCGCGGAGGGTGTGTCGACGTCTGAGCTGGCTGAGCGTTTCGAGGTCACATCGCGCGCCGTGCGCTACGTCTTGAAAGCCGATGCCGAGCGCCAGACGGATGCCGCGATCCCGGTCTCAGCAGTCAGTGTGAAGGTCACGGCTGCGGAGCTCGCGGCGCTCGACGAAGTGCTGGCCGAGGCCGGAATCGAGAGCCGTGCCGAGGGGCTGCGGCGGCTCATTCAGGCGGCGGGTGGCGTGTTTGTCCCGGACGCGCAGATGGCAGCAGAGATGGCGCGCTACCGCGCCTCTTTGCATGAGGTCGGCAATGGGGTCGCGCAGATCGCCAAACAGATGACGCAGGCCAACCGGCGGGGGCAGGGGGCCGTGGGGGGCACGAGTGCCGAGTTCACTGAATTGCGCCTCGCGCAGATGCGCGGGTTGGCGCGGTTCATTCTGATTCTGCTGACGAGATCGATCTGCTTCTGCGCCGCCGTCGGGACGCGATGCAGCTGCAGGCCACGGCAGCCTTGAGGGAGTTTGCCCATGCGGCTGAATGATGCCGTCCATGCCGTCACGGGCGAGGTCTTCCGGGATGGCTGGAGCCGCGTTCGGGGCTCGATGCAAGGGCTGCACGTGGCCAAGCAGAGCCAGCTTGTGCGCGCGGCTGCGGGGCATCGGCCAGCGGTCTTCAAGGCGATCCGGGGCGGGGGTACGCATACCAAATCGCAGCTCGCAAACCAGCTCGACTACCTCACAACCAAGTCCACCCATATCGTGGACAGTAGCGGGTTCCTGGATGGCAAGTCCAAGCTCGAGGCGGGTGACATCAAGGATCTGACCGAGCGCTTTGCCAAACGGTGGGATGCGGGCTTCAAGCCCAAGCTCGGACAGACCACGCATATGCTCATGTCCTTCCCCATCGGCACGCGGGGCGAGGATGTGCGCGACATCGCGACCGATGTGGCCGAGCGGTTCTTCCAGACCGATGCGGGGCATTTCGACTACATCATCGCAGTGCATGAGGACCGCGATCACCCGCATGCCCATCTGGTACTGAACCGCCGCTCGCAAGAAGGCGAGTTCTTCTTTCTGGGGCGCAACCACCGCTTCAACTATGACGACTTCCGCCTCGCCATGGTCGAGGAGGCCGAGAAGTACGGTGTGCGTCTGGAAGCCACGCGGCGGGTGGATCGCGGCGTCGTGCATTACGCGGCCCGCACAAGCGAGTTTTATGCCGCGAAAGAAGAGGGCTGCGCGCCCCGCGAGCGCGAACGCGTGGGGCAGGACCTGACCCGGACGCTGGCGGAGATCGCCAACACCAGAACCGTCTACCATTCGCTTGCCGCAGAGGCCTCCCGGGAGGCCCGGGAAGACATCGCCGCGGCACTCTTCCGCGCGGGCGAGGTGCTGGCGCATGGCGGACAGATGGACCGAACAGGAGATGTGTATATGGCCGAGGAACAAAGCTTCGAGGATCTGAGAAGCCTCTATGCGGAAAAGCTCGCGCGGGTGCAGGGCATGATCGCCGAGAAGTCTGACGCGGAACGTCCCGTGCTGGAAAAACGTCTCATCGAGATCCAGACGCAGGTCCAGCACATGCAGCCTCTCGGATTGCGATCATCCACGCTGTCAGAGACCCCCTCGGAGGGCGGGATCTATTCCGAGGCCAATATTGACGCCAGCCAGCGCGAGCGACTGGCCGAGCCCGACTTGAGATCGCGCATTGACGTAGCACTACGGGGCACGGGCATCAGCACATCGGAAGTGGTGGCCCGGATCGAGACGGGCGCCTCAAATGCAGCGCTCGAGCATCAATGGATCGCCAATGATCTCTCCAAAGTAGCTGAGGCGCGCGATCTGAACCTTGAACGCCGCGCCGATCTGGAACAGGCGCGCGACATTCTCAACGATGTGCATGTCGCGCTTGGCACGCTGCTGGAACGGGAGAACGTGCTGCGCCGGGATGGTGTCATGGAAGCGGAACCGGTCAGCGAGCAGTTCCATTATAATGAGGACGCGGTCCGGGCGATGGAAGGGACAATCCGTCAGGAGATGCGCGCAGACGGCCTGACAGTGCAGCAGATCGAGGACCGGGATTGGGAGGTTGTCTCGCGGGCAGAGCGCCGGATCGAGACCGAGCAGCGCGCGTATCTCGAGGCACACCCGGAGCTGCTTGCACGCCCTGGCGATGTGATCGACCGGTCTGAGCCCTACAGGGAGACCATCACCGATGCGGCCCGCGCCAGCGAGATCACCCGCGAGGTCGACCGGATCATGGAGGGACGCGACGTCCGCACGCCCGTTGCAGATGCTGTCACGGATGAATTCAGGGGGCGCTATCCGGACATGCCGACCCACCTCGCCCGCGGGCTCGGCGCGACCTATGCAGCCGTCGTCGAGATACGCGACACGGAGGTCATCAATCAGGTTCGCCGCGAAACCGAGATGCGCGACGGGCTCGGGTCTGGCACGCGCGACGACATCCTCGCAACCCGCGATGAAACTGCGCCGCAGTCTGACCGTACCGATCGCCTCGCAGACGAGATTGCGCGTGTCGTGGACCATGAGCGGGCGGGGGAGTTGTCCGCGCCCTTCGAGACCGAGGCGGAGCGGGACGCCTTCCGGGGCGAGATCGCGCGGGTGCTGGACGTTCGCCAACTCGACCGGCTCAAATCCGGCGATGCCGATGCGCTGGAACAGGTTCTCGAGGACCGCCTCGACCGGCTCTATGTCGCCAAGGTCTACCTGCAATCGGATGCCGCGACGGCCAATACGGAGGCCTTGCGCCAGGCGGTCGATGATCTTGCCGACACCGAATATGAAAAACACCGCGCGACAGACGTGGATGGCGAGACCGAGCGGGGTCAGGTCCATTGAGCGCCTCCATGGGAAAGGCGCGGATCGCCACGGGCGTCCTGCTTGTGACGCTGGTGACCGGGGCCATGGGCTATACCATCGCCTCGGCGGTGCTGACCTACCAGGATCTCGGCTTCGGGGCCGAGATCGACTTTGCATATATCGCGCAGAACTATCTGGCGATCCTGGACCGCCGCCCGGAGGACGCGCAACTTATTCACCTGATCATCGGCAGCTTCGCCGCCGCCGGCCTGATGCTGAGCCTCGCCTTGTCGGGGTCCGCTCTGACACGCTTTGGCCAGACCCATTGGCAGACCGCGCGCGAGATGAAGGCCAATGGGTTCTTTGGGGCGCCAGGGACCGGGTTCATCCTCGGCAAGCTGGGGCCGCCGGGCTCCCGCGCCAACTACATCTGCTCCAAGGTCTTCCCCCATGCGCTGATCGTGGCCCCCACCGGGCGCGGCAAGACCACGGGCTTTGTCATTCCGAACCTGCTGACCTGGCAAGGCTCCGCCGTGACGCTCGATGTGAAGGGCGAGTGTTTTGAGGCCACGGCCCGGCACCGCGCAGCCCAAGGCGACAAGGTCTATCGGTTTGCCCCCACCGATTGGGAGGGCAAGCGCACGCATCGCTACAACCCGCTCTTGCGCATCTATCAACTGAAAGATCCCGCGCGCCAGCAGATGGAACTGCAGCTCCTGGCGACGCTCTTCTTGCAAAGCGACAACGACCGGGTGCAGGGGCTGCTAAAAGGTGGGATCGATCTCTTCGTGGCGGCAGGCCTGCTGGCGTTCCAGCGCAAGCGTCCGACCTTGGGCGAGATCTACCGCATCGCGGCCTCGGGCGGGAACAAGCAGAAGGAGTATTTCGCGCGGGGCCACGAGGTGGATAACAGGGCGGCCAAGCTGATTTTCACGCGGCTGGCCTCGACCAACAACGATACGCTGACCTCTTACGTCTCGCTCCTGATGACCTCGGGGCTCGATCAATGGCAGAACCCGGCCATCGATGAGGCGACGGCAGTCTCGGACTTTGATTTCCGCACGATCCGCAAGAAGCCCTTTTCGGTCTATCTCGTGGTTCAGCCTCTGATGGTGAAGCCCCTCGCGCCGCTGATCCGGCTCTTCTTCTCCGATCTCCTTTCCGCCATGCAGGAAAAGGACCCCGGGCCGGATGAGCCGTGGCCCGTGATGATCATGCTCGACGAGTTCAATCGCTTGGGCAAGATGCCCATCGTGGTCGAGAGCATCGAGACCCTGCGGACCTATCGCGGCCATTTGGCCGTGGTCACCCAAACCATACCCGCCCTCGATGAAATCTATGGCGAGAACACCCGTCGCGCGCTGCAGGGCAACGCCGGCGTGAAGCTCTACCTGACGCCTTCGGATGAAAAAACCGTTGAGGAGCTGAGCAAGGCGGTCGGCAAGACCACGAAGACCGTCGTCACGCGGTCTCAGTCCATCGGCAAGAACCCCTTTGAAGGGCGCAGCCAATCCACGCGAACTGAAGAAAGCTCCCTCCTACCCGAGGATGAGGCGCGCCGTTTGCCCCTCGACGAGATCGTCATGGTCGTTGACGCGCAAATGCCGGTCCGCGCAAAACGGATCCAATACTTTGACGATCGGCTGTTCAAGGCGATCCACGCGTCGCAATCAGGCGAGTTGCCGTTTCCGAAGCCGGGGGGAGGGGGGCCGCAGGGGAACCTGCCGCTGAGTGCGCGCGCCATGCCGATGACACCGCCTTCGAATGGACCAGGTGGACCTGACGCCGTCGTTGAAAACACAGCTCAGGCTTCGGCGGGTCAACTGTCACGACAAACTGACGGCGTTCCGAAGAAAACCGCGCCCGTCGTTCAAGCCGTTATCGCCGAGGAACAGCGACAGATGGAGATGGATTTTGGAAGCCAGGTCGTCGATGCGGAAGCTTCGAGCGTGGATGATGAGGCGCAGATGCGCTCCGCCGTCGATGGATTGGATGAAATGGAAGCGATGCTGCGAGAGGGGAAAGGCGAAAAGCTGGTTGCTCGATAGGGTGGTAGGCATTGCCTGTCTGTCAGGTAGGGCGGAAAAGCGGCCCTTCGCCGCGGATGCAGAAAAATGATCAAGTATCCTAAGAAACGGACATTGAGAAGCCTTCGAAAATTGGCCGCAAAAAGAAAGTGGTATGGCAAATTCTATCAAAATCCTTCAGTTTTTAATCTCAACATCAACGGGAACTGCGATCTGGTTCGAAATCTCAGTATAAAGATCGGTTTCAACATCGGTCCGCAAGGTGAGAACCAAAGCATATCGGACGCGTCGTTCAAAGCGAGCCAAAGCGGGCTTTTCTCGCCACCAGCCACCAACCGGATGGATTGCTAAGCCGTTAAGACTGGCCAAGTCAGAGGCATACCCCTGCCAAATGTCACTGTGCAGCGAACCTCGGTCGCGTAGACGTTGGCCAAGTAGCCAACCATCACCGCCTCCGCCACTGATGGCATCATCTTCCTCACGGGCCGCAGCATTGATCCGCTTTCTGAACCGTTCATTGCTTTCTTCGGGTCGCTTAAAGGCAAACCTCAATCCGTGGCTAGGATAGCTATGGCGCTTATTCCAGCCCCGCTCCCCAGGATTGGGTTCGATGAAATAGCTCAGTGTCACTCGCAATTCGACTGAAGTGTTTTCCAGTTCAGTGAGTTTCGCAACTGGCCAAGGCAACTGATGGAAAACCATTTCGTTGGTTTTGATGCCGCCAGCTTCTTTCACGAAAGGTGTGATTTCACGCTGGATCACAAGGGAAACGTCGTTGTCCACGCTGGACATAGCACGTGCCAAGCTAGGCACCCCAAAGCCGTAGCGCCGTGTGAGGATGCGCATTTCTGCCTTTGACGGCTTCTCTGGAGCATGCCCGCGCATGCGCGGGGTCCAATCGGCGGATTGCACGATTAGAGCACGAACCGTTTCAGGCCAAAGGCCAGATTTTGCCGCCATAATCTGGGCCGCCATGCGGGATGCATTGGCGGTTGCAGCACTTGTGTCGAATGATGTTGTGAATGCCGCTTCTTCCGGACGTCTGAAAGTCGTCAAAAGTCCGAGGTCATCCACCTTCATTGTGTGACCTGTTGCTGGTTCAACTGCATGATTGCCGCCCTCGAAAACGACGTCTGGCTTTAGGGGCCAATCATGAGACCACGTGAGGGAGGTACGACTTGCCGGGGATAGATCCCCTGCCGCAGGAACAGCTTGCCAACCAGCAAGCGCTGGCTCGGTGATGTTCAGCTTTTCCGTGGACGCACCAACCGTTAAGACATTCCAAGCCTGAGCGGGGTTTTCTATGGCCGCACTATCATTTTGGTCCATGTACTCATTGGCAGGGTAGGCATTGTGGATATTGCCCGCCGACACCGCAATGAAGCGTTGGGTTTCACCTTCTCCATAGGCCAGTTCATCCAAGCGCGCAGACCAAGACGAAGGTCGCCCAGTCAGATATGTGTCTGAGCTTGTGACTGCCAAACAAAACGCACGATCTCGAAGCGGCGCTTGTATCTCAGGCAAACTGACTGCTGACGCCGTGATGTGCCCATATAGCTCAGGATCGTTTGCACCAAAGTCGGGCAAGATTTTGACTGATTCAAGCCGATGGGTCAGCTCGACTTCGCCTTGGCCGTATATATGATCCGTCAGATCGCCATAGAGCGCCAGGCCACTCATCTGAGTTCCGTGTCCACCCCATCCGTTTGCACTGACATCTTCGACAGACGGGTCAAACTGCCAGTGCTGTTGGTCTGCGACGTTCAGGGCGGGGCGGATCAAGGGGTGGCGATGGGTAGTGCCACTATCAAGGATACAGACGGCAGGCGCATCATCATCGGGAGGCGTGATCCGTGCGAGAAAATCGTCAGCCCATTCATGTTGTTCAGACCCTTCCATCAGCACAAACGGGGACGGGGTGTCTTTGGCAAGGCGCAATTCTGCAATGGCGTCTGTGTTGACTAAGATGCGTGCAAGTTGCCGCGCAGTTCCTCGTGCAAGCAAAACATCACGTTCTGCAAACCTGATGACACTTTCGCGGCTTGTCATACCAACGGCTTCTACGGCGTGGGAAAACACCGCCTGACGTTCATTGCGCAACCAAACTTCCCACCACACTTCTGTGTCCGGATCTGGGTAGGTTGCGGGGGCGTCTGTGAAAATAGACCGCACTTGTGCTAGCCGCGCAGCCTCAACTGATGCAATAAGCGCATTGTTTTTCGGGCGGCGTGATTTTTGGATGCGGTCGCCGTTTGCATCAAGCTTGAATGCGCCCTGATCGTCTTTTTCGTAAGTGTAGTTATCCTTTTCAGGATCGGAAAAATCATCAATCCGTTTAGAATAGTGATCGCTCTTTGCGTCTGGAACAAACAAGGTTGCTGTGATCTTTGTCGGATCAGCCTCGGAAGGGCGCACAGTGAGGAGTTCAATCTGTGATTTACCTTGCCGTGCTTCAAGTTTTTCGACGATGGCTGGATTAGAGGCGTTCACGTCAATCTCAAGATAAAACCCAGGTGTGCCTGCAGAAATGCCTGGTTCACGCGCTGCCCGTTGCATCTCGGCAGCCGCGAGCGCGGCATTAAATGATGCCTGCAAATCAATTGCGTGATTTGCTCGGTTGCGATCGGGTGTCTTACCACCGCCGCCACCAGTGCTAGGTGATGTGAAACGTTCGGTATTGCCCTGATTTGGAAGATAAAAATGACCCTTTGGGTCGGGTCGGGTGTCGGCCACTAATACTGCCCTTTATGTTCTCGGGGAATGCTGGCGATCTAAAACTGCAGCTTGAATGTCTGCCAAGGTGATTGAAAATCGGTCATCTAAAACCGAGCGCTTTGCAGCTTCATCAGCGATCCGGCTGAGGTCAGCCTGACTGAGGCTTCCAGTAGCTTCGACAGCCTTATCCCAGTCGATACCTTTCGTTTCGAATGTTGCAAGGCGGCGCTTTAGGATACCTTTTGCAATGTCGGGCGTCGGCATAGCATATTCGATAACGTCATCAAATCGCCTGAACAGTGCAGGGTCTAAGAGTTCCGGGTGATTTGTTGCTGCAATTATTAGTCCATCGCTGTCATCATTCTCCAGCAATTGCAAAAATGAATTCAGAACACGCCGAATTTCACCCACATCGTTGGTATCGGATCGTCGCGATCCGATTGCGTCAAATTCGTCAAAAAAGTAAACACCATCGGTTTGCCGCATTGCTTCGAATAGAAGTCGCAGCTTCGACGCAGTTTCACCCATAAAGCGAGTTATAAGGCTCTCAAAAACCACTGTGAATAACGGTAGCTTCAGCTCGCCAGCAAGTGCCGAAGCAGTCATTGTCTTTCCGGCTCCCGGAGGACCGATCAAGAGAATTTTGCGGCGTGGTGTGAGCCCATGTTCAGCAAGACGGTGCCGTTGACGGTGCTCGACGGTTATCCGCTTGAGTCGCTCCGCAAGTGTGTCTGTTAGGACCATGGCGGAAAGCCTCGTGTCAGAATAGCTCACTGACACTAGTTCGCCGAGATCGCCTCGTGGCTGGGCAAGAGGCACTGGGCGCGCCGGCTTCTTATTCTTCTGTGTACGCGCCTTTTCAACAACGTCCCTAAGTTCCGTTGCTAACTTGTTATGCCCCTTTCTCGCTTCGCTTGCGGCAACCTGAAGTGCAACGGACAAGAATTGTTCGTTGTCATCGTCTATGTGGCTACGCAAAAGCGCGAGGATCTGTTTTGAGGTGGTCATTTTGTCAACTTGAATGGAATACACCGGCTTTCAGGTGCCGGATTTGGTGTTGAGCGTCATCCTAGAGCAACATGATTCAGCAAGCAAACTTGTTATGTTCAGGTTGAACGCTGGGGATGCGCCAACTTTTGTCGCTCATGCTACACGATGTGCGAACGTCTGGTTTGGCTAAGCTGCGATGCAGCGCGAGGCTGACTCACGAAAGGCAACTCTGGGCCGTGGTTGCCATTCTAAGGTGCGGTTATGGGCGGTGGTTTTCTTCGCTTGCCCGACAGTGCATTGGCCGCAATCGCCGCGAGCAGAACTGTACCACCAATCAGGGTGTTTACGGACGCGGTTTCTCCGAGAAACAGCCAGACCCAGAGTGGGCCGAGTAGCACTTCGGCCAGTGACAGCAGGGCAAGCTCTGCTGCGGGAAGGCTGCGCGAGCCCAGCGTGTAGAGGATCAGACCAGCGCCGACCTGAAACACGCCCATGCCCATGGCGATGCCGCCGTCAGTGGGGCTTAGCACCAGCGAGTGCCCGAGGGTAAGGCAGATTGCAATGGTGATGACGATCGCAAAGAGGCCCGACAGGAACACCGCGGGCAGCATTTCCCCTGTGCGTCCCCACCGCAACGCCACGGTGAAGACAGCAAAACCGAATGCCGATCCAAGCGCGGCAAGGCTGCCTTTCAGGGCGACGCCTCCGGACTTGTCGGCGACCATGATCCCGATCCCGCCGATTGCGACGGCGATCGCTATCCAGGTTGCGGCGCGGACGGGTTCTCGCAACACGATCCATCCGAGTACTGCAGCCATAAACGGTGCTGTCGCGAACAAAAGCATGGCATTCGCGACCGAGGTGTTCTGGATCGCGTAGATCCCGCCAGAATAGGCCGCGACGAGCGACAGCCCTGCAACAACAGCCGGAAAACCGATGCGGCGGATCTGAACAAAGGGGCTTTCGCCTGACCGCACCCTGATGAGCAGGTACAAGAACAGTGACATGCTGATCGACCGGTAAAGTAGAATTTGCCACACAACAGCATCTTCGATCAGGCGAATGCCAAGGCCGACGGTCGACCACAAGACCCCCGCTGCAAAGACGAAGAGCACACCGTACTTGTGGGCATCCGCATTGGAAGGGGCTGGCGCAATGGATGTCATGTCGACCTAATCTAGGAATTCACTTCGCTCAGGTTAATGTCTTAGCCAGAGCTTTGATCACTCATTAGCGACACCGGTACAGGGTGCTGCACACATTCATTCCAAACCAAGATCGCTGCATGTTTCACGAATGACTGTTATGGCGACGCGGAATTGCAGCTCTTGAAGTACGGACGAAAATTCGGCAACGGGCCGTCATTTCCCTCGCCAGCGATGAATTGTTTTTGCAAGATCAGGACCTGCGCTCCATCCCCAAGCAGCACCAATAGCCGTAAAGACAAGTACACCTGCAATCGCACCAAAGATTCCGCCGACAATGCCAGTTCCAGTACCTACAATGAAGCCGATAGCTCCGCCAACGAGGCTACCCAATACTCTTGTTTTCATTCTATCCTCGCAATTTTCTGCAACTTAGCGACCATGTCCGCAGTCTGGAACCCGCATTACAGCAAATGATCAGCGTTAAACGGCAGTTCAGGACCGTTTCAGGCACATGTCGCTATCGTCATCGCCCCAAAATTTCTGTGGCATTCGCATGAGTTTACCGACGGACCCTAAATGAACCCGACAGAAATCGCAGACGCCCTGGAAAAAATCGCTACTCGTCAAGACGACGGCGGCGAGTTTCCGTTTGCGTTCGCCGCGGCCAAGCGGTTCAGCTCATTCAAGAACGCAGGTTGCATGAGTACAGGTACGACAGCCAACGCCAGTTGATCGTCAAGGTGGAGCCGGGCGCTTAGGCGTGCTTTTCTATTGAAACAGGTTCGTTCGGAGTAGGGCGCGTGATCCGAGCTCAGAAGAAGGTGACCTCCCGCAGACCTTGAAACGCACCTTCTTTGAACGCGCCAGCTTTATGCAGCCGAGGGAAATCCGGGAGCCTGTCTACCTCGACTAACGGAAGCAAAATGTCAGCGCTGAACCATGGCATTTTCGCGCACCGGCTTTCATCATACATCTTCGAAAGTGCCCTTCCGACCGCATAAGCGCCGGCCAAGTCAATTTTGGAAACGCGTGTTCGATTTATAGGAAGCAGGCTCCCAGTTGTCGATTTACCGCCGACATTGAAATAGATCAGGTCATGGCCCCACCCGAGGCGTATGATATGTGTCCGGTCGGACCGTTGGATTGAAACTCTCGGAAATAGGTCCCTGACCCAAACCTTATGTTCATCGCACCAGTCGAGGGCTTCCTTCAACATCGCTACGCCGCCTAGGTCTGTCTTCCAGATCGGACATAAGTGCTGAAACCCGGCGAATTTGACCCGCTTGTCACTTCTGATGTCGTTAGGAATGAAAGCGCCTTTGCGTGTGACCTTTGGAGACCACATTTGTTCTTCGAGCGTGGCCGCGTCCTCTAAACCTATGTGCATGTCATCAATCACAACTTTGGTTTTTGCAGAAATGGCTCTGTGTTGGGCTTCAATCAAAGTAATGGGCGGTAGCGGTTTGCTCGGGTGTTGGTCGAGAATTGAGGGCGCGTTGGGTCGAACGATATCGTCAGGAACATCCACTGGTCTGTCTGTTTTCACGTCGTGGTCGACCAGCCAACGGTACGGTGCGCCAAGGTCCCTAGGATCATCATTCATAAGCGAAAGATGTGGCAGACCCTTTTTCAGGAACGCCATGATTTCGCGCGTATCCTGACGTTCCGCTCCCATGAGCCGCCCTTGAAAGGTTTGCCGATCTGAATTGCTTTGGCGGGCTTTCAGTGCGTTTTCGATGCGCTCACGTTCGATATCGCTCAGCCGGCGTCGTAGATACGCGATAGAAACATCGACGTCACCGTAGTCGTCTCGCTCCTCAAGCGCGCTGCCGAATAGCTTCAAGGTGATGCGCTGCAGGCGATCGGGATCGCCGTTGGTGACCTTAGCCCGGGCGAGAAGTTCAGAAATGATGGTCTGAACCTTATCGCGCCCGATACGCTTTCGCTTGGGTTCCAGTGCGAGGCGAGTCCCATTCGGCGTTAGCTGCCAATAAAACAAATTGTCAAAGATGTCGGCAGGCTCCAAGTACCCAGCCTCGGCCATCTGGCGCAAGATGAGGTCAGCATGATGGGCATCGCAATCCAGGGTCCGTATTGCCTCTTCAAGCCCGACAGATCTTCCATTGATTGCTGAGCGCAGGACTGCTTGGACCAGCTCCAATGGTACCGTTTTTACTGGCGAATGCTTATGGGACCCTCGCTCATTCATTGTTCAACGGCGTCGCAGAAAAAAACCTCATCAACGCCTCCCCAACCTTCCCAAACGAGCCAGCTGCGCCATCATTTGCGATCCGGTTCCGGTGGGTGGACTGCCCCCTGCAGGTGTCACATTTGCCATTCCCGGCCGTTGCGGCATTTGTTGGGCACCAAAGAACTGCCGTGCTCTGAGTGCTGCATATTCGGCTCCACTGGCACCACCAACAAGATACCGATTATAAGCCTGCTGATTGCCCATCGCAGCGCGCGCAAAGCTGTAGCTTCCTGCCAAGCCCCCAGACAGCGCTGGCATCATAATGTTCCCTGAGATCGCGCGAACGATGAACGGCGTGGCGATGATGAAGCCCTTGGCCATGAGGACCATCATGAAGAAGGGGATGAGCGCGCCTATATTTGAGGCCCCTTCCGGGTCGCCGAGTTCACCAATGAGGGCGGATGATACACCTGTGATTGTTGCGAATACGCCTGCCACGACGATTGGGTAGAGCGCAAAGGAGACCAGTGCTGACAGCCAGCGCGCGAAGTAATCCTTGGTCACTTCGAAAAGGGTGAGGAAGATCATCACGGGTGCGATGCCAATGAGCAGCGCGATCATCAAACGCGACGCGACCAAGATAAATGCAGCGAGCCCTCCCAAGATCGACAACATCAACACGCCAACAATGTCGAGCATCGCGCCGGCCATCCAGTTGAGCTCAGACCCGGCCGCGTTAAGGTATTCTCCAAGCTCGGCGATGAGCCGGTCAAATTCTTCTGCAAATGTCCCCGATGGACCTGGAACGCCACCACCGACGGAGGCGACCAGCGCGCCCGCAATACTGTCGATCCCCGCGAGGATTGCGGACGAGAGTGCGTTAAACTGCACCCAATTGGTTGCAAATATCCCGATGAGACCAATCTTGACCGCAAGCCAGAATGCCGTTCGCCCGTCCATCGCTTTGTACTGATAGATCATGTTCAGGAAAACGAGGATCACCACCAGCGTTGTTCCAAGAACGAGAAGCGTTCCCACCGTGGCAGCAACAGACCCGAACTGTGTCTCGGCGGCGGTGTTGAGATAGCCTTGGGAGGTTTCAACGAAGTAGGTGACAACGCTCATTTCAGAGTTCCCCTACCACTTACCCACTGCTTCGCAGATCGCTTGAGCTTCTGGTCGAAGATCACTTGCGCGGCGGTTGTAACTGTCTGACGCTTGCAGCATTTCTGAACGGTTCGCATTGGCGTGGTTTTCTTGGAAGGTGACTTCGGCGTTATCCCATGCTGGGAAGCGAAGACCGCAGTCGCAGGATCCGGTCTCAACGATCCGCTCCATGTTCTGTGCCCGGTAGATGTCCTGGACCAAGACACGCTGGTAGGCGTCTCGAAGGGCGATGTTCTGCATCCAGTCAGGTTCGCTCGGGCGTTCGGGGCAGACATCTGGAATGCTCTCAAGACTGGGGATGAGATTGCGCTCCGCCATTAGGGGCGATGCCATCAAGCCCAAACCGACTGACAGCAACAAGAAATGCGCTGCACCACGCTTCATCGGTTGTCTCCAAAATCGGCACCGTCGGAGGTTTCACGCTTCAGAAAAGCCGTGTGCCCGATATTGGCAAACTCCGACGAACTGATTGAGACCACCTCCCAGCCGATCTGGCCCTTCGCATTCAATGCCGCCTGCATCTCGATCAGACTGTTCTTACGGTCCATCGGGAAGGAGAGGATTTCATATTCAAAGGTCTTCATGCAGCTTCTCCAATCTGTTTCATGCCGGGGAGGTAGAATTCGGTGATGCCGCGTTTGCCGTCATGCCGGCCGGCCTGGATGATCACGTCGATGGAGTTCTCGATGTACTGGATCATGTCGGCATAGGTCATCGGGATCTCGGTCTTGAGCGCGGCGATCGCGAGCCGCTGGACGGCCAGTTGCGGGGTTTCGGCATGCAGCGTGGTCATGGACCCGCCATGGCCGGTGTTGATAGCTTCCAGAAAGGTCATGGCCTCCTTGCCACGCACCTCGCCCAGGATGATCCGGTCGGGGCGCATGCGCAGCGTGGCGGTGAGAAGCACATCGGCGGTCTGGAACTCTGCGTCGCGATTGGCGATGAGGGTCACGGCATTGGGCTGGGTCGGCAGAAGCTCGGCCGCTTCCTCGATGGTGACGATGCGTTCCTCGGCCGGTACGTGAGAGAGGATCTTGCGCGCGGCGACGGTCTTGCCGGTGGAGGTGCCACCCGAGACGATCATGTTGAGTTTGTTCTCGACGCAGAAGGCCAGCGCATCATCGATCAAACCCGCGGCCACCACTGCGCGCAAGGCACTTTTCTTTTCCACGCGCAGGTCTTCGAGCTTTCGCTCCTTTCCGTAGAGAAAATCGAGCGCAATGCCCTCGAGTGGCAGGCTTGAGAAGAACCGCAGGCTGATCGACATGGCCGAGAGCACTGCGGGCGGGGTGATGACCTGTGCGCGGATCGGGCGCCCCTTATAGGTGATCGAGACCGAGACGATGGGGCGGTCCCTGCTCATCGTGGTATTGGCCGAGGAGGCGATCTGGTTGCCGAGGTCCCTGACCTGAACGCCCGTCAGCCTCTGGTCCAGCGGGCGCATGAAGTGATCGCCCTGGAATTCGCCCCAGCAGGTCCCGTCTGGATTGATGCAAATCTCGATGACATCGTCGCGGGCGGCGGCGTCGATCCGGTCGAGCGAGGTTTCAAGATAGCTCAGCGACATGGGCTCAGAATATCTCCAGATCGCGGTCGACCATGACAGTGACGCGCGCGCCCTGGTCGACATAGATGACGGGGCCGATGGAGAGGTAATCGCCTATGACGCTGTCCGTGGCATCGGCCAGATCATCGCCAACGTCTTCGAGAGCGTCGGCGGCAGTCTCATCTTGAACCTCGGAGGCGGCGGCACTGGGTGCTGCGGAGATCAGCGAGATCAGGGCGGCCGACCCGAAACGCTCGGCAAAGCGCGTGTCCACGAAACCTGTGACACCGGAACGGCCCAGTTGATCGCCCCCGAACGAGCTGATCTGGACGGTCTGGCCCGCGGGCAGGATGATCCGGTCCCAGGCGATCGTCACGCGGCGCTGCGCGATATCGACGCCAGCGCGGTAGCGCCCGATGAGACGGGATCCGCGGGGGATCAAGAGGCGCGCGCCATCGACGCTGTAGACATCCTCGGACACCACGGCACGGGTTTGGCCGGGCAGGGAGCTGTCGAGGGCAGTTTCCATGACGGCCTGGATCATGGTGCCCTGGATGACGGTGTTGGAGGGATTGGCGATCACCTCGGCCTGCGTCACGGTAGAGGGCAGCGCCCCGTTCAGCACGAAATCCGTCACCTCGCCAAAAGTGCGTTCGGTCAGAGCCGTTTCATTCGCTCCGGAGGCACCGCCAAAAGCGATGGTGGGAGAGGCGATGCGCCGCTCCTGGAAGGCGCGTTCCTCCGCGGCGCGGCGCTCCAGCTCGGCCATGCGCCGGGCTTCTTCCTCGCGGCGCAGTCGCTCTTCTTCGCGCGCGCGCAGCTCATCTTCCGTGGGGCCCACTGGCGCGGGTTGCGGTCGGCTGGCCTCGAGTTGGGCCAGTTCCAGATCCATGCGGAGTTGCTCAAGGCTGCGATCCCGCGCCGTCAGTTCGTCCTGAAATCGTTGCTGTGCGGCTTCAGAGGCGGCTTGCAGCGCCGCGATCTGAGCGGTCAGCGCGTCGATCGCCTCTGCGGCGGCGGTGTCTTCCTCGACAACTGGTTCAGAGGCGTTGCGCAACTCCTCGATCTGGGCCTGCAGGGCGGTGATCTGCGCCAGAAGCTCGGCATTGGGCTCGACGGGGTCTGGTCCGACGAACACAACTTCGGGCTCGGGCGGGGGCAAGGTCTCGATAGCGCCAAAGCCATCCCCCTCGTTTTGGAAGATGTCCGGGGTGGCCGTCGGCAAGGCCTCCTCTTCGTCGGGCTGTGAGAGGAGATAGAGCAGGGCACCACCTGCGCCGATGACGAGGACCACGATCAGCGCGAGAAAGGGCGACCGGCGCTGCGCCGCTGTGGGGGCGCGGGCACTGCCTTTTTCAAGGGCGGCGAGGCGCCTTTCCAGCTCGGTGTTCTCGGTATCGCTCATGAGGCGGCCTCCGCGGGCGGGATCGCCTCGATGCAGACCACCTCTTCGCCAAGTCGCAGGACCCATTGGCGGTTTACGCCGCTGACGCGGATCACGCCGTCTTCAGGAGTTTGCGTGTTGACCGTGCGCTCGCGGCCGCCCGCGTAGCGGAAGATCGCGGGCACAGGCGCGTTTCTTGGAAACGCGAAATACGTGAACGTCCCGTCATCCCAGATGCGCGTTGGCGTGAACTCGGTCCGCGCGCTGGCGCCGTAATTGTAGTTCGGCGCTTGGGCGGCGATGGCCCGGGTCGGGCGCGCATCGTCCTCCGGATAGCGGAACTGCACCACGTAGAAGGTTGGGCTGCGGACCTCCTGGACGTTGAAGTAGTAGCTCCGGCGGTTCGTATAGACTGTCACATTGGTATGCACCCCGCGCGCCACAGGCTTGATCGCGAAGGCCTGACCGCCCGGGACGCCGTCGATCTCGAAGCCCTCGGTGTCGCCCGCGATGATTGAGCGGATGCTTTCGCCCTCGCCGAACTCGATGGTGGTCACATGGGTGAGCGACACGCTGAGACGGTAGACCTGACCCTCCTGGTAGGTGGCCAGCGCACCCGGCTGTCGTTGGGACCGCCACGCGGGATGGCTTCGGCAGAGGCGAGGCCGGGCAACAGGGCAATGACAAAAATAAGCGATCTTATAAACAACAACGTCAGTTCTCCAATCTGTCGGAGCGGATGGAATATTCGAGGACGGTGAAGCCGAAGGGATTGGTCCAGACCTCATCGATGGAGCGGCGGGTCTCCGGGCGGAACTCGAAGAGAAGCGTGGCGGTGAAGAGGCCGGTCTGGACGCCGTTGATGGAGGTCAGGCGCTTGCGCAGGCGCACCGTGGCGCGGTTGGTGCCGATCCGGTTGATGCTGAGGATTTCCACGTCGAGCCGCGCATTGGGGCCATAGACCGTCGGCGGGTAGTTCTCGTTGGCGCTGTTCCAGATCTGGCGCAGCCCGCTCTCGGCAGCTCCGTCCGAGCGGCGCAGGACGCTGCGGATGCGCAGATCGTTGTCGAGCTGGTTATAGACCTCCCGGTCGGTCACATAGCGGAACACCTCCGCCTCGATGATCGCCTGGTTGGCGGTCACCGAGGAGGCACCCACCGAGGCTTCGGGGAGTGCAAAGCCGGTGGCGGGATCATAGGGGACAACGACGGGGGGCGGGTCGACATCGAGGATCGAGACAGCCGCGGCACTCAGACAGCCGATGATGCCGAAGACAAGGCCCATCAGGCCAAGGCGTTGCCAGAGCCGTTCGCGGCGCAGGGCACCGTAGACCAGTTCTTCCTCGATGATTTCTTGTTCAGTCGCCACCCGTCATGCCCCCACGATCAGTCTGCCCGGAGGTCCGGTAGCGTGAAATCCATGAAGCGCTGCTCTTCGGCGATGGTGGCGGCATCGATCACGCCGCCGGTGCCATCGCCCACCGTTTGAATCGCTTCCAGCTGCCACATTGCCACGAGGGCGATGGCCAATTCAGCTGTCACGCGCGTGTTGAGATCGACGCTTTGCTTGAGCTCTTCCATGTCGTCGATGAGCCCGACAAGGCGGTCGACCCGCTCGAGCGATTGGCCGGCATCCTCATAGCTGTTCTGGGCCGCCGCCGAGACAAGGGCACCGGTGGTGGCCTGCGTTGCCACGCGGTTGGCCCCGGGATTGCCGCTCGTGGCCATTTCCGAGAGGGTGTCATCGTCAAAGCCGAGATCGGCCAGCACCCGATCCATCTGGGTTTCGATTTCGCCTGCGCCGGAGCCCGAGAGGCCCGAGAAATCCCCAGTCTTGATCGCCTCAATCGTGGCGAGGATGTCCCCGAACTCTTGGTCGAGCAGACCGTTCAACTCGTCTTCCATTTCCGTCCGGATGATTTCTGGAAGCTCGGCAAGGCGGGTGAGAGCCTCGTAGGTTCTTTGCAGCTCCGCGAGTTGGTCCGTGAGTGTGGCAAGCTGTTCGCGGAGCTGCGTCAGCTGCTCGTTTTGCAGAATCTCGTCCTCGATCATCTGCCGGAGCTGCTGGATGTTTTGCGCGATGTTCTGGGTATCGACGACGGGCACGCCTTGCGCTGCGGCAGGGGAGAGGGCTGCCAGATGCAGGCCAATTCCAAGCGTTGTGGCCAAGGCCGCTCTCAGAAACTTCCGTCTCATCATTCAATCTCCCTGATCGTAAAATCCATGAACGCGCCTTCGGCCATGCGGGCGCTGGCCTGGGCCAGCTCTTCGGCGGAGAGCACGCGGGTGCGGGCGGCCTGAAGCCGGATGCGGGCGGCCACGAGACGCACGAGTTCGGCGCGGGCATAGGTGTTGAGCGCGACGCTCTCCTGCACGTCCTCGGTCTCGGAAATCCGTTCGACGATATCCGCAATACGCAGGGCGGCTTGCCTGATCGCGGCGGGTGAGTTGCTGCCATAAAAGGCTGCGCCATGCCCGTGAGCGAGAGGTTGGCATTGGCCAGAAGCGCCGGGTCGATCGTGCCAAGCGCATCGATCCCGCCGATACGGCTCAGATAGAGATTGTAGCGCTCCGGGATGACCTGGACGTAGTGCTGGGTCTCTCGGAAGGGGGGCACGCCGCCATACTCGAAAACCCGGCCGGGTCCGGCGTTATAGGCCGCAAGGGCGTTGATGATATTGCCATCGAAGGTGTTGAGCTGGGTCGCGAGATAGCGCGCGCCGCCATGCACCTGCAGGTAGGGGCTGTCATAGTATTCCGGGTTGATGCCGAGATCGCTGGCGGTGCCGGGCATGATCTGGGTGAGACCATAGGCGCCGACGGGTGAGCGGGCGCCAATCGTGAACCGGCTTTCCTGCCAGATCAGCGCTTGCAGCAATGCGCGCCATTGGACGGGGGAGAGCCCTGCGCGGCCAACACCGGCAAAGCCGCTGGTCTCCTGGGCCACGCGGATGATGAGCTGCTCGATGTTCTCGGCGGCGTCCCCGAACATCTGCGCACCGCCGGGATTGGGGTCGATGTCGGCATTGCCATAGACCGCTTCGACTGACCGGGCTGGATCGCCACTGCCGCCCTCCAGCCCCGAGACCATGGCCGGCAGTCCTTGACCGCCGAAGCTGGTCTGGGCATCGAGGATGCGTTGCAGGGTTTCCAGCTGCTCCCGTTCGATCTCGGCAATGAGTTCGCGCACTGCAAGCTTGTCCGCCTGAACGGCCAAGTCGGCCTCGCGATCGCCGGTCTCGACGATGTCACGCGCGGTCAGCCCACTGTCATTGGTCGGCACGCCTTGGGATAAGGCGGCGCCGGGCAGCAGGCAAAGGGCCAGGATATGAGGCAGGCTAGACTTCAATGTCGCCCTCCGGTGCGCCAAGGGGCGTGAAGGTGCAATCAGGCGCGACAGGTGCCGTTGACGCGAGGAATGTGAAGCAGTTCGCCTGCGGCTCCCGGTACTGGGTGCAGGAGGCCAGCGCGCCGAGCGCGGTGATAAGAAACAGGGTACGGATCATGAAAGCCTCCAGAAGTCCGGGCGGTCGCGGTAATCGGCACCGACAAGCGCTTCGCCCTTTCTCCATGCCGCCGAGGATGGTGAGATTGGGCCCAAGAGCACTGAGATCGGCATCGACCACGATCGAGCCCTGATCGTCGCGGATCAGCGCCAAACGGCTGTTGCTGCCCGTGTTGAGAAGGACGTCGAGCTCCTTCTCCGTGAGGTTCAGCATGGCGTAATCCGCAGGCTGCGCGCGGATATTGGGCAGCAGGATCTGCGTCGGCACCGCCTCGATGATGGTCTTGCCGGTCCGGGTGCGCTCGAGCTGGCTTGCGTATTGCGTCATCATCACCGCGACGGTGTTCTGCTTGCGCGCGGTCACCAGCCAGTTCGACAGCCGCTCGGCGAAATACGCGTTGTCGAGGGCCTTCCAGGCCTCGTCGATCACGATGATGGTGGGGCGGCGATCCTCGATCTCGCGTTCGACCCGGCGGAAAAGATAGGACAGGACCGCCATCCGTTCCTTGTCGGCCTCGCTGTCGAGAATGCCGGTCAGATCGAAGCCCACCACATCGCCCTTGAGCGAGAACGTGTCCTCGAGGCTCTGCCCGAAGATCCAGCCATAGCGGCCGTCTTCGGTCCACTCGAGCAGGCGCTGGTGCAGATCGCCGCCATCATCGGTGGACACAAAAAGCGATGCGAAATCCCGCCAGTTCCGCAGGGCCGGGTTTGTGGCCTGCGCGTTCTGGCGCACGACTTCCTGGATGCGGTTGGTCTGAGCCGGTGTCAGCGGCTTGTCAGCTCGGTAGAGCAGGGTGGCAAGCCAGTCCGAGAGCCAGGCGGTGCCGCGGGCATCGGTCTCGGTCCAGAGCGGGTTGAGGCCCGTGGGTTGTCCGGCTTTCAAAGACGCGTAGCGCCCGCCATTGGCGCGGACCGCCATCTCCATACCGAGACGGTAATCGAAGACGAAGATCCGCGCCCCTGCTCGACGGGCCTGGGTCATCAGGAAGGCCGACAGCACCGATTTGCCCGACCCGGGCCGCCCCATGATCAGGGTATGCCCGCTGGTCGGTTCTTTGTCGGGCGAGCCTTGCTCGTGATAGGAAAACCGGTAGGCGCTCTGCTCCGGCGTGGGCAAACATGTCACGACCCGGCCCCAGGGGGTAAGTGCTGCAGGTTTGCCGAGCTGTGTCCGGTGGAAGGCCGCAAAATCCGCGAAGTTGCGGTTGGTGACGGCGCTGGCGCGGACGCGCTTGGGCTGGTTGCCGGGGTGCTGGCTGAGGTAATGCGCCTTGGCCGCGACCCGCTCGCCGATCATCTTCACGCCTTCGGTCGCGGCGGCGTTCACGATCTCGGCGCTGAGCGTCTGCAGCTCATCCAGCGTGTCGCAAAAGAGCGTCACGACCATGTGGTGCTCGCCAAAGCTCTGGCGCTTGGCCTCAAGATCATCGGCGGCGATGTCGAGGGCTTCCATCAGCGAAAGGGCCGCATCCTGGCTGGCCTGCATCTGCCGCTTTTGCCGCTTGATGCGGCCCGCCATGAGGTTCGAATTGATCGGCGTGAAGGACTGCGTGACGATCATGTCGACTGGCAGGTTCAGCATGTCGAACATGGTGCAGGAGGTGCCTTCAGAATATTCCCCGATGGTGAAGCTCTTGCCGTAGCGATGGCCTACGACGCCTTCGGAAAGCTCGAAATGGTCGCCCTGAAACGTCACGCGGGTATTGGCGACGTTGAAGGACAGAAAGCCATAGGTGTTTGCCGGATAAAGCGGCAGCTCGGTGCCCGTGTTGAGCGCCCCCAAAAACCCCACCAATTCCCCCGATGCGGCTGATAGGAGCCGCGGTTTGAGGTCGGTGAGGCCGGACAGGAAGACGTTCACGGCCTCGCCCAGGCGCTGTAGGCGTTTGCGCGTCTCCTCCTTCAGCCGGTCCGGCGCGCTGCGGCCGAGATGCGGCAGGAGGCTCTTCGGGGGCGGGCGGTGAATGACGGTGAGCGTCAGCGTCTTGTCGCGGAGCCCGCTGGTCTCGAGTTTCGCGCGCCAGCGCCGGTCCACCTCGCCCGCGAAGCTGTCCTCACGGATCGGGTCCAGCTCCGGTTTGATGGCCTTGGAGACCTTGTGGACGTAATAGCTGAATTCCGGCCCAAGCTGCGCGATGATGCGGGCAAAAAGCGCTGTCACCTTGTCGAGATAGGCATCGTCCGTCGTGTAGCTGTTGATCCCCTCGAGCCGGATGCAGCGGAAGAGCTCGTTCACCCGGGTCCGCACGGTCTGGTCGTCAACGAGGCTCACATAGGGAAGCATATGCGCGAGGCGGGTCTCGCGCGCATACCAGTCCGGCGTCATTGTGCGGGCATCGAGCGCAGCGTCACGGGCGTCATCACGGGGCATAGCTGTCCCCGCCATGGATGGACCTGTTGCGCGTGGGCGGTGTCTCCTGCAGGGCCGTCATCATCACATCTATGAAACGCGGGTCCCAATCCGCGGCCTTCCACAGCACCGGATAGAGCAGGGCGGCGAAACCCAGCACCGCGATATGCTGGACCCAGACGAAGAGAAGCACCGAGCCGAAGAGCCAGACCATCGCATACATGATGGGCAGGCCCAGGAGCTTCGGCGGGCGCACGAGGCCGAGAAAGAGAGGCGCGCGCTCAGCCACCGGCAAAGACCGCGGCAACGATGGTGGGGGCGGCCGCGACACCGGCGATGCCCACGAGGACCCAAAGCGCCTGGCGCAGGTCGATGATGTTGAAGAACCAGCTCAAGAAAACGCCGAGGACCGCGAGTGTGGCGATGACCACACCAAGAGGTCCGGTCAGCGCATCGACAATGCCCTGCAACAAGCTCTGGATCGGGGAGAGATCGATGCTCTGTGCAAGGGCGGGCTCGGCAATGAGCAGGAATAGCGCCAGCGAGGCGACAAAGAGGTTTGAAATCTGTTTCATGAATTTGATCCTTCCAATCGGGCCACGACAGCCATGACGCGGGCCACGTGGTTCTGGGTTTCTCGGTAAGGGGGAATGCCACCGTGTTGGCGCACGGCGTCCGGCCCCGCGTTGTAGGCCGCCAGCGCCAGGCGCGGATCGCCGAACGTCTCCAGCATCATCGCGAGGTAGCGGGCGGAGCCGTCGAGGTTCTGCAGCGGATCACGCGGGTCGACGCCCAGATCACGCGCCGTCGCTGGCATCAATTGACCAAGGCCAATGGCACCTGCACTTGAAATCGCATCCTGCCGGTAGCCGCTCTCAACCTCGATATTGGCTCGATAGAGAGCCAGCCAATCCGTCACGGAAAGCCCCGCGCGACGCAGGCCGGGATGGCCGGTATAGCGCAAGGCCGTGGTCTGAATCCCGGAGAGGACATCGGCGCGGGGCAGGGGAGGCGGGCGGGCAAGGGCCGCGACTTGGACGGCCTCTTGCTCGGCCTCTACCTCGCCGAAGATCGCGATCCCATCGGAGGCCGAACCCTGACCGATGCCGTCATTGTAGTTTCGAGCAAAGCTGCTTTGGGAGCGGGACGGGGTTAGAGAGCCGTCGCTATCCATGACCAGGACCATCTGTGCGGAGGCAGGTGCTGCGACCAGCCAGAGACAGACGAGGTTAGTTACGAGTGCCCTTGTCCGATGGCGCAAGTTTGTGCGTACGGCTTGTACCCGCCTCAAGGGGCAGGTCGACATGCGCAAAGCCAAGGCCAATAAAGAATGACACCACGCCAGAGATCGTCTTGAACTCACGGATCTTGATATCGTTGTAGGTCGTCCGCGTGCGGGCCGTGACCAGGAGCTTCTCGACGCCCTCGTCAGAGACGGCACGCATGATCCAGACCCCATAGTAACTGGGGCCTTTCTTATGTGCCGACTCCTGGCACAGGATTTCAGCGCTATAGCCGCTTTCCACGAGTTCGCGGAAACGTGCTTCCGTAACCACATTTGGTGCTTCGATGTCCCAGTTCATGGCCCGGCTCACGCTTTCTCCAAAAACGCAACACCCGGGCATTCCTACTTGAAGCCTAGAGTTACGATAGTATACTATCAACCGCAAGATGTAATATCGTGCTTTAGCTGTAGTTTGGTCACGCAAACACTAGTCACGGCCAGTGTCTGCGATCAAGGAGATAACAGGTTTGAGAAACCCAAGGTTGACATGCCTGCTCCCATTGCAAGCTGTGGCCCTTCTGATCTGCGCTCCCGGGCCGGTTTTGGCGGAATCCTGCTTTGCGCCATCCCGTCCTTTCCTGCCAAGCGATTCGCAGGCCGCGCGGGACTATGCGGATATCATCCGCGGGGACTTCGAAGATTACATTCAGGATATCCAGAGCTACTTCCGGTGCCTCGACGGCGAACGCGCCCGCGCGTTCGAGGAAGCGAGGGAGGTCAGTGAGGACTACGGCCGATTTCTGCAATTGGTAGGGGATTGATGGGCAGCTTCGGGAGCATCAGACTTGCAGCCCATGGAAACCAGACGCCGATAACACCCTCAAATATCTACTTTTTAGATAACAGATTTCATCCGCTAGCGACGTCACAAAAGGTATGTGACGCGTGGCAAAAACAATCAGAACAAATGGCCAGTTGGCGCTCGTCCGTGCGTTGGTTGATGCACGTCAGAATGCGGGTCTCAGCCAGCAGCAGTTGGCGGCGAAGCTCAAACGCCACCAGTCGTTTGTCGCACGTCTCGAAAGCGGCGAGCGTCGTATCGACGTCGTGGAGTTTACAGTTCTGGCGAGGGTCATTGGCTTTGATAAAGATGAAGTCCTGTCGATTGTCGAAGCCGCCACGGAGCCCGACCACAGGATTTGAAGCCAATGAATTGTTGAGAGAACCGGAGCCCATTTTCCCGGTCTGATGAACACTCCCTCATCTAGAACCAGTTAACCAACATCAACGAAGCCCGGCGCGCGGTCGTAGTGAACGCTCTGCAACCCCACGCCGCAATTCGCAGCGCCACAGTGCAGGAAGTCAGTAAACAGTGAACGATGATAACGGTGAAGGCGTCGCGATCGCCAATCTGATCGGGACCGATGGGAACAGCATTGTTGGTTGGGTTTATCGCTGGAGTACAGGCTCACATGCGGTGATGTGGGACGTCCAAGGGCCCCAGCCGGTATCGGAAACCCGGCCGGATATAAGTGACAAACAGAAGCAAGAAATCGACTTCGATGCACTCATGCGGATTAGAAAAAGTGACAGTGGATAGGCTTCTCAGGCAGCCGCCAGTTCATATTGATGGAAAGGGTCTGCGAGCGTACCGGTCATTGGAGCAGATGGCAGCGAAGGTGTCAAATGAGCCCGACCCGGTCATTGTCGTTATGTGCTGCGCGCGCTCGCAGCGTAAAAAAATGCGGCACGAGCGAAAAAATCATTGCCGCCCTGCAGCGAAAGAACCTGCCGTTCAGGGATTTGATAGGATCAGGACCAATGATTGCAAGCGTTCAAAACCTCGCCAAATGATTGCATCATGCTGCTAACTCACCGGGAGCCAGTTCAATCAGCGAGTCATCCGCTGATAGTTCTCATCCGAAAAGGGCAGCTTTTCACCCTTGTCGGTGTCGAATAGCGAGCGGTCGATTTGCGTCAACGCGCCCAGATAGACATGGATGCCCATGCAGGGCGTCTTACTTGCGCAACCGACGGCGTGGATCGCGCTGGGGCCGATTTGCAGGACATTACCGGCACTCAGCACAACTTCGCTGCTTTTGCGGATGCCACCCGTCTCTGGATCAGCCTCGTAGAAATCATTCCGCTCGGCCCCGCGGTAGACGCCAATTGTTGCCAGCATCTGATGATCATGCGCCGGGACGGTATGTCCGGGCATGAACCGGCAATGCCAGATTGAGACGGTCTCATCCTCGTGCAGGATCACATCATTCTCTTCGAAAGCTGGCATTGCAGCCTGCATGGCTTCGGGGTCGGCCACGGCCTGTTCCAGCAACGCTTTGACGGTAACGCGGGGATTTTCACCAGTGGCGGCGGTGCGCAGATTGGTCACAAGATCGTCGAGGTTGAAAGCATTTGCCATGATCAGGTCCTTCGGTTGAGGGCGGCCTTCAATTGGGCTGGGGTTGGATGCGGGCCACTTAAAAGTGCGGCTAAGGTCACGGCAGCGTCTGCGGGCAGGACGTCCGCTACGTAGGCTTTGCATTTTGCGAGTAATTCGTCGTCGCTAAGCGGCGCGTCGAAGTTGCCCCGCGCATCTGTCGGGCCAGAGGTAAGGCTGCGTCCGTCCCTTGTGTCGATAGTCACGGTGGCGAGACGTTGCGCGGGAAATATTGCTGTCAGTTTCGGGTCCTCAGTCAGGGTGATCCGGTCGACAAGGCCCCAGACTTCTGGCGTATCATAGGTCTCCGGCAGAATGTGTGCGGGCAGGATCGTGCCTTTGCGCATGGCCACGGCTAGGCAAAGCGGCAGGCTGTATTGCGCCTGATCGCCGTCGGCGGGGCGCATGGTCGCCAGTCTGGTGGCCGCAGCGAAGGTCGAGACGGTGACAGAGGCGATCTCGGCCACCGCAATTTCATGCGTCCGCATCAGGCCAAGTGCTGCCTCAATCGGCGGGTGGGCCCAGCGGCAGACGGGATAGGCTTTGAAATTGGTCTCAAGGATGCGCCAGTGCTGCCCAAGGTCCTGCCAGTATTCCGGTGCGTCGTTGCAGATCGAGGCGGGCGCGCCGGTGAACCCGTCCTCGGCCAGATCGAGCGCCGATGCCGCGGTCAGCGCACCCCAGGAGGTGCTGTCCTTGACCATCGACGGGTGGTCGATGCAGCGCATCATCGGTGCGCGGGGGGCGTAGTATTCGGCGATGCCGAGCGCATGGCGCGTCATTTCAGCGTTCAACCCACGCATCCGGGCACCCATGGCGGCGGCACCTACGGCGTTCCACGCGCCCGACGAATGATAATCGGCAGCGGTGTCATGCAGCGACAACCCGGCACGGATCGCGATTTCCTCGCCGACGATCAGGTGCGCCAGCATTTGGTCCAATGTGCAGTCAGTCTCAGGGCCAAGTTCGGCAAGCAGCACCGGCACCAAGGCGGCGCTGGCATGACCCTTGCAAAGTTGGTGCCCGTCGTGTCCGTCCAGCGCATCGGTGCTACAGGCCCCCGCGAACGCAAACCCGACGGGGTTCACGCGCCGCCCGTCAAACGGCATTGGCAAATCGCCCGGATAGCGTTTCGCCGCATGATCGCAGGCGATGCGGGCCGGTGCGCTGCGGCTGCCGCCCGCCCAGACCGCCAGCGAGTCCATCAGGCAGCGGCGGGCCATGTGCATCGCCTCGGGCGGGATGTCGTCGGGCGTCAGGCCATGGATGAACCCGGTGACCGGATCGAATGCGGGGGCTTCAGTAGGGCGCATCCACATCTCCCATTTCGACGAAGACCGATTTTGTCTGAGTATAGTGGTCTATCGCCGCCAGTCCATTTTCGCGCCCGATGCCGGAGGATTTCACCCCGCCGAAGGGCATTTCAACCGGTGTGAGGTTGTAGTTGTTGATCCAGATCGTGCCCGCCTGCAAACCCGCCACCACGCGATGCGCGCGCTGGATGTCGCGGGTGTCCGGGGCTGGATCGAGGCAGTAGGCGCGCGAACAGCGTTTATCGAGCCGGGCAGCCCTTGGGAGAACGGTTATGTCGAGAGCTTCAACGCCCGGTTCAGAGATGAACTGCTGAACAGGGAGGTCTTCTACTCGCTGAGAGAAGCACAGATCGTCATCGAAAACTGGCGCAAACACTACAATACAAAACGCCCTCACAGCGCCTTGGGATACCGGCCTCCAGCCCCGGAAACCATCGTGCCAATAGACCAGCGGCCGATTATGCACTAACAATCAAACCGGACCAATCAGAGCAGGCTAGGCACCACCACGCAGCACAAAGATCGGCCATTCGTTGAGCGCGCAGCAAATCTCAGACGGTCAATTTACAGATCACTAGAAGCCGCTCTTGGGGCGAATGACGAATTCAGTTGGGAGATTCTACTGGTGTATGCTTGGGGACTTACAACAAGTTGATATTTTCAGAAAGAAAATGCCGCCTGAGTACGATTTCCCATTTACCGCGCCAAACCTGCTGCATGCAGCGCCAATTTTCGCAATATCTCGCGTAAATGCTCCCGCTCGCCATGCGTGAGGATGTCAAACATCTCAGCCTCCCTCATCACAAGGTATTTCGAAATTTTCTCGTGCATTTGGCGGCCGGCAGGGGTGATAGTCAGCTTTGCCTGACGACCATCGTCTGGATCGGGAATACGCTCTAAAAAGCCCTCTTTCTGCATGCGGTGCACAGCGCGTGAAATCGAGTTTCTGGGTCGGCGGGTCATGCGTGCTACGTCTTGCGCAGTAAGCTCCTGATAGTGAGCCAAGCACAAATCAGATGGTATTCAGCACGCACCAATCCAAAATCGCGGCGCACGTCTTCGTAGGTCGGAATTACAATTGCATTAGCGAGATAGGAGACTTTGTACGCATCTGGGAACTCCACTGTCTCGAAAATATCCGTGAGCTCCTCCCCACGTGTCTTCTTGTTCATACTTACAACCTCATAATTCCACGAACTTGGCGCAGCTTTCTTCTAAGTTGATAGCACTTGTCAGATGGATACGAAACATCTACATCCTGTTCCAAATAGAACAACTTTGGTGATTCATGTCCGACAGGAAAAAGCTCACTTTGCCGGATTTAAGGGCCAAGAAGGCTGAAGGCGCGCAACTCTCCATGGTTGCTGTGGGCGAAGCCATGTCAGCGGCCTGGGCCGAGCGCGCAGGCGTGGACATCATTGGCGTCGGGGACAGCCTGGGCATGACCTTGCATGGCCATGAGAACACTCTCGCTATCACCGTTGATCAGATGATTATGCATTGCCAGGCTGTAAGGCGCAGTGCGCCCAACACTTTTACCATCATGTCTATGCCCTATGGGTCCTATGCAACGCCCGATGTGGCGGTTTCAAACGCACTCAAAATGATGAAAGAAAGTGGCGCTGACGCTTTGAAATTGCAGATGGGCAAAGAAGGCGTACCGGTCATTCGTGCAGTTGCAGATGCAGGCGTGCCGATCATGAGCCACGTCGGATTGTTGCCGCACAAAGTCCATTTGATGGGCGGTTTCAAAATGCAGGGAAGAACCGCTGAAGCAGCGCTGGAGATCGTTGAGAACGCCAAGGCAATCGAAGCCGCGGGAGCGATCGGCCTTGAAATTGAAGCCATGCCATATGTCGTGGGCAAAGCTGTCGACGAAGCAGTGTCAATTTTCACTTTTTCGATTGGCGCCGGTGCAGCGGGCACCTGCCAGCTTCTGAATGGCTACGATCTGCTCGGCGCATTCGACAGCTTCAAGCCCAAATTTGCCAAACGCTACGCAAACATGGCCGAGATCGCAACGAACGCCTTTGCGGATTTCACCGATGAGGTGCGAAGCGGCACATTCCCTGACGACGAACACAGTTACCAGATGAAACAGGAAGAGATTGAGCGCTTTGAAGCGCTGCTGAAAGGGAGGACAATTCATGAAGGATGAAGTCAAACATCCCAATGGTCAACGCATTCCCAACGGGATGCTGGAGGATAACTACCCCCGAAATATGTGGTGGGTTGCCGCTTATTCGGAAGAGGTAACCACGAAACCGATCACGCGGTGGCTTTTGGAAACCCCGTTGGTCCTCTATCGTTCGGAGGACGGCACGCCCGCAGCGCTTTATGATCGTTGCCCGCATAGATGGGCACCTTTGTCCGAGGGGCATGTCGCCGGTGACAAGATAGTCTGCCCGTATCACGGGATGGAATTCAATTCAGGCGGGCACTGCACCAAAGCTCCTACTCAAACGATGATGCCAAAGACGGCACAAATTCCTTCATATCCCGTGCGCGAGGCCGGGGCGTTCATTTGGATATGGATGGGTGATCCAGAGGCGATCGAAGATGGGCCACCCGATGTCACCTACCAAACCGATCCAGGTTGGAGTTTCCTCACTGGCTATATGGAGGTTGCGGCTAATTGGGTGCTGATCCGCGAAAACGTCATGGATTTGACCCATATTGCCTTCCTGCACAAGAACACGTTCAAACAAGACGACTGGATCACTGCGCCCGATACTTACATGGAAGGCGAGACAGTCTGCTACGAACAGGAATTTGATCTCGCGCCTCTTTCGCCCCTTTTCTGCGCGGGCATGGGTTTACCTGAAGACAAGCCAATCAAGCGCGTACAAAAGGGGCGGATGCCATCTCTGGCGATTTCTTTCTCAGATTGGAACGTACATGACCCTAATCCTGAGGAGGGCGCTCGGTCCGATTTCATTATGCGGGGATGCCATATCGTAACCCCGTCCACCCGTGGTCATACGCATTATTGGTGGGGGGCGGCATTTGACGTGCCCGAAATTAGCGACGATGTCGCCGAGAAAACCAAAACGAGCGTTGTCGCAGCATTCGACGAAGACAAGGACCTGCTTCAGAAACTCCAGGCGAACGTAGCCGCCGACCCGCGCGGACTCGATTTTCTTGAGGTAACGCTTGGGGCTGACGGTGCTGGTGTGAAAGTACGTCAAATCCTCAACAAAAAGCTGAAGGCCGAAGGGCGTGCTCTGAGCTAGCCATCGCCATTCTGTGCCGAATTGGGAGGTGAGGCATGCAAGTTCAACAGATTCTGTCACAACCGGCCCGAGTTTTGACTCAAGGCCAGCGCGAGAAGTACTTTGCCGACGGCTTCGTATGCGTCGAGGACATTGTTCCGAATGATACGCTTATCGAGTTGCAGCGTGTAACAGCGGAATTCCAAGACAAAAGCCGCGCGGAGACCACGTCCGGCGACACTTTTGATGTAGGATCCGGTCATTGTGCAGAGACCCCAATTCTACGGAGGCTGAAAAGCCCCGATATTCAGGACGACGCATATTGGAGCTTCTCGACCGGATTAATGGCTGACATAGCCGCTGATTTGTTGGGGCCAAACGTGGTTTTTCATCACTCAAAGCTCAACTTCAAATGGTTCGAAGCATCCGACACGGTTAAGTGGCATCAGGATATCCAGTTCTTTCCCCACACCAATTACAACGTACTGACGATAGGCTGCTACCTGGCGGACACCGACATGTCGAATGGCCCACTTGCAGCACTTAAAGGCTCCCACAAAGAGGACCTCTATGACCAGTATGACGCTGAGGGGAATTGGACTGGCATGCTCTCGGACGAAGACGCGGCCGGGATTGATATGTCCCGTGTTGAATACATGACAGGCAAGGCTGGCAGCATCACAATCCACAATGCGCGCACACTGCACTACTCACCCGCCTCAAAAAACCCGGTGCCACGACCTTTGCTGCTCAACTGTTACACCTCGTCCGATGCAAAGCCCTATACCGCGCATCCGCAGCCGACACGCAATACATACAAAGTCGTGCGCGGGGAGCAGGTGATCTGGGCAGAACATGATCCGAGACCTTGCCAAATCCCACCGGACTGGTCCGGCGGATACACCTCGATTTATGCGGCGCAAGCGGGGGAAAACTAAACATGCTGCAAAGCTCGTTTAACGGCACTGCGAAGCTGCCGCTCACTGTTCGTATGCGCCGTTCCCCGTTCTGGGAGCGCAGCAATGCGGCCGGAGCGCAAGGCTATATCGTCTATAATCACATGCTAATCGCAACTGGCTTTGCCGGCCCCGAGGAAGACTACCGGCATCTAAAGTCAGCAGTGCAAGTCTGGGACGTTGGTGTCGAACGCCAGATCGAGATTTCTGGACCAGATGCCGCAAAACTCGTTCAAATGTCGACACCGCGCGACCTCGCACGCATGAAGGACGACCAGTGCTATTACATCCCGACGGTCGACCGAGATGGGTTCATGACAAATGATCCGGTTTTGGTTCGGCTCGAGGAAGATCGCTATTGGGTCTCAATCTCTGACAGCGATCTCATCTTGTTCTACAAAGGTGTTGCCGCCACTCTGAACCTTAATGTGGAGGTTTTCGAGCCTGACGTTTACCCCCTGGCGATCCAAGGCCCCAAGGCTGATGACTTGGCCGCAAAACTATGGGGCGATCAGGTCAGGGAGTTGCGGTTTTTCCGTCAGATGTCAGTGCATGTGAACGGCAAGCCCATGATCCTCGCCAGGTCCGGCTACTCGGTACAGGGCGGCTTCGAGCTTTACTTTGAAGGTCGGGACGGTGCCGAAAAGCTCTGGGACGAGCTTATGGAGGCTGGGCGTGATCTGGATGTTCGCGCGGGCACACCTTGTCAGGCTGAGCGTGTCGAAGCAGGGATGCTGTCATACCTTAGCGATATCACTCCGGACATGACCCCCTTTGAGGCCGGTCTCGGATCCATGTGCGCGACGGATCAGAACCCGGGGTGCCTAGGTTGGTCAGCATTGCGAAAGAAGCAAAGCCCAAGCAGGCAAATAAGAGCCGTCGAGATCTCTGGTGGCCCTTTGCCGCCACAAAAGGACTTCTGGCTGGTGTCGGATGGTGATCGGAGCGTAGGGCGGATTTCCTCTTCTTGCCGCGCCTACGACTTCGATTGCAATGCCGGCATCGGGTTGATCGATGCTTCGCATTGGACGCCCGGGACGAAAGTTCAAGTTCACACATCCGATGGCCCACGCGCGGCCACAATCAAGGAAAAATTCTGGGGGAGGTTCTAGATGTCTGACCGTATCGTGCGTCCAAGGCGCAGTTTCATTTTCACACCGGGCCTTCGTCCAGACATGTACCCGAAGGCCTTGGCATCGGGGGCCGATATTGTCTGTGTGGAGCTCGAAGACGGCATCGCACCCAAGGATAAGGCTGAAGCGCGCCGCAATGCACTGGCTCTCTTTGAAGAACCGCAAGCAGATGATGGAGTAGAGCGAATTGTCCGGATCAATTCGTTGCGCGAACGATTTGGCATTGAGGATGTGAACGCCGTTTTGGCCTCCAAAACGCCGCCTCCAGCACTCATGATGCCAAAAGTTCGCACTCCGGATGAGGTTGTGATGCTCGACCAACTTCTAACCGAAGCCGGACACGCCACCCGCTTGCACATCATCATTGAAACCAACGAGGGGCTGGAAGCGGCGTTTGAGATCGCAAAGTGCTCGCCTCGCATTGATGCAATGTTCTTTGGCGGCGTGGATATGGCAGCCGAATTGCGATGCCAGAACACCTTTGAGTCGATGATTTACGCCAGGTCCCGCGTCGTGCACGCGTCTGCGGCTGCTGGGCTCGATGTGATTGATGTTCCGTTTCTAGATCTCGACGATCCGGAGGGCATGCGGGTGGAGGCTGAGAAAGTCCGCGATCTCGGGTTTGCAGGAAAAGGGTCCGTCCATCCCAAGCAAATTGCAGCGCTCAATGAGGTGTTCACCCCGACCGAAGGGCAGATCGCGCGCGCGCGTCGGATCATTTCTGAGTTTGAGAAGGCGGATACTGGCCTCGTCGTCATCGACGGCAAACTGATCGAAAAACCGGTCCTTCGCGACATGTATCGCATCGTCGCTATCGCGGATCGAATGGGAGGATAAAATGAAAGACTGTTGCGGACCAGGCTACGCAAGCCCTCAGGAAGCGATCGAGGCTCCACGCGAGAAACTTCTTTATACGATCGCCATCTACACAGGGACGGGCATTCAAAAGCCGGACTATCTTGCGACCGTGGACGTCGATCCTGACAGCCCGACTTATTCACAGGTCATCCACCGTCTTGAAATGCCTGGCATCGGGGACGAGTTGCACCACATGGGCTGGAATGCCTGCTCATCGTGCCATGACGACAGTTCTATGGCGCGTAAATACCTGATTCTGCCGGGAGTGCGTTCCAACAACCTGCATATCGTCGATACTGCATCCGACCCGCGCGCGCCGCGCCTTCACAAGGTGATCGACGGGGCTGAGATCAAAGCCAAGGCCGACTTGAGCGGCCCCCACACCGTGCATTGCCTTGGCTCGGAAATTATTATCTCATTCCTCGGCAACGCCAAAGGCGAAGCGCCAGGCGGATACCTTCATCTCGACAAAGATTTCAACATTGTCGGCCGATGGGAAAACTCCATGGGCGACATCAAATTTGGTTACGACTTCTGGTACCAACCGCGTCACAACGTGATGGTCAGTTCGGAATGGGCCGCTCCCAACACGTTCATGCCCGGGTTCGATCTAGAAGAGGTTGGCCACCTAAAATACGGGCGCGAGCTGCATTTCTGGGATTTCGAGAAGCGCGAGCCTGTGGAGAGCTTTTACCTTGGTGAGGACGGGCTCATCCCGTTGGAGGTGAAGTTCCACCACAACCCCGACAGCACGCATGGGTTCTGTGGTGCAGCACTGTCGACCAATGTCATCCACTGGTGGAAGGACAGTACAGGTAAGTGGCAATGGGAAAAGATCATCGACGTTGAAAACGAGATGCATCCCGACTGGCCGATCCCGCTGCCGGGGGTCATGTCAGCGATCCTGATCTCTATGGATGACAAATACCTCTATCTCAACAACTGGTTGCACGGCGACATGCGCCAGTATGACATCTCTGACCCGCACAATCCGAAACTGACCGGACAGGTCTTTATGGGCGGGCTTCTGGGCAAGGCTCCGTCGGTCAACGGCGTAGAGGTCGCGGGCGGTCCGCAGATGTTCCAGCTCTCACTTGATGGCAAGCGTCTTTATGTCACCACCTCCTTGTTCAGCACCTGGGACAATCAGTTCTATCCGGAAATTCGCACAAAAGGCGGCGTGATGGTGCAGATCGACTGTGACCCGGTGAATGGCGGAATGAAAATCAATCCTGATTTCATCGTTGACTTTGGCCAAGAACCCAACGGCCCTTCCCGATGCCACGAGGCACGTTATCCGGGTGGCGATTGCACAAGCGATATCTGGCTATGACTACCCATACCGTCACCATCGCAAATCGCGACGGCGCAACTTACCAGATCAACGCCCGTCGTCCCTTGTTGGAGCAACTCAGGGAACAAGGCGTCGATCTACCCTATGGCTGTGAATACGGCGGCTGCATCACCTGTGCGGCCAAGCTAACGGCAGGCGAGGTTGACCAGCGCCGGCAAGTCGCGCTCAACAACAGACAGATCGAGAATGGATATGTGATCTTATGCGTTGCCCGAGCGACGTCTGATGTCACGCTCGAGATCGGGGTTGAGAGCCATGACAAGCTCTATCGCAATCCTTTCCTGGATCCTCTGAAGCCCCACGAACTCAAAGAAGATATCGCCACGCCAAAAGCGGCGACCCCGCAAGAAGCAGGAGATGCAGATGCCTGAAGCAGATATCGAACGACTATACGACTACGATCCAAAGTACCTGGCTGACATTCTGAAGTCGGTCAAGACAATCGCCATGGTTGGTGCCAGCGCTGACAAAACCAAGTTCAGCTACGGGGTACTGCGGCAGCTCAGCGAAATCGGCTATGACATTTTACCAGTCAACCCGAACCCTAGTGTTACCGAAATCCGCGGGCTCAAGGTCTACCGATCATTGGAGGAGATCGAGAAACCGGTCGACATGGTTGATGTATTCCGTCCCAAAGAGGAACTCCTGGGGATTGCGGCTCAAGCGATTGATATCGGTGCAAAGGTGTTGTGGGCTCAAATTGGTGTCTACGACGACGAAGCTGCCAAAATGGCGGAAGCTGCTGGCCTAGAAGTCGTTATGAACAGATGTCCGAAAATTGAGCTGTTCCGCCCGTTCTGGAAACCTCGGCTGGATCTCGAAATTTGAACAAGAATGCCGATCCCGTCCGTGTTCCGGCTGCTTGCGGGTGCGGATGTGGCGGGCCCGTAGATTGGCCCTTGAGCGCAATTGCAGACTGGTGGAAAGGAGGTAGCAAAATGGCCCAAAACATCACAAAAAGCTCCAAAGACATTGTTAAGTCCGCACTCGAAGTCGTGTCGACCATAAGTGTTGAGGAGGCTTTGGTCCTACAGGATTCTCAGGAGCACGTATTTGTGGACCTTCGTGACGGTAATGAGCAGGCAAAGAGTGGTTTCATCAGAGGTGCCGTAGCCTCCTCCAGAGGGATGATGGAGTTTCACATCGACCCGGAAAGCCCTGCCCACAAACCCGAATTCAATCAGGACAAAACGTACATTTTTTATTGTGCATCCGGTGGGCGATCGGCTCTAGCCGCGCAGGTCGCCATGGAAATGGGGCTTTCCCCAGTCGTAAACTTGGCGGGGGGCGTCGCTGCTTGGAAGAAAGCCGGTGGCAAACTGGTTGGATCGTGAGGGAAAAGCAATGGCATTCTCTCACATCGACCTCAGCATCGTGCCCCAAGTAGAGGGCTTCTTTGATCCGGCCAGCAACACGATTTCTTATCTAGTTCAGGATCCCTCAACTGCATCCTGTGCAATCATCGACAGCGTCCTCGACATCGACTACGCCGCAGGTCGGATATCTTATGAAAGTGCAGATCAATTGATCGAGGTTGTGAAGTCCCGCAATCTGTCACTTGAGTGGATCATCGAAACGCATGTGCATGCAGATCATCTTTCTGCGGCGCCATACATTCAGGACAAAATTGGTGGCAAGATTGGTGTCGGTTCGAGGATCACCGAGGTACAGGACACATTCGGGAAAGTTTTCAACGAAGGTACGGATTTCCAGCGGGACGGATCACAGTTTGATGCCCTCTTCGAGGACGGAGACACCTACAAAGTCGGTGAGATGACTTGCCTCGCCTTGGCAACGCCTGGCCACACACCCGCCTGCATGGTGCATGTCATTGGCAACGCTGCCTTCGCTGGCGATACCCTTTTCATGCCAGATGGTGGGTCGGCACGGGCCGATTTCCCAGGGGGCGATGCAGGTGAACTATACGACTCCATTCAACGTGTCCTTTCGCTCCCAGACGAGATGCGTCTGTTTATCTGCCATGACTACGGGCCAGGGGGGCGAGAAGTTGCCTGGGAGACGACTGTGGGAGAACAGAAAGACAAAAACATACATGTTGGAGGGGGAAAGTCGCGTGACGAGTTTATCGCCTTCCGGACCGAACGGGATGCTCAGTTGGCTATGCCAAAGCTCATTATCCCTTCTTTGCAGGTCAATATGCGGGCTGGTGAAATCCCACAAGATGAGGATGGCAAGCCGGTTCTGAAAGTGCCCATCAATGGTCTTTGACGACCAGAAAACACCTTCTAGAAAGACACGACCTAGTCATGCCAGCAATCACCTGTATCGAGGATCTCAAGCGCCTATATGAACGCCGGGTCCCACGGATGTTCTATGATTACACGGAGTCTGGGAGCTGGACCGAAGCGACATTCGAGAAAAATTGCTCAGACTTTCACGACATATTGCTGAAGCAACGCGTTGCAGTGGACATGTCTGGTCGCACCACACAGAGCCAAATGATCGGACAGGATGTGACCATGCCTGTGGCGTTGGCACCTGTTGGCTTAACTGGCATGCAATCTGCGGATGGTGAGATCAAAGCGGCACGCGCCGCCGAAGCGTTCGGGGTGCCTTTTACTCTGTCGACAATGTCAATTTGCTCGATTGAGGACGTGGCAGAGCACACAAGCAAGCCATTCTGGTTTCAGGTTTACACGCTCAAAGATGACGACTTCATGCGCCGCTTGTTCGAGCGCGCAAAGGCGGCTCGATGCTCGGCTATGATGATTACCATAGATCTTCAGGTCATGGGCCAGCGACACAAGGACATAAAGAACGGACTATCTGCACCACCAAAGCTGACACCGAAATCGGTGGCAAACATGATGACCAAGATGCGTTGGGGCATGGAAATGCTGGGAACCAAGCGGCGCTTCTTCGGGAATATCGTCGGGCACGCTAGCGGCGTCACGGACCCTTCGTCGCTTAGTGCATGGACCGCGGAGGCCTTCGACGAAGCACTTGATTGGAACAGGATCAGAGAGTTTCGCAAGATTTGGGACGGGCCGTTCATCATCAAAGGCATCATCGATCCCAGAGATGCGAAAGAAGCGTTGAATGTGGGTGCGGACGCAATTGTCGTATCTAATCATGGGGGGCGACAATTGGACGGTGCCCTGTCTTCGATAAGGGCCCTCCCACACATCATGGATGCCGTCGGCGACAAGATCGAAGTGCATCTCGACGGCGGTATTAGATCGGGTCAAGACGTTTTGAAAGCCTTGGCTCTTGGGGCGAAAGGCACAATGATTGGACGCTCGTTCGTCTATGGTTTGGGAGCCGCAGGCGAACAAGGTGTGACCAAGGCGCTCGAGATTATCCACAAGGAACTCGATCTTTCGATGGCATTTTGCGGCAAGACCAACGTCAAACACCTGGATCGCGACATCTTGATGGTCCCGCGCCCATTCCTCGGCGATTGGGCATAGAGCTTCTTTTTCAATCCGGATGGGCAACGGGTGCGACATCCTGACTTGACTTATTGTTCTATTTAGAACAAGTTTCGTTCGTGTTCCATGTGGAACAATAAGCAAGCGAAAAGCGTGCAAGGGAGGAAATCAATGAAGACGCTCAAGAAAGTTGCGACTGTTGCCAGCGCAATTCTGTTCACTGCATCTGCGGTATCAGCGGAAAACTATGACTGGAAACTTCAGACATTCTGGGGTGGCGGTTCCATTCCACAGACTGTCATCGAGGAATTTGCAAGCGATCTACGCGCAGCTACGAACGGCGAATTGAACATCACTGTTCTGCCCAATAAGGCGATTGTCCCGCACAATCAAAGCCTTCAAGCAGTCGGCAGCGGCATTCTGGAGATGCACAAGAACACGCCGTGCTACTCGGCTGGAATTGACGCCGCCTTTGGTATGCTTTGTGAGGTCAATGCAGCATACGCGAACTCTTACCAGTTTTTGACTTGGTATTACAAAGCGGGTGGACTGGAACTTGCCCGCGAGCTTTATGCTCAACACAATCTCTATTTTGTTGGACCTGTTCCATGGGGAACAGAATCCATTCCTTCTCGGAACCCAATCACCAGCGTTGCTGAGTTCGAAGGTGTGAAGATCCGCATGCCCGAGGGGCCTTCGTCAGATCTCTTCCGCGCGATCGGCGCTGCACCCGTGACCGTGCCAGGGTCGGAAGTTTACACATCGCTGGAGAAAGGCGTGATCACAGCGACGGATTGGGGCACATTGTCCATCAACGATGCCACTGGCCTGCACGATGTGGCACCTTATGCGATCTACCCAGGCATCCATTCAGTGCCGGTGGGCGATGTTTCGGTAAATCTCGATCAATGGAATGCATTGCCTGATCACCTGAAAGTAGCGATCGAACTTGGCGTACGCAAGCTCGGCATGGATATGGTCCAAACCTTCGAAGCACTTGATGCTGAAGTTGCCGCGCAGGCCGAAGAAAAAGGCATCACGCTCGTGAATTGGTCCGATGAAGAACGGGCTAAGCTTCGCGCGGCGGCGGTCGACATCTGGGCCAAGACAGGGGCAGGAAGCGAAATGGCGACCCGTATCTATGACAGCCACATGGCTTGGTTAAAAGCACTCGGCAACATCGAGTAAGAAAATTTCCGGGGTAGAGCGGTTATTGACCAACCGCTCTGCCTACGTCTTCTTAGCCACACAAAAGCATGATAAATTCAGACATTCCTCAAACGCGGACTGCCCGCACGTTACGTGTGCTCGAAAAAGGTTTCGGGCTGCTGTTCATTCTGTGCGTCTTCTTGCTCGGCTACGAGATCGTTGCCCGGTACGTTTTCGGTGCGCCTACAATCTGGGTTCATGAAGCCACGGTCATTCTTGTTGGCGTGAACTTCGCTGTGGGCGGCGTGTTCGTCTTGTACGATCGCGCTCACATAAACATCGTGGTGGTCTATCAATCGGTACCAACTTCGGTTCAGCGCATCTTCGACGTTCTCATCGGCATCATCTCTACCGCCTACTTGGGCGTACTGGCCTATGCCACATGGGGGGTTGCCGCGCAGGCATGGAGACTGGGCGAAAAATCCGGCACCGCCTGGAATCCGCCGTTGCCGATGATCTTGAAAGCCGCCCTTTTCGCCAGCCTCGCCATCATGGCTGTAATCGCCGCCGTTCAACTGTTCCAAGTTGTGCGCCGTTTGGTTCTCGGAAGGACATAAGCCATGGCGATTGGAACCATAACCGCCGTTCTTGTGATCGGCATTCTTGTCTTGTTGCTCTTGGGTGTGCCGCTGGCATTCTCAACGGGTGCGATGTCGCTCTTGTTGATCCTGACAAATTTCGGAACAAACGGCCTTGCTCTGGTTTCAGCACGCATCTTCGGCCTGATGAGCGACTTTGCTTTTGTTGCTGTGCCGATGTTTGTTCTGATGGGAACATTCCTCGAAAAGTCTGGGGTCACCAGCGACCTTTTTCGTGCGATGTACATTATTGGGGGCAAGCTTCGAGGTGGCCTGGCAATTCAGACGCTGATTGTGGCGGTTATCATGGCCGCCATGTCCGGGATAATTGGTGGTGAAATAATTCTGCTTGGGCTTTTGGCGCTGCCTGAGATGCTCAAGCGTGGATATGACAAGCATCTTGCTATCGGAGTAGTCTGCGCCGGCGGCTCGCTTGGCACGATGATCCCTCCGAGTATCGTATTGATCATCTATGGTCTGACGACCGAAACGAGCGTCGGTGACCTGTTTCTCGCCACTGTGGTCCCAGGATTGATGCTTGCCTCAATGTATATGATCTACGTGTTCGTGATCGCCACGATTTACCCGGACAAGGCACCAGCCGCGAGTGCGGCGGATCTGGACATCCCCAAAGAGGAAAAGCGGCGCGTATTGCTCAATTCCATCTTGCCCGTTCTTGTCGTCGCATGGGTAATGATCTGCATTTATTCCGGCATCGCCTCGATCAACGAGGCGGCTGCGATGGGAGTGATCGGTGCGCTTGCCTCGGCAGTGATCAAGAAAACCCTTAATTGGGAACTGATCATCGAAGGTGGTCGCCAGTGCCTGAAAATCTGCGGCACACTCATGTGGATCGTTTTTGGTGCCACGGCCCTGATCGGAGTGTATAATTTATTCGGTGGCACTGCTTACATTTCAGGCGCAATTGAAGGGTTGAGCATTCCGCCTTTGGCGCTGCTGTTCCTGATGATGGCGATCCTTTTTGTTTTGGGCATGTTCATGGATTGGATCGGTATCTTGCTACTGACTATGCCAATCTTCGTGCCAATCGTCGTTTCGCTTGGGTACGATCCGATTTGGTTTGGTGTCGTTTTTGCGATGAATATGCAGATGTCATATCTGACCCCGCCGTTTGGACCCGCAGCCTTCTACCTCAAAAGTGTGGCACCGCCAGAAATCTCAATGAGCGATATCTACCGCTCTTTCTGGCCCTTCATCGGCATACAGGCGCTGGCAATTACGCTCTTGATCCTATTCCCAGAGATCGCTCTTTGGTTGCCAACTGTGTTTGACTAGGAACCCATATGGAGCAAGAACAGACGCGGTTCACGACAAGCCATTGGGGTGCCTTTGGTGTCACGACGCGAGCAGACCGTATCGTTGCGATAAAGCCGTTTCCAGCGGACCCAGAACCATCAGACATTGCACGCAATGTGCCTTCCGCTGTGCATCACCGAGCGCGGATCGATCAACCTTATGTTCGTAGAGGATGGTTGGAAAAATCCAGTGAGACTTCGCGCGGCGAGGATGAGTATATTCCAATGGCCTGGGACGATGCGCTGGACCTGGCGGCGAAGGAAATCGAGCGCATAATTTCCACGCATGGAAATCACTCGATTTTCGGCGGCTCTTACGGTTGGGCCAGCGCAGGGCGTTTCCATCATGCGCAGAGCCAAGTGCATCGATTCCTGAATTGTCTTGGCGGCTACGTCAGTTCCTATGCCAGCTACAGCACAGGCGCAGCTCAGGCGATCATACCGCATGTGCTTGGCATGAACTTTCACAAGATAACCTGGGGAGAGACCAATAGTTGGTCCCAGATCGACAAACACACTGACACGCTAGTGATGTTTGGAGGAATTAATCCGAAGAATGCCCAGGTCAGCATGGGCGGGGTGACGGAGCATGCAACGACCGCTTGGTTCGAACGCTATGCGACAAGCGGAAAGCGGATGATCTCGATCAGCCCGCAACAGGATGATAGCCCAACTCAGACTGATTGGTGGCCGATAGAACCGGGGACCGATACCGCCCTTATGTTGGCGCTGGCCTATGTTCTGGAAACCGAAGCACTCGCGGACAGATCGTTCCTCGCTAGCCATTGTACGAGCTACGAGGAATTTCTTCCTTACCTGCTAGGGAAAACCGATGGAACGCCAAAGACACCTGAATGGGCAGCAACTATTTGCGACCTTCCTGCGGAACAGATTGTAACTCTGGCACGCTCAATGGCCCAGGGAAGAACTCTGATTTGCGTATCGTGGTCATTGCAGCGTGCGCGACATGGAGAACAACCGTACTGGATGGCTTGTGTTCTGGCCGCGATGTTGGGACAGATCGGTCTACCGGGCGGTGGTATTGGCTTTGGATACGGCGCGATTAGCAACGTTGGAAAGACTGCGCTTCGATTGCGTGGCCCGCTGTTTGAACAAGGCCGAAATCCCATTTCCGATTTTATCCCTGTTTCGCGTATCGCAGATATGCTGCTGAACCCGAACGGTACCTACGACTTTAACGGTGAGCGACGCACCTTTTCTGACATTCGACTGGTTTATTGGTGCGGTGGGAACCCGTTCCATCATCACCAAGATCTGAACCGCCTAAATCGCGCTTGGCAAGAACCTGAGACCATTATTGTGCATGAACCTTGGTGGACAGCGACCGCCAAACGGGCAGACATCGTTTTTCCGGCAACCACCCAGTTCGAACGTGAAGACATAGGCTGGGCAAAAGGTGACCCGTACTTGTTTCATATGCCGCAAATGATCCCACCTGTGGGGCAGGCAAGAGACGACTATGCGATCTTCTCTGATTTGTGCAATCGATTGGGATGTGCTGAAGAATTCACGGAAAACAGAACAGCAGACCTGTGGATCAAGGTGATTTATGATCAGTTTGCAAGAAACGCAAAAGCCGACGGTGTGGCGGTTCCAAGTTGGGAAAACCTCAAACAACAGAACTTTGTCAGGTTACCCATTGATTCTGAAGAAACCGAGACGATCCCGTATGGAGAATTCAGAATAAACCCTGAAGCCAACCCGCTAGGAACACCTTCGGGAAAAATCGAGATATTCTCTGAAAGAATAGCGAGCTTCGGGTACACCGACGTGCCTGGCCATCCGGTATTTCACAAGCCAAATTCCGATCCAGCGTATCCGCTGCGCCTCCTGTCGCCCCAACCAGGCGACAAACTGCACAGTCAGTTGCAAGCGGCCATCGAGGATAAGGAAATCCATTCGACACTCTTGATGCACCCGGTCGATGCCGACGCGCGGAATCTCGTGGATGGCGACGAGGTGAGAGTCACGAATGCTTTCGGAGCCTGTGTTGCGAAGCTTGCGACCCGAAGCACGATCAAGCCGGGTGTCGTGGCTTTGCCGACGGGGGCCTGGTTCTCGCCTGCTCAGGGCGAAGATGATCTTTCTGGGAATCCAAATGTACTGACGGAGGACTGCGGAACTTCGCGGCTTGGGCAAGGTGCTGCAGCTCACAATGTTGGCGTTGAAGTTACCGGAAATGTGAGAAACACCTGAACTGCGCAGAAGAGAAAGCCGAATGCCAAAAATCACATATATCGAGTACAATGGCGCGAAGCACCAAGTGGACGTTCCGGTTGGATCAACGGTCATGGAAGGCGCGCGTGACAACGCCATACCCGGGATTGAAGCTGACTGCGGGCGCGCATGCACCTGTTCGACCTATCATGTATATGTCGCCCCAGAGTGGATTGGGAAGCTTCCCCAAGCCGATGACATGGAGGTCGACTTGCTTGACTTCGCATTCCAACCAAACCCGGAAAGATCAAGACTTACCTGTCAGATACGGGTAACGGAGGCGCTTGAAGGTCTCATAGTTCAAATGCCGGAAAAGCAAATCTAGGTCAGGCGCGCAGCAGAGGCTTCAGGTCTGCGTTCGGATCTGAGACGAGGCATTTCGGTGCAGTTTTACCTGCTTCAATCAAACGCTTTCCAACCATGTAGCCTCGCACGTCATTCATGGAATCGACGGCGATCAAGTCGTTGCCAACATAGTACCAGTGAGATCGAAAACCCTTCCCATCTCGGATAACTACGTCGGTATATCCACGGTTGAGACCAGCAATCTGAAGTTTGCAATCGTATTGGTCAGACCAGAACCAGGGCTGGGGCTTATACACGACATCGCGCCCAATCATAGAGCATGCCGCGACCTCGGATTGATCTATTGCGTTTCCCACACTTTCTATACGAATCAACTCACCGTTATGCTGGCACGTTGCACAGTCGCCAGCAGCCCAGATATGCGGATTAGTGGTTCTAGCTTGTTTATCCGTGACGATACCGTCTTCGACTTTCAGCCCAGCGGTTTCTGCTAACTCCGTTGCAGGTTGAATACCTACGCCGACAATCGCGAAGTCGATCTCAAGTTCCGAGCCGTTTGTCAGAAGAGCACGTTGAACGTGATCTTCACCTTCGAGATAGGCGAGGCCGACACCCTCTTTGATATCGACGCCGTTGTCTTGATGAAGATTGCGGAAGTAATCTGCTGTTTCCGAGCAGGCCACGCGTTGAAGTATGCGATCTGCCATTTCGATCAGTGTGACACTCAAACCTCGCTTCGCTGCGACTGCAGCAGCCTCAAGGCCGATGTATCCTCCACCTATGACCAGAACTTTCCGGCCCGCTTCAAAATATGGGGACATTAAGTCCACATCACTCAGATCACGCACAGTAAAGACGCCCTTCAGATCGCCACCAACACTAGACGGCAATTTGCGGGGATAAGAGCCAGTCGTCAGAGCCAAGGCATCATACGCGAGCTCTTCTCCATTCCCCAAACTGACTATTTTGGAAACTGGATCAATGTGAATGGCGGCTTGATCAAGTCTCAGGGCGATGTCGTTTTCACGATAAAAACTTTCCGGCTTCAGAAAGAGTTGTTCTTTGCTCATCTCTCCAAGAAGATACCCTTTGGAAAGCGGAGGCCGTTGGTACGGCGGCACGCTTTCGTTGCCGATCAAAGTTATGTTTCCTGAAAAGCCTTCCTTCCGCAGCCTGGCGACCACAGAACACCCTGCTTGTCCCGCACCTATGACCACAAATTGAGCCATGTAATATTACCTCATATTTGTTCCATTTAGAACAATAAGGATATTCTAGGGCGCTGCAATCCAAATCGTCGGTTTATCAAATGGAACCGGCACTTCTCAAAAAAAAGCCACCAACTTGATACGTGCCAATATCATATGGGCATGGCCCTGCTTAAGCAGGATTTTAGTTCGTATCCAAATCAACACTCGCGAATGAACGATTCCGCGAGTTTAGCCGCGCATCAGCAATTTGGGTGTTGCAAGTGCGGACAAATGCTGCGTCAGCTGCATCGCCAAACATCAATGGCGGGAAAGTCCCGCATCTTAGTAGTTCATCCGGTGCGCAGCGAAAGGCCGGAATTCCTTGAGCAGCCATTCAGACTGCGCGCGGCGAATAGTCTCGAAGAGCCCTCTTTGACCAATGCTGCAATTTTTACGAACGGCCGCTTGTAAGCACGGCAATCTTACTTCCAAACGGTCTAGGTCTGAAAATGAACAAAAACCGATCAATGAGGCGTGATGGGCCGGATAATATGATCCGGCCCACTTTCGTTACTGACCCTGAGCCAGCAGTCGCCCGCCGTGCGGGTTATCAATGACCAATTTCCAACTGCCATCAGCTTGCTTACGCAAGACAGCTACTGAGAGACCCGATTGCGCCAATTCCTGACCATCAGGTGTCAGCCCCGTCATCGTCCACGGAGCGATGTGTACAGCGATATCGCCGTTTACAATGACTTCATGGCCTGCTTCGTAATCGAAAACCGGGTTAACCGCCGCCATGCCCGTAAAAATCTGTTCAAGTTGGGTCGCGTCAGAAACCGGCGCATCTGGTTCAAATACCACGGTTGCTTGGCTTTCATAACTGGCCATAACCTCTGCGATGTCTCCGTCTTGAAAGCTGCCTGTCATGTTCTGAACTGCCGCCAATACGTCTTGTTGATCTTGTGTCATGTCTTTTCCTTCTGCTGTTGAAATTTGGGGTGCGAGCATGGCAAGCGCCATCCCCCACGCAAATGCATGTTTCATCGTTGTTTCCTTCTTTTGGATTGGGGTGGTTGGTTTCTAACCGGGCGGCTCTATGATTTTCAAAACCTCAGCGGCGTAATCTTTGAGCGGTGTAAGTGGGCCCGTTGCACGTTGAAGTTTTGCAGCCGCGATGCCTGCTTGTGACCGTAATGCAAGCTTTTCAACCTCCTCAAAAGCAGGGGCCTGCAACAAACCGGATGACGGGGAGGTCCCAATGCGCCCCGAAGCCATGGCCACCGGCAGGCGCTTACGGCAAGAACAGGGAGCAGCAGGGCTCGCCAAGCCGCACATGCTTGCTGTGAATCCTTGCACGCGTGTCCTTGCGCGGGATAACCGTTTGCGAAAATTACCGGGGGATATCTCCAAGACTTCCGACGCTTCGGCGTGATCGAACTCTAGAACCTCGCCGAGCACATATGCTGCACGATGCTCCCGGTCCAAACAAAGCAACATTGCCATCGTGCATTTAAGGCGCAATTCATTGAGCATCACGTGGTCTTCGGACGCTGAGTTCTCTTCGTCAGCGAGCCCGTTTAGCAGGTCATCGGCGAACATCTGAAACGAAAGCCCCGGATCGTTGGCGATGATCTTGCGTGCTGTCAGGAGGTAATTTGTCGCGACGCGATATGTCCATGTCTCAAAGCTGCTGTCTCCGCGATACGTTGAAAGTTTGGTGATAATGCGTATGAGAATTTCCTGCGTAGCGTCTTGCGCTGCAACAGGATCGGCCAGCATCCGAAGAGCTAACTTGTGAACGCGGGTTTGAATCCCCCGAACTAACGCTTCCAAAGCTTTTGCGTCACCGTCTTTTGCCAACGCGATGTCGGTTTTGCTTATGTGATCCATGGTTCTGCCCGTGCCTTTTGAAAGTGTCATATTCTATTAGACAATCGCTCAGGGCAAAGTGTGACAAAGAAAATTGGTCGGCACCAAATTTTTTCGGTCATTGTGCTGGCGAACGTTCAAGATATCTTAGGCAAGATCGGTTTTCTACCGCGTCCTGCCAACTCAAGCGCCACGCAGCGAATGGCACCCGTTCACGGACCTACCGTTCGTAGATCGTGCGGCGAAGGTGTCGGCAGAGCCCTCTTTGCCAATTTTCTGTGCCGCGGCGAAGGGTGGCTATCGTTGATCGTTCCAACATCCAGTCAAAGAATTTGGTCTCGATCAGGCCAACAAACGATGCGGCTCAAGGACGACCCGCATCGTTGTCAATTCAGGACTCAGTTGTTGCGCCCTATATCAACAATTTCGCCTGCAAATGCCGAACTCACGCCTGGATTAGTCATGACGCGCGACTTCAAATCAGCAATTTCAGGGAAAAGCCGAGTGAGATCTCCGTCGATCGCTGCTTCCCAATGGAAGGTCGCGGCAACGTAGAGATCGGCGAGACTTAGTTTTTCTCCCGCTAGGTAAGGTTGCTGCGTGAGAGCCGCTGATAGAATTCCAAAGTTCTTCTTTAGGTCTTCATGCGCCAGTTGTTTGACAGCGTTATGGTCGCCTTCGCCCGCCATGCGTTGTGGAAAAAACAATCGGATCCAAATCGGATGAATTGTACCGTAGCAAAAGAACAACCACTTAAGCGCCTCGCGGCCTTCATCTGACGCCAAATCGGGCATCAGGCCCGCCTCGGGGAATTTCGCAGCCAACCAAAGGTTAATGGCGCCGCCTTCGAACATTGGACCTCCATCATCCAAGAGAGCCGGCACTTTTCCCAGCGGATTGGCTGCTTGAAAAGCCTCTGATTTGTTGGCCAGATCGACGGTCTCGATCTCGAACGGGGTGCCTGTTATTTTGAGAGCGGCATGGACTGCCGAAGAGCAGCTTGCGGGAAGGTGAAAAAATTTCATGAGAGTTTCCGTGATTAAGTTGGGCTAGGTTGGGCGCGCCACAACGACGCGCCCGCCAAGTTAGTTAGTTCCGGCGCAGCCAGTCGGCGATCGCACGACCGATGGCATCGGGTTGATCTTCTTGAATGAAGTGAAGGCCTTGGCCGATGAACGCGGTTTCCAAGTCGCCAATCAGATTGGTGTAGAAAGGGACCGCTTGAGGTGGAACCAGCACGCCGGGTTCCGCATAGGTCAAAAGAACGGGCATCTCCGTTTCACCCATGAATGCTGCGATGTCTTCCATCAACGCGACGCTGGATTCTGGCTGCCCGCCAATTGGAACCTCGCGGGGCCACATCCACGTCGGAAGGCGGCTTTCAATCTCCGCATATGGGCCCCCGTATTCGGCCGTTGCCACTTCGCCAAGCGGGCGGTTGATCATCATGGGCAGGATGCCTTCGACAAACATGTTGCCTTCCATGATCATCTGATAGCCTTGTTCCGGGTCTTGCAGAGCACGGAACATACCGCCCATCTCTTCGCCCATTGCCTCATAGCTGGGCTGCGGGAAGGCCGGTGGCAAGACGCCTTCCATAAACGTCAGTCGCACGACTTTGTCAGGATGACGCCGCGCAAAATCCCACGCGAGGGCGGCCCCCCAATCGTGGCTAACAAGGGTGACCTGATCCAGATCCATCGCCGCGATGAAGGCATCCAGATAGGCGGCATGGTCGGCAAAAGTATAGTCGATCTCGGGTTTGCCGGAGTGGCCCATGCCAATGAGATCGGGTGCAATTGCGCGGTGGGTCTCGGCGACGTAGGGCATGATGTTGCGCCACAGATAGGCTGCTGACGGATTGCCGTGTAAAAACACAACGGCTTCGCCTTCGCCTTGTTCAAGATAGGACATAGTAGACCCCAAGACCGCCACTTCATTGCGCGCGATCGTGAGTTCTTCCGAGATGGTAATGGTGGGTAGTTTTGGCCCGGTTTCCTGTGCGTTGGCTGGCGCAAACGCGCCTGCAAATGCCAAAGCAACCGTAGTTGATTTCAGTAGATTGAGCATAGTTTCTCCTGTCCGGGACAGCTCGGCTGCCCGGTTGTTTTGTTTAAATTGACGTGAGTGGCAGGGTGTTAGGCGGACGGTACTTCGTAGGCGACGAACTGCATGTCACCTGCTGCATCGCGGAGTGCCGTGTGTTGGACATATTCTGGCGAGGTGAACCACGCTTCAACGGCAGCCAAGTCCGGGAAGGTGACGACGCTGGTGACTTGATGGTCGTCGGCTTCGCCCAGCAAAGCTTTGACCATTGCACCGCGAACGGCGAGTTGCCCGCCATGGGCCGCAATTGTTGGGCCAGTTGCCTGCGCATACTCTTTCATCTTTGCGGGGTCTTTCACGCGGATACGCGAAACAAAAAATGCATTCATTGGGGTGTCTCCTTGACGTTTTCGTTTTGTACAGGCATGTATAAAACATATCGAAATAGTTTTGTCCAGTAGTGTACAAAACTTTTGTAAGGAGGCTCAAATGGGACGCCCATCAAGCTTTGACCGAGAAGCCGCAATCGAAACCGCCATGCAGGAGATGTGGCGGATCGGCTATGAGGCCAGTACTGTCAAAACCGTATCCGAGACCTTGGGAATCAACCGATCAAGCTATTACAATGCGTTCGGATCGCGCGAGGGGCTGTTCAAGGAAGTTTTGGCCGCGTATTTCGCACAGGCGCCAGATCGCATTCTTTATGGCGATCTGCCCGACATACCGATCCCGGATTTGATCACAGGCACCTTCCGCGAGATTTGTAGGGTGCGCGCCGCCGACCCAGAGCATCGCGGATGTTTGGCGATCAATTGCCTGGCCGAATTGACAGGCGACGGGAACGAGCTTGGGCAGGAACTTGTGGGCGCGGTCATGACCAGCGCCGAAAAGTTTGAAGAGCTTTTAGAGATCGCAGCTGCCCGAGGTGAATTGCCGGACCGGACCAACACACGGGCAACAGCGCTGGCACTGCAGAACCTATTGGTTGGACTAAGTGTCTTTGCTAAGGCACTGACAGATGAGGA
>NZ_JBLLNT010000008.1:0-257819 GCF_048059015.1 Thalassospira sp. | reverse complement strand
CATAACACCATGATCGGCATTGGGGCCGGGGTTGCCTTTGCAATCACCACCGCCTTTGCCAAAGTCCAGATCAAGTCCCTCACCACCACCGAACCATCTGGAACAATTGCATTTTATTTTGCGATTGTTTGTTCGATCGGTGGGCTGCTGAGCCTGCCATTTGGCTGGTCGACAATTTCAACAAACAGTCTTGTTCTTTTAATTAGTGCTGGTTTAACCGGCGGGCTTGCGCATATTGCCATGACCGAAGCACTGGCACGCGCCCCGGCATCCACCCTGTCAGCATTCGAATATACCGCCATGATCTGGGCGATTGCCCTTGATCTTCTGATCTTTGGTGTCTTGCCCGCCCCGGTCAGCCTGATGGGTGGCGTCCTGATTGTTCTGGCTGCGGCATTGGTTGGCTTTAACGATCAGATTATCGCCGCCGTCAAACGGACATTCGGGATCGCGCAAACACCTGTCCCTGCCGTGCCCCCCACCAAAGACAAACCTGTTGCGTAAGCAATTCCGCGCTTACCGCAGCATTCAGGCTGATTTACCTTCCTGAAGCTTGGTCAGGGCATGAAGGGTCAGATTGGTTGGTGTGGAGATGCCAAATTCGGCACCTTTGCGAACGATATAGCCGTTCAGATAATCAATTTCGCTGGGTTTGCCGCGTGCCAAATCCTGCGCGGTAGATGAAAACTGTGCGGGCATGGTTGCAGCGATCTTTTCAATCGCACCCCAGACATCACCGGGAACCTCAACGCCATCGGCCTTGGCAACCGCCAAGCATTCATCCACGGCACTTCGCATGACATCCCAAACACCATGCCCCTGCACCAACTGCCCATAGGGAAGCTGAGTAATCGCAGAAAGCGCGTTATAGGCACAGTTCAGGATCATCTTTGACCAAAGCGCGCCATCCGCATTATCAGAAATCTCAACCGGGATACCTGCAGGACGTAGCGTATCGGCAACAACCTGACTTTGCGCAGATGGGCCAATGACTAGCTCACCCCGGCCATGATGTTTGACATGCCCTGCCCCGCCCATGCTGGTCGCGACATAGACAACAACCGGGATCACCGGCTGCCCCAAAACCGCACCAAGACGTTCGGCATTATCAACACCGTTCTGAAGGCTAAGCACGATCGTATCGGGATTGATGAACGATTTGATTTGCGCGCCAGCATCGGCCGTATCAGTCGACTTCACGCAGAACAAGACCAACTCTGCCCCGGCAATTGCCGACGCATCTGTCGCCGCACTAACCGCGACATATTCCTGCGATGATCCGAAATCAAGCAGTAGGCCATCGCGGTTCATGGCCTCAACATGGTTTGGGCGACCGATCAGGGTCACGTCATGCCCGGCACGCGCCAGCATTGCCCCGTAATAACATCCAACGGCGCCTGCGCCCATTACCGCGATTTTCATGATGCGAACCCTGCATTATCTACTGATCTTGCGATCAGTATTTCCAACATCACCTGATCAGACAAGGGATTGTTATATCTAAACGATCCCGGCTTCGCGAAGCTTTGCGATCTGATCATCACTCAGGTCTGCGACTTGACGGAGGATCTCATCGCTGTGCTGCCCCAACATGGGCGGGGCTTTTTCATCCGTGATCGGTGTTTTGGAAAACTTGATCGGATTGCCAACCGTCGGAACGCTCCCGGCAGTTGGATGGTCAAGCTGTTTGACCATGCCGCGATGCTTGAGTTGCGGATTATCAAACACACGATCAAGCGTATTGATCGGCCCGCAAGGCACGTTCGCCTTTTCAAGGGCCGCAATCCATTCATCGGTGGTTTTGGCAACCATCGCCTGACGGATCAGTGGCACGAGGGCATCACGATTAGCAACACGTTTGCGGTTTGTGGCGTAACGCTCATCCAAGGGCAGATCATCAAGACCCGCGACCGCACAGAAGCTTTTGAACTGGCTGTCATTACCAACCGCCAGGATCAGATAACCATCCGCCGTCGGGAAGGCTTCATAGGGCACGATATTGGGATGCGCATTGCCAAGACGCCCCGGTGCATTCCCAGTCGTCAGATAGTTCATCGCCTGATTGGCTAGGACAGCTGCCTGCACATCCAAAAGCGCCAGATCGATATATTGCCCCTCGCCAGTTTCATCACGATGGCGGAGTGCCGCAAGAATACCAATCGTCGCATAAAGCCCGGTAAAGATATCAGCCACCGCAACGCCGACTTTCATCGGCTGACCACCAGCTACGCTATCGGGTGCACCGGTGATGCTCATCAACCCGCCCATGCCCTGGATCATGAAATCATAACCCGGCCGGTCCTTATAGGGGCCGTCCTGCCCAAATCCGGTGATCGAGCAATAAACAAGTTTCGGGTTCAGCGCCGAAAGAGTTGCGTAATCCAGACCATATTTGGCAAGCCCGCCGACCTTGAAGTTTTCAAGCACCACGTCGCTTTGTGCAGCCAAGTCGCGGACAATTTCCTGTCCTTCGGGTTTGGTGATGTCAATCGTCAGTGACTTTTTGCCACGGTTGGCAGTCAGGTAATAGGCAGCCTCGGTTGTGTCTTCACCATTGGCGTCCTTGGCAAAGGGCGGGCCCCAGCCGCGCGTATCATCGCCGGCACCGGGACGCTCAACCTTGATGACCTCTGCCCCCATATCGGCAAGGGTCTGGCTGGCCCATGGCCCCGCCAGAACACGCGAAAGGTCAAGAACACGAAGTCCGGAAAGCGCGCCAGTCATCAGATCATCCCGAATTAGTCGATACGATTGGTCAGTCCAGAATCAAAGCGGGCGGCAACATTTCTGCTGCCGCCCGTTTTATCAGTCTCAGCCTTCAGCAGAGAATGCCTGCAGCCCCGTCTGCGCACGGCCCAGGATCAGGGCGTGGACATCGTGGGTACCTTCGTAGGTATTCACGGCTTCAAGGTTCATCGAATGGCGGATGACGTGGAATTCGTCAGAAATACCGTTACCACCGTGCATGTCACGGGCAACACGGGCAATTTCCAATGCCTTGCCACAGTTGTTACGCTTCATCAGCGAAATGGCTTCCGGCGCACCTTTGCCCGCGTCCAGAAGACGACCCAGCTGCAACGCACCCTGCAGGCCAAGGGTGATTTCGGTCTGCATGTTTGCCAGTTTCAGCTGGATCAGCTGGTTGGCGGCAAGCGGACGGCCAAACTGGCTACGATCCAAGGTATATTGACGTGCTGCGTGCCAGCAGAATTCAGCCGCACCCATTGCACCCCAGGCAATGCCATAACGCGCCTTGTTCAGGCAACCGAACGGACCGCCAAGGCCCTTGGCATTCGGAAGCATATTTTCTTCCGGCACAAAGACGTTATCCATGACGATTTCGCCCGTGATCGACGCACGAAGCGAAAACTTGCCTTCGATCTTTGGTGCCGACAGACCGTTCATGTCCTTTTCAAGGATAAAGCCGCGAATAACACCCTCGTCATCCTTGGCCCAAACGACAAACACGTCTGCGATCGGGCTGTTGGTGATCCACATTTTTGCACCGGTCAGGGTAAAGCCACCCTCGGTCTTGCGGGCACGGGTTTTCATGCCGCCCGGATCGGAACCGTGGTCCGGCTCAGTCAGGCCAAAGCAGCCTACGAACTCGCCAGTCGCCAGTTTCGGCAGGTATTTCTTGCGCTGTTCTTCGCTGCCATAGGCAAAGATCGGATGCATCACGAGCGAACTTTGCACCGACATCGCCGAACGATAACCGGAATCCACACGTTCAACTTCGCGGGCAACCAGGCCATAGGCCACGTGGTTCACACCCGGTCCGCCGTATTCCTCGGGGATGGTCGGACCAAGCAGACCAAGTTCACCCATCTCAGTCATGATTTCACGATGGAATACCTCATGACGATTGGCTTCAAGAACGCGGGTCTGGAGGTTTTCCTGACAATATGCACGGGCCGCATCGCGGATCATGCGTTCCTCTTCGCTCAACTGCTCTTCAAGCAGGAGCGGATCTTCCCAATGAAACGGTGCGCGGCTTGCCATTTGCCTGATCCTTTATGAATTTTTCGATAGAAAGCAGGGGCAGCGCCATAGAAGGGCGAGATGACGCTACCCCTGAAAGCTTATTTGCTTATGCCTGTAAGCTAGGAATTGGCAGACCAAGTTGCAAATGATAAAACTGCGATAGATTATGCGAAAAACTCATAAACTATCACCAACACCAAATGTCAGGACCGTCGATTGAGCCGCCGCATCCCCAGCCTGAAGGCCCTTAGTTGCTTTGAACAAACCGCGCGATTTGGCAATGCATCGCGTGCGGCCGAGGAGCTTTATCTGACGCAAAGTGCGGTGAGCAGACAAATTCAAAGCCTTGAAAGCTGGCTGGGCTGCAAGCTGTTTGCGCGGGAAAAACAACGCCTTATCCTGACGCCTGAAGGCGAAAGCTATCTGCAATCGATCCGCCCTGCGCTGGATCAGCTGGAAAGTGCGACACTGACGCTTCTTTCGGGTGGATCAGAAAGCGGGGTTCTGACCGTGGCTGCACCGCCGACCTTTGGGTCGCGCTGTCTTATTCCATTACTGCCAAATTTTCGGACCAAGCATCCGGAAATTGCCATCAATTTTATTTCGCGCATCGGCATGCCCGACTTTGATCGCGAACAGATTGATATCGCCGTTCTGTTTGGCGAAGGCAACTGGTCGGAACTTGATCCGCATATCCTGCATGGCGAGGAAATGGTGCCCATCTGCAGTCCACAGCTGATTGCCAATCTTGATAGACCAGCAGAGGCATCGGATTTGCGCAATTACCCGCTGCTTCATATCGCCACCCGTCCGCGCGGCTGGGTAGATTGGCTCGCCGCCAGCGGACTTCATGATATTGATGGTGAAAATGGCCCGAAGTTCGAACATTTCACCATGGCGATGCAAGCGGCGGCAGCCGGACTTGGCGTTGCACTATTGCCAACCTTTGCGATTGAGGATGAACTAAAATCCGGCAGGATCGTCGCGCCCTTTGGCCCACCGCAGGCAAGCCCGTTTCATTATTATGCCTGCTGCCCCAAGCGTCGCGCGCGCCTGCCAAAAATCCGGGCCTTTATGACCTGGCTTGATCAGCTCGACACCGCAGCTCAATTGGCCCGGCGTATTGCGGACTAAATAAGACTAAAGATTTCAGAAAAGCAGCACTTTGCCCGACGAGACTTAGCTCGCCTTCTGGCTTTCAAGCGCACGAATGGCCGACATGCCACGGCGACGTAAAACGTCTGCATCCTCGGGACCATCAACGATCTCAAGCAACCGAACCGTTGCCATCAAGTTGCGCTGTGCGTTGGGGATTTCTTCCGGCGTCAAACGCCCCATCCCGTCAACACCTGCACGACCGATCTGATTAAGCTTTTTCTTGAGTTCAACAACAGCCTTTGCGGCAGAACTTTGCGCTGCCAACACGTCGGAAATACGTGCGGTTTCGGCAATGGCTTCGGCGGATCTTTCGGCTGCCAGAACCTTTTCATCGTCAAAGTCCTGCGCGAACAACGGACGCGCCAATCCACGACCGGATCCCGGACCTTGGCGCACTTCCATTTTCGGAAGCGCATCAATCACACGCTCTGGCGACGCACCGAACATCGTATCAGCCAAGGCACGCGACACACGACGACGCGTTTCGAGAAGCTTCTCGCCCCAACGCCCATCCTTGCGGATTTTAAATTCGCGGGTAATGCGGGTGAATTCCGATGCGTACCAACGGGCCAGTTGCAAGATATGCGCTTCGTCCTTACCGGTACCAACGCCCTGCTCGATCTCGGCCACGGTCTCGGCCAACAGATCAATGATCAGATCACCTGTTTCAGCAAGGTTGGTTTTCTCAATCGTGCGGTCATCGGATTTGTTCGACAGGACACGGATCAGTTTAAACAGCTCACTGGGTCGCAGAAGTCGGGCGAGAACTGCCGTAAGGAACATAGGTTCAAAGCCCGGTTTTTCTTTCGATATTGAGAGAAACTTGTCCCTTAGCCAAGTTACATCATTGCCATCAAGCGCCCTGATCGGTGCCGAGGGGAAGCGTTCGCGCACTTCGGCGATTTCTGCCCCAACATTTAGAATTTTTCCAACATCGGAAAAGGCCTTGAGATGGATGCGCGACCCAAGTTGGGTTGCAAGCGCGCGTTCCTGCTTGATTCCATCATGCGAGTTATTGATTTCGTCTTCGATTACCCGGGCACCGATTTTCCACAAGGTACGTTCTGCAACGGCGAGCTTTGAAGTGTCGCGCGCGAGCGCAGCGCTTTCGATATCTTTCATTGCCTGCTGGAAGTCTGCCCCGCCAGCCGACGTCACGACCTTCCAAATCGGCATTAATGACGATCGACTGATACGGATACTTTTTTCCCGTGGCTCGGCAGAAGTCAGTAGATCTTCGAATGGGTCGCAGAACTGGCGCATTGGCGTGGGAAAACGTTCCGGCTTCAACGAAGCAAGACGTGGACGCAGAATCTGAAGAATGGCTTCATGAGGCAGGGGCAGTTTCGGATCTGCACGATCGCTTTCAATCGCACGGGTAAAGCGTGCAATTTCTGAACCGCTTAAAGACTCAAACAATTGTCCGAGCTGCGATGCACCAAGATTTCCGGCGTCTTCGATCTTCATGCAGACTGTCTCCTGAAGCGTTCGAGACGATCTACCATATCAGCGTCAATTTCACCACTACCCAACTTCCGCAGTTCACCCGCCCAAAGCATCTGGTTCACACGGATATCCACCCAGAATTGCTGCTCTTTGTCGGTAATTTCCGCGATCGGGATAACAGGAACAAAGCTTGCAATTTCTTCGATAACTTCGCGCTGTTTGGCACGATCAGTGAGTGAGCGCTTGGCCCAGACATCAATCAGTTCCTGCCAACCATCAAGCAGCCACCAAAGATAATCGATCGTTTTGCCGATATCTTTCTGGGCACGCTCCCAATCGGTCAGCACTTTGCCTAGCTCGCCATTCCAGCTATCAACTTCGGCAACTTTTCTGCGGGCATGTTCGAATGTCGCCTGCGTCGCACTTACGATGCGGCTTGCCATAAAGCGGAAATCGGATTGCTCCGAGTTTGACCACTCTTCAATATCGCCTGCAAATTTTTTGAGACCTGCAGTCAGGCTACGCAACTGACCTTCGCACCCTTCCTGATTAAGCCCGACTGGCGCAATCATTTTGCTCCACTCACCAAGGTTGTCGATGATCGTGTCATTTTCGACCTTGTTTTCCGAAGCAAAGCGGTTCAGAGCCTTACGCGCACGCACCTGACCTTCCATGGTCATCAATTCTTCGCGCTTCATATCCTGAACAGCGGCACCGCCAAGTTGCAGCAACGCACGGTGCAAAACGGCCAACTGACCAAGCTCACGCGACGACTTCTCGTTTTTGTTACGTTCAGTACAGGTTCGCGCCAGTTCGATCCCGCCGACCCCGGTGCTTCCGACAGTCCGCGAATGCTCCAAGACGGTGCTCGGATGCACATTTTCGAGTTCGAGCAAACGATCGAACAACATTCTGTCATGTACTGAAAGGTCGAAAACGTCGCGCAACGTATCAAGTGGCAACTCATAGGTGCCAAGCCCGCCCGCCAAACCAGGCAGCATAATCATCGCGCGCCCACCTTTACCCGTAGCCACACGCGCATAGCGCAGCGTTTTGCTGGTAAACGGGGTTCTTACCCCTCGCGTCAGAAAAGTCTGTGGCAAACATGCCAAGGGGTCTTCTGGCACCATCGAAGGCTCAGGTGTTTTATGGCTTACAGCTTGTACGATCTTCTGTTTGTTCATTATGGGCTTTGGTTAACCTACCGGCGCTGCTGTCCCAGAGCGAAAAGGTACATCAGCGGAGCACGGGAAAAATCTGTTATTAGCAAAAGCAACTGGCATTTCTTATCAAAGTCAGACTGCGTCGCGACAGCCTAAGGTAGCCCGACAAACTGACAATTTCATTAACGATCTTCCCCTAAAACCGTTCATCTCCGCCCGTGACGACAGATTGCCATTCACTGAGCCATACAAGCAAGCATTTATAAGGTTTCCTGCGCCTTTTCCCATGTTTTGACATAGGCCTTCCATTCCGCCCCATCGGGAATGGTTTCATCGACGCTCAGGAACGTTCGACTATCAATCATTACAGCAACTTCTTCGGTCTCGACCGGCGCCTTGATCATCTTCTCCTGATAGGAACTTGGATGTGGGCCGTGTGGGAAACCGCTTGGATGGAAGGTTGCCATGCCGGCCTTGATATCCCCACGAGCAAAGAATTCGCCGCGATGATAGAAAATGAACTCATCAACATCTTCGTTCGAATGATAGAACGGCACACGCAGAATACCGGATTCTCCTTCGCCGATTTTGGGGATGAAGGTGCTGATTGAAAGGGTGTTCGCGACAAAGGTGCAGTGTGCAGCAGGCGGCGTTTTCTTACCAACAGAACGACGACTTGCCAGATCCCGCCAATTCAGCTTCACCACACACAGATCCCCTTCCCATCCAATTGCATCAAGCGGATTGTAGGGATAGGTAAGCGTTGAAACCTGCCCGCGACGTTTGATGTGGATTTCCCAAAACGCTTCGTCCTGCTGCGCCAAGAACGCGTCATCAATGCTTGGCAGGGTAAACAACATCGGATCAACAGACGTTCCGCCTGCGACCATGGATGCATCAGGCAACCCGAACGCATCTGCCGTTGCCTCAATCAACATGAACTCGCTGCTTGATGACGGCTCAATCCGCCACGCGGTTCCACGCGGAAGCAAGATGTAATCGCCATCCCGATAAGACAGATGACCATAATCACAGAAAAGCGCACCGTCGCCGTGATGAACGAATATCAGCGTGTCACCATCAGCATTGCGCGCCAATGCATGCATTTTCTCATCCGTTTTCCAGTAACGGACTTCCATCGTATCGCTGTAAAGGACCCGCCTTGCCTGTAACGGGCACGCCGGACCAGGTGCCAGCTTGCCAAGGTTGAATGCGCGTGGCCTCAGTGGACCTTCGAACGCAGCCCAACCAGCAGGTGGATGTTTGTGATAAATCTGTGCAGACGGCCCTTGAAAACCAGCACGTCCGACTTCGCGTTGATAGGCTTTTTGCCCCTGCGCTCCGTCCGGAGCAGCAACGCAGTTTCCCTCACTATTGGGAAGTCTGATCCAGTTTGTCATTCCATCCTCCCAGCCCTGTTTGATTGGGTGCGAAGCAGGCACAAACTGACCAGCGGCACCTCATAGGGATATGAGAAGATTCTACCCGATTTTCAAGCGGTGCAGGGACTTCTGCGCCACACGCAAAAGGCGAAACTCGAAGATCAATCAACAGATTTACGGGGAGAAGTGGTGCGCCCGACAGGATTCGAACCTGTGGCCCCCAGATTAGGAATCTTTAATCGCCACTATTCCGGCATATCTCCCAACAGCCCCACAAACCCCACAAACACCCCATAAATGATTGGATACACTAACCAAAAATGACCAATTCATTTTATTAAGTTCTTTACGAGCGTCGCCACTTTCTGCAAATGTTGCTACCTATTTGCTACCTAGGTACACGCCCATGCCAACGCTCAAGCAAACACTCACGAACACCCTATGCAAAGACACCCCCGCAGATCCGGGCGGTGACACCATCATCTGGGACACTCAAGTACACGGCCTGTTCTTCAAGATCACCAAGGCTGGGAACCGCAGTTTTGGGCTGTTTTACCGAAACAAAACAGGCAAACAACGCAAACCCAAGATCGGGAACTTTGGCCCCCACAAGGTACCGTCAGCACGCAAGCAGGCAGAGGAATGGCTCGCGATTGTTCACCAAGGCGGGGACCCTTCCCAAGACAAGCAATCAGCAAGGACACCGATAGAAAAGCCTACAGTAGCCGACTTGGCTTCTCGCTACCTCTCCGATCACGTCCAAGTCAGGCGTAAAGAGGGACAATCCCGAGATAATGATCGAATCCTGCTTGAAAAGCACATCCTGCCGGTGCTTGGGGAAAAGGCCGTCGATGAGATCGAGTATGACGATGTTTTCAAGCTACACAGGACCATGCAGGACAAATACGCGGTAAACGGGAACCGCGCACTCGCCTGCATGAGCAAAATGTTTAACCTTGCTGAGCTTTGGAAGATGCGCCCAGATGGATCGAATCCCTGCAGGTTCGTATCAGCCGACCCGGAAGAACCGAGGGAGCGCGATCTTGAAGATTGGGAGTGGTCCGCTCTGGCCAAAGCGCTCGACGAGTATGAGCGGTACCAGATCGGCAATGTGGCCATTTGCTGGTTGATCAGACTGGTGATCCTCACCGGCGCGCGGCGCAATGAGATCATGACGGCAAAGCTCGAAGCAATCGACGCTAACCGCCAGATACTAACCATTGACGATCACAAGACGGCCACCACACAGCGGCGCGGTCGAAGAAAGCGCAAAGACATCATCCTGAATGACTTTGCTATGCTGGTCATCAAATCGCGACTGGACCACCCAGACTGGAAGGACAACCCTTGGCTTATTCCGGGCAAGCCCGGAACGAACCCCGACGGGACCAAACTGCACCGGCACATGGTCAGCCCCAAAAAACCGTGGGGCAAAATCAAAGAAATGGCCGGGATCGAAGACCTTACTATCAGGGACTTGCGACACGTCTTTGCGACCGAAGGCGTCGACAACAACGTATCGCTCGACATGATCCAGAAGCTATTGGCACACGCCAAACCCGATACAACGATGCGATATGCCCATCGTAAGCTTGATGCTCAGCGGGAAACACAACAGGCAATCGCGGCCTCGATAGCGTCACGCCTGTCTGTGAAAAAGTGACGGTAGCGCAGGAACGCTACCGCCGAAACAGTCCGGAACGCGCCCTGATCATGATCGCCTGCTAGGCCGTCAGATCAGGGTCTTTTGGCCACCCACGAGCGCACTTTCGACATTCGAGATCAGCAGCTCGCCAACAGGCTTGGCCTCACCACCCTGCACCGTGTATTTGGTCTGCACTTCAATCATAGCAAAATCCCCGAAGATATTGCGGATCTCGGGCACATCGTTGATCGACAGAATGAATGTGCCGGCCAAACCGGAAAGACGTTTAGCCAGGTCAACAAACCGAGTACGAGAAAACAGCGATTTCCCGTAATCCCCCTCACCACCGTAATATGGCGGATCGAGGTAAACGAGCGCGCGGCCAGCGTCATATCGATCGATCACCTCGATAAAATCCAAGTTCTCGATAATTACATGCGACAGGCGCTTGCGGATGCGCTCTATATTGACCTCGATCTTCTCGATCGAGAAGCGAGATCCCCGATCACGGTCGACACCAAAGTTCTGACCGGACGGCTTACCGCCAAACGCTTGATGCTGCAGATAAAGAAACCGCACCGCCCGTTCGATCTCGGTCATCAGTTGCGGACGTTGAGATTTGAAACGCTCGAACTCCTCTCGCGAGCCCAGAAGGAATCGGGCTTCATCCAACACAACAGAATGATGGCGGCGCAACTGGCGAAACAGGTTGGCGACCTCGCCATTATAGTCGTTGATGACTTCACACTTTACCGATCGGCGACGGCGAAAGAACACACCGCCCATTCCAATAAACGGCTCTAGATAAAGGTCATGGTCGATACCATCGATCAAATCAACGATCCGATTGGCCAAACGGCTTTTGCCGCCGAGCCACGGGGCTGGCGGTTCACACTTGATTACATCTTCCATTTGTTAGCGATTTACCTGTACTGTCCCGCCCGCCGTCGACGGCAGTGCGGGGCGGCTTAGCCGTGGGATGTTTGCCCATCCCGGTTTGGGTCGGTGCTACGACCCAACCCCCGCCGAAACGGGGTTGCTGTATTAGCGCCAAGGGCCATATCCACACCGATCGACAACGGAAGATGCGTGATGGCTATCGATTGGGATGGATATATATCGCTGCATGAAGCAGCTCGGCAAAACGATCACTGCTTGGTCACCTGCATTAACGCCACCTGCAGGCACTCAAACCGCCTTGAGTTCGAGCCGCTAATTCGCCGATATGGCAAAGAAACAAAGCTCGGGCGGATACTCCAACGGTTGCGCTGTCAGGAATGCAACGGACTTGGCGCGACACCAACAACGCAAATGGGGTCAAAGCAGAACCCTCCTAACCCGCTCTATTGTCCGATCAGTGGGCGCGGCGAGCATCGATGCGACAAAAAAAATGCGTGCCAAACCGGTTGCAGGTTTGACACGCTATAAAATTACGGCCCGAGATACACATCCGGACCAAACAACTCACCGATTTTCCGGTTTTTGCCATAGCAATCATCGTGCGCGGAAAGCAATTCGACGATATACCGGCCAACCTTCTTATCTGTGACTGGCGGGCTCGGGCTATCCGGGCGCGGCGCGCAGGTCGTCAGCTCACCCGGAACCTCGGCCTCGATCACTTGGGTCACCTGAATCGGTTCCGGCACCATCGCCCCGCAGGCGGTCAAAAAGACCGCGCACAGCAGGACCGACACAGCCATTTTCTGGCGCATCATTCACCCCCTCGATAAAAGATTTGTACCTGGCTTCTGATTTCGATCGGCGATCGCGCTCATCTGATAGCGCGACCTCGATCCGCGTTCGGGCAAGGCGGAGACGATCAATCGTTTCCATGTTCTGAATATTCGCATCGCGCCAACGCGCCACACGGATATCAGCGGCTTCGACCCGCGCCTCCGCTGCATTCAGCCGAAGGGTTTGCATGCCGGCAAAGGCGATCAGCCCGACACCGACGGCACCGATCAACCACCAAAGCGTGCTGCCCGAGAAAAATCCGCCCACCAGCTTTAAGACACCACCCATTACCCACCCCCGATCATTTGCCCGTACCAACGCCAGATCCGATCGACATAGGTCATCGTCTCGCGAGAGTGATGACCTGTCACATCGGGCAAGCAAGAAACGATGTCTCGATATAGAACGGGACCGCCGCAGACCTTTTGTGCCTTGAGGAGATTTCCAAGGCCGGCGTTATAACTGCCAAGCGCAAGGCTGTGACGATCCCATTCCGGGCGCGGCGAAGACCATTGGCCACGTAGTGACGCCATATAAAAAGCCGCAGCCCGGATTGAGAGCTGCGGCATGAAGGCCGAGGCATTTGGCGGTAGGTCAATCTGCCCGGAAACCTGCCGCCAAGTCCCGGGCATGAATTGACAAAGCCCCTGAGCCCCAACGGGCGACACGGCATCCGGACGCAATAAGCTTTCCTGATAGCACTGCGCTTTCAAAAGCCGCCAATCCAGCCCGGGCAAATACCGCCCTGAATGCTGGCGGAATTCGCCGTCATAGCGATCCGGAAACAATAAGCCCGACCAAGATGCAGACGGCCAGAATCCGATAAGACAGGTAATGAGAAACAGCCATATGATCCGCATTGGAGATCCAGTCCTTGAAGTCAAAGCCAATAATTCGGTCCAGCCATTTGAGCGACAAACGCACGAGGAAGAACGCCGCGACCGCCAAAAAAAACTGAACAACCATCGAAACTGCAACCGACGGCAAGACATACATAATTTGATCCATTTCAGACCCCTTTCAGACGCCCGAGCAGCATGGCCTGCAACCCTTTCGGGCCAAGCCAGCCAATCAGGGTGGCAACCGCGCAGGCACCCTCGATACTGAAATCGAAGTAATCCACCACGCCCATGGAAATCGCGAAACAGAACCCCGCTGTTCCCAATTCCCAAAGAAGCTCACGCCCCCAAAACCGGCGAAACCCCTTGGCAACCAAATTTCGATGCCAAAGAATGCGGGCATAAATCGTCAGGCCCGCGACCGGCCACCAGAATTTCAGCGCCGTGAGCCATTCGGGCTCGATCTCATGTGGCGGCTTGTCCATGCCGGCACCCCCTACCAAACAGGCATTAAAAAAGCCGCCGATCGGCGACTGAGTGAATTGGGCGCGTAAGGGGCAAACGATGTTAAGCCAGATTAGGTGCCGGGGGATAACCGGCACTGCAATCATAGGCCATACAGGCATCAAGATCAGTCAGGGCATTGATCTCGGCCTCTTGCGCCGATTGGGCATCATAACAAGCCCCGACCATCGAACCGACGGCCAAGGCCATATTGATCAACTGCTGCTGGGTCAGGGTTGGGTAGGAATTATCCCCCATACGCCAGCCGCGCCCATCGGGCAGATAACCATTGACCGCTAGCGCAAAGGTACTGTCGATCAGGCTGCGGCTATCCGCGTCGGTCTGGACAAGATAGGTCGTTTCACCAACGGCGAACTCGATCCCTGCATCCATCCGCTCAAACTTGCACTGCTTGACCTTCGCCCGCAGCTTCGCCTTTGCCTGATCCAGGCTGATCGGGGCGGTTTGCCAAGTCAATTTTGCAGTCTGAGCAGCATCTTCGCCCTCAATCAGAACGTCCGGCTGGCTGGCTACGTTCTGCCATTCACTTGACGGCTTCGGGGTCTGGCTGATCGGTTTGACATAGTGCTCAAGCAGGGTCGCAACTGGATGCTTGGTCGCATCTGTGAACGGACGCGCCGTTTCAGCGACAAAGCTCACACCATTTTCATAACGGTTGAGCGACCAGTCTTCGTTAAAGATCACATACAAAGGGTAACGCATGGCTGATTGCTCCTATTGCGCAGTTGCGAATTTACCGGGCGTGATCGCCCACGAGGCAGACGTGATCCGGTTTCCGTTTCCGTTCAAGGCCCCGCCTGAACCTCGGACTTTCGTGCCGTCGGAAACCAAATCTGCCTTGTTATTGGCCTGAATGTTTGGCTGAACTGCTGTTGAAAGGTTGAGAATGTTCTCAGCGGGGTTGAATGGATCGCGCAGCTTGTCCAACAGCACTGTCTCGGCGGTCGTGTCTGCGTTCTTCAGGATATCGATCAACGACGTAAAGTCGCGGACAAAACGCGGACCATCCGCCACCCCATTCCCTTTTTTCATCGCGAAGTTCGAGAACTGCGGAATACCTCGCCAAATCACAGGAAGGTACTGACCGCTCACAAGTGATCCGCCATATGTGACAGTATTGGCAGTTCGGTCACACCACCCTGCATCGGTCTGATAGCCCTGTGTTTCGTTCAGTCGAAGGTACTGATCCGCGTCCAACCCGTTATGGAACGTTCGAATGTCACCCCCGGCAATTGGAAGCAACCAGCCATATTCTTTGACGCCGCCAAGCGACGTATTGACCAATGAAGGTGTGCCATTGACGTGATTAAAAACATCCGGGATGTCCATTCCGGCAAGCGCACTGACACGCCAGAACAGATGAAGACACGTTCCTTGATATTCATCGTCGGCACCAAAGGTGACACCGGTACTGGTAAATGCCATGCTGCATGGTATTTCGCCAGTCGTCAGGTCAATCTCGAAGCATAGACCACTTCCGCGAACAGACGTACTGACACGGCGGCTGTAATCACCGTCAAGTCGAACCGATAGTGAAAGCGTCTTTTCAACAAGCGGGTTCCAAGGAAGGTCGGCAACGGCAGCGCCGCCGATTGTAATCCGCCCAGTCACGTAATCGTCTGGCTTCAAAATGGCGGGACAGTCAAAGCTGTTTTCAGCACTGTTCAGGCCGCTGAAACCGGCAGGCGGGGCAAACTCGAAAGCTATCTGACCAAGATTGGCTGACAGCTTTAACAGCTCATCAGAGTATGCATAAGATGCGATGATGATTTCGTCCGCCAAGCCTGTCGCACTCGGGTTTATGCCATTTTCTGGATCACCACCACCGAACCAAGTGTTGTTCAACCCGAACCAGACTTCTTTGGTGTCCGCATTTATGGCCATCCTCATGACATCTGATGAGGTTGTAAGCGCACTGCCATGAGCAGTAGCAGCCCCGCCTTGCCTAAGGTTTCCGCCATCTAGCCAGAGCACTGTGTCATTGCGCTCACCCGGCTTCTGATCGTCGATAGCCGAAATCGTTCCAATCCCGCAGAAATTGGAACCATAGCCCGTCAGCTCGGCCTTAAATTCTGCGTATATTTTCCCTCTGGAAATTACACGATTAACAGTTCCGCCTTTCTCTGCGATAGAGTTTGTCGATGAGTGCGCATAACCACCTTCAGAAGTAGCAAGTGCGCCAGTGTAAGAGTTCCAGAAGCGCAGCATATCAAACGAGAAATGCTTGAACGATGTTGGGGTATCGGCTGATTGCGCAACAGCGCCAGTTTCGACAAGGTCAGCACCGGCAAGGTTCGCGCCCATATTCGCTGGGTCAGAGAATGGCAGGAAGTACCGCAACCCTGACAGATCCGAAACCGCCTTCGGCACCCAATCACCTTGAGCGTTAAAACGACCGAAGTCCGCAAAAGAGTAGGCATCAGGGTCATCACCATACGCAACATTTGCCGCATAATGGCCCGGCCCGCCAGCCGGAGTTCCGAACGATCCGACCCAAGACGAAACATACTGGTGGGCTGTGCCACCCAGTTTGGTCATTGCATAATCAAGAGCCGGGAAGGTGCCGGTCAAAGTGACCAACATGCCATTTACCCACAGTTTCACCCGGTCTTCGGCAACCGGCTGGGTTGCATCGATCTCAAGATGCAAGTTCCTGAATGCCGCACCGTCACGAGCAAAACCTTCGACCGAAAGATCGAATTGATTGCTCACATCACGATGAATAATTCGGGTCTGATTTCCGGAATGGCCAAGATAGAAATACGAACTCCCGGCAAGATCAGGGGACGAATAAATGTAACTATTGAAAGCGTCCGACACACCTTTTACCCAGAGATTGAACAGTGCCTTTTTAGTACTGGCACCCGCTGCCGGAAACTGAAGGTAATTGTTGCCTTCGAGCAGTGCTGCAAATGGGATCGGATCACCCGGATCACCGCAGCCAATCTTGGCAACACTGTTTTCCATCAAAAGCGACATGATCAGGCTCCTGCACGCTGCGTGATCACAACGTCAATAACATCGTCAGCAGCGTCATATTCAAGCATGCATTTGGACACGGAATTGGCCGCATAATTGATATCGCCGGTCACACGATATTTCGCGCCCCAGTCAACCGCGTGGTTGCCGGTACCATCCTGTGCCAGCTTGATCATCGCCGGTCCAGCATTCGGGATCACAGCCGGGTTATCGATCAGGATCGCGTCATCCAGAACATGCTTGAACCGGCTACGGGCGGTTGGATCGAAAGTCGCCACACCCGCCGCGACCGTCAGATCGACGAACTCGGTGTTGAAACCGGCGGTCAGGGTGGCAGGGATATCACGAAATAGACCATTCGCGGTGCCATCCGCAACTGCCTGCTGGATTGCCTTGCGCAACTGCTGAAGATCAGCCTCGGAGGCAGGCAAGGGATTTTCAACCGTACCAAGGAAAAAGTTGACCGCGTTGACAATCTCGCGCATCGAATGCTCGATCGCCTCTGCCGGGGGAATTGACCCCTCGACACTCGCTGCCGGGTTCGGATTTACGTATGGACGATCGGGATCAAGAGCATCCCCATTAACTGGCGGCTGATACTGCATCACTCACCTTCATATGACATGGTCAAAAGAGAATGGGCCGGCTGATACCGACCCAAGAGACATTCCAAATCTTCCGCTCGCGATATCCACGCCAGCGGGTCCTGCCCCAAGGTCGAAACCCCGACCTTGAACCACGTAACGCGCGGCCCAAGCACCCGAACACGCCACCAAGCGCGCATATCGGCGGTAGCGCCAAGCATATCGTATCGCGTGCTGCGTGAGTTGTTCGAGGAGTTCGCCCCGCCGACCTGGCTTATGCCGACCATAAAGGGGCGATATTCAACAACCTCGATCTGATAACCGAGGCTTTCCGCCAGATTGACAAAGTATCGCGGACGCTGACCGCCCGTGGCACGCAATCGGGTAAGCACCGCAGCTCGGCGATCCTCGATCGGCAAACCCGCCGTTTGAAAACAACAATCGGGCAAGCCTACCTGCTTTTCGTGATCGGCCAGCATCTGCACAGCACGCGCAGGCTGACTTTCAAGCACCAAACGCTCAGCTGTGAGGTCCACATCAAGCCATGTTGCGACCTTGCCAATCAGAAACGAATGACCGACACCGTCGTAATCGCGAAACCCCTGCCATGCCGCCCCGGGCGGAAAAGCACCGGCAATTACGTCGGCATATGCCTCAAGCCGTTCACGCGACATAGGACACCACCCCGATCACCGGTATTTCACCAACAGCACAGACCACATCATCTGCTGGCACTGTCATCTTGTGCCGATCTTCGCCTGCTGCAATAGCGATCGCCTCGGTCAGCCAGCTTTTACTGACCGTGACCCCGGGCTCACCCCGGCGATAGAGCATGTCGCGAATTTCCGCCTCGATCGCCGATCGAATTTCCGGGGTATCCGGGTCCAGTCCGGAAATCGTTATCGCGATGGGATGTGCGATCGGGGCAACCACGAAGACATCACAGTTAACTTGCCGCTCTTCATCGATATAATCCTGCACCAACGACACATCCGCCGCCGTGGGGATACCCTCCACGTCTGCCCGGAGCTTGTCCATCATGAAGCGAACGGTAACGGTCCCAAGCCCCATTTCACGGGGCGACGGCCAGACCCGCGTTACACCAGCGACCTCTTTGGCCCATTTGATATAATCATCTTTATTACCGCCATGCGGCGGTGTGCGAATACGGTCAAGGATGCGACCGCGATAATGCTCTTTGATGCCCTTGCGACCATCAAGTTCTTTGTCCGCACCGCCGGTGAAACCATCACCTGTCACGACCAAAACAGGATCGATCCCCTCGACTGGCGAGGTCAAAGTCAACTTTGCGCCCGCCTCAAGATTTCCGGACGCACCGGGCTCGACAGCGATGAAAGAGGCGGTTGCCGCACCCGCTCCATCCAGTACCACGCTTTCAACCAACTTGAACTCGATACCGGACTTATCGCGCGCGGTTTGCGGCACAGTAAAACCCGCACCGGATGAACCAGAGACAGCCACCAGACCACCACCCCGGGTCGCCTGATTTCGTTTCACATCCCATGTGAAGCCGTGACCATCGAGGTTATCCTCGGTCGCATAAAGCACCATCGTCTCGGACGCGATATGGTCGATATAGCCGTATGCCCCCTTGGCAAGGATACCATCGATGTAAGGCATTGCAGGGACAGGCCCCTGCCCAACCGTCACACCCTGCCCAAGCTCACCCTCATAGTAAGCCTTGGACGCATCGCGCAAGGTCGAGAAATCCGGCGTCTGGAAACCAGTCAGTTTGCTCATGAGTTATTATCCATCCATTTCCAGATGTCTGAATACCGGCGCTCAAACACCGGCCTGTTCGGGCGCTCAATCACTGCACACCCCGAGATCACCCATCGACCAGCATCGCGATCGCGGATAGCCTCGAAAGACGCCGAGCTGGCAAAGCCCTGATCGACGATCCATTGAAGCGCCTCAGCGCCATACTCACGAACACGCGCCACCGTTTCGGTGGTAATGATGGCGCGGTTAAGAAGCCAGAACCGAGACCCGACTTTCATCCCCGAAATCGTAGGCCAGGTATCCCCCCAAAAACCGCGACGGTCCTTCCCGTCAGGCAATTCATCGTCATCGCGCGCCCGCTGATCGGTAAACAGAGACGCTGTTACCGCCGTTTCAAGCCCGTGATCCGTATCAAGACCGCCAGACCCATCCCCCAAGAGCTGCAAATCAAAACGCCCCGCCTCGTTATCGAAGCGGAGCGACATGTCGGTAATCAAATTGGTCATTGATCACATATCCTGATTGGGAGTTCCCGTCGGGCCACCATTATCGTTTTCAGGGTGGTCATGGCCGTTATAGACTGATCGCATACCGGCCACCGTCTGCGTGTTTGAGCTCGCCGTCTGATCGGTAATATCTTCCGCAACATCCAAGCTGCCGCCGATCTTGACGTTCTGCGTAAACTCGCCTTCCGGCGTGTCGAAAATGATCCTCTCGGTCGCCACGATCCGTAGAACCTTGGTCTCCAAGACAGCCACCTGCCCGCGCTTTAGCGTGAATGTTTGGCCCTGATCATCGTATAAGCCGACCTCACCCGGATCGGTAACGCCGCTTTTCGATCTGTGGCGCCGATCCATGGGCGGCAAACCAACCACCAAGTTGCGCTCGACCTGCAGCGCCATCATTTCAGCACCACGGCCATTTTCATCGACCGGCAGCGGGTATTGATCAAAGCCATAGTGATGCATGATCAATACATCATCCGGCGTTTCGCCGGCACGACCCGAGACTTGGGCAATCATCGCACCGGAACCATCGGTCAGGCGAACCCGGCGAATGACCGCACGAAACAGCATATTTTCGACACGCCGTGACAGCCGATCGAACAGACCCTCCAACATCGCACTCACCCCCGAACTGCAGCGCGCAGCGCAGCATATTGAGCATCGCCGTCGGCCTCCTTAAAGACCGGCTTTGGCACCCATGCTGCTTTTGGCTCCAACGACAAAGAGGCGCGGTAACCACCGTCATCCTCATCAAGCGTCAAGGACACAGACACGATCAGCATGTCATAGCTGATATTGTTCTTTTCATCCTCGACCGGCACCACAAGCCCCGGCTTCCAGAACGCACCGCCCGGCACCTGCCGCCAGCCTTCAACCTGATAACTCACACCGGTCGAAAGACCGATCCGGCGGGATGCCTCCCACTCGACCCGCGCCTTTAGCTGTGCCGATGACCCCGCCCCGTCCGAGGTCAGGATTGCGGGGCGATACCGCTTGACCGCCTCATCAATCGCGATCGCCTCTGACTGCGCAGCAGACAGACCGAAATCCATATCGCTCGTTGCTGCCTGCGATCGCATGACCAGCTTGCTGAAACGGCCCGACATATCGAACGAACCGCTTAGCTCGACAATGTTGTTATCAGACCGAAGTTGACCAGTTTCAGTGTAGCGATAGCGAAGCAACGCATCGGATCGATCAGATCCAGGGCGACCCAGAACGATGCCTCCATTTACAGACGCCCAAGCATTAAACCCGCGCTCACGGCTGATACGGTCAATCACCTGCGAAACCGTCTCGCCTTGCTCGATCTTGATGCGGTCAAATCGATCACCAGTATCAGAAAGCGCCTCGACACCTACACCGAACGGTTTGCAAAGCTCGCGGCACGCATCGATCAGAGAAGCATTTCGAAGCTCGCCACCCTGCACGATCGCTGCGCAATCGACCAGATCGCCTGTTTTCGATCGACCGCTAATCCGGGTCCCTTCCCGATCGGGAACCGTGGAGGTATCCACCCGATCAAGCCAGCCCGTCAGAAGCCGCTCCCCGCCGCAACTAATCTTGACCGACATATCGCCCACGTCTTCGGGCGAGAAGTCATCAACCGTCAGTGCAAAGCTGCTGGCAATATCCTTGATCGACATATTAATCGAACATTTCTGCCAGCCATCATAGATCCGGCCATTCAATTCGATCTCGGGAATATCACTCATCAAGAACCTCGACCGGAGCCCATGACGGCACCAAGTTTGGATGCGCCAGATTGTTTCGGGTTACGATTTCGCCTGCGCGGGATGCATCGCCATAAAGACGATAGGCCATCACCTCGGATGGTTCGGTTTGCCATGGCAGATCCTCGATCACGTTGGCCTTGCCCGCCCCCGCCTCGCGCGTGAAGTCAAGAACAGCAGAGCGAACCGAAGACAATGCCGCAAAAACACCATCGTCACTTTCGCCCGCGACACTGCTGCCAGATCGCTCGATTTCAGCATCGATCACGCTGACAAAGCTCTTTGAGACGGTTTGCGCCTGTGTATAGGACAGGAAGGTATATTTCGGCAGAAGCTCGGTCGCCATTGCGATCGAGGTGCGCCGAACAAAAGCGCCAAGAGCTGTCCGGTTAACCGCCTCAATCTCGCGGGTCGCGGTTGAAATCGGAACATCAATCCCAGACGCCTCAAACCCCGCCAAAGACAGGAAACCCGTCACACCATCATCAACAGCGGGCACCGCCCCTGACAGTGCCGTGAAACCAGCGGACAACCCGGTCGCAATATCAAGACCACCACCGGTCAGAGCGGTTACACCCACGGCACCGATCTCTGACACGGCATCTTGCATGGTTGAACTAACACCAAGCGCTGTGAAGACCTGCCCACCAACCTGATCGGTCAGAGCGCCAATTACCTCACCCCCTGCTTGCCGCACAAAACCCGGCATACCGTCCGTGACGTATGAGTTAACAAAGGCGTCTTGCGCAGCGACACTCAGGGACGACGATTTCTGCTCAAGCTCAAACGCGGGCGATATCCGGCCTGCCGTAAAGCCACGCTCGGTATTCTCACCAACCTCCTCGAAGGTGATCGAGAAACTGGCCACGCATTCAGCATCAAAACTTTCGTCAAGATCATAGGTAACGACCTTGACGCGGCGCTCAGCAAACCGACCACCAAACGGGTCAACAAACGTACCTGGCCCCGCTGCATCAAGAGCCGCCAAAAGCCGATCCCTTGCACCAAAACCATCAGAGGTCATCACAAAAGCGGGAACATTGAAAGATCGAGCCTTACGCCCTAGATCCTGCGATTCTGCTTCATCCCGGTTTGGACGCTCAAAGGTTGGCCCTCGGCGACCCGATGACAGCTTGCGCGATTTGGTGTGGAAAGGCACACCCCGAAAGCTGCCTTGACGTAGTTCATCTGCAAACGCCATATCAAATCCCCGGCAAACCGCGCGCTACTTGTGACAATTGATCAAGCGTATCGCCACCAGACAAACCACCGGAACCCGGGATCGCTGGCACTGGTCCGGTTGCGATCAAATGCTCGACAAACATGCTTTTCTTTGGACCTGACCGGGACGATTTCAGCGCATCACGCAACTCGCGAACAAAAACCGGTGCCGATCGCCCCTCGACCACACCGGTCATTGTCTTTTCAAAGCGCCAGCGCGGCTTGATCATTCGGGTATCTTGGATAACCCAGAGCAGCGATAGCGGCGCGCGCTTACCCTTTTTCTGGCGAATGGCGACGCCGCGTTTCCCACCACCAAGATCGATCACAAACGGCTTTTGCTTGGCATATCCCTGCTTGTGACGCTTTGATCGCCGCGATTTCGGATATGCGCGATTAGCCTTGAGATCCTGACGAACCTTTTGTTTGGTGAAGCGGCGCGCAACACGGCCCTCTTTGGATTTCCGGGTTCGCGCACCCAAACCCGGAATCCACGACCCCTCACCCGACTTGCCGCGACGGGTACCGCCAGCTTCTTGATCCTCAAAGAACCAGAACGGCGTACCGATCTCGGCTTGAATGATTGCCTGACCCTTGTTGCTTGGCTTTATCCAAAGCGCGCGCCGCCCGCCACCCGACGCCTTGAGCGACTTCTCACGGATTGTGAAGCGACGCGGCAGTTCATCAATTACCCGATCCCGCCCCTCATAGGTCAGATGATTAATAGTGCGCGACAAGGCAAAGGGGATATGCTTTTTCTCCAACTCATTGAGATGGTCGATCACATCATCGATGTTGGTCGAATAATCGAGATCAAGCATGACACCCCCAAACCTTAACCCGCCCCCATACCAGCCAAACTCGGGCCGGTTCGGAGGTTGGTTTCAAGCCCAATACCTCGGGACGTTGTGCGCGTTACCCGCGCCGCTTGCGCACCATCACCGACAAGCTCGATTGTGATCTTACCCTCGGGGGCTTCCGCCGCAGGAGCAACACCTCGGCTTTCAACCCGAGCATTAGCGACCCGCTGAGCGGTCTGAGAAATGCTCGGCGGAGAAACAGGGCTAGTGTCTGGTTGCTGCTCACCAGAAGCCACCGACGCCGGTTCTGACTTCGATATCCCGAGCTTGTCGACCATCCAATCGGGCAGCACCGACACCATTGCGCGGATCTTTTCCTCGATGATTGAGGCCAGGTCAAAACCGGTGATGTATTCCACCAGCCCCGTGAACCCGTCATACAACATCGCGAACGGATTAAACGCGGCCATATAAGCCATGATACCGTCGATAAATCCGGTTTTGAAAGCACCCCGGACTGCGTCGATCTTTTCGGTGAAATAGGAAACGATCCCATCCCAATTATCATAGATCGTATAAACAGCCCCGGCGATCAGCCCCGCCGCCAGAACGATCGGATTTGACGCCAAAACCCACCCGAGATTGGCAAACGCGGTACCGACGCTCAGAAGCGAAGCAATGAACGGCCCCGCCATCAAGGCCGCAAAGCCAAGCGCCGCATTCTGCCAGCCGCCAAGAAAGTCAACGATACTTGCGCCATAGCCGATCATATTTTCGATCGTGGAAATGAAGCCCATCACCGCTTGACCGGCAGGTGTGGTGCCATCCTTGGCAACCGTGAACCACTGCGACATGGTTGCCGAAACACCCACAATCGCCGCACTAAGGCTCGAGACGATTTGTGGCCGCATCGAGATAACGAACTCTTTCATCTTGGTAGCCAATGGCGTCAGGACGGGAAACAAAGCACCCATCAACCCATTGCGAACACCAGTAATCGACTTACCGAATGAATCCATCGCGTCGTTGTAGGCTTCGGTATCCTTGGCCGCTTGGTCGCTGATCACGCCAAGATCGGTCATTTCATCGAACAGACGGTCCATTTCGGCCTGCGGCTGGGTCAGCAACAGAGCCATCTTTGAGCCGCTTTCGCCGAAAAGCTTCATCGCGGTTGACGTTCGAAGCGCCGGGTTTTCAATCTTGCGGAACGCATCCTGCAGATCCGGCAGAATGTCATTCAGGTCCCGGACATTCCCCTGACTGTCACGCAGAGGAATCCCAAGCGCTTCGATGATCGGTTTGGCGCGGCCAATCCCGTTAGCTGCATCGCCCACGTTCTTTGCCAGATCACGGAAGCTTTTGCGAAGCTCCTCGTTTGTCATGCCCGCAGCTTGGTTCGCTGCGTGCTGCCATTGCTGCAAAGCCTCGGTGTTGATCCCGACAGTCCTGCCAAATTTCGCCAGAACATCAGCATCATCCGCCCCGCCATGTATCCACGCCAGTAATCCGCCCCCAAGCCCGATACCGGCCAAACCAAGAAGGCCAGCACCAACCCCGGAGATATGACGACTTAGACCGACAAAGGACGACCCGAGGCGGCGAAACCCGTCGGTAATCTTGTGAAAGCCTAGGCTTCGGGAAACCGCCGAAGCCCGCGCACGGATACCTGTAAGCATCCCTTGAACGCGACGCATTGGTCCTGCGACCCGTTCCCGGGCATTCAGAACCATGCTGACAACGAAATTCTTACCCATTGCTCAGACCTTCCAGAGCGGAAATTTCGCGCTGTGCATCTTCCTCATAGGCTTCGATGCACAGCGCGATATCATCAAGCGGCATGTCGCGGATTTCTTCGGGCTTCCACCCGAACCGCACGACAAAAATCTTGATTACTGATCGGATGTCTTTTGGGACGGTTTTTGGAAAAAACCGAAACAGACCGCCATTGCACGCATCATATCTTCGGCGTCCATATCAGCGATTTTGCGCTCATTGATACGGTTATCACCAAAGACCAAAGCCGCAACGAACTTGCGAGACCCCGCCATGACAGCCTTGCCGGACGCCAAGCTGTCCAACAGATCAAGGTCCCGCGCTATCGGACGACGAAACTCGATATGACCGACCTCCTCGACATGGCTTCCGGAACCGTCGGTGATGTTTACTTCGATCGGATATGCGAGGCGCAAAACCTTGCGCCCCTTCTCGCCATCCTCAACAAAATCAGTCAGATCGACGTCGCTTGGATCAAAATCAACATCCATCACGACACCTCACGGGCGCTATTGCCCTCAAAGCGAACGGTCAGGCTGTTTTCCGATGCATCGTTATCAGCAGAACCCACTTCATCCCCTGAATTCATAACGATTGTGCGGTCCGCACATTCGAGCTGAATTTCTTGAGACTTAACGGCTGTCACATCCTTCGATGACTGACCCTCATCAAGGAAGATCTTCACCTCGATGAAGGCAACACGGGCCTTCTCGCTGGAACCAGCGCGCTTGCCACCACCCATGATGGTTTCGCGCTGCTTGCCGCCCAGATTGTAGGTCGCGGTATCAGCGGTCGTGTATTCCACACCCGCCACTTTAAGGGATCGAACCCCTGCAACTGTCGTCATGGTTCAATCCCCCATCAGTAGTTGCGGAAATCAAGAGAGAACGCGATCTTTGCCGCGAAGACATAGAGCGGATTGGAAAGATCCGGCTCATAGATCACATTCAGACGGAAGGCATCGTTCGGCGACTTGGAAACCATGAGGCGCTTCTCGAACTCATCAATACTCTCGACCAAACCGAAAGATTGCAGATATTCGTAGTGCGCAATCAGCGTCGCCTTGACCGAACGCGGCGTCACATGCGGCACTGCTTCATCAATGGCAGTGCCGTCATTCACCAGAACCGGACGCTGAGCCATGATCCGCGAATTGACCACATTGCGCAGCTCATCACGCAGTCGGCCAAGCTGAGCGACCGTATTCACCAGCAAATATGCCGCAAATTCGTCACCAAACTGGTTCGTCTGGTACATTGTGATCGGCATACTCAGCCGAACCTTGCCATCCTGACCAACGTCCGTGACCGTGATACCAGCAAACAACAAGGTGTTCTTGTCGGAAAATGTGAAAAGGCTGCTTTTCGGCGGTGCCATTTCACCGATCAACTCGACGCCATATAATGGGCGGGCAGGATGATTGAACAGCTTCGCCGAGGCCTGCCCCATGTAGCGCGCCGCACGCATCCAGACAGGGCCAGGTGCATCGTAACTTTCGATCATCGTCACGAAACGGTCGTTACGTGACGCGCCAAAGGTCACCAGCTCGCTGAGCGTACCACGGCGGCCCGTGAACGCTTTAATGTCAACTTCCGCCCCGGCAGCCTGCAAATCTTCCAGCCAAGCCGAGGCAGCATCAAGCGTTGCACCATCAGCCCACGGGAAACCGACATAGTTGAATTTATCATCGCCGATCGCCGCGATCGCCCCGGCGATATCCGGGTTACCAGATCCACCAGTCAGGAAACCAGCATCGGAAACCGCGATAGAGACGCCATCAGCCACCTTCTCGCCATTCAGGATACCGCGCAGCGCGATCTGAACACGAAGATCGTTACCGACCTCGCCAGCATTCTTTGCAGTAAAGGTGACAACACCAGCGGCTGAAACAGCCGTTACCGGAAGATCAGCATCGGCGGACACAGCAGCGGCAATCGAAGCAGCAATGTCGGTCGCAGTGTCATCAACCGTTACCCCGACGAACAGACGCTTCGCCGCCACATAGATCGCCAGTGCGCGGCTCTCGGTAGCGGTACCTGTAACCGTCAGCGTACCGCTTGCCTTAACACCCGCGCCCAGATCCGCGACAGGCAAGGCATACAACGTCATCGTGTCGTTGTTTTCGCGAAACGCCTCGACCATCATTGCAAGGTTCGATCCCTTGCCAAACAGCTCGCCCGCAAATCCCCCGTCCCCGGGACGATGATCAGTTCATCATCACTTGCGGTGCCGACAGCAAGGCTTTGACCGATGAGCAATGCGACGTGATTGGCCGTAAAACCATCAGCGCGCGAGCCATCGATCTCGATATAGGAACCGGCAACACGCGTGTTGATCGGGATCTCGTTAAAGACTTCGTTTGGGATCGTCATGGGTTACCCTTTTTTCTCTGCCTTGGCGGCACCCTTCACAGGGACCAGATCACCGAACTGACCACCGGCAATGCCACCGGCTTTGGCCGGCGGCAGCAACCGGATCACATTCGGGTTGCGCAAATCCTTGTCGGAAAGCTCAAACTCTCCATCAGGATAGAAACCACCCTTGACCGGGTTGAACACCCGGAGCGGCTTGCCATCGACCTTTCGGTCGGGATTGATCCGCACCTTCATCACTCACTCGCTCCTTGCTGAATATCGACACCCTGCAGCTCGCCCGCAGAGATCGACACGACACGCGGGCGAGTTAGCTCACCCGACATTGAAATGATTTCGCCAACCACCGGACCGCCGTCACGGTGCACGAATTGCTTGATCTCGATCGAAGGCGGCGTTTTCCATAGCGCCCGGAAATCCTGATCAGCAAAAAGGGTCTGAATGATTGAGGTGGTTTCCGCTTCCGCGACCGCGCACCAATCCGTCAGCTCGCGCACATGAACCTCGATCGAAAGACTGACCGACGGGATGAACTGCCACGCAGATCCGACCGGCGTCATACCGTCGGCTGGCGCATATATGCTGATCGCCTTTTTCTGTTCTTCGGGGATTTCGGACACCCGACCAATGATCACATCCGGACTGTTTGGCCGCGCTTTGATCTTCTCCTTAACAAAGGCCATCAAGGCAGATCGGGGATAGTATTCAGACATTTTCTACCTCCCCCTTGATCAAACCGACCTCGACCCATCCGGTATCATCCGGATCAATCTGGTCGATCGTGAAGGTGCCAACGGAAAGGTCGATAAAATCGCCCTGCTTGACGCCCGGAGCTTCGGAAATGCGAAACCCGCCAGTATGCTCAAAAGCCTGAAATTCAGCCTCGCCGCCACCCGCCTCAGACGCGGCATTGTGGCGGTAGTCAAATTCGGTCACCGTCGAGACACTCCCGCCCCGATGACGAATAACCACCTGCTGGCCGAGAACCTTGGAAATCGGCTTGTTTAAAAGTTCATCAAAATTGAGCATGGAAAATTACCAAACAAAAAGCACCCGCCCCGAAGGGCGAGTGCCGATAGCCAGGTCAGATGAATAGACCGTCAGGACTGCTTGCTAGCAGCCTTCTGATCCGCAACATACTTTTCCCACGCCGCATCACGGCGTTTCGCGCTCACTTCAAGACCAGTGAGCTTTTCCAGCGCCTCGACCGTCGGGCGACCGTCAACGGTGAAATCTTCTTCGCCAACCTGACCGACAGCAGCATAGACCTGATCGATCGAGGCGAACGTCGGGTCGGGCTCAGCAACCGGAGCAGCCAAAGCCACATCAGAGGCGGCAACCGCAAGCTTTTTGTCGATCAACGCCTTCGCCTCGGCGGCAGAGACTTCGACCGGCACACCCGCAATATGGATGACGCGTTCGCCCTTCTTATCACGGCCTTCCAGCGTCTTGACCGGGACAATGGTTTGTTTCTTTGCAGACATCACCACCCCCTTACAAAACCGTCGCGCAAAGCGACGCATTGACATTACCCGGGACAATCAGCGGACGGGACTGCGTCAATACAGATTCGATCGACGGGTTATCTTCCTCGATGATTTTCGGGAAGTATTCCATCGGCGTATACCCGGCACCCTTGTCCAGAATCGCGCCATGAGCCTGAACACCCTGAATACCGGTACCGACCATGACAACCTCATCAGCACCGAGATACGGGATCTCGTTGCCATCATCATCCTGATAGGTTTCCGCGTACACGAAGATATTGAAGTCACCGACAGTCCCAACGAAACGAACAGAATTTACCGAGATTGGACCAATCTCAATCGAACTGTTCGTGCCGCGCCGGTTATCAAGCAACTTCATAAATGCGGTATTTTTGCGCATCGCCGACCAGACTGTCGGAGCCACGAAGACATCAAGCGCAATAACACCAGACTTGTTCTGGATGTCAGCTGCCCATGCTTCCAGATCCCCGAAAATATCGGCACTGGGATCAGACCAGAGGTCTGCCGGAATGAGGGCCTTGGTCAGCAGCGGGTCGCGATTGAAATCAACCGTCCGCGACGGATATTCAGGACCTTCGACAACAACCTGACCCGTGCGAAGAACCTGCCACCCCATCCAAAGCTTACGACGCATGATCTCGTTGCGGTGATCCATCAGGATAGCTGCAATGTTCGCATCACGACGTTGCCCCGGCGACATGCTGCCCGCGCCGAGAGCCTCACCCGGCATGCGCGCAAGCAAGCGTTCCGGGTCGACAACATCCATCGGCTTGAGGGTTGCAGGTTTGAAGCTCGTCGTCGTGAAACCTTCGCGGATGCCCGCCTTGGCCTTCGCCGTGTCCATGACAAACGGGGCGAGCTTCTTGCCTTTGATAACTTCATCAAGAGCAATCGCCGATTTGTCAGAAAGCATCAGAGCGCCGAAATAGCGATCCAGTACAAACATATCCGGCGCTGAGAAACGCGTCAGGACGCCGAGAAGATCGGTAGTGCTATAGGTATCCATCGGACCCCCCGTTTAAACAGCGAACAGCGGGGACAGATCGAGGGCAGCACGGAGGGACGCCTTAGTCCAACCCGCACCGACCTCAAGGCCGCTGTAATGGAAAATGCCGGTTTTGTACACCGGGGCTTCGATATCGCCGCCACTGGTATCAAGAGCGGAAGTAAGGACCGCAATGGGTTGCTCGCTGCCATCGGCAGCAGCCGAAGCCGACAACACCAGCTTGCCAGACGCGGTAATGCGGCCCAGAAGCGCGCCCTTTTCCAGCACCTGGCCCGAAGCAATCACTTCCGGTTCGGTCACCAGCGGATAGTCACCGGCGATAAGGTTGGGCGGAGTATAAGTTTCCTTGGTCATAATTTACCCTTTCGCCTTCTGGCCCGTGGCCGCTGCAAAGTTTGCGGCAATCGTTTCTGCTTTCGACGGACGACTTTCTTTGCCGTCGTCGCCACCGTCATCACCGATGACATCGTTCGGCTCGTTATTCATGGCAGCGCCGAGGGGATCAGAAGCAGCCACAGGGGCCTTTGCCAGAGCCGCAACCGCAGCCTCAACCGACATATCGGTTTCGTAGGCGAAGTGTTCCGCAAGATCCTTGCGCCCCTCGGCCTCTTTGCTGGTCATAATCCCGGCGATGCGCTTACGCTCACCACCGATTGCATCTTTTGCATCGACCCCTTTCGGGGCATCCGCCTTGGCATCATCCGGTTTGATATCGCCCGGACGGTTACCGTCGTTCGGTTCATCCATTTCAGAAGCACCTTTGCTTTGAATAGGTCCAATGACTGTCCGTCCGGACAGCTTCTCAATGAAGTCGGACATCGCCGACTTACTGGACTGCACCACGTCGGCGAGCCCAATTTCGACCGCCTCATCGGCGGAATAACACTGCGCTTCTGTAGCCAAAACATCGTCAACCGAAAGCCCGGGACGACCTTTGACAACTTCCTGAGCAAACAACTGGCGGGTATCCTCGACACTCGCCTCGACACGCTCACGCACATCATCGGGCAGCGGCTCGAACGGATTACCGTCCGCCTTATGCGTACCTGCTGAAATGATCGTGACTTTGACGCCGCTCTCATCAAGGCGCTTTGAGTGATCAGCATGCATTGTAATGACGCCGATTGATCCGGCGCCGCCCGTTTTGGGGATCACCAATCGGTTCGCTTGGGCTCCAAGCCAGTAAGCTGCGCTGTAAGCTTTTTCATCAGCGACTGCCCATACCGGCTTTTTATCGCGAGCCGCGCGGATGGTCTCACCCAACTCAAGTACACCTGACACTTCACCGCCCGGGCTATCAATGTCGAGCATGATCCCTTTGACTGCGCGATCTTCGATCGCGCGATCAATCTTCAATGCGATACCGTCGTAACCAGTCATGCCGCAGTGAGGATGAAGCCCCAACCGATGAACCAACGTGTCCCGCACCGGGATCACTGCGACACCATCCATCACACGATAATAATTGTCGTGCTGATCGGATCGCGCTTTGACACCGGTTACACCCGCCATCAGGTCGGTCACAGAATGAACCGCATCCTCATCGATGATGAAGCCATCCGACATATTCGATCGCGTCATCAAATAGGCGGTTAGGTCACGCGCGCGCTCAGGCGTAACAAGAAGGGGGCGACCAATAAGCCGCCCCCAAAGGTTTGCAAAAACAGGATTCATTCTACTTTCCCCGCAACTGAGCCCGCCGCCCGATATCTTCGAGACGCGAGACATGCGCGTTTACAGTGTCGCCATTCTGATCTTCGACGTAGACAACCTCGGTCTGACCGGAGCCCGGATAGACCAAGCCGCGTTCTTCGAATTCGTCTTTTTCGCGCGCCCGCTGGTCAAGGATCTCGCGGTAATCCTGCCCTTGTTCTGCGGCCTCGGTCTGCAAGGTCGAGAGATTGTTCTCCATCCGGATCTGTGAAGCGTTCGCTTCCTTGACCGGATCAACCCAACCTCGACCTGGCCCGATCCAATTGCCACGACACCAAGCTGCAGGGTTATCCCAAAAACGCGGCGTTCCCGATGGAAGGTCGATGTTCCCTTGACTGATATGTTCCTCAAGCCAAAGCGCCCAGATCGGTGTTGCAAACCCATTGGCAAAGTGACCACGGCGTGTTGTCAGGAACTTCCAAGACTTGAGCATCGCCGCGCGAGCCGAGGAATAGTTGGTCCCCGACCAGTCGTTGGCGAACTCTTCGTATGACTGACCCAAAGCAGTCGCGGCGTGACGCAGTGCATTCTGGATGAAAACCTGAAAAGCTGCGTTATCGCGGTTACCGTGGTTGAAATTGAAGGATTCCCCTGCAAACAATCGGTGAACCTTAGACCCACCAAACAAAACAGGGTTAGCATCGGCAAAAGCAGATCTCTCAGATTGATACTGCGAGATCGCACCTTCGTCTTCGCTTACCTCATCCATGATGGTTTTATCGAACGGGCTCTCGATGAAGGCTGCAAAGATCGCGTTGATCAAAGCGGCCTCTTGTTCCGAACGCTCATAGTCATCAGCGACTTTGAGTTTCTCGATCGCAGGCCCAAGCAGCCCCCGGCCCCGCGTTTGGCCGGCTTGTTCGACTTCAAAGAAGTGGATGACACGGGACCGCCCCCACTTGGTGCGCGCCTTCACACGCTGCCAAGTCTGGTTATTCAGGGACCAAGGATCGTTCGGATGACGAGACCGGAAATGGTATGCGATCGGCGCACCATATCCATTGATCTCAATCCCGTTTCGCAGATCTTCACCATTGAACTTGCCATAAGGGTTCGATAGGCGATCCGGGTCAACAACCTGCACTGCAGTCGAATAGGCGACCGATCGCTTCGGAAGCCAATGAGCCAGACAGATCGCGTCACCCTCCCCCATGCGATGGCGAAAGCCCAGACCAAGAATGCCGGCAAGGCTCAGCCGCCCGCCAGCATCCAGCGGGCGGCGCGGGTCATTCGCATAGTTGTGGAAAGCGTTTTCCGTTGCTGCGACGAACTCTTTTGCCCAATCTCGATCAAGACCGAGTGCGTTCAAGTCTGGGTTCCAATTGAAGCGGAAGCTCGCGCCGATCGCCTCATCGACTTGGCGCTGCACTGCCCCCGACAGCCAACCATTGCGGTCGACGAGATCACGAACACGGGCCACCATCCGGTCGCGCCCTGATGAGATCCGATCATCAGCCGAGCGCAGCCGTGGTGACCAGCCAGCAAGCGAACCACCAACTGAACCACCCCCACCCGAACGCGGGACGGCAAAGGTTGAAGCCGACTTTTTCATCGGCAAACCGTCTGCACCAAGGATTGTGACAGGATTAGTCATCGGCGACCTACCAGATACCCACGCCGAACCTGCCCTAAAGCGAGTTTCAGCTCATGAATACGACGATCGATACGATCGATCTGCTTGTCCCGGTCCGCGTATTGAACCGATCGACCGTTGGACCCAACGCCCGTCAACCACTCCCCGGTGATGATCTCGGTTTTCCGGGCCTCAAGCTGAGCAAGCTCCGCCTGCATTTCTGCTTTTGTCGCCATTGATCAGCTCGCATATTGCCGAGCCCGACGCACGGCCGGGGAAAGTTCCGGCTCTTTCTTCGTCGGCGTCTCAGTGTTCTGGTTAACCGGCACCGGTGGTGCTGGCGGTTTTAGAAGCAGATCCTCAAGATCCATTTGGCCGGTGTCCGCACGAGTTTCGCGCTCGCTGATCATACGATCCCACGTTTCGGGCGGCATATCGCGCCACCCTTTGGTGATCGCCGCCGCCTCGCCATAGATCGCCGTATCAAGAACCTCGTTTCGAACCCCGTCGCCTTTGACCCACACATATTCAGGTGGAGCGCCAAGCGTCTTTGACTTCTTTGCAACGCGCTTTTCCGATGTGTACTGTTCGAACCACTCTTCATCAAAACCGCTAGCCAGTGCAACGTAACCACGCTGCAGAGGATCGGTCTTTTCCAAGTTGCGGTAGAGCGCCAGCTTGAACTTGCTGACACACAGGTTATAGAACGGACGACCACGACGCTTTTTCTTGCGCCCCTTGCGATCTCGCTCTTCCTTTACCTGCGCGATCAGCGGTGCTGTTTCCCCACGACGGCCACGGATAACCATGACTTTCGTGCGGGAATGCGATTTTGCCCAATCAAACACATCCTCGGTGTAGGCATTGCCGTCGATCGCCATCATATCAACGGCGATTTTGTTGCCCGCCGCATTAGGCCAGGTCGATTTGATCAGCTCATCAAGCCGCTTCTGGGTTTCTTCTTCACCGATGAAACCATCGATCGTGCCGTATTCAACCGTCGCCTTCCGCAAGTCAGGACCAAACGCCTGCAGGTGCCATTCAAGGCGATCGCCCTGCACGTCGACACCCAATGTCAGAAGCGGGAAGCCCCAAGGAATAATGCCCCGGCGGTGCCCCGTTTCATCAGCACGCTTTTTCAGCTCATCAAATGGCGGCGCTTCACCCTGCACTTCATAAGCCAACCCGAGAACATCGTTGAAGAACGTCTTCTCGGAATCCGGGTCGCCGGCAGACCTGATCCATTCCTCTGCAATTCGTTCCCAAGACATCAACGGTGCGTATGCAGACCATAGATGAAAGCTACGATGAATTGCTTTGCGGTCCGGTCGTTCTGCGACCCACTCCGCTACGCCGATCCTTGTCATCTCACGGCGGTGCCGTTGTTCAATAACGCAACCTTCTTCTGGACAGGTAAAGTGCGACTTGGCAGGGTTTTCAAAGTCGACGGTGAAATTGTTCCACTCAAGCGGATGCATGTGGCCGCAGTACGGACACCGGACATGATAATATTCCTGCGATCCCGCTCGAAAGTTCCTCGTAATACGACACCCCGGCCATACCAGAGGCGTTGAGTTCTTGAAAATCTTGGCCTCTTCAAACGCCTGAGAGCGCGAATTTGCCAACACTTCCGGGTCACCAGCGACAGGATCAGTTTCCCACTTCGCCAGATCGTCCTGCACCTGCCGTTTCATGGAGATCATCGAAAGGCTTGCAGATGATGATGCGCCCGAAACCTGAATGCCGCCCCGCAAGTCGCGACGTTCGATGTAATCCCACGTTCCTTCGTTGCGACCATAAGAGAACGCGAGCATCGCTGCTGGCATTTTCATGATCATCGGGCGAAGCTTTGTTTTCGCCCAACGTGAAGCGTTACTTTCCGTCGGATGGACGTAAAGGAAAAACCCCGGATCTTGGAGCGAGGTCCCCAACATGAACGCCTGCGCCAAGATCGTTCCACCAATCTGCGCTGACTTCTGCAAAGTCACTGTCCGGCATGGATCATCCGGCCCAAGTGCCTTTAGAATTTCTGCAAAGAACGGAAACAGGTCGCCATTCCACGGCCCCGGGAACGGGCTGTCTGATCCGAACGACACATTATCGGTCGCCCACTTGTTGAGATCGACCGGTTCTGGTGGCTCAAGGATGCTCGCAAGACTATCCGCGACCAAATGATCCGGGTTGCGCAAAAGAATGGACATCGCGTTTCCTATCAGGCCGCGCCGCTGTCATCCTCGCTATCGATCGCTTCCTCATCATGCTCGGGAAGGTCGTTGACCAGATCACGGCTGTGCCGCGCCAGCTTCTCGCGTGTGCCTCGAAACAGTTTTTTCAGACTGTGCTTGATCTCTTTGACCGAACCGCCCGTCTCTGCCGAAAGCTCTTCGGCCCAATGACCTAGGTCGGCCTCAAATCCATCAATCATGTTGGCGACGTGGCGCGTCACTGTAGAGCGCATCGCGTCAGCCCGAACATAAATCCCGTTCTTCTCACGGCGCTTCTCCTCAAGATCCTCGTTCTCACGCTGGATCTTGCGCAACCGCTCCTGCTTATAGAGATCATCTGTCGTTGGTTCGCGCGGAACGGCTTCGATCGGCGGTGCACCGGACTGGAAAGTCTCTTGGTCTGCACCGGTTAGGTCCGCCGTGCCGTTCGCAGCACGTTGGTCAAGATCAAGGCCAGCATTGAGCTGCTGCTTGGCGATCGCCACAACGATCTTTGCCGATCGCCCCTCACCCTGAATTGCGTCCCCGTGGATTTTGCCCTCGCTGATCAATTGCGAAACACGCGGCTTCGACACACCGATGATCTGGGCAAATGCCGACTTCGAAACGACGTCAGAAGATGCTGCCATTTCGCCACCACATTACGCGATCAACCCAACGAGTTAACCGCAGATGATGTCAGTTAACCCCCTGAGTTAAGGTGATTGTTAAGTTGTTAAGGCTCTCGAAACACCGCAAGAAGAGCGAACACCTGCGGGGCGCTTTACCCGTTTGGCGTTACTTCCCGGGAAGGACCCGTGCGCTTTTCTGTCAGTCGAGACAGGCCCACCAGTCCGAAAGCCAGGTCAGAAACCGATCAATCGAGAACATCGCGCACCTATTCGTGAACGTGGCGGGTCCACTGCGTTCCGCAGCACCCGCAATACATCCGGTAGCGCCTTGGCCGAGCTTGCTCACCAAGGCGCACCGCCATCAAGGTCGCCACATCATCGTTGCCGCATTGGCAACATGCCGCGCCCTCGGCCCCATCCGGGTCGGATGCATCGGGCGCATCCGCGTCAGCAGGATCAATCTGCATGGCTCACCCTTTCGATGCTGACGAGGACGGCGGTTCGCCGGTTGCCCCAGATACCAGCCACGCCCAACCGGTAAGCGGCGCTCCGCCGCCCGCGTCAACACCCAAAAAGAACAGCCCGCCGCGATGGATGCGAACGGGCTGTCAGGTCAAACAGGGAGGAAAAAGAAACATCACGAGTTCATCACAAGCACCTTCGACTGGAATTTACCTTGCTTCAACGATCCCGATTCTGAAACGAAAACGCCCCGCCAAAGCAAGGCAGGGCGCACGCAACAGCAATCGAGGCAAGAAAAAACGCCTGCCGGAAAGTTCCGAACAGGCGTTCTTTGGTTCGCTGCTAGGTTGTCAAATCCGCCTGCGTAAGTCAAGCCACTTTCTGATAGGCCAGACCATTTCCATAACCCGATATGGTCCAAGGGTCTTGCGGCGGCATTTCCTTGGTCAGCCTCCAACGGGTCAAACCGCCCTGTGCGGCCTCAACATCAAGCACCAATTGCTGCAGGAAGTGAAGTGCCGCCCACCAGACCCGATATTCCCCGCGCGCCACCCGAACGATATCGGACAACTTGCCAACCTGTTTGATCCGGCAGCTTTCCTTCACAAGGTTACGGTGCTGATCCCGGGCAGGCTTTGGCAGGCCGGTGACCGGATCAACATCAGCAACAAACCGCAACACGCCGTCCGCTACCCAATCCGGGCGATATCCCGCCTCGCCATAAGACCGGATCAAACACGCCCCTTCCGGACTGGCGGCGCGAACCTCAAGCCATGCGCCGTAAACGATCGAGGCATCATCATGCATGTCATACCCGCCCGAGAAGGCCGACCCGCCGCCGCCGACCCGCTCGCCATAGCTGACCGTGGTGCGCTGCAATTGAGACAGGATCGCGCCAATCCCCCGGTCGCGCCCCGCCATGAGTGCGGCCTTTTGTTCCTCAAACGCCCAATTTACAAGCCCTTCGATCCCGATCGGTGTTAGCTGGTTTTTCTGATCCATTGCCTGCCTGCCTTTTGCTGCCGTCTTGCTGTCCTATGTTGTCCCCCGTTAACTTTCCCTGCGGGGGACAGGGATTTGATTATTTTATTGTTTATTTTCAGTAACTTATTTGTTTTGTCCTTAGTGTCCCTAGTGTCCTATGTAAATAATCCCGTGCAATAGGCGCGCCCGCGCACGTACACGGGGAATTTGCCCGGGACACTAGGGACACTAGGGACACCCCTAGAGAACCGGCGCGTCGCGCTGTCCCCCGTTGCCGATTTTCACGGGGGACAACCCGGGACAACACCCGGGACAGACCACCAGTGCGGGCCAATATCGGTGATGATTTTGGGAAGAACTCACAGGTCATCCGGGCCGATCTCCTCATCAAATTCGACCTCTGACCAATCGATCGGCGTGCGGATCATTTCCGCGAATGCATCCCGACAGACCTCAAGCTTGGGCATGTGATAGACGTATTTTCGGTTCCCGCTGATCCGCTTGCGCCCTTTCTCGATCCCCGGGACCAGCTTGTTGATGGTGCGACCAAACATTTCCTCGGTCAGCGGGAAGCGACGACCGCGCGCCGTGACCCATGCCAGATAGTTCGCATAGGCATCCTCGACCGCGACATAGTCAGACCACATCGCCGAACCGCCGCCCTCGCTGTTGTATTGGACAAACCCGCGCCGCAGGCAGTTGAGCCACCACGATTCCTCGGGCGACAAGCTGGCCAGCTTCTGGTCTGCCAAAGCTGCCGTTTTCGGAATGTCATTGAGGTTGACGCTATCAAGGTCAAAGCTCAGCAAATAACCAAGCAACGCCTCGTATCCGCCCGCCTCAAGCTGGTCGTGCATGTCGGCGAAATACTGTCGGTTTTGTTGCGCTGCGTTCTGGACGTCAAAGACAGCGAACCGGCGCTCATCATGGCCTGCCGGCACAACCCATTCGTTGTTCGATGTCACCAGCAAATGGACAAAGTTCTTGACCCGGAAGGGATCGACGCCCTTGCGCTCGATCATGTGATAGTCGGAGGTCACAAGCCCCTTGAGCCGCCCCTCCGAATGCTTGTCCCCGGCCCAGAAACCTTCATCAGCCTGCAGCAACAATGTCGAGGCCAGGTGCGCGTTAAAGTTCCCGACCACATAGCGCGGATCATCGACCAGCGCATAGTGATCCTCGATCAGCTTGCCGATCGTCTTGCCAAACACCGTCTTGCCGCTACCCTGACCGCCGCGCAATACGATCGCGATTCCGATGCGGTCCGTCGGCTTTTGCAGCATGTGCGCCGCCCACCCCATGATGAACTTGAAATGCGCCTCATCCCCGCCTGCGATATTGGTCCGGACATGATCAAGAAAGATCGAACATTTCTGTTCGCTATCCTCGTAATCGGCGACCATGCTGAAACCGCGCCAAAGGTTATAATAGCCCGATGGCGGCATGCCCCCCGGGGCAAACGAGACACCGCGATACTGGCGCCGGATCGGGTCCTTGAACCAGATTTTCGACCACGAAACGCTCTTGTCGCTTGCAAGACGTTGCTCTTGATTGGCAAACCACGCATGGAAAGCATCAACCGGCATGAAATTGAGCCGCTCCTCGACCGGACAATCGCCGCGCTTGAAGTTTTCCTCAAGGATCAGCGGACGCCCGCCCATCATTACCAGCGCGTAATATTCGTTCATCGCCTCGGCGTCATAGGCAACGTCTTCAGGATCGATGCGCTGGCCATCAATCCCGAATATCTCGGCCCCTTCGATAAGCTGCTTGGCGGCGTGAAACCCTGCCAGATTGGCTTGCGGGTCGTTGTTCTCGTTCTCAGCCATCGCTACAACAGTTTCCCCTGTTTCGGTTTGCGCTGATCGGCGGGCAACGGGCCGATCGGTTCAATTTCTTGCTCTTGGCCCGCTGCGATCCGCTTGTAGCGGAAGAACTCAGACGGGATATGACGGCGGCACCAGCGCCCGTGGTTGACCATGATGTGCGTCCCGGCGCGCTTGCAGCCATTCACATCACAGGGCAAAACAGCGGGCTTGTGCTTCACACAACACCTCCGAAGGTTGTGGTTTTACTTGACACACGGACCGGTTGAAAAAACACTCTCCGAACGCCCAACAGAAACGAGACACCGATATGGACGAACTTCGATTTTCCATCCAAGGCAGCTCGGACGAACCCTACACGGTCCGGTTTGAACGCCCCGCCCCCGGGAATCTGAACGCATATTGCACATGCCCTGCAGGCCAGAACGGCCAATACTGCAAGCACCGCGTCAACCTTTTGAACGGCGAGATCAAAGGCATTGTGAGCGGTAACGAAAGCGACCTGACAAAACTCGCCGAAATGGTCAGTGGATCGGACGTCGAGGCCACCTACAATCACGTCCTCGACCTCGAAGCGCAGGCCGCGAACATCAAAAAGCAGATCGCGAGCGCCAAGAAGGATCTGGCAAGGGCAATGCTGCGATAACATCAAAGCAGCACCCCCTGATTTTCAGCAACGACGGTCAGCGTTGACCGATCGGTTGGCGCCACGCGCTCAGGCACAAACAAGTCAAGGTTATCCATCTTGGGCTTGGACAGCGTGTCCCAGATCGTGCGGCCATTGAAATCGCGCTCGAACCCGAACCATGCGCAATCGAGCGCGCCGTTTCCAAGGCCAAGACTATCGATGCGCCATGACAGTTCGAGCTTGTATTTCGGACGAATGCGCTGCTTGAAACCGGTGCGTCTCGCAGCTTGGTAATAGTTGGTTTTCAGCAGCACCCAGACCTCTTCCAGATGCAGACGCATGGCATGCTCAATGAACGCCTGTGCCAGCGTGAAAGGTGGGTTGGTGATAACCTTCGAAGCGCGGCGACGGTGTGTGGCCAAAAAATCCACCCCGCCTTGGCCATAGCCGCGATCAATCAAATCGGTGCCGATGACCTCGCACCCGTGATGCTCTAGCACCCGGGCCAATCGGCCATCGCCGCAGGCACATTCCCATATTTTCTGCCCCGCAAGATGCGGCATGGCGCGGATCAGCGCCTCGGTTGTTTCTGGCGGCGTCGGGTAAAATTCGTGATCCGGTCGATCCCATTCAACTGGCCCAGACTGACCACCAACCATCATCGCGCCTTTATTGACCTTGCGGTTTGTCGCCATCACGCCGCCCCCAAAATCATCGAGTTGAAGTCGGTACCTGGCCTCGACATGGCGATGCGCCCGACGCGGCCCTCGACCGCTGCGCGGCGGCACCCGCGCTCAAGCTTCGCCTTGAGCATGTGAATGTCTTTGGTGTCGCCATCGCCCAGAAAGATCCGCTCATGGCATTCGCGCGGCCAGATCATCCCCGGGCGGGCCATATCCGGCACCACCGAGGGCAGCTTTTTGCGGCCATCAAACGGATGATATTCCCCTTTGGCGTCCATCAGACAGGCACCGACAAGGTTATCAAGCGAGTAGGAACACCAGCCAGAAAGGCCGGAAACCATCATGCCGGAATAGGTCGTTTCCAACCCCTCCCCGCCGACCATCTTGAAGGCAGGTTTGCCGAGGCGGATCGCGGCCTTGGACGGGTCGCCCATCACGCGCTTCGTGTTGAGGTCCCGCCCGTCATCGGGCGCTACAAGCTTGAGCCGCCCCTTTGGCTGATCAAGATCGATGCAGGTCACATGACAGGCGGCAAAGCGATCATCGATATATTGCATCACGCTCAGCAACGCCGGACCGGTCCAGATCGCCTCGGATTTCTTGGCATCACGGGCGCGGTACCAGAACTCATAATCCGGCACGAACCGATGCACCCCGCTATGCAGGAAAAGATCGCGATCGATCCCGCGATAATTCGCAAGATATTCCTCGGCCTCGGTATCCGCGATCGGTAGGCCACGCAACCAAAGTGCATGACCGCGTTTGCGCCGCTTTTCAGTTTCGGACACGCGGTCCTTTTCATCGGCTCGGCTGGCGATCTTGGGCTTGGGCTTATGCGCAGGCTTTTCGGCCCGCCCGACATATTCGGTCAGGTCAATACCGGCCTTCCACGCCAGATCCTTGAGCGCCTCGATAAATGTCTGGCCATAGACACGCATCTGATAGCCGATCGGCCTTTCATGCGCGCCGCAGCCAAAGCAATGCGCAAACCCCTTGTCCGGGCGAACCGTGAAGGATGGCGTGCGTTCGGAATGAAAAGGACAAAGCCCCATCCATTCGCGGCCTGACTTCACGAGCTTGACGCCGGAATTTTCGACCAGCTCGACCAGATCGATTCGCGCGTTTACATCGTCGATGACTGATTGCGGGATCGGGATGCGGTTGGTCATTTTGAGCCACCGGAATCTACATTCGGGATGCGCTCGAAACGACCGTCGTGAAACTCATCAAGCGGACGACACCAGACTTGGCCCGTCTCAGTTGACCGGTAAAGATACGCCGGGGTGTTTGTCGCCTCGATCCGGCAGGCACCGATGACCTGATATTCGCCACCCGATTTAACGTGCCGCCACAACGACCCGATCATAAGCGGGCCAACCCCGGTCAAAAGACCGAATGACCGAAGCACCCGGGAAGCCTCAAGCTCTTTTGTCGGCCAAAAAACTTCCTTCGCAATCTCTGGAAAGGCGGTGCTACCACGCCCGAAAGAGCGGGACATAAGATCAAGATCGACCAAGTGCCGTGCGATTGCTTCGATCACCTTCATGCCGCCACCTTCCGCGCAGCGCGCCCTTGGTAGTAGCCACGCATTTCAAGTTTTTGCGCCAGCTTGGTCGCGTTCTTGCGTCCCGAGTTATAGGCACCATCGACCAGATCATCATATTCCGAGATCCGATCAATCAGGCAGGTTGCGGCCTGATCAAAGTCAGACCCTTCGATCAGGGTCAGCGTGCCGTCATCAAGCGCGTCGCGCAGCCAGATCACCACCATCAGGAAAACCGTGATCACGGGGCGATCTTCATATTCGCGAAGCAGCTCGCCCTGCAGGGCCATCACGCGGTTGCGCAGTTTATCAGCCTTTGCCTTGGGCAGATCCGAAAACGGTTCATCACAAGCCCGATCGAGGCATTCAAGCACTTCGGCATGGCCCTCTTTCTGACCTGGCTCCAATATCACGCCCGCGACCCGCTGCATCAAAACGGCAGGAATGGCGAACTCGCAACGATGGCGATCGGAAAGGTAAGTCATGCTGCCACCCCGTAAAGACGCGGTTGCGGTTCAAGTGCTGCCGTCATCCGGTCTGCCGCCTCACGAAGCAGGCTGGCGATCGATCGGATCAGGGCGCGCATGCCGGCACGTTCGGCGTCAAACCCACCAAGAACCCCGGCCTTGTGAAGCTGTGCGGCATAGCTTTCAAAATGCGGACAACCGGCCCCGGCACGCGCGGCGGCGATATCTGCATCAACCGCAGCCTGCATGTTGATCACATCACCGCGCATCGGATTGGCGCATTGACGCAGGCGGGAATATGAAACCCCGCAGGCACCGGCAAGCACCTCGCCACCCACGGCATGCATGGCCTTGGTGGTCGCATCGGCGAAACTGTTTTCTGATCGTTGATAAGACACGGCTATCAAACCCTCCCCATTTGGGAGTTGCCGCCTATCAGGGGAGACCCCATAACAAAGGACAGCAACGGAGCAACAAACATGACCACGAAATCAGAAAGACGAGACGCGCTGATCAGTGCCACCGAGGATTTCCGCGAAGCCCTTGAGGTCCTGCAGCAAAGCAATGACCCAAAAGACCGTAAACACGCGGAAAACACCCTGCGACGCGCCGGATGGAAGAAAGACGGTAACGGCGCGTTCAAGCCGCCTCTTCCCGATCCGGACCTTGATCATTAGCCGGAACTTGGAAATCCGCCGGAACAACTTTCTCCAAAGCGCGGATGGTGCGGACAGTAGGATTCCAGCAATCATCCCAAAAATGCTTGAGCGTTGTGTCATCCAAACCGGCCAAACCAGCCAGAGCGCTTTTGGAAATGCGTTCGACCGTGGCGAACCCCCGAATGCGGGCTATGACGTCCTTTATCGTGTTCATACGGGAAAGCATTACCGGAATTAATTCCGATGTCAACGGATATTTCGGGAATTGCGCCGACGGAAACCCTTCCGACGATCCGGTAACATATCCACGCCCCAGAATTAAACGGAACCGTTATGAAACAGAGAACCACCGAAGAGATCCGTCAGGCGCTGTTGACTTTCCAAAGGAAGCACAAGCTACAACAAACGAAGTGGGCAACGGACGCGGGAGTTGACGAAAGCACTCTGCGAAAGATCCTAAAGGGCACAACAAAGACAACACCTCGCTACGACACACTTGAAAAACTCGCCAGCATCGCAGGAACCTCAGTCGAAGAAATGCTCGGCGAAGAACCCCCGAGCCCTACAGAGGCAACCACCCACACCAGCGAACCAACCAACTCGGCAAGCGCAAAAGTCCCGGTAATCGGATACACCGGACCAGATGGCAAATACGGCCTGTTCTTCGGGAACCCGTGCAAGCACGTGCTGCGCATTGACCCGCTGGTAGACGTCCTTGATGCTTTTGCCGCCTATGTCATGGATGACACGATGGAGCTGCGCTACAGCAAGGGCGACATTGTTTACATCAACCCGACCCAGCCTGTCCGACAAGGCAACAGCGCACTGGTCGAGTTTACCGATGGCACCGCGCGGATCGGGCGCGTCGCAGCCCTAGACGGCGAAGGAAACATTACCCTGCAATACCTTAACGTCGCCGAGGGCCACGACTTTAAGGAGTATCCAGAAAGCCAGGTCAAGAAGATCCACCGGATTGTTGGCGCACTGGAAGTTTAAGCAGTTATCACAGAATACTACCTGAAGGGGTGGGATAGGAAACCTATCCCACCCTGCTCTAACAGCCAGTAGACACAGATTTTCAATTACTTAGCATTCAGGCAGGGGCAACAGGTGGCGCTAACCACCTGCTGCTAACATGGCCCGTCTGCAAAACCGCAGCCATGCAACCATTGAGTTCACCGATCCAACTCGCCGGCCCTGTCGCGCGTCCGCGAACTCGGCTGCTTAAATGCAAGGTATGCAGACAACCATGAACCAGCTTATCCCGTTTGACAGACCAGTCTTGATCACCGACGACACCATGCATCCACGTTATGATGTGGGGTCTTATGTTGTAACCACCAAATCACGCCGCCCCAAGATAGGGAGCAGAGTGCTTATTACATATACCAATGGCACAAAAACAATACGTGAAGTGGCTTCCATCGAACGGGACACGATCAAACTAAAACAATACAACCCGATTGAGACGGAAATGGTCGGGATTACAAAAATTTCGGATATTTCCGTAATCGACTACTCCTTTGAAAAATAACAATAATCATTAATCACCGGAATTCAAATACCGGCACTTATCCCGTTAAATCCCGATTTTATGTTGACTAATCGGATTTAATCCCGAAAATGGGCGCGTTACCCAGACACAGGAGAACGCGCCCATGTCTCTCTCAAATCCGACTTTTGACGCCTTAACGGCGACCGCACCCGACCCGACCGATCTGATCGCCGATTTTGGCCATCCGCATTTTCCGGGTTGGATGATCATCATGGCCCTGCTGCTGATCCTGATCAGCGCGCACAGCGTCATGCCATCATCAAACATCATCCTCCGCCCGCGCCCTGCGCGGACCTCTGTCACGCGGCTTGTCCGTCGCAGTGACGACGGGGGCTTTTGATATGGCCATCACCCGTCACACCTTGCGCCGCTGGCGCGACCATATCGACGACTTCCTGCGTGCGATCTGGGACGATCCCGCGCCCACCCGCACCAAGGGAGGCCGCTGATATGTCCATGATGATTTGCATCCACACCGACAGCGAAATGACCGTGACCGAAACGCTTAGTCACGGCGCCAACGGCATGAGCGGCCTTATCTCCGCCCGCTTTGGCGATATCTCGCTGCAGCTCGACGAAAACACCGCCGAGAAACTCGAAACCGCGATCGCCGCCAGCCGCGAAAAGCTCCGCGTCGCTCGCGCCAAGATGACCGAGCGGAGGGTTGCGGCATGACGACTAAAACCGAAACCCCGGCAGCGCATTGGCGAGAACAAGGCGATCAAGATCCGCACGCAGGAAAGTACGACTGCAAGAGGGGCGAACTAACGTATGGCGACTTCACGGATGATGAACTCGCGAACGCAGTTTACCTCTGCGACCACCGGACAAGTTTGAGCAGCATCGGACTGATTGATGCCGCAAAGGAACGCATTCGCTGGCTGTCACGCCAGAACGAAGCCAAGGCGGCGCGCATCGCACAACTCGAACAGGCCGCATCGCATCTTGAAGCCATAGCGACCGCCGCGACCGACGTCCTTCACCATTACGACGCTTTCGGATGCATCACGGTCGAAAACCCGACCGCAAAAACCGCCATGCGCAGATTCCGCGAAGCGCTGACCAAAGCCAAGGAGACCGCACAATGACCTCCACCATAGAAAAGCAACGCAAGGCCACTCAAACCCCTTGGGACTACGATTGGGGTCAGAAAACCGACGGCGTTGTCAAATACTGGATCATCGGCCCGACGGAACTCGATGAACAGAAATTGATCAACACGATCGTGACCGTCGACAATGACCGTGACGACGCCGAGGACCTTGCTCGTCTGATTTCAGCAGCCCCCTCCCTACTCGCGCAATTGAAATTCCTCGTGAACCACATCGAGGGAAACATGCGCCTGTCGGGGAAAACCGAACGCGCGATCTCGAACTTCACCGCGACCTACCACGCAACCATCGCGCAGGCAGAAAGCGCCAACCGCGAGGAGACCGCACAATGACCGCATCCATCACCCCTTTCCCGAGCCCGACCAACATTGTCCGCATGCAGCAGCATGCTGCCAACCTGGCCCTTTTGCCCGCACCCGGGTCGAGCCTGATTTTCATGACCGAGGGCAAGATGGGGGCTGGCACCGTGATTGTCGCCCTGCCCAACAACCAGATCATGATCAAGGTCGAGGACAACACCCGCCACCCGAAATCCGGTCAGAAGATCTGGATCGCGCGCAATGAGATCCGCACCCACGCGATCTTCACCCCACCCAACACCGAAATGATCGAACCGCCAACCGAGCCCGACGGATTCCCGCCGGCTGCGGCCTGATCACAACACCCGATAGGAGGCATTCCAATGTCGAACAGCAACGGCGAACTCAAAAGCTTTGGCACGCTCATTCAATCGCTTGAAGAAGGACAGTTTCACAGCGACCTGACCGACGAAATCACGGCGATCACCAAGGCCCTGCAGAACCACGTCATGAACCATGGCGGCTCCCCTAAAGGGAAGCTGGACCTGTCATTAAAGTTCCAACTCAAGAGCGGCGTCATCACGATCAGCACCACCACCAGTACCAGCCTGCCGGTTGCGCCGCGCAGCCAGTCGATCCTTTGGGCCGACGACAAAGGCAACCTATGCCGCCAGAACCCACGACAGCGCGACATGTTCACCGACGTGAACGCCGAAGAGGCAGAAACCCGCGCCGTCTAGGCGCAACCATCCAACCCGAGACAACGGAACATCACGATGACCACCGATGCAAAACCACTTTTCCAGACCGAAACCGAGGCGGCGCACAAGCTGACCGCCAAGTTTGGCGAACACAAGGTCGTCAACCTTGAACACGACGGACACAACGTCCCGATTCTGATCCTGCCGGATGGCCGCAACGCAGCCAGCATCCAGCATTTTATCGACGAGACCCGCGAACACCCGAAGCGCCGCAAAGGCACAAGCGCGATGCAGGATCTCGACAGCTTTGTCGCCATGACCAACCGCTTCAAAAGCGATTTCAGCGCTGTTTTCGGTACCTGCAACGCGGAAAGCGCCGATCTGTCACTAACCACCGTGTTTGACTACCACGATCCGTCCGAAAACAAGGACGGCATCCCGCGCTTTATGGACCACAAATGCATTTACCGCTTCCCGGTCTCCGATGAGTGGAAAGCTTGGATGTCGATGAACGACAAATGGCTTGATCAGAACCAGTTTGCCGAGTTCCTCGAAGAACACATTATCGATGTCGCGGCACCACCCGCCTTTGACAGCAAACCGGACATGACGGAGTTCGACAAGCATCTGCTTAATCTGGTTTCGACGCTTGAAAGCAAGTTCACCGGGCCGAGCGGCATCCTTGAGCTTTCCCGGGGGCTGATCATCCGGACCGAGGAAAAATTCGAATCCCGCCAGAAGCTCGCGACCGGCGAACTTGCTATCACGTTCAGCAACGAACACCGGGACGAGCAAGGCGGCAAGCTCAAGGTGCCGGACCTTTTCCTGATCAACATCCCGGTTTTCAAGAACGGCGCCAACTACCTGATCCCGGTACGCCTGCGCTTCCGCAAGGACGGCGCAAATCTTGTTTGGAAGTTCCTACTACACCGGACCGAGCTGATCGTGAACCACGCCTTCGAGGAAGGCTGCGCGAAGGTCAAAGCCGAAACCGAGCTTCCCCTGTTTATCGGCTACCCCGAGTAAGCCAGGTCAATATTCCCCGGCGGCACCGCGCCGCCGGGACACCCGAAAGGACCGATCATGAACACCCTTGTCCTAACCGTACATGGCCGCAAAATCGACCTTCTGGCACCGCGCCCGGAAGACATCTATTGGCCGGACGTTTGCTTTTCGCTTGCCAACATCAACCGGTTTACCGGACACACGACCATTCCGGTCGCGCAGCATTCCGTCATTGTCTGCGATCTGGTCGCTGACTTCGCCAAGCCACACGCACTTATCCATGACGCCAAGGAATACATCAAAGGCGACGACAGCACCCCCAAGCAGGAAGCCGAGGAAATCGCGTTTTTCGAGCAGTTTCCGCCTGCAATCCGCGACATGCTCAAGAAGTCGTTTCCCAACCTCAAAATGGGGCGCGAGATCATCGAGGAGCGGGTTGACGCCGCCATTCACGCCGCCGCCGGTCTGGAATGGCCAGTGCCGCCCAAAATCGCTGCCGAGATCAAACGCTTCGATCTGGTTTCACTGGCGACCGAAAGCCGGGACAACCTGCCCGAGCAGGTTGGCGACCCATCGATCCAACCGATCACGCTCACCATTAAACCGATGTCCGCAACGGATGCGCAACACCTGTTTGCCAACCGCCTGCAGGTGATGCTGCCAACCCTAAACGATGTTCTTGCGGCATGACCGATCAAACCAAACACATGCGCGGCGACGAGATCCTGCTTATGGCCGAGATCAAAGCAGCAAGCGCGATGCGGGAAGCATTCGAAAGCCTCGACGCCTATCGCGAACGCTTCCCCAACTCTGGCGTCACGCGCGACGATTTTATCGATCGCATTGAACGTCGAGCAACCAACCAAGACGACGCGGCTTAGCGCCGCCTCGTTCCGCAGGACGGCGGCACGCCGGTTTCCCCCAACCGGCATCCCTCAACCCCAAATCCGCCAGTGCCGCCGTCCTTCGCGACGAGAACGAAAGGAAACAGAACCATGCCCGATATCTTTGAGACCAAGGCTCTTGCCTATGAGGACGCCAAGCGCACCGTTGCCGAGTTCGAAGGCACCACGATCGCCGATGATTTCAAGATCCTTGCCGCCGAACGCTTGATCAAGACCGATCCGGTCGCGGCACTCTATGACGCGCTCGACGCAGCCGACCTTGCCAGCCACGAACCGGGACCTGGCTTTCTTGATCAGCTCGAAACGTTCTGCAAGCTGGCCACAAAGGTCACCATTGCCGATGACGGCGAACAATCCTCACGCCTTGTCCGGTTTCTGGTCACGATCGCAAGCGATCTTTACCACACTGCCCGGGTTGCACGCCCGGAAACGGGTATCAATCCCGACCGGTACCGCAAACCGCTTGAACGGCTCGCAAACGAGATCTGGGGCAGCGAGCTTCTGTTTGCCCATCGTTTGCAAGACGCCAAAGAGTTCAAAATTGCGTTCACTGCAGACTGTCAGTCTCCGGACGGATCATGGCCGATACTTTACACCCACAGCCCCGAAGGCGGGATTGACACAGCGAGCCCACTGATCAACCCGAGGCAAACCCGGACCGAAGCGCAGCGGATAGCGAACGCGGCAAACCGATGCCTCAAGCTCACCCCGCTACACGTCGAGGCAATCACCGCAGGCGAAACCCAGAACAGTGAGGCGGCATAATGAAAGCGCTATCAATTCGCCAACCGTGGGTCCAACACATCTTTCAAGACGGCAAGGACGTCGAAAACCGGAAATGGCCCACGGACTATCGCGGCGACGTCCTTATCCATGCCAGCTCAGCGTTTGACGGGAAAGCCGCCGAAAAGCGCAGATTTCTGATCGACCATCCACACGCGCCGTTCGGGGCGATTGTTGGCATTGTCGAGATCACCGACTGCGTGACCGAAATGGACAGCCAGTGGTTCTTTGGGCCTTACGGGTTTGTGATGGCAAACAAACGCCTGATCACGCCCATCACCTGCAAAGGCGCGCTCGGCCTCTTCACCCCAAAGATCAACCTCGACCAGATCCAGCCTCTGGAGAAAGCCGCATGACCAAGATCGAATGGACACACCGCCCGGGAACGGTCGGGACCACATGGAACCCCCTCCGCGCTCGCAACAAAAAAACCGGCGGTGTCGGGCATTTCTGCGAGAAGGTCTCAGCAGGCTGCAAAAACTGCTACGCTGAGACCTTTCAAAAACGGTTCAAAAACCCTGTGCGGTATGCTGCGCAGGATGCAGATCAGGTTGAAGCGTTTCTCGACGAGAAAACCCTTCGCGACCCCCTGAAATGGCGCAAGCGCCGGACCGCATTTGTCTGCAGCCAAACCGACCTATTCTTGCGGCATTACACCGATGAAATGATCTGCAAGGTGTTTGCCGTGATGGCACTGCAGAAACCCGACACATTCATCGTTCTGACCAAGCGGCCCGAGCGCGCAAAGGCATTCCTGCAGTCAGCAGAAACGCAGGAAAAGATCGGGGAAATCATGCGCCAGATATACCCGCGCGCGACCTGCTATGAATGCCCGAATCAGGACGGCATATGGCCGCTTTCGAACGTTTGGATTGGCGTCAGCATTGAAGACCAAGCAACGGCAGACGAACGGATTCCGCTGTTGCTTGGCACGCCTGCCGAGAAACGGTTTGTAAGTGCCGAGCCGCTGCTTGGCCCGATCAACATCGAATCCTTCATAACGCCCGCATGGGATGGCGACATACGAAAGGCAAAACCGGCCAACATCGTCAATTGGGTGATCTGCGGCGGCGAGAGCGGCAACAGCGCGAACCCGATGCACCCGGATTGGGCGCGCGGATTGCGCGACCAGTGCGCAAAAAATGGAACCCCGTTTTTCTTCAAACAATGGGGAGCATGGAAAACCACCTATGACCGCGACCGCGACGACCCTGACTGGCGCAATATCCCCAAAGCAGAAGGCAACCACCAACGGTTTGTAAACCTTGAAGGCGGTCAAGGCTTCCACGGCGAGCGGGTCGTTTTCATGGAAAGAGCCAGCAAAGCCAAAAATGGTCGCACCCTTGACGGGACCGAACACAACGCATGGCCGGGAGACGCAGCATGAGCTTCATTCACGCCCAACAATGGGGACTTGATGCAGGACTGATCATCGATAACTTCGCTGGCGGCGGCGGCGCATCGACCGGCATCGAAATGGCGCTCAATCGCCCCGTGAGCATCGCGATCAACCACGACCGCGAAGCCATCAAAATGCACGAAGCCAATCACCCGCACACCCGCCATCTTTGCGAGGACGTGTTCGAGGTAGATCCGGTTAAGGTCTGCAAAGGCCGTCGAGTTGACCTGGCTTGGTTTAGCCCGGATTGCACACACCATTCCAAGGCCAAAGGCGGCAAACCCAGATCAAAGAAGATCCGGGGACTGGCATGGGTCGTGCTGCGATGGGCATCCGCCGTTAAACCGACGGTCATCATGCTTGAAAACGTCGAAGAGTTCGAAGATTGGGGACCGCTGACCAAGGACGGGAAGCCCTGCAAAAAGCGCAAAGGCGAGACGTTCGATCTTTGGATTAGCCACCTTGAAGCTCTCGGCTATGTCGTCGAGTTTCGCCAGATCCGGGCTTGTATGTTTGGCACACCCACCATCCGTAAACGGCTTTATGTGATCGCGCGACGGGACGGGAAGGATATCGTCTGGCCAGAAGCAACGCATGGCGACCCGAAGTCGGAAGAGGTCAAAAAGAAACGCCTCAAGCCTTGGGGGGTTGCCGCCGATATCATCGACTGGTCACTGCCCTGCCCGTCCATTTTCCTCGATCAGGACGAGGCGCGCGCCCTTGGCCTTCGCGTCAAGCGCCCGCTCAAGGAAAACACGCTCAGCCGCATTTATCGCGGCATGGTGAAGTTTGTTTTCAGGGCAAAGAAACCGTTCATTGTCACAGTGAACCATGCCGGCGAGAACTTTCGCGGGCAGGATCTTCATGATCCGATGAAAACCATCACATCGGCCTATGACGCGACGGGGCTGGTCATGCCGTATGTCCAGCACGTCCAGCATTCATCCAAGCCCAACGGCACCATGCCGGCAGACGAACCGTTGCGCACCATCACCGCCCATCCGAAGGGTGGCGGATTCGCCGTCACCACAGCCAAAATCGAACCAACCGACGACGACCTGCAGGCCGCTTTCATGGCGCAGCACAACAACACGTCGGCAAATTCCCGATCGATCGAAGATCCGGTTTCGACAATTACCCAGACCGGATCGCAACAAGGCGTGGTAGTCGCCCACCTTGACCGCCAGTTTGGCAATAGCGACGGCGGCGATATTGACGAACCCGTTGGCACCATCACAGCAGGTGGAGGCGGCAAAACCGCTCTTTGCGCGTCGTTCCTGACCAAGATGCGCGGCACATGCAAACACGGGCAAGCAACAGACGAACCAACCCCGACCATCACAGCAGGCGGAACCCACTTGGCCGAGTGTCGCGCATTCTTGATGAAATACTATGGCACCGCCGTCGGACAGGATATGCACGAGCCGCTTGATACGGTCACCAGCCGCGATCGCTTCGGGCTGATCGTCATCAAAGGCATTCTGTATCAGATCGTTGATATCGGCATGCGGATGCTCACCCCGCGCGAACTCTTCGCCGCGATGGGCTTTCCGCCTGACTACAAGATCGGCGATCGCGAAAGCGACGGCTTCACCCTCACCAAGCACCAGCAGGTTGCCAAATGCGGCAACGCAGTCTGCCCGCCGGTCGCTGCAGCCTTGGTTCGCGCCAATGTCCCGCAGACCGCCCTTCTCTCACCAGCAATGGAGAAATCAGCATGAGCAACCTTCTATTTCTCACGGCCAAACAGGTAGCAGATCGCTGGGCCGCAGTCGGCATCACCGGATCTGGCGGCAACCCGATATCCGTCAAAACCTTGGCATGCTGGCGGTCAAACGGGGAAGGTCCGCAAGAAGCAGTGATCCGGATCATGGGCAAGGTCCGGTACCGCCTCGAAGACCTCAAAAAGTACGAAGAAAAGAATTTCGGACAGGTATGCGACAGCCCCGAAAGCAAGACACTGCGGTCTTTGACGCCGACCGAGATACTGGAAACGCAAGGATTTTCAGGGGATGCCGCACTCAGGAAAACAGCCGCATAATCTCAATAAAGATGCTACCTATTTGCTACCTAGACAAAAACAAGGGGTTAGAGAAATTCTCTAACCCCTTGTTTTTATGGCGCGCCCGACAGGATTCGAACCTGTGGCCCCCAGATTAGGAATCTGGTGCTCTATCCTGCTGAGCTACGGGCGCACACATGCAAAAGCAGGGTTCAATTAGCAGTAATTGCGTCGAGGATCAATCCAAGAGCCTTCGCGCCTCATGGGACCTTCGCCTATCTCACCTAAGCAAAAGAAAAACCGCCAGCCTTGGCTGACGGTTTCCATTCTCTAACGAGCACTTGGCAATGCCTATTAGTCAAAAATGCGTTCAATCGGGAAGGAATAGGTCAGAGACAGGATCTCGGTACCCGGGTTCTCATCACCGATGCTTGCATTGGAAATGTGCGCAATGCCAAGGCTGAGACGTTCATGGCTGTCAAAACGGAAGCCCAGCTCAAGACCGGAGCGGAATTCGATCCAGTGGCCAAGGTCTTCGCCGTTACCCTGATGATATGCACCAACAGAGGTATAAACGCTTGAAACGAAATGATCGCCCCAAAGAACATCAACAGCAAGACCGCCATAGCCATGAACAGCACCTTCTGACGTCACCATTACACCGCCAATCGGTCGGGCTACGTCATACATCGCGTGTTGTGCACGATAGTTCAGGCGGAACTCGGCTGCTTCTTCGTCTTGCGTGATATCAACCATACCGGTTGAGAATTCCAGCAAGCCAGAGTCTTTATCATTTCCAAGAATTTCCTGCGCATGCGCAGTATTGAGAAGTCCAAAAAATACAAAAACTGCGAGCAGTTTCCCCAGAGCCAACTTCATTAATCAAGTCCCCACTAGATCAATCGGTGCGCTATACTACCCATAGGCATATGAAACTCAACTACACTTTGGTGTGTGTTTTTAAGTTTTTTACACAAAGCCATGGCCGTTAAATCGGTCAGTCGCCCGGACAAGCTCGCGAATGATGCCCGGTTCACTCGCGGCGTGGCCTGCGTCATCAACAATTACGAGCTCTGCCCCAACCCAAGCCTCATGCAATGCAACGGCCGATACCGGCGGGCATACGACGTCGTAACGCCCCTGCACGATGACCAAAGGAAGATTAGAAATCTTCCCAACATTCTCGATCAATTGGTTAGGCGTAAAGAAGCACCGATGCACAAAATAATGATGCTCAAGTTTGGCCAGCGCCAAGGCGATCTGATCCCCTTCGAAGTCTTCAACCAAACCATCATCAGGAAGTAGCGTGCAGCAGGTGGCTTCATACGCCGACCAGACGCGTGCTGCATCAATTGCCTTATCCTCGCCCTCGGCACCGGAAAAGATCGTTGCATATCGATCAAGAAGCGCCTGCCAACCCGGATGTTTTTCATATCCTGCAGCATCAAGGAAAGTACGCTCGACTTCAGGGAAGAAACGCCCCATGCCATCCATGAACCAGGCAATTTCGCGCTCGGTTCCAAGAAAAATACCGCGCAGGATGAAACCCAAAACCCGATCTGAACATGCCTGACCATAAGCAAGTGCCAGCGTCGATCCCCAAGACCCACCAAATACCAGCCACTTATCAATACCGCGCTCAGTACGCAGAGCTTCGATGTCGGCAATCAAATGATCGGTGGTGTTGTTTTCAAGACTACCGAACGGGCGCGATTTACCAGAACCACGCTGATCGAGAAGGATTACACGATACTTTTCCGGGTCAAAGAAACGTCGGCTATTGGGCGATATCCCAGCTCCCGGCCCACCATGCAGGAAGACAACCGGGATACCGTCGGGATGACCAACTTCTTCCCAATAGATTTCATGACCATCACGGGAGAGCCAACCGGAATGACGGGGCGTAATTTCTGGATACAGCACGCGAATTACCTCATCGGTGTTCTTTGGACAGTTGCGTCTGAATGGTGGCAGCGCAGTAAAATCAATCTCATGATTACGGATACGAGAACAAGTCTCTATTCGGACATCACACAAAACCACGCAAGATTGTGTAAGGCGATATAAGGTCCCCCACGATTTTCGATAACACCGCGCACCCGTGTTTTCGCGCCAACCAAACGATCCAACCTGGATTGAAAATCTTGAGCACCAAACAGAGACTCACGAGTTTCTTTACCCAAGGCAATCGTGAAATCGCGACGCCAATCCTTGCCGAAATTAAGGTAGCTGCGCCATTCCTGATGTTCGATGCTTTGGATGATCCCATCCACGACAACAAAGCGCCCGACTGCATCCGTAACGCTTGGCAAGTTTATCCCGGCTGATGCGGGAAATGTCGAGACATGATAGCTCGTCGCAGCATTCTGGTCTGCCCACATGCCGATTTCTGCACTTATTGCCTGATCCTCTGCTTGGACCAGCGCCCTCAATTCCCTCGAGCCTTGCGGCAATAGCATCGCCAACCCGGCATTCAATAATTGCAATTGCCAGTCTGAAGCCGTGATATTCGAACTCTCCTTTACCTCCGCAATTGTTCGGCCAAGAAAGTCTGGGCGATCAGCGAGCAATGTGACAGAGACCTTCGCAGCACTGGCGCTCCGTAGCCAAGCGAGTGATTCTGCTTCCACCTCAGGCACAAAGGTTACGTCGGGCAATTTGAGCTTCAAACCCGGCAGATCGACGGAAGTGAATGCGTCGACAGCCTCGACCGACAGACTGGTGCGCAAGGCAGGCTCAGTCACAGCTTGGTCAGCAGAGGCGCTGCCATTGATCTCGGTTCCGCATCGCCATTCACTGGCAGAGACGTTGGATGCGGACACGATGACTAACAGACCCAACGTCCAAACGAACACTGATAGCAATCTGGTCGCAAAATCACCCCATTTGACAGGTTCAATTGTGCTGTTTGAATGTGTTGAATGATCCTGAAACACGCGTTACCAATTCCTGTTTGGTTTCGCCGGGGAGCTTTCTGCAGCTTACGCGGCAGAGCAGGATGAGGAAAGATATCAATGGGCTGGTTGAAGTTCGGACATAACAAGCACCTTGTCGCCATACTGGCAGCAATTGCACTAAGCACCACATTGGCAGGCTGCTCGACCAACCGCGCCACCGGCGAAGACAGCTTCACCGCCTTCATGTCACCCGACGAAGAAAAGCAGATCGGGTCGCAAGAACATCCGAAAATGGTCAAGGAATTCGGTGGTCAATATACCGAAATAGACCTGCAAAAATACGTCACTGAAATCGGTGAAAAACTGGTCGCCGTATCAGAAACCCCGAACGAAAAGTTTACCTTCACCGTCCTTGATTCCCCGGTTGTAAACGCCTTCGCACTGCCTGGTGGTTATGTCTATATCACGCGTGGCTTGGCTGCCCTTGCCACCAATGAAGCCGAACTTGCCGGCGTGGTCGCCCATGAAATTGGCCATGTGGTCGCACGCCATTCAGCGCAACGTTACAGCCGTGGCGTCCTGACGCAAATTCTTGCCGGTGGTCTATCGATCGCGATTGGCAATGGCGCGGGTGATTTGATTGGTGCAGGTGCCAATGCCTATTTAAAATCCTTCTCGCGCGAGCATGAGTTTGAAGCCGATATGCTTGGCGTGCGCTATATCACCAAGGCCGGGTACGATCCCGATGCCATGGCAACCTTCCTTGAGAAGCTTCGCGCGCATTCAAGACTACAAGCCGTTATGGCCGGACGATCGCCAGATGCTATAGACCAATATGATTTCATGGCAACCCACCCGCGTACTCTTGATCGCATTCAACTCGCCCATCAGCGCGCCAACGTGACCGAAGTCGCCAATCCGGAACTTGGCACCGTGCGCTATATGACAGCGATTGACGGCATCCTTTATGGCGACGGCCCGGATCAGGGCTATGTGCGTGGGCGCGAGTTTGTGCATGTGCCGCTGGACTTCCGATTTGAAGTCCCGGAAGGCTTTACCATGACCAACCAGCCAACGGCTGTTACCGCCAAGGATGACAAAGGTGCGCAGATCATCTTTGAAGGTGCGCCCGGGGCAAAAGACATGCGGCTGGATCAGTATCTGCAAAATGGCTTCTCGCGCCAGATTGCCATCCGCAATATCGAGATGATTGATATTGATGGCCAAGAAGCCGCCACGGGCAATGCCGATGTATCGCTACGTTCCGGATCAGCGCGCCTGCGCGTTGTTGTGATCCGTCATGGCGAGTCCGCTTATCAGTTCCTGTTCATCACACCACTTGATCAGGCCGATAGTTATAACCTGCCGCTTCGCCGAACGACCTATAGCTTCCGCCCGCTCAGCAGCCGTGAAAAGCAGATATACACACCACTTCGCATCAAGGTCCGTGCAGTGAACCCGGAATACACCTTGCAGACATTTATCGATGACATGCAGGTCGATCGCGCGCCAGCCGAAGTCTTTGCCACCATCAATGGCCTTGATGACGGAGAGGTACCGGCGACCGGATCATTGGTCAAGGTCGTGCGTAACTGATCCGACTGCGATCAACACCCAAAAACACAAAAGGCAGCATGAAAATGCTGCCTTTTCTTTTAATCCACTCAAGATGAGCGGCTTATGCGCTCGTGATATGATCAACAATCTTGCCATGACCATCAAGGGCCGCAGCAATCAAATGACCACCACGGCCAGCTCCGCCATCAATTGACAGGGTAAATTCACGCTCCTGCAATCCGGCCTGCCCGTGCGAAGAACCGCGCACAATACGTGCGCAGTCGTAATAACGTTCGGTAATTGCCTCAAACATCGAACCGCCCCACCAGAATGTGTCGGTCTGCCCGGTAAGTGGACGCGAACCATCCAGTCCAGCATGCACAAAAATCAAACGACCATCGGTGGAATATGCCGCATGTTTGAGATCAGACATCAACGCGTTATGGCCACTGTGTCGGCGAAGCGCATCGCCAAACATCGATGTCCATTGAGAAATCGCATGTGCGCCCTGACGCATCGTGGTTTGAACATGGGCCGGGTCAAAGCCATAGGCACGCACTGTTCCGGCAACACCGCGCGACAGCATCCAGTCAAAAACTTCACCCGGATTCGGGGCAAACTGGATTTGCTGGAGTTTGGACAGCATTTCTTCAGCAGCACCGCGCAGGAACGCAATATCGGCAATATCAACGCCATCAATGGCAATGAAGTAACGGCGGAACAGCAGAAGCTCGTTGATCGTGGTGACAACATGTTCGCCCGATCCATCGCCCCAGTAATTGCCAAGATAGACAAGCCGGTCGCCGGGGCGAACACGTTCTGCAAGCTTTTGGTGGACGACACGCAATGCGCGGTAATCACCGTTGATTGCGCCGACAACCCAGATTCTATCGGCCGGCTTAATCGGCGCCAGAACTGCACTCATCGCTGTAACCTGCCTAAAACAAAAACAAAACCGGCCCAAGGATACCTTGTGGGCCGGTTTTTATAAATAGTTGTATAGCTGACTTATGCAATCAGGCAGCTTTTTGCAGAAGCTTTTCGAGTTTGCCCGAAGCCTTGTCCTTGTCGATCTTCTCGATCGCAGCCAGTTCATCAACGAGGCGCTCGAAAGCTGCTTCGTAAATCTGACGTTCGGAGAAGGACTGTTCCGGCTGGGTCGCGCTGCGATGCAGGTCACGAACCACTTCTGCGATGGATACCGGATCACCGGAATTGATCTTTGCTTCATATTCCTGCGCGCGGCGCGACCACATGGTGCGTTTTACACGTGCACGGCCCTTAAGGGTAATGAGCGCAGAATCCATCTGCTTTTTCGAGGACAGCTTGCGCAGACCAGAGTTACCCACCTTGTTCACCGGCACACGCAAAGTCATGCGGCTGGATTCAAAGGTAATCACATAAAGGCGTAATTCCTGACCCGCGATTTCCTGGGTTTCCAGGCCGTCAACACAGCCAACACCGTGCGCGGGGTAAACAACGTAATCGCCAACAGCAAAGGGCAACTTATCCGACATCAAGCATCCTTCCGACCAAAACAGGTCTGGTCATTCAACTGTAACACTATAGACCCAGTGACGCGAAGAGCTGCACACGACCAAGCTTTTGGCGAAGTCGCGGTTTCAGACAGGGATTACAAAAAACGGAGATCCGACAATTCGGAACGAGCCTGTCGAGCCCTTAACGCGAGTTGACCAACATAGCACAACACGCCACCGGTTCACAGAAAATTTCCCGGCACATGGCTCAATGCAGCCATGCGTTTAACCCACTGGCAAAGGCCAGCGGGTTAAAAATCGTATAAAATCTCGGGGTTTAGTCCGACAATCAGTCGCCTGCGCCCGGTGCTTCGGACAGCATTTCGGTCTTGCCGGTTTTCCCGTTCCATTCGTCAGCATCTGCCGGAGCATCGCCTTTGCGGGTGATATTCGGCCAGATTTCGGCGAACTTGCGGTTAAGTTCCAACCAGTTATCCAGATTCGGCTCAGTATCAGGAATAATCGCTTCAGCGGGGCACTCGGGTTCGCACACGCCACAATCGATGCATTCATCAGGGTGAATCACCAGGAAGTTTTCACCTTCATAGAAGCAATCGACGGGGCAAACCTCGACGCAGTCCTGATACTTACACTTGATGCAGTTTTCCGTCACCACATAGGTCATGGTGTAACTCCGTACAGGTTGCTGGGCCGGGCTGCGGCTGCACCCGCGTTCGGCCTTGTTCTCTCTCGGGGATTGGGTTATCACGCACAGCTCTTGTGTGCAACTCCAATAAAACCCCTATTTTTTGCGTAGTATTCTGTTTTTGTCGCAATGCAGCACCGATCCGGATTGGGATCGATCAAATAACTGCGGCAAAGCAGCGCAGACCATACAGATTTCTTTGTGTTTTTCCAGCTCCCAGAACCGTGCGAGAATTGCTTTTGACCCCGCAAAGCCATAGTGTGCTTTGGGTCAGTTGGGATTTGCGAAAACTTGGGGTGCAGAGTGCCTGACAAAAGCCTTGATCAGCAACGGCTTAAGTGGCGTGACCGGTTGTCTGTCAAACAGGCAAGGATTGCGGTCGCCCTCACCTTGCTGATTGGACTTCTGTTTAGCGCCATCCAAATTGCCTGGGATTTACGTGAAGAACAGAACCTGATTGACCGCACGGTAAAACAGGTTTTGGCAACTTTGCGCGAATCCGCGACCCAGGCCGCCTATGGCCTGGATGAAACGCTGGCCGCGCGGGTTGTTTCAGGCATTTTTGAATATGAACCGGTCTATGAAGCTGTCCTTCGTGACAACTTCAACAATATCCTCGCCAAACAATCCGAAGAACAAATCAGCTCAAGCCGATCATTCCTGACCAAACTGATGTTTGGCGAAAATCAGCAATATGAAATTCAGCTTCTGACTGGAAACGCCGGGGACCTTGTTGGCCATCTAAGCGTCAAGATCGATACAGACATGATTGCCGGTGGCTTCCTCAACCGTGCAACGCGCATCTTAACATCGGGCATCTTGCGCAACCTGTTGCTCGGTCTGGTACTTGTCGCGTTCTTCTATGCCACCCTGACCAAACCACTTCTGCGCATTTCCGAACAACTGCGCAAAATTGATCCGCAGAACCCCGATCCCGAAGCCATTGATATCCCGCCTTCTCATGCCCGCGACGAACTTGGCATGATCTTGCAGACGACGCGCAATCTGATAGATCGCATCTCAACCACGCTTGAGAAGCTTCGCACCACTGAGCAACAGGTGCGCGACCGCGAAAGTCAGCTGAACGCGATTGTGCAAAACGTCGCCGACGGCATCCTGACCATCACGCCAACGGGCCGGATTGTTGAATATAATGCGGCTACCAAACAGCTCCTTGGCCTGATGCGCGATGAAACACCGCAAGGCCGTACCTTGCATGAATTCCTGATGCCGCGCGCGATCCCGCTTCTCGAACATACACTCGAAGACCTGGCATCCCATGCACCGGGCAGCAGTGCTGTGGAAAAGCGCATCACCCTTCCCATCGTGCGCGCCGATCAGAAGGAAATCGACGTTTCGGTTGCTCTTCGTATGATCCCGGATACAGCCACACCTTTGATGACCGCCGTTTTAAACGACATCACGGTGCGCAAGCGCTACGAAGAACAACTGGTTTATATGGCCAACCACGACACGCTGACCAACTTGCCCAACCGCAGCATGCTGGAACATAGCCTATCAAACGCACTTAAAACCCATCGCGACAATATTGCGGTCCGTCGTGGTGCAACAGCGGTTCTTTTCATCGATCTCGACCGGTTCAAGGTGATCAATGACAGCCTTGGTCACGGTGTGGGTGACTTGCTGCTTAAGGCTGTTGGCCTGCGCCTGCAAAAGGTGATTGGCCGTCAGGAAGTTGTTGGGCGCTTGGGCGGCGACGAGTTTTTGATCATCATCCCGGACCTGAAGGAAACCCAGGACGCGGCGATCCTGTCCCAAGCCGTGCTTGATGCGCTGGCACCAGCCTTTGACATCAAGGGGCGCGTTTTGTTTGTTACCCCATCGATTGGTATTGCCCTTTATCCATCTGACGGGGAAGACTTCCCGACCCTAATGCGCAATGCCGATACGGCGATGTATAGTGCGAAGTCCGGTGGCGGCGGGACATATCACTTCTTCACCAAGACCATGAATGAAAGTGCGATGGCGCGCTTGGTGATCGAAAACGATCTGCGCGAAGCACTGGCCAACAATCAGTTCGAACTGTATTACCAGCCCAAGGTCGATCTTCGCACGGACCGTATTTGCGGCATGGAAGCCCTGATCCGCTGGAAGCAACCGGGTCGTGGCTATATCTCGCCGATGCAATTCATCCCCGTGGCTGAGGAAACTGGTCTGATCGGCAAAATCGGCGAATGGGTGATCCGTGAAGTATGCCGTCAGATATCAGAATGGGATGCCCAATCACTGCCGCCACTTGCCATTGCAATCAACCTGTCTCCAAGGCAATTGATCGAAGGCCACATCACTGAAACCATTTCGCGGATATTAAGTGAAACCGGCACCCCTGCTGCGCGGATTGTCCTTGAAATCACTGAAACCGTCATGATGCAGGAAATCAAAAAGGCCGCGACCATTCTTGACGAGTTGCGCCATTTGGGCCTGCAGATTGCGGTTGATGATTTTGGCACGGGATATTCGTCACTGGCCTATCTCAAGCGTCTGCCGATCAATTCGATCAAGATTGACCGATCCTTTGTCCGTGATGTGACGATCGATACCGATGATGCCGCTATTACCAAGACCATCATTGCGATGGGTCATAACCTTGGCCTCAATGTCGTGGCAGAAGGTGTGGAAACAAATGAACAAATGGACTTCCTGCGTGAAAGCGGGTGCGACGAAGTACAGGGCTTCCTGATCGCAACACCGCAACCACCATCCGAGATCGTCCATCACATACGGCGCCTGTCCGCCATAGAACAAACAAGCTAGAGCTCTGCAAACCCCACAATTGGCGCAGATAAACGAACCAAAAAGAACGATAACCGAGAAAACACATGGCCCACAAAAGATCCGTCCTGCTTGTCGATGACAGCAAATTTGCCCGTCTTCTGGTGAAGGCATTTATTTCCAGCAACTTCACCGATTGGGAAATTGACGAGGCAGAAGATGCTGACAAGGCCCTCGCCCTGGTCGACGGCAAGACTTATGATTACCTGCTTTTGGATTTCAACATGCCGGGCATGGACGGGCTGGAACTGGGTGAAAAGCTGCGCGCGCGTTTCCCCGATGCTGTAATTGCCCTTCTGACTGCCAATATTCAGCAGGAAATCCAGAAAAAAGCCGCAAGCCTCGGACTGGACTTCATCGCCAAGCCGCCGACTGAAGAGAAAATTCGCGACTATCTTGCGGCACAGGAAGCTGCCCAATGATCGATCTGAGCGAACTTGAACATGACACCATCAGTGAACTGATCAATATCGGTGTCGGTCGTGCTGCGTCCTCTTTGTCTGAAATGGTTGAACAGCCGGTCGAACTGACCGTGCCGCGCATCACCTTTGTCGAACGGTTTTCCGATACCGAACTGGCAAAGGCCGCAACCGACGTTGTTTCAGCCGTCAGCCAAAGCTTCGATGGTCCGTTCAAGGGCGAAGCAATGCTGGTCTTCCCCGAAGAACGCAGTCTTGAACTGGTCCGAAGCCTGCTTAAGGTCGATGTACCGCTCAACACCCTGACCGATCTCGAACAAGAAGCCCTGATGGAAGTTGGCAACATCATCTTGAATGCCTGCCTTGGCAGCATTTCAAATGTGTTGGGCGAGCCGATCAATTGTTCGATGCCAACCTTCCGCAAGCGTGAAACACGATCACTGCTTGATGACGATGCCACCAATGGTGATGCCGGTAAAAAGCCGGTCCTGATGATCCTGCATGTTCAGTTCATGCTGCGTCAGAATGATATTGATGGCTATGTCCTGTTTGTCATGGATCTTGATTCCATTCAGATGCTGCGCGAACTGGTCCGGCGCTTTATCGCCAACTCGCTCGGTTAACGGGAACGGCAGATGAAAAAGCCTGAGGCAACGCAAACCACAGAAGCCGATACCACCTTCGACCTTGATCGTGAGGGGAATGCGGCCGAGCTGTTTGCGGCCTTGCTTGATACTGCCGATACCGGATTGGTGGCCTTGGCGCCAAACCGCACCATCTGCCATTGGAACCAATGGATGCAAAGCAGGTCGGGTCTGCCTGCTGATGATGTGATTGGCAAACATCTCGATGATGTCTTTCCTGAAACCAAACTTGGCCGCGTTAGTCTGGCGATTGATGATTGCCTGAAATTTGGTATGCCCGCGGTGATTTCGCCGTCACTTAATCAGGGGGCGTTGCCATTGCGCCCGCTGCCGCAATTTGCCGCGACCTTTGAGCGGATGGAGCAATCCATTCGCGTTCATCCGATCAAAACCAAGAATAACGGAACGCTCTGTTCGCTGATCATTCGTGATGTGACATTGGCAGTTCAGCGTGACCGGCTGTTGCGTCAACAGGCATCCGAACTGGCCGATCTGGTAACCCAATCCAAGCGCAGCGAAGACCGTACGCGCGCCATCTTGCAAAACACCATTGACGCCATCCTGGTGGCATCTGATGACGGCACGATCGAGCCGCTGAATGCACGCGCGCAGGAACTTTGCGACCCGACGGGTGATCCGGAACTGCGCAATATCATTCGCTTCCTGCTGCCTGACAGTGAACACACGCCCCTCACCCCGCCACCAGCAGATCGCCTTCTGACCGATCTTGGTACCGGCGTGATCGAGGTTCTGGCATGCACGCTTTCGGGGCGAACCGTGCCGCTTGAAGTTGCGATCAGTCATTTTTCCGCTGATCAGCGCTATCACTACATCATTACGCTGCGCGATATTTCCCAGCGCAAACGCCACGAGATGGAAATTCAGCGCACCATGCAGGAACTTGAACGTTCCAACAGCGAACTTGAACAGTTTGCCTATGCGGCGTCGCACGACTTGCAAGAACCACTGCGCATGGTTTCAAGCTATACCCAGCTTCTTGCCCGGCGCTATCAGGGGCAGCTTGACGATACGGCTGATGAATTCATTCATTATGCCGTTGATGGCACCCAGCGCATGCAGCGCATGATCGATGATCTCCTGACCCTGTCACGGGTTGGTCGTCACGGCAAACCGTTCCATCCTGTGCCGCTGGATGATCTGTTTGATGCTATCATGACCAACTTCAAACGTGCGGGCTCCGCACCCGAAGGCAACATCATCCGCGAAGGATCGCTTCCCACCGTCATGGGCGATGCCAGCCAGTTGCTGCTCCTGTTTCAAAACCTTGTTTCAAACGGGCTTAAATATAGCGATCCCAAAACAGGGCAGGTCCGGATATTTGCATCCGAGACCCCCAACAGTTACCGGGTATTTGTTGCCGATAATGGCATCGGGATCGAACCGCAATATCACGAAACCATCTTTGAAATCTTCAAACGCCTGCATGGGTATGGCGACTATGCCGGGACCGGTATTGGTCTTGCGATCTGTAAAAAGATCACTGATCGCCATGGCGGAACGCTTGATGTCACAAGCGCACCGGGCGAAGGCAGCACATTCTGTGTCGAGCTGCCCAAGGAATTGTCGATTGTCGCCGCTTCCGAAAGCATGTAGCTTTCAGTTTACGTAAGCGTAAAGATGATTGAGCCACCATGACTGACAGTTACTCCATCACCGACCTTGCCCGTGAGTTCGAAGTCACCACCAGAACCATCCGGTTTTATGAGGATCAGGAACTCATTTCGCCCGAACGGCAGGGTCAAACCCGTATCTATAGCCAGCGCGATCGCGTCCGCCTGCGTCTGATCATGCGCGGCAAACGTTTGGGTTTCTCGCTTAAGGAAATCCGCGATTTGTTGGATCTTTATGACGGCGACCGCAGCGAGATCACCCAGCTGACCACCCTTGTCGACAAGGTCAACGAGCGCCGCGAAACGCTTCGCAAACAGCGCGAAGACATCGATGCGACACTTGATGAGCTCGATAAGCTGGAAGAAACCTGTCAGGACGAATTGAAGCGCAAGAAGACCGGATAAGCCTGTCGCAACCCTGAAATCTACTGGCCCGTGCCGACCGATCCGGACGCCTTCGCCAAACGTGGTTCAGATGGACGCGACAGGATAAAGCAACTGACCGGGATCGCGACCAGAAGCTGGATCATCACCACCCAGCGGTTTTCGACGAAAACAAGTGATGCAGTAATCACAACAAGAAACGCCACCATCGCAAGGGTTTTGGCCCGACGATTAATCACGCCATGCTCATTCCATTGACGGATGGGTTCGCCAAAACGCGGATGGTTGCAAATCCAGTCATGAAGCCGTGGCGATCCCTTGGCAAACAGCCAGGCCGCCAGCAACATGAAAGGTGTGGTTGGAAGCAACGGCAAAAAGATGCCGATGACGCCAAGCCCAACCGAAAGCCATCCAAGGGCAAGATAGATATGCGATACGCGCAGCATTGATTTCCTGTTTACAGTCCGTCCCACCCCTGACAGGTTAGACGCCTGTAATGTAGGCGCAGAAATTCTGAAATTCAATCAATAGCCGACCATTACACTCAGTTATTTTTACCGTCCCGATGACACAGCAAAACCGCGCGATTTCCCATGATTGAAATTGAAAATGGCCTGTATTTGGATGAACGCCATCTGCAGTTTCAGTTTGTGCGCGCGTCCGGTCCGGGTGGTCAGAACGTCAACAAGGTATCCAGTGCCGTGCAAATGCGCGTGCGCATTGATGATCTGACCGAACTGCCAGATCGTGTGCGAACCCGCCTGCGTGAGTTGGCCGGAAGCAAGCTGACCAATGATGGCGAGATTGTTTTTGATGCCCAGCGTCACCGCACTCAGGAACGCAACAAGCAGGATGCCATCGAACGGCTTGTGGCATTGTTGCGCAAGGCAGCCGAGCGCAAGAAATTCCGGGTCAAAACCCGCCCCAGCCTGTCAGCAAAGCGCAAACGTGTTGATACAAAGAAGAAGCGCGGCGACACCAAGAAGATGCGCCAGAAACCATCATTTTAAATGAACATCATTGTTTATTTAAAATGATAACAGCAAGTTATCCATGTGGGCACCGCTGCACCCAATCTTCCATCAGGGCTGCGATTTCGACCGTATCAAGACTGTTGTGCGACAGGCTTTGCCATGTTGAAAATGTTACGGCGTGGCGCACCACGGACTTCACCAGATCACTCGCCTGACGCTTTGCCGACTGACAACCAAGAATATCGGAATACATCACATTGATCTGCTGATCGAAGCTGCTCAGCAAATCATCAAGATGCGCCAGCTTGGATCGATCATTCAACAAACCCGGCAGCACATCACTTGTGTCACTGAAATAGCTATACAGCATGCTCAGGATCGCGATCGGCCAGTTATCACGCGCAACCCCGTCACGCCATTCCGATGGATCGGGTAGCGGGTTTTCCGCAAACCAGGTCGTGATGGCTTCATCCATCAGGCCGGTTTCCTGCGGGAAATGGCGATAAATCGTCAGGCGCTGAACAGATGCCTTATCGGCAACAGCACTAATGGTGGTTGCTGCTGGCCCCACAGAACCATAAAGGGACAATGCCGCATCCATGATCTTACGATGGGTTTCCTGTTCTTTGGTCAATCGCTTTGTCTTGTTGTAGGACCGAGCCGCCATAACGTCTGCCTCAACCATCTGATTTCCCCGATCTATACAGCCTAGCGCATGATCGAACGCGCACACATCAATATTTTCAATATGCAATTATGTTTATTTAATTTGGATCACTGCGATTTGCCTGTCAGCACACTTTTGCCATATACATGCAGACAGACATTGACCGAGGTGCCCCACAATGACTATCGACTGGAACAAGATCGCAACTGCTGAACGTCCCGCCAATTGTGGCTGGGCTGGCACCTATCGCGTGCGCTATTCCGAGATCGGTGACAATGGCAAGGTGATGTTGCCTGCACTGGCTGATTACATGCAGGACGCCGCAGGTTGGGGGGCACGCATCCTGAAGCTGGCCTATGACGATACGGTGGATCAGGGGATCGCATGGGTACTTGCCCGAATGGTGATCCATGTCCGCGATTATCCCGGTAATGGCGAAGACATTCTTGTCGAAACATGGCCATCAGGTGTGTCGCGTCGGGTTGCCACCCGTGATTTCCGCCTGCGCAACAGTAAGGGCGAGGTCATTGGTGTCGCACAAAGCTTCTGGGTGATGTTTGATCTGCGCGAACGCCGTGCTGCGCAATGGCCAGACTGGATTTCTGAACGCCTGCCCAATCCGCCCGGCCCGAAATTGATCGAGCCGCCCTTGCGACACCATCAAGGCACGCCCATCGGACCTCGACCTTTATGGGCACGTCAATAATGTCCGTCTGATGCAATGGGTGCTCGGCGTGGCTGGGCCAAACAACCGGCCGGACTTCCATCCTGAAAGCCTTGATATCCAGTTCCGCACCGAATGCCGGGTTCACGAACGCGTCGAAATTCGTCACGCAAACGGCTTTGCTGCAGTGACACGTGAAGAAGATGAAACCGATCTGGTTCGCGCGCATATCGAACCACGTATCCGGATCGCGTTGGCTTAGTTATTCGGCGTTAGCGCTCAGCCATCATTGCTTCGAACAGATCAGCAATCGGCTTGAAGCTTCTGCGGTGATGCGGGGTTGGTCCGACTTCATCAAGCCCCAGCATGTGCTTTTTGACGCCATAGCCCGCATTGCCTTCCCAGCCAAAGAATGGATAGCGCACTGCAAGGCGTGTCATGGCGCGATCACGTACCACCTTGGCAACAATCGAAGCCGCAGCAATCGATAGCGACTTGCTATCGCCCTTTACCACGGTTTCCACATCACACGGCAATCCGGGATCACGGTTGCCATCCACCAATGCCTGATCAGGCACACGATCGAGCCGATCAACCGCGCGGCGCATGGCAACATAGGTCGCCTGCAAGATATTGATCTGATCAATCTCTCGGACCGATGCCGCACCGATGCCGACCTCTGCACAGCCCATGATCACCTCAAACAGGCGATGGCGCTTTTTGGCAGACAGCTTTTTGGAATCATTAAGCTCATTGACCAAAACGTCAGGAAGCCGTTCATCGCGTGGCAGGATCACCGCAGCCGCAACCACCGGCCCGGCAAGCGGGCCACGACCAACCTCATCAATCCCGGCGATACGTCCGGCATAGTGGTCTTCTATGGAAAAGTCTGGCATGGGCGGTGTTCTCTCTCTTTACACCGTCATAGCAAGCAGGATTTGGCCAGACAATGGCATTATCGTTTGGCACGATATTCGGCATGCGTCAGTTCATAAAACACGTCACCATCGTCTTGGTTGCGCGCCCGCATACCAAGCTTTTCGGCCAAACGACAGGATGCCAGATTCCGCCGATCAATCCTGGCCACGATGCGATCCAAACCGACATTCGCAAAGGCATGATCCACAATTGCGCATCCTGCCTCAAACCCTATACCTTTACCATGATGGTCGGGATGTAACCGCCAGCCGATTTCGATGTCGGGACCAACGGCGTCTTCCGGGATCAGCAACATCCAGCCCATGAAATGATCCGGGTTGTGTTTGGTAAAGATTGACCAATAGCCAAGCCCCTTGCCGTAATCCTGTTTAATCCGTGCCGCAATGAAAGTGCGATGCGCATCTTCGTCATCCCACGGCCCTCTGATGAAATCAAGGACACCGGGCGCCTTATCCATGGCAAGGCAGGCATCAAAATCATCCATCCTACGCGGGCGCAAGATCAGGCGGTTGGTTTCAAACTGCATCGGGTATCCAATATTGCGAGGTGATGAGTTGATCCTAACAAAAACGGCACCGGATGATCGGTGCCGTTTGTCGTATCAAAGGTCCCCGTCCTTTCAGGTTTTCTTTTTCTGATATTCCTCGCTCGGATCGTAACCCTCTGGCCCGACCGGATCAAAGGTTGCCCAGCCTTCATCCTGCTTGCTTGGTGGCAGATCCTTATGCGGATCGACATTCAGCAGCATATAGGCCTTGGCAATCAGGTTCGCCGTGATCGGTGCAGTCAGGAAGATGAACAGCGTGATCAGCAATTCATGGATGGTGAAATGACCGCGCTCGATCCAGAAGAACAGCATCGATGCAATCAAAAGGCTTCCCAACCCGACGGTGCTGGCCTTGGTCGGCGCATGCAGACGCGGCAAAAGATCGCGCAGCTTGATCATCCCGAATGACCCGACCAGCAGGAACGCCCCGCCAATCACGATCAGAAGCGAAATGATAAGTTCAACAACAAATGGCATCTTATCGCTCCCTTATTCGATGATGTCGCCGCGCAAGACGAACTTGCAATAGGCCACGGTGGAAACAAAACCGAACATCGCAAACAGCAACGCCCCTTCGAAATACATCGCCGTTGCCTGACCAATCCCATACAGGACCAGCAGCGCAATCGCGTTGATCGCCATGGTATCCACCGCCAACACGCGATCCGCGGTCGTCGGCCCCATTGTCAAACGATACAGGTTCATCAAAAGCGCCAAAGCCACACAGACGAAGCCGAAATTCAGTGCATATTCGATCATTCGAAAATCTCCTTCAGACGGCGTTCGTAGCGGTCCTTGATCTCGTCCACGACACTTTGCGGATCAGGTGCATGCAGGCAGTGAACCAAAAGGCTCTTGGCGTCTGCACTCAGATCAATCGTCACGGTTCCCGGCGTCATGGTGATTGTTCCGGCAAGGGTCGTGATCGCCTCGGGCGAGGTCAGATCAAGCGGCACGACAACACTTTTTGACTCAAGGCTTTCGGCCTTGCGAAACAGGATCAAGCCCGCCACCACAACGTTGGCGACCAGAATGTCCCACATCACCACCAGACCATATTCACAAATGGCATAGGCATTGCGCACTTTCGGACGGCTCGGCCAGAAATTGGCGGTAATCAGCGGAATGATCACAGCCAGGATCAGACCCAGAACCACGGCACCAGCCGAGATTTCATTAACCAGAAACACCCAGACAATCAGCAAAGCCAGCGTGAGCAGCGGATGAGGCAGATAACGTTTCATCATCATATCCTTGGTCCCCCCTTACTGGCCAAGCTGTGCCAGGGCACCTTGCCCAAGCACCGCTTCGATATAGTCGGATGTGTCAAACAACTGGGCAGCCACACCGTTTAGGTAATCGCTGATCGGGCCGGCAAAGACCGTCAAGGCGATCAAGGCGGTCAACATGCCACAGCCGGCAATGATCGGAAGAACGGGCCATTTGGCACCTTCAACCGTGATCTCGCCCTCGACCGATGCGCTTTTCCAGAACAGAACGCTGCCTGCCCGGCCAAAGCCGATGATGCACATCAGCGACGTGATCAGGATAATCGCCCAGACCCACACCATCGCATCACTGGAACGCGCGGCATCAAGGATCTGAAGCTTACCGATAAAGCCGCTCAGTGGCGGCATCCCGGCCATGCCGATCGCCCCGATAAAGAACAGAACGGCAAGGAAACCGGACTGATGGAATTTCGGGGCGGTATGCAGGCTATCGGCAAACGCGCCACGACGCGACACCACCAGATCGGCAATCAGGAACAGCGCTGCTGCCGAGAAGGTCGAATGCAGCAGATAATAAAGACCTGCGGCAATGCTTTCTGGTGTGAACAAACCAACCGCTGTCAGAAGCGTGCCCATCGATCCAATCACGGCAAAGGCAATCAGCGTATTCAAACGCTTTGCCGCCAAAACACCGGTCATCCCAAGAACAAGGGTGATCAGTGCGGCCGGAAGGATATAGGGTTCTGCAATCCAGGCCATGTCGCCTGCTGTATCGCCAAATGCCAGCGAATAAACGCGCAGCACGGAATAGGCACCAACCTTGGTCATGATCGCAAACAGGGCCGCAACCGGTGCCGGTGCATTGGCATAGGTACCCGGAAGCCAGAAATGGATCGGAACCAACGCCGCCTTCACACAGAATACCAGCAAAAGAACAAGCGCACCTGCACGCAGCAACGCCGCATCGCCCGGCGCAACATTGGCAACCTGAATGGCGAGATCGGCCATGTTCAGCGTGCCCGTGACCGAATAGATCATGCCAACACCAAGCAGGAACAAAGCCGAACCCGTCAGGTTGATCACGACATATTGCATGCCGGCCTTCAGACGTTCCGCCCCCGCGCCATGCAGCATCAAGCCATAAGACGCGATCAGCAGGACTTCGAAGAACACGAACAGGTTAAACACGTCGCCCGTGAGGAACGCACCATTCACCCCCATCAGCTGGAACTGGAACAGGGCGTGGAAATGCTTGCCGCGCTGATCCCATTCGCTTGATGCATAGAGAACAACACCAAGTCCCAGAAGCGATGTTAGGAAGATCATCATCGCCGAGAGACGGTCAAGAACCAGAACAATGCCAAACGGTGCCGGCCAATCCGACAACGCATACATTTCCGGATCATTGCCGCTGGCAAAGATCAGAAGCGACAGGGTCACCGCAATAAGGGCGACCGTGGCTGCAATCGAAAACACGCGCTGCAGGATAATGTCGTGACGTACCGCCAAAACAATCAGAGCGGCCATCACGGCGGGCAGCACTATGGGAACAACAATCCAGTCACCCATCAGTTTTTATCTCCTGCTTCGGATGGCTCACCCACCGGGCGACCGTCAACATGGTCATTACCGATTTCAAGGAAAGCCCGGATCGATAGAACAACGATCAGGGCCGTCATCCCGAACGAGATCACAATCGCCGTCAGAACAAGTGCTTGAGGCAACGGATCGGTATATTCGGTGACACCCTCACGCAGGATCGGGGGCATATTGATCGTCAGGCGTCCCATGGCGAACAGGAACACGTTCACCGCATAGGAAATAAGCGCCAAACCGACCACGACCGGGAAGGTTCGACCACGCAGCAACAAATATGTGCCGCACGTGATCAAAAGCCCGATACTGCTTGCTACAAGAAATTCCATATCAGGCCTCCTTTTCCGGCGTTGCCACCGGCGTCGCCGGTGCAGAAGGATCATGGTCCATCGGTTCGGCATTTATATCGACATGTTCTGCCATGCGTTCGACCTGTGACAGCTTGGCCAGGGCCAGCATCACTGCGCCGACCACGGTCAGGAACACGCCAAGGTCAAAGCCCATCGCAGACGCGACTTCGAATTTGCCGATGATTGGCAGGCTAAGATAGGTAAAGCCACTGGTCAGGAACGGAAGCCCCGCGACCCATGCCGAAATACCCGTAATCGCAGCTGCAATTACACCAAGACCGATCATGCCGTGATAGTTGACCTTCATGCGGTTCTGGGTCCAGCCAAAGCCGGACGCCATATATTGCATGACGAGTGCGACCGAGACGACCAGACCAGCGATAAAGCCACCGCCCGGTTCGTTGTGACCGCGCAGGAAGATGTAAACACCCACCATCAGCGACAGCGGCAACATCACCCGTGTGGCAACAACCATCATCATCGGATGGCGGTCTGCCGAACGGCGATTATCCACCACCCAGTTTGCCAGACGTTTTGCCGCCTCGCCCTGGGTCACGGTTTCAATCAACGCAAAGATCGATAGGGCAGCAATACCCAGAACGATGATCTCGCCAAAGGTATCAAAGCCACGGAAGTCAACGAGGATCACGTTCACAACGTTGGTCCCGCCGCCTTCGGTTTTCGAGTTCGCCAGATGATAGGCCGAGATCGAGTTGGGAAGATCACGCGTCATGATCGCCCAGATCGCCCCACCAACACCAAGACCCGCCACGATGGAAACAAATCCGTCACGCAATTTGCGCCCCGGCATGCTTTCCTTTGGCGTTTCCTTTGGCAGGATATTAAGGGCCAGCAACATCAGAATGACTGTCACGACCTCAACCGAGATCTGGGTCAGGGCCAAGTCCGGTGCCGACAGGTAAATGAAACCAAGTGACACGATAAGTCCAACCACACCAACCAGAAGCAAGGTCAGCAGACGGTTATGATGCATAAAGACCGACGCAATACAGGTAACAACCAGCAACAACCAGCCAATGGCTGCGGGCAGTGAAACGTCAAGCAGCTCGCGCGAACCCGAAAGGTAATCCGGCTTCGCATAGAAACCAGAAAGACCAATCGCGACCGAGGCAACCACCATGATGCACAGATACCGCTGTAGTGATCCGTTATGCAGATTGTCCGAAATCAGTCGGCTCAGTGCGACCAGTTTGGCAATCCCGCAATCAAACATCGCCTTGGCATCCGGGCGCGACAAGTTGGCCGTTGCCTTCATCAGCCCACCGTGACGCATCAGCAAAAGCGAACCACCGATAATCGCAATCACACTCATACCCAATGCCGGGGTCAGGCCGTGCCACAATGCCAGATAGTAATCAGGCAACGGACCACCAATAACCGCACCCGACGTTGCGGCAACCAGCGGACCCGCAATCGTTTGCGGGAACAAACCGATCAGAACCACCAGAACCGTCAGCAATGCCGGCGGTGCCCACATGCCAAAGGGCGGGTCATGCGGATGATGCGGAAGATGCTCATCACGCGGTTTGCCCAGCCAGACATGGAAAATAAAGCGGAACGAATAAGCCACCGAGAACAACGCACCCACAGTCGCCAGAAGCGGCACCACCCAGCTTTGGTCAAGCCACATGGTGTGCCATGCTTCTTCCAGCATCATTTCCTTGGAAATGAAGCCGTTGAGCGGAATGATACCGGCCATTGATGCCGCCGACACAATCCCGATGGTCCCGGCAATCGGCATCAGATGGAGCAACCCGCCAAAGCGACGAATATCACGCGTCCCGGTTTCATGGTCGATGATACCGGCCGTCATAAACAGCGCTGCTTTGAATGTCGCGTGGTTGATGATGTGGAACACCCCAACAACGGCTGCCATCGGCGTTCCGAAACCAAGCAACATGGTCACAAGACCAAGATGACTGACCGTCGAATACGCCAACAGCCCCTTAAGGTCGTGCTTGAAGATCGCAATCCATGCGCCAAGCACCATGGTCACAAGACCGGCTGTCGCAACGATATAGAACCATTCCGGCGTGCCCGACAGAACCGGCCACATACGCGCCATCAAGAAGATGCCCGCCTTGACCATGGTTGCCGAATGCAGATAGGCCGAAACCGGGGTCGGTGCAGCCATGGCATGCGGAAGCCAGAAATGGAACGGGAATTGTGCCGATTTGGTAAAGCAACCCAGCAGGATCAGGATCAATGCCGGAACATACAGCGGCGATGCCCGGATCAGATCGGCATTTTGCAAGATCACGGTCAGATCATAGGACCCGACAATGTCGCCCAAGATCAACATCCCGGCAATCATTGCCAAGCCACCCGCACCGGTGACGGCAAGCGCCATGCGTGCACCCTGACGCCCTTCTGGCAGATGCTTCCAATAACCGATCAACAGGAACGATGACAGCGATGTCAGCTCCCAGAAAATCAGCAGCAGCAGAATGTTATCGGAAAGAACGATACCAACCATGGCGCCTTGGAACAGCAACAGGAACACATAGAACCTGCCCATGGGATCGTTCTTTGAAAGATAGAACCGCGCATAGATGATAATCAGCAAGCCGATGCCAAGGATCAATGTTGCGAACAGCAACCCAAGCCCATCAAGGAAGAAGGTCACGTTCAAACCTAATTCCGGCAACCAATTATAACTGACCTGAAACACCTCGCCGGCAATGACCGCAGGGGCCTTTGCCATCAAAAGGATCAGGGCAAGCAGCGTCACAGAACCGGTAGCAGTGGCACATGCATTGCGCCCGGCCCTGATCATTATGGCGGGTAACACCGCCCCAATGAAGGGAAGCAAAACAATGAGGGTGAGACTCATGAAAGACCCTTATTTTTGGATATTCGCCGCATCGCCCCCAACGCGAGACAGCAAGAAAATTCCGGCAGAAGTTAATATTTGTACCTAAGGCCAGGACCTATTAATTTGGTTTGACTGGTCGATCAGATTTGTGCGGATACGCGAAGCAAAGGCGCAGGAAGATATGCATCTTTCAAGTCTTTGCGACAAAGTCGCCCGTGCAAATCTGATCGATCCGACGGACAGTGTTTGTATTGGCAAACTCCCACGTCAAATCCCTTTGCCGGGATACCAACCCGCCCAGCGGGCTTTTCCTTGGATTTTGCCAATACAAACACTGCCACTCCAATCAAATTAATAGGTCCTGGCCTTAGAATGGTCAAGAAAACCCAAACAGCGCAGCTTTTTACCTTGCCGCTGTCAAGTGAAGACGATCACCCGTGTTTACAACCCCGACACGGGTATTGATTACTTTTTACCACCTGCAAGCAGTATCGCCTCTGGCATCATGCGCAAACGCAACATCGCGACGGTACCAAGAACCGGTCCGATGGCCAGCATCGCAAACGCGCCCCACCATCCGAAATTCTCGGCGACAATGGGAACCAGATGGATCGAAACCAACGCAATCATGAACCCGATGGCATTTTGCAGTGTCAGGGCCGTGCCGACCTGATGTGGATCGGCAAGTTCAATCACGCAGGATGAAAACTGTGCTGAATCGGCCACCACCGAAATGCCCCAGATGATGCAAATGACCAGGAGGATCACAAAGGGTGCATCACCAAATGCCCCGGCCACCATCGCACAGGCCCCGCTGATCACCATGGCGGTGATGGTGACCGTCGTGCGACCAATCCGGTCTGCATAGTATCCGCCGGCAAGTGATCCAAACGCGCCCACACCGACAATGGCAAAGGTCGAAAGCGCTGACCAGATGCCGGGATTGTCGATCATGCGATCTGAATAGGCCCCATACAGAAACAATCCGATCCAGCCCCACATGGCATAGAGTTCCCACATATGCCCGAAATAACCATAGCACGCATGACGAAGCGGCTTGTTCGCCCAAATCTTGCCAACCATTTTCGGATCAAAGCGCGGCGATTTGCCCGGTGTTCCACCCAAATGGACAAACAGGATTGCGACACTTGCGATATAAGCTGAAACGCTGGCAATCACGATCACCCAGCGCCAATCAAGCGGAACCGCAACCGAAAACAGATGGGGCATCGCTGATCCCATGGTCAGCGCACCGACCAGAAGTCCAACAAGGAAACCTGTATCGCCACGTGACCAGGTTGCGACCATCTTCATGCCGACCGGATAAATCCCCGCCATGCAAACACCTGTCATCAGGCGCAACAGAATGACAACAACGCCATCCACCGGAACCGTAAGGATCAGGATATTGGCGGTCGCGGCAATCATTGCGGAGGCGGCCCAAAAGCGACGCGGTTCAATCCGATCCGCCAACCCCAATGCGGCACTGATGACAGTGCCAAGCACAAACCCCAACAAGACAGAGCTGGTAAACAGGGATGATTGCAGCGTGCTGATGTCAAATTCGGCGCGCAATTGCGGAAGCACCGCCGTTGCCGAGAACCACAGGGCAAGCGCCATCAACTGACAGACCGTTATCATTGAAACGGCAAAGCTCTTGCCAGTTCGTGCCATTCTTCCCCCAAGCTCATCCCACAGCTCATTCAGCTGCGACGGCGACATCATAAACAGCCGCAATCATATTTCTATTATGCTAATGCATTAATAATGCGGGACAAGTCACGCCACAGATCATCGGGGTCTTCAAGGCCAATGCTGATCCGCAAAATGGTGTTGGAATTTCCCGGCCAAGGGAAGGTCCGATCAGCTGCAATTGACATCGGCGCCAACAAGCTGTGCGTCCCACCCCATGATGCCCCGATCGAAAAGGTTTCTGCATGATCGACGGCTGCGATCACAGCGGATGCCTTGTCATCCGGGATGATGATGCTGAACACGCCACTCGCCCCGGCAAAGTCCCGTTTCCAGATGGCATGGCCCGGATCATGTTCCAAGGCCGGGTGCAGGACCAGTTCCGGCGCAACTGTCTCAGAAATCCGTTTGGCAAATGCGAATGCGATCTTTTCCGCATGACGCAAACGAAGCGGCATGGTTTCAATACCACGCAGAACAAGCGCACAGTCATCGGGCGACACGCCCAGTCCCATCATGCTCATCATCGATTTCAGGGACAGATACCAATCACGACGGCCCACAGAAACCGACCCCATTAAGATGTCGGAATGCCCGCCTGCATATTTGGTCAATGCCTCGACCACGAAATCCACACCCGCTGAGACCGGCTTGAAGTTGAGTGGTGTCGCCCATGTATTGTCACAGCCCACCAAAATACCCTTGGCATGTGCGCTGGAAACCAGTGCCGAAACGTCCGTCATTTCCATCGTGGTAGAGCCAGGCGTCTCGATCCAGACCAAGCGCACATTTTCAGCGAACATCGATGATACTTCATTAATCGAAGCGCGCGGATCATAAACGCGGTGCTCAATCCCGCGTGGTGCAAGGAAATCCTGGCAGAAGGATCGTACCGGCGGATAGGCACAATCAGGGATCAGCACCGTATCTCCGGGTTTTAAGACTGACACAAACACCAACATGATTGCCGCCTGCCCGGATGGCAAAAGCAAGGTTCCCTCGGCTGCTTCAAGCTTATTGATTGCGGCTTGGAGTTTGCGGGTCGTGGGCGTGCCGCCAAGACCATAGCTATAGCCATCGACACCGCGCTCTGCCCGGTTGGCATAGTCAGCACTATCGGGAAAGACGATGGTTGATACGCGGTGAACCGAAGGTGCCAAACTGACATAGCCGTCGTCGCTGATTGCCGGGGCCCGAACACAGGTTGTTTCATCACTCATGCGGGCGGCTCCTTTTGGCTTTGATTTGCAGTGCGTTGGCCATGCCTGCGACCTTAATCGCAAACAATCAACAGTGTCTTACATTTCCTAAAACGTATGCCGGGCTGTAATCCGGATATCAAAGGTCGATCTTTGTATCCTATTCAAAGCAAAAGAAATGCCGCCGGTCGAAACCAGGCGGCATCAAGTTTCCCGAGCGGGAATGAAGCGTTACGGGAAGTTAACGCGTTAGGAATGATCCCGGCGATCATCGATCACCTTGCCATCATTTGGCAGGGTTCCGGCCGGATTAAAGGCAACTTCGCCGCGCAATTTGCAAACACTGGCCATGGTTTCACCAATGGCGGCCAAATCAGCCGCACCCTCGTTGCCTTCGCACAGAAGGGTCATGACGTCATTGTCGTTTTCGCGCGTCACAACAAGGCGGGCTTTGGCAATCGCATCGTGGCGTTTAACAATCTCGGCAACCTGCTGGGGATGCACAAACATGCCTTTGACCTTGGTGGTCTGATCGGCACGGCCCATCCAGCCCTTGATACGGTCATTGGTGCGGCCACAGGCACTTTGCCCCACCGCAATCGCCGACAGATCACCAGTCGCAAACCGAATAAGCGGGTAATCCATATTAAGCGTGGTGACGACAACCTCGCCAACTTCGCCTGCCGGGACCGGCTCGCCCGTTCCGGGACGGACGATTTCAAGGATAATGTCCTCGGCAACGATCATGCCATTCTTGGCGTCGCTTTCATACGCAATCAGGCCAAGATCCGCACTAGCATAGCATTGCAGCATGGCAATGTCGCGCTCGGCAAACCAGTCGCGTAAGCTTTCAGGCAATGCTTCGCCCGACACCAATGCACGTTTGATCGACGAGATATCTGCACCAAGTTCCTCGGCCTTTTCAATCAGGATCTTCAGGAACGATGGCGTACCGCTGTAACCGGCTGGTTTCAGATCACTGATCGCTTTGACCTGTGCTTCGCTTTGTCCAACGCCTGCCGGAACCACAACACAGCCACAGGCACGCGCACCGCTGTCAAAGATAAAACCACCCGGTGTCAGGTGATAAGACAGGCAGTTATGAACGATATCGCCCGGGCGAAAACCGGCAGCAAAGAACGCGCGGCCCATCCGCCACCAATCATCGCCCTTACCCTGCGGATCATAGATCGGTCCGGGGCTTTGGAACATGCGCGCCATGGCCGGGATCGGTGTAGCGTTCAGGCCCGCAAGTGGCGGTTCTTTGGATTGGCCATCGATCAGATCGGATTTGCGCGTAACCGGCAAGGATGCCAGTGCTTCGCGTGATGTGATGGTCTGCGGGTCGATGTCAGCCAGGATGCGGCCATATGTTGCCGACTTGGTTTTGGCGTGATGCAAGATACGCGGCAATGCTGCCATCAGGCCGGTTTCACGGCTTTCGGGCGTCCGGGTTTCGCGTTCATCGTAATAAGTCGTCAGCATCACACCTGTCTTTCCATCTACTTTGGCAACCACATCATTATATGGTTCTTACAGCCAACGTTTACGGCGTTTGTAAGATTTAATGTTCTTGAAGCTTTTGCGTTCTTCCGAACCACCGCCAAGATAGAACTCTTTGACGTCTTCATTGTTCAAAAGCTCGTCGCGGGTGCCATCCAGAACCACCTTGCCGCTTTCCATGATGTAGCCGTAATCGGCAACCTTCAGCGCAAAGTTGGCGTTCTGTTCAACGATCAGCATGGTGATGCCCTGCTCGCGATTGATCTTTTCGATGATCCCGAACACTTCCTTCACCAAAAGTGGCGACAGGCCCATGGACGGTTCATCAAGCAGGATCATTTTCGGACGCGCCATCAACGAACGCCCGATTGCCAGCATCTGCTGCTCCCCGCCCGAAAGGTAACCGGCAAGACCGGTGCGTTCTTTGAGGCGCGGGAAATATTCAAAGACCATCTCGATATCGTCTTTGACGCCCTTGTCTTTGCGCGTATAGGCGCCCAGACGCAGGTTCTCGATGCAGGTCATGTCTTCAATGATACGGCGGCCTTCCATCACCTGAAACAGGCCGGACCGCACGATTTCTTCCGGGCTGCCATTGGCGATCTGGTTGCCCATGAAATTGATGTCACCACGGGTCACTTCGCCATCTTCGGTCTTAAGCAAGCCCGAGATCGCCTTAAGTGTCGTGGATTTCCCAGCCCCGTTCGGGCCAAGAAGGGTCACGATTTTGCCTTGCGGAACCTCAAGCGATACCCCGCGCAGGACAAGGATCACCTCGTCATAAACAACTTCGATGTTATTGACCGACAGCATCGGTTCAGCGGTGTCAATTTTGCGGGCGGGCTCTGCCATGGTGTCCCCTTCGAATTTGATCTTCGTGATCCCCCGCTGTCGGAGGTCGGGCATCTTGCGTATTATGCCCGGCCTCCGAACAGTCTGGGAGACATTCGTCTTACCGGTTGGTCTTAGTAACCAAGCCAGTCGTCACGACGCGGCAGGGTGACGGTCGTTACTTTTTCGACCGTTACTTCGCCACCTTTGGCGCTACCGTTATAGATGTTGACGGTGTTGATGCCGCGATGATCTTCGGCGGTCCAGGTTGCTTCCATGCACACACCTTCAAGACCTTTCGGTACCCACATCTCGCGGGCATACATGCCAGCCTTGATGTTCTCACCGGTGATCCCGCCATTCGCCTTTGCCCATTCCATGGCTTCTTTCATGTAATAGGCCGAGCAGATGCCACGGATATAGTGGTGGGTACGGAATTCTTCGCCCGAGCTATCAGACATTTTCGAAACTTCGCGTACCAGTTCCATGCCCGGAACGCCTTCGTCGGTCCAGAAGCTGGTCATAGCCGGGAAGACATAATTTTCGACATCGCCGATGGTTTTCAGGGTCTCGTAATCGCCTGCCCAGATGTTGGCGAGCCATTTCGGCGTTGCGCCAACCGTGTCACAGGATTTCACCAGCGACACAACCGACGGACCGAGGTTGCCAAGGTAACCATAGTTGGTACCGGCTTCTTTAAGCGTCAGGCACTGTGCCTTGAAGTCGCCCGGCTTCATCGAAACGACGACCGGTGCGGTTACTTCAAAGCCAAGCTCGGTTGCATATTCAGCACACGCTTCTTTCGGTGCGTTCGGATACGGGTGGTTATCACCGATATGCGAGAAGACCGGCTTGCCCGAAGCGCCCGAAGACTTCCAGTCTTCAGATGCCCACTGAACCAGCGCACGGCAGCCATCCGAATAGGATGCGCCATAGAAGAAGTTATACGGTGCCGGTTTTGCGGTTTTCGGGTTCTTGCCGGTCGGATCGGTCAGGTGACCGGAATAGGACGCGGAATAGACCGGAACCTTGTCCTTGGCAACGAAGCTGATCAGAGCTTCGGTATCGCCCGTGCCCCAACCCTGCATCGCGACCATTTCATTACGCGAACGCCATTTTTTGTAGTTCGCAATCGCCTGCGGAACTTTATAGGCATAGTCGATGGATTCAGAATCCAGAACCGTGCCATCAATACCGCCATGGGTGTTGATGTAAGACAGCGCATCACGCACACCATCAGCATAGAACTTGCCGATAAAGCCGGTCGGGCCGGTGATATCCATCAGATGGCCGACAAAGACCATATCGTCATCAGCCTGGGCTGCCGAGAATGACAGGCCGGTCGCAACCATGGCGGTTGCAGCAATTAGTCTCTTCATAACGACGTCTCCCTTGGACGTTTTCATCAAAGATAGCCTCCCGGTCTCCCCGTTTTTTGGTCCCGGCCCTCTTGTTTTTTGTGCGGGCCGGGTTCGGGGGTCTTTATCAGTACGAGAAGGGATAAAGCTTCCAGTACGCCCTGATCTGTTGCCAACGATGGGCCAGGCCATCGGGTTCAAAGATCAGGAACAAGATGATGGCCAGACCAATTGCCATCTCCTTGATATAAGCCAGTCCATCGGTCACAGCCGTGGAGCTTGCCCATTCGAAAACGCTCAGCGCGCTAACACCGCTTTCCATGACTTCTGGCAACAGCACCATAAACACCGTGCCCATCAGCGTTCCTTTGACCGAGCCAAGACCACCGATAATGATCATGCCCAGGAACTGGATCGACAGCAGAATGGTGAAGCCTTCAGCCGAGACAAAGCCAAGATAATGGCCATACATCGCCCCGCCGACACCGGCATAGAAAGATGAAATTGCAAAGCTCATCAGACGATATTTCGTCAGATTGATGCCCATGATTTCAGCTGAAAGGTAATGGTCACGGACCGCAACAAAGGCACGGCCATCACGGGTACGCATCAGGTTCGTACCCAGCAGATACATCACCACCAGGAAGAACAGACACACATAGAAGAAGCTGAAATCATCAAGAACTTCATAGCCAAAAACGTTGATCGGGTTGGCTGCCGCACCATAGGAGCCACCAGTGAACCACTCGGCACGGGCAAAGAAGTCTTCAAGAATGAACTGTGCAGCCAGTGTCGCAATCGCAAGGTAAAGCCCCTTGATGCGTGCTGCTGGCAAACCAAACAGCATCCCCACAGCCGCCGTCATCACACCGGCCAACGGGATCGACAGCAAGACCGGAATGCCGGTCGTATTGTTGATCCAGGCTGATGCAAAGGCACCAAAACCAAAGAACGCTGCGTGCCCCAGTGAAATCTGGCCCGTAAAGCCAACCAGAATGTTCAAACCCAGTGCCGCAATGGCAAAGTAGGAAATCTGGATGAACAGGTTGACGTAATAGCCATCCAGAACAAACGGGATCAGTGCGACGGCAATGATGCCAAGGATCGCGGCATTGCGGATATAGGTCGTATCGAAAATGCGGGTATCCTGACGATAGGTCGTTCGAAAATCACCGCAGGGACGTATCGAAAATCCAGCCATAGTATTCTTCCTCGTCCCTTAGATACGTTCGATATCTTTGGTGCCAAACAGGCCATACGGCTTGATGCACAAGATAATGATCAGCACATAGAACGGCGCGATCGAGAACAGGTTGCCCCAGTGCAGATACTGGCCATCGACAAACTCGGCTGTGTTTTCCAGAAGACCGATGATCACACCACCAACGATTGCACCGACGATGGAATCAAGGCCGCCCAGAATAACCGCCGGGAACACCTTGATACCGATCACGGACAGGGCCGAAGACACACCGTTGACCATACCAATCACGATGCCGGCAATGCCCGACACCAGGGCCGAAATCGCCCAAGACATGGCAAACACGGTTTTAACCGAAATCCCCAGGCTTTGTGCGACCTGCTGATCAAACGCGGTTGCACGCATCGCAAGGCCAAGCTTGGAATATTTAAAGAACCAGTAGAAACCGGCCATGATGAACAACGAGATCACGAAGCTCATGATGTAGGCGGTTTCAATCTGCATGCCGAGCAGGTTGACTGACCGGGTTTCAAACACCTGCGGATAGGTCGCGGTCGTTGCGCCAAAGATCCACTTGGTTGCCGCCTGGAAGAAGATCGAAAGACCGATGGTCACCATAATGACCGAGATGATCGGTTCGCCAATCATCGGGCGCAAAACCACCATCTGCAGGATGATGCCAAACGCCATCATAAACAGCAGCGTAAACAGGAAACCCAGCCAGAAGGGCATACTCATTTCCACGAGGAACGCATAGCAAACCCATGCGCCGATCAGCAGAAACTCACCCTGGGCGAAGTTAACGATCTGGGTCGATTTATAGATCAGAACAAAGCACATGGCGACGACGCCATAGAGCGTTCCGACGATCAACCCGTTCAGCAGAAGCTGGAACAGAAGTTCGAAATTCATGTTGCCATCCCTGTAATGGCGGCCCGCGATCCGATGATCGGGACCACAGTTTTGCTGCTACCTTATTCGGCGGCTTTCGGGGTCGTCTGTGCGACCTTGTTATTTTCGAGATCAACGACCTTCACACTCGTCTGGATGCGGGTTTTCGACCCGTCCTGGAAGGTGATCATGGTGTCGATATCAACCTTTTCATTGCCGGCATAAACCGCATCGATGATGTCGGCATATTTCTCGGCAACCACGCCGCGGCGTACTTTGCGCGTACGGGTCAGCTCGCCATCATCGGCATCAAGTTCCTTGTAAAGCAGAAGGAACCGCTTGATGCGCTGGGCTTCCGGAAGTGTTTTGTTCACTTCACGGATTTCCTCGGTGATCATGTCGTAGACCTGCGGCTGCGCAGACAGGTTGGTGTAGTTGGTAAAGGCAATACCGCGCTGCTCGGCCCATTTGGCCATGATCGAATACCGAATGCAGATCATGGTCGACAGGAACGGCAAGTCCTTGCCAAGGATCACGGCCTCGGCAATGAACGGCGAGAATTTCAGTTTGTTTTCAATAAACTGCGGCGAATAACGCACCCCGGTCGAGGTTTCCGCCAGATCCTTCATTCGGTCGATCACCACAAGGTGCTTGTTCTCGTCCTTGAAGTAACCGGCATCACCGGTATGCATCCAGCCATCCTTGACGTCATCGTCATAGGCCGCCTGGTTTTTGTAATATCCGGTGAACATGCCCGACGTACGGGCAACGATCTCGCCAACACCGTTTTCATCGGTATTGATGACTTTGATCTCGGAATTATCAAAGGCAACACCAACGGTATCGAAATCAATATCGCCCGGCTGATGAATGGTATAGGCGCCGCAAAGCTCGGTCTGGCCATAAAGCTGACGCAGCGGAACACCCATCGCATGGAAGAACTTGAAGGTTTCCGGACCAATCGCCGCACCACCGGTCGCAGCCGAACGCAGATTGGTAAAGCCAAGCCGGTCTTTCAGCGCATTCATCAAGATGACATCAGCCATCTTGGAATGACCACCGTTATCAAGGGCGGTACGCGCCAAGGCCATACCGAAATCAAACATCTTCTGCTTGAAGGGCGTGGAATCCATCATGCGTGCACGAACATCGGCCGCGATGGTTTCCCAAACGCGTGGCGCCAGAAGCACGAAGTGCGGACCAATTTCGCGCAGGTCCGCCATCATGGTTTCCTGCTCTTCGACGAAATTGACGATCTGGCGGCTGATCAGCGACTGACCAACCACATAGACCTGCTCCATAATCCATGGCAGCGGCAGAACTGAGACATAGTTATCACCCGGATATTTCGGGTCAGCACGAAGATAGGCTGCACAGTGATCAAGAAAATCACCAGAATTGAGCATCGCCATTTTCGGCTTGGACGTGGTGCCCGACGTCGTGCAGAGGATCGCGCATTCATCGCCCTTGGTATCGGCAACCATCTGGTCATAGATACCCGGGTTCTTTGCTTCGAGCTCGCGGCCCATCTCATAGAGTTTTTCAACATCCATCAGGCGAGGGTCATCATATTTGCGCATGCCACGCGGGTCGCAATAGATGATGTGCTCAACAGTCGGAATGTCTTCGCCAAGTTCGATCAGCTTGTCACACTGTTCTTCGTCTTCGGCGATCAGAATGCGCGCACCAGAATAGGTAATCAGATAGGCGACTTCTTCGTGAAGACTGTCCTGATAAAGACCAACCGACATGCCGCGCATTGCATGGGCAGCAATTTCAGCCCAAACCCATTCCGGGCGGTTTTCACCGATGATGCCGACAACGTCGCCCTGACCAAGACCAAGCGCACGCATGCCAAGCGTCATCCATTTGACGCGGTCGTTATAATCTTTCCAGGTGAATTCCTGCCAAATGCCGAATTCCTTTTCGCGCATGGCAACGTCACCGCCCCAGTTGCGCGCATTATAGGCCAGCACTTTCGGGAAGGTATCGAGCGACTGAACGTCGGCATATTCCGGGATATTGCTGCTCATGATCAGGCCACCTGCTCGTCTTCATCGGTTTCGTCGTCTTCTTCGCCCAGATAGGCTTTCTTGACGTGCGAATTGGCCATCACTTCTTCCGGCAGGCCTTCGGCAATCTTGCGACCGAAATCAAGAACCATGACCCGGTTGGAGATATCCATGACAACGCCCATGTCATGTTCGATCATCACAACCGTCATGCCCCACTCTTCATTGAGATCGATGATAAAGCGCGCCATGTCCTCTTTTTCTTCGAGGTTCATGCCCGCCATCGGCTCATCAAGCAGGATCAGATCAGGACGCAACGCAACAGCACGCGCAAGCTCGACACGCTTGCGCAGACCATAGGACAGCGTCCCGGCGGTTGCCTTGCGGATGTGGGAAATTTCAAGGAAGTCGATGACATCTTCGCAGAAGCGACGATGTTCAAGTTCCTCTTTCTGAGCCCCGCCAAACCAGTAAAGCGGACCGTTCAGGAAGTTGTTCTTCAGAAGGTGGTGTCGGCCGACCATGATGTTATCAAGAACATTCATATGGCCAAACAGCGCCAGGTTCTGGAACGTACGACCAATGCCCAGTTCGGCACGGTCATTCGGCTTAAGGCCCGTTACATCCTGCCCCTTGAAGGACACCGAACCGGTCGTTGGCGAATAGCGGCCCGACACACAGTTCAGCATGGATGTTTTACCGGCGCCGTTCGGCCCGATGATTGAAAAAAGCTCGCCCGGCTGGACGGAGAAGCTGACATCACTCAGCGCACGTACACCGCCGAAAACCAGCGACACGTCGCTGATCTGCAAAATAGGACTCTGTGACGTCATACCGTCGCATTCCTCCCTGACTTGGGCCGCAATGCCGCAGAACCGCATTTCGGGTTCCATCGCGCAAAAATTGCAAACCGCTGTTCAGTTTCCCTGATGATGTGTCGGTTTATTTTGTAACCCTGACCTTACGGAAACCGGGCTTGACACATTTAATAGGCATTTAAGTACCAATTTCAGCATATCGCGTCAATGCAATGATCCATAAGGGATTGGCTGTTTTATACAAATTCGCACTGCACAATTTGACGCATCCGATTTCCGCCCCTCATTCTACCCTTGATTACGTAACGTTATCTGACGGCGTGAACATTTGATGACGCGCACCATCACCGCATCGCAAAAATTTCCTGCAATCATGCGCTGCACAATATCTGATGGTTGAACACCCGGTTCGCGAACCTGAACAGGTGATCAGGATTTGATGAAATCGGCTCGGAGTCGGGGCCACCCGGCGTCGCTCAGGACGCCGGTGTGATGGCGGTGATGGTTTGGACTCCGCACACGCATGTGGGTAGTGTGAAAAACAGACTCGGACCACAACCGCACCTATTGAAAGGCGAAAAGCGCTCCCACATATCGACTAAAGGTTTTTCAACGCTTGTTGTACTTTGCCAATATGCTGTGATCAGCGGGTTTTCCCTAATACCCCTTCTGAGGGTCTGGACTTTCACAGGGATTTGTGGTGTAACCCCGTTGCACATAGATATGTAGCCGTGACCCGCGTCACGCAACACAGATAGCCCACCGCTCGGCGCTCCGACGGTCGGGGTGTCTTGTCACGACAAGCCCTTTTAACCACCTTGAGGAGGGTCTGATGTCCATTTGTGGCAAAGACAACCTGAAAACGCGCCGCACGCTGAATGTCGGGGACAAGTCCGTCGACTATTACAGCCTCAAAGTTGCTTCCGAGAAATTCGGCGACGTTTCAAAACTTCCGTTCACGCTGAAAGTCGTTCTTGAGAACCTTCTGCGTTACGAAGACGATTTCACCGTTAAAACCGACGATGTCAAAGCTGTTATTGATTGGCTCAAAGAGCGCAAGAGCAGCCACGAGATCAACTATCGTCCGGCCCGCGTTCTGATGCAGGACTTCACCGGCGTTCCCGCCGTCGTTGACCTTGCAGCAATGCGCGATGCTGTCGTTAAAATGGGTGGCGACGCCCAGAAGGTGAACCCGCTTTCACCGGTTGACCTCGTCATTGACCACTCGGTCATGATCGACTTCTTCGGCACCGACGACGCACTCGACAAAAACATGGAAGTCGAGTTCGAGCGTAACGGCGAACGTTATGGCTTCCTGCGTTGGGGCCAGAACGCATTCAACAACTTCCGCATTGTCCCGCCGGGAGCAGGCATCTGCCACCAGGTGAACGTTGAGCATCTTGCAAAGGTCGTTTGGACCGGCGAAGACGAAAACGGCAAAACCGTTGCTTACCCGGACACGCTGGTTGGTACCGACTCCCACACCACCATGGTAAACGGCCTTGCTGTTCTTGGTTGGGGTGTTGGTGGTCTGGAAGCTGAAGCAGCGATGCTTGGTCAGCCGATCTCGATGCTGATCCCGGAAGTCGTTGGCTTCAAGCTGACCGGCACCATGAAAGAAGGCATTACCGCAACCGACCTCGTTCTGCGCGTCGTTCAGATGCTGCGTGAAAAAGGCGTTGTTGGTAAGTTCGTCGAATTCTACGGCGAAGCCCTTGACCACATGAGCCTCCCGGACCGTGCCACCATTGGTAACATGGCACCGGAATACGGCGCGACCTGTGGCTTCTTCCCGATCGATGACGAAACGCTTAACTACATGCGTTCGACCGGCCGTGACGAAGACCAGATTGCTCTGGTTGAAGCATATGCCAAAGAACAGGGCATGTGGCGTGAGCCGGGCTTCGAAGCTGAATACACCGCAACGCTTGAACTCGACATCTCGACCGTCGAGCCGGCCCTTTCGGGTCCGAAGCGTCCGCAGGACCGTGTTCTGCTTAAAGATGCCGTTTCAAGCTTCAACAGCACCTTTGCCGACATGGCACCGGGTGTAGACACCGACCGCTCTGTCCCGGTTTCGAACGAAAACTTCGAAATGAAAGACGGTAACGTCGTGATCGCCGCGATCACCTCTTGCACCAACACCTCGAACCCGAGCGTTTTGATCGCAGCAGGTCTTCTGGCGAAAAAAGCTGTCGAACTTGGCCTTCAGAGCAAACCGTGGGTGAAAACCTCGCTCGCACCGGGCTCGCTGGTTGTTGCCGACTATCTCGAAAAAGCAGGCCTTCAGGATTACCTGGATCAGCTTGGCTTTAACGTTGCTGGTTTCGGTTGCACCACCTGTATCGGTAACTCCGGCCCGCTGGCGGGTCCGATTGCCGGTGCCATTGAAGATCAGGACATGCTGGTAACGGCGGTTCTGTCTGGTAACCGTAACTTCGAAGGCCGTATCAGCCCGCACGTGAAAGCAAACTACCTTGCTTCCCCGCCGCTGGTTGTTGCCTATGCTCTTGCTGGTAACCTGAAGATCGACCTGAACAACGATCCGATCGGTAAAGACAAGAATGGCAATGACGTCTTCATGAAAGACATCTGGCCGTCCAACAAAGAGATTGCTGACACCATTGCGTCCTCGATCTCGGCTGCGATGTACAAAGATCGTTATGACAACATCTTTGCAGGTCCGAAGCCTTGGCAGGCAATCGAAATCACCGAAGGCGAAACCTTCTCGTGGGATGGTAAATCCACCTACGTTCAGAACCCGCCGTACTTCGTCAACATGGCGAAAGAACCGGGTGATTTCGCAGAAGTTCATGGCGCACGCCCGCTTCTGATCCTTGGTGACTCTGTCACCACCGACCACATTTCTCCGGCCGGTTCGATCAAAGCTGACAGCCCGGCAGGTGAATACCTCAAGGCGAACGGCGTAGAAGTCCGTGACTTCAACTCTTATGGCGCACGTCGTGGTAACCACGAAGTCATGATGCGCGGTACCTTTGCCAACATTCGTATCCGTAACGAAATGGCTCCGGGCACCGAAGGTGGTGTTTCGGTTCATTATCCGTCGGGCGATCAGGGCTGGGTATACGACGTTGCCATGCGTTACCAGGCAGAAGGCACCCCGCTGGTTGTTGTCGCTGGTAAAGAATACGGCACCGGTTCGTCGCGTGACTGGGCAGCAAAAGGCACCAACCTGCTTGGCGTCAAAGCTGTGATCGCGGAAAGCTTCGAGCGTATCCACCGTACCAACCTGGTCTGCATGGGCGTTCTGCCGCTGCAGTTCAAAGACGGTGAAGGTCGTGAGACCTACAAGCTTGATGGTTCGGAAACCTTCGACGTACTGGGCATCGGTGATGGTATCACCCCGCTTCAGGACGTTACGGTCCGCATCACGCGCAAAGATGGCAGCACCGTTGAGTGCGTTGCCACCTGCCGCATCGATACCGAGAACGAAGTTCTCTACTACCAGAACGGCGGCATTCTGCAGTTCGTTCTGCGCAACATGATGAGAGCTGCCTGATTTCAACCTGAAATCGTTAGTGAAGTCTCTGGCGCCCCGCTGTTTTCAGCGGGGCGCTTTTTTGTTTTAGAATATCTTTAATCCTGATGTTCAACTCTTACATGTAACCTTGATCCAGAACAATTCCAGGGAATTGCAAACCTGCTAGGTATGGAGCAAGTCGCCTTGCCTTCAAGACGAAAAGCAAAAGAAACCAGGACACTAGAGCCAACGAGAATGATGCGCCCCTCACCGTCGGACGATCGTCACTTTGGATTGACGGTCGGAACACTTTCCCCCGGAACAGTTTTAAGCTGTGGCGCGCAAACGCCACTGGCTGAGGCCATTACAAAAATGCGCCACGCCAACAGCAGCTCCATCATTGTGGTCGAAGCCAACCGCCCCACCGGGATCGTCACAGAACATGATTTACTACGCCTTCCGGCATCAAGTGCAAAAGCCCGCGCGCAACCGGTCGAGACGATCATGTCCAAACCGGTCCACACCATTTCCGTCCATGCCAGCCCGCAATCCGCCATCGTGCGCATGCGCGAACGCGATGTGCGCCATCTGGTTACGGTCGATGAAAATGGCTGCCTTGTCAGCATTATCAGCCAAACCGATCTGATCCGTCAGGTCAGCAACAAGAAACCCTTCATCGCCAATGATGTCGCCGATGCGGTGCGTCAATCAACCATCTTTGCCGATGTCGACCTGCCGGTGTGGGAATTACGCCAGCGTATGCATTCTGAAAAATGCGATAGCGCGATCGTCACCGGCTTTACCGATTCTTCTGATCCCAAAATGCAGACCGGGATCATCACCGAACGCGATATCCTGCGTCAGTTGGCCGATGGCGATGATGGAGTCACCGCAGGACAACTTGCCACCCGTCCGGTGACAATCATCCAGCAGGACATGAACCTGAACGACGCGCGCAACATCATGATCAATGCGCGGATCCGTCACCTTGTTGTCCATAACCGGCACAACGAGGTCATCGGAGTTCTGTCCTTTGCCGATCTGCTGGAGTTTATCGAACAGGACTACCTGGTTTATCTCAGCAACGTCACCCAGGACGGTAGTAACGAGTTGGCACAGGCACGCCAGTCCCTGGCGCTGGCCCGCAAGCTGATTGAAAACTCGCCCGACTGCGTGATGGTCTGCAATGCCCGCGGCGAGATCGAGGCAGTTAATCCTGCCTTTACCCGCGTGACCGGTTATCAGGCCGAAGAAGTCATTGGCAAGAACCCGCGCATCCTGCAATCCGGCCGCCAAAGCAAATCCTTCTATACCAAGATGTGGACTGATCTGGCGCGTACCGGCAAATGGGAAGGCGAGATTTGGAACCGCCGCAAATCCGGTGAAACCTTTGCCGAATGGCTGTCCATCATGGCAATCCGTGATGGTGACGGTACGATCACGCATTACGCCTCGATCTTTACCGATATCAGCGGCCGGGAAAAAAGCCGCGAGGATGTCCTGCGGATAGCGTTCACCGATGAACTTACCGGCATGCCCAACCGTCGCCGGTTCTCGGAGTTGCTATCGCTTCATATCGGGCGCGCACGTCGTGCCGGTCGGCGTTTGACGATGCTGTTGCTTGATATCGATAATTTCCAACGGGTCAATAGCGCACTTGGTCACAATGCCGGTGACGATGTTCTGGTCGAAGTATCGCGCCGTATCAGCCGTGAGCTCGGACATGACGCGGTGATGGCCCGCGTGGGTGCGGATGAATACGCCGCCATCCTGTCCGACGTTAAGACCGAACAAGAGGCCCTTAACCTTGCTGAACGGCTTCTGGTCCGGCTTGGTGAGCCCCATCTGACCCGCAAGGGAGAAGACCTTTATCTGTCGTCCAGTATCGGACTTGCTGCCTTCCCCGAAGATGCCAACGACACCAGCAACCTGATCCGCTGTGCCGAAATGGCCATGATGCAGGCCAAGGAACAGGGACGAAACCGGGTCGGGCGTTATAGCGTTAATCTGCACAGCCAAAAGGGTGCCGATCTAGCACTTGAAAATGCGCTGCGCAGAGCACTTGATAATGACGAGCTTCACCTTGTCTATCAGCCGCAATTTGATGCCAAGACCGGCGCACTTTATGGCGTCGAAGCACTTGTGCGCTGGACCACGCCAGAGGGCAAAAACATCCCGCCATCGACCTTCATCCCGATTGCCGAGGAAATGGGCGTGATCGGCCAGCTCGGTCGTTGGGTTTTGCGCACAGCTTGCCGTCAGTTGGTCAGCTGGCGTCAGGAAGGGCTTTATAACCTGCGCCTTGCGGTCAATGTGTCCGTCCAGCAATTCTATGGCACGGTGGATTTCGCCGAACAGGTCCGCGCGATTATCGTTGATAAGGGATTGGCTGCTGACCGGCTTGAGATTGAAATCACCGAAAGCCTGTTCATGCGCAATATCGATGACATGCGCAGCAAGCTTCAAAGGGTGCGTGACCTTGGCGTCAGCATTTCACTGGATGATTTTGGCACCGGTTTTTCCAGCCTGAGTTATCTGCGTCGCCTGCCTTTTGACGTGATCAAGCTTGATCGAAGCTTTGTCACCGACATTGACGAAGGCGATGAGGGCAAGTCATTGGCCATCACCATCATCAATATGGCGCACAACCTTGGCAAAACCTGCGTCGCCGAGGGTGTTGAAAACCAGAACCAGCTTGATGTGCTGCGCGATGCCGGGTGCGAGCTTATTCAGGGGTATCTTCTGGGTCGTCCGATGGCCGCTGAGGATATCTCGAAAATCGCCAAAGCAGCCGCTGCCTGATCTGATTTAATCAGTGCACTTGAAAAAAAGGGCGGGGAAATCCCCGCCCTTTCGCAAATCTATCTCACAAAGTTTGGCTTAGAAAACGCCAAGACCTTTGAGAAGGATAAAGGCAATCGCCACCGGTGCGACGAACTTGACGATCAGTCCCCATGCACCAATCCATGCCGGTACAACACCGTTATGCGCTGCGATTTCTTCCTGGGCTTTGCCCCAGACGACCCAGCCGACAAACAGCGAGATGAACAGACCGCCAACCGGCAGAAGCAGGCTGGAGCTGATGAAGTCCATCAGGTCAAAGAAGTTCTTGCCCCACAAGATTTCAACATCGCCCATGACACCCATCGAAAGCGACGACGGAATACCCAGAAGGAAGATGATGAAACCAAGAACCACAGCAGCAGCCTTACGGCTGACACCGCGGTCATCAACGAAGTAAGCCACAACCACTTCAAGGATCGAAACAGCAGAAGTCAGTGCGGCAATCGCAAGCAGCAGGAAGAACAGGAATGCGAAGAACGAGCCAAGCGGCATCTGCGCAAACACAGCCGGAAGCGTAATAAAGGTCAGGCCCGGACCGGCACTCGGATCAAAGCCAAATGCGAACACAGCCGGAAGAACCAGAAGACCAGCCAGAACCGCAACAGCGGAATCAAGCAGCGTCACCCAACCAGCCGAACCCGGAAGGTTTTCTTTCTTCGACAGGTACGAGCCATAGGTGATCATGGCACCCATACCAAGCGACAGCGAGAAGAAGGCCTGTGACAGCGCGTCCGAAACAGTCGCCCAAGTAACTTTCGAGAAGTCAGGCGACAGCAGGAACGATACACCTTCCATACCACCCGGAAGCGTTACCGAACGCACGATCAGAACGATCAGAAGCGCGAACAGTGCTGGCATCAGGATTTTCGACGCACGTTCAATGCCGCTGCCCACACCCGACAGAACGACAAAGATGGTCAGCGCCATAAAGATCGCATGGAAGATCAGCGGCGAGGTGGTGTCACTGATGAAACCACCAAAAATGTCACCAAGTGCAGCCGGGTCTTCAACCGAAAGCGCACCGGTGATCGCCTTAATCATGTAAGACAGCGTCCAGCCGGCAACGACCGAATAGAACGACAGAATGATAAAGGCGGCAGCAACACCAAACAAACCAACGATCGGCCACAGGCCGCCCTTGAGTTTGGCAAATGCGCCAATCGCGTTCTTTTCAGACATGCGACCGATCACGAATTCAGCCAGCATGACCGAAAGACCGATGGTGAAGACCAGCGCAAGATAGATCACCAAGAAGGCGCCACCACCATTTTCGCCAGCCATATACGGGAACTTCCAGATGTTCCCCAATCCAACAGCCGACCCCGCGGCAGCCAGAATAAATCCGAGGCGTGAGCCCCAGTGTTCGCGTTTCATCATTAGCCTGCAAACCTCGTTTCGGACCGATCTTGCCGGATTAAGCTCCCGCCGACAGATCGGTTCCCCATTTTTCATTTAACGCAAAGGTGATTTGTCTCTTTGCAATTGGACAGCTCCCTAGAACTGGTCCCGATTGGTCCGCAGCTCATAACATCAATCTTTGGAAATCTCCTTTCAAAGATCAGCGCAAACGCGCAAAAATCTGCCATTTCTGCGCTCCCCATCCTTTCAAGGCCTTGTGATTAGGGGTTGATGGGTCTTTTCGGGCATCATGGTGGACATGAAAAATGCTCGCCCCCTCATATATGCCACAGCCCTCATGATGATGGCCGCCTCACACACCGCAAAGGCGGCGGAAAGCACCATGCCGCGTGCTGTTGTCGAACTTTACACATCACAGGGCTGCAACTCCTGCCCGCCTGCGGATCGTGTTCTTTATGAATTAAATCAGGAACATAGTGACGTTCTGTTCCTGTCCTATCATGTCGACTACTGGAACTATCTGGGTTGGACCGATCCGTTTTCCGATGAACGCTATAGCGCGCGTCAACGCGACTATGCCAACCGGATGCGCGAACGCTATGTCTATACGCCCCAAGTGATTATCAACGGCGACGAAGTGATCCGCGCCACAGCAAAGGGCCGAATCGAGTCGGCCAGCAGCACAATCGCGCCGCTGGATGACATTGCCGACATAACGCTTAATCCCGCCAATCCCGGCCAACCAGCAACCGGAACCATCACCCTTTCCGCCAATGGAAAGCCTTCCCCAAACCGCGCATCACAGATCTGGTTGATCGGTTTTGACCGTGAACATCAACGCGATGTCCTATCGGGTGAGAATGCTGGCAAGCGACTGGTTCATGCCAATGTCGTGCGCGAAATGGTCAATCTGGGCAATTGGGATGGCAGCAACAAACAGCTATCCTTTGCCATGCATGATGCCTGGAATGGTGGTGTTGCCGTTCTGGTGCAAGATGGCCGGGGTGGTCCGATCACGGCCGCCTCCATGATCCGATTCTAGATCCATTACCCAACCCGACATCACCAAACATTTTGACCGCGCGGCCTTTCACCGTGCGGTCACTGCCGTTTGTGGCAATAAATATGCTTGGTTGGGATTGATATGTGACAAAGTCAGACACACCATTGTCGGTTATTGCATGAATAATAAAGTGCAACACGTTATAGAATGACGTGTCCTGGTATGAGATGCAGACAATTTAACGGGTTATATGGCTGATTTTAGCGGTTCTGATTTGACCTGCCTGCGCGGAGAACGATTGGTATTTGGTGGCTTGTCCTTTGCTGCCAAATCCGGCGATGCCATCATGCTTCGCGGCCGCAATGGTGCAGGAAAATCCAGTCTGCTGCGCTTGATGGCGGGGCTTTTGGCGCCGCGTTCTGGCACATTGGCCTGGGATGGTGAAAACATCGCCCATGACCGCACTGCCCACCATGCCCGCACCCATTATCTGGGTCATCAGGATGCCATCAAACCGGTTCTATCCGTGCGCGACAATTTACGCCTTTGGGGGCAATTGCGCGGGGTCAAAAACCTTGATCAGGCGATTGATGATGCGCTTCATGCGCTTGATATCCATCATTTATCGCGCATCACCGGGCGTTATCTTTCAAGTGGTCAGAAACGCCGCACGGCCCTTGCCCGCATCCTGATCGGGCAAAGTGATCTTTGGCTGCTCGATGAACCAACCGTCGGGCTTGATCGCGAAAGCTGTGCGGAACTGGCCAAGCTGATTGCCGATTTCCGGAAACGCGGCGGCATTGTTGTTTATTCCACCCATGTCGATCTTGATATCGATGCGCCGAGCATTCTTGATCTCGATGAATTTGCCATTCCGATGATCGAATGGCTGGCCGAACATGGTGATGATGATCTGGACGATGACCATGATCTGATCCGTCAAAACCCATCGCCGGAGGCCGCCCAATGAACGGCTTCCTTGCAATCCTTCAGCGTGACTTGCGATTGGCCCTTCGTCAGGGGGCTGATTCCGTGATGGTTGTGGCGTTCTTCATCGTCACGACAACGCTTTTCCCGTTTGGTGTCGGGCCTGAGGCCAACATTCTCGCCCGCATCGCATCGGGTGTGATATGGGTTTCGGCCCTTTTGGCGGCTATGCTGTCACTCGAACGGGTGTTTCAGACCGATTACGAGGACGGATCGCTTGAACTTTTGACCCTCTCGCCCGTATCGCTTGAACTGCTGATATTGGGAAAAGTTCTGGCACATTGGCTGACCACCGGATTGCCATTGATCATTGCCGCCCCGCTTATGGCTGTGATGCTTAATATGGATCAGGATGGTTTTATCACTTTGATGATTGCCATGTTGCTGGGTACACCGGCACTTAGCCTGATTGGTGCGATTGGTGCTGCACTGATATTAGGGGCGCGACGGGGCGGGGTTCTGGTGTCGCTTCTGGTTTTACCGCTTTATATCCCGGTCCTGATTTTCGGGGCTGGCGCGGTTGAGGCCGCACTTCTGGGCATTTCCGCAACAGCCCAGCTACAAATAATGGGGGCGATTTTGTTGCTGACCCTTGCAGCAGCACCTTTTGCCACCGCACATGCCGTTAGACAGGCCATGGAATAAGAGAGAATGCATCGCTTCGCCAAACCAAGTGTGTTTTTAAAACTGACAGATCCGCTCCTGCCGTGGTTGTCAGCTTTGACCGCCATATTGCTTGCCACGGGGCTGTATTTTGCCCTGATCGGGTCGCCGGTTGATTATCAACAAGGCCATACCGTGCGGATCATGTATATCCATGTCCCGGCCGCCTGGATGGGTCTGTTTTGCTATGTCGGTATGGCAATTTGCGGCGCGATGAGCTTGATCTGGAAACATCCGCTGGCCGATATCTGCGCCCGCGCGACAGCCCCGATTGGCGCGACCTTTACCGCCCTTTGCCTGATTACCGGATCGCTTTGGGGTGAACCGATGTGGGGCACGTGGTGGGTGTGGGATGCGCGCCTGACATCGATGCTGATCTTGTTGTTCCTGTATCTTGGCTATATTGCGCTTGTGAATGCGTTTGATGATCCTGAACGTGGATCAAAAGCCGGATCGGCATTGGCACTGGTTGGTGCGGTCAATGTCCCGATTGTCAAATTCTCGGTCGATTGGTGGAACACCCTGCATCAGCCTGCATCGATTGTGCGCATGGATGGCCCGGCGGTTGATCCCAGCATGCAGTTGCCGCTGGCCCTGATGATCCTTGGATTTACCAGCTACTATTTTGTGGTTCTGATCCTGCGTGTCCGGCTTGAGCTTAATGAACGTCGCATTCGTGCACTTCATCTTTCAGGCATGTTTGACGAAGGTCGCACTGGCGCAGTTGCTTCTGAAAGCAGCTATGATGCGGGTCACAACGCGGAGGCCAAACAATGAGTGAGTTCTTCTCAATGGGCGGCTATGGCAGCTATATCTGGTCAAGCTACGGTATCACGGCACTTGCCATGATCATCCTTCTGGTTGCCACCCTGCGCGGACTTCGCAGCAGCAGGATCGAACGCGATCAGCTTGAAGCGGTTCTGCAATCGCGCCGCCCACGCCGCAGCAAAAAGACCGAAAACTAAGGCATGACCGGAGAATAACGGTGTCACTTTCCCGCGCAAAAATCCGTAAACGTCAACGCATGTATGCCATTGCCGCCATTCTTTTGGCGGTGGGCGGGGCGGCTGCCCTGATGCTGACGGCCTTTGAAGATTTGGTTGTTTTCTTCTTCAGCCCGACCGAAATCGCCGAAAAATCCCCGATTGATCCCGACCAGCGCCTGCGAGTTGGTGGCCTTGTCGTCGAAGGATCGGTTGCGAAAATGGATGATGGTCAAACCATCGCCTTTGTCGTAACCGACATGGCAGAATCGGTTCCGGTTTCCTATCGTGGCATTCTCCCGGACCTATTTCGCGAAGGTCAGGGTGTCGTTGCCGAAGGCCATATGAGTGCCGATGGCACCTTTGTCGCATCCGAAGTTCTGGCCAAGCATGATGAAAACTACATGCCACCAGAAGTCGCTGAGTCCCTTAAGAAAAGTGGCTACTGGGAAGAAATCGAAGCCAAAAACGCCGAACAGATGCGCAATTAAGCCACATTCTGCCGCCATAACGTCCGACCATACGCGTAAGAAAAACATGGTCGCAACCATTCGACCTTGATCCGGGCCCCACCGATTAGGCAATAGGTTGCTGGGGAACATTTTGGGGAAGCCTTAAACTTCGATGCTTGCAGAGTTAGGACATTTTGCCCTGTTCCTGATGGTGATGACAGGGCTGGGTCAGGCTATTCTTTTCAGCCCGCTCTGGCTGCGATCATCTCTGCGCGCGGGGGGTGCGACTGCGGGATTGGCTAGTGCGAATGGCGCACCATCGCACGATACTGCTGGTATCTCTGCCCTGCCCCGCCCGAACAATCTTCTGATCTTGCCGCTGGTGATCCTTGCTTTTGCCGTCATGGCCGAAGCAGCCCTGATCCATTCCTTTGTCGTTAGCGACTTCAGCCTTCCGATTGTCACCGATGTCAGCCACTCATCAACCCCGCTTCTGTTCCGGATTGGCGCGGCCTTTACGCCCGATGGCGGGGCCATGTTGCTGTGGCTTGTGGCACTGTCACTTGCCAACGCGTTGCTTGCGTTTCAGTTCGCGCGTCATAGCGATGACAACCAGTTTGCCCAACAGGCACTTTCAGTCATTGGCATATTGATCGCCATTCTGGGCATTGCCGCCCTGATTGATGCAGATCCGTTCCTGCGTGTTGATGTCGCCCCGCTTGATGGGCGTGGCATGAACCCGCAAGCACAGGATGTTTTGCGGGTATTGCGTGAACCGTTCCTTTATCTCGGACTGGCCGGACTTGGTGTGATTTGCGCTTTGACGATTGCAGCCCTTCTGGAGGGGCAATTTGATCGCAAAACGGCCGAAACCATGCGATCCTGGACCATTGGTGCGTGGGTTTTGTTGGGGGCCGCCATCGCGATTAATGCCTATCGGTCCTATAGCCAGCAGGCCTGGGGCAATTGGTGGTATTGGGACACGGCCGAAAACAGTCTGCTTTTGCCATGGCTTTTGACCACCGCCCTTTTGCATTGCCGGGCTGTTTTGGAAAAGACCGAAACGCTAAAGGGCTGGACTGCATTTCTTGGTATTTCGGCGCTGGCTGTTGGCTGGTTTGGAGCTTACCTGACGCGTTCCGACTTGTTCGCGCCACTGCCTGAGACGCTTTTGAAGCACAGTGACAGCTTTGCCCTTTTGGTCGGGTTCTGTCTTTTCTTTGCCAGTGCCTATTACCTGTTCTGGCGGCGCTCTGATCAGTTGGGCGATCAACGCAATTTCGAGCTGATCTCTCGCGAAAGCGGCATGTTCCTAAACAGCGTGATGCTGGCGCTTATTGCTGCGGTGGTTTTGATTGGCACGATCTATCCACTTGTTCTGAAATGGGTGGATGGTGAAACCATCACGGTTGGTGCCCCCTTCTATGTCGAAGTGCTGGTGCCCATCACCATCCCACTTCTGTTTTTGATGGCTTTTGCCCCGGCGCTTCGGTGGCGTCAGGATGAACTTTGGATGGTTGGTGGCCGCATGAAGCTTGCTGCCATCCTGTCACTGATCACGGTTCTGTTTGTCTCAATACGCTTCATCGATCTGTCGCCGACACCGCTGATCGGCATTGGTTTGGCTGGATGGGTATTGGCCGCATCGCTTAGCGATTTGTGGGCGCGCCTGTGGCGGCAACCTGATCATGGCGAAAGCAAATACCGCAATCTTCAGCTGCTTGGTCCGCGCTATATCAGCATGACGCTCTCCCACATCGGTTTGGCGGTTTTGATTGCTGGAGGGTCAGCAAGCAGCATCTGGGAAGAACAGGTTGTGATTTCGGCGCGTGCCGGACAAAGCATTCAGGCAGGCCCTTATAACCTGCAATATGAAGGCGTATCCCTTTTGGCGGGTGAAAACTACGCCACCCGTCAGGCGACCTTTATCCTGTATCGTCACGCACTTCCTGTAACAGAACTGTTTCCTGAAATTCGGTACTATCCGATCCGCGGTGTTGAAACCCGCGAGGCCGATATTTGGCATGGTCGCGATGGCGACCTTCATGTTTCCATCGGCGATCGTGATGATGATGGCGGTCGTGTCGTGACGGTCCGCTATCTGCCCATGATGCCATGGGTCTGGACCGGGATGATCTTGATGTTAATCGGCGGATGTATCAGCATCCTTACGCGTATGTTCCTGCGCCTACAGAAGACTGGAGTTTCCACTTCATGAGATTTTCGATCGCTGTGATACCGCTGGTGTTGTTTGCCGGTTTGGCGGGCGTCTTCCTGATGAATATTGATAAGGACTCATCGGTTGTCCCATCGGTCCTGATTGACAAACCAGCCCCGGATTTCTCATTGCCACCGCTGCCGGGCCGCAGCAAAGGCCTGTCACGTACTGACTTGGCATCAGGTGAGGTATCAGTGCTGAACGTCTTTGCCAGCTGGTGCATTCCGTGCCGCGCCGAACATCCGCTGATCAAACGCCTGTCGCGTGAGGCCGACGTTGCGGTTTATGGCCTTAACTATAAGGAAAAAGACCCGCAGGACGGTGTGAAGTGGCTCGATGAATTGGGGGATCCTTATGCTGCGGTTGGCATGGATCTTTCGGGGCGTACCGGGATTGATTTTGGCGTTTACGGTGTTCCGGAAACCTTCATCATCGATGGCACAGGCCAGATCAAATACAAACATGTCGGGCCGGTCACGACCGATGTGCTTGAACAGGTTCTTCTGCCCAAAATCGCGGAGTTAAAGGGATGACCAAACGTCTTCTGCTTCTGATCGGGACATTCGGTTTTCTGTTCCCCGCCATCGCATCTGGCCCGGCCCATGCGGTGAACCCGGATGAAATGCTGTCGAACCCGGTCTTGGAAGAACGCGCGCGCGAAATCAGCAAAGAGCTGCGCTGCCTTGTCTGCCAAAACCAGTCGATTGATGATTTCGATGCCGAACTTGCCCGTGATCTGCGCGTTCTTGTGCGCGAACGCCTGATTGCAGGCGATGATAATGACGAAGTGATTGATTATATCGTCGCGCGCTACGGCGATTACGTCCTGCTGAGCCCGCCGCTGAAACCTGAGACCTATATCCTTTGGGCCAGCCCGGCGGTTCTTGCCCTTCTGGCATTGATCGCGGTATTCGCATTCTATCGCCGCAAGCAGCGGGAAGGTGGTAGCAACACGGCATCCCTGTCCCGCGAAGAACAGGCCCGTCTGGACGAGCTTCTTGGCACATCCAAAGATGACGGCAAGGCGTAATGAAGCCGACGATGCTGACATATGAACAGCAGGCCGGAGGTTTCCGGTGATCTGGCTTGGGCTGATTATCTTGGGACTGATTGCTGGCTTTGGCATTTATGCCAGCCTGCCAAAGGCCGCTGGCACTCGCCTGTCGCCAGCACGGATCAGTTTTGCCGTTTTGCCGGTGATTGCAGCACTTGGGCTTTATGCGATCCTTGGCAATCCAATGCTGCCCGCCAAGCCCTATGCCGAACGTGACGGTGAACGCAATTTGGCAGCGGCTGCCGCCGTTGCGGACAATGTCACCGATCCCAATTTCAAGACCGACCAGCAAATCCGGCGTCTTTTAAACCAGATCGTCGTATCGCTTGAAGTCAATCCAAGAAACCTTCAGGGCTGGGTTGCCCTGGCACGTGGGTCCTTGCGCCTTGGCAATATCGAACGTGCGGTTGCCGCCTTCGCCCAGGCCTACGCCCTGTCGGGTCACAACCCGCTTTTGGCGATTGAATATGCCGATACCCGCATCACCGCCCAAAACGGCCAGATCGATAGCACATCACGCGATCTGGTGCTGCATGCATTGGGACAGATGCCCAACCACCTGCTGGCACGCTATTATTATGGCATGATGCTCAAACAGAACGAAAAGCCCGTACAGGCGCTTCGTGTGCTGAGCGACCTTTATCGTGATCTTCCCAAGGACGATCCGCTGGGCAATGCCACCGCAAGCGAGATTCAGGCGCTTCAGGCAACAACAGATGCCATGACAGACGCGCAGTAAGGGTCAGTGGACTTGATGATACAGGCGACCTCAGGCCGCGAACAGATACAGAACGCCCAGCAACCCTGCGACAATCATCAACAAGGTCCCGCCAAGCGCCACCAGCTTCATCACTGGATGCAAATCCGCCAGATCGCTTTTTGATCCTTGGCCATCCGCACGGTCTTCATTAAACCGGCGCAAAGCTTCTTCGCCGCTCATCGGTGGCATTTTGATACGATCAAGGACCGTTCCCTGATCGGGATTACGGTCCTTGATGGAATGTGTATTACGATCTGATTTCGGCGCGTCAGGACGGGTCATCAAATGGATGCCGATACTTACCGCTCAACCGTCAGGCTGCGGTCGCTTTCATCATCCTGCGGCTGATAGGTCGGCCATTGGCCAGCTGCCAGAAGATCAAGCGACGGGGCTTCCTGACCAAAGCGCGAACGATACATCCAAAGGTTCGCCATCACACGTTCAATGAACAGACGTGTTTCACGCGACGGGATGCTTTCGATGAAATAGAGCGGATCGACATTGTCTTTAAGCGCCTTCTGCCAACGCCCAAGATTGCCAATGCCACCATTATATGCCGCCATCAGTTGCAAGAAACCATTATCAACGCCGTTCTGTTCCAGCAGATGGTCAACATACTTCTGACCAAGGGCAAGGTTGACTTCCGGCTCATATAGCTCGGCGCGCTTGGCACCACGATAACGGGTGTTGCCAATATAGCTTGCGGTTGCCGGCATCAGCTGCATCAGGCCACGTGCACCCGCATGACTGCGTGCATCAGTGTTAAAACCTGACTCTTGGCGCATGAATGCATAAATTAGCGCACGGTCAACCTCATAACCACCCTCCGGTGCCCATGGCGGAACCGGATAAAGCGCGTTTACAAATACATCACCGGTCTTTTGCGCGATATAGCTTCCAAGACGCATGGTAAGCGACGCAAAGTTTGCCGTATCGGTAAGCGCCAAAACTGCGCGACGAAGTGAGTCATCATCTTTCGCGGCAGCCTTACGCAATTCGCGTTCGGCTTCATCACGCTGGCCGATCTGCAAAAGCGACAGCGCGCGACGGCCATGCGGATCAAGCTTAAGTTTGCTGACACGGTTTTCATCGAGCTCAAGGCTGTCCCAGTCAAACACGTCATCACGGCCAAGCGCACGCATGGCAAGCTGACCATAGAAGGATCGCGGATATTCAGCCGCACGATTAAGCATCTTGTCGGCGTCTTCAAAACGACCTGCAGCAAGATCAATACGCGCTGCCCAGAACGCACCCGCCGTACGGGTCCAGCTCGATGCATATTTATTGGTGCTAAGGGCCGCAAAATGCTTGTGCGCGGTATCCATCTTGTCCAGACGCCACGCAGTCAGGCCCGCAGTCCAATGTGCCTGCGGCAAATATTTTCCCGAACGCTTGGCGGCATCACCGGCATACTTCAATGCCAGATCAGGCTTACCGAAATAGTAATAGCCCGATGCAATCGCTGCCTTGGCGTGATCCTGCTCATAGGCATCAAACAGGCGTTTGCCCTCAAGGCTTTCAAGAACCTCAAGTGCGCCGGTTGGCCAACCATCGCCAATGCGCTGACGAATACGACGTTTCAGGGTCGAAAGACGCGAACGCTGCGCGGATGAAAGGCTTTTGGTCGATTTGTGATAATACGGCTTGATGTCTTCGTAATCATATCCGGCACCGGAGACATAACTTCCAACCGGCTTCTTCGGATAGTTGGCCGATCCACGGCGCGTCAGCGCAAGTTTATAGATGCGCGGCGCCTGCGGATGATCGGCATAGCTGGCAAGCCAGTCACGAAGTTCTTTGTAGCGTGAACGATAAGCCGTCGGGTGCAGATAGCGCTGCGCCATGACATGCCCCATAAGGACATCATCAGACAAGCGCGAGATCAGGCGATCCGCATCTTTCCAGCGGCCCTGTTCCTGAACAGCAAAAATCTGCTCATACAGTTCGGCATCACGATCTGAAAGTGGTTTGGGAATAAGGACCGAAAGCGCGTCATCCAGCTCTGGATTGCCCAAGGCTGCCTGTTCCTGCGTCTCAGCGGACACAGGTGTGGTGACGCCCATGCATGTGATGGCGCCAAACATCGCGATAAAAAGCCCCTGCCTTAGTGCGGATTTCACACCCGGCAGGCTTGTTCTTATTGCTTCGATCAAATTCAGTATCCCCAACGAGGCTTTCGTTTAAGCCGCGTATTTATCCCGAAGCAGTCTGGTCTCGCAACCCGTTGCCTGCGGTGTTCCCCCCGGTGCAACGGACGACTTTATATCAGCAATCGCCCAAACCGCGAAATCATTTATCTGGAATCAATCACTTGGCGTGACACCCTGTGACCACATCGTATGCACGCATATCTCCCATGCATACGGCAATTTTATCGCCAATTTCTTAAAGCTTGCTCGCAATGGCACGCAGGTCGCGCCAGGCAAGGCGTTTTTGCTCGGGCGTGCGCAGCAAATAAGCCGGATGGAACATGGCCGTCACTTCTGCCTTGGCACCATCGGGGAACATCAGTTCCTTCCAGGTACCGCGCAAACGCGTAATGCCGCGATCTTCTTCCATCAATGTCTTGGCCGAACTGCCGCCAAGGCAGACAACAACCTTTGGCCCGATCAATTCAAGATGACGGCGCACAAATGGTTCACACACCGCAACCTCGGCCGTGGTCGGCTGACGGTTGCCCGGCGGGCGCCATGGCAGAATATTGGTGATGTAAACTTCTTCACGGGCAAGCCCGATGGAACGCAACATCGCATCCAGAAGCTTTCCGCTTGGCCCAACGAATGGAAGTCCCTGCCGGTCCTCTTCGGCACCCGGGGCTTCGCCCACCAGAACCAGCTTCGCCTCGACATTGCCGGTGCCAAATACTGTGTTGCTGGCTGATTTCTTGAGCGCGCAGCCCTCGAACTTCTCAATCGCTGCCTTAAGCTCGTCCAGATTGGTGGCTGCTGCGGCGGCATCACGGGCTGACTGGCGTGCTTCGTGCGGGGTATCCGATAACAGGAAACCACCATCCGCACCGGGCGCTGCGCCAACAGCAGGACCGGTCATTCCCCCAGCAGCCGGGCGCTGCGGCTGAGGAGACGGACCACGTTGACCACCGGCCTGTGCGGGACTTGCGCCAAATCCCGGACGGGTGGCCGCATTCCGGCTAAGACTCTCTGACGCCTTGAAACGGTCGAGTGGTTCATCGGCGATTGCCTCGTCCACACCCATCTCAAATTGCCAGACAAGCGCCTGGAACGGATCGAGATTATTTACATCAAAATCTGTAATTGGATTGCTCATGTACACTAAGGCGGTGTATGTTGCGGCGCACGCGGTGCGTGGTGCAACTGTTTGACCCGACCTTAACGGGTTTAGGTCTTTTGCACCATATACAAAGCTGCGCTAATTCGGTATAGCTTTACCGATTAAAAGCCAAATGTGAGAAATCAGGGCTTGGGCGAGACCCTGATCGGTGAATACCGGCTTGCTGTCAAACGAACGAAAACAGTTCGACAAGACGGGCAGCCAAAGGAGAGAGGCCAAATGGAACGCGAATCCATGGAATTTGACGTGGTTGTCGTTGGGGCTGGTGTATCCGGTCTGTCGGCTGCCATTAAACTGATGCAACTCGCCCAGGAACATGAAAAAGAAATCACCGTCTGCGTGGTTGAAAAAGGTTCCGAAGTCGGCGCACATACCCTTTCGGGTGCCGTGATGGAGCCCCGCTCCATGAATGAACTGTTCCCGGACTGGAAAGAACGTGGCGCACCGCTGAACGTTCCGGCCGGTAAAGACCAGTTCATGATGTTGAGCGAGACGGGCGCGAAAAAGCTCCCGACCCCGCCGCAGATGCACAACAAGGGCAACTATATTGTCAGTCTTGGCAATGTCTGCCGCTGGCTTGGCGAACAGGCAGAAGCCCTTGGCGTTGAAGTTTACCCGGGCTTTGCAGCCGCCGAAGTACTGTTTAACGAAGACGGTTCGGTCAAGGGTATCGCTACTGGCGATATGGGCTTGCAGCGTGATGGCACGCCGGGTCCGAACCATGAACCGGGCATGGAACTGCATGCCAAATACACCTTCTTTGCCGAAGGGTGCCGTGGCTCCCTGTCCGAGCAGCTTATCAAGAAGTTCGATCTGCGCAAAAACTCCGATCCGCAAACCTATGGCATCGGTATTAAAGAACTTTGGGAAGTTGATCCGGAAGTCCATAGCGAAGGCCTGATCCAGCATACTGTTGGCTGGCCGCTTGATAAGGACACCTATGGCGGGTCGTTCCTCTATCATCTTGATAACAATCAGGTTGTTGTCGGCTTCGTTATCGGTCTGGATTACGAAAACCCGCATCTCAGCCCGTTTGATGAATTCCAGCGTTTCAAAACGCATCCGAAGATCCGCAAGATTTTCGAAAATGGTCGTCGCATTTCGTATGGCGCACGCGCGCTGAACGAAGGCGGCTTCCAGTCGATCCCTGATCTTGTCTTCCCGGGCGGTTGCCTGATTGGCTGTTCGGCAGGCTTCATGAACGTGCCGAAAATCAAAGGATCGCACACTGCGATGAAGACCGGCATGGTCGCAGCCGAGGCTGCCTTTGAAGCACTGACCGCCGATGAAACCCCGGCCAAGATGGAAAGCTATCCTACCCGTCTTGAAAACAGTTGGGTCTATCCGGAACTGCACAAAGTGCGCAACATCCGCCCAAGCTTCGCCAAATGGGGCTTCTGGGGTGGCATGGCCTACAGCGCGGTCGACACCTATCTGTTTGGTGGCAAGGCACCTTGGACCTTCAAAAACCATGACGACCATTCTTGCCTGAAACCGGCAAGCCAGATGCCAAAGATCGACTATCCGAAACCGGATGGCAAAATCAGCTTTGACAAGCTGTCTTCGGTCTTCCTGTCCAACACCAACCATGGTGAAGATCAGCCGATCCACCTGACCCTTAAGGACGCAAGCGTTCCGGTCAGCACCAACCTGGCTGTTTATGACGGACCCGAAGCACGCTTCTGCCCGGCAGGCGTTTACGAGTTTGTCGAGGACGAAGATAACGGTGGCAAGCGTCTGCAGATCAACTCGCAAAACTGCGTACATTGCAAGACCTGCGACATCAAGGACCCGACCCAAAACATCGTCTGGGTTGTGCCCGAAGGTGGCGGCGGACCGAACTATCCGAACATGTAAGATCAAGGGCTGCAGTTCGCTGCGGCCCTTTTTCTTTGCATAATCACGCCTGTGAATGCGTCTTAGATCAGTTTTTCCTTGTGTATGATGCAATCTGCGCGTTCAATACCCGCCCTTTTCAAGCAGCGGTTAGGTCGCCATGAAGATTGCAATCGTGACACTCGATGGTTTCAACGAGATCGACAGCTTTGTTGCCCTGTCCATTCTCAATCGTGCCAAAGCGGATGGCGTCACAGCCGAAATCACCGCACCGGGTGACACCGTAACATCGATGAATGGTGTGACCGTCACCGCACAGAAACCGATGTCATTTGTTCGCGAAGCAGATGCAGTCCTGCTTGGAAGCGGCATTCACACCCGCGACCATATTGATGATCCGGCGATCATGAAGGAATTGGTACTTGATCCGTCGCGCCAATTGATTGGCACGCAATGCTCGGGTGTTTTATTCCTCTATCGTTTGGGGCTTCTGCCCGCCACGGTCACGACAGACACCAAAACCCGTCCGCTTCTGTCACGCACCGATGCGGTTATTGAAGACCGCCCCTTGGTCGCACAGGGCAATATCGTCACCAGTGGCGGCTGCCTGTCGTCAAGCTATCTGGCGGGTTGGTTCCTGGCCAAGGCGGTCGGGCTTGATAAATCCATGTCCATTCTTGAAACTGTCGCACCGGTTGGCCAGCGATCGCAATTTGGCAAACAGGCCCGCGAAATCATCGGCAAACAGCTAGATGTTCCGGCCAAACGTCCGCTTTACTGCTAAGCTTTACATCGCTTCCCCCGCGCAAAATCCGCACTTTCGCGGCATTCGGGCACGAACCTATGTGTTTGCAGCGATCACGTTGTTGCAAATGCTTTGCCTTATAATTGCCGACTGAGTAGGCTAAACCCGAAATTCAACATGGTGATGGCCCAAAGCAGGCGACACCGAACTCGAATTGCGGACGCAGGACAAGCCTTTGAAACGTCAACTGTTACAACTCATCATCCCGATGACGGCTTTTGCTCTTTCGGCCTGTGGCACCATGCCGCAGCCAACCGACACAGCAGTCTTTGAATATCCGCAATCAAACGGGTTCTCTGGCAATTTCCTTGCTGGCAAAGCCGCCCAGATCGAAAGTCAGTCGACCTTTGCGGCACAATATCTTCTGCGCGCCCATCAGCTTGAACCAGATAATGTTGAACTGCGCCGTCGTGCGTTCCTGGCCCTGATCAGTGATGGCCGGATCAGCGACGCGGTTGATATCGCAACCGACCTTCAGGCGGAAAATTCCGAAGACCTGTTTGCTGCCCTGACCGTCATGGATGCCGCGATCCGCGAAGACCGGTATCAGGATGCGATTGATGTTGTTTCCGAACTGCCACAGCGCGGCATTAACGCGCTGATCGCACCGCTGGCAAAGGCATGGCTTTATGCTGGCATGGGTGAAAAGTCCGAGGCCCTCGTTGCCCTTGATGGCATTCAGGGCAATGGCGCACTTAATCCGCTATCGGAATATCACCGTGGTTTGATCCTGGCCTATTTCGAAGATTTTGCTGGTGCCGAACGGGCGCTTGCCAGTGCCTATGGCGATCCGGCCGATGCACCGCTTCGTGCGGCAGAGGCGCTTGGCGCGGTTTATGAGCGCAAAGGTCAGGTGCAAAAAGCAGCCCTTCTTTATGCAAGCTATATGGATCGCCATCCGCAGTCGCTTGCCATGCCTTATCACCTTGCACGGCTTGATCGCGGTGAACCGCCGCTGGCAACCATGCTGACCCCGGCGGATGGTTTGGCAGAAGCCTATCTTGATATCGCGACCTTGCTGAGCCAGGAAAACGCGGTTGATCCGTCACTTTTGATGGCGCGCTATTCGCTTTCGCTGCGCCCGGACGATGACATTACCCGCCTTTTGGTCGGCGAGATCATGGAAATCCAGAACCGGTTTGATACCGCGATTGATGTTTATAGTGCCATTCCGCTGGCTTCACCGCACAGCTGGAACGCCCGCCTTCGCACCGCATCCAGCCTTGAGCAGGTTGGACGCGCGGATGAGGCAGTCGCGATCCTCAAAAAGATGGTCAACGAGCGTAAAGACCGCCCTGATGCCCTGATCCAGCTTGGCGATATCCTGCGCATTCAGCAGGAATATGGTGCGGCTGCCGATGCCTATGACGAGGCGATTGAACGCCTTGGCGGCAACGAGCAGGTTGGTTGGCGTTTGCTTTACCGTCGGGGCATTGCCCATGAGCGTGCTGGCGATTGGAAAAAGGCCGAAACCGATTTCCTTCAGGCCCTCGAGATTGAACCGGAACAGCCATATGTTCTGAACTATCTTGGCTATAGCTGGGTCGATATGGGCATGAATTTCGATCAAGCCGAAGAAATGCTTAAACGCGCCGTCGAATTGCAGCCTGATGATGGCTATATCGTCGATAGCTTGGGCTGGGTTTACTATAAGCTTGGCCGGTTTGATGATGCGGTTGAACAGCTTGAAAAGGCTGTCGAACTGAAACCCGATGATCCGACCATTAACGATCATCTTGGCGATGCCTATTGGCAGATCGGGCGCTATCACGAAGCCCGCTTCCAGTGGCACCGCGCCCTTTCGTTCAATCCGACAGAAGAACTACGCACCACCGTCGAAGCCAAAATCAATGGCCAGGTGCCAAACGTAGCCCCGATTGTCGTGAACTGACTTTTTTGGGAAGAAATATCCATGTCTGCGACCTATAGCGAACAGGCCCCGGCCAAGGTTAACCTGTTCCTGCATGTCACTGGCAAACGTGACGATGGCTATCACCTGCTTGAAAGTCTGGTCTGCTTTACTGCGGCGGGCGATGTGCTAAGCGGCGAGCTCCGTGATGACGGCAAGATCACCCTTTCCATCACCGGCCCAATGGCAGGCCCCCTATCACTTGAAGATACTGAGAACAATCTGGTCACCCGCGCGGCCAAGACACTTCAGACCGTCAGTGGTACTGCGTTGGGCGCTGACCTTATCCTTGATAAGCGCCTGCCAATTGCATCTGGTATCGGCGGTGGTTCGGCGGACGCAGCAGCCGCCATACGACTTCTATGCGATATGTGGAAGCTTGATCTGGATGCCGAATCCCTGGATCGGATTGCCTTGTCGCTTGGGGCCGATGTACCGGTTTGCCTGCATGGCAAAACCTGCCTGATGGCCGGCATCGGCGAAGAAATCACCGAACTTTCTGATCTGCCACCCATTCCGATGGTGCTGATCAATCCGGGCAAGGCCGTCTCAACCCCGGAAATCTTCAGGGCCCTTGAAGCCGACGGTTACAGCCAATCGGGTCTTTGGAATACTAATGCGGAATTTGCCAGTGGTGCTGCCCTGTGCGATGCGCTTGCCGATTGCGGTAATGACTTGTTCCTGCCCGCGGCAAGCATCCTTCCGGAAATCTGCGACGTTCTAAGCGCGCTTGCCCGTGAAGAAGGCTGTTTGCTGGCCCGCATGTCTGGCAGCGGTGCGACCTGCTTTGGGATTTACGACACCACAGAGCAGGCAGAACGGGCTGCAAACCTGATCGCGGCCGAGTGCCCGGATTGGTGGGTAATCCCCACGCAAATCCTTTGTCAGGAGACCCGCGTGCTGTCGGATATCGGCGCTTCTTTCCCCGACTAGGAACAGTTTGAAAAAACCTTCAAATAGAGGGTTGCACTCTTTGGGCAGTGACGCTATTTTCCGCGCCACACACGCTGATGGGGCGTGGCCAAGTGGTAAGGCATCGGTTTTTGGTATCGTGTACCGTAGGTTCGAATCCTACCGCCCCAGCCAAGACAAACCGCTTTGAGGTTTTCCTCAAAGCGGTTTTCTTTTTGCCCAATCCTCATGCATGAAAAATCATCACAGATCTTTGTTTCGCACAGCTAATTCGAATTGGGCGTGACAGCCCCCATATCCAACATGTAGCGTTAAAAGAAGTTGTGTGTGACAGCGGTCTGCTTTTGAATTCATGACGTCTGATCAAGGCGTTCCATCGGGGAAACTGTATGACGACAGGGGATGATCAACATGACGTCCAAGCGGGACCGCTTTTGCGGCCGCGTGACGTTGTCATCCCGTTTCGCAAGCGTATCCTGATCGCCACCGTCCTGATCCTCACCCTGATCATTAGTGACGGGGTTGTTGAATATTTTACCGAACATGCCCGTAAGGAAAGCGCGCTTCAGATCAATATGAGTGGTCGTCAGCGCATGCTGAGCCAACGCATCAGCGGCTTTGCCCAGATCATTGCCCGTCCTGATCAAACATCGTCTGCTGAAAATAGTGAAATTCGTCTGGCCCTGCGTGATGCGATCGATCTGATGGAATACGCGCATAATGCGCTTACCAACGGTAATGCAGAGCTTGGTATTCCCGCACCTCAAGGCGATATCCGACGCCACTATTTCAGCGGTAATCCGCCGCTTGATCAGGATGTGCATGACTTCCTTGATGCGGCAAAAACGGTCCTGACCAGCACGGTCTACAGCACGGACCCGTTTGAAGACGCGGAATTTATCCGAAGGGCCGCCTTCAAACCGTTACTTGAAAAGCTTGATCAGGCCGTATCGATTTACCAACGCGATGCTGAACGCCAATTGGCTGTGAGTACACAAGTCTCGCTTGCCATGCGTGTCGCCCTGTTGCTCAGCATTGTTGGGGTAATGTTTGGCATTCTCTGGCCGATGATCGCCATTGTCCGCAAAAGCCTGACCCAGTTCGCCGAAGAACGAAACCGCGCCAATGCCGCCAGCCAGGCAAAGTCAGAATTCCTTGCCACTGTCAGCCATGAAATCCGCACCCCGATGAACAGTATCCTTGGCCTGTCGGGCTTGCTGTCAAAAGGTGAAATGGCAGCCCCATTGCAACGGTATGCGGTTCTGATCAATGAGTTGGCCAAGGTCCTGATGACCATCGTCAATGATGTTCTTGATCTCAGCAAAATCGAAGCTGGCAAGCTTGAGATCGAACAAATCGCCTTTTCGCCCCGTGATGTTGTGCGCAACACAACAAGCAGCTTTAGCAGCCTTGCCGCTGACAAAGGGCTGGAACTGGCGGTATCGGTTGCCGATGACACCCCCCAAGAGGTGATTGGTGATCCGACCCGAATGCGACAAATCCTGACCAACTTTGTTGCCAATGCCATCAAATTCACCGAGCACGGTAAGGTCAGCGTTAATCTGTATCGCAGCGATCGGCTTTCCGAACATTGGGCTGACCGGGTCGTGTTGCGGCTTGAGGTCATGGATACCGGGATCGGCTTTTCCGAAGAAAAGAAACAGGCCCTGTTCGAAGCCTTTAGCCAAGCCGATCAATCAACCACCCGCAAATATGGTGGCACTGGTCTTGGCTTGGCGATTGCCAAACGCCTGACAGAGGCCATGGGCGGCACAATCGATGCCGCCGCCGTTCCCGGCCAAGGCGCGCATTTCTGGGTTGATCTGCCCTTTGCACCGGTCATTAGCAAACCCGAAGACACTGATTTGACAGCCGCCAACCATTCCGCAGGTCTTGACATTGGCATTAGCAACGAACGCAAGGCTGATCACACCATCAGGGTACTGGTTGTCGATGACAAGGAACTCAACCGGATCGTAATTGGCGCCTTCCTTGAAGGTGGACCTTATGAGATCAGCTATGCCTGTGATGGCAGCGAAGCGGTTGAAAAGGCCGCTGCCCATGAATTTGATCTGATCCTGATGGATGCACAGATGCCGGTGATGGACGGGGTCGAAGCCCTTCATGCCATTCGCAAAACACCGGGACCATCAAAGCACGCGCGCATCATCGTTGTCACCGCCGACGCACTTGAGCAAGCCGAGAAAAGATATACCGCGTCCGGATTTGATGGCTATCTGTCAAAACCAATCACGCAGGAAACGCTTGCGCGGGCCCTGCGTGACTTGGTCTGAAATCACCTGAAGCAGAAAACTTAGCTGTTCGTTTCTGAATGCATCTTCAAGGTATCGCTACGCGCCTGTTTTGATTCCTGCATCGCGATATCCGCACGCGCAATCAAGGCATCGGCCGTATCATCCGGCTCGGCAATCCCCAGACCAACACTAAGTGTCAGATGAAGTTCTTCGTCACCGACATGGAAGTCGGTTTCACGCACACGATCGGTCAGACGCTGCAAATAGCTGATCGCGCCCGCTGCCCCGGTTTCGGGCATCAGGATCAGGAATTCTTCCCCGCCCCAACGCGCAATCACATCGGTTTCACGCATGATTTCCTCGGAGACCTTGGCAAACAGTTTCAGGGCCTCGTCACCGGTGGTGTGGCCATAATTGTCGTTCAGGTCTTTGAAATTATCGAAATCAAGCAGACCGACGACAAACTGTTTGTCATAGCGCTTCATTCGGTCGAGCTCGGTGCGCAGGCATCGTTCCATATGACGACGGTTATAAAGCCCGGTCAGCGGATCGATGGTCGACAGGCGCTCAAGCTCCTTACGCGATGCTTCAAGTTCACGCCAATCGCGCAGGCGGGCAACTTCATGGCCGATCCAGGTCGCAAACAACCGCACCAGTTCGATATCCTGCCCGGTAAATTCGCGCACCGGATTGGGGCTTGAGAAGTTAAGCGTCCCGAACCGTTCGCCATCAACAACAACCGGCGCCCCAAGATAGGCTTCAAGCGCGAAGTTGGCGTAGCACGGATGGGTTTTGATCTCGCTTTCCGCGACATGGTTGTAGGCACACACGTCATCGGCATTGAAGACATGGCTGCAATAGGTCACGCCAAGGTCAAACTCCATCCCCGGTTTCAGGGCGTTTTCCGGATGACGGGCCTGTTGGACTTCGTATTTTTGCCCGGTGATCTTGCTAAAGATGCCAATCGGCAGACCAAACTGACGTGTCCCAAGCTTCAGGATTTCATCGACGCGCTGCTCAAAGCTGAGCTCGCGCGAGGATGTAATAATATGCAGACGGTTCAGTGCGCTTTCCGCCGCCGTCTGGCGCGATACATCCGTGATCAGGCCAAAATAGCGCGTCTCGTTACTGTCCTGATTGCGCACAACGCCGCCAACCGTCGCACCATCAAAGCTTGATCCATCCTTGCGAAGGTAGCTTACGACATATTTGTCGCCCACACCGACCTTTGCATCAGCGTTGTACCGCGAACTTCCAAGCTCGGCATAATCTTTGGGATCGCTAAACAGAATGCGCGTGTCCTGACCGATCAGCTCATCGGCGTCATAGCCAAACATGTCATTGGCCAGACCATTGGCCGCAAGGATTTTACGGTCCTGATCAACGATCAAGATGGCCGCATCGATATGTTCAAAGACCTCCGAGATCTCCACACCAAGCTTGGCCAGATCCAACTGCTGCTGCTCTTCAAACGCGCTAGACATTTCTCATTCAAATCCCTGATAGGCGGCCAGATTGAAATGGCACCGTTTCGAACTGTACCTTTATTACCAGCGTCTTAGTTAATATTTACTGCCATTGGTATTAGAGCTTAACCCCATCTGGAAACAAGGCATAGGGCAATCGTTTACTGATCCATTATCGCGCGCAATGCCCGCACGCGTTCAGGATCAACCGCCACACGACCGGGATGACCCGATGGCTCGACCCCTGTCATCTTGCAGGACGCATGAAGCTCGTTTGCACCAGTGATTGTCAGAATATCACAAGCATTTTCCGCCCCGATACCGGCCCCGGGCAATATCGCGATCCGACCATGGCATGCGGCAATCAGTTGTGCGATCTGCTTTGCCCCGGTTCGGGCATCAGAGGCCCCGCCACTGGTCAGGATACGGTCAAAGCCAAGATCAACGGCCTGCTCCAACGCTACCATCTGATCGGGCACTTCATCAAACACCCGATGCAAAGTGGTCCGCAAACCCGAACATTCGGTCATCAATTCACGAAGTGCCGCAATATCAAGCGCACCTTTGGTATTCGCCACACCAAACACAACACCCGCCGCACCATGATCGCGCGCGATTGCGATCTCACGCTTCATAGTCTCAAGCTCGCTTTGGCTATAATGGAAGTTCCCAGGTCGCGGACGGATCATCACCATGCATGGCGCATCGATATCGTGCATGCGGGCCAACGCACCTGGGCTTGGCGTCAAACCACCAAGGGCAAGGGCCGAACAATATTCAATCCGCCCTGCACCCGCTGCGACCGCGCGCTCGGCATCTTCAAAACTTTCAACACAGACTTCCAGCAACGGTGAAGACATCCTAGCTCGACCGCCCCAGCGACTGGCGTGACGCCATTTGATGAAGCATCGCAGCACCGCGAAGCCCGCCATCCTTGGCAAAGGCACCGGGGATCACAAGCGGCGTGTCATAACGACCCAACACGCGTTCGCGTACCATGCTATCAATCCGGGAAATAATCACATGCTCGGATGCAATACCGCCGCCAACCGGGATGCAATCTGGATCCAGCACATTAACCATCAGGGCCAATTCCCGCGCCACCAACTCGCAATAAATTTCGACCGCGCGCGTTGCCATCTCGTCATTTCCGCGCCATGCATCGGTGATATCAAAGCTGGTGATACGGTTGCCACTGATCTGCGCATGAATATGTTCAAGCCCCCGTGCACCGCCCCAGGCATCAAGGCACCCTGTCTGCCCGCAACCGCATGGCACGGGTGCAAGACCATTGCGGATCAGGCTGCCGGTGACATCATTGCCATGGCCCCATTCACCGCGAATACCACTGCGTCCGCCCAGAAACTGTCCATCGTAAACAATGCCGCCACCCACACCTGTGCCAAGGATGATGGCAAAGACCGTACGCACGTCTTTGGCCACACCACTCATGGCCTCGGCCAATGCAAAGCAATCGGCATCGTTTTCAACCAACACCTTCCGGCCAAGGATGGCTTCAAGCTCGGTCGCCAGCTTCCAATCCTTGATCGCGGGGACATTGGCCGAAATCACCGCACCGGTTTGCGGATCAAGTCCACCGGCAAAGCTGATCCCGATATCGGGACGCGCACCAAATTCGGCATCGGCTTCGGAAATGGCATCAGACAGGGTGGCGATAAAGGCATCGCGATCATCTTTGAGCGTTGGTGTCTTGCTGTGAAGCAGGATATCCCCTGCATCATTAAAAACGCCAAACTCGATCTTTGAGCCGCCAATATCAAAGGCATATTGCATGGTCTTCACCCCATCATCCTGCTTGATATGGGGATACACCAGGATGCTTACAGCCGCAAAAAGAAACGGCGCCTGCCCATTTGGGCAAGCGCCGTCATCAATACATCAAATGTGCTATTGCTTAGCCGCGAAGGCGTGCTGCCAGCACGTCATATTCAGGCATCTGGCCAACCGGACCAAGGGCCGTGATGGTCGGTTTGCCATCCAGCAATGCCTTGCCGGAACGGCGTACGCTTTCAAGGTCGACGCCATCGATCTTGGCAACGATTTCTTCCATCGTTTGCGGACGGCCGAAAATCTGGATCTGACGGGCAAGGGTTTCACAACGACCGGAATTGCTTTCCATCGCCATGACCACAGATGCCTTAAGCTGTGCACGTGCGCGCGTGACTTCTTCTTCGGTCAAATCATCGGTTGCGCGAACCAGTTCGTCACACATGACCGGCATCAGTTCGCCAATGTCATTGGCACCCGTACCGGCATAGATCGAGAACAATCCACCATCAACATAATGCGACGAGAAGCTATAGACCGAATATACCAAGCCACGCTTTTCGCGGATTTCCTGGAACAGGCGCGACGACATGCCACCCCCCAGAAGGGTGTTGAAGACCTGAAGATCATAGAAGCTGTCATCGGTGTAGGACACGGTCGGCAGACCGAAGATTACATGCACCTGTTCAAGCTTGCGGTTTTCAATACGGCTGCCGCCTTCATATTTCAGCGGCTCGATTTCATGTTCTTCGTAAGCTGGCAGGCTGTCGAACTTCTTCGCGACCATATCAACGACACGGTCATGTTCGACTTTACCCGATGCCGAAAACACCATGTTTTTCGGGCTGTAGCGACGCGACATGAAATCAAACAAATGATCACGGCTAAGCGACGACACATTTTCCGGGCTGCCCAGGATCGAACGTCCCAATGCCTGGTTTGGCAGGGCGGTTTCCTGGAAATAGTCGAAAATGATGTCATCAGGCGTATCATTTGCCTGACCGATTTCCTGCAAGATGACCTGACGTTCGCGTTCAAGCTCCTTGGCATCCAGGGTCGAATGCTGAAGGATATCGGCGATCACATCGATGGCCAGTTCCTGATCTTCGTGCAGGACCTTGCAGTAATAAGCGGTATTTTCGCGCGACGTATAGGCATTCATCTGCCCGCCAACAGCTTCGATTTCCTCGGAAATCTGAAGGGCGGAACGGCGACGTGTGCCTTTGAACGCCATATGTTCAAGCATATGGGAAATGCCGTTGATGTCGGGCGTCTCGTTACGCGCGCCAACATCAACCCAAGTACCAAGGGCGACCGACTGCACATGATCAAGGCGGTCCGTCGCGACAATCATCCCATTGTCAAGCTGGGTAAGCTCGACTGTCATATAGCATTACTCCTGTTTTTCACTTTCTGTCCGACGACGCTCATCGTTCAGGCCGCACGCCGATTTTTACGGACATGCGCCATCAATGCAGCCACATCGTTGGACATTGGTTCGACCTTCTCTGGCCGGTCATATAGATCAGAAAGACGCGGCGGCAAGTCAGGATAGATACCTGAGGCCTGCTTGACCGCATCGGGGAATTTCGCTGGATGCGCTGTTGCCAGTGCCACCATTGGCACCGATTTGTCACGGTTGCACTCACGGCCCGATACAATGCCGATCACGGAATGCGGATCGACCAGCTCGCCACTGGTTTCAAGGATGTCCTTGATCGCGGCCCTGGTCGCATCATCATCAAGACGGTAACCGTCGAAATGTTCCTGCGCACGGGCGAACTGCCCCTGCGACATTTCCATCACACCGGTTTCGCGGAACTTGGTCAGCATCTCGGCAATTGCCAGACCATCACGGTCATACAGATCAAACATCAAACGTTCAAAGTTCGAGCTGACCTGAATATCCATCGACGGGCTCAGTGACGGTTCAACGCCTTCCATCTTCATCACGCCACTTTCAAAGAAGCGCGCCAGAATGTCGTTGCGGTTGGCACCGACCACGAACTGCTTGATCGGAAGGCCCATCTGCATCGCAGCATAACCGGCATAGACATTGCCAAAGTTACCCGACGGCACCGAGAAGGAAATCTCGCGTTCCGGGGAACCAAGCTGAACACCGGCCCAGAAATAATAGGCGATCTGGCACATGATGCGCGCCCAGTTGATCGAGTTCACGGCCGACAGGCCAACCTCGTCACGGAAGCCATGATCATTGAACAGTGCCTTCACCAGATCCTGGCAATCATCAAACGATCCCTCAACGGCAATATTATGCACGTTATCAGAAAGGATCGTCGTCATCTGACGGCGCTGTACTTCAGATACGCGGCCTTTCGGATGCAGGATGAAGATGTCGATATTTTCACGATCACGGCAGGCCTCAATCGCAGCCGATCCGGTGTCACCGGACGTCGCACCGACAATCGTGATGCGCTCGCCGCGTTTGGCCAGAACATGGTCAAACAGGCGCCCAACCACCTGAAGCGCGTAATCCTTAAACGCCAGTGTCGGGCCGTGGAACAGCTCCATCACCCAATCGTTCGCACCAAGCTGCTTGAGCGGTGCGACAGCTTCGTGATCAAAGCCGTTATAGGTATCTTCAAGAATGGCCTTAAGGGCAGCGTCATCAACAGTGCCAGCAACAAACGGCTGGATCACTTTGAAAGCGACTTCGGCGTAAGTCAGAGTTCGCAGCGCACGAATGTCATCCTTGGAAAAAGTCGGCCAGGTTTCGGGGACATAAAGACCACCGTCACGTGCCAGACCGGCAAGAAGAACTTCATCGAACTGCAAAACGGGGGCGCTTCCCCGCGTGCTGACATAGCGCACTAGACCTGCTCCTGCATAAGGCGATAACCAGTACCGTGCATCATGACGCATGCATGCGTCAAATACACTCCAACGCCTGAGTTAGTGAGGGGTTGTGCGCATATAGTCAAGGGACAATCAAGCAACGCTGCCGTGCCATACGCAATATCGCGCAAGCAACCCTCCGCCTTGCGTTCAGGTATGCCTAACCGTCAAGCGAAATGCCGTGTTCCTTAAGCTTGGACTCTGCCAATGCCGCCCGGCGGACAACAGTACGGTAGTTGCCCAAAAGGATTCGCAACACTGCGCGGATAAAGCGATCCGAGCCCGACATCTTTTTCTCAAATGTCTGGCGGCTGATCGCGATCAGAACGGTACGTTCGGTTGCACGGGCCGATGCCATACGTGGCTGGTTATCGACAAGGGCCAACTCGCCAAACAGCCCACCGGCTTCAATCGTTCCCAAAACGACTTCTTCGTTGCCATTGATGGTTTTGAAGATTTCGACTTTGCCTTCCTGAACGACATAGGCCGCACTTCCCGGTTTACCTTCCCGGAAAATAACCTGATCTATGGCATAGACCTGTCGATCCATGACCTTCTTGTTGCCGTCGGTTATTCCCATGTAACAGAAACGCCTGTGAAGATTAAAACGGGCTAAACCAATGTATAAGTAATTGGCATCACTGGACAATCCAGTACATTCGCGCCAATGAATGCTAGCATATTACGGCCCGCATTCAATCGGTTTTACGCGCCGTATCTGTTGATCATATGGGCCTTGAAGGCGTCAACACCAAGAACCTTGCCGGTTGCAGATTTCAGAATCTCATCTGTTGACCGGCTGGATGCCTGACCGTGGATATTTTCACCAAGCCACGCCATCAGCGGTGCGAAATCACCACGCGCAAAGGCCCCCGGAATTTCCGGGTTTGCCGACTTCGCCGCGGCAAATATCTGTGCCGCCGCCATCGCACCCAGCGTGTAGGTCGGGAAGTATCCCCAGGCACCTGACGGCCAATGGATATCCTGCATGCAGCCATTACGATCGTCTTCCGGGGTGATGCCCAGAAGTTTTTGCATCATCTCGTTCCAAGCCACCGGCAAATCGGCAAGCTTCATATCCCCTTCGATCAGGGCACGCTCAATGCGATAGCGCATAATCACGTGCGCCGGATAGGTCACTTCATCCGCATCCACACGGATCAGGCCCGGCTCAACGCGTGTGTACAAACGATGCAGGTTATTGGCATTCCATGCCGCGTCGTCGCCACCAAACGCCTGTTTGAAGACCGGACCGGCATAGGTCAGGAATTCTTCTGACCGGCAGGCCTGCATTTCAACCAAAAGCGACTGGCTTTCATGCATGGTCATACCGCGCGCCTTGCCCACGGGCTGGTTGCGCCAGTCTTTTGGCAGACCGCGCTCATACATTGCATGGCCGGTTTCGTGCAGAACCCCCATGATGGCAGAGGTAAAATCATTTTCGTCATAGCGCGTGGTGATGCGCACGTCATCGGGGATGCCACCACAGAACGGATGGTGCGAAATATCCAGACGCCCATGGTCAAAATCGAACCCGACCGCCTTCATCAAATCCAGACCAACCTTGTTCTGGGTCTCAATCGGGAACGGACCGGCGGGCGAGATCGGTTTATCTTCTGCCTTCTGACGTTCAATCACATCGGCTGTGAAATCGGGCAGGAAGCCTTCAAGCTCGGCAAACAGGGTATCAATGCGTTCTGAGCGCATCATCGGATCATACTGATCCAAAAGCGCGTCATAGACCGACGTGCCCAATGCTTCGGCCTTGGCTTTGCCCGCCTCAATTGACAGATCCAGCACTTCCTGAAGTTTCGGAAGCAGCCCTTTAAAGTCGTTATCGGCGCGCGCACTGCGCCACGCCACCTCGCAACGGGTTGCCGCAAGCGACATCTTCTCGACCAGTTCGGCAGGAACGGCGGTGCCATGCACCCATTCACGCTTCATTTCGGCAAGGTTGGCCTGCTGCCAGCTATCCAGTCCCTCGCCTTCGGCCGCAGCCAAAAGATCACCCATATCAGCCGCATTGATCAGCTCGTTATTGAGAACGCTAAGCGTCGCAAGCTGTTCTGACCGTGCCTCTGCCCCGCCATTTGGCATGATGGCCGCCATGTCCCAATGCAACATCCCGCTGACATCAGACAGAACGTTCATGCGGCGGAAACGGGCTTCAAGCTTTTTATAGGCTTCGGTCATCGGGGCTCCTGCGCGATCAGACAAGACGTCCTTCGCTGTTATCTGGTCTTGTGTCGTCGTTTGGGTCGGGTCAGGGATTGTGGCGCCAAATGCGAACTGCACGGTCAGGCGGCCTTCTGATCACCATCGCCATTTGATTTATCGTCATTTGGACGACGGTGGTACAGAACAAAAATCACCACCAATGTCAGCGCCAGGCTGTACCAGGTGATGGCATATTCCAGATGGTTGTTGGGCAATTCAACCTTTGCCTGACCACCAATCGGAAGACCACCTGGAACCGGGCTATCATCAAGTTCAAGGTAATAGGGGCTGGCAAGTTCAGCACCAGTATCTTCGGCCATGTGATTAACGTCGACATAGAACCACTGGTTCTTCAGCGGGTCGTTATCGGGTTGCGCCCAATGTTTTTCCGCTGGCATGCGCAGGATTCCGGTAACACGAACCGGACCGTCAATCAGGCTTTCCGGGCGGGTGTCGGGTTCACGGAAATCGGTCGGCACCCAGCCACGATTAACCAGAATGATGCGGCCATCTTCCTGTTCAAGCGGGGTGATCAGCTGAAAACCGACATTGCCGCGACGCGTGCGCGCCATCAGGTATTTTTCCTGATCGTTCAGATATCGACCTTCGGCATAGGCCGAACGGAAATTCATATCAGGGTTAAGCACCGTATCGGTCGGCACCGCAATCGGTGGCATTTCTGCCTGGGCCTGACGGCTATCGATCAGACCTTGTTTCCAGAACAGACGATCAACCTGCCAGGTACCAAGGGTCAACAGGATCACCAAAGACAATCCGGCGCTGATTTTCATCGCCAGACTGGGACGCGTTTTAAGAAGAGACATAGGTAGGTTTCAGTCCTGTTCGGAAGTCGATCGATGACGATATTGCAGCGCCACCATGAGACCTTTTAACGGCCTAAGCAAGGCCAGTGTCACACCAATGATCACAGGCCCCCACACCACGGCATGCAGCCACAATGGCGGCATATAGGTCATCTCGACCCAAAGCGCCATGGGAACGACCAGAAATCCGAGAATAAAGATAATGAAAACGGCCGGGCCATCGCCCGCATCATGACCGCGCAGGTCCAACCCGCAGACGTCGCATTTCTCGCGAACGGTCAAGTAGCCCTGAAAAAGCTTTCCCCCACCGCATCGGGGGCATTTGCATGCCAGCCCGGTACGAATGGGGGAAATGTTTGGATAGTAATCATCCATATCTTTGGACCCGATATGTCAGCGGGTCGGAGCGGCTTATTCGCCGCCCCAGATGTAAACTGCAAAGAACAGGAACAGCCAGACAACGTCAACGAAGTGCCAGTACCAGGCGGCTGCTTCCAGACCAAAGTGATGATCTGCTTTGAAGCCATCCTTCATTGCGCGCACAAGGCAGACTGCCAGGAACACCGTTCCGACAAATACGTGGAAGCCGTGGAAACCGGTCGCCATGTAGAAGGTCGAAGAATAGATGTTATCCGAGAAGCCAAAGGCCGCGTGGCTATATTCGTATGCCTGCAGGAACAGGAAGATGACGCCAAGACCAACGGTCAGTGCCAGGCCCTGTACCAGATCCTTTTTCTTGCCTTCAAGGCAGCCATGGTGCGCCCAGGTAAGGGTGCAACCCGACAGCAGCAGGATCAGGGTGTTGAGGAACGGCAGATCCCACGGATCAAGAACTTCAACCCCTGCCGGCGGCCATTCGGTCACGCCCGGGCTGAAGATCACAAACGCGTTGTGGAAGAATGCCCAGAAGAACGCGACAAAGAACATCACCTCGGATGCGATGAACAGCGACATACCATAGCGCAGGCCGATCTGAACGACCTTGTTATGATAGATCTTTGACTCGGCAATAACGTTGCTCCACCAGCGGAACATCACAAACAGAATGCCTGCAAGTCCCAAAGCTGCCAGCCAGAAATCAACTGGTGCACGATCCGAATGCATGAACATGACCATGCCACCGGTAAACATACCTGCCGCAGTAGCCGCCACCAGCGGCCACGGGCTTGGGTCTACCAGGTGGAACGGATGTTTCTGAGCATGATCACTCATTCCTTGTCCCCCTCAATCCTTACAAAAGAAACTCAAGTTCGCTTTGTTAAACAAAGGCCACAGCGCGTAACTTAACGCTCTGTCAGCCTCCCTGATCTTCATCCCCGCCTTTTGCTTCCACGGTCGAGCTTTCCGACTTGAAGAAGGTATAAGACAGGGTAATTGTCTTCACGTCCTGGGTATTGATGTCTTCTGCAATCGCAGGATCAACATAGAAGCTGACCGGCATGTCGACGCGCTGTCCCGGTTCCAGGGTCTGCTCGTCAAAACAGAAACATGCGATCTTGCTGAAATATTGCCCAGCCTTAAGCGGTGTCACGTTATAGGTCGCCTGCCCGGTGATTGGGGTTAGCGACATATTTTCGGCCATGTAATAGGCCAGATTATCTTCACCCAGACGCACGGTGATTTCGCGCTGTTCTGGTTTGAACTGCCAATTCAGGCCGGAATTCACATCCGCATTAAAGCGAACTTTGATGGTCTTTTCCGACACCTCGACCGGTGCTTGTTCAGCAACCTGGGTGGTGCCGCCAAATCCGGTAACCTGGCAAAACAGTTTGTAAAGCGGCACAGACGCATAAGCCAGGCCGATCATGCCACCAACCACAGCAACACAAGAGAACAAGACGCGCTTGTTCTTGGCGTTGGTTTTATCTGTGTGGTTCTGATCAGCCATTGCGTCCTAGCTCATCTTCAAAATCGTGATCGCAAAGAACAGAACGATCAAGCTGGTCAGAATGACCAGAAACGCCCAGTTCTTCTTCTTGCGCTTGGCGTAAAACGCTTCGAGTTCTGCTTTGCTCATTTTGCTCTGCTCACTCATGCGAGGTATCCACCAAGCCAAACATCCGCAACCATCGCCCCGAACAGGACAAACAGATACAGGATGGAATATCCAAACATCTTGTGCGGGGCGCGTTCTTCGGCATTGCGCAGAACACGAACCGCGTGGCGCAGGAACCAAAGGCCGGTCAGGCCCGCAGTCACCGCATAGAACACACCCAAAAGCCCGGTCATGACCGGCACCAAGGTGACCGGAAGAAGCAGGATCGTATAGATCAGCATCTGCTTTTTGGTCGCCGCTTCACCGGCAACCACCGGCATCATCGGTACCCCGACCTTGGCATAGTCGCCGCACCGAAACAGTGCCAGCGCCCAGAAATGCGGGGGTGTCCACATAAAGATAATCAAGAACAGCGCGATTGAATTGATATCAACCCCGCCGGTCACCGACGCCCAGCCGATCATCGGGGGAAAGGCCCCGGCGGCACCGCCAATGACGATATTCTGTGGCGTGCTGCGTTTCAGCCACATGGTGTAAACGAACACGTAAAACGCGATCGACACCGCCAGCAAAGCCGCAGCCGCAAAATTGATGGCCACCGCCATGATGGTGACCGAGACGATCGACAATGCAATGCCAAGTGACAATGCCTCGTCGGCCGGAACGCGCCCCGCCGGAATAGGCCGGTTCTGGGTGCGTTTCATGTGGATATCGATATCGCGATCGTACCACATGTTAATCGAAGCAGCCGCGCCACTGGCAATAGCGATACAGGCGATCGCAACGAGTCCCAAAAATGGATGGATCGAACCCGGGGCAATCAACAGACCTACCGCACCGGTGAAAACCACAAGGGTCATCACGCCTGGCTTAAGCAATGCGATATAGTCGCGCACCTCTGAAACCGGCAGCGATGCTGCGTTTTCAAGCGCTAGGGTCTGGTTGGCAACCTGCTTGGTCATTGAACTCTGGTCTTCTCTTCTTGGGGCGGTAAGGCGCCCCCCGCAGCGTAAAACTGCGGGGGACTTAAACCAGTGTCACTTACTTGATACGCGGCAGTTCGTCAAAGGTATGGAACGGCGGCGGAGAGCTCACAGTCCATTCCAGCGTATCGGCACCTTCGCCATACGGGTTTGCTTCGGCTTTCTTGCCACGGATGAAGGCATGCGCCACCACACCGAGGAAGAAGATCGTTGCAGCAAACGAGATGTAGGCACCATAGGACGAAACCATGTTCCAACCTGCAAACGCATCCGGATAGTCGGCATAACGACGCGGCATGCCGGCCAGACCCAGGAAGTGCTGCGGGAAGAAGGTCAGGTTGACGCCGATGAAGAAGAGCCAGAAGTGGATCTTCGCACCAAGGTCAGAGATCTCGTAACCCGACATTTTGCCGAACCAGTAATAGAAACCGGCAAAGATCGAGAAGACCGCACCCAGCGACAGAACGTAGTGGAAGTGCGCCACAACAAAGTAGGTGTCGTGCAACGGAAGATCGAGGCCCGAGTTCGCCAGCATCACACCTGTCACACCGCCCACAGTGAACAGGAAGATGAAGCCGATTGCCCAAAGCATCGGTGCACGCAAGGTGATCGAGCCACCCCACATGGTCGCAATCCACGAGAAGATCTTAACCCCGGTCGGCACCGCAATCACCATCGTCGCCGCGGTGAAGTATGCACGGGTGTCAACATCCATGCCCACCGTGTACATGTGGTGTGCCCACACGATGAAGCCGACAACACCAATCGCAACCATCGCATAGGCCATCCCGAGATAGCCGAAGACCGGCTTGCGCGAGAAGGTCGAAATGATGTGGCTGATAATGCCAAAGCCCGGCAGGATCATGATGTAAACTTCCGGGTGACCGAAGAACCAGAACAGGTGCTGGTACAGGATCGGGTCACCGCCGCCGGCCGGATTGAAGAAGTCCGTGCCAAAGTTACGGTCGGTCAGAAGCATGGTGATCGCGCCACCAAGAACCGGCACAGCCAGCAGAAGCAGGAATGCTGTGACCAGCATCGACCATGCAAACAGCGGCATCTTGTGCAGGGTCATGCCCGGCGCGCGCATGTTAAAGATCGTGGTGATGAAGTTTACCGCACCAAGGATCGAGCTTGCACCAGCAAGGTGAAGCGCAAAGATCGCAAGGTCAACAGACGCATCGGGGTGACCAAGCACACCCGAAAGCGGCGGATAAACCGTCCAGCCCGTACCGGCACCGCTACCGACAACGGCAGACAGCATCAGCATCAGGAAGGCCGGAACGATCAGCCAGAACGAAATGTTGTTCAAACGCGGGAACGCCATATCCGGCGCACCGATCATGATCGGAACGAACCAGTTGCCAAAACCGCCAATCATGGCGGGCATGACAACAAAGAAGACCATGATCATGCCGTGAGCAGTGACCAGCACGTTAAAGAAGTGCGGGTCTTCAATGACCTGGGTTCCCGGCTGTGCCAGTTCCATACGGAACCAGACCGAGAACGCGCCACCGATCAGACCGGCGATCACTGAGAAGAGAAGATAAAGAGTCCCGATATCCTTGTGGTTGGTCGACAGGAACCAACGGGTAAAGAAGCCGGGGGTATGATCGTGATCATGTGTGTCAGCGTGAGCCATTAGTCTCTCCCTCACTCTGCCGATGCCACTGATACCGAGGACGGCAGGTCAGCAGATGCGAACTGTTCTTGTGCCTTGGCTACCCAGGCTTCGTATTCTTCCATCGTAACAGCTTTGACCGCGATCGGCATATAGGCGTGGTTCACACCACACAGTTCCGAGCACTGGCCATAGAATGTCGTACCGGCATACTCGCCTGGAATGCGGGTCCAGGTTTCGTTCAGACGGCCAGGTACGGCATCAAGCTTGATGAAGAGCGACGGCATGGCCCAGTTATGGATCACGTCATCAGACGTCATGATAAGACGGATGTTCTGATCCACCGGCAGGACAACGGGATTGTCCACATCCAGAAGGCGGTTCAGGCCCTCGGCAACAGCAGTTTCCTGATCGATCATAAGAGAATCAAACGTGAAGTTGCCGTTATCCGGATACTCATAGGTCCAGTACCACTGCTTGCCGATGATCTTAAGGGTAAGGTCGGCATCCTCAACGCGGTCTGCAAAATACAGCAGACGGAAGGATGGGATCGCAATGACAAGAAGAATAAGAACCGGCACAACCGTCCAGACCACTTCAAGAAGGGTGTGGTGGGTTGTTTTTGACGGTACCGGGTTGCGTTTCGCGCTGAAGCGGAAAAGCACATACAGCAGCAAAACAAGAACGATCACGGTGATGATCGTCATCAACCACGTAAGTAGATTAAAGAATTTCTGGCCTTCTACAGCCACAGGCGAAACCGGATCCTGCAGCCCAAGCTGCCACGGCTCGGGCTGACCAACAGCAGCAAGTGCTGCACTATCAAACCCGGTGATTACCGCCAATCCCAACAGAAAGATGGGAAATAGCTTCTTGATCGACATGCGAATTTGCCCCCTCGCATTACATCTCAAGGCGATATGCCTCAATCTTCTCCACCTCCGATGGCCCTGCCTGACATGACAATAAGTGCCCCCTCTCAAGGACACCTTTCTCATCTCAACCAAAGATTACCCTGACCATTGGACCGGAGTATTTCCTCTGACATATCTTATTCTTAATAACCCTGCACCCGAAAGTACATCAGTAAGGCAGGCAAATAGCGTATCTTAGGCACCTGTTCCAGAAAAAACCTCGCTGCAATGCACAAAAAATGTACTTGATAAGAAGTCAAATTAGCGTTCTGGTTTCGCCTTAAATCGCTCTAAATACCCACCCTTGGATAGAAAAACCGCCATTCCTTTGGAGTGACCCTAGGCTTCCCTACCTTTGTTGCTATGCAATATAGACGTAGTAAGACCTGAAAATCACTTCAACCAATGGCTAAAGCCGTTTTTGCGAATAGTTTTACTGCCAATAACCGCAATCCGATCATTTCACCGTTACGACATCTTGAAGATTGCAGCGCATTGCAGCTTCGCGGCAATCATGCCCGCCACATTATCTCTGACGCGGAAAACGATTTGCCCAAGTCCCCGCCTCGTTTCGTCGCGGACGATGCTAAAAACATCGACTGAAGCCTTTAATTATGTGGGCTTTTCCCCAATATCACGGATAGGAATTCGGTTGGAGATATTAGGTTTGGGTACTATTCTACCCAAACGTATGCATCCGACTAACCGAAGATTGTAAGTGAGTTTTATCGCCTCTTGCAGGATGCCGACCGTTAAAAGACAGAGGTTCGTCGATGGCACGCCAAGGAAGCAAAAGACTGTTCACCGCAGAAATGCGGTTGCTCAACAAGCTCGAAACCATGAGCGACATGGTCGCTCTGCCAACCGACATGCCAACCGACACCGGTGGCGGCAGTGCGGACCTGTCCACTCTTCACACTGCGATTGAAGACCTGAAGCTTGAGCTTCTCTCTGACATTCGCATCATGATCGAAGAGCAGAAGAAGGCGCATGCAAAGCCTGATCCCGAAGATCAGGAAGATGCGCGCAATGAACTGCGCCTGCTGAAAACCGAAATCCGCGCGCTGGCCAACTCCATTCAGGAAACCAAGCGCGAAATCGCAGCTCTTTATACAGCACCTGAAGATGACAGCGGCACGCGCATCAACATCGTGAAGGGTGAACTCGATTTTGTTGTTGCCGCGACCGAGGATGCGACGGCAAACATCCTTGAAACCGTCGAAAAGATCGATGCGGTTGCCCATAACATCCGATCTGCTGCGCCTGATGATTACACGCAGGGCTTGGCTGATGACATTGTCGAGCTGGTCGTTAAAGTTTTTGAGTTGTGCAACTTCCAGGACCTGACCGGTCAGCGCATTACCAAAGTCGTCAATACCATGAAATATATCGAGGAACGCGTTACCCGCGTGATCGAGATTTGGGGTGACGATGATTTTGGCGAGTTCGATCTGCCCGCCGATCCAAAGGGTTTGGACAATCTCGACAAGACGGTCACCAAGGCACCACAAAATGCCGAGCGCGTCACACAGGACGAGATCGATCAGATCTTCTCACAAGAAGAAATCGACGCCCTGTTCGATTGATCGAAAAGCTTCGAAACAACAAAAGCCTGCCAAACTGGCAGGCTTTTTCTTTTGGGAAATCGCATCGTTACGCGTGGCCAGCTTCGCCAGACAGCAATTCCGGGGCAAAGCCCAGTTTGGAAAACGCCTGTTCCCACTTATCTTCGCAATCGATATCGAACAGAAGATCCGGGTCCGCATCCACATGCAGCCAGCCATTGGCAAGGATCTCGCTCTCAAGCTGCCCACTGCGCCATCCGGCATAGCCGAGCGCAAGAATGCGGCTTTTCGGACCTTCGCCAAGCGCGATCTGCTCAAGAATATCGACCGTTGCTGTCACCGACACACCGGGATCGACATGCAAGGTCGCTTCGTTTGAGAAATCAGTAGAATGCAGGACAAAGCCACGACTGCTTTCGACCGGGCCACCGAAATGGACCTGAATGTCTTCGATGGTTGGTGCCGGGCGCGCAATGCCAAGCTGCTCAAGCAATTCCGGGAACGTGATGCTGTCGATGACGCGGTTGATGACAAGCCCCATCGCACCATCTTTGTTATGGGCACAGATATAGACCACACTTTGCGAAAAGCGCGGATCACGCATACCGGGCATTGCGACAAGCAACTTGCCGCCCAGATATTCGCCTGTGTCTATGCGTTCGCCCATCTGATCACTCTTCCGTATTGTTTCATGAAGCCTAACGCGATTGCCTTTCCATTTCCATCAAGAACCCGGGAAAGTGCGACAAATTTAACTTTGTCCGCTGATTTTCCACATGTCTTAAATGTAGGAAGCTTTGACTCCGACCGCCAATTTTTGCCCCTACTTTTTACAACCGCTTTTTGCGCAATGTCATATCGACGCAAAAATGCGCATGCTAGTGAAATGCTGGTCACATAGTCGTGGCTTGATTTGATCGGCCCTTAGGATTACGCCTTTTCTCATGAATTCGTTGCCTGTTTTGTGCCACATGCCTGACAGAAGATGCGCAACCATACAGCCCATAGCCCCACGCCAAGGAACCAAACGTGCTTCGCCACCTGATCGCTCGCCTGACCTTATTGATTGCCTTTACCGCCAGTATTGTTGGCGGGGCTGCCTCAATCGCGGCGGCATCAGACATGGCAACCGACTGGATTGACGAGGACTTTACATCCCTTCGCCTGATCAGTGCGCAAACACAAACCACCAGTTCCGATACCCTTCGACTTGGTCTTGAGTTTGAACTGCAGCCCGATTGGAAAATCTATTGGCGCAGTGCCGGTGATGCGGGCTTTCCGCCGCAACTGGACTGGGCAGGCTCAACCAATATCGACAGTGCCGAAATCCTTTGGCCTGCGCCGCATCGTTTCTCGATCTTCGGTCTGGATACCTTCGGCTATAAAAACCAGATCATCCTGCCGATTGATGTGAAGCTCAATGATCCGGCACAACCTGTATCGGTACAGCTCAATGTCGATTATCTGGTCTGCAGCGATATTTGCATCCCGGCGGCCGCCGACTTCACCCTTGATATCCCGGCAGGTGCAGCCATTGATGGCAAACCGGCTTCGGTGGCCAGCAGCCATGCCCATCAGATCGAAAAGTTCGTTTCGCGCGTCCCGCTTACCGGTGAAGGGCTTCCGATCAAGGTCAGCAGCCTGACCACCAGCATTCAAAATGATCAGCCCACCCTTCATCTGGGTATCTCGGGACTGACGAATGCCGGGGTGGCGATTGATGATATCCTGATTGAAAGCGATCAGCGTCTTGGCTTTGGCATTCCCAAACCCGCTGATCAGCATGCGGTTAGCGACGCTGATATCAAGTATTTCAATCTGGCGGTCTTTGGCCTCGAAGACGGCAAGGATGTTGCAGACCTTCCCGTAACCATCACCGTCATTGCCGGACCGCTTTCCGTTGAGCAAAAGCTTGTTGTCGGTGCAGGTGGCGAAGGCCCGATCGCGGCATCAGGCACGACACCGTCCGCAGGCATGGATTTGTGGTTGATCGGTCTGTTTGCCCTTCTGGGTGGCTTGATCCTGAATGTCATGCCCTGCGTGCTGCCGGTTTTGTCGATCAAGGTCATGTCCGTCATTGGCGCACGCGATCAGGATATTGGTCAGGTACGCGTCGGTTTCCTTGCCAGTGCGGCGGGGATTGTGACTTCATTCTGGCTGATTGCGGCCGTTTTGGTTGGCATCAAGTTCGCGGGCGGATCAATCGGATGGGGCATTCAATTCCAGCAGCCGCTTTTCCTGACGGTGATGACGATCATCCTTGCCCTGTTTGCGCTCAACATGTGGGGCCTGTTTGAAATCAACGGCCCCGATCAGCTGGGCAATGCCGCCAATGATGCGATCACCCGCCATGAAAGCCGCGGCCGCCATATCAGCAGCAACTTCCTGACCGGCATGTTTGCCACCCTTTTGGCAACGCCGTGTTCCGCGCCGTTCCTTGGCACCGCGGTTGGTTTCGCCTTGGCTGGCAGCGTCTTTGATATCTTCTGGATTTTCACCCTGCTCGGGATTGGCCTTGCCCTGCCCTATTTGGCGATCGCGGTTCAGCCACGTGTGGCCCATATCCTGCCGAAGCCTGGGCGCTGGATGAATGTGGTCAAGTTCATTCTGGGTCTGGCATTGGTCGGAACGGCGATCTGGTTGCTGGGTATCCTGTCGGTTCAGATCGGGTTGGGGGGTGCGATTGCGGTCGCGCTTGGACTGATCCTCGGCGGTCTTGGTATTTGGCTTCGCAAGCGGGTCAGTAGCCTTCGTCCGCGCTTTGCGGTTACCGCTGTTGCCGTTCTTGGCTTCTTGGTCGCATTGTTTGCCCCCGGCTTTTCCCGCCCGCCGGCAACTATGGCAACCGCCCCCAAGGCAGGCACGCTTCAGTGGCAGGCATTTGCACCCGAAACGATCAGTACCCTTGTGGCGGATGGCAAAACCGTTCTGGTCGATGTCACTGCAGAATGGTGTGTGACCTGTCAGGTCAATAAGAAGCTTGTGCTTGAGACTGCCGGGGTGATGGATGCCTTACAGGATGCCGATATCATCCTTATGCAGGCCGACTGGACACGCCCGGATCAGAAAATTGCCGATTATCTTGCATCCTATGATCGCTATGGCATTCCGTTTAATGCGGTCTATGGCCCAAGCGCCCCAGACGGTATTCTTCTGTCGGAATTGCTCAGCGCTGATGCGGTTTTGCGTGCGCTTGGCGATGCTTCTGGCAAATCTAATCTTGCCAGTTCTGCCAACTGATCACATCTAGGTCACATACCCAATGTTGCATGATCACTTTCGTGATCTGTTCGTATCAAAGACTGATCGCACTGCAACAACAAAACGCCGGGATGAAACTTGTAAAAACTCTGCTGGATGGCATTGAACATCCATCAAAATTGTAGTTTGATTCCCGCCCATGCGATCCACCGCGCAGTCACAGGGATTGCGCTGTCATACGGAGATACCCATGACCATCACAGTCGGCTCTGACCTCCCGGAAGTTACTCTGTTCCGTGCCACCGGCGACGGCCCGCAAGCTGTTAGCTCCAAAGAATTCTTTGCAGGCCGCAAAGTTGTCCTGTTCGCGGTTCCGGGTGCATTCACCCCGACCTGCTCGGCAAAGCACCTGCCGGGCTTCGTCTCCAAGTCCGATGAAATCAAAGCCAAGGGTGTTGATGAGATCGCCTGCCTTGCATCGAACGATGCCTTCGTTCTTCAGGCTTGGGCCGACAAGGAAAATGCCGAAGACATCACCATGCTTTCCGATGGTGATCTGGCCTTTGTTGATGCGACCGGTCTTGAGCTTGATCTGACCGGCCGCGGCCTTGGCAAACGTGCCAACCGTTTCGCCATGATCGTCGAAGACGGCAAAGTCACCCATCTCGCTGTTGAAGAGCCGGGTGCATTTGATGTTTCCAGCGCAGAATCTGTTTTGAAACAGCTCTAATCTGCGCAATTTGATGCAGAAGCACATAAAGCTCCGCAGGCACCTGCGGAGCTTTTTTAGTCAATCTTCTGTATGGTGACGTGACAGATTAACGCGGCAGAAGGACCGGAATCGGATCTTCGCGTTCGTCATAATCACATTCAAAGGTCGGATTGGTGTGCTTGGCAATGAAATGCACCACACCTTCCCGGAAGCTGCCTTTGATTGGCGACCAGCTCATGTAAACACCGCCGCGACCATCATATTCGCGGATGTCCGGATCACGTGCGAGTTCCTGGAAGCTGTGTCCAAGATCCTCGGTTGCACCAGCAACCAGCCAGGACGGTTTCAGACCGCCATGCCAAAGCAGATAAACCCCACCCGTTCCGTTCAAGCCTAGATCTTTGATATCGTCGAGCATGAACAGACGGTAATAGTCACCACGCGGGCTCTTTCGCCACTTAATATCCTGCGCCTTAGGCTGGCGAATAGCCCCAAGAGACCAAAATCCCATAGCATCCTCCAAGCACGCTAAAACACGTGCAACCGTGTGCACACGCATCCCAACAGAGCTTCTTATTCTTATAGGTTAAAGAACCTACCCCAACATACGTAAACGAATAGTTGATATTGGACGCTTGCTAAACGCCCTCACCCCTCTTCTGTGGAGGGGTTGGGTACGGCTACTACCTTAAATATAGGCAAAAAACCAAGTTTTTTCACCATTATTCGAACAATTTGTCGATATCGTCCTGGCTGATACCCTCGCCTTCGAGCTGCGGACCGTTCAACAGATCGGAATCATCTGGCTCGGCTTTCTCCTCACCTTCGGGAACCGGAAGGTCTGCAAACGCATCCTCGCCCCAGATCAGGATCATGTTGTGGACACGCTCTTCAACGAATTCGAGCGTACTGACAACCTTGTTGATGCGCTGGCCGGTGATGTCCTGGAAGTTGCAGGACTCAAAGATTTTGGTGACGATAAAGGCAATCTGTTCAACGTGATCGGCGACAAAATCACTCGGTGCCGAGTTTTTCAGCGTCATCGCGATATCATCAATCTGCTCGGCTGATTCCAGAATGGTGTGCGTCGCCATCTCGGTATCCTTGACGATAGCGTCAAGTTCAGAGGCAGCACTGACCAGTCGGTCGTCCTGTGCCTTTGGATGGCGCAGCGATGCGATCTGGATTTTTGCCTTGTGAATATGTTCGTTCATTTCTTCAATCTGGGTGCGGATCAGCTCCAGATCGTCTCGATCAGGCTCGGACGCGCCCGGTCGGTTTGAATGGGTAAAGTTGCTTGAAACCGGATCGGGTAATTCATCCATCGGCGCATCATTTGATGCCACAGGTGCCGCAACAGCTGCGTCAACGCTGACTGTGCCGCCCGCAGCAACCGCTGCACGCAATTGCGATACTTCGCCGCGCAAAGCGCGAATTTCGTCAAGGACTGCCTGACTAAGACCGGAATTATCGGCAGGAGTACTCGCCGCGGGAAGGGATGCAGGCATGGCTTCGCCACCGCCTATTCCGCTTTCAAGAGATGGATCAAAGAATGAATTCGGACCAATCTTCAACAACCCCACCTGTCCGTTCTTTTAACCGACGTTCGGCAGTGAATACTTTTTGCACTCGACGAGACATGACTGAATTCAAACCTCCGGAACGGACGATGTCCGATCACAAAATCCCCACACACACCATTCTCTGGCATCGTTCATTACATTTGCGGCAAGTATAAGGGTGCAGATTGCGACAAGTCCAATGGGTTTCAAGTACAAGTCCTTGAAAAAGAACACCCCGGCCAAGAGACCGGGGTGTTTGAAAATCGCGGGTTGCGTTGGTTATCAAGCCGTTTCCGGCATCCAGCGCAAGACCGGCTTACGTGCCGCTGCCGTTTCGTCAAGACGACGACGTGGTGTCAGATACGGCGCATTTTGGAAGAATTCTGAATCACCGAACTCGGCCTTGGCCACAAGTGACAGAACCGCGTCACAGAACTGGTCGATCAATTCCTTGGTTTCGGTCTCGGTCGGCTCAATCAGCAACGCCCCGTGAACCACCAGCGGGAAATACATCGTCATCGGGTGGAACCCTTCGTCGATGATTGCCTTGGCCAGATCAAGGGTCGATACACCGGTATCTTTCAGGAAGCTGTCATCAAACAGGGCTTCGTGCATGCAATAGCCCGGGAATGCGACGCTGAGCTTGTCCTTAAGACGTGCAAGCAGATAGTTCGCATTCAGAACCGCATCACCCGATGCCTGACGCAGACCATCCGCACCGTGGCTCTTCATATAGGTCAGCGCACGAATGAACATGCCCATCTGACCATGGAAGCCTTTCAGACGACCAAACGGCTTCATGCCGTCATTTTCGTCTGCGGTTTCAACCAGATGGAAGCCGTTTTCGTTGCGAACCACATACGGGATCGGCGCATAAGGTGCGAGTGCATCAGAAAACACAACCGGACCAGAACCCGGTCCACCGCCGCCATGCGGGGTCGAGAAGGTCTTGTGCAGGTTGATATGCATCGCATCAATGCCAAGGTCTGCCGGGCGAACCCGACCGACAATGGCGTTGAAGTTCGCACCATCGCAATAGAAGTAGCCACCCGCTGCATGAACAAGATCAGCAATCTTGCGTACGTCACGTTCAAACAGACCGCAGGTATTCGGGTTGGTCAGCATGATGCCAGCCACATCGTCGCCGAGCTTGGCTTCGAATGCGGCAAGGTCAACACGGCCATCTTCGGTCGCAGGGATCGAGTCAACCGTAAAGCCACAGGCTGCTGCGGTTGCCGGGTTGGTCCCGTGGGCTGATTCCGGCACCAGAACACGACGACGGTTTTCACCGCGCGCATCAAGGGCCGCACGAATGGCCATCATGCCGCAAAGCTCGCCCTGTGCACCGGCAGCCGGTGACATGGAAACAGCAGGCATACCCGTCAGCATAAGTAGCCAATGCGCGCACTGATCGATCAGTTCAAGCGCACCCTGAACCGTGCTTTCCGGCTGCATCGGATGCAGATCGGCAAGACCCGGAAGACGGGCGACTTTTTCGTTCAGACGCGGGTTATGTTTCATGGTGCATGAACCCAGCGGGAAGAAGCCGGAATCAATGCCGAAGTTTTTCTGCGACAGACGGGTGAAGTGGCGAACGACTTGTGGTTCGGACAAACCCGGAAGGCCAACATCGCTCTCGCGATCAAGACCGCCAAGGCGCGATTTGCCGCCCTTGGGTTCGGGAAGGTCAACGCCAGTACGTCCAGGCTGGCCCTGTTCAAAGATCAGCTTTTCTTCAAGAACAAGTCCACGGTTGCCGGTATGGGTCGTAAACGTCATGCCAGCGCCTCCTTCAATGCGGACGCAAGCGCCGCGATATCCTCGTCACTGTTGGTTTCTGTCACCGCCACCAACAGATAATTGTCGAGATCCGAACGGTTCGGATACAGACGCGACAGCGGAACACCACCAAGAACGCCCTTGGCCACCAGCGTTTCAACAACTTCAGCCGCCGGCTTGGAAAGCTTCACGGTGAATTCGTTAAAGAAGCTGTCATTGACGACCGATGCACCATCAACCGCATCAATCGCATCCGCAGCTTTGCACGCATATTCGTGGTTAAGGGCTGCCAGACGACGATAACCATCTTCGCCAAGCAGGCTCATATGCACCGTAAAGGCCAAGGAACACAGACCGGAGTTGGTACAAATGTTCGAGGTCGCCTTTTCACGACGGATATGCTGTTCACGGGTCGAAAGGGTCAGAACGAAGCCACGCTTGCCATCCTGATCGACCGTTTCACCACAAAGACGACCCGGCATCTGACGGACCAGCTTCTGGGTGGTGGCAAACAGGCCAACATATGGTCCGCCATAGTTCAGGGCGTTACCGATCGACTGGCCTTCGCCGCAAACGATGTCTGCGCCAAAGCTGCCCGGTGACTTGATCGCACCAAAGGCAACCGCCTCGGTAAAGACAACAACCAGAAGCGCACCCTTGGCGTGGCAAACTTCTGCCAGCTTGGTGTGGTCCTGAATGCGGCCAAAGACGTCCGGATACTGAACAACAACGCAAGCAGTCTGATCGTCGATCAGCTCATCAAGCTCATCAACCGATGCCTGCTGTTCCGGGTTACCGTCACGACCGGCAACTTCGGTGTCGCTGTACTGGCAATAGGTTTCCGTAACTTCGCGGTAATGCGGGTGCAGACCACCGGACAGAACAGCCTTTTTGCGACGGGTCGCACGGCAGGCCATCAGAACGGCTTCGGCACAGGAAGTTGCACCATCCCACATTGATGCGTTGGCAACATCCATACCGGTGATCGAAGCGACCTGGGTCTGGAATTCGAACAGATACTGCAACGTACCCTGGGCGATTTCCGGCTGATACGGGGTATAAGCCGTCAGGAATTCACCACGCTGGATGACGTAATCAACCGTTGCCGGGACATGGTGGCGATAAGCACCTGCACCAAGGAAGCTCGGCACGCTTGACGCGCCCATGTTCTTACCGGCAAGGGCAAGCATATCGCGTTCAACCTGCATTTCACCAAGATGGTGCGGCAGATCGACCGGTTCGGACAGCAATGCGCCCTCGGGCACGTCACTGTATAGCTCTTCGACTGATGACGCGCCGATGGTTTCAAGCATCGTCGCGCGATCAGCGCTGGTTAGGGGAAGATAACGCATGCTTAGAGGCCTTCGACGAAATCTTTGTAAGCTGCTTCGTCCATCAGCTCATCAAGCTGTGACTCATCAGACAGCGACATTTTAAAGAACCAGCCATCGGTTTCAGGTGCTTCGTTCACCAGTGCCGGGTTTGCATCGAGTTCTTCGTTGATTTCGACGATTTCACCATCAAGCGGTGCGTAAACGTCACTTGCGGCTTTGACCGACTCAACAACAGCAGCATCGCCGTCTTTGGTCAGTTTCTTGCCAACTTCCGGCAGCTCGACATAAACGATGTCGCCCAGCGACTGCTGTGCGTAATCGGTAATGCCGACGGTTGCGACACCGTCTTCGAGCTCAATCCACTCATGTTCCTGCGAGAATTTTTTAGCCATTGTACTTGTCCCTGTTAATCGTAGTCTGACGAACGACCGAAGTCGCACATTCTCAAGAGTTACGGCGCTTAGCCGCGGAAATAGCGATGGGGAGCGAACGGAAGTTCGACAACCTCTGCCGGACGGGCCTTGCCACGTACCATTAGATCGACCTTGGTACCCGGCGCGGAAAATTCAATTGCCACATATCCCATTGCAATCGGGCCATCGACGGTCGGACCAAAACCACCCGAGGTGATTTCACCGATTTCTTCGCCGTCAGCATTCAGGATCGGGGTATGTTCGCGTGCTGGTGCCTTGCCTTCGGGCTTGATGCCAACACGTTTGCGATCTGCACCATTTGCCAGCTGATCAAGGATGACGTCAGCGCCCTTGAACCCACCTTCTTCACGACGGCGTTTGTTGATGATCCAGTTCAGATCACCTTCAACCGGGGTCGTGGTGGTGTCGATGTCATTGCCATAAAGGCAAAGACCAGCTTCCAGACGCAGCGAATCACGTGCGCCAAGACCAATGGCCTCGACTTCGTCTTCTGCCAGAAGCTTGCGGGCAAGTTCTTCAGCACGGTCATTGGGAACAGAGATCTCATATCCGTCTTCGCCAGTGTAACCCGAACGGGTCACAAAGCAGGCGATACCGGCAATCTCGATCTCGGCAAAGCTCATGAATTTCAGCTCGGCAACCGCCGGGGCAAAGCGCGCAAGAACGTTTGCGGCTTCCGGACCCTGAAGCGCCATCAATGCACGGTCATCGATTTCTTCAAGGGCAACACCATCACCAAGATTGGCGCGCATATGGACGATATCGTCATCCTTGCAGGCCGCATTGATCACCAGAAACAGGCTCTCACCGGCATTGGTGATCATAAGATCGTCAAGGATGGTGCCATCATCATTGGTGAAGGTGGAATACCGCGTGCGACCGGCTTTGAGGATCGCGATATCGCCCGGAACAAGCTTTTCAAGCTCGGCCACGCGATTTTCACCGGTCAGGCGAACCTGACCCATGTGCGAAACGTCAAACAGGCCTGCTTTGGCACGGGTGTGAAGATGCTCGCCTTTGACACCAAGCGGATATTGCACCGGCATGTCATAACCTGCGAACGGCACCATTTTGGCACCCAGCTCAACATGCAGGTCGTAAAGGGCTGTTTTAAGAAGTTCGGATTGTTGATCCACTTTTCCGGTCTCCGAGACAGTCGTTGCGAAACATAGCCGACAATAAGCCAACCACATCCCCCTCTGTCTTTGGAGCCTGAAAAATCACAGACGACTTATGCAGTCGATCTGCTTACATCTTCGGCGAGGCGCACATCCGCATCAAAGCTTTGATGCCGCCTTCTTTCCAGAGTCCCATCTCCCCGCGGTCCGTTTGCCTGAGAGTTTCCGGGGTGGTTGCTCCTTCGGCGTCCGCGCAATCTGTCCTGAGCCGCGGCACTCTCCCACGGGGATCACTTGGGTATGCGTCCTTATACGTATTTCGCCCGCAGCCGACCAGCCCAAATTTTTGGACATTGGTCGAAGGGGCTTTTCAACCGAGACGCCTATTCGGTGCCAAAGCGGCGGTTATATTCGACCTGATCGGCACTTAACTGGAAACCAAGATAGATTTCATAATCCGGCCCGGTCCAAACATCAGACAGCGGCACGGAAAGGGTCACCTGCTCATCGCGGAAACGCGCCATGTTCAGGTTGTCGGCAAATGGCATGGTGACGTCAAACACCGATTTCTGAACGAACGTGCCGTTCGGATCGCGCAGGGCAACGAAATACTGGAACTGGGCGGTACGTGCCTGTGCCGCCGGGCCAAGCTCGGCTGTGATGATCGGGCTGATGATGACATCAAGCACCTTGTCATCAAGGTCATAGCCACAATCACCAAGATATCCGGTAAATTCGGCTTCAACGACGACGTCAGTCAAATCCTTGCCCGAACCGTTGAACTGCACCAGTTTGGCGGTGTCTTTTGGCAGATAGGCCGCTGGGCATACCGGGACGGGCTGTTCTTCGAACGGATTGCCGCCGCTGCAGGCTGCCAACAAGCCGCCAAGCGATACAACACCCAATGCACATACGCGCCGCAGTCCGTTACCGATCGTCATCCAAGCCTCTATCAAACCAACTGTTTTCTGACCTGTGCCATGATTGCACGGTCCGCGCGCAGTCTATTCTTTCGCCGTTGCTCGCACAACCCGCTAAGCACAGTCTTTGGCGCTTCGTTATAAAACCGAAACCTGAAATCCACCGTGCTGCACACCTGACCAATCCATGCTCAGACATTGCGCCGCAAGATCAGGCAGGTTATGTAACGAGAACGTTTGAATAACTGCGCTGGTGCGACCTTTTGGGGCGACCATTTGCGCGTTTTGGAAACCCGGACCTGTATCATGCCTGATAAAGCCAACCTTCAGATCATTCTTGCCAACCCGCGCGGCTTCTGTGCTGGCGTTGATCGCGCAATCGAGATCGTTGAAAAGGCACTCGAAAAATACGGGGCGCCGGTCTATGTCCGCCACGAAATCGTCCACAACAAATTTGTGGTCGACCGCCTGCGCGACATGGGGGCTGTTTTCGTTGACGAACTTGATGCCGTTCCTGACGGGGTTCCTGTCATTTTCTCGGCTCATGGTGTGCCAAAATCGGTTCCCGAAGCCGCCGAAACGCGCAAGCTTGAATATCTTGATGCGACCTGCCCGCTGGTCTCAAAGGTTCATCGTGGCGCCGAACGCCATTACGCTGATGGCAAACATATCCTTCTGATCGGCCATGCCGGTCATCCAGAAGTCGTCGGCACGATGGGCCAGCTACCGGTTGGCAGCATGACGCTGATCGAGACCGAAGAAGACGCTGAAAGCCTCGAAGTCACCAATCCGGAAAATCTGGCATTCGTGACCCAGACGACGCTGTCACTTGATGACACCGCCAAGATCATCGAAATCCTGCAGCGTCGCTTCCCGGCGATCTCGGTCCCGAAAAAAGAAGACATCTGCTACGCCACGACCAACCGTCAACATGCAGTCAAAATGATTGCCGAACGTGCAGATGCGATTCTGGTTCTGGGTGCGCCGAACTCGTCAAACTCGAACCGTCTGGTCGAAGTTGCCAAGCGCGAAGGTTGCGACCGTTCGGTTCTGGTCGAACGTGCAAAAGACATCGACTGGCAGAAACTTGAAGGTGTCAGCACGCTTGGCATCACAGCCGGTGCATCTGCCCCGGAAATCCTGGTCGAAGAAGTGATTGATGCCTGCCGGGAACGTTATGACGTGACGGTCGAAACCATCACGCTGACCGAAGAAAACGTGACCTTCAAACTGCCCCGTCAGTTGGCAAGCTAACCAGACGAAACCGCTTAATTCCAAGTCAGGACCAAGATAAAGCCTATGGCCGTCTATACCGACGTTTCAGACGAAGATATCGCCCGTTTCGTTGCCGAATATGACATCGGTGATGTCGTGTCCTTCAAGGGCATCGCAGAAGGGGTAGAAAACACCAACTTCCTGCTTCATACGACCCAGGCCCCGTTTATCCTGACCCTTTATGAAAAGCGCGTGAACCCGGACGACCTGCCATTTTATCTGGGTCTGATGGATCATCTGTCGGCCAAGGGCCTTAATTGCCCGACCCCGATCCATGGCACCGATGGTGTGGCACTGCGTCGCCTGTGCGGTCGCCCGGCCGCAATCACATCGTTCTTAAACGGCATGTCGCCACGCCGCATTCAGCCCCACCATTGCGCGGGATTGGGTGCTGCCCTTGCCAAGCTGCATAATGCGGGCCTCGATTTCGAGATGCATCTGCCCAATGCGCTCAGTGTCAAAGGCTGGCGCAAGCTGTTTGAAAGTTGTCAGGAACATGCCGATGATGTCGAGCCGGGTCTTGGCAAGATGCTGGGCGATGAGCTTGATTATCTTGAAGCCAATTGGCCCCATGATCTGCCAAAGGGCGTGATCCATGCCGATCTGTTCCCGGACAATGTGTTCTTCTTTTTGGGCAAAGAAGATGTATCGGGCCTGATTGACTTCTATTTCGCCTGCAATGATTTGCTGAGCTACGACGTCGCGATCTGCATGAATGCCTGGTGCTTTGAGCCTGATAACAGCTTTAACGTCACCAAGGCCAAGAACCTTCTGTCGCAATACAGCAAGGTCCGCCAATTGAGCGATGCGGAAATGAATGCCCTTCCGATCCTGGCACGCGGGGCGAGCCTGCGGTTCTTGCTGACCCGTCTTTATGATTGGGTCAATACACCCAAGGACGCACTGGTCACACCGAAAAACCCGCGCGAATATATCAATAAGTTGCGATTCCATCAGCGGGTGGAAAACGCATCGGCCTATGGTTTGGATTAAGGTCAGAGCATATGACTTCGAATACCGGTGGTGCGAACCACGTCGAGATTTACACGGACGGCGCATGCAGCGGAAATCCCGGTCCAGGTGGCTGGGGTGCGATCCTGCGCTTTAAAGGCGTTGAAAAGGAACTATCCGGCGGTGATCCCGAAACCACCAACAACCGCATGGAAATGATGGCGGCAATCAGCGCACTCGAAGCGCTGAAACGTCCTTGCGTTATCGATATTTACACCGACAGCAGCTATGTCCGCGACGGGATCACGAAATGGATCTTTGGCTGGCAAAAGCGCGGTTGGAAAACCGCCGACAAGAAACCCGTCAAGAATGTCGAATTGTGGCAGCGGATGCTTGAAGCATTGCGCCCGCACAAGGTGGAATGGCACTGGGTTAAGGGCCATGCCGGTCACCCGGAAAATGAACGGTGTGATGAACTTGCCAGAATGGCCGTACCAAAATAATGAAATTTTTGGTGCAATATCTGCCAACTGCTTGAAGCTTAACCACTTCGCTCCAAAATAGATGGGTCTGGAAGCAGCAATCGTTTATTTATCAATATCGTGAAATGAAACTTGCGTTTTGAGCAACTTCCGGGTTGATTTGAGTTTATCATAGGGGTGTTGGCACCCATACAAACGTCGAGTACAGTATATTCGACTAATCGAAAGTAGGTGCCTAGGAGAGAACGCTTGTCGCGCGGATCGTACGGCTTTTTACAACGGAAGTCCCTCAGCAGCCGGCTGCTTTTCATAGCATTGCCGCTGGTGTCGCTGTTCTCGCTCGCGCTGTTCGTGGTGTTTGGCTATGTCAGCTACAAGGTTCTGCGTGACGACCTGAACGGCAAGGTCGAACAAACCGCCGACATTAACGCACGCGTGCTGGCGACCCCGTTCTGGTATCTTGACGTCGACAATATCGAATCTGCGCTGAACGCCATGGCACGTGACCGCGACATCGTCGCCGTGCAGGCATTGGGCGCAGACGGCACCGAATTTGCCCATACGGGCGTTTCCCAATCCGAACTGGCTGATACGCTGCGTCTGTCGCGCCGGGTCTACTTCGAACGCAACAATGTCCGCCACGATGTTGGCGAACTGGTGATTTACTTCACCGATGCGCGTGTTCAGGACCTGCTGTTCCGCCGTATCGCGATTGACATGATCCTGTTTGGCTTGCTGATCTCTGTCGTGGCAGCCAGCCTTTTGATTGCAAACAAACGTTCGATCAAGGAACCGCTGAACCGTCTGCTGCATTCCATTCGAATGACCAAGCACGGCCGACTGCGTCGTCCGGTTGAATGGAACAGCTCGGACGAACTGGGCCTTTTGATTCGCGAATATAACGAAATGGTCGCCCTTCAGGGTCAGGCACAGGAAGAAGCCCAACGTAAGCAGGCCCTTCTTGAAGCAACCCTTCACAATATCGGTCAGGGCATCTGTCTGTTCGATCAGGACCTGAACCTGATGGTCTGGAACGAACGCTACATCGAATTGCTGAACCTGCCGCGCGATCTGGTCAAGGAAGGCACGCCGCTTTCCGATATCCTGCGCTATAATGGGGAGCGCGGCGAATATGGCGATGTCAGCATTCAGGCGCTTATTTCCGACCGTGTTGCGATTGCGCGTCGTCGTGAACCCTATCGCATGGAACGTACTCGCCCGAATGGCCGCGTCATTCAGGTTGATCACAACCCGATGCCGGGTGGCGGTTACGTTGCGACCTATACCGACATTACCGAACGTAAACAAACCGAAGCACGCATGCGTCACCTTGCGGTCCATGACGTTCTGACCAGTCTTCCAAACCGTACCCTGTTCCTTGACCGCCTGCGTCAGGCATTGCTGTCCGCACGTCGCTTCCAGCGCGGTGTAACGGTTCTGTTTGTTGACCTTGACCGGTTCAAGGACATCAACGACCACTTCGGCCATGATGTCGGCGACTTGATGATCCAGGAAATGGGTCAGCGTCTATCGCGTATTATCCGCGATTCGGATACGGCGGCCCGTCTGGGTGGCGACGAATTCGCGATCATTCAGACCGACGTTCAAAACATCGAAGACACCATCGCCCTTGCCCAGCGCATCATCGACGAGCTGTCCCAGCCGTTTGATTGCCGTGGTATTCGCCTGCATTCGACCGCCAGTGTCGGCATCACCTTGTTCCCGGAAGATGGCGAAAACCCCGAACAGCTGGTCAAAAACGCCGATATGGCGATGTATGCCGCCAAGGCCGAGGGCCGCAACAATTACCGCTTCTTCCTGCCGTCCATGCACGAGCGGGTCAAGGAACGCAAAACCATCGAGGAAGATCTGCGCAACGCGCTCGAACAGGATCAACTCGAACTTTACTATCAGCCGAAAATCGACTGCCGCACCGAACGCGTTGTTGGTGCCGAGGCCCTTGTGCGCTGGCATCACCCGGAACGCGGCCTGATCCTGCCGGGCGAGTTTATCTCGGTCGCTGAAGAATGCGGTCTGATCAACCGTCTGGGTGCGTGGGTTCTTGAAAAGGCCTGTAAACAGACGCAAGCTTGGCGTGAAACCTCGCTTGCAGGCATGCGCATTGCGGTGAACCTGTCGCCGGCACAGTTCCAGGATGCCGAACTGGTCGATAGTGTAACCAAGATCGTCAAAGACACGGCCCTTCCAGAAGGCACGCTGGAACTTGAGATCACCGAATCCATCCTGATGAACAACCCGGAAAAAGCGGTCTCGACGCTTAAGGAGCTCAAGGCGCTTGGCGTGATGATCGCGATTGATGACTTTGGCACGGGTTATTCGTCGCTGAACTATCTCAAACGTTTCCCGGTCAGCTCGATCAAGATCGACCGCTCCTTTGTAAACGACATCCATGTTGATGTTGATGACAAGGCCATCGTTGATGCCGTCATCGGCCTTGGCCACAGCCTTAACCTCGAAGTGGTTGCCGAGGGCGTGGAAGAAGTCGAACAGCTGGTCTATCTACAGGAAAAGGGTTGCGACTTCATTCAGGGCTTCCTGTTCTCCAAACCGCTTCCGGCGACAACGTTTGAAAGTTGGGTTTGCGAGCGGCACGGCATTGAACTCGAAGCAATCGCTGCCAAATCCTGATCCGGTCAGAATTTTTGCAAAACAGTCAAAGCCCCGCTTTGGCTGTTTTCTTATTTCAAAGGACGACCCGCCCCATGCGCCCGTTTCATGACATCGAACAAGCCGCCATTGCACGCAAAGGAAGCCAACAGGCGCTTGAAGCCCTGCTGCAAACGCCAAAATCCGCAGACGACATCGGTGCAATCGCGCCCGATCGGTTTCTGTCGGAAATGAGCAAATGTGTCTTTCAGGCGGGCTTTAGCTGGAAAGTTATCGATGCCAAATGGCCGCGCTTTGAAGAAGTGTTCGAAGGATTTGATGTAGGGCGCTGGTCAATGATGCATGACGAGGATGTCGAACATCTGCTGAAGGCCGAAGGCATCGTTGCGCACGGGCCAAAGATCAAATCGGTCGGTGATAATGCCCGGTTCCTGCTGTCACTCGCCGCTGAGCACGGCAGTGTTGGCGCGTTCTTTGCCAATTGGAAGACTAGTGATTATTGCGACAATCTGCGCATCGTTCAAAAAGGTGGATCGCGCCTTGGCGGGAAAACCGGTCAGGTGGCGTTACGCCGTCTGGGGGTCGATACCCCGATCTTTTCTGGTGACGTACTAAACGCGCTTGATGCCGAAGGTGTGGTTGGCAAAATGCCGTCCTCGAACAAGGACTTCGCAGCGGTTCAGACAGCATTTGATCAGTGGCATAGGGAATCCGGCCGATCGTTAACCCAGATCAGCCAGATTCTTGCATGGTCTGTCGGCTAAGAACGCCAGCTGTGATCAGGCGTTAATCCCACTATCGACGGTGAACTCGGCCCCGGTGACAACCTTTGCCTCCGGCCCGGCCAACCAAGCGATCAGGCCTGCTGTGTCATCAGGATGGCTATAGTGCGGGATCGACATCAAACCGCGCTGCGCATCGGACATCTGACCGTCCGCCGGGTTCATATCGGTATTGGTTGATCCCGGATGAATGATGTTTGCCGTGATACCGCGCCCACCCAAATCACGTGCCAGACCGCGGGTAAAACCGATCAGGGCGGCTTTCGACATGGCATACAGGCTAATACCCGGCCAAGGCACTTTATGGGCAAGGTTACTGCCGATCGTAATGATGCGGCCGCCTTCGGGCATGTGACGCAGAACCGCTTTGACCGCAACAAACACAGCACGGACATTGATGTCCATCGTTGCATCAAATCGATCAATCGTCAGATCATCAATCGGGGCCGCATCAAAGATACCGGCATTGTTCACCAGAATATCGACCTTGCCATAGGCGTTGGCTGCCTCGCCAAGCGCATTGACGATATCAGCTTCATCACGGTTATCGGCCTTGATCGCGACAGCCTTGCCACCACCAGCTTCAACGTCACGAACAATCGCCTGTGCCTTTTCGTCAGACTGAACATAGGTGAAGGCAACCGCCGCCCCATCGCGCGCCAGACGTTTGACGATAGCGGCTCCGATGCCGCGACTTCCACCGGTAACAAATGCGACCTTTCCTGCGAGGTTCTGCATCATAAACTCCATTTATGTAGTGATCATTACATAAATGCTGGCAGACTTGCTTTCTGGCGTCAATTAATTTATTTAATGATCACTACATAAATAAATGAGACCGATATGGCAGCGCGCGGCAGACCACGGAATTTTGATCGGAATGATGCACTGGACAGGGCACTCGACCTGTTCTGGAAGCATGGCTATGACAACACATCCATGGCGGATCTAAGTGCCGCTATGGAACTGCGCCCGCCCAGCATCTATGCCGCCTTTGGCAGCAAAGAAGGCCTGTTTGAAGAGGTTGTTGATCTCTATATCGAACGGATCGGTAGCGGTATCTGGGGTGATCTTGACCAGTTCAAATCCGCCAAGGAAGCCACCCGCCATTTGCTGGTGTCGACCATCGATACATTCAGCAATGGCGAAAACCCGCATGGCTGCATGATCGTTCTGGCTGCACCGCAGCCCGATTCTGAACATTCCCAAGTCTCCCAATCACTTTGCGATCGGCGTCAGAACAATGCACGAGCACTCAAAAAGATTTACCTTGATGCGATCCGGCGCGGTGAAATCCCGCGCGGTGCCGATGTTGAACGCATGGCGAATTATTACGTAACCATGCAACACGGCATTTCGATCCAGACCCGCGACGGGGTGGATCGTGACGCCCTGATGGCTGTGGCCGATGCGGCCATGGCGACCTGGCCCAGCCTGATCAGAACGTCACTGGCGGCAAGCTGATCTGCCTGCCACCAGTTTCAAAATCCGGCTCAGCTTTCACATTGCCCTAGTAGACGGATGTCTCGCCAACCGCATCTTCATGGTTGGTCTGTGATCCCACCGGTCGATCCGATGATTTGCGATCGACCAGATCAACGATTTCGGAAATCACGCGAACAAGCTGATAGTCCTTTGGCGTGTAGACCTCCGAAACCCCCATCTGACGCAGAACTAGCATGTCGGCTTCGGGGATGATGCCGCCAACCACGACCGGGATATGACCGGCCCCTTGGGCACGCAGGCCATTGACCACTTCACGCACCAGTGGCACATGTGATCCCGACAGGATCGAAAGACCGATGACATGCGCGCCTTCGTCGATCGCATTGCGCACCAATTCCTGTGGCGTCCAACGGATGCCTTTATAAAGGACCTCAATCCCGGCATCGCCTGCTTTGACGGCAATCTGTTCTGCCCCGTTGGAATGGCCATCAAGGCCCGGTTTGCCGACCAGCATTTTCATGCGTTCGCCAAGCTTTTCGGATACTTCATCGACCCGGTTGCGGAGTTCCAGAATGTTTTCCTCATCCCCGGTGACGATCATTGATGTGATACCGGTTGGCGCCCGATATTCACCAAACACATCGCGAAGTGTCTCGGACCATTCACCGGTGGTGACACCGGCATGGGCACACGCGATCGAGCTTTCCATGATGTTGCGCCCCTCGGACGCAGCCGATTTTAGGTCCGCAAGGCTTTTGGCGACTTCAGCCTGATCACGATCAGAGCGCCAGGCTTTCAGCTTTTCGATCTGTTCCTGTTCGGCCATGTCATCAACCGTCAGGATCGATTTTTCACCCGATGTCAGCGGCGATGGTTCGGTTTCGGTAAAGGCATTCACACCAATCACCCGGGTCAGGCCACATTCGATATCAGCCAGACGACGCGCGTTGGAGCGCACCAGTTCCTGTTTCATATAGCCACGATCAACAGCGGCAATCGCACCACCCATGGCGTCAATCTTGGCCAATTCTTCGCGCGCACCTTCTTTGAGCGCACCCACCTTGCGTTCAATCGCCGGGTTGCCATCAAACAGGTCTTCATATTCCAGAAGATCGGTTTCATAGGCCATGATCTGTTGCAGGCGCAGTGACCATTGCTGATCCCAAGGGCGCGGCAGACCAAGCGCCTCGTTCCAGGCGGGAAGCTGAACTGCACGCGCACGGGCATTTTTGGACAGAACAACTGCCAGCATCTCGATCAGGATGCGGTAGACGTTGTTTTCGGGCTGCTGTTCAGTCAGGCCAAGCGAGTTAACCTGAACCCCATAGCGGAATCGGCGGTACTTCTCGTCTTCGATGCCGTATCTGTCGCGCGTGATTTCATCCCACAGTTCGCAAAACGCGCGCATTTTGCAGATCTCGGTGACAAAGCGAATCCCGGCATTCACAAAGAACGAAATGCGCCCGACCACTTTGGCAAAGTCTTCTTCGGGCACCTGACCCGAATCGCGCACGGCATCAAGAACCGCAATCGCGGTTGCCAGCGCATAGGCCAGTTCCTGTTCTGCCGTCGCACCAGCTTCTTGTAAATGGTACGAGCACACATTCATCGGGTTCCATTTGGGAACCTCGCGATAGGTAAAGGCCGCGACATCTGTGATCAGCTTCAAGCTGGGTGCAGGCGGGAAGATATACGTCCCGCGCGACAGATATTCCTTGATGATGTCATTCTGGGTCGTGCCCTGCAGGCTTGAACGTGCCGTCCCCTGCTTTTCAGCGACCGCTATATAAAGTGACAAAAGCCAGGCCGCAGGCGCGTTGATCGTCATGGACGTATTCATCTGATCAAGCGGGATGCCATTAAACAATGTCATCATGTCACCCAGATGGGCGACCGGCACACCGACCTTCCCCACCTCGCCGCGGGCCAGAATATGGTCCGAATCGTAACCGGTCTGGGTTGGCAAATCGAACGCCACGGACAATCCGGTCTGCCCTTTTGCCAGGTTCTGACGATACAGGGCATTGGATGCAGCAGCCGAACTGTGCCCGGCATAAGTGCGGATCAGCCACGGGCGATCGCGTTCCGGCTTTGCTGCGCTGCGCTTGTTCTCCATCGACATCGCGACCTCTTGTATTTTTATTACCCTATGTCTTTACGATAATTACGCCTGAACGTTATTAAATTATCTACTAGACATCACTTGGGTAATTATATAACAATTTGTGCAACGCGATAAAAGCGAAAACAAATATCGCCCAGGTTATAACTGCACACAAACCGCAGAAAACCGGGAGATGACCAGGGAAAATAAAACGAATTCCGTGGCTTGGAGGATCCGTCGACCGCAACGCAGCAAAGGTAATTTCATTACCCTGCTAACCGGATCGACCCGAACAAGGAGTGAAGGCCATGAATACCACTGCTGAAGTGCTGCCTTTCCGTGGCGGTCAGGAAGAAAAAGATCTTTATGAAATCGGCGAAATCCCGCCATTGGGCCATGTGCCGAAGAATATGTATGCATGGGCGATTCGCGAGGAACGCCACGGCGAACCCGATACCGCCATGCAGTGCGAAGTCCTGCCGGTAACCCAGCCTGACAGCCACGAGGTGCTTGTTCTCGTGATGGCGGCTGGCGTTAACTATAACGGCATCTGGGCATCGCTTGGAAAACCGATCTCGGTGTTCAATTCCCATGATTGCCCGTTCCACATTGCCGGATCGGACGCATCAGGCATCGTTTGGGCGGTTGGGTCGAAAGTCACCCGCTGGAAAGTCGGTGATGAAGTCGTCATTCACTGCAACCAGGATGATGGCGACGACGAAGAATGTAACGGCGGCGACCCGATGCTGTCCCCGACCCAGCGTATCTGGGGTTATGAGACGCCAGACGGATCGTTTGCACAATTCACCTGTGTGCAGGCACAGCAGTTGATGCCGCGTCCCAAACATCTGACCTGGGAAGAAAGTGCGTGCTACACGCTGACGCTTGCGACCGCATATCGCATGCTGTTCGGGCATCGCCCGCACATCCTGCGTCCGGGTCACAATGTTCTGGTCTGGGGGGCTTCAGGTGGCCTTGGATCCATGGCGATCCAGCTGATCACCACCGCCGGGGCCAATGCGATTGGCGTTATTTCCGATGAAACAAAGCGCGACTTTGTTTTGGGACTGGGTGCCAAAGCCGTCATTAACCGCAAGGATTTCAATTGCTGGGGTCAACTTCCAACCGTGAACGGGCCGGAATTTGGCGACTATATGAAAGAAGTCCGCAAGTTTGGTAAGGCGATCTGGGAAATCACCGGCAAGGGCAATGACGTTGATATCGTCTTTGAACATCCGGGCGAACAAACCTTCCCGGTATCGTGCAACGTTGTGAAACGTGGTGGCATGGTTGTGTTCTGTGCCGGTACCACCGGCTTTAACCTGACCTTTGATGCGCGCTTTGTCTGGATGCGTCAGAAACGTATTCAGGGCAGCCACTTTGCCAACCTCAAACAGGCAGCACAGGCCAACAAGCTCGTGATCGAGCGTCGTCTTGATCCAAGCATGTCCGAGGTCTTTAGCTGGGAAGACATTCCGCGCGCGCACATGAAAATGATGCGTAACGAACACAAGCCCGGCAACATGGCGGTTCTGGTTCAGGCCAAACGCCCGGGCATGCGGACCCTTGAAGAAGCAGTTGAGGGCTAGTCCCACATTAATCCTCAACTGATAGCTGGCACCCCGCTCGCGCGTTCTCGCCCGATCCGCGCACGGGGTGCCACCACCCTTTTGCCAACACTATTAATATGATCGATACGTGATCGACCGGTGCAATCGCCCCACACGATTGCCGACCCGAGGACAAAGAAAATGACCGACACCGTACTTTTGCCTGACCTCGAACGTTTGTGCGACGATGCGCTGGCTGCACTGGCCCCGGTTTACGATGCGGCTGAAAATGCGCTGCGTGCTTCTGTTACGGTCGATGGCCGCATCAATGCCGATGCGTTTGATAACAATCAGTTTGCCGCCCATGGCTTTGCCTGGTTCACCACCTATGTCACGGCCCTTGGTCAGATGAAGGCATGGTCGGACCGCCTTAAAGATCAGGGCAAGCTTGGCAATCTGGAACAACTGATCCTGCAAGCAGCCTTTGGCGAATATCTGGCACAGATCCAGGGTGGCATTCCGATGTCACAGGGCGAAATCATCCGTCTTTCGACCCTTGGTGTGCCTGATAGCGCCATCAAAACGCTGTGTGCCAATCCGGCCGTCATCACCCTGTCGACATATGGCAATTCCGATGCGACCCGTCGCGCCATTGCTGCGGAAATCGAAGACAGCCTTGATACCGGTCGCTTTGGTGAAACTGGGCTTGAGGACGAAACCCTTGATATGGTCCGCGATCAGTTCCGCCGGTTCGTTGATGAAAAAGTATCGCCCCACGCGCATGGTTGGCACGAACGCGATGAATTGATCCCGATCGAGATCGTCAATGAAATGTCCGAGCTTGGCGTTTTCGGCCTGACCATCCCCGAGGAATTCGGTGGCCTTGGCATGGGCAAAACCGCCATGTGCGTTGTGACCGAAGAATTGTCGCGTGGCTATATCGGTGTCGGATCGCTTGGCACGCGTTCGGAAATTGCCGCCGAACTGATCCGCCTTGGCGGCACGGACGCGCAAAAGGAACATTACCTGCCAAAACTGGCATCGGGTGAAATCCTGCCAACGGCGGTCTTTACCGAACCTAACAATGGATCGGATCTGGCGCATTTGCGCACCCGCGCGGTCAAGGATGGTGACAGCTATAAGGTGACGGGCAACAAAACCTGGATCACCCATGCGTCACGTTCTGATCTGATGACGCTTTTGACCCGCACCAATCCCGATGAAGCAGGTTATCGCGGTCTTTCGATGCTGCTGGCGGAAAAACCGCGCGGCACGGATGACAATCCGTTCCCGGCAAATGGCATGTCCGGCGGCGAGATCGAGGTGCTTGGCTATCGCGGCATGAAAGAATACGAGCTGTCCTTTGACGGGTTTGAGGTCCCGACCGCGAACCTTTTGGGCGGCGAAGAAGGTCAGGGCTTCAAACAGCTGATGGCAACCTTTGAATCCGCACGTATCCAGACTGCAGCGCGTGCTGTGGGTGTTGCCCAGAACGCGCTTGAGATCGGCATGCGCTATGCCAAGGATCGTATTCAGTTTTCCAAGCCGCTTTATGCCTTCCCGCGTGTGTACGGAAAAGTTGCATGGATGGTGGTTGAGACCATGATCGCCCGTCAGCTGACCTATTTCTCGGCGATTGAAAAGGATCAGGATATCCGCTGCGATATCGAGGCCGGTATGGCGAAACTTCTGGGCGCACGTGTTGCCTGGTCGAATGCCGATAACGCACTTCAGATCCATGGCGGGAATGGCTATGCGCTGGAATATCAGATCAGCCGTGTGCTCTGTGACGCCCGTATTTTGAATATTTTCGAAGGTGCCGCCGAGATCCAGGCACAAGTTGTAACCCGTGGTCTTCTGGGCCGATGACCAGCTAACGGGTTGAAAGCCGAACATATTCTCATTGCGAACCGTGGCCCATGTGAAAAACAAGGGTAACCTAGGCCCGTCACCCTTGACGGGCCTCTTTTCAATATCAACCTAAAGTATGATATATTTTACATTATCCACTAGTGATAAACTGCCCGGATAAACACACAGAAACCCTACAATCTGTGGAAAACAGGCTGGAATGCCTCTAGGGAAAAAGGGAGAGACGTTTCAATGAATTACGCCTCTACAATGTCGGAAAATACAATTTATGCGCGAATAGGCGAAGCCAAAGGCCTATTTGATGAACATGCTGCTCAGTTGGCAGAAAGCATTGTCGCAGAATTGTTTGGGTCCGGACAAAGCAGCGCCGATCCAAGCGATCCGCGAAGCCGTGCCGATGGCCTTGCCCTGCGTTTCCGCACCATGGCCAATGCTGGCTCTGCAACCGAGTTTAACAAATGCTTTGATGACCATGTGCTGGCAACGTCGATTACCGGCATCACGCCAGATCGTCTTGTCTATGCTTATCACAAGGCCGCGGCAAGCTGTGCGGCACTGGTATCACGCACCAAAGGGGTTCGTTCAACCCCGACACTTCTTGAAGCTGCACGGTCTGTCCTGATGGCCGATATGGCCAGCCTGATGTCCGCCCAGCAAAAGCAGTTTGCCCGCCAGCGGTCTGCGTCTGAAATTCAGTCGATGTCGGAAATCATCGAACGTGAGACTGACAACATCATTTCCGAAGTCGGTTTCCAGGCCGGGCGCACCAATGACGTCGCCCAGGCGATGGAAAATGATGCCAGCGAGCTGTCACAACTGGTGGAACGCATCACCGCAACCACGGACATCGCCAGCAACAATGTCGCCACAGTCGCATCCGCAACCGAGGAACTGCAGGCATCCAGCCACGAAATTGCGGAACGCATTCACAAAACCAATGACATTGCCGGTCAGGCCGTGATCCGCGCGCAGGAAACCTCGCACACGATGAACAGCCTGTCGGAAACCGCAAGCGAGATCGGCAAGGTTGTCGATATCGTCAAACGCATTTCCGATCAGACCAAGATGCTGGCACTGAACGCCACCATCGAGGCCGCCCGTGCCGGTGATGCCGGCAAAGGCTTTGCCGTTGTCGCAAACGAGGTCAAAAACCTTGCGACCCAGACTGAAAAAGCGATCCAGGACATCAATTCCCAGATCACCGCAATTCAGGGCGCAACCTCCGAAGCCGTAACCGCGATTGAGGGCATCGGTGGCGCGATTGACGAAGTCAGCCAGCTGTCATCGGATATCTCCACCTCGGTCGAGCAGCAAACCGCCGCCATTGCCGAGATTTCCGCAAGCGCACAGGAAGTGTCGACCCATATGCAGGGCATTTCGGGCGATATTGAACTGGCCAGTGCGAAATCGCAGAATGCCAGCGAGACAGCAGAGAACCTGCGCATCCTGTCGTCCAATATCCGCAATGACATTGCCGAAATGGAAAGCCGGTTCCGCACGGTTCTGCGCAGTACGGACAGTGCCAACCGACGTAATGAAGAACGCGTTCCGATTGCTGTCGACATCAAGGTCGATTTTGGCGGCGGGGACATCCGTTCGGGCGTTTCTGCGGATATGTCACTGGCAGGCCTTCTGGCCCGCATTGATGCCAAGGAAAAGGATCGCGGCAAACCGATCAAGATCACCATGGATGATGGCACGACCCTTAAGGGCATCATCAAGGCGATTTCGACCCTTGGCACGCATATCCAGTTTACCGAAGTTGATGAACGGGCAACCCAGGTGATTTTGGGCAACCTCAAGAAAACCCATGATCATGATGGCAAGATTGCCGAGCTTGGCAAACAGCTGGCGATTGATCTGGGCAAGGTTCTTGAGACCGGTGTTCGCAACAACGAGATCAAACGCGAAGACCTGTTCAGCCCGCGCTATGAGCCAATTGCAAATAGTGATCCGAAACAGTTCATGACGCCCTATATCGCGTTCACGGACCGCAACTTCACCCCGCTTCAGGAAGCCATTCTTGAAAAAGACAAACATATCGTCTTTGCCGCCGGGGTCGATTTCAACGGCTTCCTTCCGACCCATAACAAGGTCTATAGCCAGCCGCAGCGTCCGGGTGAACCGGCATGGAACATGGGTAATTGCCGCAACCGCCGCATCTTTGATGACCGTGCCGGTTTGATGGCAGCCCGAAACACCAAGCCCCATCTGCTGCAAACCTATTTCCGTGATATGGGCGACAGTGTCGTCTTTATGAAGGAATGTGACGTTCCGATCATGGTGAATGGGGAACAGTGGGGCAATTTGCGGATCGGCTACCGCGCGTAAGGCCTCGGAACCGAGCAAACGATAAAAAGAAAACACCCCGGTCATCTGGCTGGGGTGTTTCAATTTTGGCATTCAACGGGCCATGCCCTTATGGGCGGTATTAGCTGTGCGAATGCAGGATGGCTTCGGCAATTTCGCGTTCGATCTCCACCGGGTAATCATAGAAGCCAGGCTTGAACGATGCCGCACCACCTGATGCCAGCCAATCAATACCCCGGATCAAAATGGCTGAGAACGGATCAAACAGATCCTTGCCCGATCCCCCCATGCCCGGTGCGAGATTCAAAAGGCTACCACGGTTCAGCAGGTAAACTTCGCGGCTGTTATCGAACTCGAACCGTTCGATATAGCGGCGCATCTTGGTTTGTTTCTGGGTATCAAGCCACGCAACATCGATCTCGGTATTGGAATGGCCGACATTGACCAGAATAGCGCCACGGCGGCACTGTTTGATCTGTTTTTCGCCCAAAATGCCCGAAAGACCCGTCGCGGTGACAATGATCGCGCATTCCTTAAGCCCGTCTTCAAGGGCAACAACGCGGCAACCATGGTGCTGTGCTTCAAGGGCGCGGACCGGATCGCGTTCGGCAACCGAGACCACCGCACCCAGATTGCGTGCACGTTCGGCAACACCGCGTCCAACCGGACCAAAACCGATCACCAGAACCGAACGACCATACAGCGCCAATCCAGTGACGTTGGAGAAGACCGGCCACATTTCCTGTGCCACATGGTGGCGGTTATGCAGGCGGTCTTTAATGGCGATGTCGTTCCAGTTAAACACCGGGAAGGAGTAATCGAGCTTTTCAACGCGGTGCACACCCGTCGTGGTGGCTTCAAGCGCGCCATCGACCTTGTGGCCTTTTTTGACAAACGCCTCGATCAGCTCCCCGCCCATGTCGGCGACAATGTCGGCAGGTTCGGACGACAGGATATCGATGCTTTTGGCGTATTCTTCAGGCGTCATGCCGGAAAATGCATGGACCTCAACCCCGTTGGCCGCAAGATAGGCCGCAGCGACGTCATCGGTGCTGTCCGGGTTACACGCACCCACCTTGACCTTTGCACCGGCTTTTACGAACGGAAGCAGGGTCGGAATGGTGTCTTCAAGAACATGCTGGAAGCTGACGATGGTTTTGTCGCGCAGGTCGCGCTTGGCGACGTAATTGCCGTATTTCGCCGTTACCGGGCAGATGACTTCGCGCCATACAAGCGTCTCGTCATTGATCTGTTGGGCAAGGGATGGGTCCTTGATGCGGCTGGTCATGGGTATGTCTCTTAACTTCGTGGGCGAATAATGCCCCACTAGTTAAAGCCAGCCTGACCGGATGGAAAGCATTTCTGACCATCCGGTCAAACTAAAATTCAGATCAGTCGCGCGCCGGAATGTTCAGGCCACGCTGAACCGCCGGACGGGCAAGACCGCGTTCAAGCCATGCTGCAACCTTTGGAAACTGATCAAACTCGACCAGATCACCAGCATCATAGAAACCAATCAGGTTACGTACCCAGCCAAGGCTTGCGATATCGGCGATGGTGTATTCATCGCCCATGATCCAGTCACGGCCATCAAGACGGGTTTCAAGCACGCCCAGAAGACGTTTGCTTTCATTGACATAGCGGTCGCGCGGGCGCTTGTCCTCGATATCCTTGCCAGCGAATTTGTGGAAGAAACCAAGCTGGCCAAAAATCGGACCAATTGCCGCCATCTGGAAATAGACCCACTGCACGGTTTCCATGCGCTTGACCGGATTGGTCGACAGGAACTTGCCCGATTTCTCGGCCAGGTACTGCAAGATCGCACCGGATTCAAACAGGGCAAAAGGCTCGCCATCCGGACCATTCGGATCGAGGATCGCCGGAATTTTGCCGTTCGGGTTCAAAGACAGGAATTCAGGCGTCCAGGTTTCGTCCTCGCCGATATTGATCAGGTGCGGCTCATAGGCAAGGCCGGTTTCCTCAAGCATGATCGATACCTTCACCCCGTTCGGGGTCGGCAGGGAATAGAGCTAAATCACATCGGGATTCTTCGCAGGCCAGCGCTTTGTGATGTCGAACGTTGACAGGTCGGCCATGAAAGGTTCCTTTCGGGTCAATAGATTAACAAGTATCATTGACCATAACATTTAGCCCATGTTTGCAATTCCGCCAGCGGTAATCGGTCAACGAACTGTTTCTTTGTGACATCACAGCAAAACCGGCCTGCGCGATGCAGACCGGTTTGACGGGTGCAAATGGGCTGCACCAAATATGGGGCCTGACATCAGGCCATCATTTCACCAGGCGCGGTATTTCAGGAATTTACCATCAAGGGTGATGACAACGCGGTCGCCTTTCGGGTCTTCCTTGTGTTCGATATACATCTCGTAATCGATCGCGCTCATGATGCCATCGCCAAATTTCTCGTGAATGATTTCCTTGATGGTTTCGCCGTACACACCAACGATTTCATAAAGGCGATAGATTGCCGGATCGGTCGGAACCGCCTGATCCCAGATTTTCATCGGGCACTCCTGCAGCACGGCCGATGCTTCTGGTGGCAGATCAAACAAGGCAACCAGCATGTCGGCCTTGTCCTTTGGCGCGGAATTCATGCCAAAGCATACGGACGTCGTCCAGACCGGCGACATGCCGATCTTGCTGGCGATTTCTTCCCAGCCAAGGCCTTTGGCTTTTTTGGCTTCGATGATCAGTTCTTTGACATCTGCTTTTTTCACAGCTTTTCTCCTACTCTGTAATCAGCGTGCGTATCGGGTTATTTCGCGCGGCTTGTTGCGGGTTTGCGATTGTCGGACTTGCCGGCAATGACACCGTCACCATGGGCCCCGAACCGCACAATGGACGGCTCGGTCGCCACACCATCTTCCTGCTTGCCCGCAAGCGCCTTGGAACGCGTTGCCAGGAATTCGACGAGATGGTTTCGGATGTCGTAGTAATCGGAATGGTGGATAATGTTGGCCCGTTCGCGCGGGCGCGGGATATCGACCTGAACGAACTCAGCCACCCGGGCATAGGGCCCATTGGTCATCAGCAAAATGCGATCGGCCAGCAAAATGGCTTCATCCACATCATGGGTGATCATGAAGACCGTCTGATCAGACCCCGACCAGATGCGGATCAACTCATCCTGAATGCTGCCACGGGTCAGGGCATCAAGTGCACCAAACGGTTCATCAAGCAGCAGCAATTCCGGCTGAATGGCAAAGGCACGGGCAATCGACACACGCTGGCGCATCCCGCCCGACAGTTGCGATGGCTTGCGAAGCTCCGCCCCGCCAGCCAGCCCGACCATTTCCAGATACTTCATGGAATGTTCGTGGACCTGCTTCTTGCTCCATGATTTGTAGCGGGCCTGAACGGCAAAGGTGACGTTCTTAAGCGCTGATAACCATGGCAGCAGGGAATAGTTCTGAAACACGATCCCGCGATCAAGGCTGGGGCCAGAGACCTCCTTGCCATTCATGATGACTGCGCCATCGGATGGCTCATCAAGACCAGCAAGGATATTAAGGATGGTTGATTTGCCACAGCCAGAATGGCCGATGATGCAAACGAACTCGCCCTTCTCAATCCCCAGATTGACGTTTTCAAACACCGTGAGCGGCTCGCCGCCCTTTGGCGCCTGAAAACGTTTCGAGAGATTTTGCAAACTCAGGAATGGTGTCGACATATCAGGTCTCCTTATTCCTGGTACTGCACAAGACGTGCGCAATAGGCGAAGGCGGTATCAAGCAACATGCCGACAACGCCGATCATCAAGATCGAGAACACCACGCTGGTCAGATCAAGGTTGTTCCATTCGTTCCAGACGTAGTAGCCAATCCCGGTGCCACCCACGAGCATCTCGGCTGCCACAATCACAAGCCATGCGATGCCGATTGAAATCCGCATGCCGGTCAGGATGGTTGGCGCTGCTGCCGGAAGAATGACGATCCAGGCGGTTTTGAACGCTCCCAATTCATGGGTGCGGGCCACATTGACCCAGTCCTTGCGGACCCCGGCCACACCAAAGGCCGTATTGATCAACATCGGCCAGATCGAGCAGATAAAAATCACAAAGATCGCCGATGCCTGACTGTCCTGAATGACAAACAGGGCCAAAGGCATCCATGCCAGCGGGGAAATCGGGCGAAGGACCTGAATAAACGGATCAAGCGCCTTGTACATCAGGGGTGACATCCCGATCAGGAACCCGACCGGAATGGCAATTGCCGCTGCAAGGAAATAACCGCTTAGAACGCGATACAGCGAATAGCCAATCTGGATGCCAATACCCTTGTCGTTGGGACCGGCGTCATAGAATGGATTGCTGAGTTCTTCCCATGCCTTGGCAATGACGGCTGAGGGCGGGGGCACAGCGGCTTTTGGCTCTGCCCCACCCATCAGAAGTTCATATTCGGTAAGTTCGCCAGCAAGCTCCTGCTTTGGGCTGGCGGCCTCCCAAAATCCGAGGAAGACCGCCAAAAGCACGAGCGACAAAAGCAAAGCCCTGGCATTCAAGGATGCCAGCATATCAGCTTACCCCTTTGCCGATGGCGAAGCTGTTGACATAGGCCTCAGGCTGATCCGGATCGAAGGTCTTGCCCATGATCGAATAGCTTTTGTAAGTCTCGGTCGGTGCTTCGTAGCCAAGCTCTTTCATGATCTTGGCGCAGTCGGTCGCGACATAGACTTCTTCGGCGATTTTCTTGTAATCGATGTCGCCTTCGATATAGCCCCAGCGTTTCATCTGCGTCAGGATCCAGACACCCATCGAATGCCACGGGAACGGATCGAAATCGATGCGATCAGGAACGTTTTTCACTTCGCCCAAACCATCGGCGTAGCGGCCGGTCAGGACCTGCTCAATCACCGGAACCGGCTGATTCAGATAGTTGGCCGGTGCGATGGCAGCCGAGATTTCCTTGCGGTTTTCCGGCTTGGCAGCGTATTGGGTCGCATCAACGATGGACTTCAAAAGCGCGCCATAGGTGTTTGGCAGTTCTTCAGAGAACGCCTTGGAGCACGCAAACGCACAGCACGGATGACCTTCCCAGATATCCTTGGTCAGGGTGTGCAGGAAGCCGATCTTTTCCCAAACCGCACGCTGGTTAAACGGATCTGGCGACAGATAGCCATCAAGGTTACCCGCACGCAGGTTTGCGACCATCTCGGGCGGCGGAACGACACGGATCTGGATGTCTTTATCCGGGTCCAGACCATGCTCGGCCACGTAATAGCGCAGCAGGAAGTTGTGCATCGAATATTCAAACGGCACACCGAACTTGAAGCCTTTCCAGTCTTTCGGATCGCGCTTGTCCAGATGGTCGTTATGCAGAACGATGGCCTGACCATTGATGTTTTCAACAGCTGGCATCAGGAACGGCGTTGCGGTCGAACCCGCCCCCATCGAAATGGCCAGCGGCATCGGGGTCAGCATGTGTGACGCGTCATATTCATTATTCAGCGACTTGTCGCGGGCAACCGCCCAGCCAGCCGTCTTGATGACATCAACATCAAGGCCGTATTTCTCATAGAAGCCCATCGGCTGGGCCATAATGATCGGTGTTGCACAGGTAATCGGAACAAAACCGATATTGAGCTTTGCCTTTTCCGGCGTCCCCAGATCATCAAGGATGGCTGCCTTAACCTTGTCGATCGGCAGAACCGATGCCAAGGCCGCCATCATGGTGCCGCCGCCAACCATCTTGGCGAAGGATCGACGTGAAATCTCGTTATGACCGAAAACGGATCGGACAATTGCGCTGTCGATGGCGCGGTCGAGAATTTCTTCGCTGCTTTCCGGCGTTTTCGCGACCATGTCGCTGTGCGCTGGCATGCTGGCAAGATCGTGGTCAGCATGGGACGCGTGTTTGTGATCCCCTTTCGATGCGCAAACTTCACAGCCGCATGATTTGCTATGACGCAAATCGACATCACCACTAAACGGATCGCCCAGACTTTTGACTGACATGTGATCACCCCCTGTGTTGTTAAGCCGCCCATTGGCAGCACCAGATGTTCGGATCAACAACAGCAACCGACGTGCCAGTTTGTGCAACGCAGCAGTTTTCGTTGAAAATGCTGGACTCTTGGTTCACAGGGTGAGAACGTTAGTAAATACGAAATTTCGTAATTTACGAAAAGTCGTAACACTTATTACGAAATTTCGTAGGAATGCGTGATGAGCCCGAGTGAAATCAAGCCGATAGAGGCAATCATCGACAACCTGCATTTGCAGGCACTTTTGGCACATACTCATCCCACACTGCTTATTCACCCCAAAACCGACAGCATTGTCTTTGCCAATCAAGCCGCTGCTGCACTTCTGGGACGCTCGATCGAGGAGCTGAAATCAAGCTCTGTGAGTGCATTGCACAAGGGACAGGTTCCAAGCCTTGTGGTGTTTAGCGAGGCCGCCCTTTATCACGGCTTTGCCTGGACGCGCGGACTTGATCTGACGCGTCCGGACGGGACGGAACTTAAGCTCGAACACGAAGCAAGGTCCGTCATCCTGAACGATCAGGAATATCTGACCGTGACGATTTCAGATCTGGATGCCCGCCATCGCCGCGATGTGGATTCCGAAGCAGATGATTACCTGCGCGAAGGGATATCCGAATGGCGACGTGCTGAGCGCTTCTTTCGCGAGATCGAACGCGAAAACCAATTGATTCTGGGGGCTGCTGGCGAAGGTATTTATGGGGTTAATAGCGACGGGGTGACGACCTTTGTGAACCCGGCGGCCGAGCGCATGCTAGGCTGGACGGCCGAGGATCTGGTTGGTCGCGAAATTCATTCGATCATTCACCATTCCCATGTCGATGGCGAACCCTATCACGCTGAACATTGCCCGATTTACAACGCGTTTCGCGAAGGCATCGTCAGACGGGTTGATGATGAAGTGTTCTGGCGCAGCGACGGCAAACCGATCCGGGTTGAATATACATCCACCCCCATTCGTGATCATGGCCTTGTCGTTGGCGCCGTGATCGTTTTCCGCGACATCACCGAACGTAAAATCGCCGAGGAAAAGCTGCATGCCGCATTAGCCGAAGTTGACCGGCTTCGGGAACGTCTTGAACTTGAAAATGCCTATCTGCAGGAAGAAATCCTGTCGACCAACAATCACCACGAGATCATTGGCCAGTCCGACGCCATTCAAGGTGCATTGAAGCAGATCGACCTTGTCGCGCCGACCGACGCCAACGTCCTGATCACGGGCGAGTCTGGTACGGGCAAGGAACTGATTGCGCGCGCCATTCATCAGGCCAGCACGCGATCTGATCGCGTGCTGGTCCGCGTGAACTGTGCGGCCATCCCCCATGAACTGTTCGAAAGCGAGTTCTTTGGCCATGTGCGCGGGGCCTTTACCGGGGCCGTGCGCGACCGTGTCGGGCGGTTTGAATTGGCCGATGGCGGCACCCTGTTTTTGGATGAGGTCGGCGAAATCCCGCTGGAACTACAGGGCAAGTTGCTGCGCGTTTTGCAGGATCAAAGGTTCGAACGCATCGGCGAAGAACGTACACGTGAAGTCAATGTGCGCCTGATTGCCGCAACCAACCGCGATCTTCGCGAAGAAGTGCGTCTGGGCCGGTTCCGCGAAGACCTTTATTTCCGACTTAATGTCTTCCCCATCGAATGCCGCCCACTTCGCGAACGCCCCGATGATATCCCGCCATTGGCATCACATTTCCTGCGCAACATTTGTCAGCGCCTGAATATTGCCCAGCCGACCCTGACGAAGGGACAGGTCCAAAATCTGCAAAACTATGGCTGGCCGGGCAATGCCCGCGAATTGGAAAATGTCATTGAACGTGCAGCCATTCTCGCACGGGATGGCAAGCTTCATTTTGATCTGCCCGACCTTGGCCGACGCGATCAACGCAGCATGGCGAATGCCGATACAAAAGCATCTGGACAGACGGAAAAAGGCATTCTGACCCGCGATGAATTGCGCAAGACCGAGTATGACAACATCGTCGAGGCTCTTAGAACGACGCAGGGCAAAATCTTTGGCGCAAATGGTGCCGCCGCGCTTTTGGATGTCAAACCAACCACACTTGCCTCGCGTATCAAGAAGCTCAAAATCGATCGCCGCAGCTTTGGCAGCACTGAAACCACGCAATAATTGCGAAAATTTCCATCGTCTGGTTGCCTGCGCGATCAGATTGGCGCAGCATGTCGCCGCCTTAAACAATGCCAACCACCTGCAAGCAGTGAAGGTCTTTGGACCCAATCATGATTGCAAAGCGGGTCTGACGCGATAAATCCATGGGCAGGAACAGGGAAGAACAAGAATGACTGCGTTTTTACAAATCGGTGTTTTGATTGCCATGGTGGCGGTTGCCGCGGTGCTTGTGATGGGCATCATTTCCATGGCGCGCGGCAAGGATGCGCGCAAATCAAACAAGCTGATGCAGTTGCGCGTATTGCTTCAAGCCGTTGCACTGGTGCTGCTTTTCATTCTTTCCCTGATGGCGCTTGGCAAATAAAGCAACGCCACCCAAAACCGATATTTGAATAAGACGGACAGCATATGGTTCAGCTCACACGCATCTATACGAAATCAGGCGACAAGGGCAAAACCGCCCTTGGCAATGGCACGCGCGTTCCGAAAAACTCGGTCCGGGTTGAGGCTTATGGCACCGTTGATGAAACCAATGCCGTGATTGGTGTTGCCCGTTTGCATTCCGAAGGCGAGGTCGATGCGATGCTCGCGCAAATCCAGAACGATCTGTTTGATCTGGGCGCGGACCTTTGTACGCCCGGTGACGGTACGGATGACAATCCCGAACAACCCGCCCTTCGCATTACAGCCAAGCAGACAGAGCGGCTTGAGCATGAGATCGATCAGATCAACGCCAACCTTGATCCGTTGAAATCATTTGTTCTTCCGGGTGGCAGCGCGCTTTCGGCTCAATTGCATATTGCCCGTACTGTGTCGCGCCGCGCCGAACGTCTAATTGTCGAGCTTGCCGGAATCGAGGCAATCAATCCCGAGGCAGTCCGCTATATCAACCGGCTTTCAGACCATATGTTTGTGCTGGCCCGTCACGCCAATAATGGCGGCAAAGACGATATTTTGTGGCAGCCGGGCCTGACCCGTTAGGGAAAAATATTGGACAAATCCCTGTTAATTGGCGGATTTGTGCCGTATCAAGGTTTCGAAGGGCATCAAAATTTCAGTAAAGAAGTTATCGTTAACGTCAACCTCTTTACGTAAATTGACAACCCGTAATGCACCCCCTATTGTGCATCGCGGGGAAAACAGTAACATCCGGGCCTTTGGCAACCTGCCCCGCGGCAGGAAGCGGAAAGCCCATAGTTTCGACAACAAAAACGAACAGGTCTGTCATGAAGGTTCTTGTCGCCGTTAAGCGCGTTGTGGATTACAACGTCAAGATCCGTGTCAAACAGGACCAGTCTGGCGTTGAATTGAACAACGTCAAAATGTCCATGAACCCGTTTGACGAAATCGCCGTTGAAGAGGCCATCCGCCTCAAAGAAGCTGGTACCGCCACCGAAGTGGTTGCTGTATCGCTCGGCGTTAAACAGTGCCAGGAAACTCTGCGCACCGCCCTTGCCATGGGTGCCGATCGCGGCATTCTGGTCGAAACCGAGGACGAGTTGCAGCCGCTGGCCGTTGCAAAACTTCTGAAAGAAGTCGTTGCCAAGGAAAGCCCGGATCTTGTGATCCTCGGCAAACAGGCAATCGACGATGATGCCAACCAAACCGGCCAGATGCTGGCAGCTCTGCTTGGTTGGGCGCAGGGTACGTTCGCATCCAAGGTCGTCATTGCTGATGGCAAAATGGATGTCACCCGTGAAGTCGATGGCGGTCTTGAGACCGTGAAGCTCGATCTTCCGGCGATCGTGACCACCGACTTGCGCCTCAATGAGCCGCGCTATGCGTCGCTGCCAAACATCATGAAAGCCAAGAAAAAGCCGCTCGATACCCTGACCCCGGCTGATCTTGGTGTTGATACCGCGCCGCGCCTGAAAACCCTGAAAGTCACCGAACCGGCGGCTCGTCAGGCAGGTGTCAAAGTTGCCGACGTGGCTGAGCTTGTCGACAAGCTCCGCAACGAAGCAAAAGTAATCTAAGCGGGGATCAATCAAATGAGCATTCTTGTTATTGCCGAACACGACAATACCGAACTGAAGGGTGGCACGCTTAACACCGTTGCTGCTGCACAGAAAATCGGTGGCGACATCACCATCCTCGTTGCTGGTGAAAACTGCCGCGGTGTTGCCGAAGCAGCCGCAAAGGTTGCTGGCGTTGCCAAGGTTCTGGTTGCTGATAACGCAGCCTATGGCCACTTCCTTGCTGAAAACCTGGCTGGCCTGGTCAGCGAACTGGCTGGCGATTACAGCCACGTTCTGGTTCCGGCTTCAACCTCGGGCAAAAACTTCATGCCGCGTGTTGCGGCCATGAAGGACGTCGCACAGATTTCCGACATCACCGATGTTGAAAGTGCCGATACCTTTGTTCGTCCGATCTATGCCGGTAACGCACTTGCGACCGTGCAGTCCTCTGACGCACTGAAACTGATCACTGTTCGTACCACGGGCTTTGATCCGGTTGCTGGCGAAGGTGGTTCTGCATCGATCGAAGACGTTTCCATCGCATCTGATGCAGGCAAGTCGAGCTTCGTCGGTCAGGAACTGACCGAGTCGGAGCGTCCGGAACTCACCGCGGCAAGCGTTGTGATCTCTGGCGGTCGTGGCATGGGTTCGGGTGAGAACTTCCACCTGATCGAACCGATTGCTGACAAACTCGGCGCTGCCATTGGCGCATCACGCGCTGCAGTTGATGCCGGATATGCCCCGAATGACTGGCAGGTCGGTCAAACCGGCAAAGTTGTTGCACCGCAGCTATACATTGCTGTAGGCATTTCGGGTGCTATTCAGCACCTTGCCGGCATGAAGGACAGTAAGGTCATTGTCGCGATCAACAAGGACGAAGAAGCACCGATCTTCTCGGTAGCTGATTACGGACTTGTCGCGGACCTGTTCGAGGCCCTTCCCGCTCTGGCGAGTGAACTCGACAAATAATCTGATCCCATTTAGGGTCAAAGCAGTGAATTCTATTGTTTTGACCCTAAGGGGACGAGTGGGGAACAAATGGCTTCGTTGGAAGATATCAAAACCATTGGCGTAATTGGCGCCGGTCAGATGGGCAATGGCATTGCACATGTGATCGCACTTGCCGGTTACGACGTCCGAATTCTCGACATTGCGCAAGATGCCCTCGATAAGGCCATCGGCGTGATGGAAAAGAACATGGACCGTCAGGTCAAAAAAGAGCTGATTACCGCAGCGCAAAAAGACGCGGCGATTGCCCGCATCTCAACCGGAACGGAATATGTGTTCCTTTCGGACTGCGATCTGGTGATCGAAGCGGCAACCGAGAATGAAGAGATCAAAAAACAGATCTTTAAAGCTCTGTGCCCGGTTCTTGGCCCCGAAGCCATTATCGCGACCAACACCTCGTCGATCTCGGTAACTCGTCTGGCGTCCTATACGGACCGTCCGTCGAAGTTCATGGGCATGCACTTCATGAACCCGGTGCCGCTGATGAAGCTGGTGGAACTGATCCGTGGTATTGCCACGGACGAAACCACCTATCGCACCATTCATGAACTGGTGAAGAAACTGGGCAAAGACACGGCAAGTGCTGAAGATTTCCCGGCTTTCATCGTCAACCGCATCCTGCTTCCGATGATCAACGAAGCGATCTACACGCTTTATGAAGGTGTGGGTAACGTCGAATCCATCGATACCGCAATGCGTCTGGGTGCAAACCACCCGATGGGCCCGCTGCAGCTGGCAGACTTTATTGGTCTGGATACCTGCCTTTCGATCATGCATGTGCTGCATGATGGTCTGGCCGATACCAAGTACCGTCCCTGCCCGCTTCTGGTCAAATATGTCGAAGCAGGCTGGCTTGGCCGTAAGGTCGGCCGCGGCTTCTATGACTATAGCGGGGATGAGCCGGTCCCGACCCGTTAAGGACTTGCTTGAAAATATTCGCATTTTGAAATTAAAGCCGCTGCCGATCGCAGCGGCTTTTTTCTGTTGCAATCAGCTCGCCAACCATCTGGAATATAGAACACTTCAACCCGCACAATCGTGATGCCGGGATTAAATGACAAAAGGCGTCTGGAGGCTGTCCGAATATGTTTCTCGGAATTGATGTCGGTACATCAGCGGTCAAGGCACTGCTGATCGACGAAAACTCGGCTACCCGTGCCGAGGCAGATATCCCTTTGTCGCTATCTTCCCCCAAACCGTTCTGGAGCGAACAGAACCCGACCGATTGGTGGGATGCTACCTTACGCGCGATTGACGCCCTTCATGCCCAAAATCCCGCCGCCATTGCCGCGACCCGCGCGATTGGCCTATCGGGGCAGATGCATGGGGCAACCTTGCTGGGCGATGATGACAAACCATTGCGCCCCGCCATTTTGTGGAATGATGGCCGCGCCATGCGTGAATGTGCGGAACTTGATGCTGCCTTGCCTGACCTTGGGATGCGCGCCGGGGTCGCCACCATGCCCGGCATGACCGCACCCAAACTGATCTGGCTGCGCAAGCATGAACCCGAACTTTTCGCCAAGATCAAAACCATCCTGCTGCCCAAGGACTATATCCGCCTTCACCTTTCGGGCGACAAGGCGACCGAGATGTCTGATGCTGCTGGCACGCTGTGGCTGGATGAAGAAAGCCGCAGCTGGAATGCAGATGCGATTGCGGCCTGCGGTCTTGATATGGCGCAGCTTCCAAAATTGGTCGAAGGATCAGACCCAACCGGCATACTGCGCCCTGAATTGGCGGAGCGCTGGGGCATGGGCAGCACTGTTGTCATTGCGGGTGGCGGCGGGGATGCCGCGACCGGTGGCATTGGGGTCGGGGCTGTGCGCCATGGGGATGGCTTTATCTCGCTTGGGACGTCGTCACAGATTTTTGTCGCCTCGGACAAATATCGCCCCAAACCCGAAGAACTCCTTCACAGCTTTACCCATGCCGTGCCCGAACATTGGTTCCAGATGGCGGTTTTGCTGAACGGCGCAAGTTGCCTGCAATGGGCGGCGGGACTTCTGGGGGAAACGGATATCGGTGCGTTGCTGAGCCGTGTTGAAGCCCAGCATAAGGCACCGTCCAACGTTTTGTTCCTGCCTTATCTGAATGGGGAGCGAACCCCGCATAACAATCCCTATGCGCGCGGTGTGTTCTTTGGCCTTGGCAGTGACACAGGGCGTGAAACCATGGTTCAGGCGGTGCTTGAAGGTGTTGCCTTTGCGCTCAGCGATGCGCAATCTCGCCTGCATGCCGCAGGCACACATTGTGATTTGCCTGGTGTGATTGGCGGCGGTGCACGCAGTCGATACTGGATCCAGCTGATTTCCGACATCATGGGAACCCCGCTTGCCCGTTATGAAGGGGCCGCCAAGGGGCCCGCATTCGGTGCGGCGCGATTGGGGCGCTTGGCACTTACCAACGAGGCGGTAGAAGATGTCTGTCAGAAACCGGCAATCGAGGAAGTGATCGAACCCGATCAGGCCCGCCATGCATCCTATGCGCCGCGTTTTGCCAAATTCCAGCGCATCTATGCTGCCCTGTCAGATGAATTCACCCCTGACTGAGCAGCCCTGCATATCAATCCCTTAGCTTTGACCTTTCAATGATCCAATTTTGCACGCACAGCATTTTGGACGCTTACCCTATTTAAACCACTGATCTAGTACTCATATTAGCATGAGGTATTAGTTTAACGCCATTTGGATAGACCATGAGTATTGCAGTCGTTGGAAGCTCGAACGTTGATTTCGCCGCACGCGTGGCAAAGTTTCCACAACCCGGCCAAACGGTTTCGGCCCGCGAATATAAAACCGGCCCCGGTGGCAAAGGCTGTAATCAGGCGATTGCGGTCGCACGGCTTGGCGTTTCCCCGACCTTCATTTCCAAAATCGCCGATGATCTTTTGGGTCGGCAGCTGATTGATACGCTACGTTCCGAGGGCCTGAATACCAATCATCTGATCATTGCCGAGGAGTCCCAGACCGGGACGGCTTTGATATCAATCGATGATGCCGGTGAAAACATGATCACGGTGGTTGGCGGGGCGAACATGACCATGACGCGCGCGGACCTGCATGAAAAACAGCATCTGCTGCGCGAATGCGATTATTTGCTGCTGCAACTGGAATGCCCGGTGGTCGCGATTGATTGCGCAATCAAATATGCCCGCGAAGGCAAAGCCAAGATCATTCTTGATCCGGCCCCGGTGCAGGATCATGTCGTGATGCGCGATCTCTTGGCGATCAGCGACATCGTAACGCCTAATAGCAGCGAATGTCTGGCCATGACCGGGATTGAACCGGTTGATATGCCAACCGCACGTGCCGCTGCCCAGAAGCTGCATGACATGGGCCCGGAAACCGTGATCATTAAAATGGGACGTCACGGCGCGTTCTATTCATCCGCTGGTCAAACCGGGTTGGTTCCGGCCTTCGAGGTCACAGCAATTGATACGGTGGCAGCCGGTGATTGCTTTAACGGTGGCCTTGCGGTTGCGCTTCATGGCGGTCAGTCCCTGGAAGATGCTGTGCGTTTTGCCTGCGCAACCGGCGCATTGGCAACGACACGCAACGGGGCGGCGGATGCCGCGCCAAACCTTGAACAGGTTCTGGAACTGATTGAAGGCCGGACTTAATACCCGGCTGATAAAATCCGATCAGGACGTCTGGGCGATCAAGGCATCGAAGTAATCGATGACGGCAGGCGCATCCCACTTTGCGATGCCTTCAAGCTTGCCCTGAACAAAACCATTCCCATCAATCACAAAACTGGTCGGAAGGCCGCGTGCACCCATCTTGCGCGCAATGGCGCCGCGCGGGTCCAGGGCGACGTCAAGATTGCCAATTCCATTCTTTTCAAAGAATTCCGTCACGGCTGCAGCCCCACCGCGATCCTGACTAAGTGCCAGCACCTTGAACGGTTTGCCTTCCATCTCGGCGGCCAGCTGATCAAGTTCGGGCATTTCTTTGACGCATGGCACGCACCAGGTCGCCCACAGATTGACCAGAATAACCTGCCCTTTCAGGCTATTAAGGGGGACTTGCTGATCATTTTCGTCGACAAAGATGATGTCTTGGGGCAAAGAACCATCATCGGATGGGGCAACCATCTTTGAAAGTTCTTGTGGGAATTGCGTATCTGCAAAGGCAGGGGTTGCATAAATGCCCGATATCGCGACAATCACGCCAAGTTTTACGTAACGAAGCAAAGCCTTCACAACACCCACCTTTCCAGACTGCGGATCACAATGACCGATCAAAACGCTACCGACCAGAAAAACGCAAACTCCCTTTGGGGCGGCCGCTTCGAAGCTGGCCCGTCGGCCATCATGGAAGAAATCAATGCTTCCATCGGTTTCGACAAGCGCCTTTACGCCCAGGATATTCAGGGCTCCAAAGCCCATTGCGCCATGCTGGTCAAGCAGAACATCATTCCTGCAGAAGATGGCGAAAAGATAACCAACGGTCTAGACCAAATTCTTCAAGAAATCGAGAGTGGCAATTTCCAGTTCTCAAGCGCGCTTGAAGATATCCACATGAATGTTGAAAGCCGCCTGCGCGAGCTGATCGGTCCGGCGGCAGGCCGCCTGCATACCGCACGTTCGCGTAACGATCAGGTCGCAACTGATTTCAAACTGTGGGTGCGTGACGTTGCCTTGGGCGATCTTGAAGCAGGTCTTAAGGGCCTTCAGGATGCCCTGATCACGCAGGCTGAAACCCATGCTGAAACCATCATGCCGGGCTTCACCCACCTTCAGGCAGCCCAGCCGGTCACCTTTGGCCATCATCTTCTGGCCTATGTTGAAATGTTTGGTCGTGACCGTGGACGCGTTGCCGATTGCCGCACGCGTGTGAATGAAAACCCGCTGGGCTCGGCCGCCCTTGCCGGTACGCCTTATCCGATTGATCGTCACATGACGGCAAGCGCGCTTGGCTTTGATCGCCCGACCGCGAACTCGCTGGATGCGGTATCGGATCGTGACTTTGCGCTGGAATACCTCAATGCCGCATCGATCGCCGCCATGCATCTGTCGCGTCTGGCCGAAGAAATGGTGATCTGGTGCTCCGCCCAGTTCCGTTTCATCGGCATGTCTGACAAGTTTTCGACCGGCTCTTCGATCATGCCGCAGAAACGTAATCCGGATGCCGCCGAACTGATCCGCCCCAAGATCGGCCGCATCGTTGGGTGCTATAATTCCTTGATGCTGTCGATGAAGGGCCTTCCGCTGGCCTATTCCAAGGACATGCAGGAAGACAAGGAACCGGTCTTTGAAGCCCATGACCATCTGGGTCTGTGCGTTGCTGCCATGACCGGCATGGTTGCCGATATGAAGGTCCATGCCGATAACATGCGCGCTGCAGCCGGTGCCGGTTACACCACCGCAACCGATCTTGCCGATTGGCTGGTGGCCGAACTTGGCATGCCGTTCCGTGATGCGCACCATGTGGTTGGCGCGACCGTGAAACTGGCAGAAAGCAAAGGTTGCGATCTTGATCAGCTTGCCCTTGAAGACCTTCAGGGCATTGAGCCGAAAATCACCAATGCGGTTTATGACGTCCTGACCGTCGAAGCATCGGTTGCCGCCCGCCAAAGCTTTGGCGGTACTGCACCGGTTCGCGTGAAGGAATCCGTTGTGGCAGCAAAGGAAAGGTTTCTGAAATGAACGTCGCTTTGCTTAAACGCGGCACCGTGATCACGCTGGCAGTCATGCTGGGTCTTTCGGTTGCGGCCTGCGGCAAAAAAGGTCCGCTCGAACCGCCGACCGACAAAGGTTACGAATATCCAAGGGACTACCCGGCAAAATGAACCATTTTGAATATATTGATGGCGTCCTTCACGCTGAAGGTGTCTCGATCCCGGAGATGGCTGAGAAAGTCGGCACTCCGTTCTTCTGCTATTCGACGGCAACGCTTGAACGCCATTATCATGTTTATGCTGATGCGTTCGAAGGACTGGATGCGACCGTATGCTTTGCGGTTAAAGCCAACTCCAACCAAGCTGTTCTGAAGACTCTTGCCAATCAGGGTGCGGGTGCGGACGTTGTTTCGGTTGGTGAAATGCGCCGCGCATTGCGTGCAGGCATGCCCCCCAGCAAAGTGATCTTTTCGGGCGTTGGCAAGGCCGAAGCCGAAATTCGCGAGGCACTTGAAGCCGATATCGCGCAGATCAACGTTGAAAGCATTCCTGAACTTCAGGAAGTAAACCGCGTTGCCATCGATATGGGCAAAAAGGCCCGCATTGCATTGCGCGTCAATCCGCATGTGGATGCCAAAACCCACGAGAAAATCGCAACCGGAAAGGCTGAAAACAAATTCGGCATCGACTGGACCCGTGCGATTGAAGTGTACCGTGATGCCGCCGCCATGGACGGTATCGAGGTTACCGGTATTGCCATGCATATCGGATCACAGCTGACCGATCTGGCACCGTTCCGCGAAGCGTTCACCCGCCTTGCTGATCTGGTGGAACAGCTTCGTTCCGAAGGCATTGAAATCCGCAATCTTGATCTTGGTGGTGGTCTTGGCATCGCCTATCAGGGTGAAACCCCGCCGCTTCCAGACGCCTATGGGCAGATGGTGCGTGAAACGGTCGGCCATCTTGGTTGTCACATCACGCTTGAGCCGGGTCGTCTGATTGCCGGTAATGCCGGGATCATGGTTTCGCGCGTTATGTATATCAAAGACGGTGAAGCAAAACGCTTTGTCATTCTTGATGCGGCGATGAACGATCTGATCCGCCCGACCCTTTATAGCGCCTATCACGAAATCATCCCGGTGGATGAGCTGGTCGAAGGCGAAGAACAGGCAGTTGTCGATGTGGTTGGCCCGGTTTGCGAAACCGGTGACACGTTTGGCAAGGACCGCAAGCTTCCCGATAGCCTGAAGGCTGGCGATCTGGTTGCTGTGATGTCGGCGGGTGCTTATGGCGCTGTCATGTCATCGACTTACAACACCCGTGCGCTGACCCCGGAAGTTCTGGTGAAGGGCAATAATTTTGCCATCGTCCGTCCGCGTCAGGAAATCGAAGATCTGATCAAAATGGATCAGGTCCCGGCATGGTTGAGCAACGAATAACGTTTGCCGCGCATTTTAAAATTCAAAAAGGGCAGCTCAGACCATCTGAGCTGCCCTTTTTATTTGACCGTCCCCGCATCGAACAGCTTGACCCGCCCTGTCAAAACCCCAAGTTTTAAAGGGTAAGCGTTGCGATTACCCGCGCAGCGCATTGGCAATCAAGGGCCAGCTAACGCATGTCGCTGATACCACCGTATCCCGGAATGGAACGTCATGTGCGCAAGACGCGCATGATTATGCTGTGGGAATCGGTTTGGCCCTGCTTGATTCCGTCGCTTTCTGTTGTGGTGCTCACGGTTGGCTTGACGCTGACCGGGGCGTTTGAGTTCCTACCTGCGACCGGTCATATAATGTTGCTTTCGGTCCTGTCGGTGGCAACGATGGTGACGGTGGTTGCCCCATGGCGCAATTTCCGCTGGCCCACCAGACGTGACATCCTGCACCGGATCGAGATTGAAAACCGCCTTGAAAACAATCCGCTGCAAAGTCTTGAAGACCATATTCAGGATACCGATGATCCGCTGACCAGCTATTTGTGGCAACGCCAGCTTGGCCTGCATGAAGCAGCAATTGCCAAACTGCGCCTGCCCCATCCGATCCCGGCGATTACCCGCATTGACCGGTTTGGCCTGACCGCCATTCCGGTGTTGTTGCTGTTTGTTGGTCTGATGGCGGGTGCTAACCATGTCTCGGAACGCTTTTCAAAGGCCTTCAGCCCGCTTCAGCGTCTTGGGGCAGCGGACTTCAGCGCAACCCTTTGGGTGACCCCACCGGCTTATACAGGGCAGGTACCGCGTGTTTTACGCTTTAGTGCCTTATCAGGTGATACGCCGCAAACCGGCACGACCGACACCACCGACGGTCAAAATGGCAAAACCAGCGAGGTAATTTCGGTTCAGGTTCCCGCCGGATCGACACTTGATGGCAGTATCTCAAGCATCTGGGCCCCGACCCTGACCGCACCGGATGGCGAACGTGCCTTTACCGAAAGCAGTGAGAACAGCTATGTGCTGTCTACCGCGATCGAACAATCGGGTGAATGGAAGATATCGGTCTGGGGCAATGACCGCCTGACACTGAATATCGAGCTTCTGGCAGATAAGGCACCCAGCCTGTCATTCGTTAGCCCACCCACAGTGACCCGCCGCGATCATTTGCGCCTTGATTACATTGCCAATGACGATTACGGCCTGGCCGAGCTTGATCTGATCATTACCCCCGCCCCGGAAGACGGTGCGATTGGCCAATATGGCCCGATTGAGCAGATCTCGATTGATCTGAAGGGCGAAGGTACCTCTTCATCGGCGATGCCAACCCGGATTGAAGGACCGCGCTTTGTCGATCTGGTGGCCCATCCATGGGCGGGCCTTCCGGTCAATATCCAGATGGTATCGCGCGACAATGCCGATCAAAGTGCCGAAAGTGATGTCAGATCTCTGATGTTGCCTGAGCGGGAATTTAGCCACCCGGTCGCGCAAAAGCTGATTGCCATTCGTCGGGGGCTTTTGCGCTATCCCGACCGGGCGCTGGAGATGCATCAGGCGATCTTGCCCGTCCTCTATGCCCCGCAGGCCTTTAATGGCCATATCGGCGTCTTTTTGGCCCTGTCGGTGGCCGAGAACCGGTTGGCTGCCAATATGTATGACCGCGCCGTCCATCAGGATGTTGCAGGGCTTCTGTGGCATATCGCCGAAGAGATTGAACGTGGAAGCTATGGCATTGCTGAACGCAATCTGATGGAGGCCGAAGAACGCCTGCTTGAAGCTTTGGCCAACCCGGATGTGACCGAAGCCGAAATTGCCCGCCTGATTGATGAATATCGCCAAGCCCTGAACGAATATCTGGCAGCACTCACCCGTGAAAGCCCGCAGGCATCTGAGGACCAACCACAGGCAGCCGCCACCCTTGAACAACAAGACCTGTCACGCATCATTGATCAGATCGATGCCCTGATGCGGGCCGGTGCACGTGATGAAGCCCGCCAGTTGATCGACCGGTTGCGGGAACTGGTTGAAAACATGCAGGTCACCACGGGTGAAGGCGGCATGGATATCACATCCACACTTCGTGAGATGCTTGATGGCATGCGCGATCTGTCACGCCGCCAGCAAGATTTGATGAATGAGGGTGACGTTTCAAACAATCAGAGCGGCCCCGGCCCACGCGCCAATCAGCAACAAGGATTGGCAGATGACGCTAGTGACATCATGCAGAATCCAGGCCTCGGCCAATTTGGTGACGTCAGTGGCATGAATTCGGTCATTGATGCGATGCGCGGCGCGGCAGAGGCCTTAGGACACAACCGATCGCACGAGGCCCTTCAATATCAGCGCCAAGCCATGGATGCCCTGCAACAAGGTATTGGTGAAATCAGCCGCGCGCTTGAAGGGCTGAGCCAGATGGCACCGATGCTTGAAGACCTTGAAGGATCTGGTCGCCGTGACCCACTGGGTCGTCCGGTTGGGGGCGATGGCACAACAATCATCCCGGATGTAAACACGCTCGAACGCGCCTGGCGCATCTTGCAGGAACTTCGTCGTCGGTCCGGCGACCCGGATCGCCCGCAGATCGAACAGGAATATATCGACCGGCTGTTAAAACGGTTCTGATGCCCTTTCCCGGAACGAACCATCCTAACGTCATCAACAAAAAAGGCAGCATTTCAAACGCTGCCTTTTTGATGAATATCGGGTCTGACCTTATGGCTCGACCGCTTCACGCGGATCAAGGAAGGTAACCTGCAAGCGGGTCGCGGTCGGGTTCGGACGGCGGATTTTGGTTTCCACCGTCAGCGTTTCACCAACCGGCAGGAACTGCTGTTCCATCGGCATTTCTGCACCTGTGCTGACCATCGTCTCATCATAGATCAGCGGGACTTTCTTGCGTTGAACCACACGATCGAGCGGATCAAGCAGTTCGATCAGAAGATAGGGCAGAGCACGCGGCTCTTCGCTGATATTGACGATCTCGGCACGGACAACAAGAACATCGACACCGTCCTCGTCTTCACGGGTCGGCGGCAATTCGCGGATATCAAGACCTTCACCAACATGGGGAACATCAAGGCCCACCATGTCATAGACCTTGGCGATTGGCGGCCACATTTCGATGACCTGATCCTTGGCAAAATAACCACCAGCACCAATCCCGCCCAACAAAAGCAGGAAGATGAGCCAGCCGATGATACCCTTTTTCTTTTTGGGTTCCGGCTTCGGATTATTGCGGATCAGCTGCTGCGGAATGGGAGGCGGATCTGGAATTTTGTCTGCATCTTCAAAGCCCGGGTCAACCTGACCGCCCCCCATCTGGTCGGCATTGAAATCAGCCCCAAGCGCGCCGTCTTCGTTGAACGGCGGCGGAAGATCATTCTGCGGTGCGGGCTTTGGCGCAGCTTTCTTTACGCCGGGCGGGTCCTGATACCAGCTATTGCCGCAGCTTTTACAGCGCACGGTTCGGCCTTTGGGGCCGATGGCTTCTGTCTTAACTGAGTATTTCTTGGAACACTCTGGGCAAGTAATGATCATTGCAAACCTGGCATTTCGATGACAGCGGCATCAAACATGGGAGGGCATAAAACTATCACCGACTGACGTTCCCCCAAACCCGTCAGTTGTGATCTACACTATATGTAAATAGCCGCGATTTAACAGACTGTTAAGCACAGATAACAGAAGCTGCCCGGATTTGGGTGTCAAACCATTGCCTAAATGCCACGATCATGGCATCGCAAAGCAAAGGAAAAGCCAGCCAATCTGCTACATTCATATTCGATAATGTGATGACAGCAAGGGCCTATCCCCCTGTCAAACCATTTAGAAACCCGTTAACAATTGCAAAGGCCACGGCCCAAGCAAACCGTCATTCTGCCAGATGGAGCACCGATTTTGACCGAAGTTGTCAGTTTCAGGAATGTCGGGGTCCGATACGAATCCGGACCGGAAATTCTGCGCGACCTTAATTTTTCGCTGGGTCGCGGCAGTTTCCATTTCCTGACCGGTGCATCGGGTGCGGGTAAATCGACACTGATGCGTCTTTTATATCTGGCACTTCGCCAGACGCGCGGCGAGATCAACATATTTGGCCGCGATAACATCCGCATCCCGCGCGAAGAATTGCCGGCAATTCGCCGCAAGATCGGCGTCGTGTTTCAGGATTTCCGTCTGATCAACCATCTGACAACGTTTGAAAACGTCGCGTTGCCATTGCGCGTTGCCGGGGTCGAAGACCTTCAGATCCGCAAAAACGTGACCGAGCTTCTCGAATGGGTTGGTCTTGGCGATCACATCAATGCGCAACCATCCAGGCTTTCGGGTGGTCAGCAGCAGCGTGTTGCCATCGCGCGCGCCGTGATTGGTCGCCCGGCCCTTCTTCTGGCTGATGAGCCAACCGGGAACGTTGATGATCGAATCGCCATGCGTTTGCTATATTTGTTTGAAGAACTGAACAAGCTGGGCACGACCGTTCTGATTGCCACCCATAACCGGCAACTGGTCAGACGGTTTGGTCATACCCAGTGGCTGCTGGAAGGTGGCACGTTACACGACGTCACCCATAGCGGCTGAAGACTTTCGGTACCCGAGTTTCGCGACAACAAGATCAACCAGATCATCAGGACCAACACACGATCATGGCTTTTCGCGCACCACCATCGCATCTACCGCTTGAAAGCAATTCATCCTCGCGCTTTTTGCCGAGTATCGTTGCTTTGATGGTTGCCCTGCTGACGTTTTCCATCGTCGGCCTGGCTGCGTTGCATGACAGTGTCGGCCAGTGGTCCGGCCAGATTGAAGGCAGCCTGTCGATCCAGGTACCGCCAACTGATCTTGCCAATCGCAGCCCGATTGAACGCGAAGAAGCTTTGCAAGGCACAGTCGATAGCATCATCGAACAGGTTTCAACCCTGCCCGGCATCGCCCGGATCGAGGAATTGAGCCCCGATACCATGGCAGCCCTTTTGGAGCCGTGGCTGGGCCCCGATGAAGTTGTCAGCGAACTTCCCATCCCGCGCATCATCGAAATCACGCCTGAAACCGGTTTTAACTATGATGCGCTGGAAAGCCGCTTGGGCATGATCGCGCCCGAAGCCGTGCTTGATGATCATCGCATCTGGATCGAACGGATTGCCGATGTCGCCTTTTCGGTCGAACTTGCCTTGGCCGTTTTGATCATTGTTCTGTTTGGCGCGACCATGCTTTCTGTCGTTTTTGCCACGCGTTCGGGGCTTTCGATCCATCATCGCATCATTGAATTGCTGCATCTGATCGGCGCACAGGATGGCTATATCGCGCGTCAGTTCGGGCGTCATAATCAGCGATTGGCGTTCTTTGGTGCGCTTCTGGGTCTTTTGATCGCGCTTCCGGTTTCGGCATTGATTGCATGGCTTGGCATGCGGGCCGGTTGGCCGATCCCATCACTGGTTTTAAGCCCGACTTTCATTGCCCTGATTGTCGCCATTCCCTTTATCGTTGCCATGGTCGCAGGCATCACCGCCACCCGCACCGTGCTGCGTGTCCTACACCGGATGTTGTAACGTCGATCCGGCCTCCGTATAGTCCTTTTGAAAACATCTTCCCTTTTGGGATCATGGGTTTGGCCACCTCAGGAGATCAGAATACATGCCAGCACACCGACTTTTGGGCACGCATTCATGAGCAAGCCACCACTTAGTGTGCAGCAACGTCGCCGCTTTCGCCGTTTTCGCTTTTTGCTATCGACCCTGATCTTTTGCGGGTTGATCTGGGCGGCCGGTTTCATCTGGTATGTTGATTACATCCCAACCACGGTCGACAACCCCGATCAGCGCACCGATGCGATTGTCGTTCTGACCGGCGGCAGCGAACGCCTGTCCGAGGGACGCCGTCTTTTGACCCGGGGTCTGGCCAAAAAGCTTTTCATCTCCGGCGTCTATCGCGGGGTTGAGGTCGACGAACTTCTGTCTGTTGGCAAATCCGACCCACGCCTTGTGGCCTGCTGTGTGGTGCTGGGCCATGTTGCGGAAAACACGCGCGGCAATGCGATTGAAACCGCTGTCTGGGTCTATGAAGAAGGGTTTAAAAGCCTTCGTATCGTCACGGCCAATTACCATATGCCGCGATCGCTTTTGGAATTCAGAAGCCTGATGCCCGATGTCGAAATCATTGCACACCCGGTTTTCCCCGATAACGTCAAAATCGACAATTGGTGGCGTTTCCCGGGCAGCACGGCCCTGATTGCCAGCGAATATAACAAGTATGTCTTTGCCAGCCTGCGCAACACTTTGCTGACCTGGTTGCCCGACGGTGACCGCTCCGCATTGCGCGGCCCCAACGAAGTAGCCCCGCAGCAGCAGGACTATTCAGCGTCGAATGCGACGGGCAAAGACGGGTGACAATCAACGTTTTCCGATTGCCATATTGCTGTTACAAAGCAGGAAATACTGAGGGTCACGGACCCGAGACCTATGAAGGATTTTTCTGAATGAGAGCGCTCCGCGCGTTACTGTTTAACGTGTTGTTTTTCGGCGGAACTGCTGTTCTGTGCCTAAGCCTGATCCCGTTGATGCTGTTTGGGCGCAAAGCCAACCAGTTCGTTGGTCATGCCTGGTGCCGGTTGGTCCAGTTCATGCTGCGCTATTCTGTCGGGATGCGTCGGCGCATCACCGGGCTTGAAAATCTGCCCAAGGGCCCCTGCATTCTGGTCGCTAAGCACCAATCCGCATGGGAAACGCTGACCTTCCATACGGTGGTTGAGGATCCGGCCTATATCCTGAAGAAAGAACTGACCAAGATCCCGGTTTTTGGCCAGTTCCTGACCCTTTCAGGCCAAATTGCCGTTGATCGGTCTGCTGGTGGCTCCGCCCTTAAGGACATGATCAAGGGGGCGCAAAAGGCGCTTGAGGAAAACCGTCAGGTGATCATTTTCCCGGAAGGGACGCGCACCCCACCCGGTTCAAACCGCCCGTATCATCCGGGCATCTATGCGCTTTATAAGGCCTTCCCCGATTACAAGGTCATCCCGGTTGCGCTTAATTCCGGCATGTTCTGGGGCCGTCACAGCTTTATGAAGTATGGTGGTCAGGTGACCATGGAACTCATGAAGCCGATTGAGCCTGATCTTGATCGCAAGACCTTCATGAAGGAAATCAAAACCCGGATTGATACGCGCACCAAGGAACTTGAAAACCAAGCGCAGCATGAATTCAATCTGCCGATGTTGACCTCCGACGATATCGAAGCTGAAGAAGCCAAGAGCGACAGCAAGGCCAAGGCTGAGACCGCGGAATAGGCGCAAAGCATTTCTGATCAGCACCAACTGATCGCATAAACAAAAAGGCCGGACATGCACCAAGCAGTCCGGCCTTTTTGCTGTTTGTTTGATGGTCCTTGATCAGGCTTTGCGTCGCGTTGCCTGCCAGATGCCAAAGGCAATAAGGCTGATGCCGCCCAAATGGTAAAGATGCAACTCTTCGCCAAGGAAGATGATCGCAAGACCACTGGCAAAGACCGGCATCAGATACAGGAACACGCCCGCATTGGCCGGACCAACAATCGACACACCCTTGTTCCAGAACAGATAACCAAGGAATGCCGGACCTGCCGCGATATAGAAGATTTTCAGCAAATCAGGCCATGCCGGATCAAGATGGGTAAAGAACGGTTCCCCATCAACGACAATCGACCAGATATAAAGCGGGGTCAGGAAGACCAGACCGATCAGGGCAGATACGAAAACAAGGCTAAGCGGATGCACCTTTGGGGCACGCTTGAGCAACATGGAATAGGCCGCCCAGACCATGGCCGAGATCGTGGCAAACACGTCACCCGATACGAAATCCATGCGCGCAAAGACCGACACATCGCCTTTGGCAATAATGGTCGCAGTTCCGGCACCTGCGATCAAAACACCGGCCCATTGGCCAAGTTTTGGCTTATCCGCAGTCAGAACCGCAGCAAAGATCAAAACCCAGACTGGTGTGGTCGCATTCAGAAGACCGGTATTGACCGCCGTGGTGTTATAGGCCGCAAGATAAATCACGACAGAGAACAGAAACACGCCGGTAAAGCCGATCAGGAACATCGACATTTTATGCTGCGCCATCACGCGTAGGTCACGGCCAAGATGTTTGAAGCAAACCGGGAACAGCAGCATCGCTGCAATCAGCCAACGCCAGAATGAAAGCGCCTCAAACGGAACAGTCGCGTTTACACCACGCGCCACGACATGGTTTGAACCCCACATCATCGCGCACGCAATCAACATCAAATAGGCAACCGTCATCGGCGTGTTATCGCCCGCAGACTGGGTCGATGCGGTCGAACTGTTGGACTGCGCCATCAGATGCCAGCCCCCATATTGATCTCGCCATATTCACGGCGCACCAAATCCATCAGGTCATGCAGCGGTGGATCAACGATCCCCATTTGATCAAGGTGCAACACAGTGTTTTCCAAATATTCAAGGTTCGGGCCGACATTGCCATGCGCCGCAACGATGATCTCGACCGCCGTTCGGACCGGAAGGTTCCCGGCATATTGTTCATGGGTCGGATCAGCGACATAGGTATGCGCAATCACCTTGCGGCCGTCGTCAAGTTCGACCTCAACATCGACTGGGATATAGGTGTTGGTGACAAGCTCGCGCTCGTCGAGATAGGCCTTCACCGCATTCCATTTGCCCGGATCAATCCGAAACGCATTGCCAACGCATTCCCCACCCGCATTCAGGCCAAGGACCAAGCCCGGGTTTTCCGGGGTGCCGCGATAATGATGCGAATAGATACAGAAGGATCGATGATATCCCGGCAGCAGTGCACGGGCCCGTTCGACAAAGTCAAACCCCGGCCGCCACAGCAGCGATCCATATCCAAATACCCATTTTTCGCGGGCGTCAGTCACTCTTTCCTCCGGCAGGCAAGCATTCGTTAGAACTGATATTTACGGGAACCTAACGCTTCATGATCACCAATGCCACCCCAAGTGCTGCAATGGCAAATCCGGCAAAGCCCAAAAGACCCAGTTGTTCATCAAACAGAACCCAGGCAAAGAAGGCCGCCGTCGGCGGCACCAGATAGAACATGCTCGCCACACGGGTGGCTTCGCCCTGCTTGATCAGCACCATCAAAAGCATGATCGCGCCGATCGACAGAACCAGCACCAACCAGGCCATCGCCAGAATGAAGTCCATGCTCCATTCCACGGTCAGCGGTTCTTTAAACAGGGCGACAAGACCGACAAAGACGCTGGCGGCAACATACTGCACCACCGTACCGCCCATCAGGTCCATGCCCGTGCAAAAGCGCTTCTGATAAAGGGTACCGGCCGTCATACCAAACAGGGCCGCAACCGCAAGCCCGATGCCAAAGGCCGTGATGCCAACCCCGTCACCAATCTTTGGCAATAGCACAAGGGCCACACCGACAAGACCCAGGATCAAACCACCCCACTGGCGCAGCGAAACCCGTTCGCCCAACAATGATCCAACCACAGATGCCGTGACAACTGGTTGCAACCCAACAATTAATGCCGCCAAGCCCGCCGGAAGCCCCGTATCAATCGCCCAGAAAACCCCGCCCAGATAAACACCATGCACCAGCACACCGGCCGTCCCGATATGGGCTGCTTCGCGCCAGGTTTTGGGCCACTTGCCACCCATCAGGGCAACAACCGGTACCATCAGGATCAGGACAATGACGAAACGGACAAACAGGAAAACAAACGGATCGGCATAGGGCAGGCCGAACTTCGCGCCAACGAAGCCAGTGCTCCAGAGAAACACAAACACAAACGGCATAATCCGGCCAAAGGCCGGATGATTGGTGGCAGACATGACTATCCCCTTAGATCGGTCCGTCAAGCTTGGTGGGGCTGCTTGATAGGCCGCACAGGATGACCCGCAGTATGCCGGTCAGTCCAGAATTATTCAGCGGGCTTCTTCTTGCCCTTTTCGTCACTATGGCGGTCTTCACCCTCGGCCGAGAAGTTCGCGAAATACTGACCGGCATCAACAATGCCGCGACGAATTTCACGCGTGCGCGAAAACAGCTCGAACAGCTTTTCGCCCTCGCCCCAGCGAATGGCGCGTTGCAGGGCCATCAGGTCTTCCTGAAAACGTCCAAGAACCTCAAGCACGGCTTCGCGGTTATTCAAAAACACGTCGCGCCACATCGTCGGGTCGGATGCCGCAATTCGGGTAAAGTCACGGAAACCGGTCGCGGAAAACTTGATTACTTCCTGACGCAGCGCATCTTCAAGATCGGTTGCCGTACCGACAATGGTGTAGGCAATCAGATGCGGTAGGTGTGACGTGATGCCAAGAATACGGTCATGATGATCGGCATCCATGCATTCAACATACATGCCGCACGCTTCCCAAAGGGCTTTGACCTTGTCCCTGGCCGCGTCGCTTTCGCCCGGGATCGGGGTCAGGATGCACCAGCGTTCTTCAAACAGTTCCGGGAAACCGGAATCCGGACCGGAATGCTCAGTCCCGGCAAGCGGGTGACCCGGTACGAAATGAACACCTTCGTCAAGATGCGGGGCGATATCACGAATGACTGACTGTTTGACCGACCCGACGTCGGAAACAATCGCACCCTTTTTCAAAACACCCGTAAGCTGTGCGCCGATGGCTTCGTTGGCACCGACCGGCGCACAGATCATCACCAGATCCGCGTCACCAACCGCCTGTTTGATGTCGCAATAGGCCTCATCGGCAATGCCAAGTTCAAGCACACGGTCACGGGTCGCTTCTGAGCGAACCGCACAGGTAACTTTGTTGGCAAGGCCGTCTCGCTTGATGCGACGGGCCATGGATGAGCCAATCAGGCCCATGCCGATAAAGGCGACAGTTTCAAACAGCGGTTGGGATGCGGTATTGGTCATTTTTACTGGTTCACAAAGTCTTTGATGGCCTGAAGGCAGATATCCATTTCTTCCTTCGTGCCAATCGATACACGGAGCATCTGCGGCAAGCCATAGGCACCGATTTTACGCGGGATCACACCGCGTTCCATCATGAAATCATTGGCGGCATCTGCGTCTTTACCCGCAACGGTCGGGAATTCGACCATCACGAAGTTACCATAGCTCGGATGTGCTTTCAGGCCCGCAAGAGCGTTGATCTCATCACGGAACCAGGCCAGCGTTTCCGCATTGTGGCGCACGCAATCATTGACGAAATCATCATCATCAAGGGCGGCAACACCTGCTTCCTGGGTCGGCAGCGGAACGTTGAACGGGTTGCGCAGACGCTGCAACACATCAGCAATTGCCGGCGGCGCATAGCACCAACCCAGACGAATGCCACCAAGACCATAGATCTTGGAGAAGGTGCGGGTCATGACCGTGTTGTTGCCTGCTTTGACCAGTTCTTCGCCGGCAGAATAATCTTCCTGACCGGTCATGAATTCGGCATAGGCCGCATCAACCACCAGAACGATGTCTTCGCGCAGACCATCACGCAGACGCTTCATTTCAGCATCGGTGATATAGGTGCCCGTCGGGTTGTTCGGGTTGGCAACAAAGACGATCTTGGTCTTGTCGGTCACCGCAGCCAGCAAGGCATCAACATTGGTCGTCATGTTGGTTTCAGGTGCGGTTACGGGCGTTGCGCCAACCCCCATGGCAGCAATCGGATACATCAAAAAGCCGTGCTGCGAATAAAGAACTTCATCGCCCGGACCGGCATAGGCACGGATCAGAAGGGTCAGCAGTTCATCAGAACCGGCACCGCAAACGAGCTGGTCGACTTCAAGACCGTATTTTTCAGCAAGCTTGTTGCGCAGCAAATCGCAACCGCCATCCGGATAACGGTGCAGGCGGCTTGCGGTATTGCGAAGCGCTTCCATGGCTTTGGGGCTTGGGCCAAGGGCACCTTCGTTGGATGACAGCTTGATCACGCGCTGGGCGCTGCCAGAGCTGGATTTACCGCCTTTATAAGGGGCAATATCAAGGATACCGGGGCGTGGGGTGGGCGCAGACATAACGTATATTCTCCCAGAGGAAGTGGCGGCCATTATGGCCTTCCAATGATTTTTTCAGCTCAGTGCGTCTTCGGCGATCGGCACAGCATAGGTGCCGACAATGCGCAGGCTTTCGGGGCTAAGCCCCTGCTCGGCCAGCATGGCGTCGAACGCATCGGCGCGATTACAAAAGAATCCCGGTACATCAACAAGAACAAAACGCCGTTCCGAGGCCGTATCATCAGAAAAGCCAAGGATTGTCGCCCCGTCGATGGCATCCGCAATTTTTTTGCGCGCGGTATCCATCGAAATCTCTCGCGACAGGCTGACAACGAACAGAGTCCGGTCATCACCACTGTCTTCAAGATCAATTGCTGCCAGAACAAAGCCTTCGGTCTGCTCACCCCGGCCAACCGGGCGTCCGCCAAATGGAAGTTTCGAGACAACCTTGACCGCACTGTCATCGGTCAGAAGCGTCCACCATGGCATGGCTTCGCCCAGTTCAGGCTTCGGAAACACACCAACAGCAGCGCGGCCTTCTTCAAGCGCGCTGAACGCTTCGCGCGGTGTATCAAATTCGACAATCTCGTTCAGGCAACCAAAATTAAGACGTGCGAGTTCCCAGCAATCCAGACCATCGGCATTGCGGCATAGTGCCACCGTATAAGGCGCTTCAAGCCGGGTGCCGGCTGCGATCATTTCGCGCCAGATCTGAATAAGGGCTGTTTTCGGAAAGGCACCATCATGACGGCTGACCAATGTGCGCATGATACGGGCTTCGCGGGCCGGACGATAAGGTACCTTTACCTTACCACCTGCGGCGATCACGCGGTCCTTATAGGCCCCGACGGCCTGCACAACTTTGGTCCGGCGGATGATCAGGGATTGCAGCGCCTGATCGATCTCGTCGATCTCGCCACGCAGCCCGTCAAGGTCAAGATTTGCCAAATTTTTATCGTCAGACGCCATAATCTACTCTTCTTTGGAACGGCGCACAGTATTAGGACAGGGCCGCAGAAATGCAAAGAAAAGATTGACTAAACCGGGTCTGGTTCATAGCTAGAACAGGCGAATTTTCCGCAAACCGGGTAACAATTACAAAAATCGATACCCGTTCGCGCGAAGAATCACGAAAAACAGGGAAACAAACGTCCATGTCCACCGCTGCCAATACAGAAAAGCGCCCACCGCTTCCCGGCCATCACATGGTGCTTGGGGAAACGGATAAACTGCGCCTTGATAGCGGTGTTGAATTCGGCCCCTTCACACTGGCCTATCAGACATACGGCGCGCTTAATGCCGAAAAATCCAACGCCATTCTGGTGTGCCATGCCCTGACCGGTGATCAATATGTTGCCGATGATGTCCATCCGATCACTGGCAAGGAAGGCTGGTGGCGCGAGATCGTTGGCCCCGGCAAGATCATTGATACCGACAAATATTTCGTCATTTGCAGCAACGTGATCGGTGGCTGCCTTGGCAGTACTGGCCCAAAGGACACCAATCCGGCCACCGGAAAACCCTGGGGACTGGATTTCCCGGTCATTACCATTGCCGATATGGTCCGTGCGCAAACCATGCTGATTGATGCGCTTGGGATCGATACCCTGTTTGCTGTTATCGGCGGATCGATGGGCGGCATGCAGGTTCTTGAATGGTGTAAAAGCTATCCGGAGCGCGTTTTTGCCGCAGCTCCGATTGCCACATCCTTCCGCCATTCTGCACAAAACATCGCCTTCCACGAAGTCGGCCGTCAGGCGGTTATGGCCGATCCGGACTGGTGTGGTGGCAATTACCTGCTTGAAGGCAAAAAGCCCGCGCGTGGTTTGGCGGTTGCGCGCATGACAGCACATATCACCTATCTGTCGCAGCCTGCCCTGCATCGCAAATTTGGCCGCAAGCTTCAGAACCGCGGGTCGATTACTTATAGCTTCGATCATGACTTCCAGGTCGAAAGTTACCTGCGCCATCAGGGCAAAAGCTTTGTCGACCGGTTTGATGCCAACAGTTACCTCTATATCACGCGCGCGATGGATTATTTCGATCTGTCGATCGAGCATGATGGGCGTTTGGCCGATGCCTTCACCGGCTGCAAAACCCGGTTCTGCATCATTTCGTTTTCAAGTGATTGGTGCTTTACCACCGCTGAAAGCCGCACCCTTGCCCATGCGCTAAACGCGGCATCGTGCAATGTCAGCTGCGTCGAGATTGATAGCGACAAGGGCCATGACGCCTTCCTGCTAGATGAGCCGGACTTCCATATGGTGCTAAGCGGCTTTATCGAAGGTGCTGCTGAAAGCCGGGGGCTGAAATAATCATGAACCATACTGTTTCAAATGCCACCAATGGCGCAGCACCGGTGACCCATAGTGATCGGATTCGTGTCGACCTTCAGCTGATTGCCGATATGGTCGAACCGGGCACGCGAGTTTTGGATATTGGTTGCAGCGACGGTGAACTTCTGGGCTACCTGACCCGGACCAAGAATGTTGATGGTCGCGGGCTTGAGCTTTCCAACGAAGGTGTGCGCAATTGTGTGGCCCAAGGCCTTCCGGTGATGCAGGGCGATGCCGACCGCGATCTGGGCGATTATCCCGATGGGGCGTTTGATTACGCGATCCTCAGCCAGACGCTTCAGGCGACCCATCGCCCGAAAGAAGTCCTGTCGGAATTGCTGCGCATTGGTAACAAGGCGATTGTGTCTTTTCCGAACTTTGGCCATTGGCGTGCACGGTTTGATTTGATGTTCCGTGGTCGCATGCCGCAGAACCCGAACTTGCCGATCATGTGGTATGAAACACCCAACATTCACTTCTGCACCGTGCGCGATTTCGTCGCGATGTGCGAAGAAATGAACCTTAAGATCGAACGATCCATGGTGCTGAATGAAAGCGGATCACGCGTTTCCATGGACAGTCATTCCGGCTTTGCCAATTTCTTTGGCAATCAGGCCCTGTTCATGCTGAGCAAGTAACGCCGCCAGACAGCCGCCTTAGAACAGCATTTAACGCCGCGCATCCTTGTGCGGCGTTTTTTATTGCCGTCACAAATCCCAAACCATCCCGTCTGATTGCCATCACGGCAACTCGGTGGGGATAAAAATGGTTTCCAGATTTAAACAGGTTTTCCGCAACGGCCTTGTAATTGCGGTTGTCACAGTTTTGGCCGCCTGCAGCCAAAAGGCTGAAACACTCAAACTGTCGGTCACGCAATTTGGCACAGCGACCGAAGCGGCCTTTGATGGTTATGCCAAAGCACATGAGCAGCAATTTGTTCCCTTCAGCAAATCGGAAACCGCCAAGCGGTCCGAGTTCGTTGCCAATATGGACGCCTTCACCGGACAGGTGACGCCTGCCAATATCGACACCTTGCTTGATCCCGACGCAGTCAAGATTGCACCGGGTGTACAGGATCAGTGGAACGCGACCTTGCAGGATTTGCGGAAGCAATATCAGCAGTTCGTCGCGATCTTTGACAATATTGAAGCAGGTTCGGCTCTCGGCGCTTCCGCCGTCACGCAATCTGGCCCGATCCTCGAAAAACTGCGCACTCAGTTGGCCTCCATCAGCAATGATTTTGCCCGCAATCCGCCAAAATATCTCGCACGCCGAAGCGCGCTAATTGCCGAACTAAATAGCATCCGCAAGGACGACGCCAGCGAACCAGATGCCCTGACATTGCGTTATCAAATATGGTGGCAGAAATGGAACGGTTTGGTCGCGACCGAAAAGCTGATGCAATCCAACACGTTGCGTGCATTTGTCACCGCGACCAAGCTTGGCGACAAACTGCAAGGTCAGATCGACAATTACACCAAGCTTGATGCCACCGCCCTGTTTGCGGCGGTCGAACAGGGCATCAGTCTTGCAGATCGCATCAACAAGCTCAGCCCGCAGGAACTTGTAACCGAAGGCACCAGCCTTCTTGAAACCGCAACACAGTAAATGAAGGGGGATATCATGAGTGATAATTTACAAACGCTGATCATGAATGCCGAACGCACCTATCAGCAGGCAGCGGTAACCTATCAATCCGCATCCATTGATCAACAGGTCGCAACCAAACCGATGCTTGATAAAGCGGGCGAACTTCTGGTCAGCCTTCAGACCAAGCAGCTTCAGAGCGCAATCACGGTCAGCGATCAGGACGTGGCGGAGATGAAGGAGCTGCGCAACAAGGTCAATGAGGCCGCCGCCCTTCAGACAGCCCTGACATCATTTGTTTCGCTTTTGATGAAGTTCGTCTGAGTTAGCTATTCCAGCGGTCGGCATCGGCATCATCGGATGCCTTTGCCGTTACCCATTTTTCGCCTTCGGGCGTTTCTTCACGCTTCCAGAATGGCGCACGGGTTTTCAGGAAATCCATTATGAAGTCGCAGGCTTCAAATGCCGCTCGACGATGGGCCGAAAGCGTGATGACCAGAACGATCCGTTCACCGGGCAGCATTTTGCCAAAGCGATGAACAATCCGAACATCATCAAGCGGCCAGCGCTTTGATGCCTCATCCGCGATCTTTTCAAGTTCACGTTCGGTCATGCCCGGATAATGATCCAGTGTCAGGCTTGATACCTGATTCCCGCCATGGATATCGCGCACCAGCCCGACAAAACTGACCGCCGCACCAATATCGGTACGCCCATCGGTCAGTGCGGCAAGCTCCGCACCCGGATCAAAATCATGTTCCTGAACTGAAACGCGCGCCATCAATACCGCCCGAACCTTGTGGGTTAATCGAGATGCTTCAAACCGGTGCGAAGATAGATATAACCGGTCTGAACCGTCACAATCCCGGCAATCCACAGCAGGATATCACCAATCAGGATCGACGGGATCAGGTCCGGCGATGCATCACCAACCAGAAGGAAACCGATCGCAAGGATCTGGGCCGTTGTTTTCCATTTCGCAAGCACCGTGACCGGAAGCGGTACTTTAAGCTCGGCCAGATGTTCGCGCAGGCCCGATACCATGATTTCACGGCACATGATGATCACGGCCGGCAGCACCGAAAAACCGGCAATGCGTTCATGGGCCACCATCATCATCAATGCAGCAGCAACCAGAAGCTTGTCGGCAATCGGGTCAAGGAACCGGCCCAGAGGGGAGACCACATTCATCGAACGCGCAAGATAGCCGTCAAAGAAGTCGGTCACACCGGCAAAGGCAAACAGGGCAAAGCCGATCCAGTTGCCCGCCGGACCGTCGATGTAAAACGATGCGACCAAAGCCGGGATCACGATGATGCGCGACAAGGTCAGCAGATTGGGAATCTGGTTTTTCATAAACGGGCCTGTTTAGCGGGTATTTACGGCGATGATCCTGCGGCCCGGACAATGCTTCGCCCAAAGCCGGGCAATTATTAAAGGCTTGAAGCGCATACCACAAGGGCTGCGTTCCCTTTGTTCACCAATGAACATTCAATTGCTGATGTGATCACTTTTGATCGTGGAAATGATCATAAATCTTTCGGGCGAGTGCGGCACTGATGCCTTCGACCGCTTCAAGATCGGCCAAGCCTGCATCCGCCACCCCGCGCGCAGATCCGAAATGGTGCAAAAGCGCCTTTTTGCGCGCCCCACCCACGCCTGGCACCGAATCCAGAACGCTTTTGCCGATCTGCTTGGCACGTTTGGCCCGATGGGTGCCAATCGCCCAACGGTGGGCTTCATCGCGCAGGCGCTGGATGAAATACAGAACCGGGTCTTTCATATCCAAACGCACCGGCGCCTTGCCCGGAATATGCAGGACTTCCTTACCGGCATTACGATCCACACCCTTGGCAACACCAACCAGCATCACGTCTTCGATGCCAAGGTCTTCGAGTACCTCGCGCGCGACGCCAAGCTGACCCAAGCCACCATCGATCAGGCACAGATCCGGCCAGGTGCCGTTTTCACGATCCGGGTCATCCTTTTGCGCGCGGGCAAAGCGCCGCGTCAGGACTTCGCGCATCATGGCAAAGTCATCACCCGGTGCGATATCACCCTTGATGTTGAATTTGCGGTACGCGTTTTTAATGAAGCCTTCGGGTCCTGCGACAATCATCCCGCCAACCATGTTGGTGCCCTGGGTGTGGGAGTTATCATAAACCTCGATCCGCTCGGGCGTGGTTTCCAGATCAAGCTTGTCAGCAAGGTCTTCAAGCAATTTGCGCTGGGTCGCACTTTCGGCCATGCGGCGGCCCAATGCGTCTTTGGCATTGGTCAGGGCATGCTCAACCAGCTTGCGCTTGCCACCCCGCTTGGGCACCAGCAGTTCGATCTTGCGGTTATTGTTAATGCCGAGTGCGTTTTCAACCAGCTCCTGCCCTTCGATCTCGTGGGATAAGAAAACCTGTTTGGGGGCCGGTTTGTCGGCATAGAACTGCCCGACAAAGGCCGACAGGATTTCCGGAATTTCGGCCGATTGTTCATGGCGCGGGAAATAGGACCGGTTGCCGTAGTTTGACCCTGACCGGAAGAAGAAGACCTGCACACAGCTTTGCCCGCCTTCCTGATGAAGGGAAATGACGTCGGCCTCTTCAACACCTTCTAGGTTAATGTCCTGATGCGATCGGATTTGGCTAAGCGCGCGGATACGGTCGCGATACATCGCGGCCTGTTCGAACTCCATCTTTTCCGACGCATCCATCATGTCAGCTTCAAGCTGCTTGAGGATCTTCTGGCTGCGCCCGGTCAGGAAGTCCCGACAGATATCAACAAGCCCGTCATATTCGGGTTTGGAAATGCGATCCACACAGGGTGCTGCACAGCGCTTGATTTGATAAAGCAAACAGGGACGCGACCGGTTGGAAAACACCGCATCCGTGCAGGACCGCAGCAAAAAGGCGCGCTGCAGATGGTTAATCGTGTTGTTGACCGCCCAGGCCGATGCAAACGGGCCAAAGCAACTGCCATCCTTGGCGCGCGCGCCGCGATGTTTGACGATGCGCGGGTAATCGTGATCCTCGGTGATCAGGATATATGGGAAACTTTTGTCGTCACGCAGCAGGATGTTGTAACGGGGTTTAAGCTTCTTGATCAGGTTGGATTCAAGAAGAAGGGCTTCGGCCTCGGTATGGGTGGTGATGATTTCCATCCGCACCGTTTGCGCCACCATGCGGGCAATGCGGATCGGCAGCTGCATGATGCGGGTATAGGATACCACGCGCTTTTTCAGGCTTTTGGCCTTGCCGACATAAAGAACCCGGTCCTTGTCATCAAGCATGCGATAGACGCCCGGCGACCCCGGCATGGTTTTAAGCGCATGTTTGATCGCCTCGACACCACGCGCAGCTCCGCCCTCGGTCGGTTCACCATCCAGTGACAAACCGATTTCCCGTTTCGGGGCATCATCCCCGGTCGGGTTTTCGGGGGAAACTGGTGGCTTCATCAGGACACTCCGCGATCACACAAATACATCCAAAGTTGTGACGATCGTCACAAACAGGAAGGGGGTTGGAACATACCCGAAAAGATTAACATCGCAACAGCGTGACAGGGAATCGCCCCGGAAAAAAGATGTCCACCAAGACTGTGGATAACTATGTGGGTAATAGGGGGGCTATTGTCTGCACCCCTTGAGAGTCTTAACGTTCTGTGAAGTGCCCAATTATTGAGCAAAACTGTTAAGTCATTGTTTTATTTAGGTAAAAATACTGTCAACCTGAAATCATTCGGTAATACAGTCGTAAAAATCGAATATTTTCCTTTGATTCCAACTCGCCAAATGCTTGTGCATAAGGCGAATCGCGATTCGCCCCAGAGGAATCACAGAGTCCCTTGTGACGTTCGTTTACAAAAGTAAATTTTTTACCGGAATGTGACGTAAATTAACGGGCGATATTGTGCCGTTCGATTTCGACCCCGACCGCCGAGACGTCTTCAAAAACGTCGAGCTTTTCAACCCGAACGATCACCTTGCGCACGCGGGGATCAGCCAGGCACATATCAGCCAGTTTTTCCCCAAGGGTTTCCACAAGGTTGGTGTGACCATCCTGGCAAATACGACGGGTGCCAACCACAAGATCTTCGTAGCTTAGCACGGTCATGATGTCGTCATTCTGAACGCCATCGCCTTCGAGCACGGAAAGATCAAGATTGATGCGCACACGCTGCGGGGCTTCCTTTTCATGGTCATAAACCCCGATCGAGGTATGAATAACCATGTCACGCACGAAGACGCGGCGCAGGCTGCCTGCCAAATCGGCAAACGGCAATGTCGTTATTTTTGCGTCCTGTTTCAGGCCTGCGGTCATATTCCGGTCTTCCTTGTGCTGCTTTCGTGCATGGGTCCTATGGATCGCACCATGCATATCCGGCCCGATGTTGGCATTGATGTCAGACATCAATGCCGGGCATCATTCGATTGGCTTGTCATCTTCGCCACTGGGCGCCCAATCAAGGTGCTGCCCGCCGTCAAGGGCTAACATTTGCCCGGTGATGGCCGGCGCGGCAAGGAAAAATCGAACCGCGTCGCAAATCTCTTGCGGGTTTGTCCCAACTTTTAGAGGCGTTTTCGCGCATTGCTGATCGAAAACTTCCTGTGTTTGTCGGGTACTAGGCAATGCCGGCCCCGGCCCGATGGCATTCACACGAATTTTCGGTGCCAAGGCCAATGCAAGCGTCTGGGTCAGGGCCCAAAGGCCTGCTTTGGACAAAGTATAGGTCATGAAATGCGGGTTTAGATTCCATACCCGCTGATCAATCAGATTGACGATCAGGCCTCGCGCATCATCTGGAAGACGTTTGGCAAATTCCTGGGACAGGACAAATGGCGCGCGCAAATTGGCTTCCATATGCAGATCCCAGCTATCGCGCGTTGCGGTCCCGACATCGTCATATTCAAATGTCGATGCGTTATTGATCAAAACCCCAATCGGCCCCAAAGCCGCCTGTGCTTCGCGGATAATGCGATGGGTGTCTTCTTCTTTGGAAAGATCGGCCGAAATGACGCAGGCACGACGACCAAGCGCACGGATTTCATCGGCAAGCTGTTCGGCATCCTTGCGCGAACTGTGACAATGAAGGGCCACATCATAGCCCTGCCCCGCCAGATCAAGCGCCACAGCCCGGCCAATGCGCTTTGCCGCACCTGTAATCAAAACCGTTTGTGGCAACTGAGCTGTCATTGAACCCTTGATCCTTTTACATCACACCGCATCGCAATTGGATGACGTACGGGCCAAGTCGGCCCGCAGTTCAATATCTTACGCTGCGACGAGCTGGAAAACATAGACCAAATAGGCAATCACAAAGGCAACACCGGTAACCCGGCCAATCTTGCGCCATGCAAAGGCAACAATCAGCAAGGCAATGGTCACCGCCAGCATGACCCAAAGATCAGAATTCATGATCTGATCCGGAACCGGGATCGGCGAGATCAGCGATACGCCACCAATGATGACCAGAAGGTTCAAAAGGTTCGAGCCAAACACGTTGCCCAGTGCGACATCGGAATGCCCACGGAAGGCCGCCACAAGGGACGCCGCAAGTTCCGGAAGCGACGTACCAAACGCCACCAGTGTCAGGCCAATCACCGCCTCGGACACACCAAATTCACGGGCAACTGCAACACCGCCATCCACCAGCCATTCCGCACCAAACATCAGGGCAACGATACCAATGACTGTCGCAATGATCGGCTTGGTCCAGCCGGTCGGAACTTCGCCGACTTCATCGACTTCGTCTTCGTGAAGGCTACTGGCTTCGCTCGGTTGGTTTTTGTCATGCTTGTAGGTGAAGTACCAGATGGCCACCAAAACGGCGAGCATCAGGGCACCTGCCCAGCGCTCGATAATGCCAAACATGCAAAGCCCGATAAACAGGACGGTTCCCAACAACATCGTACCGCCATCGCGCACCACGGTCACACGACCGGCCGCAACAGGCTTAAGCAATGCAACAGCACCCAGTATCAAAAGGATGTTGGCGATGTTTGATCCAACAACGTTACCCATCGCGATGTCAGCCGTGTCTTTAAGAGCTGCATTCAGCGACACAACAAACTCCGGTGCCGACGTTCCGGCTGCGACAATCGTCAAACCGACAATCACCTTGGACACCCCAAGCAGCAAGGCAAGGCCAACTGCGCCCCGAACAATAAACTCGCCACCTGCGGTCAGAAGAATAAGACCAGCGACAATCTGAATATAGGGGATGAACTGTTCCAAGATGCGTGTGCTCGTATTGAATAACGTTTTTAAATTGGCCCGGATCAGGGCGTGGGGAACATGGCATTGGAATCAGGCAATAGCAAGTCATCTGGCGATGACAATTGTCACACCACCATCCCCTCAGTGGTTACGCAGCCTTTTTTGAATGGCGCTAGAATAGTCAAAGCCTTCTGGCCTTGAACCAGATCAAATCCCTGCGGGTTAATTGCATTATAAACAGCAAATTTCCACAGGACTGGCGGGGCTATTTTCGTTATCCTGTTAATCTCGTTGTTTCAGTTATTTAACTGCCTGCCGGATCGTTTTTGACCATGCATCACAGCGTTCTGTTCGAGCTGTTCCTGATCCTGACTGCTGCTGTTGTGGCCGTCCCCATCGCGCATCGCCTGCGCGCCAATTCGATTATCGGCTTTTTGATTGGTGGTTTCTTTATTGGTCCGTTCGGGCTTGGCCTGATTACGGAACGCGAAGATATCTCAACTGTTGCCGAACTTGGCGTTGTTTTCCTGCTGTTTATGATCGGTTTGGAATTGTCACGTGAACGTTTGCGCGTGATTGGCGGGCGGTTTGCCGCCCTTGGACTGATGCAGATCCTTGTTTCCATGGCGGCCCTTTTGGGGGTTCTGGCCATGATGGATCTGGCACTGCCCACTGCCCTTGTGATTGCTGGTGCGTTGGCGCTGTCATCAACGGCGATTATCCTGAAACAGCTTTCAGACGACCGGCAGCTTAATACCCGTTTTGGCCGCGCGGCCCTGGCGATCCTGCTGCTGCAAGACGTCGCCGTTGGTCCGTTCCTTATTATGGTGCAAGCCGCAGGCAATGCGGGCACGGAAACCAGCCCGTGGATCAGCATCCTTCTTGGATTTGGCTCGGTCGCGCTTTTGCTTCTGGTCGGGCGGTTTGTTCTGCCACGTCTTTATCGCTATATCGCGGCGCTTAAGAACCCGGAACTGTTTGCCATTGTCACCCTGTTTGTCGTGCTGGCTGCCAGTACCTTGACCGAGGTGTCCGGGCTTTCCATGGCGCTTGGCGCCTTTATCGCCGGTGTGATGCTGGCCGAAACCGAATTCCGCCATCAGATCGAAGCCGACATTGCCCCGTTCCGTGGGGTTTTCCTGTCGCTGTTTTTCATGTCGGTCGGCATGTCGGTCAATGCCAATGTGCTTTGGGATCAGCTGGGCAGTGTTGTTTTCTGGCTGATCATGCTGATCACGATCAAAACGGCAGTTCTGTTCATTCTGGCCCGCGCGGTTAGTTTCGATACCGGATCAGCCCTTCGCGTGGCACTTAGTTTGGCCGCCGGGGGTGAGTTCGCCTTTGTCATGTTCGCACTAGCCGCCCAAAACGGGGCGATCCCGTTTGATATGGCGGCGATGTTGATCCCGGTGGTGGCTTTGTCGATGGCGCTGACCCCGACCCTGATCAGCATCGGTCACAAGATCGAAGAAAAACTGCACCCCAAAGAAGAAGATCAGCTTGGCCCTATTTCCGAGGGAACCGATGGCATTCAACAACATGTTCTCGTGATCGGCAGTGGCCGTGTTGGTCGGGTTCTGGCCCGTCTTTTGAAGACCCGCGATATCCCGTTCATCGTTCTTGATAGCGATGCTCAACAGGTGTCACGTGGTCGGGCCGAGGGATTACCCGTTTACTTTGCTGACGGCTCCAGACCGGAAACCTTCCGGGCCGCGCATACAAACGAAGCAAGGATTGCGGTCGTTGCCATGGGGAACCCGCATGCGACCGAGAAAACCGTCGCCCTTTTGCGCCAGAACTATCCGCATCTGAAAATCTTTGCCCGTGCCCAGGACATCACCCATATCGGGTCGCTATCGCGCAGCGGGGCGGATGCGGCAATCCCCGAAGTTCTCGAAACCGGGCTTCGGTTATCCGATCACGTCCTGTCAGCCTGTGACGTCCCACAAGAAGATATCGATGCCGAAATCGCCAAGTTCCGCCGTGCCGATATGCTATTGATGAACGAGTTGGCGCCAAGAAGCCAACGCAGAAAAGCTGCCGAAGTCAGCGCTGCAGTGCCGACACCTGTGCCAAAGCCTGCAGCAGAGACAAAGCCGGAGCCAGAAGTGCTCGCAGAACCAACGGCAAAGGCGGCAACCAAGGCCCCGGCAAAGAAGGCGGCTACGCGTAAACCGGCTGCCAAGAAAACGACCACGCGAAAGACGGCGGCGAAGAAAACACCGACAGTGCGGTCGAGTGCAGCCAAAAAGACAACGGCACGCAAAACAACGGCAAGTGGCACAACCGCGAAAACCGGCACAGCGACAAAATCACCAAGGGCCCGGACAACCAAGCCCAAGGACAACTAAACAAAAACCCCCGATGCCCATGGCACCGGGGGTTTTTCGTAAGGCAAATTGAAACCGGCCAGATCAGGCAGCGGTTTCGGAATCCAGCGCATAGCCCGCCGCACGAACGGTGCGGATGATATCGCGGGTGCCTTTGACGTCATTCAGTGCCTTGCGCAGGCGACGAATGTGAACGTCAACGGTACGGGTTTCGACATAAATGTTCGGACCCCAAACAGCATTCAGAAGCTGTTCGCGCGAGAAGACACGACCCGGATGTTCCAGGAAATAGCGCAGCAGACGGAATTCGGTCGGACCAAGGTGGATGGCCTTGCCATTGCGGCTGACGCGGTGCGCGGCCAAATCCATCTCGATATCGGAATAAACCAACTGCCCTTGTGGTTGCGCTGGACCCGAACGACGCAGAAGCGCGCGGATACGGGCAAGTAATTCGCCAATCGCGAACGGCTTGGTCACATAGTCGTCAGCCCCGGTATCAAGACCGCGAATACGGTCGCCTTCTTCGCCACGTGCGGTCACCATAATGACCGGCAGGTCACGGCTTTCCGGTTTGCGGCGGATCTGACGGCAGACTTCGATGCCTGACATGACCGGCAACATCCAGTCCAGAAGAACAAGATCAACATGCGTTTCCGCAAAAATCTTCAACGCTTCGTCACCGTCTCCGGCTTCGACAACCTGCATCCCCTCGCGTTCGAGGTTGTAGCGCAACATGGTTACGATTGCAGCTTCGTCCTCGACGATAAGAACCGTTGGGTCCATCTTCCTATGCTCCAGTGTCACTCATTCGGTTCGACGACTGCGAAATTCGCGGCGTCGTTTTTTGGCCGGTCAAGTGCCGGCAGGTCTTCGCCTTTGATCCGGTAATAGATCGTTTCGGCGATGTTGGTCGCGTGATCACCAATACGTTCGATGTTCTTGGCAATGAACAGCATGTGGGTCGATGCGGTGATGTTGCGCGGATCTTCCATCATGTAGGTCAGCAATTCGCGGAACAGCGAATTGTACATATCGTCGACTTCCTGATCGCGTGCCCAGACACGTTCTGCCTTTTCGGCATCGCCTTCGATATAGGCATCAAGAACGTCCTTGATGATCTCCTGGGCCAGCTTGCCCATATTCGGGATCACCTGAACCGGACGGATCGGCGGGATCTGGTTCAGGACCTGGGCGCGCTTGGCGATGTTTTTGGCCAAGTCACCAATACGTTCCAGATCGTTTGACAGCTTGAGTGCCGTCACAACCTGACGCAGGTCATCTGCCATCGGCTGGCGAAGCGCCAGCAGACGAACAGCAAAATCCTGAACTTCCTGTTCCAGAACGTCGATACGCTTGTCCGACAGAATGACTTTTTCAGCCAGTTCGGAGTCACGCTTGACGATGGAGCGGATCGCAGAGATCAGCTGACTTTCTGCAAGCCCGCCCATCTGCGAGATGATGTTGTTCAGACGGGTGAGTTCCTCGTCGAACGAACTTACGATATGGGTTTTGTCGTCAGCCATTTATTCGCTCTCCTCGTGTCGCTTAACCAAAGCGACCGGTAATGTAACCCTTGGTGCGTTCGTCTTTCGGGTTGGTGAAGATCTGATCGGTTTCACCAACTTCAACCAGCTTGCCAAGGTGGAAGAATGCGGTCCGCTGCGATACACGCGCGGCCTGCTGCATGGAGTGCGTGACGATCACGATCGTGTAGTTCGAACGCAGTTCGTCAATCAGCTCTTCAACCTTTGCCGTTGCAATCGGATCCAGTGCCGAGCACGGCTCATCCATCAGGATCACTTCCGGGCTAACCGCAACCGCACGTGCAATGCACAGACGCTGCTGCTGACCACCGGAAAGACCGGTTGCCGGTGACTGCAGGCGATCTTTGACTTCTTTCAGAAGACCAGCGCGCTCAAGCGAGGTCATGACGATTTCGTCAAGCTCGTCACGCGAATTGACCAGACCATGGATACGCGGGCCATAAGCCACGTTGTCATAGATCGATTTCGGGAACGGGTTCGGTTTCTGGAACACCATGCCGATACGTGCACGCAGCTGAACAACGTCGATGCGCTTGTCATAGATGTCACGACCATCAAGGGTGACTTGACCGTTAATCGTGACGCCATCAATTGTGTCATTCATACGGTTCATGCAGCGCAGGAACGTTGACTTGCCGCAACCAGACGGACCAATCAGCGCGGTTACCTGACGTTCGACGATATCAAGATTGACGTCAAACAGGGCCTGGTTGTCGCTATAGAAAAGATTAAGGTCACGCGCCGTCATTTTCGGGCTTGCGACCGACGGCTCTGCCGTCATTGCGCTTTGGGATACAACAGCCATTTTACCACTTCCGTTCAAATTTTTTGCGCAGATACACGGCAAATCCGTTCATCAGAACCAAGAAAGCCAGCAAAACCATAATCGCCGCCGAGGTTTTCTCGACAAAGGCACGCTCCGGACTGTCTGCCCACAGATAGATCTGAACCGGCAGAACCGTCGCCGGATCGAGTGCACCACCCGGAATGTCGACGATGAACGCCACCATACCGATCATCAGAAGCGGTGCAGTTTCGCCAAGCGCCTGCGCCATGCCAATGATCGTGCCCGTCAGAATGCCTGGCATTGCCAACGGCAGGACGTGGTGGGTTACGGTCTGAACCGGTGAAGCACCAAGACCAAGTGCTGCCTGACGGATCGACGGCGGGACCGCCTTGATCGCGGCACGCGATGCAATAATGATTGTCGGCAGGGTCATCAGTGCCAGCGTCAAGCCACCAACGACCGGGGCCGAACGCGGCAGATGCATAACGTTGAGATAGACCTCAAGCCCCAGCAGACCAAACACGATCGACGGAACCGCAGCCAGATTGTTGATGTTAACCTCAACAATCGTGGTGAAACGGTTCTTCGGTGCGAATTCTTCAAGATAAACCGCAGCCAGAACACCGATCGGGAAGGACAATGCCAGGGTCACAAGCAGGGTATAGAACGATCCGACCGCAGCGCCCCAAATACCGGCAAGTTCCGGCTCGCGGAAGTCACCGCTGGTAAAGAAGCGCGCGTGGAACTGCTTTTCAACAGCGCCGGCTTCGACAAGATCGTTATACCAACTGATCTGCTGATCGTTCAGACGACGGCTGCCTTCATCGACATTGGCGTCGATATAGCCCTTGTTGAGCATGTCAAAATCATCACCCGAAATCAGCCAGATCTTGCGGGTCTGACCAATCAGCGACGGGTTGTTCATGACGCGCTCGCGCAGGTCATAGGATGCGCCACCCGAAACGATGTCATAAAGGTCGCGCTTTTCGCGACGGCTCGTGACTTCCGGGAAACGTGTGCGAAGCGATTCCTTGATCAGACCATCAAAGTTCGCCCGGCCAATAACAGCGGGATCACCCGTGCCATCCGGATCAATAACAGCTGGATCAAAGGTCACTTCAAGCTGGACATAGGTCTGGTAAAAGGCGCTATAGCCTTTAGACCCGATCGAAAATGCCAAGACGAACAGGGCCATAAGCGCAATACCGATTGCGCTCAAACCATAAACTTTAAAGCGGCGTTCTGCGGCGTAACGTTTTTTGATGTTACGGGCAATCTTCGGGCTATCCCAATCAACGGGCTTATGCGTGTTGTCCGAGATCACCTTTGCTGCGGCTCTGTCTTCCATAAGAGATGCCATATCAGTCATATTTCTCGCGATACTTCTGAACTACCTTAAGGGCAAATACGTTCAAGCCCAAGGTGACAAGGAAAAGAACCAGCCCCAACGCAAAGGCCGAGAGGGTTTTTGCACTATCGAATTCCTGGTCACCGACCAGAAGCGTTACGATCTGAACCGTTACCGTCGTGACAGCCTGAAGCGGGTTTGCCGTCATGTTCGCAGCAAGGCCAGCAGCCATCACCACAATCATGGTTTCGCCGATCGCGCGCGACACCGCCAAAAGAACCGCACCAACGATGCCTGGCAAAGCAGCCGGGAAAATCACGTGGCGAATGGTTTCAGATTTGGTAGCACCCAAACCATAAGACCCGTCACGAAGCGATTTCGGCACCTGCGACATCACGTCATCAGAAAGCGACGATACGAACGGGATGATCATGACACCCATGACAAGACCCGCCGCCAGCGCACTTTCGGAACTGACATCAAGACCAAGTACCGCGCCATTATTGCGCAGGAACGGTGCAACGGTCAGGGCAGCAAAGAAGCCGTAAACAACCGTCGGAACACCAGCCAGAATTTCAAGAGCAGGCTTTGCAATCGCGCGGAATTTCGACGACGCGTATTCGCCCATATAGATGGCCGAGAACAAACCAACCGGAACCGCGACACACATCGCAATGATGGTGATCAGAAGTGTGCCAACAAACAGCGGGATCGCGCCAAAGGCACCTTCGGATGCCACCTGATCTGCGCGGATGGCTGTCTGCGGGCTCCATTCAAGACCAAACAGGAACTCGAACGGGTTGATCTTGCTAAAGAAGTGCAATGCTTCGAACAGAAGCGAGAAAACGATGCCAACCGTGGACAGGATCGCAATCGCCGAGCAGGCAATCATCATCGCGCGCGCGATGCGTTCGACATTGTTGCGTGCACGCAGTTCCGGATCAATTTTGCGGAACGACAGCGTAGTACCGACCATCGCGACGCTGAGCATCACGACAACCAGTGCACCATTTGCAATCGACTGAAGGTTGGACAAACGCTGACCGGCTTCGACAACTTCCGGGGAGACCGTCAGATGCTGGCCATTGCCAGCTGCGATCAGCGAAATGCTGTTAAGCGCCAGTGAAAGCTGGCCGGTATCGCCGGTAATTTCGGCCGGCAAATCGGAGATGATCATCGCTTCGATGATCGAACCCTGGAACATGTACCAGACAAGCAGCAGCAACAACGCAGGAAGGCCACACCACAGGGCGACATAGGTCCCATAGTGCGCCGGAAGTGAATGAAGATTGCTGTGCCGGCCGCCCGAAAGGGCTACGGCCCGCTGGCGTCCGAAATAGAAGGACAGCGCACAAAGTGCGGCAACCGCGAGCAACAGGAAAGACAGGGACATTACGTTAAATCCGTTTGCCAGGTGAGCCTGTAGAAATCAGATGAGAGGCCAATAGGACAAAAACAATAAAACAATCAAGCCTGGAAACAAAGAAACCGGTGGCAGCATTGGCTGCCACCGATTGAAAGATCGCGTTACATGCTCAGCGGCGAAAGGTTCATCGTCGCGTTGCGAACAGCTTCACGCTCAGCAGCGCTCATCGGGATGAGGCCACGGTCAGCAAGGTAGCCTTCATCGCCCCAAGCTTTGTCAGCGGTGAATTCTGCGAGGTATTCTTTGATGCCCGGGATGGTGCCAACGTGCGCGTTTTTCACGTAGAAGAACAGCGAACGGGAAACCGGATAGTCACCAGCAGAGATAGCTTCGAAGGTCGGCTCAACACCAGAGATCATCGAACCCTGAAGTTTGTCGCCGTTCTGGTCGAGGAACGAGAAGCCGAAGATGCCGAATGCGTCTTTGTTGGCTTCGAGTTTCTGAACGATCAGGTTGTCGTTCTCACCAGCTTCAACATATGCACCGTCTTCACGAACGCCAGCGCAGACAGCTTTGTGCTGGTCTTTGTTGGTGTCTTTAAGTGCTTTGATTGCCGGGAACTCATCGCAAGCTTCTTCGAGTACCAGCTCGGTGAAGGCATCACGGGTACCGGAGGTCGGGGGCGGGCCCAGAACTTCGATTTTAACGTCCGGCAGGCTCGGGTCGATTTCGGCCCAGGTGCTGTACGGGTTGTCGATCAGCGAGCTACCGTCTTTGGACGGAACGGTTTTAGCAAGTGCCAGGAAGATCTGTTCTTTGGTCAGATCCAGCTGCGGTGCTGCGTTCGAGTTCGAAAGAACGATACCGTCGAAACCAACTTTAACTTCGGTTACTTCGGCAATGCCGTTCTTTGCGCAAGTTTCAACTTCGGAGTTCTTGATGCGACGCGAAGCGTTGGTGATGTCCGGATGCTGTTCGCCTACACCGGCGCAGAACAGCTTCAGACCACCGCCAGAACCGGTCGATTCAATAACCGGAGTCTTGAAAGAGGTGGTTTTACCGAATTCTTCAGCAACCGCGGTTGCGAACGGGAAGACGGTGGACGAACCAACGATACGAATCTGGTCGCGTGCTTCGGCAGCGCCAGCAAAGGCAACGCTCATAAGCGCCGCAACAGCAAGAGTCTTCTTCATCATAAATTCCCCAATGGTTGTTCCACTTCGGAACGGTGCAACGATCTGCGAGGCGGACTCTACCGCTGGGCGCTTACGGTATTGTGTCGCTTTTGTTAACGTTATGTGACAACGCATCAGAGCGGTAAAAATATGGATTTTTCATTATATTTTTCAATAATTTAGCAATATCACTATCATGGTCATTTTTACCGATTTTCGCGCCATTCCCGGCCAAATGACGGTTATTTGCGACAGGCTGTAACAAAAACTGTCACATTTGCCCCAGCCAACCATCTGGCACTGTCATGATCGGGCGTGCGAAGGGTTTATTCTGAGCTGGCTCTTTACATACCCCCCGTTTCCCGCAACTCTTGCACCATAGGGAACAGGAAGGCCGTGCACTTAACGCACAGTCATATAAGGAGAAAGACATGAGCAACGCCTCGCTCGACGAGATTCAGCAGCTGATCCAGAAACTGTCTGGTGAACTCGGTGAGATGTCCGAAGCCGCATCGCGCCATATCGATGATCTTCATATCGCGGTGAATAACGTCGCTTCCCACGTTCTGGCGATCGAAGCCGTGCTTTCGCTTGTTGCCCAAAAGGTTGAGGTCAGCGAAGAAGACGCGCTGCAGTGGATTCGTGACAAAACCGCAGCCTATGCCGAAGACAGCAGCGAAGGTTCCGCTGCCGAAGGCATCGCGCAAAGCCTGCTTGGCAAAGAAGACTAGTACAGACAACCTTCAACAGGTTTTCGGATTGCGCCAGATAACGATGGCCGCACCAATTCTATAGAAGAAGACGGCGGGGTTGATGCCCCGCCGTCTTCTTTTGGTTTAAACGATCGAAATCCGGATTGGTTAGCGCGCTGCCATCGCCTTGTCTTGAAGCTTTGATGGAACCGGCCCGCCAGATGCCCAATCAAGCAACTGAACTGTATGGATCACCTTAAGATCATCCGTTTCGATCTGGATCATGCAGCCAATATTACCGGTCGCCACCAAGTCAGGCTGCGTCGCGCGGATATTGCCACGTTTGCGTTCCTGAAGCTTTCCGGCGATTTCAGGCTGCAACAGGTTATAGACACCGGCTGATCCGCAGCACAGATGGCCTTCGGCAATCTCAACCACGTCATATCCAGCCTGCTTCAACAGATCGCGTGGCGGACGGGTGATCTTCTGACCATGCTGCATCGAACAGGCCGAATGATAAGCCACGCGCGGATTCCCGTGTTGTGCCCCGGCAAACACCGCATCATCAACCTCAAGCCCGGCAAGATATTCAGTAATGTCCTTGGCAAGACCGGACACCTTGGCTGCCTTATCGGCATAGGCCGGATCATTTCGCAACATATGGCCGTAATCCTTGACCGTCGTGCCACAGCCAGACGCGGTGATGACAATCGCATCAAGCCCGTCACCTGCAAGCTCCGCAGTCCAAGCGTCAATATTGCCCTTTGCCTGATGATGGGATTGTTCTTCTTTACCCATGTGATGGACAAGCGACCCGCAACAACCGGCCCCCTTGGCCACGACAACCTCGATGCCAAGGCGGGTAAGTAGACGAACCGTCGATTCGTTGATCTCGGTCTCAAGCACTTGTTGCGCGCATCCGGTCAGGATCGCAACGCGTCCTTTGCGCTGCCCCACCGCCGGAATGACCTGTGGCTTATCCACCCAGCTGGGGGGTGGCATATGACGCGCACCCATTTTCACCATGCCCTTAAGCCGGCCTGGCATCAGACGGGCAAAGGGGCTTGCGAATTTTGCCCCGATCAGAGAAAGCCGGAACAAGGTCGGGTTCGGCACAACCAGCGCCAACAATTTGCGCAACAACCGGTCGCCCAAGGGGCGTTCATAGTTTTCTTCGATATGCGCCCGGGCATTGTCGATCAGATGCATGTAATCGACGCCCGATGGGCAGGTGCTGGTGCAAGACAGGCATGACAGACAGCGATCAAGGTGCTTTACCACCCGATCTGTTGCCGGTTTGTCATTTTCGAGCATGTCCTTGATCAGATAAATGCGCCCGCGCGGGCTATCAAGTTCATCGCCCAATGTCACAAAGGTCGGGCAGGTCGCGGTACAAAAGCCGCAATGCACGCATTTGCGCAATATCTGTTCGCTTTCGGCGATGATCGGGTTTTCAAGCTGGGCCGGGGTAAAGTTGGTTTGCATTACGCGCCCTCCCCGCTGATCGATGCCGGGGTTAATCGGCCCGGATTAAGGATGCATTCGGGATCGAAGTTTTCTTTGATCTTGGCATTAATCTTGGCCAAAGCCGCGTTTTCCGCCTGAAACACCGGAACGGTTTCACGCACAGCCTCAGACGCACGCACCAGATCAGCCTTACCGCCAGCCGAACTTGCGATATCGCGAATGACGGTCGCCATTGCATCTGGTCCGGCACTTTGAAGCCAGATCAGACCACCGGCCCAATCCATCATGGTTCGACCACCGGTTTCCGCCATTAGACGCGCACAAACGTCGCCGCCACTTGCTGGCGGAACCGATACCCGCCACAGAAGGCTATTACTGTCCGCAGTCCCGGCAAACGGCTTCACATCGCCAACGAAATGCCAGACACGCTGGCTATAGCCATCCGCCAATTCATGGGTTTCACCAAACGGTGCCAAGGCCTTGCAAAGTGCCTCGGCCCGCCAGGCGACTGAGGGCTTCGGTCCCTCGACACGCAAAACCACCAATCCACAGCCAAACTCGGATGCCATCGGGATATCAAGCATACGAATGTCACCCGATGCGATCCAAGCCGCCGCCGAAACTTCGTTTTCACTGCGCATCGCAAGGGTCATGGCCTTGCCTGCTGCTTGCGGGTCATCAACACCAACAATGATCGTGGCCGAGGTTTCATCACGCGGCATGACCTTAAGCGTCACGGTATGCATAACGCCCAAGGTGCCAAACGACCCCGACATCAGCTTGGACAGATCAAAGCCCGTCACGTTCTTCATCACCCGGCCGCCGGATTTGAAATCTTCTGCCCGACCGGAAATGGCTTCAAATCCCAGAACATGGTCACGGGCCGATCCAACCTTGATGCGCCGTGAACCGGCAATGTTGGAGGCAACCAAACCACCGATGGTCCCGGCACCCTGATGCGCACCCGCGCCCAGCAAGCCCGGAAAATATCCCGGCTCAAAATGGAACAGCTGTTTCTTTTCCGCCAAGGCAGCCTCGATCTCGGCCAATGGTGTACCTGCGCGCGCAGAGATCACCAGTTCTTCCGGCTCGTAAAACAGGATGCCTGAAAGTTTTGAGCAATCCAGAACCGCATTGGTTTTGACCGCATGGCCAAAAGCCCGCTTGGTTCCTGTTCCAATGATTTCGAGTGGGGTCTTCGATCCAAGCGCCCAGCCAACTGCATCACGCAGTTGTTCTGGCGTGGTGGGGGAAAGCACGTCCACCATGGTTATCTCTCTTCCTCTCCTGAGCCGTGCCAATCAGATTTGCGGGAGCCAATTGGCCGGCTTTTGTTTTCTATTCTTTGGGTCTTGGTTTATGCGCGCCAATCAGAAGCGCGGGATATCCGGGAATTTGTCGGCAACCGCCTTGGCATGAAGGGTTTTAAGTTCTCCACAGCCGTGCAAGGTCGGGAATACCTTGCCGGGGTTGAGCAGCTGGTCCTCGTCAAAGGCCATCTTGATGCGTTCCTGATGCTTCATGTCATCCGTCGTGAACATCTCGCCCATCAGGTCACGTTTTTCGACGCCAATGCCATGTTCACCGGACAGAACGCCGCCAACAGCAACGCATAGTTTCAGGATATCGGCCCCGAATTCCTCGGCCTTTTCAAGATCTCCGGGTTTGTTGGCATCAAACATGATCAGCGGATGGAGGTTGCCATCGCCTGCATGGAATACATTGGCAACGCCAAGACCGTGACGCTTGGACAGGTCCTGCATACCGGTCAGGACTTCGGCAAGACGGCCACGCGGGATGGTGCCGTCCATGCACATATAATCTGGTGAAATACGCCCGATGGCAGGAAACGCGTTTTTGCGGCCCGACCAGAACAGAAGTCGTTCTTCTTCGTTTTCGGAAATGCGGGAATAAACCGCACCACAATCCTTGGCGATCCGGCCAACCCGGTCGATCAGATAATCCACTTCGACCTGCGGACCATCCAGTTCGACCAGAAGCAACGCCTCGACATCAAGCGGATAACCGGCATGAACGAAATCCTCGGTCGCCTGGATTGCCGGTGCATCCATCATCTCAAGCCCGCCGGGAATGATGCCTGCGGCAATGATGGCAGCAACGCAATTGCCGCCTTCTTCGGATGAATTGAAACCAAGCAAAAGCGCACGTGCGGTTTCCGGTTTGCGCAGAATACGCACCGTTACTTCGGTAACGATGCCAAGCAATCCTTCGGAACCGGTAATAATGCCCAGCAGGTCATAGCCCGCCTGATCAAGCCCCTTGCCACCAACACGCAGGATTTCGCCTTCGATGGTGACCATCTCGACGCCAAGCACATTATTGGTGGTAAGCCCGTATTTCAGGCAATGCACCCCGCCGGAATTTTCGGCAATATTGCCACCGATCGAGCAGGCAATCTGGCTTGATGGATCGGGGGCGTAATAGAAACCTTCATGTTCGACCGCGCGCGTGATGCCCAGATTGGTGACACCGGGCTGCACGACGGCAGCACGGTTGTCCCAGTCAATCTCGAGCACGCGATTGAACTTCATCATCGAAATCGTGATCGCATCTGCCATTGGCAGCGCCCCACCCGAAAGGCCGGTACCTGCCCCGCGCGGGACAACGCGCACCTTGTTTTCGTGACAATATTTAAGGATGGCTGCGACCTGCCCGGTATTTTCGGGCAGGACCACAATCATCGGAAGTTGGCGATAGGCCATCAAACCATCGCATTCATAGGGCCTGAGCTGATCATCATCGACAATGACACCACCAACAGAGGGAATGATGTCCCGCATGGCGGCAATAATGTCCTTGCGACGCGCAAGTGTGTTTTGATCAGGCTCAGGCATCCTAAGCATCGGTGGTTACTCCCTCAATTCGACCAGCAAGTCCTTGCTGTCGACCTGTGTACCGGCAGGCGCGTGGATTTTCGCCACGATCCCGTCCTTTTCCGCGTGAACCGCGGTTTCCATTTTCATCGCCTCAAGCGAGCACATCACGTCACCGGATTTGACCTTCTGGCCTTCGGAGACATGCACCTCGACCACAAGACCCGGCATCGGTGCTGCGACATGCAGCTTGTTGCCGTCTTCGGCTTTTGGTTTTGCCTTGCCCGACGCTGCCAGCGTCTTATCGGCAACCTTGACCGTACGGGGCTGACCGTTCAGCTCGAAGAACACCGTGCGGTGACCTTCTTCGTCGCCAAACTCTGATGTCGCGAGATAGCGGATCACCAGGGTCTTGCCCTTTTCCAGATCAACCGAGATTTCCTGGTTCTGGTTCATCCCATAGAAGAAGACCGGGGTCGGCAGAACGGAAACATCGGCGTGATGGCTGCGATGTTCGGCGTAATCAAGGAACACCTTGGGATACATCACATAGGATGCAACCTCGGCGTCGCTGATATTACGATGCGTTTTCTTTTCGATGTCCTTGCGGGTCGCTTCAAAATCGATCGGCGGCAATGACTTGCCCGGACGATCGGTCAGTGCTTCGGCACCTTTAAGAACCTTGCGCTGAAGGGCCGGCGGGAAGCCGCCAACCGGTTGACCGATTTCACCACGGAAGAAGGAAATGACGCTATCGGGGAAGGCGATGTCCTTTTTCGGATCAAGAACGTCTTCTTCCGACAAACCTGACGTCACCATCATCAGCGCCATGTCACCAACGACCTTGGAGCTTGGCGTTACTTTGACGACATCACCGAACATCTTGTTGACCGCAGCATATGCCTTGGACACTTCAGGCCAGCGATCTTCGATCCCCAAGGCACGGGCTTGCTGACGCAGGTTGGTATATTGGCCGCCCGGCATTTCATGGACATAAACATCGGACGTGCCGCTGCGGATGTCGCTTTCAAAGCCGGCATAATAACGACGGACTTGTTCCCAATAGGTGGAAACTTCCTTGAGCGCCTCGGTCTTAAGGCCCGGATCACGCGCCTGACCGATATAGTTATTCACGATCGAGCCAAGGTTTGGCTGCGATGTCAGACCCGACATGGAATCCATTGCCGCATCGACCGCATCAACACCGGCATCGATCGCTGCAATCACGGTTGCGGCTGAAATGCCGCTGGTGTCATGGGTGTGGAAGTGGATCGGAATATTGACCGTATCCTTGAGCGCCTTGACCAATTCGGTCGCAGCCGCCGGACGCAACACACCCGCCATGTCCTTAAGACCAAGGATATGTGCACCGGATGCCTCAAGCTCGCGGGCCATATTCACATAGTAATCAAGGTTATATTTCGGGCGGCTCTTGTCGTAGATGTCACCGGTGTAGCAGATGGTCGCTTCGCAAAGCTTGTCGGTTTTCAGAACCAATTCCATCGCGACCTTCATGTTGTCGACCCAGTTCAGGGAATCAAACACGCGGAAGACATCCATGCCATGTTCGGCAGCCTGTTTGACGAAGTAATCGACCGCATTATCGGGATAGTTCGTATAGCCAACTGCGTTCGACGCACGCAGAAGCATCTGGGTCAGGATGTTTGGTACACGCTCACGCAACTTGACCAGGCGATCCCAAGGATCTTCTTTCAAGAAGCGCATGGCAACGTCAAACGTCGCGCCACCCCAGCATTCCAGCGAAAACAGTTCCGGCAGACCATGCGCGTAGTAAGGCGCAATTTCGAGCATGTCGTAAGTACGCATACGCGTTGCCAACAGGGACTGATGCGCATCACGCATGGTGGTATCCGTGATCAGAACGCGTTCCTGATCCTTCATCCAGCGCGAGAAACCCTCTGGCCCAAGCTGATCAAGCTTCTGCTTGGTGCCCGGACGGATTTCGCCAAGATCGATGGATTTCGGCATGACCGGATCATGCAGATTGGTCGGGACAACGCGACCTTCGACTTCCGGGTTGCCATTGACCGCGACTTCACCGATGAAGCGCAGCAAGCGGGTCGCACGGTCACGACGGCGCACGAATTTGAACAGATCAGGCGTCTCGTCAATAAAGCGCGTGGTGTATTCACCAGCCCGGAATTTCGGGTGGTTGATCAGGTTTTCAAGGAAGGCCAGGTTGGTCGCAACACCACGAATACGGAATTCGCGAAGTGCACGGTCCATACGGTCCACCGCTTCACGCGGCGTGCTGCCCCATGCGGTGACCTTTTCCAGCATACTGTCATAGAAAGGCGTGATCACTGCACCCGAATAGGCCGTGCCGCCATCAAGACGAATGCCAAAGCCGTTGGCACCACGATAGACCTTGATGATCCCGTAATCCGGGACAAAGTTGTTTTCCGGGTTTTCAGTGGTGATACGGCACTGAAGCGCGTGGTCACGCAGCTTGATCTTGTCCTGCCACGGAATACCGGTTTCAGACGGGAAACCGATACGCCCGCCCTGCGCGATCAGGATTTGCGCCTTTACCAAGTCAAAGCCGGTCACACATTCGGTAACGGTGTGCTCGACCTGGATACGCGGGTTGACCTCGATGAAGTAGAACTTGGATGTATCAACATCCATCAGGAATTCGACAGTCCCGGCATTCACATAATTGGCAGCCTTGCCAAGTCGGATTGCCGCATCACAGATTTCCTTGCGCTGATCTTCATTAAGATACGGTGCCGGGGCGCGTTCGACGACCTTCTGGTTACGACGCTGGACCGAGCAATCACGCTCATAAAGATGCACAAGGGTTCCGTGGGTATCACCCAGAAGCTGAACCTCGACATGGCGTGCACGGCGGATCAGCTTTTCGAAATAAACCTCGCCATTGCCAAAGGCGGCTTCGGCTTCACGGCGGGCCGCCAGAACCTGACCAGCCAGATCCTTGCCATTTTCAATGACACGCATACCACGGCCACCGCCACCCCAGCTGGCTTTCAGCATCAGCGGGTAGCCGATTGCCTCGGCAATGCGGGTGACTTCGTTCATGTCTTCTGGAAGGGCGCTGGATGCCGGCATGACCGGAACACCGGCACTTTCGGCCAGATTGCGCGCAGCTACCTTGTTGCCAAGGGTGCGCATGACGTCCGAATTCGGCCCAACAAACTGGATACCGGCTTCGGCACAGGCATCGGCAAATTCAGGATTCTCGGACAGGAAACCATAACCCGGATGGATCGCGTCCACACCGGCATCACGGGCAACACGCAGGATGTCTTCGATATCAAGATACGCGCGAATAGGTTTGTTGCCCTTGCCGACGGTATAACTTTCGTCAGCCTTGAAACGATGAAGGGCAAAACGGTCCTCGTCAGAGAAAATCGCAACTGTGCGAATACCAAGCTCGTTGGCAGCTCGCAAAACACAAATCGCGATTTCGCCACGGTTGGCGACCAGAAGTTTACGGATACGCTTTGGTGCAGAACGCGTCATTGACACCGGGCTCCTACCACATTTTCCTGGCAGGAACGTGCCTGTGCGCGCCTGCCAAAACCAAGTGAAACGCCACGATATGGTCCCGGAATGCGTTGCGGTGCGGGATGCCTGCAACGCCATACCTTTTGTGGCGGAACAAGATGCCTGCACGGAAGTAACTTGTGCATTGCATCCAGAGCTTTTGGCGCCCGGTGGGCAGGCGTTGGTTATCATATATGCGCATCGCCCACCTCCTGTCAAAGCATGATCTCGAAAATTGGTAATACCAATCTGACTTAGATCACGCCACCCGCTTTTCACCATGTGGAATAACAAAAGCGGGACTGATCAACCAAACGGGGTGAAAACCGCGATCTTTCAGCGACTTTTGTTACAGATATGCTATTGTCCGCAAACGCAAAACACCACTATCGCAAGACGGTTACGCCCATGCCGAAGCTAAATCTTCGACTAAAGTTCCTGCTGCTTTCCATCCTGCCGCTGGTTTTGGCCGCTTCCGCGATCTCCTGGCTGGTGTTCGCCCAGGCTGAAAGATTGGCCGAAGCAGAAATCAGAACCTTTGAACGCAACATCCTTCAGGCCCGCAAGGATGAGCTGAAAAGTTATCTTGAACTGGCCCTTGCATCGATTGACCACATCTATTCGGTGGCAAGCCCGCTTGATGCGGTTTCCAAGGAACGCGTCAAAGCGATCATTGAAGACCTGTCATATGGCGAAGACGGGTATTTCTTTATTTACGACCGCGATGGCACCGCGCTGGTTGACCCGCCGCAGCCTTGGCGCCTTGGGCGGACCTATTGGAACCTGCGCGATATCAATGGCAACTCGGTTATTCAGGGCCTGATTTTCAATGCGGAGAAGGGCGGCGATTTCATGCGCCACGTCTGGGAAAAGCCATCGACGGGCGAGCCGACCGAAAAGATCACATATTCCCTGATGCTGGAAAAATGGGACTGGATGATCGGTACCGGGATCTATATCGACGATATTTCCGAACAGGTCGCCGAGATCGAAGCCGAAGTTTCCACCCATATCCGCGAAACCACCATTTCGATCATCGGGGTTACGATCCTTGCCGTCTTGCTGGTCGGGATTTCCGGCACGGTTGTCACCCTGTCTGAACGCAAGCTTGCCGATGCCAAGCTTAAGGAACTGACCCATCGCGTTGTTGATGTGCAGGAACAGGAACGCCTTCGGGTGTCGCGCGAACTGCATGATGGCATCAGCCAGATTTTGGTATCGGTCAAATATTCCGTCGAAACCGCCATTGCCCGGATCGGGCAAAAGCGCGACAACGCGATTGAACCGATGGAAAAGGCCGCGAAACGATTGCAGGACGCCATCCATGAAGTCCGCCGCATTTCGCGCGATCTGCGTCCGGCCGTTCTTGATGACCTTGGCCTGAAACCGGCAATCGAAAGCATGTGTGCAGAACTTCAGGACCGCTCGGGCATATTGATCGAGGTGAAGTGCGAAAATATCGACAACCAGCTTGATATCGCCAAGAAAACCACGCTGTACCGCGTTCTGCAGGAGACCCTAACCAATATTGAACGCCATGCCGATGCGACCGTCATCAAACTGACGATCAAACGCGAAGGCCAAAGTGTTGTGATGCGAATTTCTGATAACGGGGTTGGCTTTGAAACCAACCGCTATATCCGTAACCGTGATCCTCGGGCCGGTATTGGCCTTCGCAACATGCGCGAACGCATGGAATTCCATGGTGGCGGGCTTTCGGTCCGCTCCGAACCAGATGACGGGACGAAAATCACAGCATTTATTCCCGCATCTGCCGAGAATGCGCTACCCGACCGCGCCAACAGCGGTTAATCTGGATCAGCACTAATATTCAAGCGACAGGACCTAGTTTCGATCAATGAATAATGCCAATCAGATCTATTCCACCGACCGACCTTTGCGCATCCTGCTTTGCGATGACCATGCACTTGTTATGGATGGCATCCGTTCGCGACTGGAATGTTTTGAGCATATCAACATCATTGGCGAAGCCAGCAACGGCGTTGAAGCCCTGTCACTGGCCAGCGAACTCAGCCCCGATATTGTTCTGATGGATATTTCCATGCCGGTGATGAACGGGCTCGAAGCAGCCGAGAAATTCCGCGAAGCACTGCCCGATACCAAGGTCGTCATCCTGTCGATGCACGAAAACCCGGAATATCTTCGCACCGCCCAACAGGCCGGTGCCAAGGGCTTTATCCTCAAAGACGTATCATCCAATGACATGGTGCGCGCGATTGAAACCATCGCCAATGGCGGCGAAGCATATAGCTCCACCTTTGATCGCATCAGTGCGGGTGAAGGCTGCAACAGCGACGGTGTGCCCCTAACCACCCGCGAACGTACGGTTCTGCGTCTGCTGGCCAAGGGTGCAAGCAACAAGCATGTTGCACGTGAACTCGACATCAGTGTGCGCACAGTCGAAACCCACCGCCGCAACATCAAGCGCAAGCTTGATATCGACAGCTCTGCCGGCTTGGTCCGCTACGCGATTGAAAAGGGCCTTGTGACCCTTGATGCTGGCGCCTGATATCTAATCGTGACGGGGCTTTGCAAATTGCGCTGCCACGACTTTAGATTGATTTTACAAATCACTGCGGTACATTGAAATCAGGCGCTGACTGAGCTGCCATGCAGCTCCTATTCTTCGAACGCGCGACTGCTCCGTCCAAAAGGATGCGTCATTTGAACCACACGGCAGGCTTTACATTCCGACCTGAACTTGCACGATGCCGCGATTGCGGCGTGCGAAAGTTTGCCTTGTTCAACAATCTGACGGACGAAGATTTCAAACTTGTCCATATGCCGGTCGAAGATATAGCACTTCCCAAACGTGGCACCCTTTATAACGCGGGTGATGATGCACAATCGATCTTCACACTGCGTAGCGGCCTGATCAAACTGGTGCATTACCTGCCCGACGGCAACCAGCGTGTTGTTCGGCTAGTTCGTCCTGGCGGTACCATCGGGCTTGAGGCAATTGTGAGCGACAGCTTCACTCATCACGCCGAAGCCCTGCAAGACAGCGCATTGTGTCGCATCCCGATTGCCGTGATTGAGAAGCTTGATCGCGAAAGCCCGCGTTTGCACAAGCAGGTTCTAAACCGCTGGCATCAGGTGGTAATGGAATCAGATAACTGGCTGACCCAGATGACAACCGGGACAGCGCGCGAACGCGTCGCCCGCCTGTGCCTGTTCTTGCATGATGCTGAAACCAATAGCTGCCACCTCCCCGGGCGCGAAGATATCGGTGCTATGCTGGGCATCACCACAGAAACTGCAAGCCGGATCATTGCCGATTTCCGCCGCAGTGACCTTTTGGAATTCCGTTCACGCAATGTGTTTGGTCTTAACCTTGCCGCACTGCGCGATATGGCGGGGATTGATGATTTTGCAGGCACCGACTTCGAATAACGCTCTGATAAATTTCAGACATCCTTAACGCGCGGCGGCTTGCAGAACCGTATGAAATGCGGAATTCGGGCCACAGGCCATCGATAGCTTTTCATATTCGGCGGGTGTGTCGATCATCTTGTGTTGTTCACGACGGTTCCGATCAACCTCGCTAATCCGACGTTTAAAATCCCGGCCATATTCCGACAGCAAACGTTTCATGGCACCTTGCGTGTTTTCCGCCGACATCGGGAACATGGCACTGACCCTGCCGACCACGTCATTGACCAGATCATCAAGTGCAACGTGAATGTCAGCTTCCATGCCTTGGTTGATCTTCACATGTTCGCCTTCATGGGCATAGACCACATCATATTCGCACGTGCCCCGTTCGAGCTCGGAGGCGACATAGACCAGATGTTTGACAACGTCGACCTTGGGGCTAACGCGCACCGGATCAAGGCAATAGCGGCCAAAGCCTACTTGGCGGGGTTCAAAGCGCATGTCAAATGACGCGCGCATTTCATATTCGGTCAAGCCCGTCACAAGATAGCGCGGACTGCCGCCGGCCCGACTGTTAAGCCAGCGGACCGAACGATGCCGATCCAGCAATGGGTCCATGTGATTGAACTCAAGCGATGCCTCCGGCGCACGCACGGGTGCGCAGCTTCCTTGAGCGGATGCCGGGCGGGAGAAGATCATGCCCAAACAGATCACAAGCATCGCCACCCCAAACCCGATGCCGAAGAATGAAATCCGTTCATGAAATTGCCGACAGGCAGGCAAAGGGCTTCTCCCGGTTTTGAACCAATGACAATGCCAGCTTCATCGCCAAACGAAGCTGGCATTCATATCCCACTTTACGGTGAAATTTCAGACGTGGCTCACCTGATCGGCACAGTCGACACAGAGCGGCGTTGTCGGATCGAACTCAAGGCGCTTCTTTTCAATCGCCTCGCCGCAATTGTGGCAATGCCCGTATTCGTCGTCATCCATTCGAAGCAGGGTCTTTGCTATGCGATCAAGTTCTGCAGTTCGACGACGTTCCTGTTCAAGATGCATCTGCTGATTTTGTAGGGCATCCATTCGGGACAACCGCCCGACCGCCTGCTGATCCAGCTCGACCGGCTTTCGGTAATCTTCGGAATGATTTGAATGCGCCAATATGTCAGCACGGCGTTCTTCAAGCCGTGCACGCAGGGTTGCAAGATCAATATCTGTTCGGTCCGTCATCCGAAACCTCATGACTTGTTGTTCTTGTTCCTTTTCATATGGGGATGGGGTGGGGTATTTCGCCAACCCCCGATGATGATTTCATTGTGCCGGATGCTGCAACTAGCTGCAGCTGCCACACGCATCAACGAGCTTTTCCATGGCGGCCTTGGCTTCGTCGTCATCAAGGCCTTCGGATTTCATTTTCTTTTGGATTTTACAGCAAAGTTCTGGACCATCCGGGAACGGCTTATCGGTCCAGAACGGGGCCGTGGTTCCGAAATATCCCGCCTGATCAAGGAACGATACACCGTAATAATAGGCCGCCCCGACCGAGTTATAGAAGGTCGGATCATCAATGAACCCGCCATCCGGGGTCATGGATTTGTTCAGACACCAATCCAGAACAAGGCCGATGTCTTTTGATGCGGCATTCTGGGTATCTGTATCGACCTTGTCCCAGCCAAGCTCGAATATTTTGGTCACATCGTAATTGTTGTGATTGTTGAAATCGCCATTGTGTTTCCAGCCGAACGGATAGGCGTCATCACGGATGGCAAGTGTCGTTTCAAAAATCTCGGGCCAAAGATCAACCTTGCCATGCTGATAGGAAATATTGTGGAAAGTCAGGCTAAGGTCATTGCTTTTAAGCACGCCCTGATCAGGTGTTTCAAACCATCCACCCCAATAACCGCTTTGATCATCCTGCCAGTCATCCAGCCAGTTTTTATAGGCCGTGATGTAATCTTCGGTCAGATCAAAACCCTTTACATGTGTTTGGAAATAATCGCGGATTTCGCTTTTAAAGCACATCTGCGACAGGGTTGCGGTCACCGCCCCCAGCGCATCACGCCGATCCAAACCATCCGCATAAATTTTTGAGGTCTTCTGATCTTCAAGCCAGGCGATCATTTTATCGGGTGTGGCGATCGGTTCCATGAACAGGAACGGATATTCGGGTGCCTGTCCGGCATCGGCCAACGTGTTGACCGCATCGATCATCGCATCGACTTTCAGGAACCACTGATCATAACAAGGCCCCCAGGATCCATCACTTGGCACCTGTTTTTCCGCCCAACTCTGATCGGGGTTATCAAGCGACTTTGAAAAGTCGGCAAGCTTGGCATCAAGCGTGTTCCAGTCGGCGGTGTAAAGCAGGAGCCACTTGCTTTCGATCATCTTTTGATCGGATGCAGCCATGCTGTTACCAGCATTCTGGGCGGCAATCAGCCGGTCCTGAAGTGGTGCTAGTTTCCCAGCATAGCTTTCCTGTTGCATGACATAATTCTGATCGAATGCGCAGAATTGCTCTGTAATCAATGCACTGAAATCGGTCATGATCGCCAAACACTCCCCATTGTTTTTCTATCAGTTTCCTGACCTGTCTGATCAGAATGACAAAAAACAAAACAATGCCAAGGAATTATGCGCAACGCATTCGGGAACGGTGCGTCGTAACTGATAGGGTATCAGTCTTGAAGCAACCAGTTGCGGATAACGCGAAGGGCCTGATCGGGATCTGTATCGACAATCTTGGCTGCCACATTGGCCTTCTTGCGATCAATCATGCCTTCGACACCGGGAACCGTAAAACCGTCTTCCCCATCAGTAATCGGCGCAACCGCAGTGCTGGCCGATGACGTGCGCAACCGATCACGAAGCCCCGTGTCCGTCCCAGGTTCATAGCGCGGGATCGGCGCACCGGGCTTTGGGCCGGCCATATAGGACGGTCCAGTGTTCGGCTTTGTTGCATTGTCAGATGGCGCCATCAGTTCGCATCTCGTCGAAGGATTTGGACATGCCTTAATATATATGACAACTCGTTATAAAATGCATGTCGCCGAAGTCATTTTCACACGATCAGTCGATGCGTTGCTAATTTAGAACCCATTAAACTTTAGTCGAATGAATTTGGAACAATTCTGACAAGCCACCCTTAAGAGTAAGTGCGCAGGTCAAAGCCGCACAAAAAGGGACTTGTTCGAATTCGCGCGGAAACCATTCAAATCCGCGGATTAGCGAATTTCCGCGCTGCAAAAGATTGGCAAAGGATATTGTAAAGCTATTGATAGAACCAAACTAAAGTGTGGATCATTTTAATATGAAAAAACGATCATGCATGCATTTTAAGGTTTATCATGCGTATTGCTCTATTTACCTTCATGACTACTCACGGTATCCACCACCTTTGAGTAGCCTCGTCGATACTTTTGAACAGAGGCCGTAAACGCCACGGGGGCACAGGGTTCTTTGAGACATTGTAGTTATATTCTGATCATCGCGTTGTGCACAATGCTTGCGAGCATCTCGGACACGCACGCCGTCGAATTTGGCGAAGCGCCGATGCTGGCAACGCAAGTGGCTGCTGGCACTTTGCCGCCGGTCAAGGACCGCCTGCCGACCACCCCGATGATCGTCACCCCGAACGATAAAATTGGTGTTTATGGTGGCACCTGGAAAATGGCGCAGCGTAATCAGCGCGACCATGCCCTTTTGATCCGTAATATCGGCTATGAGCCGCTTCTTCGCTGGACGCCGCAATGGACAACAACGATCCCGAACGTTGCCCTTTCCTTCCAGCCAAGCAGCGACGCGACTGAGTTCTTCTTCCGTCTGCGTCCGGGCATGCGTTGGTCCGACGGTGCGCCGTTCACCGCTGATGACATCATCTTTTGGTACGAAGACATCCTGAGCAACCCTGCCTTTGCCGACACGGTCCCCGAATGGCTGACGTCAGGCGGCACCACCGTTCAGGTCGACGCGGTTGACGATAATACCGTAGCCTTCCGTTTCAGCACGCCTTATGGCCTGTTCCCGACCGCACTGGCCCGCCCCGAAGGCGTTGAGCCGGTGAGCTATCCGGCGCATTTCCTCAAACCATTGCTGCCGAAATATAACGCCAATGCCGACGCGGAAGCCAAGGCGCTTGGCTTTGAAGGGTGGAAAGATCGCTTTGTCGATGTGTTTGGAACCCCCGGCACAATTGATGACCCGACCCGTTGGGATAACCCCGATGTTCCGACCCTGAATGCATGGGTTCTGACCGGTGTTTATGGGCAGGATGACCCGCTGATTGCCAAGCGTAACCCGTATTACTGGAAAATCGATCCGACCGGTCGTCAGCTTCCATACATTGACGAGGTTTCCTTTACCCTTGTGCCGTCAAAGAGTGCGGCGAGTGATGCCGCGATTGCCGGTCAGGTCAACATGCAGGAACGCCATGTCAGTACGCGCGCCGACGAAGTTCTGGCCGCAAATGACAATCTGCAGCCCTTCACGCTTGTTGAAAGCGACATGAACACGCTGACCTTGTCCTTGAACCTTAATGACAAGGACCCGGTTCTGCGCGAGATTTTCCAGAACAAGAATTTCCGCGTTGCCCTGTCACACGCGATTGACCGCGATGCGATCATCAATCGTTTCGTGCCAGGTGCCCTGCCCCATCAGGCAGCCCCGCGCCCGGAAAGCCCGCTATATCACACGGTTCTTGCCCGTCAGTTCATCAACTTTGATCGCGACCTTGCCGCGGACTACCTTGCCAAGGCCGGACTGATCCAGCGTAACGAAGAAGGCATTCTTTTGCGCCCGGATGGTCAGCCGCTGTCGTTCTTCATCGATACCGAAGGTGCTGATCGTTTTGAGATGCTCAGCGCCGTGATCGAATATTGGCGCGATCTTGGCATCGATGTCACCCCGCGCAACCTGCCGCGTGACGAGTTCGTCGCCCTTCGCGAAAGCAACGATCACCATGCAAGTGCCTGGGGTGGTGATGGTGGTCTTGATGCCATGGTTATTCCGATCAACTATCTGCCGATTTCTTCGGAATCATCATGGTTCGCAACCGCTTGGGCCAACTGGTATATCAACCCCAACAGCCCCGATGCGATGACCCCGCCTGATGCTGTTCAGCGTCAGCTTGGGCTTTATAACGAGCTCAAGGAAACCGCGAATGCAGAAAAACAATCTCAACTGATGCGCGACATTCTCGACATCAGCGCAGATCAGTTCTACGTTATGGGAATTGCTCTGCCGCCGAACCGGAAAGGCGTGGTCGCCAAGGACTTCCACAACGTTCCGAAAGTTATTCCGGCAGCCTGGAGCTACGCAACGCCAGCACCGACAAACCCAAGCCAATATTATATTGAGCAAAAGTAATAAGGTGCGCAAAATAGAGTTCGCAGGACGACGGGGAGACGAATTCGCGTGAAGAAGCTGTTTGACCGGATGATCGGCAGTCTGGTCTTCAAGATCGCCCTTGCGATCGTAATTGTAGAAACCATACTGCTGGGCCTCTTTGGCGGCTATTACGTCCAATATTTCGGTGCTGAAATTGACCGCCGCATCGCGGAACAAATCAGCACGCCCGGTCGCCTGATTCAGGACGAACAGCTTAAAGTCTCCATCCTTAGCGACGCCGATCAGATGAAGGGCCTGCTTGGCCCGCATCTACTAGAAGCCATGGCGATTGGCTTTGATGGCACGATCTATCATTCCATTGATCCGTTCATGATTGGAACGTCGGTCAAGATCCTGCCGGAATTCCCTATCCACAAATTGACTGCGGATATGAAGGACCAGGTGCTAACGACCTATGATGACCAATCCGGTCGCAGCATCGTCAGCATCACCCCGCTTTTTAGCCTGAATGCCAATCAGCCGTTCATGTATGTCTATATCAAGGTCTCGACCAAGGGCCTTGAAGAAAGCCAGCGTCAGATGCAATCGGTCCTGCTGGTCGGTTCGGCGATGTGCATTCTTTTGACATCGGCCCTGATTTTCCTGTTCACCCAGCACACCGTCCTAAAACGCCTGATTACGGCGGCCCAGTTTGTGAACAAGATACAGATTGGCAAGCTGAGCGCGCGCCTGACGCCGATGGGACGTGACGAGATCGGCACATTGGAACGTGGCCTGAATGCCATGGCCGAAAGTCTGGAACGCCGCACACAACAGCATCATATCTCCCAGGACGCGCTCCGCGACAGTGAAGAACGCTTCCGTGACTTCACCCTGTCTTCGGCGGACTGGTATTGGGAGATGGGCAGCGACCTTAAGATCGCCTTTGCGTCTTACAAGTTTTACCAGCTGATCGAAGAAATCAACGGATCGCCACAAGGCCAGTCGTTTGACAGACTTGGCCTGCAATCCGAGCACCCGGAAGGCTGGCATTACTTGCAACGGCGTCTGGACGATCATATGGCATTCCAGAACGTTGAATTTTCATGGACCTCGCGCAAAGGCGAAAAGCATTACGGACGCATCAACGGTGTGCCTGTCTTTGCCCTTGATGGCAGCTTCAACGGCTATCGCGGAACGGGCAGCAACATCACAGCCCAGCACCGTGCCGCCGAAGAACAAGAAGCCCTGCAGCGCCAGTTGGCCACATCGCAAAAACTTGAAGCCGTTGGTCAGATGGCAGGCGGTGTTGCCCATGAATTTAATAACTGCCTTGCCGGTATTCTGAGCTTTGCCGAAGTGGCGCGTGCCAAGATCGACGATCCGGAACGGGTAAAGGAATATATCGATCACGTCATTTCACTGGGTGAACGCGCAACCAGCGTTGCAGATCAGCTTTTGATGTTCTCGCGCCGTCGGATCGATCAGCCGACCAATGTTCGGGTTCAAAGCATCTTTTCCGAGATGGAGAAGTTGCTGATGACGCTGCTTGAACACCGGATCGAGCTGCAAATCTGGTCAAACGAGCCGGAACTTTACACTCGCGTTGACCCGACCCAATTGTCCGCCTGCATTCTGAACCTTGCGATCAATGCGCGTGATGCGATGCCAGATGGCGGATCGCTGCAGATCTCATGCAGTAGCGTCGATATCCCGCCACTGGATCAGCGCAACCCGGACGAAGACGAAGATACCTATCCCGATAATTTCGCCGGTGATTTCGTTGTGATCACTGTACAGGACACGGGAACCGGCATCCCCGATGACATTATCGAGAACATCTTTGAACCGTTCTTCTCGACCAAGGAACCGGGCAAGGGTACCGGTCTTGGCCTTTCGATCGTTCATAGTTGGGTTGAAGAAGCGCACGGCTTTATCAATGTCGAAAGCGTCGAAGGCGAAGGCACGACCTTCTCGGTCTATTTGCCGCGCTCTGAGCCGGGTGTTGAGCCGGTCCATCGCATTGATGATGTCGATGAGTTTCCGGGCAATGGCGAACGGATTTTAATTGTTGATGATGAACAGTCGCTTCGGACCACGGCGCGCATCATTCTTGAAGATGCAGGCTTTGTCACCCAGACAGCCAAAAGCACCGAAGAAGCCCTTGAAGTCATCAAGCAGGCCGAGAGTAACGAGCCGTTTGATGTGATCCTGACCGATGTGGTCATGTCCGGGCGCAGTGGCCCGCAATTGATCATTGAAGCCCTGCGTCAAAACCCGCGTTATGGTGTTGTCTTTATGTCTGGCTATCCGGCACGGTCGCGCAAGGAACTTGATAACCTTCTTGGCAATTACGTCTTTGTCAAAAAACCGTTCCGCCCGACCCAACTGCAAAAAGCTATCCACGAGGCGCTGGCCCTTCGGTCAGAACGTCAACGCACCTAAGTTCTGGCGTAGCCAACAGGCCGAGTCCCCAACCATAATCGTCCGGAACCATCGCCACCTTCGCGCAATGGTTAAATAAATCTTACCCGCCCAAATCACCAGAAACGCTTGTGATCCAAGCCGTTATCGCGTCGTCTTGGTCAATTGCCGAGGCCCGTGTGACAGCCATCACTTTTTCAGGCATTATAAAACCATATTCTGTAATCAGAGATTGCATTGATCCCTGAGTTGGGTAGAGGCCCCTCCAGGCAAGTTAAGAGGTCAGGATGATCGGTTCGGTACAAGGTTCAGGTTTAAGCGCCGCGGCACAGGCCGTGAACGACGCAATTACCCCCGGTGGTGGTGCATCAGGTCCGTCCCTTCCATTCGCAGCCGCAGAAGGCGCGATCAATAAGGCGACCGGTCTGGCAAAGGTTATCGGTTCTATCGTAACCGAACACCAGCCGCTTGAAACCAGCGGCAGCCGTGGCACCAAGGTTAATATCCTAACGTGATTTTTCCCTCTCGTTAGCTTCCTCCAGGGGTGGTCCTTGACCACCCTTTTTCTTGCGCGTACGACACGCGGCCCTGATCCAGCACAATCATGACAACTGCTTGATGCCATGCTAGAATTGGCACTTGATTGAAATCTGGACGGCATAATGACCACCAACAGAATTGGCACAGGCTCCTCACAAACCGGTCTTCAGGATGCACGCGCGCGTCCGCAAGGGGCCGTTGGTGCCCGTGGCCGGGTTAATGCCAATGCCGAACAACCGTCATCAGACAGTTTCATTGCATCCCAGCTGGCCCGCCTGCGCAACCTGATCGCAACCGATCAGATCGACCATAATGCGCGTCGCGGCACCTATCTGAACATTCTTCTGTAAATTGCTATTTCTGTCCGGCCCTGTTCTTGGCCACAGGACAACTGTGTCTGGCTAGTACGCCTCAAAAGAAAAAGGCGGGCCCGAAGACCCGCCTTTTGCCTGCCCCTATCTGATCAAACCAGACAAAGAAAAGTGCCCCGTACCGAAGTACGGGGCGAGTTCGTTTGTCCAGGTGTGTTGGACAAGGGAGCTTGCGCAAAAGCGTGACAGATCACGCAGTTGCCTGGTTTTCGCTCTCGGAGCGAATAGGGTGTTCCAGCTTGTCGACGATTTCCTTCGGCACGATCTGCCAGAAGTTGCCGCGTTCACGATCCCAGTTATCAAGGATCGTACGTGCATAACCGCTTTCGGTTTCTGCAACATGCTCTTCGATCAGAGCGCGGCACTGTTCGTCCCAATGCTGGGTTTCAATGCGCTGGTACAGGATGGAGCCATCGTTGACGACATCGGCAAAGGTATTCTCCCTGTCATAGATGAACGCCATGCCGCCGGTCATCCCTGCACCGAAGTTCTCACCAACCGAACCCAGGATCACTGCGGTACCGCCGGTCATGTATTCACAACCGTTCGAACCACAACCTTCGACCACAACCGTGGCACCCGAGTTACGGACGCAGAAACGTTCACCAGCCTGACCCGCAGCAAACAGCTTGCCCGCGGTCGCACCATAAAGAATGGTGTTGCCGATGATGGTGTTTTCGTTCGTCTTAAGCGGGCTGGAAGGACGCGGACGCAGAACAATCGTTCCGCCCGACAGACCCTTACCAACATAGTCGTTGGCATCGCCCTGAACTTCGATCTTCAGACCCTGAACCGCAAAGGCGCCAAGCGACTGACCAGCCGAACCGCGCAGACGGACATGCAGGTGGCCCGGTTTCAGGCCGGTCATGCCGTATTTCTGCGTGATCAGTGACGACATCCGCGTACCAATCGCACGCTGGGTGTTCTGGATGTTGTACTGAAGCTGCATCTTTTCGCCGTCTTCAAGAAGCGGGCGGGCATCCTTGATCATCTGCGCATCAAGGGTGTCCGGAACTTCGTTACGACCCTCGATGGTGCAGAAGCGTGCATGGTCACCAGCGTCTGCCTGTGCCAGAAGCGGGTTAAGGTCAAGGTCAACGAGGTCTTTCGCGCCACGGTGAACCTGCTGCAGCAGGTCAGAGCGACCGATAACGTCTTCAAGCTTGTCATAGCCAAGCTCGGCCAGAACGTCTTTGACTTCCTCAGCCATGAAGGTGAACAGGTTTACCAGCTTGTCAGCCGTACCGACGAACTTGGCACGCAGTGCCGGGTCCTGGGTACAAACGCCAACCGGGCAAGTGTTCGAGTGGCACTGACGCACCATGATGCAGCCCAGCGCAATCAGGGACGCGGTACCGATACCGAATTCTTCGGCACCCAGCATCGCACCGATCACGACGTCACGGCCGGTTTTGAAACCACCGTCAACGCGCAGCTTGACCTTGTCACGCAGGTTGTTGAGCGTCAGAACCTGGTTGACTTCCGAAAGGCCCATTTCCCACGGAACGCCTGCATATTTGATCGAGGTCTGCGGGCTTGCACCCGTACCACCGTCATAACCGGAAATCAGGATCACGTCGGCTTTTGCCTTGGCAACACCAGCGGCAATCGTACCAACACCCGAACGCGACACCAGCTTCACGCAGACACGGCAACGCGGGTTGATCTGTTTGAGGTCATAGATCAGCTGAGCCAGATCTTCGATCGAGTAAATGTCATGGTGCGGCGGCGGCGAAATCAGGGTCACACCCGGCGTCGCATGACGCAGCTGGGCGATCTCGACCGTGACTTTGAAGCCCGGCAGCTGACCACCTTCACCCGGTTTCGCACCCTGTGCGACCTTGATCTGGATTTCTTCGCAGTTGTTCAGGTATTCGGCGGTCACACCGAAACGACCAGACGCAACCTGTTTGATCGAGGAACGCGCATTGTCACCGTTCGCACGCGGACGGAAACGTTCACGCGATTTACCGCCTTCACCGGAGTTCGATTTCGCACCGATACGGTTCATCGCAATCGCAAGCGCTTCGTGCGCTTCGGTCGACAATGCACCATGGGACATGCCCGGCGTTACGAAACGTTTGCGGATTTCGGTGATGCTTTCGACCTTGTCCTGATGCAGCGAGCCACGGTCAGAACGGAAATCAAGCAGGTCACGCAGATGCAGCGGCTCACGCGAACGCAAACCTTCAGAGAATTTGCGGAACGTGTTGTAGCTGCCCGTCGAAACAGCTGACTGAAGCGTATGGATCAGCGGACCAGTCCAGACGTGACGTTCGCCACTGCGGCGGTATTTGTACAGACCACCAACCGGCAGAACCACAACATTGCCGTTAAAGGCTTCTTTGTGCTGCGCGATGGTACGGCGCTGAATACCCTGAAGACCGATACCCGAAATACGTGACGGCATGCCCGGGAAGAACTCAGCCACCAGGGATCTCGACAGGCCGATACTTTCGAAGTTATAGCCACCACGATACGAGCTGATGATCGAGATGCCCATTTTCGACATGATTTTGAGCAGACCGGCATCAATCGCGGTTTTGAAGCGCTGCATGACTTCTGCGGTGCTGCCCACATTCGGGAACAGGCCACGCGCATAACGGTCCAGCAGACCTTCCTGTGCGAGATAGGCGTTAACCGTGGTTGCGCCAACACCGATCAGAACGGCGAAGTAATGCACATCCATACATTCAGCCGAACGCACGTTCAGCGAGATGTAGGTACGCAGCGACGTCTTCACGAGATGGCTGTGAACGCCACCGGTCGCAAGGACCATCGGGATTGCCGCACGATCTTCGCTGATGGCTTCGTCGGTCAGGATGACGTGAAGCGCACCACCGCGAACGGCTTCTTCTGCTTCGCGCTGAATACGGGAAATCGCATCGCGCAGCGCGGTCTTGCCACCATTGATGTCAAAGGTGGTATCGATCTCGATTGCCGTATCGCCCATATAGCCGCGCATTGCGTCATATTCGGCGTTGGTCAGAACCGGGCTTTCAAGCTGCAACAGGTCACACTGGCTTTCATCCTCATCAAGGATGTTGCCAAGGTTGCCCAGACGGGTCTTCAGGCTCATGACGCGTGCTTCACGAAGACTATCGATCGGCGGGTTGGTCACCTGCGAGAAGTTCTGACGGAAGAAGTGGTGCAGACCACGATAACGATCCGACAGAATTGCAAGCGGGGTGTCATCGCCCATCGAACCGATGGCTTCTTTGCCGTCTTCACCCATCGGATGAAGGATCAGTTCAAGGTCTTCGTGGGTCAGGCCCATCGACTTCTGCAGACACAGAAGACGTTCTTTGTCGATATGGGACGGTTCGGTATGTTCCGGCGAAATCAGGTCATCAAGCACCTTGGTGCGACCAACCCATTTCGACCAGTCACGACGGTTCGCGAGTTTGTCTTTCAGCTCGGCATCGTGGAACAGTTTGCCTTCTTCAAGGTTCACCGCAATCATCTGGCCCGGGCCGAGGCGGCCTTTCTCGACGCAGCTTTCCTCATCGATATGAACCATGCCTGCTTCGGAACCGGCAATCAGAAGACCATTGCCCGTCACCGCATAACGCAGCGGACGCAGACCGTTACGGTCCGTACCACCCATCAGCCATTTTCCGCCATAAGCTGCAAGTGCAGCCGGGCCGTCCCACGGCTCCATCACGGCGTTGCAATAGGCATACAGGTTTTTATAGCTGTCTGGCGTGGATGCCTTTTTCGACCAGGCTTCTGGCACCATCATGGTTTTCACCATCGGCAGGTCACGACCCGCACGCACCATCAGCTCAAACACGGCATCCAAAGCAGCCGAGTCAGACGAACCCGGCTGAATGACCGGCTTAAGATCGTCGATGCTGTTGGCAAAAGCTTCGTGCGCCATACGCGCTTCGTGGCTTTTCATCCAGTTGACGTTACCGCGCAGCGTGTTGATCTCGCCGTTATGGGCAAGCACGCGGAACGGCTGTGCCAACGGCCAGCTCGGGAAGGTGTTGGTCGAATAGCGCTGGTGATAGACACAGAAGTTCGAAATGAACCGGTCGTCGCGCAGATCCGGATAGAAGGTATCAACGTCTTCTGCCAGGAACATGCCCTTATAGATCACCGAACGGCACGACATCGAGCAGATGTAGAAATCCTTGATCGCTTCGGACAGCACAGCCTTTTCGATGCGACGACGGATCGCATAGAGATCAATCTCGAACTGCTCTTCATCCACGTCATCACGAACACCGATCAGAACCTGTTCGATTTCCGGGCGGGTCTGGTTTGCTTTTTCACCGATGACCGAAACATCAACCGGGACCTGACGCCAACCAAGAATGCCGTAACCCTGCTTGAGGATTTCGGTTTCCACGATCGCGCGGCAACGTTCCTGTGCGGACATGTCGATACGCGGCAGGAAGACCTGACCAACAGCGATCAGGCTGTCGGGCGCTTCCTGGTTGATGACTTTAAGGTAGGCCTTAAAGAAATCCTGCGGGATCTGAAGATGGATACCTGCACCGTCACCGGTTTTACCATCGGCATCAACAGCGCCACGGTGCCAGATGGCTTTAAGCGCTTCGATACCGGCTTCAACCACTTCACGGCGCGGTTTGCCATCAATCGCACCGACCAGACCTACGCCGCAGTTGGCGTGTTCTTCGGCCGGGTCATACATGCCGCTGGCTTCAAGATGCGCCGCGTTCTTTTCAAAACGGGCGATGTCGGAAGCACCACGGTTCTGATCCATTTTGTCCTGAACGATCTTGTTCATAACGTCTCTCTCCTAATGCGGCAGCGGGCTTAAGCAGCAGCTTCTTTGCGCGCCAGCAAATACTCATCAATCCGGTCTGCCGCGTCACGGCCATCACGAATTGCCCAGACCACAAGCGATGCACCACGGGCGATATCGCCAGCAGCAAACACGCCATCAAGATTGGTCATCATGGTGCGGAAGTCGATTTTGACCGTACCCCAACGCGACACACCCAGTTCCGGTGCATCAAACAGGGTCGGCAGGTCTTCCGGCTCAAAACCAAGGGCCAGGATGACCATGTCGGCATCCATGGTGTAGCTTGAACCTTCGATGATTTCCGGGCTCTGACGGCCACCGGCATCCGGGGCACCAAGGCGCATCTTGACCGCGCGAACACCGGTTACCTTGTCATCACCGACAAAGGCTTCCGGGTTGGTCAGCCAGACAAATTCAACGCCTTCTTCCTCGGCATTGGCCACTTCGCGCTGGGAGCCCGGCATGTTTGCACGGTCACGGCGATAGAGACATTTAACCGATTTGGCACCCTGACGGATCGCGGTACGGACACAGTCCATGGCGGTATCACCACCACCAATCACGACAACATTCTTGTCCTTGGCATTCAGTGTTCCGTCTTCATAAGCCGGAACCGTATCGCCAAGACCCTGACGGTTGGACGTGGTCAGATATTCAAGTGCGGGATACACATTGCCAAGACCAGCACCCGGCAGCTTCAGATCGCGCGCCTTGTAAACGCCGGTCGCGATCAGAACGCTGTCATGTTTCTTGCGCAGGTCATCAAGGGTCGCATCGCGGCCAACTTCGAATTCGGTATGCATGACAACGCCACCTTCTTCCAGAAGCTTAACGCGGCGCTCGACAACGTCTTTTTCAAGTTTGAAGCCCGGAATACCGTAAACCAGCAACCCGCCCATACGGTCATAACGGTCATAGATATGAACTTCATATCCTTTAAGGCGCAGCTGTTCGGCTGCGGCCATGCCACCCGGGCCACCACCAATGATGCCAACCGACATGCCATTTTCCTTGGCAGGCTTCGGTGCCTTGACCCAGCCATTCGCGAATGCAGTGTCGGTGATGTATTTCTCGACCGAACCAATGGTAACAGCACCATGGGTCGATTGTTCGATCACGCAATTGCCTTCGCACAGACGATCCTGCGGGCAGATGCGGCCGGTGACTTCTGGCATGTTATTGGTTGCTGCCGAGATAGCATAAGCTTCCTCAAGGCGACCTTCGGTGGTCAGGCGCAGCCAATCAGGGATGTTGTTATAAAGCGGGCAGTGCGCCTGGCAGAATGGCACACCACATTGGGAACAGCGCGACGCCTGGTCAGCGGCTTTGTCATCCTCGAACGCTTCGTAAATCTCGTTGAAGTCGGTGCGACGTGCAGCGGCTTCTCTTTTGTGCGGATATTTTTGTTCGAGATGAACAAACTTCAGCATCTTTTCTGTCATAGCGGCCCTCTAAAAGGGTTTTATGTTGCGGGTTTCGGTCTGTATACGCGGCTAATACGCAATAATCTAGCACAAAATACATTATAGGTCAGCCTTATTGACTTAAATATCCGCACAGCAATTCTGGTCTTTTGGATTTGAACCGAATTTTGAACCGCAATAAAGTTTCAATAGTACCGAAATGGTACTATTTATGCATTTCGTGCAAATGCGCTAAACTGCTATAAGCGATGAGTTTTTGCCGCGAACAGCCACAGAGGCCGGAGTGACCCTACAGCACATTATTCTTCTGGCAGTCGTTCAGGGGATCACCGAATTTCTTCCCATCAGCTCATCTGGCCACCTCATCCTTGCCCCTGCCATCACCGGCAGCACGGATCAGGGTTTGTTGGTAGATGTGGCTGTGCATGTTGGTACTTTGGCAGCGGTTCTGATCTATTTCTGGCGTGATGTGTTCGCCATGCTCGGCGGATTCGTTCGGCTGTTTACCGGGCGCATCAATCCCGGCGCACGCCTTGCCATTCACATTGTTCTGGCCACCATCCCGGTTATTGCCGTTGGCTTCTATCTGAAGGTGTCTGGCATCGAAGAACAATTGCGTTCGGTCGAGATCATCGCATGGACCACGCTTGGCTTTGGCATCCTGTTGTGGATTGCCGATAAGGTCGGCATGACGATCAACCGGCTCGAGCATATGCGTTGGGGCGGTGCTTTGTTTATCGGCCTGGCACAGGTTCTGGCCCTTATTCCGGGCACCAGCCGTTCGGGCATCACCATGACGGCTGCGCGCTTCATGGGGTATGAGCGTTCAGACGCAGCACAGTTTTCCATGCTGATGTCGATCCCGGTTATTCTCGGTGCCGGTCTTTTGGCGGGCCTCGACCTGCATCAAAGCGGCGACATTGCGCTTACCGAAGACATTCTTCTGGCAGCCGGTCTCTCCTTCCTGACCGCACTGATCGCGATTGCCGTTCTTATGAGCTGGCTTAAACGATCTAGCTTCACGCCATTTGCCATTTATCGCGTCCTTTTGGGCGGCGCTCTTCTGGTCTGGATTTATGTCTATGGCGGCGCACCGCTTCCGTTCATGAGCTGATCAGCACACGCTCACCAGCCACCTCTGCCTGAACTCAAAGAGCCCCACATGTTTTTAGGTCCCCTTGACCCGGTGGCCGATGGCCCCGCATTGCACGTTATTTTTGGCGATCCTGAATGTTGCACCTGGCTTCCCGAACCAGCTTTTGCCGATCTGGATGCAACAATCGCCAAGCTGCGTAACTGGACAACGGGGCTTGAGGCGACCTCATGGGTGATTTGCGAAACGCCCGACGGCCCGGCACTTGGCCGCATTGCGCTTTATAATGTCGGGCGCGACAAGAATGTCTGGGAAGCCGCCTGCATGGTGACCCCCAAGGCGCGCGGACATAACTATGCCGCGCGCGGGCTTCATTTCGCGATCCGCTATTTGTTTGCCAACACCAATGCACGCCGGGTCTTTGCCGATATCGACCCGGACAATCATGCATCAATCAAAACGTTTGAGAAATTGGGCTTCACCCGCGAAGGCGTATTACGCGGCGAATGGGAAACCCATATCGGCATTCGGGATTCGGTAATTTTCGGATTATTGCGCACCGACCAACTGGCCGATATCCCAAACCCGCCGGAATTCATCGCAGGCTAAATCACCGGCATTCGGGCTCCGTTAGTCCTGCCAGATCGGGCCACCCGACAGAATGATCTGCGCACGCGCCGGGTCTTCGGGCGCATAGTCGGAATCCTCAACAAAGCGCATCAGAAACGGCTCATGTGATAACAGGAACTCCAGCGCCCCTGCCTGAACCTCGTTCGAGCCTATCCCTGCCCGCAGGTCTTCAAGCCCCATACCGGTTTGCGCGACCAAGCCTTCAAGCAGCTCCTCATCACCGGCAATATGGGCAATGGCGCGAATGGCCAGCGTTTCAGCAGCTTCCTTGTTCATCACAATGTCCGACAGATAGAGTTATTTAAACCACTTGGCCTTGGCCATGGCACGCCAGACGACCAGCCCGGCAACAACGATGATTGCCGCAGCAATCCCGCCAAGCCCATTTCCAGCCATCAATACCAGCCCCCAGAAGCCAACGGTACCAAAACCGATCGCAAGGCTTAAGAAAGCCGACTTTGTCAGGGTATCCTGATTTTTCTGGGCGGCTTCGGCACGTTTGATCTCATCAACGATCTCGTACCAGGCCAGCTGCTGCCAACGGGAATATTTGAGCCCCTTGCGCGGACCTTTGCGCAGGAAATCATCGAGCTGCTTGACGATATTTGCCGCACGCTCTTCGGGGGCAACATATTTGCCGATCCGTTCTTTTTTGCGCGGGCCTTCGTCCAGTTCTTTCTCGATCATGTTCACGGGATCTCTTTCAACTCCGAGCGATAATCGCACTTTGCCTCGTTCTTGGTCCTGACCCTAGGCCCAACCGATTTAAATCCGGTAAACCAAATTCCTATGTGCGTTTCGTCACAGCGCAGACGATAAATGCATATTAGAAGCAGCCAAACATCGAAACCTACCCTTAAGATTAGGTTTCTGGCAAAATTATTTTTTGCTGAATTACTGCATGTTTGCGCACCTTTTCAAAGGCTTCTGGTTTCACCTGCGTAATGAGACACTCTTACGGACAGGTAAAGGCTAACAATGGGTGCAGCACGCCCATACATACACATCAGATAAATGCAATATTGGACCACCGGATGCAGCGCACCCTTCTAACGCTAAGCTTTCTGTTAATTGCGATCTTGTTGATGCCATCCCCGGGCAAAGCGTCCGGGAAAAAGGTGTCCCGGTTGTCGCATCTTGCAGTCCCTGGCCGCCCTATGTGGTCGATGGCGCCAATCCGGGTGGCCTTTTGGTCGACTATGTCCACGACCTGCTTGCCTCATTTGGCTATGACGTCAAGATCGAAGTCTATCCATGGAAACGCGCGATTGATGCCGCACGCGACGGATCGGTTGATGTGATTTTCTGCGCCGAGGCCGGCCAGGCAACCACCTATGGACTGAATTACGAATTCCCGATCCTTGTCAGCGACACCATCCTGATCTCGCACAAGAACTACCCGCTGGAAGCCAACCAGCTTTGGGACCACCGCATCGCGGTTGGCGCGGGTTATTGGTATGGCGATGTATTTGAAAGTCGCAGATCAGATGTAGAAACCATTGAAGTCGTTGATGATCACACCATCCTGCGCATGATCGCAAGCCAGCGTGCAGATGCCGGCCTCATGGAAAAGGCCGTCGCCGATTCCCTGATGCACACCTATCCGGAACTTGGCGAGTTGCTGTACATCAGCAAGCAGCCAGTTGCGACCCAGACATTCTATTTTGCGACATCCCCTGAAACCAAGGTCGACATGCGTCATCTGCGCCGCCACTTGGCCATTGCTGACCCGGTTCCGATCATCCAACAACTCACCGCTGCATCGAATTAGGATGTACCCCGACCCAAACGGGCTCCGCACTGCGTAAGGTGGCCGATCAGGCCACCGTCAATGCCGCAATGGCAATCACGCCAAAAGCAATAAGATGGATCATCAGCAATCTCCTGATTTCAGACAGGATGAAACACGCCTGTTTCGGACTGTATCGATCCGCACACAAAGCGACGAATGAACCTTATGCCTGCAAAAATCGGTGAAACGATGGCGTAATATGGCCATTTCATGCCGACGCGGCTTTTGGGGATGTTTACATTTTTAGGGGAATGGTGCGGGCGGCCGGACTTGAACCGGCAAAGCCTTTAGGGCCGGCGGATTTTAAGTCCGCTGCGTTTACCAATTTCGCCACGCCCGCAAAGCGTGTGAAAACCGGCCTTCCAACCGGCAGATCAGGGTTCTAGCGCGACTTTCTGATCGGTGCAACATCCTATTGCGCGATTGCCGATCTGCCAGACATCGGCAACTAAGCGGGCGTCCCCACTGCGCAATGGGGCAAGATTGCCCGGTTCATTCCACATTCCCTGCACTTTTGCTGCTCATAGTTGTCTGCGCTCATAAACCAATGCGCAGATATTCATGCACAGGCATACGAAAACCATACTGGCCGCCACGGTATGTGTCGCCACTGCTGCGATCTATGCTTCCCGCGGTGTCACACCAAATATCATCACCTTGGCCTTTGCCGAGGATGATGGTGTTGGCCCTGCCCCACCGATCCTGCGCAGTGAAACTCTTAATCGCGCGAACAATCGCCGTCGTCATATGAACCGTCTGTATGACAAGATGGATAAGGATATCTATGACAGCACACTGGCCCCGTTGCTGTTTGACGGCTTCATCCCACCCGCCGAGCAGGCGACCGAGAACCTGCAATTTGGATCCGGTGTTACGACCCCGTCCGAAGTCTTTGGCGGGCGCGCAGCCCTGTCATCACTGGCACGCAAGATTGATTTTGACAGTGCGGCGGGAACATTCCCAACTCAATCGCGCACCGTACGTGTGCCGATCAGCATCTGGGTTGTCGGCAATCAGGCCGATCTTGAAAACCGCGTCACCGGATCGGGTTATGATCCGGGACTGAGTGGTGACACGGTTTCGATCGATAGTGGTGTTGATTACCTTGTCGGCGATGGGCTGGTGCTTGGCCTTGGGGCGGGATGGGGCAGCACCCTTGGCGAAAGCAGCAAACATCAATTGCGTTACCGCGAAAGCAACTTTGCCCTGTCGCCCTATTTCGTTGCCCGCGTGACCGACTGGCTTAATCTGCGCGGCAGTGTCAGCCTTGGCAAAAGCACAATCCGCCAATCGGCGATCGGCACCGTTCCCAATGACCTGCCCTATGCCGAAACCATTGAAAGCACCACGCTTTCCAATTCCATCGGCTTTGGCTCGGAATATGAATTTGGCGTTGTACCACTTAGCCTGTCGCTTGAAGGCGACATGATCACCGCACGCGAGTATCTTGGCGATGGGCGGGCAACTGATGGCGGGCTGATTGCCGGAAGCACGGCGACCACACGCCTGTTTGATGCAGCACTTGAAGCCCGCTATCGATTGTCATTTGGCAATCACCGCATCATCCCCTTTGCCGGGCAGGAAGAAACCATCTCGCTGTTGAACCAGAATTACGGGCGCAGCGGGTCGACCCGCTATTATGTCGGGTCGGACTATGCCTATGACCCGCTGAATTTTGATCTTAGCATTCAGGGGTTCCGTGATTTGGCAACCGGGTCCGATCCGGTTGAAGGTGTGCGGTCTGAATTTTCCCTGTCGCGTGACATGTTCCAGTCGCAATTAACCCTGCAGCCCTTTGTCAGTATTGAAAGTACCAACCGTTATCTTGATACTGGTGGCGGGGTGACACAGGAATGGGGACACTTCCCCGGACAGCTTCGGTTTGAGGTCCGGCGCAAATTAACCTATGAAATTCCGCGCGGTAACTATACCGGGCTGCTCAGCATTGATGTGCCGTTCTAGGGTAAAGGCCGACTTCACACGATACCCTGTTCACAGATGTCGGCATCAAGGCGCATCTTGCTATTGGCGTTCGCAGCGCTGACAGGTAGGGTGCAGAGCAGAAAACAGATATAGCCAAATACCAGCAGGCCCGCGCCATGACGCAAACCGATCCGATATCGAAAAGCACCAACCAAGATACTGAGTTGAGCCCACCGGTCTTTGACCAGGCTTTTCAAAAGCAGTTTATCGATCTTTTGCTCTGGCGCCGTGACGTGCGACGCTTCCGCACCGATCCGATCCCGCAAGAAGACATCAATGACCTGATCAAGGAAGCCTGCCTTGCCCCGTCGGTTGGCAATTGCCAGCCATGGCGCTTTGTAAAGGTCAACGACCCGGATCGCCGTAAATCCATCCGCGACAGTTTCGAGCGCGCCAATAACGAGGCGCTCAATGACTATCACGGTGAACGCGCCAAGCTTTATGCATCGCTGAAGCTTCAGGGCATGGATCAGGCGCCGGTTCAACTTGCCGTCTTTGCCGACGAAGAGACCGAGGCGGGTATGGGTCTTGGTCGTAAGACGATGCCGGAAATGCTCGATTACTCAGCCGTTGCCGCCGTACAGCTTTTGTGGCTGGCCGCGCGCGTTAAGGGCATTGGTGTTGGCTGGGTGTCTATCCTTGAACCTGATGTGGTTGGCAAGACACTTGAGGTTCCTGATCACTGGCGACTGATTGCTTATCTGTGCATCGGCTATCCGGAACAGGATCACGTCGTGCCCGAATTGGTGCGTGAAGGCTGGCAGGAACGCATTGATCCTGATGCCCTGACACTTGAACGCTAAGTCTGTAAAACCCGCTTCCCACAGCAAGAATATCAACCAACAAGGATATCAGGATGTCTGCCGATAAAGGCCAACCGAGCACCCCGGATCAGCCCCAGAAAAAGGGCATGTCCAATGGCGTTTATTTCAAGATCATGGGCTATCTGCTGACCGCAGGCTGGGTCGGTTTCATTCTGGCGGCATCCGGTGGTGATTTTAGCCATCCGATGTTTGACTATATCTTCATCGTCCCGCTTGCAGGCTGGATCATCGGCATGATCATTGCGCGTGTAATCGCCAAGAAAACCGGTGCGGATCGCCCGTAAGGCATCCTGACCCCATCATTGCAAAAGGCGCCTTGATGGCGCCTTTTTCTTATTTCCGGTCAACATCATCGCGATTACGTGTGCGTTCATCGCGATATCGATCGTCATCGGAAAACCCGCCCAGCGTCATGATCCCGATGCCAAGACTGATGCCGCCAAAAGTGATGAACAGGCCAAAGAACAACAAAAAGATAAAGACCGGCGCATCACGCGATGACATCGCAAGGCTATAGATCCCACCAATATCGAAAAACAGCACGAGTGCGCCAAACACCAACGCGCCCACACCGCCATAGGCCGTGTGTTCGATCATAAAACGCACAATCGAACGCGCTTCGCGTGATGCCTTGCTCGCACGTGGATCATCGCCGTCCGGCAGTGGGTGATTTGGTGTGTCGCTATTCATGTTCTTTTCCCAAAAGGTCAGAACAATTCTAGACGTGCTTTGCACTTGGTTCTTTGACCAAACGCAATTGATCGCTTTGGCTGGGTCTTGGGCTTATACGGCGCTTACTTCACCGGTATCTTCGATGACATCTCGTCCGCCATCGATAATAACCGTGCGAATGCGCTCGGATGCCTGATTGACGTCATCGGGATTTTCACCCCGTACGACCAGTGTCGTACCAAGCTTGCCTTCGCGCAGGAACGGATAAGACCCGATGTCGGTTTCGGGATAATCACCCTGAATTTCTGCCAGCACCTTGGCAATCGTGCCTTCGGGGATGTAGCCGCCGACAGAGCGCGACACCATCGGCTTGCCACCGATCAGCTGATGTTTGATGCCCTGGAACATCGCCTGCATGATCATCGGCACACCGGCCATGACATAAACATTTTCCATCCGGAAACCCGGCGCCTTTGAAATCGGGTTTTGCACAAGCTCCGCCCCGACCGGGACATGGGCCATGCGCAAGCGCGCCTCATTGAGGTCTTCGGGATTTTCGTAATGGCTTTTCAGAAGCGCATGGGCGTCCGCATTAAGCTCAATATCAACGCCAAATGCCTTGGCAACGCATTCTGATGTGATGTCATCATGGGTCGGGCCAATGCCGCCTGTGGTAAAGACATAGTCAAATTTCGCCCGGCATTCATTGACGGTTGCAATGATGGTGTCTTCGATATCGGGGATGACGCGCGTTTCAGACAGGCGCACACCGATCTTGTTCAGTTCTTCTGCCAGATAGGGCAGGTTCTTGTCGTGGGTACGGCCCGACAGGATTTCATTGCCGATAATAATCAAACAGGCACGGACCGGATCAGACATTACATCCCCACAACTTCAATTGAATTTCGATCTGCAAACCATACGGCGCGGTGCGCCCGCTGGCTCACAGAAAATCGCGCAACATCGCCACAAGCGGCACATCAGCCGGCGGCATCGGATAATCGCCGAGCCGCACCGGGCGCACCCATTTGACCTGCTGCCCTTCCATCGGCGTGATCTCTCCCTTCCAGACGCGACACAAATAAAGCGGCATCATCAAATGAAAATCATCATAGGTGAAAGAGGCAAAGGTAAAAGGTGCCAAGCAGCTTTCGGTGATGTCGATGCCAAGCTCTTCCTTAAGCTCGCGCACAAGCGCCATTTCGGGCGTTTCACCAGGCTCAACCTTGCCACCGGGAAACTCCCACAGCCCTGCCATCGACTTGCCTTCCGGGCGCTGCGCAATCAGCACACGATGATCGGCATCCACCAGCGCAATCGCACTGACAAACACCGTTTTCTCCGGGATTTTCCCCTGGCGCAAGTCAACCGACATGCAGCCTTTATCTGGTTGTTGTATTGTCATGGCACTGTTTTATCGCGCCGTTTTGCGTTCGCCAAGTGCTGAGCGCAGCCAACTTCAAATTAGCCACCCAACATCCGCTCCGCCTGCACAAAATCAGTACGCGGAAGTACCCTGTTGCCGCCACCCTGTGCCCAACCGGTCAGGTAATCAAGCGCACGATACCCTTCATCATCAGCATTATAGGGATCAGCACCTGCAGCCATCAGACGGGTAATCACCTCAAGACTGGCGGAAGAAGCGGCATAGTGAAGTGCTGTCTGCGCACCATGTTTTGGCACCTCTGCCGGACCCGTCAAATTTGTCTTGGCATTTACATCTGCGCCGTGCCCCAGCAACCAGATCACAGAACGCAGATCGTTGCGTTCTGCTGCTGCCATAAGGGCGGTTTTACCGTTCTGGTCGCGCGCCTCGACATCGGTGAAATACCCCCGCGCCCACAAGATCGGCAATACATCGCCGCGTGCGACCACAGCATGAAGCAAAGGTGCCGATGGACCAACGCCACCGCATGCTCTGATCATGTAAAGCATCGCTACACTCGGGATGGATGGAAGGGCAGCGAAGGCCACAGCAGATGCATTACCAAGCAGCATTGCCCGGATCGCATTTTCCGGCACCAGCCCGTCGCAATCAACACCGTAGGTCAGCTCAAACAACAACCGCGTTGCGTATTGCGTTGCCGCTGGATCAGCCCCCCCCCTCGGATCGCCAATAGGCCGCCAATAGTTCGGCTGTTCGTGCACCAAGTTCTGAAATCCTGTCATATGCCTGTTGCTTGCTTGGGATGACCAGTGACCAGTTCTCGAACGGAAGTCCCGTTACTGGCCAACGATCTGACATGGTTTCAGGACGGATCATTGCCGATTGCAAGACACGCGTTTTCCTAACCACATCAAGGATCTGTTTGGAGCTATTTGATGCGGTCAGTGCATAGCTTTGCTCCAAAAATTCTGAGGTTTCGGCCAACGGGAAGTTCGGCAAAACGCCGCACCCCCAAATACAGCCACCCCGTGGGATTTTCTCATCCCCTGCCCCACCAAACAGAGGATCAAGTGCGCCAAGAAACGCTGGTTCAACACGCAAGACGGCACAAGGAATGGCATAAAAATCCGGGTGCGTGATGGCGGCGCCGCTGACAGATGCCAGAATGATGGTTGGAAACAGACTTTGCGCAGTACCATCAAACTTTGGCGGCGTGCCAATGCGCTCCCTCACTGCAGGATCAAGATCGTTTGGAACGGCCGCCAACAACGCATCCTGTAACTCAGAAATGACTTGGTCACGTTCAGAGCTTTGCTGCTCAAGCGCAAACCGGATCAGCATCTGATCAAGAACACCAAGCGCATCATTTCGCCCGGCAATTCTGCCAAACGCCGCTTGCGGATTGGAAAGGATTCCTGCAATTGCCTTTTCATAGTCGGAACTTTGGGCACAGGCTGGTGCGGCCCAAGTCACGGCCGTCAACATTGCGACAGATATCAGCGATCGCAGGATCATTTGTGGTCGTCCTGATGCCAGCCCAACAAGCAATTTAGCAAAGAAACGATCTTACGCTTCATTTGCGGCGTATAGATTGATGTTGTTACGACCTTTATTGATTTGAATGGCCAATGCGCGTTTTGAAATTAACGACCAATGTCCTTGTTGCTGCATTTCTTCTGACAGCCTGCGACAAACTGGGTGCCTATAACTATTGGCAGGCAGGGGATTTCAAACCTGACATCGCTGATCTTTCCTATGGCGATGATCCCCGTCAAAAGCTTGATCTTTATCTGCCAGACGTTGCTGTTCAGCCGGCCCCGCTTTTGATCTGGTTTTACGGCGGATCATGGGATTCGGGGGATAAGGCGAAATATGCGTTCGTCGCCAAACGCTTTACCGAGCTTGGCTATGCAGTTGCGATCCCAGATTATCGGCTGGTACCCGATGTACATTTCCCGGCATTCATCGAAGACAGTGCATCTGCGATTGCCTTCATGAAGGGTTATGCCAAGAACCATCGTACCCAAATCAAACCTGGTCCAATCATGCTGGCAGGGCACTCGGCAGGCGCCTATAATGCTGTTCAGGTGGTAGCCGACCCGGTCTATTTACGTGATGTCGGTTTGGATAGTGATGATATTGCCGGGATTATCGGTCTATCTGGCCCCTATGACTTCCATCCTTACGATGTCAGCGCAACACAGATTGCCTTTGGCGACACCCCGGCTAGCAAAAGTCAGCCAGTCGAAATGGACCTATCCGCCATGCCGCCGCTTCTTCTGATCACGGGCAATCGCGACCACACCGTTTTCCCGCGCAATTCGCGCCGACTTGCGGAACTGGCCCCTAACGCCAAGTTGGTTGAGATCGAGGAAACCGGTCATGCCGGAACCTTGATTTCACTAGGTTTCTATCTGACCACCAATAACGCTGTTTTGGGACCAGTTTCCGAATTCCTTGGGCAACACTTGCCATCAAGCTGAACCCAACAACAAAAAAGCGCGCCTCCAATCGAAGGCGCGCTTTTTTTGACCTTACTCCAACGGTCTGATCAGGCGATCTGACCGTGGCAATGTTTGTATTTCTTGCCTGAACCGCATGGGCAGGCCTGGTTGCGTGCGACGCGGCCCCAGGTTGACGGGTCGTTCGGGTTCGCCGGACCAGATGCCTGACGGGATTGAACAGTTCCGCCTTCGGCAGCTGCTTCGCCACCTTCAAGCTCATCACGGTTTTCGTGCATTTCCTGCTGCGGACGACGCGCTTCAAGGTCTTCGGGGCGAGGGGTCGATTGCAGTTCAACATGTGAGAGCATCTGGGTCACACGTTCACGCAAGGAAACCAGCATGGCTTCGAACATGTTAAACGCTTCGCGCTTGAACTCGTTAAGCGGATCGCGCTGACCATAGGCACGAAGACCAATGCCCTGACGCAGGTGATCAAGGGCCAGAAGGTGTTCTTTCCAGGACTGATCAAGCAGCTGAAGCACCAGGCTCTTTTCGACCTGACGCATGATATCGGCACCGTAATTGGCAACCTTGGCCGCCATTTTCTCGTCAGCAGCCTTTTCGATGCGCTCGCGCATGGCTTCCTGATCGATGCCTTCTTCGGTAACCCAATCTGCAATCGGCAGATCAATGCCCAGAAGACGGGTGGTTTCTTCGTGCAGGCTGGCTGCTTCCCACTGTTCCGGGTAAACCTTGGCCGGGCAGTATTTATCAACGAGGTCCTCGATGACTTCGGCACGCATATCAGCAACATCTTCGGCAACATGTTTTGCCTGCATCAGGTCGCGGCGCTGTTCATAAACAACCTTACGCTGGTCATTCATGACATCGTCAAACTTCAGAACGTTCTTACGAATGTCGAAGTTACGCGCTTCAACTTTCTGTTGGGCTTTCTCAAGTGCCTTGTTGATCCACGGATGGTAAATCGCTTCACCTTCCTGCAGACCAAGCTTCTGGAGCATACCGTCCATACGTTCCGAGCCAAAGATGCGCATCAGGTCATCTTCAAGCGACAGATAAAATTTCGAACCACCCGGGTCACCCTGACGGCCGGAACGACCACGCAGCTGGTTATCCACGCGACGTAATTCGTGACGTTCCGTACCAATCACGAACAGACCACCAGCCGCCAGAACCTTTTCCTGATCGGCTTTGACTTCGGCTTTGATCTTTTCAATTGCTGCCGCGCGTTTGGCTTCGTCAGTAACATCAGCCAGTTCGTGCTCAACACGCATCTCGACGTTACCGCCAAGCTTAATGTCGGTACCACGGCCGGCCATGTTGGTCGCAATGGTGATTGCGCCCGGTGCACCAGCCTGTGCGACAATCAATGCTTCACGCTCATGCTGCTTGGCGTTGAGAACTTCATGCGGGACTTTCTTCTTTTTCAGAAGCTCTGAAAGAATTTCCGATTTCTCGATCGAAACCGTACCAACCAGTGCCGGCTGACCACGTTTGTGGCAGTCTTCAAGCTGCTCGGAAATAGCGACCCACTTTTCATTGGCGGTGCGATAAATCTCGTCATCGGCGTCTTTACGGGCAATCGGGCGATGGGTCGGGATTTCGATAACCTGAAGGCTATAGATTTCCTCGAATTCTTCGGCCTCGGTCATTGCCGTACCGGTCATACCCGCCAAGGTCGGATACAGACGGAAATAGTTCTGGAAGGTGATCGATGCCAAAGTCTGGTTCTCGTTCTGGATCTTGACCTGTTCCTTGGCTTCAAGCGCCTGATGCAGGCCATCAGAATAACGGCGGCCTTCCATCATACGACCGGTAAATTCGTCAATGATGACGACCTTGTCGTCCTTGACGATATAGTCGGTGTCTTTCTGGAACAGCTTGTGCGCACGAAGTGCCTGATTGACGTGATGGACAAGATGAACGTTGGCAACGTCATAAAGCGTGCCTTCGGTCAAAATACCCATTTCCATCAGAAGCTGTTCGGCATGCTCGGTGCCTTCTTCGGTCAGGGTGACGGCGCGTGCCTTTTCATCCTTCTCGAAATCTTCTTCGGTCAGTTTCGGGATCAGCGCATCAATCGCGCGATAGAGTTCCGAGCTGTCCTCGGCCGGGCCGGAAATGATCAGCGGGGTACGGGCTTCGTCAATCAGGATCGAGTCGACTTCATCGACGATTGCAAAGTTGAACGGGCGCTGCACCATGTCTTCAAGGCGGAACTTCATGTTATCGCGCAGATAATCAAAGCCCAGCTCGTTATTGGTCGCGTACGTAATGTCACACGCATAGGCTTCGCGACGCTGATCATCGGTCATGCCATGCATGATCACGCCAACCGTCAGACCAAGGAAGCCATAAACTTCGCCCATCCATTCCGCATCACGACGGGCCAGATAGTCGTTGACCGTGACCACGTGAACGCCCTTGCCTTCAAGCGCATTCAGATAGACCGGAAGGGTCGAAACAAGGGTTTTACCCTCACCGGTTTTCATCTCGGCAATTTTGCCGGATGTCAGAACCATACCGCCCAGAAGCTGCACATCGTAATGGCGCTCGCCGCGGACACGTTTGGATGCCTCGCGGATGGTGGCAAAGGTATCAGGAAGGATATCGGTCAGAGTCTCGCCATTCTTGAGACGTTCGCGCAGCCAATCGGTCCGGGCGCGCAGTTCGTCGTCAGTCAGCTTCTCGACTTCGGGTTCCAGGGCATTGATTTGCTCGACCGTGGCCCGCAGGGCTTTGACTTCACGATCGTTAGCTGAACCGAAAATTTTCCGGGCAATGGCGCCGAGCATTAATACGTTCCTGAACAAATGAATAAAGACACGATTAGGCAACGGCAGAAAGCCGAGCCCGATCACAGATAGAACCCTGCCTGCCATCTGTCAACGGAACGAACCAATATCGCTAATGTTGGGCCGGAATTTACGCAAATCGGCGTGAAATCTCCTGTCTACATATTGCCAAACAGACCACCGAATACGCTTCAAGCTTGAGATATGTGCAAAATAATCGTACTATTCGCGTCATAGTTTTAAAACTCAAAGAGCATGTAGCTCTGTTTTGGCAATCAGGATGATCCTGATATCCACGCCAAAAACATCCTCAGGAGGAGGAAATGGTCGATTTCTCCGCGCTTAATCCATTCCGTCAGGGCCAATCAGGCCTGACTGATGCGCGTCAGCCACTTGCCAAAACCAATCCCGATGCGGGGCAGAATTCCGCGCAGGCCAATACCGATGCGCGCACCCGCATTGATCCGGTTGCACTATCTGATGATGCACTGGCGGCCCACAATGACAGCCAGAAACTGGCACCAGCCAACAGCAAGGCGCTGTCTTCAAAACCACTGACGACCGAAGAGCTGTTTGAGCGCGCGCTTGATGCGTCGCTTGAGCTGATCCGTGGCAGTGTCGAAGAAATGTTTGCCCTGTCTGGCATGAGCCAGGAAGACGCGATTGCCGCTACCGATGCGATGTTTAACGGCATCAAGGACGCGGCGAAGGGCCAGGACCAGTTCGAATTTTCCTTTGATCAGGCTATCGCCAGCCACAGCAAAACCGCGATCTCCTATGCCGGGGCCAATGGTGCCGCGGTTGGTGTATCGGAGTCTGCGATGATGGCGGTACAATCGCTTGATATCAGCATCAACAACGAAACCGGCGAGTTTTCGTTTAACTACGAAGCGGCAAAGGTTGAAGTCGTCCGCACCGAAGCGGTTGCAATTGGCAACAGCATGGGTGCTGCCCTTGGCGCGCTTGGCAATGTCATGAACGGGCTTGGTGGTGGATCGCTGGTTGATATGCTTGGCAACCCGGCAAGTGCCGGGGATGGCGGCCTTCTGTTTGACATCAATGACAACGGAGTCGCCGAGTTCATCCGTGAATTGATGAACGCAACCGTTGGCACCGAAGACACCAAAGAAGGCGAAGACGGAACCCTCGCCTCTGGTAATGCCGTGGCTGGTCCGTCGATTTCCGCTGAACGGATGGCGGCCTTGAATGCCCAGATCACTGAACAGTTCATGGAACAGGCGACGTTGATCGTTCGTGGCATCAACGAAATCCCGGCCGAAAATGGCGAAGGAGGCAATCAGCTGCAACTGAGCGTCGATATGCTGATGCCGATGGGCCGGTTTGGCCAGGATGATGGCAATGCGACCTTCAGCTTCCCAACCGGTGAAACTGTGCCGGTGATTGACCCGACCCAGGAACAGGATGTTCTGATTTAATCTGCGACGGGATGTTGGTCACCAACATCCCGCAGCCCTTCAGGAAGGAGGCGCTGTATGTTTGATCATTCCACACTTTCCAATCAGAGCGCTGTTCAAAATGCAGCGAACATCGCATCATCGCGCGCAGCACCGAATGGCGCGCTGGCATCTGATGCGACCAGTGATCAGGATGCCAATCTTGCACAGCAACGCTCCATCGTTGATCAGATCGATTTAAGCCTTGAGGCCAACCGCCGCATCAATGATGCCATTGGTGAATTTCAGCGCCCGGTCTTTGAGTTCGAGACCGATATCCTTGAAGTCTACAAAGGTCTGAAACCGGCACTGGATGACGCCCAGACACGTCTGAACCGCGAGGCTTTCATCGTTCTTGCCATGATGGGTGTTCCGCCCGCCAAGGCACGTGCGATGGCCAATGCCATGACCGGCGGTGATCCCTCCGACCTGAAACTTGCCAATGCCACTGGTGCAGGTGGTTCTGCATCCGTGCAGGAACTGGCCGTTAACATTTCCCATGGCAAGGCCAAGGTTAATCTTGGTCAGGTGTCGGTTAGCTCCCGTCAGGTTTCAATCGATTTCTCATCAATTGAAACCCGCTTTGCCAAGGCTGCGGGCAAAGTTGATATTTCCGTATCAGAATTCAAAGCGCATATCGAAATGATCCGGGTCGAGATCGCCCAAGCGTTTCAAAAGGATCCGCTGATCCTTGACCTTGATGGCAATGGCATTGACATCACAAGCCTTGAAGACGGTGTTCAGTTTGACATTGATGGCGACGGATCGGTTGATCAAACCGCATGGATCCGCGGTGCCGATGCGCTTCTGGCACTGGATCGTAATGGTGATGGCGAGATCAATGATGGCCGTGAGCTGTTTGGCGATCAAAACGGTGCCAAGGACGGCTTTGAAGAGCTGGCCAAATTTGACGATAATCTGGACGGCCTGATTGACGAAATGGATGGTGTATTCAGCTCGCTCGTTCTATTGCATGCTGACGGCAGCCAACAAAGCCTTGCCGATGCGGGGATCAAATCAATTTCGCTATCGCTTGTGACACAACTTGATGAACGCCTGATTGGCGGTGATCTGGTGGCAAGTTCGCAGTTTGAGCGTGAAGACGGATCGACCGGCCAGGTTGGCGAAGTCTTCTTTGACGTCAGGGCTTAGGCAGTCAGCAGCATCTAACTCCCCCAATAAATTTCACGCAACGGTCACCTTATGATGGTGACGTAGATCTCCGAGTTTGAAACATCATCTCGCCCGGCATCCCGGTGGGCTCACACAGCCTTGCGGTTTTAACCCGCAGGCATCCTCCCCATATGTCCCAGCGCGTATGTAAGCGTTTCACAATTTGGACAGATTGCTTTGCGAAAAGGCCAACCTCCCACGGCGAAGCCTTGTGCATGAAACGCTTATGTGATTTACCCGTGGGTCGAGGCGCCGGGCAAAAAAGCCCGTCTGAAATCAAAGTCTGGAGAAACTATGCTGCGCAAAACCCTTCTTGCCGCGTCGCTGGCATCCGTCATTTTTGCTACCCCTGCCATGGCACAGGACGCTGCACCGGCCGAAGATCCGGTATTGGCGACGGTCAATGGCGAGGAAATCCTTGAATCTGAAGTCCGCGCGACCCAGCAGGGCCTGCCGCAACAGTATCGCCAGCTTCCGTTCGAGATGCTTAAACCTGATCTGCTGACCCGTGAAATCAATCAGCGCCTGCTGATGATTGCTGGCAGCGACGCCGGTCTTGCCGAAGATGCCGACGTCAAGGCACGCGTTGAAGCATTGCAGCGCCGCGTGATCGCAGAAACCTTCCTTGACCGTGCACTTGATGAAGCGGTCACCGAAGACGCGATCAAAGCAAAATATGACGAGTTCGTCGCAAGCAACGAACCGGAACCGCAGGTTCACGCACGTCATATCCTGCTTGAAAGCGAAGAAGACGCCAAAGCCATCATCGCAGAACTTGACGATGGTGCAGACTTTGCCGAACTCGCCAAAGAAAAGTCCACCGGCCCGTCCGGTCCGAATGGCGGTGACCTTGGCTTCTTTAACCGTGCCGACATGGTCGCACCGTTTGCAGAAGCTGCCTTTGCCATGGACGCAGGCAGCTATTCCAAGGAACCGGTTCAGACCCAGTTTGGCTGGCACGTGATCCTGGTTGAAGAGAAAAAAGCTGGCACCCAGCCATCCCTTGATGAAGTCCGTCAGCAGCTTACCGCCGAAGTAACCCGCGATGCGATCACCGCGATCGTTGATGACCTTCGCGAAAAAGCCGATATCGTCAACAATGTCGAAATCGAAGCTGAAAAAGCAGCTGAAGAAGCCGCCAAGGAAGCTCCGAAAAACTGATCAGACCGGGTTGATGCAACCCGTCTTGAAAAGACGTAAAGACAAACGGGGTGAGGCCATTGGCTTTGCCCCGTTTTTGCGTTACCAGAACATTGATCCCAAAGAACTATTCTGCTGCTTGATTTTCGCCACCATTACGGCAGGATAAGTTTGGGTCTGACCAACGGGTCACTGCCCCCAACATACCACTTAAGGAATTTGCACTGATGGTTGCGACTTCGCTTTCACCCCTTGCCCCTGCGGCTTTCCCGGACCTTCCGGCCATTGATGGTGTCAAACTGCATACTGCAACGCTTGGCATCCGATACAAGGGCCGTCCGGACGTGCTGTTGGCAGAACTTGAACCGGGCACCCAGGTTGCCGGTCTGTTTACCACCTCGACCACCGCATCTGCGGCTGTTCGCTGGGGGCGCGAGGCGTTGAAAGGCGGATCGGGTCGCGCATTTTTTGTGAATGCCGGTAACTCCGTTGCCTTCACCGGCAAGGCGGGCGAGAAATTCGTTGCCGATAAGGTCGAAGCCGCATCCAAGGCGTTTGGCTGTGCAAAGAATGAGATTTTCACCGCATCCACCGGCGTGATTGGCGAACCAACCACGGCCAATCGCATCACCGATGCGATTGGTGATCTTCTGACCAACGAGGCAAGCTGGCTTGATGCCGCCAAGGCCATCATGACCACTGACACCTTCCCGAAAGGTGCATCGGCAACCGCCACCATCAATGGCACCAAGGTCACCATTGCAGGCTTTGCCAAGGGTTCTGGCATGATCGAGCCGAACATGGCCACCATGCTTGGCTTTGTCTTTACCGATGCAAACCTGCCGCACAGCGTGCTGCAGCCAATCCTTGCTGATTGCAACAATCGCAGCTTCAACGCGATCACGGTTGATAGCGACACATCGACGTCTGATACCGTCCTTCTGGCCGCAACCGGCAAGGCAGGCAATTCGGCAGTTTCCAATATCAACGATCCGGCATTGGCAGATTTCAAGGAAGCCCTTGAAACCGTGCTGCGTGATCTTGCCCATCAGATCGTTCGTGACGGCGAAGGTGCGACCAAATTCATCACGGTCAATGTCACCGGTGCCGTGAACGAAAAAGAAGCCAAGATTGCCGCCAAGGCGATTGCCAACTCCCCACTGGTTAAAACCGCCATTGCGGGTGAAGACGCCAACTGGGGCCGTATTGTTATGGCGGTTGGCAAGTGCGGCGTGACCGCTGATCCAAACAAACTAACCGTTTCAATCGGTGGCATTGAGCTTGCGAAAAACGGCGAACGCGTTGCGGACTATGACGAAGCGCCCGTCAAAGCGCACATCAAAGGCCAGTATATCGACATTGATACCGACCTTGGTTTTGGTGACGGTGCTGCCACGGTTTGGACGTGTGATTTGACCCATGGCTATATCTCGATCAATGCGGATTACCGCAGCTAATTGATTGCGTCTTAAACGACAGCACAAAAAACATAAACGCCGCCTTTAATGGGCGGCGTTTTGCTTTTGCTGTCGGATGCGGTTTTATCTCTTGCGCGGGATATTCCCGTTCAAAACCAACCCGACATTGGCACCGTCAAGCTCGACCTCGTTCAAATCAGTATCCCCAAAGGCCACACCAGCGACATTTGCCTTTGTCAGGTTTGCGCCCTTCATCTGCGCCTCCTGAAAGATCGAGTTACGCAAATCAGCCTGTTCGAAAATGGTGTCTGTCAGATCAGCACGCCAAACCGTACCGGTCTTTGCACCCTTCTTGTCACGCTGATCGACACCACCGAACTGTACGCCCTGAAACACGGCTTCGGTGCAGTCGGATTTGGCCATACGCACACCATCCATAACAGCACCGTTCATGCGAACCTTCTGCATATTGGCTTCGCGCATCGAGCACATCGCAAGGATCGTATCGACAAACAACGCACCGCGAAGCGTGCATTTATCAAACACAGCACCGGACAGATCCATTCCCGAAAAATCCATTCCCGACAGATCACGCCCGGCCGCAATCATCGGCATTCCGGTTTTACCGCCCGATGACAGCCATTCACTGTGCCCATTCACCAGATCACGAATATCGTCTTGAAGCGGTGCTGCCGGAGCACCACCACCGATGGAATTGGAAGTATTGGACTGTGAAAGATCGACATCCGTCAAATCGACATTGCGCAGGTTCGCACCGCTTAGATCCGCACCAACCAGCTCACATCCCTTAAGCTTCGCTCCTTTGAGGTTTGCGTTACGCAGCTTCGCGCCATTCAGGTTACAGCCCGTAAGGTCGGCGCCCTCCAAGTTCACCGCGAACAAGTTCGCATCGCTCATATCGGTATTGGCAAGGCGAGACCCCGACATGTTGGCACCCGAAAGATTGGCACCCCACATCATTGCCCCTTCAAGGTCGGTATTGGTCATGTCGGTGGTTCTTTTAACGGGGCGTTCTTGCGCCCCATCAACAACGACCATGATACCAGCGCGTAGATCGATCCCTGTAAGGTTTGCACCGCGCAGTTTGGCGCGCGCCATATTGGCCCCGCGCAGGTCCGCTCGCTGGAAACTCGACCCTTCCAGATTTGCTTCGATGAAGTTGGAGCCGAACAAATCACAAAAATCAAAACAGACTTCTGTTGCGGTTGCCTGAATGAAATTCGCGCTAGGCAGTACCGCGTCTTGCAGGCTGATCTTGCTCATTTTTATGCGTGACAGGTTACCATTACGCATCTGCATGCGGCGGCCACCCGGCTTTTGATTGAGATAAAGCTGATGCAGCTTGATTGCTTCGATCAGCTCAGAGCGCGATGACATCGGGCAGCATTCTCCGCCGCTAAATTACGTTTCTTTAATTCAGCTTCTAGAATGCAACAGTTTCACAAGAAGGCAACGCAAATCACGCCACGAATCCCGCTTATTGTTCCATCAGGAGAAATGTTTTCTGTCCACGACCGATGTGGCTTAAGAAAGCCTGCCTCCGGGTGGGGCGGCCTATGCTTTTTCCGACACGTTCCCGCTCAGGATAGAACTGGTGTTCGTGCCTTCCATTTCGACCTCGGACAGGTCTGTTTCACCAAACGCCACACCCGCAATATTCGCCTTTGTCAGGTCGGCACCTTTCATCTGCGGCTTATCGAAAACCGAGTTTCGCAAGTCCGCGTGCGAGAAGTTGGCAGATGTCAGATCCGCACGCCAAACATCGCCGGTCTTTTGACCTTTGGCGTCACGCTGTTCGACGCCACCAAACTTGACACCCTGACAAATGGCTTTGCTGCAATTGGCATAAGACATCCGAACACCATTCATGACAGCACCGCTCAGGCGGGCACGGGTCAGATCGGCATTGCGCAGGGAAGTCATCGCAAGAATGGTGTCGACCAGGATCGCCCCGCGCAGGATGCAGTCATCAAAACAGGCCGCCGATAGATCAAGCCCCGTGAAATCAAGCTCGGTCAGATCACGCCCGGTCAGGTTAAGTGGCTGACCCGATGCCCCACCACTGGTCAGCCATTCTGTATGTGCATTGATGACTGCACGCACATCTTCTGGAAGGGGCGAGGTTGACTTACTGCCAATCGAATTGGCGGTATTGGCCTGTGTCAGATCGACATTACTGAGATCAACATTGCCGAGATTTGCCCCGGAAAGGTCCGTTCCAACCAGCAAGGCGTCAAGAAGCTTTGCACCTTTCAAGTTGGCGTTTTTAAGTTTGGCCCCGGACAGGTTACAGCCAGACAAATCCGCACCGGCCAGATTAACCGCAAACATGTTGGCATCACTGAGATCCGCATCAGCCAACCGCGCACCCGACATGTTACTTTCAGAAAGGTTCGCACCCGCCATCATCGATCCTTCAAGATCGGCATTGGCAAGATCCGTCTCGCGCTTGACCCGCTTTTCGCGGCCCGCATCGACAATGACCATCACGCCAGAACGAAGATCAGCACCCTTAAGGTTGGCACCGCGCAGTTTGGCGCGCGCCATGTTTGCACCGCGCATATCCGCGCGAATGAAGCTGGAACCTTCAAGGTCGGCTTCGACAAAGTTGGTGCCAAACAAGTCGCAGAAATTGAAGTTTACTTCGCGGATGCTGGCTTGAATGAAATTCGATCCGGGCAGAATTGCATCTTCCAGACTGATCTTGCTCATCTTGATGCGCGACAGGTTGCCATTGCGCAGTTGCATGCGCTTACCGCCCGGCTGCTTCATCGCATAGAGCTGGTGCTTCTTGATCGCTTCAATCAGTTCTGTACGCGTTGTCATCTAGTGGATCGCACTCCCGGTCGATCAAAGACTGCGTGATGTTTTGTTGTTCTTTACGTCTTCCAGATTGTACTCAAGCAGGGCCATCAACAGTCTGACAAAATATGACAATTGTATAAAATACATTGTAGATATAGATGCTTAGACCAAAGCAACATATACAATTGTACAGGTAGCAAGACTTAAATCTCGCCTCCTTATCGTGCACCAAATGATTACACACTGATATCACTGCACAATTGGCAGAACTGACCATTGCACGACCCCGAATTATCATGTGCTAATTTTAGACATGTGGTCATCCAATCTTGTGATCAAGCCCCCAAAATCCCATCTGCACTAAAATGATTTTCGAGAATCGAGGCCATGCACCACATTCTTTTTGTCGATGACGATGCCAACATCCTAAGTGGACTGCGCCGCCGACTGCGCGGCTTGCGCCCGGAATGGGATTTGCACTTTGCCGCCAATGGTGCCGAAGCAATCGAACTGGCCAACAATCATTCCTTAGATGTGATCGTTTCTGACATTCAAATGCCGGAAATGGATGGGGTGACCTTGCTTGAAACGCTCCAGGAAACGCACCCTGACGCAGTCCGGATTATCCTGACTGGTCATGCAGATAATGCGTCCTATCTGCGCACCATCGGCCCGGCCCATCAGTTCCTGAGCAAACCTTGTGAAAATGATGTCCTGATTGGCAGCATTGAAAATGCGCTTGGCTTGCGCCAGTTGCTGCAAAGCCCCGAGTTGCGAAGCCTTGTCGCAAATTCAAAAAGCCTCGCCTCGCCGCCTGATACCTATATGCGCCTTGAGGATGCTTTTTCCGATCCGAATTACTCGCTTGATAGCATAAGCCAGATTGTCGAGTCCGATATCGCACTGACCACCGAAGTCCTGAAGCTGACCAATTCATCCTATTTCGCGGTAACCCAGAACGTTTCATCCGTTGCCCATGCTGTGCGCATGTTGGGTATGGAAACGCTTAAGGCACTTGCTCTGTTTGTCGGGCTTTATCGCGGCTTTGAAGGACCACCCAGTCAGGCCGCCAGTCTTAAACGACTATGCCACCGCAGCCAGCAGATCGGTGTCACCGCCGCCCTGATTGCCGAGTTCGAGCATCTTCCACGGGAAATCTGTCAGGCAGTGCCTTCGATTGGCATGCTAAGCCATATCGGCACCCTGATCCTTTACACCAACAAACCCGACGAGATGGAGGCCGTCACCAAACGGGTCGAGCAAGAAGGCATATCGATCATAGAGGCCGAAACCGAGCAATTTGGCGCAGCACACCCGGAAATCGGAGCCTATCTTTTGGGATTGTGGGGTTTTGCTGCCCCAATCATTCAGGCCGTTGCCTATCACCACCGCCCGATGGATTTACCCCACCGGGAAATGAGCGCCCTGACCACGATCTATATTGCCCAGCATCTTGCGCGTGAATTGGGCGAATATGACAATGGTAAAACCGTCGAAAGCCATATCGACATGGAATATCTAAGCGCGCTTGGCAAAGACCACAAACTTGAAGAATGGACCAACATCGCCCGGATCGTGGCAACCCGGTATCACGAACTGACCGACGAATAAGAACCCTGCCACACCGCATGGTTGCAAAAATTTAATCCCGCCACACAAACCGTCCATACACTCAGAATAGTGCGCTTTTAAAGCAGGATGGCAGCAATCCTCCTCATATGCGGACTATGATTTACAGCCTTTTAGCCCCATGTAATGATGATGAGACACGCATAAGAGGCAAATCATGAGCATCATCCTGTTTGTTGATGATGAAACCAACATTCTTGAAGGGCTCCGCCGCCGGCTGCGCACTGCGCGACCGGACTGGGAACTTCATTTTGCCGAAAATGCAGAAAGCGCCCTGGCCCTGACAAACGAGATGGAGCCAGACGTCATCATATCCGACATGCGAATGCCCGGTATGGATGGCGCAGCCCTTCTAACCCAGATGCAGAAAAAGCACCCTCATAGTGCGCGGATCATCCTGTCTGGCTTTTCAGAAGAAGAAGCCGTTTTGCGCACAGTCGGCCCGGCGCATCAATATCTGGCAAAGCCCTGCGACAATGACATGTTGCTTGAAACCATCGATAACGCCCTTGATCTGCGCCATTTGCTCAGCAATCCGGAATTGCGCGCCCTGGTCGGGGGTATTGAAAGTCTGGCCTCCCCGCCAAGCACCTATACCAATCTGCTCAAGGCGCTTGATGACCCGATGGTCTCGATCGATGCGCTAACAGCAATTGTTGCATCTGACATCGCACTGACCGCCGAAATCCTGAAACTGACCAATTCGGCCTATTTCGCCATCCGGCAAAAGATCACATCGATCTCACAGGCTATCCGCATGGTCGGGATTGATACGTTAAAGGCACTCGCCCTGTTTAACGGCCTGTTTCAAAGCTTCACGGGCGCAAAAGCCGACGCTGCACGCATTACCCAACTTTGTCAGCGCAGCCAGCAATTGGGCGTCCTTGCCACCATCATTGCCGAACAGGAAAATCTGCCACGTGAAGTCGTAAGCGTGATGGCCGCCATTGGCATGCTCAGCCATACCGGCAGCCTGATCCTCTATGCCTTCCGCTCAAAAGAAATGTCTGATGTCATTGCACGGGTTGAGCAGGAAGGCATCCCCGTCAGCGTCGCCGAACGCGATCAGTTTGGTGCAACCCATTCCGAGGTCGGTGCGTATCTATTGGGACTCTGGGGTTTTCCAAGCGCGATGGTGCAAACCGTTGCCTATCATCACCATCCGCAAGACACCCCGCATACGGAAATGAATGCGTTAAGCACCATTTACATTGCCCAGAACCTTGCGCGCGAAATCGCCATTGAACTTCGAACCGGCACAGCACCCGAAAGCCGGATTGATCTGGAATATATCGAACGGTTGGGCAAAAGCCATCGATTGGCGGCCTGGCGTGAAACGGCACGTATCGTCGAAGAAAGATACGCCGATCTGGTCAAATGAGGGAGATGGAGCATCATGGAAAATCCCCCTGTCCTGTTTGTCGATGATGATGAAAACCTTTTGATGGGGCTTAAACGCAAGCTGCATGGCAAATTCAATATCGACACGGCACTTGGCCCGACCGAAGCACTGAACAAATTCAAAAGCGGCACACAATACGCCATCTGTGTTGCCGATATGCGCATGCCTGAAATGGATGGCGTGCAGCTGTTGGCCGAGATCGAAAAACTAAGCCCCGACACGGTCAATATGATGCTGACCGGCAATGCCGATCAGCAAACCGCGGTCGAAGCCATCAATCACGGGCATATCTTCCGCTTCTTTAACAAGCCCTGTGACGATGATGACCTAATCAGCGGGTTAAAGGCCGGTCTTCGCCAATATCAACTAATCACAGCCGAAAAGGCCCTGATCGAACAAACCTTGGCGGGTAGTATCAAAGTCCTGACCGAGGTTTTGGCTCAACTCAACCCGATCATCTTTGGCAAAGCGATGCGTGCCAAACGCTGGTGCGACATAATCACGGGTGAAATCAATTATCCGCACCCTTGGGAATTGGGTCTGGCGGCCCTTTTGGCGCCAATCGGTTATGTGTCTTTGCCAGCCGAAATTCTGGCACGACTGGGCGAAGACAAACCGTTACAGCCGCTTGAACGCGATATTGTCCGCCGCACGCCCGAAGTCGCGCGCAATCTGGTATCCAACATCCCGCGTCTCGAAAATGTGGCCGAGATCGTCTATTTGCAAAACCGTGACTATAACGATGGTGGTTTTCCATCTGACGGCCCCGAAGGCAAAGACATCCCGCTGGGGTCGCGGATTTTGCGTATCCTCAATGATCTGGGCAAGATTGTGGATAGCGACCTTGTCGTCAAACAGCATTTCGATGAATTGCGCCAGAAATCAAAACGCTATGACATGGCACTGTTTGACAAAATCGAACTGGCCCTGGCACAGATTGACCCATCCTATGATCAGTCTGCCTACCCCGAAGGAACCGAGCACGACATTTACCTCAAACACCTTCGGATGGGC
>NZ_JBLLNT010000007.1:0-252668 GCF_048059015.1 Thalassospira sp. | reverse complement strand
GGACCCGCCGCCTGAAATCAGAACGGCGAGTTTAAGCTTGCTTACTTTTCCCATGAAGGGCCCATGTTCTTGATGACGACCTGCGGGCCGTCACCAGCGCGCGGACCAATCACGCCAATCTGGCTAACAGTTTCACCATGTTCGCGCAGCAATGCTTCGGCTTCGTCAGCTTTGTCAGCCGGAACCACAACGCACATGCCAATGCCACAGTTAAAGGTGCGCGCCATTTCAACGCCCGGAATACCGCCTTCTTTGGCAAGCCATTTGAAGATCGGAAGATATTCCCAGGTGCTGGCATCAAATACAGCAGTCAAGTTTTCCGGCAGAACGCGCGGAACGTTTTCGGTCAGGCCGCCACCCGTGATGTGGGCAAGGGCTTTGACCAGACCTGCTTTGTGCGCAGCCAGGCAGCTTCTGACATAAACCTTGGTCGGTTCAAGAAGCGCTTCGCCAACAGTTTTGCCCGGTGCAAACGGCGCGTCGTCGGCGTAACCAAGACCAGCCTTTTCAACGACCTTGCGGACCAGCGAATAACCATTGGAATGCACACCACTGGATGCCAGACCAAGGATTACGTCGCCTTCGGCAACGGTGCTGCCATCCAGAAGTTCGCCGCGCTCGGCCGCGCCAACCGCGAAACCGGCCAGATCGTATTCGCCATCGGCATACATGCCCGGCATTTCGGCGGTTTCACCACCGATCAATGCACAGCCAGCCTGTTTGCAGCCTTCGGCGATACCTGCAACAACGCTTGCGGCGTTATCAACGGAAAGCTTGCCGGTTGCGAAATAGTCAAGGAACAGAAGCGGCTCTGCACCCTGAACAACCAGGTCATTCACGCTCATGGCGACAAGGTCGATACCAACGGTGTCGTGCTTGTCAGCAAGGAAGGCGACTTTAAGCTTCGTGCCAACACCATCGGTGCAGGAAACCAGCACCGGATCGTTGTAACCGGCAGCTTTAAGGTCGAACAAAGCGCCGAAACCGCCAAGACTACCTGAAACACCGGAGCGCGAGGTTGCTTTTGCAAGCGGTTTGATTCGATCGACAAGGGCATTGCCAGCATCGATATCGACACCGGAGTCCTTATAGGTAAGGCCGTTAGAGGCGGTCATTTTGGTGATCCTTGGCATCAAACATGCGTGAAAAAAGGGCGGCATAACCCGCGTTTTTCATCAGTACGTACTGACTTTCAAGCGTTGTACTTTGCGCATGTGCGGTCCGGGTCGCAGCAAAACTGCTACTGTTTGACCAATCCGCCTTACTGACGCCTTTAATCAGATGCAAGAAACGCTTTCGTGTCCTACTGATAAAAAACGCGGGCTTGATAATTTCCGCTGGGCCGAAAATACTCAAACGCGGGCAATATGCAATGATCACCTGCGCATGACAGAGTTTTCTTTGCAGAATGCCTGCAACATGCCACAAAGAGCATTCTAAAAGAATCCGACAAGACACGATTAGGGCAAAGAGGCATACGTGCTTACTTCATTGAAAAACATCAAGATGTTGGCTGGCGCTGTAACGGTTTCTGCGCTGTTGGCCTTTCCTGCCATGGCTCAGGACATTTTCACTGTCACCGGCGTGCGTGTCGATGAAAGTGCCGAGACGGCGGCTGCTGCACGTGACCGTGCGCTTGAAATCGGTCAGCGTCTTGCGTTTGAAGAAGTTGTGGCCCGCCTGACTTTGCCAGAAGATCGTGCTGGTCTTCAGACCCCTGACACGTCTGAGATCACCAATATGGTGCGCGATTTCGGGGTCTCTAACGAGAAAACCTCGTCTGTGCGCTATATCGCGGACATGACCGTGCGCTTCAAGGATGACGAGCTTCGCCGTTATCTTCGGTTCCGTGACGTGTCCTTTGCCGAGCTGCAATCCAAACCGGTCATGATTGTTCCGGTCTATCGCACGTCCGGCTATGTCAGCCTGTGGGATGATCCAAACCCGTGGCGCGAAGTCTGGTCACGCAATATCGCAACGTCCGGCCTTGTTCCGATCAAGGCACCGATTGGTGATCTGACCGATATCAGCACCGTTTCGGCCGAGCAGGCAGAAAATGGCGCGATGGACAAGCTTGCCCAGCTTGCGCGTCGCTACGGTGCTGATGTCGCAGTTGTTGCAAGCGCCGATGTCACCGGCCCGGTTGGTGGTGAAAGTGTCAATGTCACGGTCACACGTTATGATCCCAACGGTGCACCGCAGATTTTTGGTGTGCAGGAAAATACCCTGCCCAATGAAACGTTAAATGAAACGCTGGTGCGTGCGGCAAAGTCGGTTCAGGACCAACTCGCTGATGGGTGGAAACGTGCCAACCTGATTAATTATAGCACGGGCGGCAGCCTGATGGTGTTTATCCCGATCACCGGTCTACAGGACTGGGCCAAGATCGAAGACAAGCTGATTGGTTTGCCGGTTGTGCGCAATTCACGTGTTGTCGCGATGTCGCGCCGTGAAGTTCAGCTGTCACTTGATTTCGTGGGATCGACGGATCAGCTGCAAACAGCGCTCAATCAACAGAACCTTAATTTGAGCCGGATGGGCGAACTGTGGTTCATTCAGCCAAGCGGTTCGGACCGCCTGCAGGGATTATCGCTGGGCGGCTAAGCCCATCAGATAGCGATCAAAACGCCGACAGTTTGGAGCGAGACGCTCGTAAGGGGAACCAGACATGACGTTACGACAGCAGGCACGATTCTGGCTGATCTTTGTCATAGGATTCTTTTTCCTGGTTTGGCTGTTTTCCAGCATCCTTCTGCCGTTCGTTGCCGGGATGGCGATCGCCTATTTCCTTGATCCGCTGGCTGACAAGCTTGAAGCACGCGGGGCCAGCCGGACCTTTGCGACCAGCATCATTACGGTGCTGTTCTTCCTTGTCTTCATTCTGGTGCTGTTGCTGATCGTGCCGATGATCGGAAGCCAGCTTGCAGGCTTCCTTGAACGACTGCCGGGTTATGTCGATGCGCTGCGCACCAACGTCGCACCGTATCTGCAGCACATTTTGGATCGTGTCGCACCGGAAACGCTGCAAAGCGTGTCTGACTCGATCAAGGGGCAAAGTGCCAATGCGCTTAAATGGGTCGGCAACCTTCTGACCAATGTCCTGTCGGGTGGTCTGGCCCTTTTGAACTTCCTGAGCTTGCTGTTCATTACCCCGGTTGTGTCGTTCTATTTGCTGCGGGACTGGGACCGGATCGTTGCCAAGGTCGATAGTTATCTTCCGCGCCGATCTGCCACCGATATTCGCCAATGTGTCAGCGAGATTGATCAAACCCTGGCTGGCTTTGTGCGCGGGCAAGCAACCGTTTGCATGCTGCTTGGTCTGTTTTACGGGCTTGGATTGACGCTGGCTGGCTTGGAGTTCGGCTTTGTCATCGGCCTTATGACCGGTCTTGTATCCTTTGTTCCGTATTTCGGGATGATTGCCGGATTTGCAGTTGGCATGGGTGTCGCCGTGGCCCAATTCGGGATCGGGCTTGATCTTGGTCTGGTCGCACTTGTGTTCCTGGTTGGTCAGGTGCTTGAGGGCAATTTCCTGACGCCGAAGCTTGTCGGTGACAAGGTCGGGCTGCATGCGGTTTGGGTGATGTTTGCCTTGCTTGCCGGTGGTGCGGTGTTTGGATTGCTTGGTGTGATGCTGGCCGTTCCGGTGGCGGCAGTCATTGGTGTACTTGTGCGTTATGGCCTAAGGCAGTATCTCAATAGTCGATTATATGACCATGGACCCGAACACCCGCGTGGTGAAGCGGCCAGCGATACCGAGAATTGAGACCGTTTTGACCCGGGCAAAAGACATACCGGCCAGCGAAATCAAAGCCGCGAATGCTGATGCTGTAAGCGACTCCGATGCCGTATCGGCCGATGTCGCGCCACAGCAATTGCCATTGGCACTTGAACTGCGTCCAGCACTTGGACGTGATGATTTCATGGTCGCGCAATGTAACCGCGAAGCGGTGGCCTGGATCGACCAATGGCCGAAATGGCCCGCACCGGCATTATGTCTTTATGGTCCCAAGGGATGTGGCAAAAGCCACCTTGCAGAAGTGTGGCGGGCACGATCAGCAGCCCTTAGTGTCGCAGCATGCGATATTGCCGACAAAGACCCTTACGAAATCCTTGGCGATGCAAAGGGACTGGTTATCGAAGATGCCGATAGCGGCATTGATGAGAAGGCCTGCTTCCATCTTTATAATCTTCTGAAAGAACGCAACGGGCATTTGTTGCTAACCGCAACGCAACCGCCTGCGCGCTGGAAGATCGCCTTGGCGGATCTTAAATCCCGCTTGGGTGCGGCATTGGTGTGCGAGATTTCGCCGCCCGATGATGATCTGATTGTTGGCTTGTTGCTTAAACTGTTTGCGGATCGGCAAATTCAGGCCAACCCGCAAATCATAAGCTACATCCTGCCCCGGATTGAGCGGTCCTTTGCGTCATTGACCGAATTGGTTGCCGCAATCGATCGCAGTGCGCTGGCGCAAAAGCGTGCCGTAACGCTGCCATTGGTGCGTGCCGTGCTTGAAGAATTGCAGGCATCCGTGTCACCATCGTCTGGCGATGCCAAGACCTGAATAGGCTGCATGCGTTAAAATCGTAGGCCAATCAGCCGATTACAGGCTATATTCAAGGCACTATCAATTAGCGGAAAGTGCATGTGAGCCCACAACGCGTTAAAGCAAAACCGTCACTGAAATCCAAAACAGATGCCCTGATTGCTGATGGGCATATTTTGGGATGGCGGGAATGGATTGGACTTCCCGACCTTGACGTTCCACTGATCAAGGCCAAGGTTGATACTGGGGCGCGGACCTCATCTCTGCATGCCATCAACCCGAAAAAGGTCGAACAGGACGGGCGTGAATATGTTCAGTTCACCTTGCCACATTATCGGGGTGACGGGCATGGCCGGATAAAGTGTCTTGCACCCTTGGTCGGGCTTCGCGAGATTCGCAGTTCAAACGGAAATGCCGAAGAACGGTTTGTGATATCGACACATATCATGGTTGGACATCACAGATTGAAAGTAGAAGTTTCTTTGGCGAACCGGTCAATCATGGGCTTTCCCATGCTTTTGGGCCGAACCGCAATGAAGGCAGGAAGATTTTTGGTGCTGCCATCAAAATCTTATCTTGCAGGGAAGCCCGAACAGAGTTAGATGCGCAGAAGAACGATCATGGTCTGGAACATAATCCGGACAGGATCGTTTTTTCTTTCTGACAAATCATCGCAAGCAAGCAGACGGTATTTTGATCGTGCGCGGGCTTGTCTATGCCGACCACGGGAGTTCATTTTATGAAAATCGCGATGCTTGCTCGCAACCCTAATCTTTACTCCCACAAACGGTTGGTTGAGGCTGCCGAAGCACGTGGGCACGAGATCGACATCATCAGCACGCTGCGCGTAACGATGAACATCACCTCGCTCAAGCCCGAGATTTATTACGGTGGCACCAAGCTTCTGGGCTATGAAGCGGTTATTCCGCGTATCGGTGTGTCGGTGACCTCGTTCGGTCTGGCGGTTCTGCGTCAGTTTGAAATGATGGGTGTTTATCCGCTGAACGAATCAGTCGCGATCGGCCGTTCGCGCGACAAATTGCGTTCGCTGCAGATCCTGTCGCGCCGTGGCGTTGGCCTGCCGGTGACGGCATTTGCCCATGACCCGAAGAAGACTGACGAAGTTCTGTCGATCGTTGGTGGCGCACCGGTGGTGATCAAGCTTCTGGAAGGAACCCAGGGCATTGGTGTGGTTCTTGGCGAGACCGAGAAATCAGCAAAGTCCGTTATCGAGGCCTTCCGTGGTGCAAGCGTCGACATCATGGTTCAGGAATTCATCAAGGAAGCGGGCAACACCGACATTCGCTGCTTTGTGATTGGTGGCAAGGTCGTCGCCAGCATGGAACGCAAAGGGGCGGAAGGGGATTTCCGTTCCAACATTCACCGTGGTGGTTCGGCACGTTCTGTGCGCATTACCCCGCAGGAACGCGCAACAGCAGTTGAAGCCGCCAAGGCAATGGGGCTAAATGTCTGTGGCGTCGATATTTTGCGTTCAAACCACGGGCCTGTCGTGATGGAAGTGAACTCTTCTCCGGGCCTCGAAGGGATTGAAAACGCAACCGGCAAGGACATTGCCGGGATGATTATCGACTTCCTGGAAAAAGATTTCCGTCCGGGCAAGGTTCGGACCAAAGGCAAAGGATGACGGCATGAGCGAAACCGGATCGACCAAGGGAAAAGCTAAAACTCCCAAGACCCCTGATTTCGAAATTGGTGGGAAAAAGGTTGCTCCGGGGACGCGCAAGATTGTCGATATCCCGATTTCACTTCTTTCAAACCACACGCCGGTCAATCTCACGGTTAATGTTGTTCATGGCAAACGCCCCGGTCCTGTCATTTTTGTCAGCGGGGCCGTGCATGGTGATGAGATCGTCGGTGTGGAGGTTATCCGCCGCGTTTTAAAATCCCCGGCACTGCGCGGTATGCGCGGAACGCTTTTGGCGGTGCCTGTGGTTAATGCGTTCGGCTTTTTGAACCACACACGATATTTACCGGACCGTCGCGATTTGAACCGCTGTTTCCCGGGACATTCGCGCGGATCGTTGGCGGCACAGCTGGCCCATCTGTTTCTTAAGGAAATTGTCGAGCGGGCCGACTTTGGCATCGATCTTCATTCGGCGGCAGTTAACCGTGTTAACTTGCCCCAGATCAGGGTGAATGAAGACGACCCGCAGATCATGGAATATGCCGAGGCATTTGGCGCGCCGATCATTCTGACCAGCCCACTTCGCGAAGGATCGCTTCGTCAGGCCGCACGCGAAATCGGTGTGCCGATCTTGCTCTATGAAGCGGGCGAGGGGCTCCGTTTTGATGAAATGTCGATCCGTGCCGGTGTATCGGGCGTTTTGCGTGTCATGCGCAAACTAGGCATGATTTCCGAGCGCACGGTACGGGCCCCGCGCGTCCCATCGTTCAAATCCGCCAACAGCCATTGGCTCCGTGCACCTGAAGGCGGGATTTTGCGCACCTTCAAGCTGGCGGGTGAGTTCGTCCATGCCGGTGATGTCGTCGCCGCGGTGGCCGATCCGTTTGGTCAGATGGATGAAGAGGTGGTTGCGCGTGAAGATGGCCTGATCATTGGGCGGACCAACCATCCGATTGTGAACCAGGGCGATGCACTGTTTCATATCGCATCGATTAAACGCCATTCCGAAGTTCAGGAACGCATGGACGCCATTGAAACCCATCTGCAGTCAGATCCGCTGCTTGATGAGGACGAGATTATTTAATGTGTGTGGTGCTTTACGGCGTGCTGCCATCTGATCAAGCCGATGATCAGCATTGCATCGAAGCCACTGGCGAATTGTGGCGGGCAATGCTATAGCAATCGACATGGAACCAATTACAACTACAGAAGAACTTCGCGTAATTTGTGAAAGCTTGCGCAAGTTCGAATATGTAACGGTCGATACCGAATTTATGCGGGAACTCGACCTATTGGCCGCAATTGTGTCTTGTGCAGCTTGCGAGTCCGGAAAATTCCGACAACGGCGTTGCGGTTGATCCGCTGGCCGAAGGCATTGACCTGTCACCGCTTTTCGAGCTGATGCAGGACGAAAGCGTGATCAAAGTGTTTCACGCTGCCCGTCAGGATATCGAGATTTTCGTTCATCTGTCTGGCAAGGTCCCCCATCCAGTATTTGATACCCAGGTGGCGGCCATGGTGCTGGGCTATGGTGATCAGGTTGGCTATGAAACCTTGGTCAACAAGGTTGCGCGCAAGAGCATTGATAAATCCATGCGCTTCACCGACTGGTCCCGTCGCCCGCTTTCGACCAAACAGATCAGCTACGCGCTTTCGGATGTAACCCATCTTCGGGTGATTTTTGAAGACTTCCACGAACGCCTCGAAGCCAATGGCCGTGCTGTTTGGCTTAATGAGGAAATGGAACGTCTGACCGATCCGTCGATCTATTCGATTGATCCGGCCGAAGCATGGCTGCGGCTTAAAACCCGCTCCAACAGCCCGAAGTTTTTGGCGGTCGCGCGTGCGCTTGGCGAATGGCGTGAAACCGAAGCCCAGCGTAAGAACCTGCCACGTAACCGCGTTTTGCGTGATGATACGCTGCTTGATATCGCCGCGCGTCAGCCGATGTCAGAAGCGGATCTTGATAAAACCCGTGGCGTTGGTCGCAATTTTGGTACCTCCAAACCGGGCCAGGCGATTATTGAGGCCATTAAAGGGGCTTTGGCCCTGCCGCAAGATGAATGGCCAAAGCCCAAGCAGCGCATTGAACTGCCTGCTGGCATCGGGCCGACGGTTGAGCTGCTTAAGGTTCTTTTGAAGCTGTGTGCCGAAGAACGCGGTGTTGCTCAGCGCCTTGTTGCATCGGGTGACGATCTTCAAAACATCGCGGCCGATGATAATGCCGATGTTGCGGCCATGCATGGCTGGCGTCGCGAGTTGTTTGGCCAATATGCGTTGAAGCTCAAGCATGGCCAGCTTGGTCTGAAGCTTAAGAACGGTGAAGTCGTTTTGGTCGATCTCGACGACTGACACACTTCAAAGCCGACACAAAAAAGACGGAGCCTTTTGGCTCCGCTTTTTTTGCGCTGACGTCGGCCTAATCAGGAAGCGACGTTTTCAAAAGCCCCTCGGCAATCGACTTTGCGATTTGCGCGGCGCTGGTCAATCCGCGCACTTGGGCGGTGACAATCGCACCTTCCTTCAACAGGGCAAGCTGCTCGGCAAGGGCAGGGGCATCGGGTGCACCTGCTTCGCGGCAAAGATCTTCAAGATACTCTAGGATGCGTTTCTTGTGGCTGGCGGCAATCTGATGGGCCGGGTGGTCAAGGTTGGAAAACTCGCTTGATGCGTTGATGAACGCACATCCGGCAAAGCCAAGCCCCTTGAACGCACGTCCATTAAACCAGTCTTCAAGCGCATCAAACATCGCAAGCAGCTTGGCGCGCGGACCGGATGCTTTTTCCATTTCGGTCGTCAGCCATACGCGGAAATCCTCATCGCGCCGTTCAAGGGCGGCCAGGATCAGTTCATCCTTGGATTTGAAATGCTTGTACATCGTCATTTTGGCGACGCCGGACTCGGCAAGGATTTTGTCGATTCCGGTCGCATTAAAGCCCTGTGTGTAGAAAAGACGCAGGGCGGTATCGACAAGGTCGTTGCGTTTTGATCTCAATTCTCATACTCCAATAGTCAGACCGGTCTGTCTTTTTGTCGTCGGAAATGCCCGGAATTGCAAGCGTTTCTGGATTCCAGAATGATCGATCCAAAAATGTATTTGACAAATAGACAGACCTGTCTGTATATCTGATTTCAACAACTGATGAAGTCAACCAGATTTTGGAGAAATCCCATGACCCGTATTTCACTTCCTGCATCAATCGATGCTGCACCAACTGCTTCGCAACCGCTTCTTGAAGGCGTGAATAAACTGCTGGGCTCTGTGCCCAACCTGTTTCGTCTGACCGCAAACAGCCCGGCGGCCCTTGAAGGCTATCTTGGCTTGAATGGTGCGCTGTCCAAAGGCGCCCTTGATCCGCAAACGCGTGAACGCATTGCCCTTGCGGTCGCGCAGATCAATGGTTGTGACTATTGCCTGTCTGCCCATACCTATCTTGGCAAAAACCTCGCCAAACTTGATGACGCTGAAATTGTGGCGAACCGCAATGGCGCCTCAACCGATGCAAAGGCAGATGCCGCTGTGCGTTTCGCGGTCGCCCTTGTGCGTAACCGCGGGCAGGTGGGCTCTGATGATGTAGCGGCTGTTAAGGCTGCTGGCTATGGCGATGCCGAGCTGGTCGAGATTGTTGCCCATGTCGCGCTTAATACCCTGACCAATTACCTCAACGAAGCGTTTCAAACGCCGATCGACTTCCCGGTGGTCAGTGCTGCTGCAGCCTGATCCTTGGGCGTCCCCGGTCGGCGGTCCCCCAATCCGCATAAGCTCCCCTGCGTCGACCGGGATTTCTTTTCTGATTTTCAAGACAAAGGATTACAGCCATGTCACGACCACCATTGCCGCCCTTTAACGAAGAAACCGCCAAACAGAAAGTTCGCATGGCAGAAGACGGCTGGAACAGCCGCGATGCCGAGAAAATCTCACTGGCCTACACAGTCGATAGCCGCTGGCGCAACCGTGCGGAGATCTTTGAAGGACGTGATCAGATTGTCGCCTTCCTGACCCGCAAGTGGCAGAAGGAAATCAACTATCGCCTGATCAAGGAACTTTGGGCGTTTCACGAAAACCGCATCGCTGTGCGCTTTGCCTATGAATATTCCGATGACAGCGGCAACTGGTTCCGCGCCTATGGCAATGAGAACTGGGAATTTGATGAGCATGGCCTGATGCGTCATCGCGTCGCATCGATCAATGACAAGCCAATTACGGCCGAAGAACGCCTTTTCCATTGGCCCCAGGGACGTCGTCCGGATGATCATCCGGGACTTTCGGACCTTGGGCTTTAACCCGGGCTTCTATCCAACAGCTATCCCGATTTAGGGGGATAGTAGTAACTCCGTGAGCATTGCTCACATAGGCAGGCGTTGTTTCGCAATTTTGCTGCGACTTCCTTCTGCCACCCGCAAAGGATATCGATCATGATTGTTCAATATACTGTCTTCTCGCTGGTTTCGACGGCTGTGTTGTTCTTCTCGACACTTCTGATTTTTGTGCCCTAACCGTCGTCTGATCAGTCGAGTATTGAAAGAAAAACGGGGCCCGAAGGCCCCGTTTTGCATTTGACGTTATGTCAGGGTTTAAGCTGCCAGCGCCTTGGTCAGGAAATCTTCAACCGATTGCGACGGACGGCCAAGGATCTTTTCCAGATCATTGCTGACAACCGCATAGTCACCTTTCTTCGCGCCGACATAAAGACCGGCTAGCGCTTCAACCAAATGACCCGGAAGACCGATGCTGTTTAGAATGCCGACATGCACGTCTGCTGGAAGATCAGCAAACTTGACCGGCTTGCCGGTTGCGTCGGCGATATAACCCGCGATCTCGGCATGCGTGACGGCTTTGGCGCCGGTAAGCTCATAGACCGCGTTTTCATGCGCGGCGGGATTGGCCAGAACGATGGCAGCAGCTTCGGCCAGATCGTTACGCGTTACATAGGTGATTTTCGCATCACCAGCCGGTGCACCAAAATCACCGGTTTCAAGTGCATGGGGGACACCGGCCATCAGAAGGTCGGCATAGAAGCTGTTGCGCAGCAGGGTGTATTTCAGGCCGCTCTGCTTGATGTAGTTTTCGGTATCAAGGTGAATGGCGGAATAGGTGAAGTCGGCATCAACGCGCGGATCAACAATGCTGGTGTAAATCACATGTTTAACGCCTGCGGCCTTCGCCGCATCAACCGCCGTGCGATGCTGGGCAATACGGGTGGCGTTATCTGCTTCGGCCGAAATGATAAGGGCGGTTTCAACACCGGCAAACGCTTTGGTCATCAAGGCCAGATCATCAAAATCACCATGGCGGACTTCAACGCCCTTGGCGGCAATCGCATCGGCCTTCGCCGGGGTGCGGACGCTGACCGCGATCTCGGTCGCCGAAAGGCGGGTCAGAAGATGATCAAGGACAAGGCTTCCAAGCTGGCCGGTTGCGCCGGTAATCAGTGTTTTCATCTCAAATTCTCCTTATGGGGTATCAGGCCATCGCCTGTTCATGGGGAAAATGTGACGTGATTAATCCATATGATCAATTCGATGGATATGATAATAATCATGCATGAAAATCGATGAATTGGATCTTGACTATCGTTTGTTACGCCTGTTCCTGACCATCTATGACGAAGGATCGGTCACGGCGGCAGCCAATCGCCTTGGCGTCGGGCAACCGACCGTCAGCCACGGGCTTGATCGCTTGCGCCAAATGATCGGTGACCCGCTGTTTGTGCGTTCGGGACGGTCGGTTTCTCCAACCGCCCATGCCGAACAAATCGCCCCGCAAATTCGTGGGCTTTTGCTTGGTATGCGGAACTTGGCCCGGGTGGTGACCTTTGATCCGGACAATGCGGAACACAGTGCGAAATTTATCATTGGCACCAATGATTATGAAGTCGCCGTGATTTTGCCTGCCTTAATGCAACGCCTTCAGAAATGCAAAGCAAACATCCGCATAAAGGTGGTTTCAATCACGGGCGTGGATCAGGCCATCACTTGGCTGCGTGATGGCAAGATTGATCATGGGATCAGTCTGGAAACCCAAGGGCGCCATGGCGACATCGCCATGCAAAAGCTGTTCTCTGAAGACATGCGCTGCTTCTATGATCCAGCTTTTCATGATGCCCCGCCAGATAACCTGGATCGTTATTGCGCGGTCAATCATGCACGTGTGATGCTGGGCGTAAACGAAACCTCCGCCGTCGACGAAATGCTCCAAAGCTTGGGCCGATCTCGCCGCACAGTCCTTCAGGTCCCAACATTTGCCAGCATCGCTAACCTGATCCGCGGCACCGACGTCATCGCCACCATGCCATCACGCCTGTCTGAATGCATGATGTCGGGCTTCGCCCAATGTGAAATGCCACTCGACTTCCCCGATTACAGCTTCGCTCAATACTGGCACGTCCGAAACGCCGCGAATGCCGCGCATAAATGGCTGCGGAGTGAGATTTTCAGGATTTCGCGATCTCTGCCATTTGGGAGTTAGTCAAAGCTCTTTGTAAACTCATCAATATTTCCATATAGCAATGTGGCTTTTTCCTTGAGTTCCTCATCGCCTAATTCCCACCACTTGCTTTGAAGCAGTTTTTCGATTTGCGCATCGTTAAATCGCTTCTTGATTACGCGGGCAGGATTGCCGCCAACAATTGCATAAGGCGGTACGTCTTTGGTCACGACGGCGCCAGCGGCAACAACAGCACCTGTGCCGATATTGACCCCGGAGAGAACAATTGCTCGTGCACCAATCCAGACATCATGACCAAGGGTGATTGGCCCTTTGGTTATAGCGTCCTGATTTGCCTGATCTTTATTCCAGATAAGTGTTTTGAATGGATATGTACTTGGAAGGTCGAGCCTGTGGTCTACTTTGCAAAGAAACAGGACATCTGGTCCGATTGAACAAAAAGACCCTACGGTCAAACGTGCATCCGCTGAAGCACCAGCAACCATGTTTTTCCGTAAGCCGTAAGAGTGACGTCCGGTTGTAACAAATGTCGGGAGCTTGGCTGATTTCGGTGTGATACCGAGTAGTTTGCGGAGACGATCTTTAAGTTTCATTGTTTCTCCACCATTCAACACAGTTTTCCAGTGCGGATGCGAGGTTATGCTTCGGGGAGAAACCAATTGTTTCACCAAGCAAATTGGTCTTCGCCACAAGGTAAGGCGGATCATCCGGGCGGTCAGGAAAACTGCCAGGCGATAGGGTGCCTCGACCAATCAGTTGATGAAGCTGGTTTGCGACTGAAAGTAAGCTTGCACCTTCACCGCTTGCCACATTCACGGTCCCGCGGAAGTTACTATCAAGGATATCAGCAAACGCGTTCCCCGCGTCTTCGACATGCATAAAGTCACGAACCTGGTCGCCGGAGCTCATCTTTGCTTCGTCGTCAGCCAACAATGCGCGTGTAATCGCCGGAACAAAGCGTGCAGTATTTTCACGGGGGCCACACAATAGGAAAAGCCTTCCCCAAGCAATTGAGGCACCTTGAGCGTTAAGGGTGTCGCAATATTCCGAGAGCTTCAGTTTTTCCTGGCCATAAAGTGTTGCGGGCACACAAGATGCGACTTCCGATAGTTTTTCTCCAACGCCAATATTCTGCCAATCATATTCAGCACAGCTTCCCGCCAGAACCGCACGCGTTCCACCCAAATCAAGAAAGCGGTTCAGCAGGTCAATTGAGGCAATTCGCCAATCTGGGTTGTCTGGCGCGTTCCAGAAATAGCCATGCTTTGTTTGCCAAGCCAGATGGATCAGCTTTGTCGGGCGCGTTTCATTCAATAAGCTTGATCGAAACGCAGGGTCCAACAAGTCACCAATGATATGATGATCGGAGATGCCGGGCATGATTTCTGATCGGCCGCACGTCATGACCTCGTATCCGGCAGACTTCAGGGTTCTGCAGGCATAAGGTCCAATCAGTCCGTTCGCACCGGTTACGAGAACTCTCATTTCACAGGCTCAAAATCAGGATAGGTTGCATCTCGTTCGTTGATAATCGTGGGTGTAATTGGCCAGTTGATTGCGAAGGCGGGATCATTCCACCTGACCCCTGCTGCCAGCTCAGGGACGAACGGCGCCCCCATCAAATATAGAACTTCGCTATTATCCATGAGTGTGACGAAACCATGCGCGCATCCCTCTGGAATGATAAGGGATTTACGGTTTTCGGAAGATAGTTCCGCCCCAGTCCACTGGCAATAAGTTGGCGAACCCGTACGCAAATCGATTACAACATCAAAGATGCTGCCCGAAATACACCGAACAATTTTCGGATCGCCAACCGGAGTGCGCTGATAGTGCATGCCGCGCAGTGTTGCTGCGCGGTGGTTGTATGACAGGTTCGCTTGATGAATGTCGAATGGATGGCCGTTTTCGCCAAGTTCTTCGGCGCAAAAAGATCGGGCAAAAAAGCCGCGATCATCTTCGTGCTTTTCCCATTCAATCAGGTCAACGCCCGCAATCTTGGTCTTTGTGAGTTTCATCCAATCACTGCGACTTCTGGAACGGCGACAACAAATTGGCCGCCCCATTGGTGGACATAGTCTACATCTTTCATGATTTCATTCTTCAAGTTCCACGGCAGGATCAGAACGTAATCTGGTTTGGCTTCCTTGAGCTTCTCTGGTGCATGTACTGGAATACGGCTACCGGGGAGAAGGGTGTTTTGCTTGTGCGGGTTTGCATCAACGACAAAATCAATCAGATCGGAGTTGATCGCGCAGTAATTAAGAAGAGTGTTGCCTTTCGCTGCTGCACCATATGCAGCAACCGTTTTACCTCCCGCCTTGGCCTTCTTCAGGAATGAAAGTAGATCATCGCGAATGGTTTGGACCTTGGTTTCAAAGCCTTCGTAACAAGCGAGGGTATTGATGCCAGCAGCCTCTTCCTTGCCGCGCAAGTTTTTCAGTGCTTCGGTCTCTTGGCGAATTCCCGACGCTTTTTGCGCCCAAACACGCAGGCTTCCGCCATGTGTCGGGAGCTCTTCGACATCAAAAACCTTCAAGCCGTTTGCAACGAAGCACTTCTCAACAGCGTAAAGCGACAGGTACGAGAAGTGCTCATGATAGATCGTATCAAATTGCGTCTTCTCAAGAAGGTTCATGAGGTGAGGGAACTCAAAGGTTGCAACCCCATCGTCCGCAAGAACCTCGGCAAAACCGGCAACGAAATCATTGATGTCTGGAACGTGCGCCAAAACGTTGTTTGCTGCAGTCAAGTTGGCATGGCCAAGATCAGATACAATCTTTTGCGCCGTCTCTTTGCCAAAGAACGCGACCAGACTGCGTACGCCCTTTTTCTCAGCCTCAGCCGCGACATTTGCAGCGGGTTCAACGCCCAGAACAGGAATATCTTTGGCAACAAAATGCTGGAGCAAATAGCCGTCATTGGACGCAACTTCGACTACCAGTGAGCTTTTGGTCAATGCAAGGCGTTCTGTCGCATATTCTGCATATTTGCGCGCATGCTCCACCCAACTGCTGGAATAGCTTGAAAAGTAAGCGTAGTGGCTGAAAATATCTGATGGCGGAACGACATCGTCGACTTGCACAAGGAAGCACTCACTGCAAACACGTGCGTGAAGGGGATACCCTTTGTCGGTTGCACTTTCATGATCCAGCGGAACATATGAATTGGCAAGCGGACTAAGGCCCAAATCTACCAGCGTATGCTTAAGGTCGGTGCCGCAGGCGCGGCAAGTTGGCGTTGTCATTATTTGTCCATCATCACTTCAAACGAGGTAATCTGTGCGTCTGTTACGTCGCGCATGTTTTTGCCGTCGAGTTGGTCTTTGTGCCAGTCAACAATCCAGCTAACACATGTTGTAAGGTCAAGCCGTGGTTCCCATCCCAGCGTTTTGACCGCCAGACTGGAATCAAGGGCAAGGGTCAGAGCTTCTTTGCTAGTGCCAGCTGTGTCTTGCTTTTTAACACCTGCTTCGCTTCCCCAAGCCTTTAGAACCAAGTCAGTGACGTTAGCAACAGTGTGAGATCTTTTGGCCCAAAGTTGAGTGCAGAAACTGACGTCCTGCCTTCTACAGCTGCTTGCAGATACATCAGGTACCCGGCCACCGGCTCAATAACGTGCTGCCACGGACGTGTCGTGTTCGGGTTGCGAAGCTCAACAGGTTTGCCTTCGGACGCTGCGCGAATGATATCTGTCATCAGGCGATCTTCGGACCAATCGCCTCCGCCGACCACATTCCCGGCACGTGCCGTTACAAGTGGGATCCCGCGGGCCCGGAAATAGCTTTGTTCGAAGCTGCGTGCGACGATTTCCTGACAGCCTTTTGATGCACTATAAGGGTCTCGACCACCAAGTGGGTCTCCTTCGCGGAAAATGACTTCACCTTTGGCTTGGTCATAGCTGTCATTGTCATAGGCTTTGTCGCTGGTAACGACGAGAATGCCTTTTACGGTGTCACAGTCCCGCAACGCATCAAGCAGATGGGCTGTACCCATGATGTTGGTTGCCATGGTTTCCACGGGTTCGCGATAACCGCGACGGACCAAAGGTTGAGCAGCCATATGCAGAACAAGTTCAGGCTGGACCGTTTGAACCATCGCTCGCACGTCTTCGCGATCGCGCAGATCAGCAATCATTTCCGAGGCGTAATCAAGCTCAAGGATGCCGTGAAGCGATGGGGTTGTTTCCGGGGCGAGTGCAAAACCGTGTACTTCTGCGCCCATGCGCATCAGCCAAGCCGCAGTCCAACTGCCTTTGAAACCAGTATGTCCGGTAAGCAGAACACGTTTTCCCGACCAGAAATTGCGAAGTTTCTCGCTTTGAGCCATGGCGGTTACCAAACCTTCCATGGTGCGTCACCACTGGACCACAGAGATTCCAGCATCTGTTTTTCGCGAAGCGTATCCATTGGCTGCCAAAAACCATCATGGCGCCATGCTGACAGCTCATTTTGCTCTGATAGGCTCCGCAGCGGTTCTGCTTCCCAGACCGTCTGATCATCCTTGATTTCGGTAAGAACAGATTTCTCGCAGACGAAGAAACCTGCATTGATGCGCGCACCGTCACCCAGTGGCTTTTCCTGAAACGCGGATACCTTGTCCCCATCAAGCACCGTCGCGCCAAAGCGACCCGGTGGGGAGACGACCGTCATGGTTGCTTTGCGGCCCTGTTTCTTGTGGAACTCAATACTGGCTGAAATGTCGACATTTCCCAAACCGTCACCATAGGTCAGGCAAAATGGTTCATCGTCAGCCAAATATTCACTGATTCGTTTGATACGGCCACCGGTCATGCTTGCCATGCCGGTATCGACTAAGGTCACTTTCCATGGTTCGGCATTTGCATTGTGATATTCAAGCTGGTTGGAAACCATATCGATCGTCACATCAGCATGGTGAAGGAAGTAATTGGCGAAGTATTCCTTGATGACATAACCCTTGTAGCCAAGGCAGATAATGAATTCATTTACGCCATGTGCAGAATAGATTTTCATCAAATGCCAAAGGATCGGTTTGCCACCGATTTCGACCATTGGCTTTGGCTTGACCGAAGTTTCTTCGCTCAGTCGGCTGCCATAGCCACCAGCAAGGATTACTGCCTTCATTAGTACTGGTATCCAATCAAACAGGTTTTAGTGTCAGTCTCTTAGCGAACGGGTTTGTGAGGAAGTTTTGAGGCTCTCACACCAATAACCGCGGCAAACGATCCAGCAGAGCGGGCAAGATCGCGCCACCCTTTGGAACGCTTCATTGCGATGCCATGGGCGATTGCCTTTCCTGCATATCGCAATGCATATTTCAAACCCAAGCAGCTTCCTGCAAAGCGACCTTTGTATTTGGTTTCAAAGTATATTCTTGACCAAGCAATGTTCCAGAACTTTTCCCAGTAATAAGCCCGGTTTGGACGGACCGAGCCGCCATTCAGGTGCGTCACAACCGATGATGCAACTAGGATAAGACCGTGACCAGCACGCCGAATACGCATGCACATGTCATCGTCTTCGTAATAAAGGTAAATTTCCGGATCGTAGAAACCGACTTCCTTCATTACCCCCATACGGACCAGATTGACAGCGCCCGATAGGAACTCGACGCAAAGTGGACCTTCAGGAACCTGATGGTAGGCGAGCTTTCCGAAATCGCGGCGCTTCCACAATTCTACATCATGGCTCGGTTCGATATGACCGTTCCCATCTTTATGGATTGGGCCGAACATTGCGGCTTCTGGAAACTGATCTGCAGCTTCGATCAATGCGTCGATTGCGTCCTTGGTCATCAATGAATCAGGGTTCGCTAACAGAGCGAATTCGGTTTTTACTTCCGAAAGTCCCTGACTGGCTGCAGCGCCATAGCCCAAGCCACTGGAATTCCGAATGATCTTTGCATCAGGGCGGACGCTGTTGACGATCTCCAATGTGTCGTCTCTCGACGCATTGTCGACAACGATCAAGGGCAGATCCTTTGGCAGTGATTCAAGCAGCCCTCGAATAACGAGGCCCCCGTTGTGCGTGATCGTAATTACGGTCGTTCTTGCCGCCATCTAACGTCCCTGAAAAGTAATGCTGTCCCTTTGCCGCTGAACATATTCAATCAGTCCATAATGTCCAACGACAGATTTGCATTTCAGGAAAAATCCTAACCAAATTTGGCCGCGACAGGGCCGGAATAAACCGGCGTCTTCGATTGGCTGCTCACTTTGCAAGAACTCGAACGCCTCCAACCCAACGGATACCTGTGAAGTTATCCAGAAAGTTCCGATTTCCTGTCAGCGTGTCATCGCCGGTTTCGGTGAGTGCGAGGATGCGTTCGGCCCAGATTGGGTTTTCCGGGTTTGGCGTGATGGTCAAAAGTGGTTCGTGGCATTGCATCATGCCTTTGATATCGGCCCAGAACATCAGGTCGCCCAAAAATGGCAGTGGGTCGTAGCTGCGCATCAAGTGACCAAAGACTTTGCCTGCCGTGATAGGGCCGTGATCCTTGAGTATTTGCAGGGTGATTTTTTGGGTTAGGCCAAGGCCGGTTTTCGGATCGGGCAGCTCCGCATGATGGCGTTCGAGCGCCTTGATCATGTGGGGTAGGGGTGCGGTTGTGCCCTGTGCTGAGGTGATGAAGGTTTCGAGCGATTTTGGATCAGGCGATCTGATCGCGTGCCAGGCTTTGCTGCCAAACTCAAGCATCGCGTCGGTAAGTGGGCGACGGTGGCTTTCCCAGCACCAGATGAGGAGTTCTGGCGAGAGTTGGCCTAGGCCTATGAAACGATCAATGCCGGGGACCTCGCCAACTGAAATCACCTCGATGGTCGTGTTTGGTCGGATCGCGTTGAAGAAGTCCATCAGGAAGGCCAGGATCAGTTGGTCGTAGCTGTCATGCTCGAACCACAGGACCACATGGTCAAAATCGCCCAAAGTCGTAAGTGCACCATATTCCCGTTTGGCGCGGGCAAGCGCATCATTTGGCGCGATTAAATAATCTTCGGCGATGAATTTCGCGCGGATTTCGATGAACTGATTCAGCGGAAGGTCGGGTACAGGCCCCTGACAAAACGGATCAGCGAATTCCAGAAATTCTCCGACGAAGCCCGCAATCTCAAGTCCATGACGAATGTCAGAACCGCAGCGAAGATGCAGTGTGTTTTGGGTATCAAGGACGGGTGGTTTGCCGTTTGCGATCTGGCGGTTGCGCTCAGTGATGTGGTCGATATGGCTCTTCATTTTCGGCCAACTGGCAAAGCCGTTTTCACGTGCGATGATCAGTTGCGCATCAGCTAACTGTGCATTCTCAGATGTGAATTTGTGCCCGGCTTGGCTGGCGCGGCTCTGGGCATCCGGATTTTCCGCACGGATGTCGCGCAACAGTTCCTTGGCGCGTTTGCGCTGCTGTTCAAGGTTCAGGCGGCCATCAAAGATTGGCTTTGGCGCATTTTGCGTGTGATTGGATTTCGATGTGCGTGACGCAGACATACGATTCCCCTGTTCATGCCGCCTGTGTCCGCCAAACAGGCAAGGAAACCGTGTGTTTCATATGCGATAAACCGGGCGCAGCCCTTTCCGCGGACGGGGTGCTTGGAAAAGCATCCCCAAAATAGCGGAATTGGATGTGATTGCAAACTATCCGAAAGCTGTGCGTCGGTTTAAGGCAACATGCTTTAGGCTAGGCGCACTTCACTTTCGCGGTTCATCAATTTTGCCAGCTTGGAAAGACGCTGTTCGACAACTTCGCCGTAAAGGGCAGATGCCTGCTTTTGGAATTGCAGGATCAGTTTGTTGTCTTCAAGCAGCAGTTCGGTCTGCGGCAAAATGCCCTCAACCCCGCCCGAAAGCGTATGACCCAAGCGGATAACATGGCCAAACAGCCGCCCCATCAAGCGGGTGTCATCGTCAAGGATGCGGTCACTTGATTCATCCCCCTTGAAATTCCCCGTATAGCGCGAGCCCAGCGTATAGGCGAGGAACACGCGATCATGATGGTTCAAATCAAGATAGGGATGGCGAATGATGCGGTTATAGCTCTGGATCGCGCGGTAATCAGGATGCTCGTTCCAGCCGATATCCCCAATAATGCAGGCAGCCAGACGCAGGCGCTCGATATTTGCCGGAAGGTCGGAGAAAATCGGTGCACACCAACGCGCGACTTCTTCGCCGTGCTGATGGAAGCGTTCACCGTCTTCGGCAAAGCTAAGACAGGCATCCAGCAACGGGTCGCGCTGCCGCAAATCTTCCGGCAGGACTTCATACATCCAGCCTTCACGCAACCCATGGCCGGAGAAGACAACTTCTTTGGGACGCATGCGCGCCATCAGCATATTCATTACCAGGGCCGCGTGGGGCAGGCTGTCGATACGGCGTTTGGAAACCCCGCCAACCTTTTCAAGCGACACCCGGCTTTGCTGGGAAATGATATGGGTAAGTTCATCCATTTCCGATCGCGGCATGGCAAGGTTATGCACGACCGAAATCGGATAGTTTTCCTGCGCAATAAACAGCTTGGCGATGGAGCGCCAAGAGCCACCAACAGCAAAAAGCTGCTGACCAGCAGCCTCCGCCAGCCAATCAACACTATCAAGATGACGGGTGATTTCAGCGGTCAGACGTGCACGGTCAGAGGAAAAGACAGCCTGAAGGCGCATCGCACCCAGCGGCAGGCTGACGCGTTTTTTGATCTCGCCCTTATCAAGCAAAACAAGTTCAAGCGATCCGCCACCGATATCGCCCATGATACCGGTCGCCAGCGGATCGCCGGAAATGATGCCAAGTGCCGACAGGCGCGCTTCTTCAAGGCCATCAATCACCTTGACCGTAAGACCGGTTTCCTTGGCAACGCGATCACAGAATTCCTTGCCGTCACTGGCCGCGCGAACGGCCGCGGTGGCAAGCACATCGACATGGTTCACCTTCATGGCGCGAAGTAAGGTGGCAAATCGATGCATGGCCACCACGGCAAGCTCCACCCCTTCCGGGTTGAGCTTGCCGGTGTCTTCTGGGTCGCGGCCCAGTCCGCACATGACTTTCTCGTTGAAAATCGGGACGGGGGCGCGGGTCATGCCATCAAATATGACAAGGCGCACAGAGTTGGAGCCAACATCAATGATCGCGATGCGGTTGGAAGCCCGTTGGTCAGTCAGCATACTGTTGATGGCACCTGTTGGTCTTCTGTCTGCGGGGTGAGGACGTTAGTCATCAAGCTGCAGAACGGGAACATTTGGATCCGCCTCGTTAAGCGCGCTGCCGCGGCCTGACAAGGACGGGTTGGTCATGAAATATTGGTGTGACGAGAATGCCTTGGCATCGACTTCACACCGCTCATAGGAGCCGTCCGGCTGCAGGAGCCAAGCCTGCGCGGTATCTTTCAGGTTTGCAATCATGATCTGTTCAACAATCTGGCGCTGACAGGTCGGATTTTCAACCGGAACAAGGGTTTCCACACGGCGGTTCAAATTACGCGGCATCCAGTCAGCAGACGAGATGAATGCCTTTGCCTTGCGCGATGGAAGCTTTGCCCCGTTGGCAAAAACAACAATGCGCGAATGTTCAAGGAACCGGCCGACAATCGATTTGACGCGAATGTTTTCCGACAATCCCGGAACACCCGGACGCAGACAGCAAATGCCACGCACAACCAGTTCGACATGCACACCAGCCTGACTTGCGCGATAAAGCGCATCAATCACCACCGGATCAACAAGGCTGTTCATCTTTGCCCAGATGCCGCACGGCTTTCCTGCCTTCTTGTTTTCGATCTCCTGATCGATATGGGCAAGAAGGGTCGGGCGCAGGGTATGCGGTGCAATCGCGATTTTCTCAAGCGAACGCGGGGTCGCATAACCGGTCATGAAGTTAAAGATGCTGGACGCATCACGCCCCAATGCCGGATCGCAGGAGAAGAACGAAATGTCGGTATAGAACTTTGCCGTGATCGGGTGATAGTTGCCGGTGCCGAAATGGACATAGGTTTTAAGACCATGGGTCTCACGGCGCACCACGAGTGAGACCTTGGCGTGTGTTTTCCAATCAAGGAAGCCATAAACCACCTGACAGCCGGCACGTTCAAGGTCAGCGGCCCAGCGCAGGTTGGCTTCTTCGTCAAAGCGGGCTTTAAGCTCGACCATCGCGGTGACCGATTTGCCAGCTTCGGCTGCTGCGATCAGGGCTTTGACGATCGGGCTGTTTTCAGATGTACGGTACAGCGTTTGCTTGATGGTAACCACATCAGGGTCGCGCGCGGCCTGGAGCAGGAACTGCACAACCACATCGAAATCTTCGAACGGGTGGTGAACCACAAGGTCCTTCTTGCTGATCGCAGCAAAGCAATCACCGCCAAAATCGCGAACACGTTCCGGATAGCGCGCCGCATAGGGCGCAAATAACAAATCATGATGCAGATCGGAATCGATCAGCTGTTTGACATCCACAACACCCAAAAGGCCATCGACCTTAACGACTTCCTCAAGGGCGACATCAAGTTCATCAATCACGAAATCCAGAAGGTCTTCGGGCATGCCCGCATTGACCTTAAGGCGGATGATGCTGCCACGACGACGGCGTTTCAGCGCGGTTTTGAAGACGCGGACCAGATCTTCGGCTTCTTCTTCGATCTCAACGTCCGAGTCACGGATAACGCGGAAGAAACCATGTTCGATCATATCAAATCCCGGGAACAGCTTGCCGAGATACAGCAAGATCGCCTGTTCGACCGGAAGATAACGTTCCGTTCTGCCCGGAAGGCGAAGGAAACGACCAATCTTCTGCGGTACCGGAATAAGGCCGCGCATATTGTGCCCGTCAGCCGGATCAAACAGCTGCATCACGATGGCAAAGCCAAGGTTCGGGATGAACGGGAACGGGTGGGACGGATCAATCGCAAGCGGGGTCAGGGTCGGGTAAATTTCCCGCATGAAATAGCCATCAAGCCATTTTCGGTCCGTTTGGGTCAGATCGGACTGATCAATGACCGAGATGCCCTGTTTTTCCATCTCGCTGCTGAGCTGTCGCCAGACGCGCTGCTGATCCTGCATCAGCTGGTTGGCATCAAAGGTAATGGCGCGCAGCTGTTCGGACGAACTCATGCCATCCTGACTGACCTTGGTCATGCCAGCACGAAGCTGCCCGACCAGACCTGCGACGCGCACCATGTAAAATTCGTCAAGGTTGCTGGCCGAGATCGACAGAAAGCGTAGCCGTTCAAGCAGCGGGTGCCCGCTATTCTGGGCTTCTTCAAGAACGCGATTGTTGAAAGCCAGCCACGAAAGTTCGCGGTTGATAAAGCGACTTTCCAATCAATGGTGATCGCGCTTGATTGAACTGCAGCGGCGTGTGTCACGCTATGCCTCCTGCGGATTGAGGGAATGTCTTTGAATTTATGCGACAGTTCCCGGTTGCAAATGGAGTATAGGATAACTGTTTGCGGCGGTGCAATTTTCTTAAATTTATGTGTCAGTTTTTCTGATGGCTTTGGCGCGCACGTTATGGCATGGAAGAACACCGTTTGATCATCATTCGCGACTGAAAAGACCGAAGACATGAAGACGTTGCTGCTGCTCCGGCACGCCAAATCAAGCTGGGCCGACCCCGGTCGCGCCGACCATGACAGGGAACTGAACCGTCGCGGTGAAAAGGCGGCACCCTTGATGGGACGCCATTTGCGCGAACAGGCCCTGATCCCCGATCTTATCTGGTGCTCAACCGCGGCCCGTGCTGTGCAAACATTGGGGTTACTCGGCCGTGATTTTGCCGGGCATGCCGATGTGATCTATAGCGAAGACCTTTATATGGCGAGTGAACGGGTCCTGCTTGAAAGTCTGCATCACACCCACGAAGAAGCCAAATCGGTCATGATGATCGGCCATAATCCCGGGATGGAGATGTTTGCCGAGGCGCTATTTGGTTCAGGCAATGTCGAAGCACGCGAAACCATGGCGCGCAAATATCCCACATGTGGCTTGGCGCATTTCGAATTTGATGTCGATGACTGGCGCGAGATCGGGTTTGAAACCGGGCGGTTGATGAATTTCATCAAGGTCAAGGACCTTCAGGCGATCAAGATCGGCACAGAGTGAATAGCAGATCATTGCGACGGGCACTTGACGAGTGGGCGCGCAAAGCGTTTTATACCGCTGAAATTTTGGACGCCGTGCACAATCGGCACTGAACACATCACAAACCAACGCCCGGATATGACCGTGGCGCGCATGTTGTGGTGCGTTTTTTGTTTGACAGCGCGGGTCTGGCATGCACCTTTGCGGCCAAATTTGCGGCCCAAGATATAAAGCAACCTGGAAAGACCATGCATCCTTATCGCTCACATAATTGTAATGCTCTGCGCGCGACTGACGCCGATGCGGAAGTACGCCTGTCTGGCTGGATTCACCGCAAGCGCGACCACGGCAACCTGCTGTTCGTTGACCTGCGCGACCATTACGGCATCACCCAGGTCGTTATCGACATTTCCAGCCCGCTGTTCGAGACGTTCGACAAGGCGCGTGCGGAAAGCGTGATCACGGTCGATGGCAAGGTTGTTAAACGTACGGCTGAGACCATCAACCCGAATCTACCGACCGGTGAGATCGAAGTTTACGCATCGAACGTCGAAGTTCAGTCTTCGGCCGAAGTTCTGCCGATGCCGGTCTTTGGTGATGTCGAATATGGCGAGGAAATCCGCCTGCGTCACCGTTACCTCGATTTGCGTCGCGAAAGCGTGCATTCGAACATCGTTCTGCGTTCCAAAGTCATTTCGGCAATGCGCCAGAAAATGACTGCGCAGGGCTTCCTGGAAATCCAGACCCCGATCCTGACGGCAAGCTCGCCGGAAGGTGCGCGTGACTTCCTGGTTCCGTCGCGTATGCATCCGGGCAAGTTCTATGCGTTGCCGCAGGCACCGCAGCAGTTCAAACAGCTTCTGATGGTTTCGGGCTTTGACCGTTACTTCCAGATCGCACCGTGCTTCCGTGATGAAGATGCCCGTGCTGACCGTTCGCCGGGTGAATTCTATCAGCTCGACTTCGAGATGGCGTTTGCCACCCAGGAAGACGTTTTTGCTGCGATCGAACCGGTCCTGCATGACATCTTTGTCGAATTCGGCGGTGGTCGTGATGTGACCCCGTATCCGTTCCCGCGCATTCCGTTTGATAAATCGATGGCGAAATACGGATCTGACAAGCCGGACCTGCGCAACCCGCTGATCATTTCTGACGTGACCGAGCCGTTCCGTGGTTCGAGCTTCGGTATCTTTGCATCCAACATCGAAAAAGGTTCGGTTGTTCGTGCAATCCCGGCAACCGGTGCTGCTGGTCGTCCGCGAAGCTTCTTTGACAAGCTCAATAGCTGGGCACGTGATGAAGGTGCGGCTGGTCTTGGTTACATCGTTTACGGTGAAGACGGCGAAGCAAAAGGCCCGATTGCGAAGAACCTCGATGCTGATCGTATCGCACAGATCAAGGAAATCACCGGCGTTGCCAATGGCGATGCGGTCTTCTTTGCCTGTGACAAGGAACTGGCAGCAGCCAAGTTCGCCGGTAAAGTTCGTGACAAGGTTTGTGACGAACTCGAACTGCGCGAAGAAGGCATGTTCAAGTTCTGCTGGATCGTTGACTTCCCGATGTATGAAGAAGACGACGACGGCAAGATCGAATTCAGCCACAACCCGTTCTCCATGCCGCAGGGCGAGCTTGAGGCGCTGGAAACCCAGAACCCGCTCGACATCAAGGCGTGGCAGTATGACATCGTTTGTAACGGTATCGAGCTGTCATCCGGTGCTATTCGTAACCACCGTCCGGACATCATGTACAAGGCGTTCGAAATTGCCGGTTACGGCAAAGACGTGGTCGAAGAGCAGTTCGGTGGCATGCTGAACGCATTCAAATTCGGCGCACCGCCGCACGGTGGTTCCGCACCGGGTGTTGACCGTATCGTCATGCTTCTGGCTGATGAGCCAAACATTCGCGAAGTCATTGCCTTCCCGCTGAACCAGCAGGCACAGGACCTTATGATGAACGCGCCGTCGAATGTTGAAGACAAGCAGCTGAAAGAACTTCACCTGCGTGTTCAGCTTCCGCCGAAAGCGAAAAAAGACTGATTTCTGTCATCTGGCAGATTGCAAAACGGCCCGGAGTTTTCCGGGCCGTTTTTTTTGTTGCTCAGCGTCAATTGACACGTGGAAGTTCGCCGATGCTTTTGGGCTGCTCGGTCTTGGACAGTTCGGTTTCGGTCATGTCACCGAAGCCGTTTGGTTCAAACGGAACCAGCATGCCATCGAGTTTCTCTAGCATCCCGGATTTCTCTAGCTCCATCAGGTTTACGGTACGGACCTGTTGGGAACCGTAGAACCGTGCAGAATAGGTTTTCCGCACTGCATCGCGTACGACCACCCACTGCGTGTAGTCTTTCGTCGGCATGATTGACGAAACATCATCAGGCAGCTTGGAGATAAGCTCTTCAGGAATGAGGCTGGAGAGCTCTTTTGGTAGTTTCGCAAGAAACTCCTGCTTGGACATGCTTCCCTTGGGCTTTTCAGCAACGATCCCTTTTGGAATATCGACGGTGTTCAGGACATGAAATGCAAGATTGTTGCCTTCGTCCATCGTCTTGACGGGATCGGCAAAGCTGGTCATGACCGTTGCGCGCACAAACCGGCTAGGTGGCGTCGGATCGCCCGGAATGTTGGAAAGGCCCGTGCCGTGACCGGTTTGGGTGACTTCAAGGCCGTTGAAGGTGACTTCATCGACGTCATAGGGTGATAGCGAGGTGTAGTTGCGGAGGTTGTTGAGCTGCCATGGGAATTCCGGCTGGTTGGTCAGGGTCCCAACCGGGTTGTCATAGATCATGACTTTGCCGCCAGTAAACTCGATGACAATGCAGTTGCCATCGCTGTCATGGACGGGGAAGTGCAGGGGCAGCATGTTCGTCACAACAGTTGATGCGCCGACTTCGACAACATTGTCTTTCAATGCTGCCTTTACGTCAGCGCAGGTCGCAAATGAACTTAAAATCCAGGCCGCGAAGTTATCGATGCATAGGCCTTTGCTTGGATCTGTGATCGTCTGATACTGGCTACCCGGCAGCCACAGCGTGCCGGTTGAAAGGCCTGCGGTATTGATGCCATCTGTCACAATTGGCAGGTCAAAGCTATTCATGCCAACAAAGCCATATGTTCCGGTCCAGCTAAAGCCGAACTCTTTGCCCCACAGTTCCTGCGTGAATTTGTGGCCAGCTTTGCGGAAGAAGAATTTTGAATTCAGGTTCAGCGCAAATTCCATAGAACGACCTGAAACATAACCCTGATTTTCGACATGAATTTGAAAGTCGGTACACATCGGAAAGCCTCGCGTTTTAATTAACCCCAAGAGAACCAGTACAAGAATTTCTACCTGTGGTGGTCTTATGTAAAGTTACTCGTAAGGGTTGCTTGGTGGGCAAAATCAGGAAAGGAACGTCGCGAGTGCTTTTCTAAACAGGCGCTTACCTAATATTAACCGCCACGGGCGCACTCTAGCGATCAGATAACAAATTTGATCCGTCGGGGGATGGCCTTGTGAAGAAGATACTCGTGGTAGCAGCACCGTTGGTTCTTGGTGCGTGCGGTGGGCCGGTTGAGCTTACCGTTGCCAAGCTGGCCGGTGATTTGATCAGCTATGTCACGACAGGCAAAAGCACGACCGATCACGCCGTTTCATTGGTCGCGGAGCAAGACTGCGCCCTGCATCGACCGCTGCTTGATCAGGATATCTGCAAGGATGAAGATGTTCTGCTCGAAGAAGAGGCCTCGGCACTGGCTGTTCTGGGCGAGCCCGATATCAAACAGGAAATCCGCGCTGCACGTCCTGAAATCTATGCGGTAAACGCACCGGCGGAAAACTGGGCGCGCCCGAGCGTCAAGGACCCCGCAGCCAAAGTTGTGACCGCCGATTTGCCGCCTCGTACCGTCAAGGATGATGGATCATCCTTAATTGAGACCAGCGCACTTCCGGCTGGGCCAAAGACGATCGAAGTTGCTGCTGCCAGCGATCAGTTCACGTCAGATGAAGCTGTGGCCTATGGTTCGGAAACCGGCCCGCTTGATCCGCAATCCGAAGCGGATGCTGCGATTGCCGGTTATATTCCAGACGCAGAAGCCAAACCGGTTGAAGTGCAAACCGAAGTCGTAACCGCAGCATTGGTCGACACAACGGTGATGAGTGACAATGTCGAACGTGTTGTAACCCCAGTTGATACCAAGGCCGATGGGGATGCTTTGGCGGGTGAAGTGCTTGCAGCGCCGCTTCCCGGTGATTATGTGGTATTGGCAAGCTTTTCTGATGAAGTCCGTGCGCAAAAGGCGCTTGAGATTTATCATGAATATCAGCCGCGTTTGTTGAATGCACAGGTCAAAGGGCGCGATTATCTGCGCGTTGCCGTTGGACCGCTTTCAGCCGAGCATGCAAATGATCTGCGCCTTCTTGCTGCCAAAAAGGGGATCAAGGATCCCTGGATTGTCGGAGTTTCCGCCACCGGAGAGTGATCGTTGTCTGGTTTGTTTTTGAAGGTTAAAGAGCATCGGCGTTCCTTGTCAGGAACGCTGATCCTGTGTTTGGGGCTAAGCGGATGTGCAGCACAAGCTGGCAGCGTTTCAAGCATTGAAACGGCTATGGTGCCCCATGTTGCTGAATATCAATTCAAGCTGACCCATGCAGAGCAGGGAAGCTCGGTTGTTGATGCATCGGGTGTTCTTGGCTATCGCTTTGAAAAAATGTGCGATGGCTGGGTTACGGAAATGCAGCAGATCATGATCCTGCAAGGTGCCGAAGGCACGCCAATCAATTCCGCCTATTCGATGACCCAGTGGGAAGATTTCGCCGGCAGCAAATATCGGTTCCGCATGCGCGATTATCTTGATGGCACCAAGGTCGATGAAATCGTTGGTGAGGCAGTGCGTGACAGCGATGCGGTGCGTGTGACCTATGAAATCCCGGTTGAAGTCGTCGAAGAACTGCCAGCCGATACCATGTTCCCGACCCAGCATTCAGCCATGCTGCTTGAACGTGCCGAAGCGGGTGAGCGATTTGGCAATGATCTGGTGTTTGATGGCAGTGGCGAAACACCGACCAACCGAATTGCTGTTGTGATTTCAGCGCAGAAAAATGCCGAAAATAGCGCCGATGACCCCGATCAGATTGCCCGCACGCCATTCCATCGCATGAACCTGGCGTTTTATCCGCTGGGTGAGGCGGAAAATGGACCGTCGACCGAGATGGCGGTTGATTTTGGCGCCAACGGTGTCGCACACGGCATGCGCTTTGACTATGGCGATTTCGAAGTATCAGGAACACTTGATAAGGTCACGATGTTGCCGCAGCCGAAATGCGGTTCGTGAGCTTATTCGATGCCGTTTAGCCACAAAAAAAGCCTGCCGGAAATGGCAGGCTTTTTTTGTGGGGAATGTACCCTGATCAGGTTCACGCAGCAGCGGCGTTGCTGGTGTCGCAGTAAAGCGCATACAATGTCTTGATGACACGAAGTGCTTCATCACCGTTCAGCGAATAGAAGATGGTCTGTGCTTCGCGGCGTGTCTGGACAAGCTTGTCACGACGAAGTCGTGCGAGATGCTGCGAGAGAGCGGACTGGCTCAACCCGACAATGCGTTCGAGTTCACCAACCGACTTTTCACCGTCATTAAGCTGGCAAAGAATAAGCAGTCTGCTCTGATTGCTCATGGCCTTTAACAGGGTGCTCGCCTGTTCGGCCTTTTGTTCTAAATGGTCAAGTTCCATTTGGCTTCCTTATAAGCCTGGCCGCAAGCGGCCATTGTCCCAATGAAAATTCAATGAAAAGCCCCGGTGTCCTGCGATTGTTTTTTGCAGTGACTGCCAGGATCGAATTTTCACTCCGTTCACAACCAATGGCTGTGGCTCCTGAACACACTACGACATTTGTCGTAGTGATGGTCCTATTCTCAAGTATATGCAGTTTCTGTCAAGATACTGTTTATTCTTAACTAAGCTGCCTCTTATGAGAAAAAGGCCCAAATTCTCTTCAATCCGTCGCGCTTTCTTCCAGATATCAGATGGCTATCTGATAAATCCGAATACATGACTACCCTTCCTTGTTGCATTGCTTAAAGGCAATTTTGCGCCAATTTATGGGCAATTCGTCGTTTTTCCCGAAATTTATAAGGGTGACGTAATGCGCGGATCGCGTGCAGTCCTTTATCATCACAAAAACGGCGAAACTGTGTAAACCATCACAGCAGGGTGAATAAGCAAAAAAAAACATCCCCAATCGTGTGGAATCGGTCAAAGGACTTGCAGTTAATCCGCCCGATATGCTGATTTAGGACAAAGCAGCACGCAAAGGGCTGCGTTAAAAAGAATGTAATCACCCAATAAGCGAGAAGTGCGTTGCATAATCTCGCAGCCACACCAAGCCAATTGGTAACTCAGGAAGGCGGCCCAGACGAATGGCGACTTTGTTCGTGACCCACCATGATTGTGTTGAACATGATACCGGCCCCGGACATCCGGAATGTGCTGATCGCCTGCGCGTGATACAGCGCGTGCTTGAAGCCGAAGAATTCATGTTCCTTCACCGCGAAGAAGCCCCATTGGCCGATATCGACCTGATCAAGGCGGTCCATGATCCGGCCCATGTCGACAAAATCATGGCCTCAATCCCTAAAAGTGGCATCGCAGCCCTTGATGGCGATACCTATGTCTCGCCCGGATCGGGAAAGGCCGCATTGCGGGCCGCAGGCGGGGCTTGTGTTGCGGTTGATGCGGTGATGGACGGGCATGAACGCAATGCCTTTGTCGCCACGCGCCCGCCGGGGCACCACGCGGAATATGATCGCGCGATGGGGTTTTGTCTTTTTAACAACGCTGCCATTGCTGCGCGCTATGCCCGCGATCGTTATGGCATCAAACGTGTAGCGGTGATGGATTTTGACGTTCATCACGGCAATGGCACGCAGGATCTGTTCTGGAACGACCCCGACCTGTTTTATTGCTCCACCCATCAATGGCCGCTTTATCCGGGAACGGGGGATGAAGCCGAACGCGGATGTGCCAACAATATCCTCAATGTCGGATTGGCAGCAGGATCTGGCACGGCCGAGCTTCAATCAGCCTTCACTTCAACTGTGTTGCCGGGCATTGCTGCGTTCAAACCGGAACTTCTGATCATTTCAGCCGGCTTTGATGCGCATAAAAGCGATCCGTTGGCCGGGCTTTGCTTTGAAGCCGAAGATTTCGTCTGGATGACGCGTCAGTTGATGGCACTTGCCGATGAACATTGCGAAGGCCGGGTCGTGTCGCTTCTTGAAGGGGGCTATGACCTGCCATCACTTGCCAGCAGTGTGGTTCAGCATGTCCGTACCCTGATGGGCGCGTAAGGTATTTCACCCTCTGATAGTCGATTGTTTTCGGGGCGACTTGCCGTGAAGCGGGATCATTTCGGTTCGACGAATTTCCGTTCTGGCTGGTTGCCCTGATCCGGACTTGCGCGTAAACTCCGCGCCATCAAACTAATGGAGCTTACATGTCCGAGGCTACTTCATCTTCCGCCATCCCCGAGGATATCGCAAAACTCAGCTTCGAAGAGGCGTTGGGTCAGCTTGAGGCCCTTGTACGTCAGCTTGAGCAGGGGCAGGTCGGACTTGATGATGCGATTGCATCCTATGAGCGCGGCGCAGCCCTGAAACGCCATTGCGCGGATAAACTGCGTGCTGCCGAAGAACGCATTGAAAAAATCACCCTGAATGCGGATGGCCGCCCGTCGGCAACCCCGACTGAAATCGAATAATTGCGGAGACCGTGGTGAGTTACGATCTGCTTGCCGGACTGAGTACTGCGTCTGCTGATTTGGGCGAGACTCTTGATGATATTCTGCCACGTGCCAATGGCCAGATTGAGCAGCGCCTGTATCAGGCGATGCGCTATTCCACGCTGGGCGAAGGCAAACGTTTGCGCCCGTTTCTGGTTCTGAGCTCGGCTGGCCTGTTCAAGGTGTCGCGTCGTTCAGCCCTTCGTGTGGCTGCAGCCGTTGAAATGGTGCACAGCTATTCGCTGATCCATGACGATCTGCCGGCGATGGATGATGATGATCTGCGCCGTGGCAAGCCAAGCTGCCACAAGCAGTTTGACGAGGCGACCGCAATCCTTGCCGGTGATGCGCTTCTAACCCAGGCATTTGAAGTTCTGGCCGATGAAGATACCCATGCTGATCCGCGCGTATGTACCGATCTTGTGCGTGCATTGGCCCGTGCGGCAGGACCACATGGCATGGTCGGAGGTCAGATGATCGATTTGGCAGGCGAAGGTCAGTCCTTTGATCAGGCACAGGTCACGCACCTGCATCTGCTTAAAACCGGTCGGATGTTTGCCTTTGCTTGCGAAGCCGGTGCGATCTTGGGCAAGGCGCCCAAAAGCATTCGCATGGCACTTCGGGCTTATGCCCATGACATGGGCCTTGCATTCCAGATCAAGGATGACCTGCTTGATGTCGAAGCAAGTTCCGAGGAACTCGGCAAGACCGCAGGCAAGGACATTGATCAGGACAAATCGACCTTTGTGAAATTGCTTGGTCTTGAGCAGGCGCGCGATCAGGCAAGCATGCTGTGTGATCAGGCGATCAATCACCTTAGCTGCTTTGACGATGAAGCCGAACCGCTGCGCGCAGTGGCCCGCTTTGTTGTTGAACGCGGTCGATAAGCCACACAGTCACAGCGCCCCACATGACTGAACAGCCAAAATACACTGCCGGTTTTCGTGACCGGCTGTTTGACAAAGACCCGTTTCCATTGGCGATCTGGTATCCGGCGACGGATGCCGAAACACCGGTGCGCCATATGGGCGTGGTATCAAGTGCCGCGCGCAATGCCCCCTTTGCCGATGACGGGCCGTTTCCAATCGTGATGTTTTCGCACGGGTCCGAAGGGCACCGGTTCAATCAGTTTTGGCTGGCAGAATATCTGGCACGGCGCGGCTATATCGTCGCAGCCCCGCAGCATGAAGGCGATAACTACCTTGATGCATCAGATGCCCGCCAACTGACGATCATGGAACGCCGCCCGCGTGAAATGCGCTTGGCACTTGACCTGCTTCTTGAGCATGACGAAATCGCTGATCATATCGATCAGGACCGCATTTATGCGCTGGGCCATTCGGCAGGCGGGGCGACAGTCCTGAAACTGGCCGGATGGGATTTTGATGCCCGTGCCTGGCAAAGCTATTGCGAGCTAAATTCCGAAACCGACCGCGTCATTTGCCAATATTCCCCGACCGATGATCATCTGGACCGTCTGCATGGCATTTATGGTGGGCCGATTGTTTCGGAACGCGATGAGCGGATTGCAGCAATCATTGCCGTTACCCCGGCATTCGGGGTGGCTGCGACCGATGATGGGTTGGAGGATGTGAATATCCCGATGCTTTTTGTCGAAGCAGACACCGATGAAATCCTGCATGACCATGTTAATGCAGCGCATTTCCGCAAACTGTTGCATGGACGGGCAAAATTTGTTCGAGTGAAGGGGGCTGGGCATTATTCGTTTTTGCCCAAATGTACCCCGTATATTGCTGAAAACTTTGGCTATTTATGCCGGGATTTCGGCCGGGATCGGGATGCCATTCATCGGACTGTTGAACAAGTCATCCATGGCTTTCTCGAACGCGTAAAATTGGGTGAAATTCAGGGTCGCTAATTCGATTGAACCCCGCTATTTTACGCAGCTTGCAACATGGACTTGGAAACGTCACCCTGTTGTAATCTACGCCATATAAAAAATTGAAAATCGAGATCGGTATGAGCACGACCTCCAAGACCCCGCTATTGGATACGATTAATACGCCTGACGAGCTGCGCAAATTGCAGCCTGCCCAGATGAAGCAGGTGGCAGATGAATTGCGCGCCGAGGTGATTGATGCCGTATCTGTAACCGGCGGCCACCTTGGCGCTGGCCTTGGTGTGGTCGAGTTGACCGTAGCAATCCATTACCTGTTTGATACGCCTTATGATCGTGTGATCTGGGACGTGGGGCATCAGTGCTATCCGCACAAAATTCTGACCGGACGTCGTGATCGTATCCGGACCCTTCGTCAGGGTGGCGGTCTCTCCGGTTTCACCAAGCGGTCCGAATCTGAATATGATCCGTTTGGGGCAGGTCATAGCTCCACCTCGATCTCGGCTGGTCTTGGGATGGCGGTTGCCAACCAGCTTTCCGACGATAAACGCAAAAACGTTATTGCCGTGATTGGTGATGGATCGATGAGTGCGGGCATGGCCTATGAGGCGATGAACAATGCTGCTGCCACCGATCAGCGCCTGATTGTCATCTTGAATGATAACGACATGTCGATTGCCCCGCCGGTGGGTTCCATGTCGGGTTATTTGTCGCGCCTGATTTCTGGAAAAGGCTATCAGGGCCTGCGCAATGCGGCCAAGGGCCTGACCAAGCATCTGCCGCGTCAGATCGAAGAAGCTGCGCGCAAGCTTGAAGAATATACCCGTGGCATGGTCACCGGCGGGACCTTGTTTGAAGAAATGGGTTTCTTCTATGTCGGGCCGATTGATGGTCACAACATGGATCATCTGCTGCCGGTTCTGAAAAACGTGCGCGATGCCGACGTCGATGGCCCGATCCTGATCCATGCGGTGACGCAAAAGGGCAAGGGTTATGGCCCGGCCGAAAGTGCCGCGGATAAATATCACGGCGTTGCCAAGTTTGATGTCGTCACCGGCAAGCAGGCCAAGCCGACCCCGAATGCGCCAAGCTACACCAAGGTGTATGGCGAAACGCTGGTGAAGCTGGCCGAGAAGGACGAAAAAGTAACGGCCATTACCGCCGCCATGCCGTCTGGTACGGGTGTGAACATCTTTGCCGATCATTTTCCGGACCGTGCGTTTGATGTCGGGATTGCCGAACAGCATGCGGTGACCTTTGCTGCTGGTATGGCATGCGAAGGGTACAAACCGTTCTGCACGCTTTATTCGACCTTCCTGCAGCGCGGCTATGACCAGGTTGTTCATGACGTCGCCATTCAAAACCTTCCGGTCCGTTTCGCTATGGACCGTGCCGGTTTGGTCGGGGCTGATGGTGCAACCCATGCCGGGGCCTATGACATTGCCTATCTTGGTTGTCTTCCGAACTTTGTTCTGATGGCGGCCGCTGATGAGGCGGAACTGGTTCATATGACCACGACCGCTTGGGCAATCGATGATCGCCCAAGTGCGTTCCGTTATCCGCGTGGCGAAGGCGTTGGTGTTGAAATGCCAGCAGAGGGCCAGGTTCTTGAGATCGGCAAGGGCCGTATACTGCGCGAAGGTGGCAAGATCGCGATCCTGTCATACGGAACCCGTTTGGCCGAGGCACTTCTGGCGGCCGAAGACTTGGCTGCACGTGGCCTTCCGGCGACGGTTGCCGATGCACGCTTTGCCAAACCGCTTGATCATCAGCTGATTGCCAATCTGGCGCGTAACCACGAAGTCCTGATCACGATTGAAGAAGGTTCAATCAACGGTTTTGGCGCGATGGTTCTGCAGCATATGGCGGGACAGGGCCTTCTTGATAACGGCCTTAAGATCCGCACCATGGCACTGCCTGATACGCTGATCGATCACGATAAGCCGGAAATTCAGTATCAGAAGGCTGGCCTTGATGCCGCGGCCATCGTCAAAACCGCCCTTGGCGCTCTTGGCATGAGTGAAAGCAAGGCACGGGCATAGCAGCAGGCCAGATCAATAAGCTTACGCAAACAGCGCAGAGGGAAACTTCTGCGCTGTTTTGTTTTGGATGGCTTACTCGGCGTAGATCATCTTGTGCGTCATGCCGCCATCAATGCGGATGGTTTCGCCGGTCATGAAGCCGGATTTTTCCGCATCAAGCAAGAAGCTGACAGCTTGGGCGATATCGTTTGGTGTGCCCACACGTCCCACCGGATGTTGGGATTTGTCGATCTCGCTGTGGTGAGGTTGGGATTTGTTCGCGGATTTCTGCCAATCACCAACTTCAATCCAGCCCGGTGCCACAGCGTTGACGCGCACATCACCTGCAAGGCTAACCGCCAGTGCATGGGTCAAGGCAACCACACCGCCCTTGGAGGCTGCATAGGATTCTGTATTGGCCTCTGACTGAAATGCGCGGGTGGAGGTGATGTTGACGATCGCACCTTTGTGCTCGCGAAGATGCTGCGTCGCGTGTTTGGTCACAAGGAACGCACCACCAAGATTTACATTGATCACGCGCTGCCACTGATCCCATTCAAGTGTCTCAACGCTGCCGGAATGCGGATTTGCGATCCCGGCATTATTCACCACGCCATCAATCCGACCAAAGCGATCCACTGTTTGTTGGATCGCGAGTTTTACATCGGCTTCATTGGCAACATCGCCAGAAATGAAAAGTGCGCGGTCACGTTGCGCGTCACTCATCGCAATCATCGCTTCGTCGCCCGCTTCCTGATCACGGTCAAACAGGGTTACCCGCCAACCGAGTTCCAGAAGATGCATGGAGATACCAAGGCCAAGGCCCTGTGCGGCACCGGTGACAAAGGCAACATGGTTCTGTGCGGAGACGGTCATGGACTTCCTGTGTGCTTTGATGTGCGGTCAGGTTGGATCGGCGCTATTGCGACCTTTCGCAAAGTGGGATGAAATCAGCGCAATTGCAATGTTGATGGCCGGGTCGCTGCCTTGCATATGGTGTCGGGAAGGGGGCTTATTCTTTGGTGAGGTGATCAAGCAACCCATGGACAAAACCGCGTTGGCGCGGATCAAGGTTTCGCTTGGCTGCCAGCTGTTGCAGGGCATCGGTTGCCTCGACATGCAGCCGATAATGCCCGGCATCCTGATCAATGCGGATCTTTTGTTGCAGCTCATCGCCAAACACCATCGCATGACACAGTGATGCATCACTTGAGGTGAAAGCACGACAGGAAAGCGGGCGAACTTCATAGATCGTGCAGCGCTCATCATCGCCAAGAAGTGGGCAGCGCACACGGACTTCGGTCGTTGAGCTTGCCTGTTCGATCTCTGTCGCCGCTGTTTTGATGTGATCCAGAAGTGTTGCTTGCGCTTCGGCATCAAAGGTTTCGCGGATATGTTGCGCGATCAGGCGGGCAACACCGGGCGGGGTGCTTACGAATAAATGACAACAGGCGCTGCATTGATCGCGGCACGCACGGGGATGCGGATTGGGAAAGCTTGATTGAAGGGCATTTGCCGCACCCTCGACCATCGCAAAGGTGGTTCTGGCGGCATCTTCCATGGATGGGCAGGTATCAAGGGCGTCTTCAAGCTCAGCGCGAAAGACTGCAAACATTTCCTCGTAGCGGCGTGATGCCTCGCTCGTCAAAGCACCGGTCTGTGCGATGTCTTGTGATATCCGGTCGAGTGCATCGTCAAGCTTGGTCATTCACCCTTCGCGCCTTTTTGGCTGTCGCTTTGAGCTGTGCTGATGGCTTTAAAATTGCGGTTTCTAATTTAACAGCATGCAGGTCGAATTCCTAATATAGGGCTAACTGGCGTGACCGACGGGTGACCGCCGCCGGAATGTGGCTTCTGATCAAACAAAAAAAATTCCGGCCAGATCGGCTCTGACCGGAAGGTTGGGTCAAAAGACCCTGTGGGTGCTGCTGGTTAGGCAGCGGGAGTATCAGCTATAAGTTGTCATGCAGCAGGGGAGGTAAAGGTGTCGGCATAAAGCTTGCGCAATTCTGCCTTCTGAATTTTGCCCATGGTGTTGCGCGGCAGTTCCTTGATCACCCAAATGCGTTTGGGGACCTTGAACTTGGCAAGCTTGTCCTGGGTGCGTTTGATGATTTCATCGGTATCTGCATCACCAGTTGCCGCAACGATCACACCAGCAACCGCTTCGCCGAAATCAGGATGCGGCAGTCCAAAGATCGCGACTTCATCAACTTCGTCATACTCGGCGATGACTTCTTCGACTTCTTTTGGATAGACGTTAAAGCCACCGGAAATAATCAGGTCCTTGTCACGGCCAACGATGGTGACATAACCGTCTTCACCGATGGTGGCGAGGTCGCCGGTGATAAAGAAACCATCAGAGCGGAATTCGGACGCGGTTTTTTCCGGCATCTGCCAGTAGCCCTTGAAAACGTTCGGGCCACGTACTTCAAGCACACCGATCTCGCCCGCACCAAGGACATTGCCATCCTTGTCACACACACGGGCCTCAATCCCCGGAAGGGTGGGGCCAACCGCGCCCGGACGGCGTTCACCATCAAGGGGGTTTGACGTGTTCATGCAGGTTTCGGTCATGCCGTAACGCTCAAGGATCTTGTGCCCGGTACGCTCGAAGAACGCATCATGGGTTTCCGCCAAGAGCGGGGCCGATCCCGAAACGAACAGACGCATGTTTGCTGTTACGTCCTTGGTGAATTTCGGATGGGACAGCAGGCGGGTATAGAAGGTCGGAACGCCCATCAGCACGGTTGATTGCGGCAGACGTTCAATCACGTCATCAGCATCAAATTTCGAAAGCAGGATCACCTTGCCGCCATTCATCAACATGATGTTGATCGCAACAAACAGCCCATGGGTATGGAACAGTGGCAAGGCATGCAAAAGCGTATCGCCCGGCTTGAAGCCCCATGCGGAATGAAGTGTCTTGGCGTTGGAACCCAGGTTGTTGTGCGTCAGCATCGCGCCCTTGGACCGGCCGGTGGTGCCAGACGTGTAAAGGATCGCTGCAACATCGTCCTTGTCCGCTGCAACGACGTCGGTCATGGCCGAAGCACTGGCTGCCTCGACATTCAGGCTGCCATCGCCGTTTGAACCAAGGGAAAGAACCGCTGCAACATTATTTTGGCTGCCAAGTTCCTTGGCTGCATCGATATGTGTCGGGCGGCATACAAAGACGCGCGGTGCCGCATCACCCAGGAAATACGCGATCTCATCACCGGTATAAGCGGTGTTGAGCGGCAGGTGAATGGCACCAAGCTGCAGGCAGGCAAGGTAAAGGGCAATCACGTCGGATGATTTGTCCACCTGAGCTGCGACACGGTCGCCTTTGACCACACCATGATTGGCAAGAACCGTGGCATAGCGGCCGGTACGATCAAGCAACCAGGCAAAGCTTCGCTCCGTTCCGTCACGCTCGATCAGGAAGGTACGGGACTTGTCGGCCGGAAAGCGGTCCAGGAAAGTTTGAAAAAGATTATCTGACATGGTCATACCTACTTAAATGCCGGCAAGCTGTGCGACGGATTTCGATGTTGCGATCTTTCCGTCATTCATCAGCGCTTCGTGGTTTTTCTCAATATCGTCAAGGTGATAGGCATAGTTCACCATCATGCTGCCCGCTTGGCGCAGCCCCTTGTCCGATGTGTCACCCAGCCAATTGAGCCGTTCAAGCTGTGCGCCATTGCCAAGATGGAACCGCGCGGTGGGATCAAGCGGCGATTTGCCCCGTTTGCAGGTCGCAAGATAGGTCGCACACAGCGCAATGGTTGGTTTGCGCAATGCTTCGACCTTGGCCGGATCATCGATCCAGCCTTCTTCGCTGAGCCCTTCAAGGACTTCACCGGCAAGGTCGGCATCTTCGGCCTTGCTTTTCTGGCGGGTGCGCAGCCATCCCATGAAGCCTGGAATGGGCGACAGGGTGGCGAACTGTTTCAGCTGAGGGAATTCACGTTTGAGTTCCTCGACAACCTGTTTGATCAGGAAGTTGCCAAACGAAATGCCCTTAAGTCCGGCCTGACAGTTGCTGATCGAATAGAAGATCGCTGTTTTGGCGGTATCGGGCGCCTTTTCGTCGATTTCTGGCGCGAGCAGGGCCTGAACACTATCGGCCAGACCATGCACCAATGCGACCTCAACGAAAATCAGCGGGTCATCGGGAATGGCCGGATGGAAGAAGGCAAAGCATTTTCGATCCGTTGCCAGACGACGGCGAAGATCATCCCAGCCCTTGATTTCATGAACTGCCTCATAGCGGATCAGTTTTTCAAGAACGGCGGCCGAGGTGTCCCAATCAATGTGGCGAAGCTCAAGAAAACCGCGGTTAAACCAGCTGGTCAGCAGATGCTGCATATCCGCATTTAGTGGTTCCAGATCACGGTTGGTTTTCAAAAGCCCGATCAGGGTTTCACGCATATCGACAATCGCACGCGTGCCACCCGGTGCCATATTGATCCGGCGCAGAAGTTCCTGACGCGCGGGTTCTGATGCCTGCGTCAGGGTCGCCAGATTGCTTTCAGACGGATCCTTGGCAAAGGCGTCGGCCGCCTTGGTGACCTTGGTCCGGTCTGCGCTGAAGTCGTTTTGCATCATCTGGAAGAAACGCAGATGATCGACTTCCGGCAGGTTTTCCCAAAGACGGACCACCTCGCGGGCGACCGCGGTGCCACGTGCCTCGCCCTTTTGCGAAACAAGGTCCTTGCACATGGCACTAAGCTGGTCGAACGGGGCCTGCGGGGTGGAAATTGGCAAATCAAGCAATTCCCGCCCACGGTCAGCAATGGATGAAATCCAGCTTCTGACAGAGATGCCTGACATTAACGTCCTCCGATTACCGTTTCTGGAAGCCAGGTGGCGATTTCCGGGAAGAAGCAAAGGATGATGATCGCAACCACCATGCAAAGCACGTAGGGCATTGCACCTTTAAGGATGGTCTGCAGACGGATGTCAGGTGCAATGCCATTGATTACATAAAGGTTCAAACCAACCGGCGGCGTAATCAGGCCGATTTCCATGTTGATCGTCAGGATCACAGCAAACCAGTACGGGTCGAAACCAGCATTGACGATCACCGGCAGAAGGATCGGCGCGCTCATCAGGATCACAGCAACCGGCGGCAGGAAGAAGCCACTGATCAGCAGGAACACGTTGATGAAGCCCATCAGAACCCAGCGGTTGACCTCAAGGGCGGTGATCCATTGTGCGATCGACTGGGTGATGAACAGCGACGACAGCATGTAGCTGAACAGACCCGCTGCACCAATGATCAGAAGGATCATGACCGAACTCTTTGGTCGTGTCGCGCATGATGTTCCAAAGCTTGCCCGGCTGCCACATGCGATAAATGATCATCGCAACAATCAGACAGAACAGCGCACCCACACCGGCTGTCTCGGAAGGGGTTGCGACACCGCCATAAAGCGCAAACAGAACCGCACAAATGATCAGAATGAAGGGCAGAACACGCGGAAGGATTTCAAACTTTTCCTTCCAGCTATAGGTGACCGATGCAAGTGCGACCGATGCATTGCCCTGACGCCAGGTTGAAAACAGCGACCATGCCATGAACAAAACGGTCAGCATCAAGCCCGGCAGAAGACCGGCAAGGAACAGACGCCCGATCGAGGTGTCGGTCGAGATACCATAGACAATCATGGTGACACTTGGCGGGATCAGAATGCCAAGCGTACCGCCCGCTGCAATCGAACCAGCCGCGACAGAGCTTGGGAAACCGCGCTCACGCATGGCCGGGATGCCCATTTTGCCGATCGCGGCACAGGTCGCAGGCGACGAACCCGAAAGGGCTGAGAAGATCGCACAGGCACCAAGGTTTGAAATCACAAGCCCGCCCGGAACACGGGTCAACCAGCGATCAAGTACGGAATAAAGGTCACCACCGGCACGCGATGATGCGACAACGGCACCCATCAGGATGAACATCGGGATGGCAAGAACTTCAAAGCTTTCAAGCTTGGAGAACAGGATTTCAGGCAGAAGCGGCAATGCGCCAGCACCGTCGAAAATCCAGATAAAGCCAACACCAACCATCAGAAGACCGATGCCAACCGGAATGCCAGAAAACAAAATCAGGGTCGTGACAATGCCGACAAGGGCTGCCAAAGAAAGCGGATCCATAGCACCAGCTCCTTAAAACGGGTTGTCTTCGATATGGAAGGCTTTCGACCGGTTGGTCAGAAGGCACATCAGATCGGCGAGGAATTGAAGGAACAGAAGGCCAAAGCCGATTGGCAACATCAGATAGGGCTTCCAAAGGGCCGGTGCCCAGATGGTCGGGGATTTCCAACCACCCTGATAGGCCTCAATCACCAGCTCGATGCCATAGAAGGCAAACAGGGCGCTGATCGCTATGCCACAGGCCAGCGTTGCAATCGCAAGCAGCTTGCGCGCGCCGCTTTTAAGATACATCGGCAGCAAATCAACGTTGACGTGACCGCGCAGCAACTGAACATAGGGAAGGCCGATCAAAGTACCGCCGATCATCAGGTAAATGACGGCTTCGGTTTGCCAGACAGTTGATGCGTTCAGGATATAACGGATAAAGACCAGCTGGCAGATCAACAGCATCGCAATGAAGAACATCGATGCCGCGGCAATTCCACAGGCCTTTGATAGCAGATGGATGACATTGACCACATGATCAAGCGGCCCGCGCGGCGCCATCGGCGACGGATTTGCGCCATTTGACGCATCGTCAGCCTTTTCTGGCAGCGGCTCGACATCGGGCGGCGGCGGGAAACTGTTATGGTTCGACCGGTTGCGCGGGGCAGCGCTGCCCTCATCAGGCAGGTCGATCGGAAGAGAAGAGGGAAAAGCTGCGTTCGCCACGCTGGAACTCCTGCAGATCAAGGTCGTCGCAAAAAATCGGAAAAGGGGTGGCGCCGGCATGCATCCGGCGCCACGACGCCATTATTCGACAGCAAGCGCCATATCGAGCAGTTCTTGACCGCCCGGGGTTTCTTCAACGAACTTCGCGTACGAAGTCTGTTTGGCGATATCCTGCCACGCCTTGAAGTCGGCATCGGTCAGATCAACGATCTCAACGCCGGCATCCTTGAAGACCTGAACGCTGGTTGCGTCCTCTTTGCGGCCTTCTTCGGTGTAATAGGCTTCAGCTTTTTTCGCAGCAGCAGCCAGGGCTGCTTTCTGTGCGTCATTCAGACCGTCATAGGTCTTTTTCGACATCAGGACAGGCTGATACATGAACCACAGGGCGTTTGCGCCTGCCGGGGTGTAGCATTTGACCTGTTCATAGATACGATAGGATACGAAGCTCGACGAGCTGGTATTGGTCGCATCAAGAACGCCGGTCTGCATTGCCGGATAGATTTCCGAGCTCGGCATGGCAGCGATGGATGCGCCTGCACCCTGAAGCATCTGTTCGAACGACTTACCAGCAGCACGGATCTGCAGGCCTTTTACGTCTTCAGGAAGACGGATGCAGCCCTTGGTCGAAGCGAAGCCTCCTGCAAGCCAACCTTTGGCAACGGTAACAACGCCATTTTCGTTCAGGAGTTCTTCGATCTTGCCCATGAAGGCAGATTCGTTGATGCGGTTTGCATGGTCATGGTTTTTAACCAGTGCCGGCATCAGGGTCAGGTTGGTTGCCGGAATACGACCACCGGCATATGCCAGCGGATAGACAATCATATCGAGCTGACCGCGTTCCATCGGGGTCCATTGTTCGTTTGCTTTGAACAGGGAACCGGACGGGAAGATCTGGATCTCCAGATCAACATTGGCAGCTTTGACTTCATCCGCAACGATCTGTGCGACTTTGTGACGGATGTCGCTGGTCGACCACTGGTGCGACAGTTTCAGCGTCTCTGCATCAGCAGAGGTGGACATGCCAAAGGCGGCAACAGACAGGGTGATGGCGGCGACGGACGCCGAAAGGGTCTTCTTGAAAATCTTCATCTTTTCCTCCCGGATGAAGCATGCGTTTTGGATGCATTTTAGCGACTTTTAAGCGTCTTTTTATTGATGCGGTTTTCGCATTGGAGGAAAGCGTTACAGATTTCTGGCATTCTGTCTATGCAATTTTGTATACCAGAAGTGCGTTTTGCGGTGCCACAAACCCGCTCGCTAGTATTTGCCTGAAAATATAGTAAAACTGCCAATTAACTTTTGCGGTGCAATACAAAAACCGTGCAAAGCAGCGTAGAAAACACTTTGATTAGTACCAGATTATGTGTTCTGGTATACCAGTGATTGATGGATAAATGAGGGCCTTTATGGCGCAAAACGGAAAGCTTGCCGCCGATTTGGTGCAGAAACTTGAACGCGATATTGTCACCGGTGTTCTTAAGCCGGGCGACAAGCTTGATGAGCGATCCTTAAGCGAGCGATTTGGCGTATCGCGCACACCGGTCCGCGAAGCATTGCAAACCCTTGCCGGTTCCGGGCTTGTGGCAACCATGCCCAGACGCGGTACCATTGTTGCGTCGATTACGGTTGGCGAACTGATCGAAATGTTCGAAGTCATGGCCGAACTTGAAGCCATGTGCGCGCGCCTTGCTGCCCGTCGTATGCCACGTGTGGATATTGATAATCTGATCGCCCTGTCTGATGAATGCAGCGCGCTTCAGGAACATTCCGACGCAGATGCCTATTACGAAGCCAATGTGCGCTTCCACGAGGCGATCTATGCCGGATGCCGCAACAGTTTCTTGGAGCGTCAGACCAAGAATGTGCGTAACCGCTTGGCACCGTATCGCAGGCTTCAGCTCCATCGGCCGGGCCGCGTAAAGCGGTCCAATAACGAACATGCCGAAATCCTTGATGCGATTTCCAATGGCGAAGCCGATCTGGCCGGAAAGATCATGCAGCAGCATGTCGCCGTTCAGGGCGAGGCATTGAATGACCTTCTGGCTATCGTCCCGCGCGGTTATCTGGAGCCGTTGGCGAGCTGATCGCGATTGGCGTTTCCCCTGCCCAAAGCACGTGACCTTTTTGTTGGGGTGCGCTAAAACGCAGCCATGGCAAAGAAACGTTTAGATCAGTTGCTTGTGGAACGCGGATTGGTGGAAAGCCGGTCCAAGGCACAAGCTTTCATCATGGCAGGCAATGTCTTTAGCGGTGAGCAGCGGCTTGATAAGCCGGGCATGCAGTGCAAGGAAGACATTTCAATCACGCTTCGCGGGCAACCCCATCCATGGGTGTCGCGCGGTGGGCTTAAGCTTGAAAAAGGTCTGGCCGAATTCGCAATTGATGTCACCGATTTCATCGGGGTGGATGTTGGTGCGTCTACGGGCGGATTTACCGATGTCTTGCTGCAAAACAATGCCGCCAAGGTCTATGCGGTTGATGTCGGGCAGGGGCAGCTTGACTGGAAGCTTCGCAATGATGACCGCGTGGTTGTCATGGAAAAAACCAATGCCCGTCACCTGACTGCCGAAGAGATCCCCGATGACATTGATATCGTTGTCTGTGACGCAAGCTTCATTGGCCTGCGCACGGTTCTTCCGGCAAGTATGGAACGGGTCAAGGCGGGCGGATATCTGATTGCGCTGATCAAACCGCAATTTGAAGTCGGCAAGGAGCGTGTTGGCAAAAAGGGTGTCGTTCGCGAACCCGAACTTCACAAGGAAGTCTGCGACACCATTTCAGACTGGCTTGCCAATCTGCCGGGTTGGGAAGTTCTGGGCCTGACCGAAAGTCCGATCACCGGGCCCGAAGGCAATGTTGAATTTCTGATCTGCGGGCGGAAATCAGCCTGATCAACAGGCCAATTTCCGCATGCATTTTTTGGATTACTTGCCGATTTTCTTCATGAAGAAATCAATGCCGGCCTGTGCGCAATCCTGATCCTGCGGAGGCGTGCCGGAACTTACTCCGATGCCACCAACGCATTCGCCATCAACAAAGACCGGCAGGCCGCCGGCAACGATCGACAGGCGACCGCCAATTTCACTATCGATGCCATAGGCTGGTTTGCCCGGCTGTGCGGCGGCGGCATATTCATGCGTGCCCTTGCGTGCACCCGATGCGGTGAATGATTTGTCCTGTGCGATGGTCGCACTGGTGACCTTGCCGCCATCCATGCGTTCAAACGCGATCAAGACACCTAATTCGTCGGTGATGGCAATGCACATCGGTACCCCGATTTCATTGGCGCGGTTACGTGCACCTTCAATCAGGATATAGGCGTCTTCGATCGACAGGCGTTTGATGGTCAGCATAGGACTTCTCCCAGGGGAATTATGGTTAATCAGCTGGCGCATCTTATGGGCGGGGCCAAAAGCCGATCAATCACATAAAACGGAATTTCGTATGGTGGAAGTCACGCATGCGTTTCGGCATCAATCGCACCCAACGCGTCAATCGCGCCAAGCGCCAGTTCACGGATCGCCGGGCTTGCGTGATCGCGCACCATCAGGCTGACATCGATATGTGGCAAGGTCGGCAAGGTGTCGCTTTCAACAATCGTAAGATCGGAATATTCCGCCGTGCATCGTGGCATTGCACCAAGCGCGTGACCTTCCTTGACCACCGTGATGATCAGGGTGTTCGCGTTGCTGCTATGGCTTATGTGATGGGGGATGCCAGCTTTGGTAAGCGCATCTTTGGTATGCTTGCGAATGATGCAGCCATTCTCAAACAGGGCGAGGGGCAAGGGCCTGCGTGCCAGATCGAAATCAGTTGCACTGGCCCAGACCAAGGGTTGTGATGATACATGCAGGGATGGCGTATCCTGATCTGCTGTCAGAATGGCCAGATCGATATCACCTGACGCCACCCGTTTTGACAGATTGCGCGACAGGTCTGACTGGCAAACGATCTCGGTCTTGGGGAAGCGCATTGCCGCAATCCGAAGAATTTCAGGCAAATAAACCGCCGCGTAATCATCGGGCAGGCCTATGCGAATGGTTGAAGGTGCCTGATCAACAAGGTCCGCGACCATTTTGTCATTCAGGCCAATAATGCTCTCGGCATAGGATTTCACGACCAATCCGGTGGTGGTTGGCGTGATGCCCTTGCGGTCGCGCGCGATCAATGGCGTGCCGACCGTGTCTTCAAGCTTTTTCATCTGCTGACTGATGGCGGGCTGGGTGCGCAAAAGCTTCTCTGCGGTTCTTGTGAAACTTTGCGTTTCAAGAACCGTCAGAAAGGTTCGAAGCAGATCAATATCAACATTGAGCAGCGTCATAAGCGCCCCTTATCGGCAGGATTAATCGAAGCAGTTTCACTTCGATATCCCAATCGGGCATTGTTCGTCCAGTTAACAACGACGGGCAACGGGTCGTTCTTTGATGCGTTGCCCATGCCCCACGGATCAATACCCCACGGAATGATGCCATGACCACTTCGCCCCCTGATTGCGGATCACTCCTCGCGCCACCAACGCCTGGAATAGAAGCTGCCGATGTTGCCCGGCTCGTTTCCTCGGAACGGTTATGGGGTATTGTTGCCCTGGTTGCTGCGGGCATTTTGCTGGGTCTCTCGCCGGTATTGGTTCGGTTTAGCGGTATTTCGGCCGACGCATCCGCTTTTTGGCGCGTCGCGATGGCGCTGCCATTGCTGTCTGCCGTTGCGATCATGGTTCCCACGCGTGCGAAGCCAAACGAACAGCCCCAAGTTCGTAGGTCGAACTCACGGCGAGCAATGTGGATGTTACTTGCGGGCGGGTTCTTTGCCGCAGACCTGATCGCCTGTCATGCGGCGATTGAGCTGACGACAGCAGGGAATGCCATCCTGCTTGCCAATCTGGCACCTGTGATTATCGGCGTGCTTGGGCTGGTCGGGATCGCGCGGCGTCCGGGAAAGCTGTTCTGGATCGGTTTGCCGTTTGCCGGGCTTGGGGCCTATTTTCTGTTTCGGGGAAGCGAAGCCGGTTCGGGCAATGTGCAGGGTGATGCGCTGGCATTGCTGGCGGCTGCGTTTTATGCGGGTTACCTGATTTCGATTGGCAAGCTTCGCCGTGACCTTGGGGCTGCGTCAACAATGGCTGGATCAACTTTGGTCACAGCGGTTCTCATTGGCTGCTACGCATTGTGGCAGGGGACGTTTGAGCTTCCGGGCAATTGGACCGGGTGGGGTGCCATCATTGCCCTTGGCATTGTCGTTCATGCCACCGGTCAGGGCCTTGTTTCCATCGGGCTTAAGGCGATTGATGAGGCGACCGGCTCCATGATCCTGCTTATTCAGCCCTTCATCGCGACCCTTTTGGGGGCGTTGCTGTTGGGGGATGTGCTGAACCAGTGGCACATGTTTGGCAATATTGCCGTCATTGCGGCATTGGTGATTGCGACGCGGTCACGTCGCAATCAAACCATCAGCGGAAAATCATGAAGTAAAGTGCACCAAGCGGCAGCAGAACTGCAATCCCGCCAATGATGTTCCAAAGCTTGCGCGATCTTTCATATTTGGCAGGCATTTCTGTTTCGCCAACACTGACGGTTTGAGCGGCCAGTTTCGACATATAGATCTGAAGCGGCAAAAGGCCGGTGACCCACAACATCGCGGCCATACCAAACAGGCCGATGCCAATCGTCAGATGCGGGCTGTCAGAAATTGAAATGCCTGTCGCGTGGAAAAGTCCGATCCCGCCAATCACAATCAATGCAGAACCAAATGCAGTAAACAAAAGGTCGGTCATATTCACCAACCGACATGCAAAGGCGATGACAACCGGATTGCCGGTGCGATCGGCCTGGGTTTTCCAAACAGCGGAAACAATGATGTTGCCAAGGAAAAGAACCACGCCAAGGACGTGAACGAACTTAACTGCGAAATATTCCATCAGATTTTCCGATTGGTTGGGGCTGGGATGTGATTGGTTTGGTATCAGTTGGCGGGCGCGTTCAAATCTTCGGCGAGAAGACCCAGAACAAAGCTTGAAAGATCCTGATCAACCGGCGGGACGATCATGCCGTCAATCACCAGCATGGCGATGCCGTGCGCACGGCTCCAGGCGGCGAGTGCGCGGTTATAGGCGGTGGCGGCCTCGGTCAGGGTCATTTCAGCCTTGCGATCAACCGATGTGACCGCGCGCTGCAATACATCAAATGCGTTATCAGCGGCGTCGCGCAATTCCGGATATTGATCAAGTGGCGGGCGTTCGCGCCCGAATATCAAACGGAAATGCTGCGGGTTTTCGACGGCAAACCGGACATAGGCCGCACCAAGCGCCATGATGCGTTCTTCGTGTTTGTCAGAGCCGCCTGCAACTTCTTCAAGCTGCTCGGCAAAGCGTTCAAACGCATTGATCGCCACTGCCGCCAAAATGCCATCCTTACCGTCAAAATGACGATAGGGGGCGGCTTCCGAAACACCGGTCATGCGCGCCAGTCGGCGCAGCGAAAGACCAGTGGGGCCTTCATCGATCAGGATTTTTTCGGCTTGCTGTAAAAGAACATTGCGGACGTCACCGTGGTGATATTTCCCCATAAGCTCGCATCTCGTTTTTCTTATGTTAACTTTGTTAACATTATCGCGGGGCAAGCCTGATTTCAAGACCAAATGTCAGAAAATGGTCAGGTTTAAAGCCGCCGCAGTCCAAGACGGGATCAGCTTACTTAATGTGATGAATGGTGAATGCCGGGAAATGGCGTGTGTCAGGCAAGCACGAAGTCAAACCGGGCAATGTCGCCGTCGCTGGCGGATTGCAGCTTCATTAAAAGCGCGCTGTCGTAAAGATGATCAAGCTCGTTGCGTGGCTCGTTCGGGAAATAGAGCTGTGTTGTCAGTGTACGGCCATTGGGCGGTGTGATCTTGATATGGTAGTGCGGGGTGCGTCCGGCATATTCGGCAGGGCGGATCGTTTCAAAGTAATAGCGGCCCTGCGCATCGGTCGTCTGATAACCGCGCAGTTTGAAGCCGCGATTATCGTACTCACCGTCCTGGTTGGCATGCCACAAATCAACCGTCGCCCCGGCAATCGGTTTGCAATCACTGCCAAGAACATAGCCAATCAGCGTGATCGGGCTCCCGTTCGCATCGGATCGGAAATCGCGCTTTTCCGGCGGATTATCAGTATAGAACGGACCTTCGGTACTGGAACGTGTCGGGCCATCATCAGGTCCGCATGATGGTGTTGTGGGCAAAATTGCTTCATCGCCTTGGGCAATCGGGGCCAGAACCGCATTGCCAAGCACAGCAGAACCCGCCGCCAACCATCCCTTAAGAACAGTTCGGCGCGATAGCGAAGACAGGTTATTGGTGGCTGACATCAGTGGGGCTACTCGCAGCTCAATCGATCATGATGCATTAGAGATATGATTGATCCGCCATTCGACAAGGGCTGAAGTCGAAAAATCATTTATGAACAAGGACAAAGCAACTCGCCGCCAGAATATGGGCGGCGGCTTTAAGTGTTACTTGTTCGTGTCGTCATTCGTCGGCGGTGTTGCATCTGTTGGCTGTGCGGAGTCTGTCGTCGTTGGGGGCGTGGCAGTTTCGTCAGTTGAAGTAGGCTTTGCTTCGGCATCGGCCGATGCCGGTTGTGCATCAGGTTCTGACGGCGGTGCATCTTGAGAAGCGACTTCTGTGTTTCCAGGTTTGCCATCGGTTGTGTTGGCGTTTGTTTCTGCCGCAGAGCTATCTGGTGCGGTGGCTTCGCTTGATGCAGTGGTTGCTTGGGCGGACGGTTCGTCTGTGGTCGCATCTTCTGTTTCGGTGCTTGCTGCAGCATCCTCTTGGTTTGGGGCTTCTTGTGCGTCGGACGGTGTATCAGAGGTTTCAGGCTCGTCGTCGTTGCCTGCTGATGACGTGTCCGATGTCTTGGCTTTCGCCTCATCATCGGATTTCACATCGGCATTGAGATCAACACTTGGTGCCTTGGGGGATTTGTCCGAGGCAGGGCGATCCGGGCGGATCAGGAATTTGTCGGCCAAGGCGTCCTGACCGACCAAAAGCGGTTGATCAAGTCCCGCCATTTCAAGCAGGCCGATATTCACAACCCGCTCAACCCCGCGCAGCACCATTCGGGTCTTGATAACCGGCGCATGGACGCTGGCGCTGTTGCTGCTGGTTTGAACATCTCTGTAACCCGCAATCGGTACGGAAAGCTGCCAAACGATGGTGCGGGCATGAAGCGTGCTATCGGCCTCTGGCGGGCATTTCAGTGTGAGTGAGAATGATGCGATTTCCGGGGAAGGGGCGGTTGCATCATCGTCGCCACTGTCCGCATCACCAGATGGCGCGTCTTCAGTTTCGCCATCTGTGCTAAGGTCACTGACAAACAAACAGGTCTGCGGTGCTGCGCCAAGGATCATGGCAGGCAATCCCGATATGCCCCATTCGGGCAAATCAACGGCTTCGTCCGGATAAAGGACGGTGCGGTTTTTCAGTTGCGCATCCGTGCCAACGGTTCCGCCTTTGGCGGACTTGTTGTTGGATGCTGCAAGTGTGATCAGGGTTTTGAGCAATATCGGGTTCATGCAATACAGACGTGGCACGAACCCGGTTGTGACAAGAAAATCCGGGTCGCTAAATCAGCTCGGGAAATGCTTGTTCACGTTCCAGCCTTCGCATTGCGCACGATGGCGCAGAAGGTGATCAGCCAGAACGATTGCCGCCATGGCTTCGCCAACCGGAACGCCGCGAATGCCAACGCAGGGGTCATGTCGACCCTTGGTCACGACATCGACTTCCTTGCCATAGATATCGATGCTTTTGCGCGGGGTCAGGATCGAGCTGGTCGGTTTGACCGCAAAGCGCACGACGATGTCCTGACCAGATGAAATACCACCCAGAATACCGCCCGCATGGTTGGAGCCAAAGACCGGCTTGCCATCATTGCCAAGACGCATTTCATCAGCATTTTCAATGCCGGTCAGTTCGGCTGCTTCAAAGCCATTGCCAATCTCGACACCCTTGACCGCGTTGATCGTCATCATTGCCTTGGCCAGATCTGCATCAAGCTTGTCATAGACCGGATCGCCCAGGCCAACCGGAACGCCCGAACAAACAACCTCAATCACCGCACCGACCGATGATCCGTCTTTGCGCAGGCCATCAAGATATTCTTCGAATACCGGAACGGCTTCGGGATCGGGGCAGAAGAACGGGTTGTTATCAACTTCGTTCCAGTTCCAGTTATCGCGATTGATTTCCTTGGTGCCCATTTTGACCAATGCGCCACGGATCTGGATGTCATCACCCAGAACCTTGCGCGCAATGGCACCGGCCGCAACGCGCATCGCGGTTTCACGCGCTGATGAACGTCCACCACCGCGGTAATCGCGCGTGCCGTATTTCTCCCAATAGGTGTAATCGGCATGGCCCGGGCGGAACTGGTTTTTGATCTCGCCATAATCCTTGGAACGCTGATCAACGTTTTCGATCAGAAGCCCGATCGGGGTGCCCGTGGTTTTACCTTCAAACACACCAGACAGAATTTTGACCTGATCAGGTTCGCGGCGCTGTGTGGTAAAGCGCGACTGACCGGGTTTGCGTTTTTCAAGGTAATCCTGAATATCGGCTTCTGAGAGTTCAAGCAGCGGTGGGACGCCATCAACAACACACCCGATTGCCGGGCCGTGGCTTTCGCCAAAGGTGGTGAAGCGAAAGAGTGTTCCAAAACTGTTGCCAGCCATAACCGAAAATCCAGAATTCAAATATTTAAGAGACAAAACGGGCCGCCCCACAGGGCAGCCCGCAAAATCAGATCATGCTCAGATCAGGCTTTCTGAACATTGATGTCAGGTGCGTCTGCCTGCTTCATGCCAACGGTGTGGTAGCCGCAATCGACATGATGGGTTTCGCCCGTAACACCGGTCGACAGATCCGAAAGGAAATACAGACCCGAACCACCAACATCATCAAGCGTGACGTTGCGGCGCATCGGCGAGTTGTATTCGTTCCATTTCAGGATATAGCGGAAATCACCAATACCGGACGCCGCAAGCGTCTTCATCGGGCCTGCGGAAATCGCATTCACACGAATGCCATCCGGGCCAAGGTCATTGGCAAGATATTTCACGCTTGCTTCAAGGGCCGCTTTGGCAACGCCCATGACGTTGTAATGCGGCATGACTTTTTCTGCGCCGTAGTAGGACAGGGTCAGAAGCGATCCGCCCGCGGACATCAGCTTTTCCGCACGCTGTGCAACAGCGGTGAACGAATAAACAGAAATGTTCATCGAAAGTGCGAAGTTTTCCGGCGAGGTATCGACATAGCGACCACGCAGCTCATTCTTGTCGGAGAAACCGATGGCATGCACGACAAAGTCAAGCTTGCCCCATTTTTCCTTGAGCGTGTCAAAAACCGCGTCGATGCTGGCTGCATCGGTCACGTCACATGGCAGGACGATGTCACTGCCAACAGACTCCGCCAACGGACGCACACGTTTTTCGAGTGCTTCGCCCTGGAAGGTAAAGGCCACTTCGGCGCCAGCAGCGGCGGCGGCACGTGCGATACCCCAGGCGATGGACTTGTCATTGGCGACGCCCATAATCAGGCCACGCTTACCGGCCATCAGGCCCGAAATGTTTTCGGTGGACAGGCTCATATTCCCTCTCGTTCCCACGATCTCTCTCTGGCAGGTGGAGGCATTCAAAAAAAGCCGCGACCGGCACAGAAGGCATTAGACATTTGGCGCATCCTACACAAAGCGCGGCCAAGGTCAATCTGACCTGTCATAACGTGTGCAGGCACGCTATCCTGTTGATCACGTGCAGTATAACCGGAAAATGCGTAGGGATAAGCGTTTAATGGTCGAAATACGGAAATTGATCCTCGATCGCACGGCATTCTGGCGCTACGCGATTATGCGATTTGTCTATGATAAATCGATCCAGCGCGCGGCGGGTCTGTCCTATACCACGCTTCTGGCGTTGGTGCCGCTTCTTGCCGTGGCCCTTACGATTTTGTCGGCGTTCCCCGTCTTTGATCAGTTCAAAGACCAGATCATGGATGTGATCTTTCGAAACTTCCTGCCCGAAACTGGGGAGCAGGTTGTCGAATATCTTGGCAGCTTCCTGCAAAATACCGGGCAGATGACGGCAATTGGCACCATCATCTTGGCCATGACAGCGATCATGTTGCTGGGCTCGATCGAAGGGGCGATGAATGAAGTCTTTCGGGTCACAAGCCCGCGCAAATTTCTGTCCCGCCTTGTCGTTTTCTGGACGCTTTTGACCATCGGCCCGATGTTGCTTGGTCTTAGTCTGTCGATCGCATCCTATATTTTTGCCATGCGCCATACGGTGGGGGCCGAAAACCTGGGTAATCATATTGGCCAACTGACCTTCCTTGTGCCCTTTATCCTATCGAGTGCGGCGTTCTCGCTGCTTTTCATTGGTATGCCCAACCGATCAATCGAGATCGTTGACGGGCTTGCAGGCGGGGTGGTTTCGGCTGCTTTGTTTGAAGCGCTAAAAAAAGGATTCGGTTTTTACGTCACCACATTCCCGACCTATCAGACGATCTATGGTGCGGTCGCAATTGTACCGATCTTCCTGCTATGGATGTATCTGACTTGGATTGTGATTTTGTTGGGCGCGCAGGTGGCGGCTGCCAGATCAGAATGGCGGGCCGCGCGGGCGGCGGGGCTTATCCCCGATCCGCGTGGTGCTGTTCCTGGCAATATGGAACGCATCATCGCCGTTCTTCGGGTTCTGGAATATCTGCAGGATCGCTTCCATGTCGCTGCTCAGCCGCCAACATACCGCAAGATGATGCGCGAGCTTAAACTTGGCGGGCGCGACCTTAATTGGGCGTTGGCGGCATTGCGTCGTGAAAAGCTTATCAACCGATCAGATAATCACCGCTGGCTTTTATGTGGGGATTTGTCACGCATCACACTGATGGAACTGATGACGCGGCTTGGGCTGTTTCTGGATTATGATCGTCTGTTGGTGGTTCAGACCGAAGGCGGCTGGCCGATCGTCATGCGTGATCGCTTGATCGAGCTTGAGAAAAAGCGTCAGACGGTTCTGGATGTCAAAGTTGGTGATTTGCTTGATATGCCGCGCCCCGAGGACAAGATCCCGGAAAAAGTCACACCGGAAGCACATCAGATCAGAGGCAATCAGATCGATCAAAACGACATGACAGATACGATGAACTGAGTGACCCATCTGTGAAACAAAACAAAAGGCCGGACAGAGTGTCCGGCCTTTTGTTTTTGCGCGTTGAGTTTGTTTAGGTCTCGCTGGCAGCTTGGCTCATTTCGATTTTGATCGGCGCGTCGCCACTGCGCAGGTGCAGATCGCGTTGCGGGAACGGAATTTCGATATCGTGTTCCTTGAACGCATCCCAGACATTAAGCAAAATCTCGCTCATGATATTGCCACGGCCATTTTGCGGATCATTGATCCAGAAGCGGATTTCAAGATCGACGGAGTTATCGCCAAATCCGCGCAACAGTGTATTGGGGCCAGGATTATCGAGCACACGTGAACATTTTGCCGCCGCCTCGTTACAAAGCTTGATCGCGAAATGCGGATCACAGCTATAGGCAATGCCAACCGGGATTTTCAGGCGCAGTTTGACGTCGGAATGGCTCCAGTTTTCAACCTGGGTTGTGATCAGGTCTTCATTCGGGATCAGGAATTCGGTGCCATCACGGGTGCGAACGGCGGTGTAGCGTGCGCCAAGCGACTGGATCCAGCCAAATGTTTCACCAATCGCAATCACATCACCCGGTTTGATCGACCGATCCAAAAGCAGGATCACGCCACTGATCAGGTTGGCGACAATGCGCTGCAGGCCAAGGCCGATACCAACACCAACTGCACCACCAAAAACCGCAAGGGCGGTCAGATCAACGCCGATGGTCGAAAGTGCAAACAGAACCGCGACAGACAGCAACACAAGCTTAAGCAGCTTGGACATAAGAACCTGAACCGATGGCGTCAGGCGGTGGACTTTCTGGATGCGTTGTTCAAACAGGCGCGACGCAAAGGACGCGACCCAAAGAAGAACCGCCAAGGACAAAACGGCCTTGATGATCCCATAGACCGAAACACGGAAGTCACCGACCTGAAGGGCAAGGCCATCCAGGATTTCGATGCCCGGTTCAAGCCAGCCAACGATATTGAGTGCGGCCAACGTCCAGGCGATGGTGGCAATCGTGCGTGACCAGACCGGGTCATTAACAATAGCCGCGGCCAAGCGGATCACGATCCAGGCATTCAGCAAACTTGCGACAAGCCGCACGACGTTATGGCGGTACCCCGCCTGAATGGCGATGGCATCAATCAACCAGACCGTGACGACCAATATCAGTGGAAAGGCAAGGTCGGGCAGGACCGTTGCAAGGCGCCGAAACCCCGCATAATGGAGAAGCGGCTTCCAGTTCTGTAAACGTGATAAAAGCGACGCCAATTGGGATCGCAGCAAAAAGGCGGGGATTGTTGCAATCGCGCAAGCTGCAATCTGGATCAGGATGGGAACCAGCAACACATTGGCCGAAAGCCATTCGATCGCCTGTTCAATCCACGCAATATACTGATCCGGATTTGTAAGCTGTTCCATCTTTCCCCTGACATTTGGTTGGTCTTGTCGGGTGCAAAACCCTTTAAAACCATATGGTAACACGAAACCATATTTACAGGCAGTCGTGTTGATCAACTCTGGCGGGTGATGGGGTTTAGTACGGGGGCGAGGGGGCTATGGTTTGTTCTGACAACAAAAAAGCCGGCGATTGCCGGCTTTGATGGTGCTGATCAGCGCGTTTTATAAGGATGCTTGTCCGACCATTTCTTGATGAACTCGACCAGCTCATCATCGCGGTCGTCGGGCAGTTTGACGGTCAGGTGAACATATTGATCACCGCGCTTGTTGCCCCGGTCATAAGGTGCACCCTTCCCACGCAGGCGAAGCTTGGTGCCGCTATTGGCATTGGCCGGAAGCTTCATATTCACCTTGCCATCGACAATCGGCACTTCGATGGAGCCGCCAAGGATGGCTTCACCAAGGCTGATCGCCAGATCGCAATGAATGTCATTGCCTTCGCGGCGGAAGGTCTTGTCCGGATGGACATGAAGCTTGATCAGCGCATCGCCTGCTTCGCCGCCATTCATGCCCGCCATGCCCTGACCTTTCAGGCGAAGGGTCTGTTCATCTTCGCTTCCGGGCGGAATGCGGACCTCAAGGCTTTTGCCACTGGCAAGGTTGATGCGTTTGGTCGTGCCAAGGATGGCTTCGGCAAAATCAAGGCTGAGTTCATAGGAGATGTTCGGGCCTTTGACCTTTTGCGGTTTGCGTTCACCGCCAAAGCCCCCAAATCCGCCGCCGCCACGGCCGCTGCGCCCCTTGCCAAAGATCTCGTCAAAGATGTCCTCGGCATTGGCACCGGAAAAGCCAAACGGATCACCGCCGCCACCGCCAAATCCACCACGGCCAGCACCACCTCCACGCCCAAACGGGCCTGTTTCGCGGCCATCGGCGTCAATCTCGCCATTGTCGAACTTCTTGCGGCGTTCAGCGTCACCCAAAAGGTGATAGGCGCTTGAAACCTTTTTGAAGCGTTCTTCGATTTTGGCATCGCCGGGGTTTACGTCTGGATGGAGCTCTCGCGCCAGTTTGCGATAGGCTTTCTTGATTTCATCCTGGCTGGCGGTTTTGGAAACGCCGAGTGTCTTGTAGGGATCCTGCATGTACCGACCGGTTGTCTAAACAAAAAGCACGTTGGTTCATTATTAGATCATGAACCGCAAAAGATGAACCACATTTGCGCGAAGTATGTCGTGACCAGATCCGAGATATGAAAAAGCGGTGCAGATCGCAAGGATCGCACCGCATTTTTAATGGTGCGGCCAAGGCCGCAAAGTCATCAGATCAGTTCACAACTTTCCAGCTGCCATCAGGCTGGCGGCATGCGGTGCCATAGGCGGTTTCTTCCTGGCCACCGATCATCACCGTTTGCTGGTACTCACGGCAATATTCCTGGGTTTTCGGTTCCTGATAGGTGCGGGTTGGCGTCACCGTACCCTGAACGCCAGTGTCCGGGTTGTTCCAAGTGGTTGTCTGGCCGGTCGGTGTGGCTTCAAGGGTGCGCTGGGTGCTGTTGGCCATGATCGCACGGTCCGCGTTATCAAGCGATCTGCCGACTTCGCTACCGATGAATGCACCAGCCAATGTACCAAGGGCAACACCAACAAGCTGGCCACTGCCTTTGCCAAATTGTGCACCGGCAACAGCACCACCAACGGCACCAAGAAGGGTACCTGCGGTTTGCTTCTGGCCCTGATCCTGGGCGCAGCCGGCGATGAATGCGGTCATGACGACCGGAATTACGATATGACGGAATTTCATGTTTGTTTTGCCCATCTTGTCTTTACAGTCCCAACCGATATGCTTTGGATATATATATTGATCCAACGTTGAAGCTGCCACCGTAGTTCCGAATTAGTTGATCGTAACGGCAACAAAATTCAATCAGCCAAAGGAATCCTGTTCCCAATGGACGAAAAAAATACGCCAAAATTGGGGCATGAACCCCACAATGCCCCATTTGAGATGTTCGATAGCTGGTTTGAAGAAGCCAAATCGAGCGAAAAGGCCTATCCCGATGCCATGACGCTTGCGACAGCAGACGCGCAAGGTCGTCCGTCGGCCCGTATCGTGCTGCTTAAGGAATTTGATCCGCGCGGGTTTGTGTTTTACACCAACTATGAAAGCCGCAAGGGCGATCAGTTGGGCGAAAACGGCTATGCAGCACTTTGTTTCCACTGGAAGACGCTTGAAAAATGCGTTCGCATCGAAGGCAAGGTTGCCAAGGTGGATGATGCGGAATCTGATGAATATTTCGCATCGCGTCCGCGCGGCAGCCAGCTTGGTGCTTGGGCATCGATCCAGTCCCGCCCGATGAGTGGCCGGTTCGATCTGGAAAAACGTGTCGCGGAATTCACCGCCAAGTTTGGACTTGGCAAAGTGCCGCGTCCTGATCACTGGGGCGGGTTCCGTCTTGTGCCTGATCGGATTGAATTCTGGTCCGAAGGCAAATTCCGCCTGCATGATCGCAAACTTTTCACGCGTGATGCGAACGATGAAGGCTGGGACACTGCAAAGCTGTTCCCGTAAGACAGCGGAACGGGGCTGAACTCCTAAAAAACAAAACGCACAAGGTCAGATGACTTTGTGCGTTTTGTTTTTTGTGTTGTACCCGATTAAGCGTCGTCTTCAGGGGGACAAAATGTTTCCTGAAGTACGGCAATGATCTTCATGATATCGGGATTAGCCAGCGAATAATAAATCGTCTGAGCGTCGCGACGGGTTTTAACCAACCCCTCGCGGCGAAGGCGTGCCAGATGCTGTGACAGGGCTGATTGTTTAATGCCCAATTCATTTTCAAGCGTGCCGACAGATTTTTCCAAATCGCCAAGCGAACACAGGATCATAAGACGCCACTCGTTGCCGAGCGTCTTTAAAAATTCAGCTGCTTCACGTGCATTTTCATGCAGTGCTTCATAATCCATCCGCCAGAAACCTCGTTTCTTTTCCCACTCTTTAGTCTGCGAAACGCAGCCAATAGTTGGTATCCTCTCCCACGGCGATCGACCCAGATCGCCAAGCCGACATCGTAATCACAACCATAGATGATACAATCATTTTATGTGTTACTCTTACGGAAAACTGGGATTATCTTTGTGTTGCGGTGCGTAAAATTCATCGCAACTGCCAAAAAATTGATCCTGAACAAAGACCTTGGCGATTGAAGAACGCATATTGGTTGCAAACCTGTATTGAATATGTCCGATTTGGATCACGCTCAGTGCAAAACTGACAGGCGGGAGTGAGTATCATGGCAATACGTACAATACTGGCACCAGTGGCAGGAACGGCGATTGATCAGCGTGTCCTGGCTATGGCCTTTAAAATGGCCAAGCGGTTCGATGCCCATCTTGAAGCTTTGTTTGTTGCTGCCGAACCTCAGGACGCCATTCCGATCGTTGGCGAAGGCATGTCTGGCCTGATCATCGAAGAAATGATCCGTGCCGCTGAGAGCGAGACCGAAAAACGCGAGGTCAGCGGCAAGGCAGCCTATCAGGCTGCATTCGACAATGCGGGCATAGATGCAAGCGATGCCCCAACGGCAGAAGCCAAACCCACCTGCGCTTGGCGCAAGGATAATGGCCGCGAAGATGAAACCGTCGCACGGCGGGGACGGTTGTTTGATCTGGTCGTCATTGGCCGCGATCCCAAAGAAGCATCTGCGTCGCTTACCTTTGACGCGGCCTTGATGGAAACGGGCCGCCCGATTTTGGTCGCACCAGAAGTCGCACCAACCACCGTCGGTGAAAAAGTTATGATTGCCTGGAACGGTGGGGTGGAAGCCGCGCGTGCCGTAACATCGGCCATGCCGCTTCTGCGCACCGCCAAGGAAGTCACAATTGTTAGCATTGGCGACGTTCCTTATGGCCGCGCATGCGGCAAAGCCTTGGCCGAACAGTTCCGCTGGCATGGAGTTCGAAGCAGCAGTCGTGGATAATACCGACAGCGGCAATGTTGCTAATGCCTTGATATCCGAGGCGGAAAAATGCGGGGCCGATACCATCGTTCTTGGTGCCTATAGCCATTCAAGGTTCAAGGAGATGATCCTTGGCGGTGTGACGCAGGATATGCTGGCAAAATGCAGCTTGCCGCTATGGATAATGCACTGACCTCAAGGTCACGATAAGCACATGATATCGCGTAATTAAATTACCTATCCGAATGTATATTGCTGAAAAGGCGCACTTTCGTGCGCCTTTTTTCTGTTGCATCCGCGAATAATTCACGACAGGGTTACGGAAATCTTACAAAGACGAAACCCCGAAAAACGAGGCGTTTCGCACCGAGGAAAGAAACGTCTGACAGGGGAAGTCCCATGTTGTCATTACGCGATATCATTGATTTCGCGGCCATGTCCGAAGACCTGGCACATGAACTCAATAACCCGAAAGTAGGGCTGCCTGATCTTGGCGCCGTGGTTGCTGGGCAATCCGGTTTTGCTGCTGCCATGCGTGGATGCGGTGCAACACCGTGTGCTGCCAATGATTGTGACGGCGACTAACGCCAACTGGCATTTCGCCGCAAATTCCCTATTTCGAAAACAGATCAATCTGATCCTTGTTGCCATCGGCCTTGTTTGATGCCGGTGCTTCTTCTTCCCACGCCAAGACATGATCGGGCAGAGGGCCCAGCATGTAACGCACATCCCCAAAGCCATGTCCCGGATCAAGCCAGTCATTTAGATGATTGGGGCCAATGACTGCTGGCATGCGGTTATGGATATGGGCAATCGATCGCGATGGGGCGCAGGTGATGATGGTGGCTTCTCGTCCGTTTTCCAGTCCGGCAAACAAGAATGGTTGATGATCGGGAAGCGTGATCTGGTTCTTGTGCTTGGCATTGCCGTCTTTGCGCCATTCATACCAGCCGGTTGCCGGGATCAGGCAACGCCGTTCCAGTAGGGGACGAAAGGTTGGCTTTTCCGTAAAAGTCTCGGCACGGGCATTGATCATCGGCGCATTAAGCCCGGAAACACTAAGCCCCCAATTACGGATCGCTGCCTTGTGGTGGGGCAGAATGACTGCAATCGGATCGGTCGGGCGGCGCGTTCCGGTCAGGCTTTCAAAGGCTGTGTCAAAATCATCTTCGCCAATATCGTCAGATGTGCGTGCCGCATCAAAGCCATCGGGCATGGCCATACGGCGAATATCATCCATCTCCAGACCCAACTGCACCTGAAAGGCACGGATATCGCTGTTAAGGTCAAATCGGCTGCACATGCGTTTGCCCAAAGTTATCTTGCGGTGCTCTTCAACCTTGCCAGACCTTGCCAATTTAAATGGCTGGCGTATCTGTTGGGAAGAAGGCCCGAAAATTTTACCTTAAACAGGGCTTTTCCTTCAATGGTTTGGCATGGCAGTGCTATAACAAACCGATCAAGGCACGATAGCGTGCATATGTCGCGAAGTGAGCAAACTAAATGACCAGCAACGCCCCAAAAACAGTCGTCCTGACAGGTGCCAGTCGTGGCATTGGTCACGTCACCGTTGGATATTTTGCCAAACGTGGCTGGCGGGTGATTTGTTGCTCACGTGAAGCGCCGCCGCCCAGCTGCCCGCGCGATCCGGCACAGGGCATTCACATTTCTGCTGATCTGTCCAAGCCCGCAGATGTTGAGAATTTTATCGCCAAGGCCAATGAAATCCTGGGCGATGATCCGCTTCATGCGCTGGTCAATAATGCCGGTGTGTCGCCCAAAACGCCCTATAAGGAGCGCCTTGGTTGTCTGAATGGCGATATCGATGCCTGGCGTGATGTGTTCGAGCTGAACTTCTTTACCCCGTTAACACTTGCGCGTGGATTTGCGTCGGCCTTGCATCGTGGCAAAGGCGCGATTTGTAACATCACCTCAATCGCGGGCCATTATGTCCATCCCTTTGCCGGATCTGCTTATTCAACGTCAAAAGCAGCCCTTTCGGGACTGACCCGCGAAATGGCGGTCGAGTTTGCCGAACTTGGTGTGCGGGTTAATGCGGTCGCACCGGGCGAGATCAAGACAGACATGATTTCCCCGGAATATGAGGCACTGGTACCGCGTATCCCGATGAACCGCATGGGAACACCCGAAGACGTTGCTGCGGCTGTGCATTATCTGGTCGGTGAAGACAGCAGCTATGTCACCGGCACTGAAATTTTCGTAACCGGTGGGCAGCACCTGTATTAAGCAGGCAGCGATTTCTTGGGTGTTATAAGACGATCAAGGCAGCCCGTCGTGGCTGCCTTATGCGTTTGGTTCGATGTAAAAGGCCGGATCGTAATCAACTTTGCCAGACGGTATTTCATCGATGAGCGGGCGGGCCATGAAATACTGATCAGGCACACCTTCAAGCTTGAGATCGGGCAGGGGGGCAAAGCCAAAACGGCTGTAATAGTCCGGCTCCCCCAGAACGACGCAGCCATGTGCATCTTCGGCGCGTAAGTGACGAATGCCGCTTTGGATCAGTTCGGACCCGATCCCCATCCCCTGACGATCAGGATTAACCGCAACCGGACCGAGCCCATACCAGTCACAATGCTTTCCGTTGATCTTCACCGGGGAAAAGGCAATGCAGCCAACAAGTTCGTTGTCTTGTTCTGCAATAAGCGAAAGGGTGAGCTGGCCACTTTTGCGCAGCGCATCAACAATCAGATGTTCAGTCTGCTGACTATGGGGTGCTGTTTCAAACGCACTGGCCAATAGCGCAGTTATCGCCGCGAAGTCATTTTCGGTTTCTTCACGTATGAGCATCTTCCGTCCCTGCCTGTGACGTTGGACCGGCTTCCTGCTGGCCTTCTGTCTCGACTATAACGGGAAAATATCTCAGGCCAACAGACTTTTAAGCCAGTCGCGCTTTTGTTCGAGGCGTTTGACTTCCATTTCAAGCCAGCCAGTAAAGTTCGCGGCCTCATTGGAATGTTCTTCGCGAAGGGCCAGAACACGTTCCAGATCAAGCTCACAAACGTCCTGAAGGATTTCGACCTGTTCAGCGCGGATGTCATCATCCAGCAAATGCAGGAACCGCATTTTAAGCGCCATGATCAGACGCGAAAGTTCACCGGATGTATCGCGCAAATTGCCCTGCATCAGTTCGATGAATTTCTCATGCCCGGCCTTGGTCAGGCTAAGCTGCGCGTCGGAAAACGACCCCTGGGCGGTATCTTCCTTGACCAGGCCTTCAAGCTTGAGCAGCTGAAGCGAGCTTCCCATCATATCAAGTGACGGCCCCATGATATGGGACATGAAATGACGCACCGAATTGGCCAGGTCAGCATAGCTGATCGGCTTGTCGGAAAGGGCGAGGGTGCCAAGCGCGCACAGGCGCAGACATTCTTTGGGAAGCAAGGTTCTATCCGAATACATGGGCGGTCCCTGATGTGGTGACGGGCCCGACGTTAACGCGAACGGTTCTTAATTGCAAATATTAATCTTCACCGACCATTCTGATCGATCAAGACAGCCTTCAATATAGAACGCATGCCCGCGAAAGCAATTCTCGGGTGTCAGTTACTCCCTGATACGCCGATAAAAAGTCCACAGATCATGAAATGGGATCACGAAAAAGGCCGGGGCAAATGACCCCGGCCTTTTGAATTCGGATTTGGTGGTATTACGCGACCTTGGAAATGCCCAACTGGCTCCAGACCGCAAGGAGGGAGTTGATCAAATGATCCATCAACTCGTCATTATGGAGCGGGCCAGGGGTAAAGCGCAGGCGTTCGGTGCCGCGCGGGACGGTCGGGTAGTTGATCGGCTGAACATAGATGTCATGTTCAAACAAAAGGCGGTCACTTGCTTCCTTGCACATCGCGGCATCGCCAACCATCAACGGCACGATATGGCTTGGTGCATCCATGACCGGAAGGTCAGCAGCCCGCATGCGCGCACGAAGGGTATCTGCACGTTCCTTTTGGGCGGCACGCTCTGCATCGCTTTCCTTAAGATGGCGGACAGAGGCCAGCGCACCAGCGGCAATGCTTGGCGGATGGGAGCTTGTGAAGATAAAGCCATTGCCGAAGCTACGCACAAAATCGACAATTTCCGGTTTGGCAGCGATATAGCCGCCAATGACACCGAATGCCTTGGCTAGTGTGCCCTGAACGATATCAACCCGGTCCATCACGCCGTCGCGTTCGGCAACTCCGCCGCCACGCGGGCCGTACATGCCAACCGCATGGACTTCATCAAGATAGGAAATCGCGTTGTATTTTTCACACAGATCAAGGATCTGTCCGATTGGCGCAATATCGCCATCCATCGAATAAACCGACTCAAATGCGACGATCTTGGCGCGTGCGGGGCCCAAATCCTTGAGGATCGCTTCAAGATGTTCGACATCATTATGGTTCCAGATTCGGCGTTCGGCCTTGGAATGGCGCATGCCTTCAATCATTGAATTGTGGTTCTGGGCGTCCGAAATGATCACGCAATCAGGCAGCTTGGAACCAAGCGTTGAAAGCGTCGTCCAGTTTGCAACATAGCCGGACGTCATCAGAAGGGCAGCTTCCTTGCCATGCAGATCGGCGAGCTCACGCTCAAGCGCGACATGCAAATGGTTGGAGCCGGAAATATTACGTGTGCCACCCGCACCACCACCTTGACCGGTGATAGCGCTTTGCATGGCATCAAGGACCTTCGGGTGTTGGCCCATGCCCAAATAATCGTTGGAGCACCATACCGTGATTTCACGGGCGGCTTCACCGTTACCGGGATGGTAAAGGGCCTTGGGGAATTTGCCGACAATACGTTCGAGATTGGCGAATACGCGATAACGGCCCTCAGCCTTGAGTCCGGACAACGCGTCTTTGAAGAAGTTATTGTAATTCATACTTGTTTCTTTCGCCTGTCTCTTTGCGCGCCACTTCTGTTTTAACATCCGCGTCGCTACAAAGCTCTGGTCTCGTCCAGATCAGCGGTCTGATCCTGGACATATCCTCCGGTTTGACCGGGTCTTTCTTGTTCCCTTATCGGTCATGGCAACCGATAAGGCATTGACCCTTGTCAAAAATTAAAGCGATTCCAGAATTCTTTGGAACCGTTAGATCAGAGAAGGCGTTCCATCTTTCGTTTGTCGATCTCGTTTGTGGCGAACGTCGCCGATACTTAATTCCCAATTTGGCCCTATTGGTTTCATTTGGCAAGGATTCCCGCGCCAGAAAGACCGCAATAATATCGATTTCGTTTATAGTTAAAATCGATTAATTGGTGTAATTGTTGTGTTTAAATCTATCTTTAGGTCGAGTACTGCGATGTGAATGTTCCTCACATACCGGCAGATGACTACTGTTTGGCCCGGTTTAGCTGCGATCAGCGGTGTTCACTGGGCTAAAAAAACGAAACCCGCACAGCATTTCGGCCGCGCGGGTTTTGAATGTCACTGAATTATGTAGTGATCGTTAAAGTGAAGCTTCCCATTCGGTCAGGGCGGCTTCAACCGCATCAAACATTTCATGGATCTGCGTTTCGGTGATGATCAACGGCGGGCAGAAGGCCACGGTGTCGCCCAAGGCGCGCAAGATCACACCCTTGGCAAGGCAAGCTTCAACAACCGCTTTGCCAGTCGCGCCATATGGCTCAAACGGCGTTTTCGCGCATTTATCTGCTACCAATTCAAACGCACCAATCAGGCCGCGTCCACGGGTTTCACCGACATGTTCGAACTTGTTCAAGTCTTTAAGGCGTTTCTGGAACGGCGACATGACGGTACGGACATGTTCGATAATGCCGTCTTCTTCGTAAATCTTGAGCGTCTCAAGTGCAACCGCAGCCGCAACCGGATGGCCGGAATAGGTAAAGCCATGGCCGAAGGTGCCAACTTCGTTCGAGCCCTTTTTGACGGCTTGATAAATCTTGTCATTGATGAACAAGGCCGAAATCGGCTGATAGGCCGATGACAGTTGCTTGGCGACCGTGATCATGTCGGGTTTCAGGTTAAAGGTCTCGGTGGCGAACATCCGACCGGTACGGCCAAAACCGCAGATCACTTCATCGGCAATGAACAGAATGTCATAGCGATTAAGGACTTCCTGCACCTTTTCGAAATAGGTTCGCGGCGGAACGATCACGCCACCGGCCCCCATAATCGGTTCGGCGATGAAGGCACCAACCGTTTCCGGGCCTTCTGCCTGGATCAGGTCTTCAAGCTGCTCAGCCAGACGGGTGGCGAAATCTTCTTCTTCCTCACCCGGAAGCGCTTCGCGCCAGTAATGCGGGGTGTCGGTATGAAGGATGCGATCAATCGGCAGATCAAACAGTTTGTGATTGCCCGGAAGGCCGGTCATCGAAGCCGCTGCAACCGTAACGCCGTGATAGCCTTTTTTGCGCGAAATGATCTTCTTCTTCTCGGGCTGACCGATTGCGTTGTGATAGTACCAGACCATCTTCACCGCAGTATCGGTTGCTTCTGACCCGCTATTGGCAAAGAAGACCTTTGACATCGGCACCGGCACGATTTCCAGAAGCTTCTCCGCCAGATCAATTGACGGGTTTGTGCTTTTCGATGCAAAGGTATGGTAAAACGGCAGTGTGTTCATCTGCTTCGTCGCGGCCTCAACCAGGCGCTTTTCACTAAAACCAAGGGATGCACACCAAAGACCTGCCATGCCCTCGGTCAGTTTGCGGCCTTGGTCATCGATGACATAGATACCATCACCGCCAGTGATGATATGCGGGCCGGTTTTTTCGTGAACCGCATGGTTGGTATAGGGATGCAGATAGCTTGAAACATCCCGACTTGCATCGGAATTGCTGGGGATGGTCGGATTGACGTTGGTGGCGTCGATGGTCATGTCGAACCTCAAAATTCTGGAAGTGGGGCCCTGAAACCCGTTTGATTATCTTCGCACTTTAAGCCCAAGACAGGCGGGCGCAATCATTTCCTGCGGCTTACGTAATCTTTGCCAATGAGACACAGCCCAAAAGCCAAAACCGGCCAGAATTCCTGACCGGTTTTGTGTTGGATTTTGCGGTGGATATCGCGATTAGTGCGACATCAAAACCGGCACCGTCATGTGACGCAGAAGGTGTTGCGTAACACCGCCCATCATCAATTCGCGCAGGCGCGGTCGGCCATAGGCACCACAGACAATCAGATCAATGCTTTCATCCGCAGCGCGCGATAGCAGCAAATCACCAACGCCGATGCCCGTCGCATTCATGCTTTCCTTGCGGACTTTGATGCCGTGGCGATCAAGGCGTTCGGCAATATCAACGCCCGGAACCGGCATGGTGTCGCGTGCTGCCTTGTTCGGATCAGCACACAGAACCAGTGCGGATTTGGCATTTTCCAGAAGCGGCATGCTGTCATTCACTGCACGGACGGCCTCGCGATATGGTTTCCAGGCAATCATGACGCGTTCGCCAACCTTATCGAACCGACCAACATAGGGCACCACCAGAACCGGCGCGCCGGATGTCAGAATGACTTTGTCTGGCATTTCCGACATCGAGCACGGATCGCTGCTTTCCGGATCATATTGACCCATGATGGTCAGATCATGATGGCGGGCATACATCGCAGCCGTGTCTGCGGTGGCGGAAGCCGCACAAGATGTCTGCTGCCAGCTAAAGGTGATACCAGCAGCTTCACAGGCGCTTTCGAATTCCTTGCGCGCACCTGCGGCCGTTTCGGCCATCGCGGCACGCTGCTGGGAAATGATTTCTTCGGTGATCTGCACTTCCATGAAACGCGGGATTTCAGGATAGGGCAGCAGATACAAACCCGTCAGATGGGCGTTCTGCGCCTTGGCAATTTTCAGCGCAACCGAAAGACGTTCCTTGCAGGCAGATGTGGTGTCGATGTGAACAAGAATATCCCGATACATAAGCCGTTCTCCAGTGGGTAAGGGACGTGGCGCAGACCCCTTTGGTGCAAAGCACTGCAGGCCATAACGTCATGAACAAACCTTACGCCGCTGGTGGACGGGTTTCTTTGCTCTATCTCAAATGGAATTATTCAAAGTTGTATTTCTATCGAAATACAGGTGTTTAGCCGTCCGCACCGGGTTCCGTCATCGGGATGACTTTTTCCATCGATGGTTCGGTGCCATTGGTGGCCGGTGCCGGCATGGCCGGGGTATTCGTGACAGGTGCGGGCATGATGGGTTGGACCATTGGTTGCGCGTCATCTGACATTGATGGCATCGGCGCGGTTGATGACGGATTGCTCATGAATGATTCCATCGTCGTATCTGCCGAGATCATCGTCAGCGTCTTATGAAGCTGCTGTGAAAGCGTGCTCCAATTGGTTTGAAGGGTGGCGCAGGCGGCAGCATCCCCGTCCTGAACGCAGCGCTGCGCCATGCGATCAAGAATGCCAAGCGCAATGCGCGCTTCATCGATCTGCTGTTGCTGGATCAATGCCAGCACTTTGCGAGACGGATCTTCCATCATCACAAGATTGCTGGTGGTTGTGCCTTGTGCCGTCGTGGATGGGGCAGCGGCGGCACCATTGGCCGGCGGCCCCCACGGGGTGACGATGGTTTGGGAGCTGTTGGCGACCGTGACGGGTTCCTCGGTACTGTGCAAACAGCCAGACATGGCAAAGGCCAGTGCAAGAACCGGCAGGCATTTGGCAGTCTTGTGCAGTGACATGCAGTGCTCCTCGGACCGGTGGCGGGTGCCGTGGTCACGTCAGTTTGTTGTCCCGTGGATCATCATAGTTGGTGCTATGACTTTGCTTTTGCTTGGGAACATATTGAACCGAGTTGAACTTTCTGTCCAGAAAAGGCCGGATGACAAGTCGATGAAACAAAAAACGCCTGCCGAAAACATCGACAGGCGTTTGAAGCTTTGAGATTGCCATCATCGTGGCAATCGGGACGAGCACTTAGTCGTGCTTGCCGCCGTTGGCTTTGGACCAGCCAATCGGGTCGTTCAGGAAGGCGCGAACGCCTTCGATGGCGTCCTTGCTGAAATATTCACCTTCTTCGGCAACGGCGAGAACATCCGCCCAGGTTGCCAGATAGTGCATTTCGATGTCGTCCTTGCGCAGTTCGTCAAGCGCACCTTCGAAGATGTCATAGAAGAAGATGACGAATGCGTGTTTGCACTCGGCACCGGCTTCGCGGATCGCATTGACGAAATTGACTTTCGATGCACCATCGGTTGCCAGATCTTCGACCAGAAGAACGCGCTGACCTTCGTGGATGTCACCTTCGATGCGTGCTTTGCGGCCAAAGCCTTTCGGCTTTTTGCGGACATACTGCATCGGCAGGTCCAGAGCATCAGCAAGCCATGCCGAATAAGGAATACCAGCGGTCTCGCCACCAGCGACGGCATCAAATGCCTCGTAACCGGCTGCGTCAGAAACCTGACGGGCGGCAAGTTCGATGACCTTGCGACGTGCGCGCGGGAAAGAGATCAGCTTGCGGCAGTCAATATAGACCGGGCTCGCCCAGCCAGACGTCAGAATGTAAGCTTCTTCCGGGCGGAAATTCACCGCTCCGATGTCGAGCAGAATCTTGGCGACGGTTTTGGCAGCGTAGCTGCAATGCGCGGTCGGTTTGTCATTGGTCATGGCGGCTTTACCTTCTCCGGATCGAATATTTGCGCACCTCTTAACGCTTTTGGTCCGAAAGCGCAAAGAAAAGCCGCTGACCAGTTGGTCAGGTTTGTGCGGAGTCTGTGCACTATTGCAGGTGTGTTTGATCCGTCCGCTAAGAGTTGTAGCGTTTTCCATCAGAAATACTGTTTAATCAGTGCACGTTACCCGGCCAAAGCCCCGCCCAGGAGCAACTTGAATGAACCAGCAAAAACGCCGTCGCCTGATCAAGGTTCGCCGTACGGGCATTGGCCTGATCTTTGTTATGGCGATTTCCATGGTTGCCGGGATGACCGATGCGATCGGTTTGATCATGGCAGGGGATTTTGTGTCCTTCATGTCGGGCAACACCACGCGCGCGGCCATTGCGATTGGCGAAGGGGACTGGTCCGGGGCGTTTATCCTGCTCGGTGCGGTGGGTTGCTTTATTCTCGGCAATACGCTGGGTGTGGTGATTGCAAGCCGGTTTCGCAAAAGGCTTGCGGGGCTTCTGGGGATTGTTGCCTTGGTGCTGTGCCTTTCGGCACTCCTGCCGCTTGAAATGCGTGGATCGAGCGGGTTTTACCTTGTGGTTCTGGCGATGGGCATGATCAATGCGACGGTCGAGCATATCGAAGGATTGCCGATCGGTTTGACTTATGTGACCGGTGCGCTGTCGCGGTTTGGGCGCGGCATTGGTCGCTGGTTGACCGGGGATCGCCGTGGTGACTGGTTATTTCAGGTCGTGCCGTGGATTGGCATGATTGTCGGGGCCGTGATTGGAAGTCTTTTGACCCTTCGGATCGGGCAGGATGCGATCTGGTTTGTAGCTGGCGGATGCGGGGCGGTATCGGCATTTGCACTTTGGGTGCCCAATCGTTGGCAAGCAAGATATATCGCCCCATCGGGCAGTCCTGTTCCCCGGCGTAAATAACAGAGCCCATTGGCAAATCCGTCATTTGGGTTTATTCGGTATAGTTATACCGATTTAAGCTGTGCCCAAACAGCAAGCCCCAAAGGAAATGTCATGACTGACCAAAGCGGATTGAATGTCGCCATTGATGATCGCATTGCCACCATCACCATTTGCCAGCCGGACCGTAAAAACGCGCTGACCAAGCCGATGTGGGGTGAGCTTGCCAATATCGCGCAGAAGCTGTCCGATGATCTGGAGCTCCGCTGCGTTGTGATCCGCGGTGGCGAGGGTGTTGGTTTTGGTGCGGGTGCTGACATTCATGAATTTGTTCGAGAACGCGCCGGGTTTGAAAAGGCACGTGATTATGGTCTTTTGCATGCCGAAGCACTACAAACCATTCAGAACTGCACCCATCCGGTGATTGCCGCAATTGACGGGCCGTGCATGGGGGCATCATTTGTGTTGGCATCTGCCTGTGATCTACGAATTGCCGCAGATAATGCCAAGTTTGCCGTGCCTCCGATGAAGCTTGGCGCGACGCTTGGTTATCCGGAACTTGAGATCATGCTGGATTTGTTGGGCGAGGCGGCACTGTTTGAAATCCTGCTTGAAGGGCAGGTGTTTGATGCCGAACGCGCACGTGAAATCGGCTTTGTCGCACGTCATGTGCCGATTGCGGATTTTGATGCGGAAATTGCCAAGACCGCCAGCCGTATTGCCGGTGGCGCGCCATTGACCCAGCGCCTGCATAAGAAAATGATCAACCGCCTGCGTCAGGGCGGGGCGATTGACGCCCGTGAATTTGATGAAGGATACCGCGCCTTTGAAAGTGCGGATTTCAAGGAAGGCTACACCGCGTTCCTTGAAAAGCGCAAAGCGGTCTTTACCGGCAAATAAGCATGTTGATTAGAGCGGCAGATCAGGTGTCAGCGGGACATCCGTGATGCCGTAATCAATGCCCATCTTGTGCAGTTCCGCAGTGATCTGCGATCTGTGATGGGTTTGATGGTTAAACAGCTGCATCAGGAAAAGCTGACGCGGCAACTTGCGCACGACGCCATCAAGCCCCTGTAACTCACGAATGCCGTCCTGCCATGCATGATCGGAACCGTTTACAAACGCCATGATGTCGCGATCGACCTCGGTGCGTTTGGCGGAAAGCAGATCAAAATCGTCCTCGACAATGGTGCGGGCATCAAACGCCTCGGCCTCGCCAGTACGTAAGATGCCAAGAATACGCAGATCGATATAGATCAGATGGTTTAGCGTATTGTGGATCGCGCCAAAGAACATACCGCGATCCAGGCGGCGCGCCTCATCGCCAATCTCGGCACAAAGATCAAACAGAACGGCGTTTTGCCAACTGTTATAGGTCGCCATGCAGCGACCGTAATCGTTGAAGTTCATTTTCGACATGATGGGAACTCCTGAAAAAACCCGATTACTGGGCGCCTTGCGTGGCGGTGGCGTCGTGCATGGGTGATGCTACTTCAGGTGACTTTGCTTCGGCAACGAAATGCACCATCACATTGGCAAAGATCGCAAAACCAAGCATGGAAAGTGTCACAGGCAAAAGCGTGCCATCATGGAAATGGCCAATCACCATGCCGGCAACGGCGCCTGTGGCAAACTGGATGGTTCCCATCAGTGCGGTCGCGGTTCCGCCGATATGCGGGAAATACTGCATGAAGGATGCCGTTGCGCACGGGGCAGTCAAGCCGATCATGCCAACAGAGACCATAACAAGCGGCACAACCGAATAAAGGCTTGGCTCAAACACGTTGACTGCCAAAAACAGTCCGGCAACGGCCGCGAATTGAATGGCAATGCCGACCTTCAAGATCTGGTGCAATTCGTAACGCGCCAGAAGCGGGCTGTTCAAACGGTTGCAAATGACGATAACCGCAATATTGGCCCCGAACAGATAGGGGAACTGTGCCGGTGTGATGCCAAAGAAATCGATATACATAAACGGGCTATCGGTCAGGAAACTGAACATCACCGCACTGGCCCCGGTATGGGTTAGCATAAAGCCAACTGCCTTGCGCGTGCGAAGGACCTCAAGATAAGTCCACCAGACACGACGCGCCGGGCCTGCATAGCGCGGCCGAAGCTTTGTGGTTTCCGGCATCTTGTACCAGACGACAAACAGCATCACGCTGCCATAGACGATCAGAAGTACAAAGATCGCCTGCCAGTTAAACCAGACCAGCAAGATCGATCCGACCGTGGGGGCGGCCAACGGTGCAATCATCATGATCACGGCTATTAGCGCAAACATGCGTGCGGCTTCCTTGCCGTCATAAAGATCGCGCACCGATGCACCGACAACAACAAGGGCAAAGCCGCCGCCAATCGCCTGAACAAAGCGCATGACATTAAGTGACAGCGCACTGTCAACCGTGGTGATGATCGCGCTTGTTATGATGTAGATGACAAGCCCGGTCATGGCGACGGGGCGTCTTCCAATGCGGTCAGACAGCGGTCCGCCAATCAACTGACCAAGGGCAAAGCCGATCAGGAACGTGCTGATGGAAACTTCGACCGCATGGGTTTGCGCACCAAAATCAGCCGCCATTGCCGGAATGGCAGGCAGATAGGTGTCAATTGCAAACGGTGCTGTTGCAATCAGCGCTGCAAGCAGGATCGCCAGACGCTTTGGATCTGGCAGGGTATTGGGAGCGTTCTGGGCCATAGGTCTGCGTTCCGTTTCATTGGTGGCAGGTGGGGCGCATGTCCGCCGATTACCAGATCACGATGACAGTGCTTGCCAATATATGCCGGTGAGTGGGGCACAAAAATCCGCGCACAATGATGAACGCGGCAAAGGCAGATTGGGCAAGTTTGGTGGCGTCAGTCGGAAAGCTGGATTTGGGCGCGATAACAATCCGCGTCATCGGGGACAGCAACCTGAAACGATTTAAGAAAGCCCATTATCCACAAATTTCTTGGGGTTTCCAATCCTGTGGCGTGATTTTGTTGGTATGGCAGCTATGCGTTCAAATGCACAAAGGGCGACATTCGTTGGAATGCCGCCCTTTGCGTGATGATGTGTGGATCAACCGATCTAGTGGGTCATGATCCGTTCCGGACCCATCAGGCTGGTCGGAAGCCAAGTCGATATCGCCGGTACATAGGTAATCAGCACCAGGAAGCCCAGCAGGATCAGAAGCCACGGGAAGGCGGCCTTAACAACCTTGAGCAACGGCATGCCGGTGATCCCGGATGTCACAAACAGGTTCAATCCGACAGGTGGCGTGATCATGCCGATTTCCATGTTGACCACCATGATGATGCCCAGATGGATCGGATCGATGCCAAGCTGCATGGCAATCGGGAACAGGATCGGCGCCATGATCAGAAGGATTGCCGACGGTTCCATAAAGTTACCGGCAATTAGAAGAACAATGTTCACAACAATCAGGAAGCCCCATGCCGGAAGGCCCCATCCAATGATGGTTTCGGCAATGGTGTGCGGGATGCGTTCAGACGTCAGAACATGGGCGAACAGCATCGCGTTGGCGATGATGAACATCAGCATGATCGTGACTTTACCGGCATCAAGCAAGACGTGGCGGACTTCCTTGTCAAACGGGATCAGGACCAGCGCCTTGCCCATTTTCGGAAGGTTGTAGGCAAGAATACTGCCAACGCCGGTATTGCCGTTTTCCGGCACCCATGACTGTTCCTTGATCGGGCCCATGTCACGGTAAAACAAGACTGCGACAAACATGGCATAGAACGCTGCAACAGCGGCCGCCTCGGTCGGGGTGAAGACCCCGCCATAAATGCCACCCATGATCAGCAGTACCAGAAGCAAACCACCGGACGCGGAAAACAGTGCACCACCCCATTCGCCAAGGGTCGGGCGCGGCTGACTTGGCAGTTTTTTGATGCGTGCGACGATATAGATCGCAATCATCAACATCAGGCCAACCATGATCCCCGGAATAACGCCTGCCAGGAACATACGACCAACCGAAACCTCGGTCGCGGCCGCATAGACCACCATGACGATGGAAGGCGGGATCAGAATACCAAGGGTCCCCGCGTTACAGATCACGCCCGCGGCAAAGCTTTGTGGATAGCCCGCGCGCACCATACCGGCAATCACGATGGAACCGATGGCAACAACCGTTGCCGGGCTTGAGCCGGAAACAGCTGCGAACAGCATACATGCCAGAACCGATGCCATGGCAAGGCCACCCGGGAACCAGCCCACGGTATCAATGGCAAAGCGGATCAGGCGGCGGGCAACGCCACCGGTCGACAGGAAGGCGGATGCCAGAATGAAGTATGGAATGGCAAGAAGTGTATAATGCTCCATCCCGCCGAAAAGTTTCTCTGCCAGCGTGGCAAGGCTGTCATCGCCAAACATCAGAATGGTTGAAAGCGACGCAACACCGAGCGAAATGGCGATAGGTGCGCCAAGTGCCATCAAGCCAAACAGCAGGATAAACAGGAATGCGATAGTCATTTAAATGTTCCCCCCGTCCGGCTTACGATTTCGGCGTTGAAGCGTTGGCGGATTTATCATGATCCGCTGCGGCAGCACTGCCAGCCTGTGCAAGCTGGTCAATGGCTTCGCGTGCTTCGTCAGCCAGATTAAAGCCGACCTGTTTGCCCGTGACGATGCGCCAGCCAACCTGTGCCAGGCGGAATGCCAAAAGTGCGGCACCAACCGGCATGATCAGATAGACGAACCACAGCATGATCGGGCTGTCTTCGGCTTCCATCTCAAGCATGTGGTTGAAGCTGACGAGCTCCCAGCCGCCAATAACCAACCAGCTTGAATAAAGAAGGCCTGCTGCAACGACGATCAGGCCGATAACGCGTTGAACGCGTGCCGGGAACAGACGCACAAGGGCGTCCACACCAATGTGCGAGCCGACCTTGACCCCGTAGGACATGCCAAACAGGATCAGCCAGGCAAAAAGGAATTCCGTGATTTCCAGCGCCCATGTCAGGCCGGAATTGAACACGTAACGCATGACGACGTTCACAAAGGTAAGCGACGTCATAGAGGCGAGTAGGAGGGCAATAATGCCCTCCTCCAGCCGGTTAACGACCGTTGAGATCATCTTGAACGGCCCTTTTCCGATGATGTTGGGAAAAAAGAACGGATCAGTTGCACGCAGCAGCGGCTTCGATGATGTCCTGGCCGATATCGCCAGAGAACTCATCCCAAACCGGCTTCATTGCGGTCTGCCATTTTGCGAATTCTTCGCCTGACAGCTGCAGGATTTCGGTTTCGCCAGAATCAATAACTGCCTGACGCTGTTCCGCGGTCAGATCTGCCGACAGGTTGTTGGCAAATTCTGATGCTTCTTTCATTGCCTGGCTCAGACCAGCGCGGATTTCCGGGTCCAGACCGTCCCACCATTTGGTCGAGGTGACGACCATGTAGTCGAGCAGGCCGTGGTTGGATTCAGTGATGTAATCCTGAACTTCGAAGAATTTCTTCGAATAGATGTTCGACCAGGTGTTTTCCTGACCATCAACAACGCCGGTCTGCAGCGCCGAATAGGTTTCAGAGAACGCCATTTTCTGCGGAACAGCATCGATGGCTTCGAACTGTGCGGCAATCACGTCAGAAGACTGAATACGGAATTTCTGACCAGCAGCATCTGCCGGTGCGCGCAGCGGCTTGTTCGCCGACAGCTGCTTCAGACCGTTGTGCCAGTAACCAACACCGGTAAGGCCTTTGGACGACATCGCATTCAGAAGTTCCTGACCTTTGGCACCGTCCTGGAAGCAGGTAACCGCATCCATGTCCTTGAACAGGAACGGAAGATCATAGACCTGCAGTTTTTTGGTCCATTTGCCAAATTTCGCAAGCGACGGTGCGCCAAACTGAACGTCACCACGCAGGATGGCGGCAAGAACCTTGTCGTCATCAAACAGCTGCGAGTTCGGGTAAACTTCAACGACAACCTTGTCGCCAAGAATTTCTTCTGCACGTTTCTTGAAGTATTCCGCACCCTGGCCCTTCGGGGTGTTCGGAGCAACGACGTGCGCGAATTTAATGATTTCCTGTGCGGATGCCATGTTGGTGCCCATGAGGGCTGCTGCTGCTACGCCTGCTGCGAGGATATGTTTGGTAATCGGACGCATCAAAATGTCTCCCTTTTTGATTATGCGTTTTCCCGTAAGCGCGCCTTTTGTGGCGTCGTTGTAAAACGCCTTATGGCGCTGTGCCGTAATCAGCAAGGCGTGGGCCAGTTTTGAAGAATGTATATTTGTTGTTTAATATCAGTGGTTTGATGGGGTTTTCCGGTTGCTGCGATGCAGCATAAAATGCTGATTTGTCGCCTGTTCCACACATAAAATTTCACGCGATGTGTGGTTGTCCGCACAATGTTCGAACGTGTTTTCCTGCGCAGATAAGAAAAAAGCCCGTCTAACTGACGGGCTCTGGATCGTTGTCCGTGGCACTGCGTGATCGCCGGAATTCTGCGGGGGTGATTTCGTATTTGGTCAGCTTGTCATAGAAGGTCTTGCGCGGCACACCAAGTGCGCTGACTGTGGCGGTGACATTGCCGCCATACTCACGAAGGGCCTCGATAATCAGGCTTTTTTCAAATGCCTCAACCTGTTGGGGCAGGGGCATGGCAGATGGGCCGGGGGTGTCCGATCCACTTGCCAGCGGATCAAGACCCAGAACACGCCGTTCAGCAGCATTGCGCAACTCGCGCACATTGCCGGGCCAATCATGGGCGGTGAATTGCGCCATCTCGGCCGGTGTCACCGGATTGACACTACGTTCAAACCGTTTGGCGGCATCGCGGGTGAAATATTCCAAAAGCAGCGGGATATCATCCTTGCGATCGCGCAAGGGCGGGATATGCAGCTGTACGACATTGAGGCGATAATAAAGGTCTTCGCGGAACGCGCCGCGTGATGAGGCTTCGCGAAGGTCGGTTTTGGTCGCGGCAACCACCCGAAGGTCAATCGGCTGCAGCCTGTTTGATCCCAACCGTTCCAGCGCACGTTCCTGCAAGACACGCAGAAGCTTGATCTGCAATGCCAAGGGCATGCTTTCGATTTCATCGAGGAAAATCGTGCCTTTGTCGGCGAATTCGAACTTGCCAATGCGTTTATGATCCGCCCCGGTAAAGGCCCCGGCTTCGTGACCAAACAACTCGGACTCAATCAGGTGTTCAGGCATGCCGCCGCAATTGACTGCAACGAACGGGCCGGTGCGGCCCGACATTTCATGGAGGTTGCGCGCAATCACTTCCTTGCCCGATCCGGTTTCGCCATTGATCAGGACGTGGGCATTGGTGCTGGCGATGTTGCCAATCAGGGTGCGGAGCTTTTCCATCGCCGGGTTGCGGCCAATGAAGTCCGATGCGTTCTTGCTGTGTTTTGCAAGTTCGATCTTAAGCGTGCGATTTTCCAGGATCAGCTTGCGATGGGCCATCGCCCGCTTGGTAATGTCGACAAACAGATCCGGGGCATAGGGCTTTTCGATGAAATCAAACGCACCGGCATGCATTGCCTTGACCGCGGTTGCAACATCGCCATGGCCGGTAACCATGATGATCGGCATTTCCGGATCGATCTTTTTGGCTTCGGTCAGGAATTCCAGGCCATCCATCCTGGGCATGCGAATGTCAGAAATAACAACGCCCGCCCATCCTTTGCGCAGGCGACCAAGGGCCGAGGCAGCATCGGGATAGGCTTCAACATGGATATCGGCAAGTTCAAGCGTTTGCTGTGCGGCTTCACGCACATCTGCGTCATCATCAACAAACAGAACGCTATCGGATGTTGTCGGCACTGGCTATTCCTTTGACCCTGAACCGGATCAGGGTGTCATAAAGCCACTTATGCCTGATCCTTATGGGCCTCAACGTATGAGGCGGTTTTACCAAATGTTGTAACAGGCACATCAAGCCCCGTCGAGCTACTGTTTTCAGCCTCATCATCATTGGCACCTTCCTGGCGCAACTCGATGATGAAGGACGCGCCACCATTTGGGCGGTTTTCCGCACGTATGGTTCCGCCGAAGCTTCGGATGATGCCATAACAAATCGAAAGACCTAGTCCCAAGCCATCGCCAAATGGCTTTGTAGTAAAGAACGGATCAAACAATTTCGGTAGGTTATCTGGCAGAATGCCGTGGCCGTTATCATTGACCTTGACCAGAACGCGGTCTTCGCGCGCGGTGATTCCGACATCAATCTGCGCATTTTCAACATTCTGGCAGGCATCAGCGGCATTGTTGATCAGGTTGGTAAAGACCTGGGTCAGCTGGTTGGCTTCGGCAATGACGGGTTTAAGATCGTCATCATGGGTTAGGGTGATGTTGGTCAGCCCCGCACGCCCGGTTTCGAGCACAAGATCGATGGCCTTTTGCATTTGCTTGGGCACATCAACTGGCTGAATATCGCGTTCAGGCCGGCGCGAGAATGTTTTGAGGTTGTTGGTGATCCGCCCCATGCGGTCGGTCAGTTCCGAAATGCGCTGCAGGTTGCGATTGGCGGTATCGCTGTTGCCGCGCTCGATGAATTTAAGCGCGTTTTCCGCATAGCTTCGAATGGCGGTCAGGGGTTGGTTGATTTCATGCGCGATCCCGGCCGACATCTGACCAAGGGCGGCAAGCTTGCTGGTTTGAACCAGTTCCGCCTGGGCAGATCGAAGAGCATCTTCGGTGCGCGAACGTTCGGTGATTTCCTGTGCCAGACGCAAGTTGGTGCTCATAAGGTCGGTAGTACGCAACCGAACCTGACGTTCAAGTTCGCGTTGTGACCAGTCACGGATTTCAAGCTGTTCAAGCATCGCGCGGCGACGCTGCAGGATGATGAAAATCAGGCCGGTCAGGATGATGTGGGCCGCACCGCCCATCAATCCGGCAGAGATCACCGATCGATCAAGCGATGACTTGTCGGTCAACAGATACATCCGCCAACCTTGGGCTGGCAGGGTGCTTCCGGTGACAAGATAGGTGGTCTTTGCTTGTTCGGGTCTTGCGGCCTCGCGGGTGCCAGAAATTGGATTGGCATCGTCAATCACGGTTGGCGATACTTCGCCCGTTGCGCTTTTTTGCGATCCGCTGAGGCTGAGTACGCCAAGATCGTCATCCATCGGCCATGTGCCATCAAGCAACGGCATCGGATCAAGCGGGTAGTCGCCATATTTGCGCGATGCGATGATGCGCGGGCGATCCTTTGGTGTCAGCCCGGCCAGATCACGGAACCGCCATTCCGGATGGGATGCGATGATGACAATACCGTTCTGGTCGGTGACCAGAACGCTTTCGCTGCCGCGCGTCCAGCGTTGCACCAGTGTTTCCAGATGGGTTTTGACAATCACCGCACCGGCGAAGGTCGATCCATCCGGGCGGACCGGGTGAGAGATATAATAGCCCGGAACGTTAGATGTGATGCCAAAGGCAAAGTAATGACCAGTGACGCCGCTTCGTGCCTGCTGGAAATAGGGACGGAAGGAAAAGTTCCGCCCGATAAAGGATGCCTGACTGTTCCAGTTGCTTGCAGCAATCGTCGTGCCGGATCCATCCATGAAATAAATGTCTGATGCGCCGCTGTCGGCAGCAAGTTTTTCCAGATAGACATTTACCGCCGCGGCATTGGCCGGATCGGCATAAAGGGCAAGATCAATGATGCGTTTGTCAGATGCCAGCGTGATCGGCAGATATTCGTGTTCCTTGATCGCGCCCTGAAGGTTGGAGCGATAGAGTTCAAGCTTGTTGCGGCCATCTTCGGTGATGTCGACAAGTTTGGCTTCACGCCAAAACTCCGTCACCAGCCAGACTGTGACTGGCAGGAGGGCAAGCAAAGCGCACAGGACAATCCGAGATGCTCTTTTGACCGAAACCGAAGTACTTAGCATTTGTGTCCACGCTGGATTTGGTATCGACCCACACTAAAGGATAGGTGGTGCTTCGCGATTAGATTACAAAACTATTTCAATGCCCAGCTTAAATTTGCGTGTGCTGGGACTGTTTTGCATGGAGACTTTCGTCGCATGCTTGATAATCACCTCGTCTGATTGTACCTATCAGGGAAGGGACCATAGAGCTTGGTGCATTCCTTGGCCTTGATCTGATACCGGTCACTGTCAAAAGCAATAATCAAATCAGGAAAGCGCCCTGAATGACCGACCAAGACACACATCTGATCTGGGTTCTGGCCGATGATCGCGCCGGAAATATCAATCAGGCAATTGGTGTCGCAGAGGCATTGGCACAACCCTTCAAACGGGTTGATATCGGTTATACCAAGTTTGTCCGTCTTCCAAACATCATCCGTCGTGCCAGCCTTTTGGGTGTTGATGAGGCATCGCGCGCAAGGCTTGTTGCACCCTGGCCCGATCTTGTGATTTCAGCCGGACGCAGGACCGCACCCGTGGCGCGCTGGATCAAAAAACAAAGCCGTGGGCACACCCGCATTTGTCAAATCATGCGCCCCGATAGCGGCGAAAGCGCCTTTGATCTGATCGCCGTTCCGGCCCATGACCAGATGTCGATCCGCGAAAACATCCTTGAAATTCCCGGCGCCCCGCACCGCGTGACCGAAACCAGATTGCTGGTCGAGGCCGATACATGGCGCCCGCATTTCAAAGGTCTGCCCGGACCAAAGATCGCGCTGATCATTGGTGGCAGCACCAAGAAAACGACCTTTACCAAGGATATGGCGGACGAGCTGATCACGCGCGCGATTGATGCGGCGCGTGCGGTGGACGGGAGCCTTTTGGTGACCACAAGCCGCCGAACCGGTCAGGAAAACGAAGAGCTGATTGCCGATCGTTTGGCAAATTCGGGCCTTCCTTATCATCTGCATGACTGGATGGGGCAGGACGAGAACCCGTATTTCGGGTATCTTGCGTTGGCGGATGTTTTGGTTGTCACGGGTGATTCCGTTTCGATGTGCTGCGAAGCTGCGGCGGCACCCGGTGGTGTTTACATCTATGCGCCCGAAGGATTGGCAAATGAACGGCACAAGCGATTGCATCAATCGCTTTATGAGGGCGAGTATGCCCGGCCGATTTTGACCAATACCGAACTGGTGCCGTTCAAACATGAATCGCTACAGCCAGCCCGTCTTGTCGCGCAACGCTGTCTTGAATTGCTAAGCGCACCTGCACATCAGGATAGTGCATAAGTTCTTGTTTCCCATGATGTTCTGGGGTCTATTCGGATGGCTCCACTTCATATGGGATCCATATCCATGTCTGCGCCCCGTTCCAACCTGACATCAGGTCATACGGACAATAGCCCCCAACATTTCCCACGTCAGATTGCCGTGATGATTTTGGCGACGGTTGCTTGCTGCTTTGCGGGCAATCATGTGGCCGCCCGTCTGGCATTTGAAAACGGGACCGGGTTGTTGCTCGCCGTCCTATGCCGGTCGGGTGTGGCACTTGCGATCCTTGCCGTGATTGTCAGTATCCAGCGTCATTCCATTCGTTTGCCCAGCGGATCGCGGCGGTGGCAGTTTGTTTTAGGATTGATGATCACGATCCAGAGCCTGTGTCTTTATTCGGCGGTGGCGCGTGTGCCGGTGGCCTTGGCACTACTGACCGCCAATAGCTTCCCGATCATTCTGGCCCTTCTGACTTGGGGGCTGGGTGGGCCGCGCCCGACATTAAAGGCAACCGCCTTGATGCTGTTTATCCTGTCGGGGCTTGTTCTGGCACTTGATCTGCCGGGAATTCTTGGCGGGGGCGTTACGGTTACCGATGACTGGTGGCTTGGGATCGGTTTTGCCCTGATGGCGGCAACTGCATTGTCTGTGGCGTTCTGGGTGACCGATCACAAACTGGCGACGTTAAACGGATCGGTCCGATCGATGTTCACCATGCTGGTGGTCTTCATCGCCATGATCATTGCCGGTATTGGCGAAGTCCTGCCAGGCGGGATGGCATTGCCACAAGCTGTGCCGGGCTGGATCGGTTTGGCGGTTCTGGTGTTGCTTTATGGCGGGGCGTTTTCCGTTCTGTTCATCACCGTGCCGCGCCTGAATATGGCGCGCAACGCATCGGTGATGAATATGGAACCGATTGCCACATTGCTGTTTGGCTGGGTCGTGCTTGGCCAAATGATCAGCCCGATCCAGATGGTCGGCGGGGCAATCGTGATTTGCGGGATCGTCATCCTGACGCTGCGCAAGAGTGCTTGATGGCTTCTCAGTCTGACTGATTGGCTGTCTTCATGTTTTTGGCAAGAAAATCGATAAAGGCGCGAATACGGGTTGCCAGATGTTCGTGGCCTGCCCAAACGGCATGAACCGTTTCCATATCTGTGCTGGTCCATTCAGGCAGGATTTCGACAAGCTCACCGCGCTTGATTTCATCGTTAACGTGAAAGGCGCCAATCCTGGCAATGCCAATGCCAGCAACTGCCATCGCCTTGACCAAGGGGCCACTATTGCCCAGGAACTCGCCCTTGATTGTCTGGTCGAACTGACGACCTGTATCAGGATCGGTGAACGGCCAGAAATTGCGTCCCTTGATAAAGTTAAACCGCAGGCAATTATGATTGCCCAGGTCTGACGGAGACTTCTGGCGTGCCAAATTCCTCCAGATAGGACGGGGCGGCCACGATCATGCGTTTGGTTTCAAGAAGCTTGCGCGCCATCAGGTTTGAGTCGGGAAGTCCGCCCGATCTGATCGCGATGTCAGCACGTTCTTCCAGCAGATCGACAATGCCGTCTGTCTGGGTCAGGTCGACTTCGATGTCGGGATATTCGCGCAAGAAATCGGGCAGGATCGGCACAATGAAGACCTCGGAAAAGGCAACAGATGCATTGATGCAAAGTCTGCCACGTGGCGCGACATGGCCACCACCAGCGATCAGTCGGTCCGTCTCGTCAATCTGATCAAGGATGGTGCGCGCCCGATGAAGGTAAAGCTCACCTTCCGGGGTGAGTTGTAATTGCCGGGTCGATCGTACGATCAGCCGTGTGCCCAATCGGTCTTCAATGCGGGTGACGAGTTTGCTGACCGCAGATGGCGACATGTGCAAATCCCGCCCGGCCATGGAAAAGCTCCCATGTTCGACGACCTTGATAAAGGTCTCCATTTCACCCGCACGGTTATCCAATGTGGCCTCTTCTTTGAATTGAATTCACATATGGTTGTCGCGCAATCTGGATTATCGCGCAAGGATTAGCTTGGCATAGTCGCTTCAAATTCCGGGGTCATCCCGATGAAAACCATGATCCGCCCTGTGCGCGGAAGGAGAATTTGAATGCCACTTGCCTTGTTTGCGTTGACGATTGCAGCTTATGCAATCGGCACAACGGAGTTTGTGATTGTCGGGCTTTTGCCAACTGTTGCAAACGATCTTGCTGTGACCCTGCCGATGGCAGGTTTAATTGTCAGTGTCTATGCGCTTGGTGTGACGTTTGGCGCACCAATTCTGACAGCCCTTACCGGCGGAATGAACCGAAAATCCCTGATGCTGGGATTGATGGGGCTGTTTGTGATCGGGAATGGCGTTGCTGCGATCAGCCCGACTTACGAGATGCTGCTGGTTGCGCGTGTGATTGCAGCGTTTGCCCATGGTGTGTTCTTTTCCGTCGGGGCGACAATTGCTGCTGATCTTGTGCCGGAAGACCGTCGGGCGTCCGCCATTGCCATGATGTTCATGGGGCTTACTGTTGCCATCGTGACAGGTGTGCCTTTGGGAACCTTCATCGGTCAGATGTTTGGCTGGCGTGCGACATTTTGGGGTGTCTCTCTGCTGGGGCTGATTTCCTTTGTCGGGATCGCGGCCTTGTTGCCCGGTAACCTTAAACGCGGCGAGGCAACCACCATCATGGAACAGGTCCGTGTCCTGGGCAGTTCACGGTTGTTGATTGTCTATGGCATGACCGCCCTTGGATATGGCGGGACCTTTGTTGCCTTTACCTATCTGTCTGCGATTCTTCAGGAAATCAGCGGTTTTGCTGAAAGCTCGGTCAGTCTGATCCTGATTTTCTATGGTGTTGCGATTGCAATCGGCAACATTGTTGGCGGCAAACTTGCCAACCGTAATCCGGTCCGTGCGCTTAGCATCCTGTTTGTTCTGCAGGCCGCTGTCCTTGTCCTGTTCAGCTTTACCGCGATTTCGCCGGTTGCAGCAATCATGACACTCGGAGCCCTTGGTTTCCTGCAATTTGCCAATGTCCCGGGGCTTCAGCTTTATGTCGTGCAACTTGCCAAGCAACACCGACCGGGCGGCGTTGATGTTGCCTCTGCGCTTAACATTGCCGCTTTCAATCTGGGCATTGCGCTGGGCGCGTGGATTGGCGGGCAAGTTGTCGCATCAAGCCTTGGTCTTGGTGCAACGCCTTGGATCGGTGCCATTCTGGTTGTTATTGCCCTTGGACTGACGCGGCTAAGCGGATCGCTTGAGCGTCGTGATGTTGGCCGCTTGCAACCTGCCGAATGAGCAACTGCCTCCAAAGAAACCTCAACTTTTTTGGAACGAAATCATCCGTGTGATGTTTCGAAAACAGACCCTTGAACAAAAGGTTTGAACAATGTTTGATGTGAAAACAAATGGTGCAACCATTCCAGCCCTTGGATTTGGGACGTTTCGTATCGCCGAAGACGATGTGAAACGGATCGTTCCGAAGGCACTTGAAACCGGGTTTCGCCACATCGATACCGCGCAGATCTATGAAAACGAAGCCGCGGTTGGCGAAGCAATCGAGATGTCTGACGTGCCACGCAAGGACATTTTCCTGACCACCAAAGTCTGGGTCAGCAATTATCGACATGATGAATTCATCACCTCTGTTGATGAAAGCCTGCGCAAGCTTCGGACCGACCATGTTGATTTGTTGCTTCTGCATTGGCCGAACAATGATGTGCCTTTGGCAGAGCAAATCGGTGCGCTGAACGAGGTCCAGAAGGCCGGTAAAACACGTCATATCGGTGTCAGTAATTTCAATACGGCCCTGATGAGTGAAGCCGTATCGCTTTCAGATGCGCCGATTGTGACCAACCAGGTCGAGTATCACCCGTTCCTTGATCAGTCGGTTGTCATGAAGGCCGCCAATCAACTTGGTATGTCCCTGACGGGCTATTATGCGATGGCCGATGGCAAGGTGTTTGAGAATGATACACTCAAGGCAATTGCCGCGGATCAGGGTAAATCCGTCGCGCAGATTGTTTTGCGCTGGGTGATTGAGCAGAACAACGTCATCGCGCTTTCCAAAACCGTTGGCGATGCACGCGTCCTTGAAAACTTTGACATCTTTGATTTTGAACTGACCGGCGAACAGATGCAGGCCATTCATGATCTGGCCGATGAAAATGGCCGGATTGTCAGCCCGGATGGTCTCGCACCCGACTGGGACTGACGCAGTGATCACACGAGAAAGGGGCCAATCGGCCCCTTTTTGGGTGTGGAGATTCAGACTGCTTGTGAATGTCGGCCGTGCTGCGGGTCAAGATATAGTCAAAGGCGGCACATACCGCGCGGACCAACGGACGCCCCAATTCAGTCAATTCAATGTGACTGCCGTTAACATTGGCGATATTATCACTGCTCATCGCGCGGATGCGATCAAGGCCGGGGGCGAAGCGATCTGCTGATGTGTTATGTTCAGCGCATATATCATCAAGGTTCACAGCCAGATTGCACATCAGCTCATTGATGATTGCCCGGCGAAGTTTGTCTTCGGCTGACAGTTCGATGCCCTTTTCAATCGCACATTTGCCGTCCTCGACTGCGCGTTGCCAGCGGGCAAGGGCAGGATCGTTTTGTGCGTAGCCCTGTGGCAGGGATGAGATCGCCGATGGGCCAAAGCCGATCAGGGCGTCGGCGCGATCGGTCGTGTAGCCTTGGAAGTTGCGGTGCAGTTTTCCGTCCTTGAGCGCAATCGCCATGCTGTCGGCCTGATGGGCGAAGTGATCAAGGCCGATTGCGGCATAACCGTGCTTGGCAAGGCGGGTTTGGATTTCTTCGTATTGTGCCCAGCGTTCCTGCGTGTTGGGTAGGGTTTCGGTCGGGATTAGTTGCTGGTGCTTTTTCATCCAGGGCACATGAGCATAGCCAAAGACCGACAAGCGATCCGGGCACAGCGATACGGTCTGATCAACGGTTTCGCGAAGTGTTTTCAGGGTCTGATTGGGCAGGCCATACATCAAATCAACATTGATGCCGCGAATACCGCGATCACGCAGTTTGGCGATCACATCGCGCACAAGTTCGAAGCTTTGAATGCGATTAACGGATCGCTGAACGTCACTGTTAAAGTCCTGAATGCCGATGCTGGCACGGTTAAAGCCGCATTCGATCATGGCATCCATGAATTCGTCTGTCGCCGTGCGCGGATCCATTTCAATGGCGATTTCGGCATCAGGGCGGATCTCAAGCCATTCACGGATGGTGTTCATGATCTTGCGCAGATCATCAGCCTTAAGGATGGTCGGGCTGCCGCCGCCAAAATGGATGTGCGATACGCCAAACCGTCTGCCAGCAGGCAATTTGCCAAGCGTGCTTTTAATCTCGGTCAGTAGCGCGTCGACATAATTGATAATCGGTTTGTAATGCTTGGTGATTTTGGTGTTACAGCCGCAGAACCAGCACATTTCCTCGCAATAGGGGACATGCAGATAAAGCGATAGGGGCTGTTCGGGATCAAGGTCACCAAGCCAGCCTTCAAATACCGATCCATTAACACCTGCATGGAAATGCGGTGCGGTGGGGTAGCTGGTATAGCGCGGCAGTCGTAGATCGTATTTTTCGTAGAGCGCAAGCTGCATGACGGACATCCCGAATAATTCGTTCTGTCCGTCTTTTGCATTATTCCAATTTAGCGCGCCTTGATTTGCCTCAAGCGCGCAAATTTAGCCCATCAAAGATGTTTGAAGGCCGAAATCAGATCGGCACGCAGGGTGGCCAGTCGATCACGCCCGGCATCTTCTTCATAGGGTTCAGCCGTGCCAACGCCCCAGATCGGGCCCGGCCACGCCGGATCATCCTTGAAACGGCCGACCACATGGCAATGGAGTTGCGGCACCATATTACCCAGCATGGCGACATTGGTTTTATAGGCTTCAAAGCGGCGCTTGATGACCTTTGAAACAGCGGCGGCTTCGTTGCCAAGGGTGACGCGGTCCTCGGCACTCAGGTCATCATAATCAACAAGATCGTGGCGCTTGGGCACCAGGATCAGCCACGGATAACGCGCATCATTCATCAAAAGAACATGCGATAGCGGGCCATCGGTCACCAATGTCGTATCAGCGGCAAGTTGCGGATGAAGGGTAAAGGCGTTGTTCATCGATATCCTCGTTCCTGAAAAAGTCGCGAAGACGTTATAGCGACAACGCCTTTGAATGTCTTGAAATCCTTATGCGGTTTGGGTGCGAGATGTTTCGTTGAGCTCATAACTGTCCACATCTTCAATACAGCCAAGGGCGTTCAGACTGGTGCCTACAGCAGTGATCAGATCCGTGCGGGGCTCTTCACCAAGGATGGAGATCAATGCGTGATTGTCCATCTTGTAGCCATGTTGCCACAGATACCGGACTTCTGATGCCTCCTGACAGAACGACGAGATCGGTCGCAACAGATTGATCAGGGGCCAGGGCAGACGGCGGATTGAAAGCTTTCGCCCGACGCAGTGCTGCATGGCATTGATCATTTGTGTGCCGTCATGGTCCCAATGGCCTTCCATATGGAAGAGCGCAAATGGTTCGATTTCGGTTTCATGATCAAGCAACCGTGCCATGGTTTCCGCGACATCTGGCAAATAGGCCCATTGATGGCCGATGCCCGCTTTGCCGGGATAAGTGATTGCCGAGACTTTCTTGCCCGGTTTGACAAGGCACTGCGAAAACCAGTTGTTGCCCGCATTGGCGCCGAAATAATCCCCGGCGCGGACAATCAGTGCTTTTGCACCGTTCGTCGTCGCGTTCTCCAAGCGCCGTTCCATTTCGGCCCGAATGGCGCCTTTGCGGGTTCTTGGATGTTGCGGGCTGTCTTCGGTCACATTTTCCAGTGTCTCCGGGGCGAAGTTATAGACCGTGCCGGGAAGGACGATGCGTGCCTTGTTCACGATGGCGGCCCGGATGGTGTTATCAAGCATTGGCAAAACCAGTTGTTGCCAGTTGCGATATCCGGGCGGGTTCACAGCATGGATGATGGTATCAACACCGCGCGCGGCATTCAAGACGTCATCGGAAGACATTGCATCACCCATACGCCAGTCAATCCGATCACGCGGCACATGGGCCTTTGGTTTTGGAGCAGTGCGAACCAGTGCACGGATGTTCCACCCACGCCGCAGCAATGCGGCGGAAACTTCGCTTCCGATCCCGCCATTGGCGCCGATGACCAATGCGGTTCTGGTTTCATTTTTCGACATGGCTCAATCCTCCGACATGTGTGATGGGCGAAGGATAGAAGCGGGTCGGATAAAACAACATTCTATAAATGTGTTTTCATGCTATACAAAAATGTATGGATAGAAATGAACCCGACTGGAACCTGTATCGGACCTTTATGGCGGTGATGGAGTGTGGCTCCTTATCGGGTGCTGCACGTGTGCTTGGCCTGACGCAGCCAACGGTCGGGCGGCATGCGGATGAGCTGCAAGATCAGTTGGGTGTGGTCCTGTTTACCCGATCACAGGCGGGTCTTGTGCCAACCGATACGGCGATATCCTTGTTACCCCATGCAACAGCGGTTCAGTCGGCGGCGCGCGGGCTTCGACGCGCGGCAAGAGGTGATATCGGTTCTGTACGCGGAACTGTCAGGGTGACGGCAGCCGAAATTGTTGGCGTTGAAATCCTGCCACCGATCATAACAAAGCTTCGCCGCGATCATCCCGATCTTGAGATTGAACTTGTTCTGTCAAACCGTGTCGAGAACCTTTTGCGGCGTGACGCCGATATCGCGGTCCGCATGGTTGCGCCAGATCAGGATGCATTGATTGGCAAGCATATTGGCAATATCGATCTCGGCTTTCATGCGATGACAGATTACCTTGCCCATACCGGGTGGCAGGGCAGAGAAGGTGAAATCGGTTGGCATGAATTGGGCCAGCTTGATCTGATCGGCTTTGATACGGCGAGTGCTGATGTACGGGCGATGGTCGATCGCATGCCTGAAATTAATGCCCATTTTGCCCTGCGGGTTGATAGCAATATCGCCCAACTTGCCATGATGCGGGCAGGTTTCGGGATCGTTTTGTGTCAATTGGGTTTGGCGCGGCGCACACCGGGCTGTGTAAGGCTTATGCCCGATTTCACGATGGCACTGGATACCTGGGTCACCATGCATGAAGGCTTGCGCGATCATTTGCGGTGTCGTGTTGTGTTTGATGCACTTGTCGCCGGTATGCAGGCTTATCGGCGCGAAAGTTTGAACGCCTGAACATTGGTTTGTTACGGCGGGACAGGATTGGGCCATCCCGCCGCAAATTTCAGGCAACCTTGATCGCGGCATGCTTGGCGATCAGCTGATCCACAAGATCGCCAACCTTTTGTTCGGCGAGCTTGATCGATGTTTGGGTGCGGTCATCTGCGAACTCGTCATATTCGATTGCCGCACCGTACTGGTCGGTGATGCCGATATATTGAAGCGGGGTGAATACACCGCGTTCGACAAAGTTCAGATGATCAATTCGACCACCCTTGTCGTAGCCGTAATCACCGCGCGCAGATAAAACGACGATGGATTTGTTATCGGTGATCATTGGCCAATAGGGCACACCATCACGCGACCGGTCAAAGCCGAACGTTCGGCCAACGCGGACGATGTTATCGACCCAAGCCTTCATCTGTGCAGGCATGCCGAAGTTATACATCGGCACCCCGGCGACAATGATGTCAGCAGAAAGAAGCTCGTCAACCAGCTGATCGCTTTCAAGCAAAGCTTCATGCATCCAGTCTTCGCGGTCGTCGGGTTTGGTGAAGGCAGCATGCACCCAGTCGCCGGTGGTGGGTTGCGGCGGGGTTGCGCCGACATCGCGATAGATGATTTCGGTATTCGGGCGCTTTGCCAGCCAGTTCTGCATGAATTGCGCGGTTAGTCGACGCGTGTGGGACCCATGCGCTTTTTGATCAGAGCGTCCAGGGCGGGAGCTGCTGTCGATATGAAGAATTTTGGTCATCTTGTTCTCCATCTGATGAAAATGGTTCATCTGTGTTTCGGTTCTGGAGATAAGGTTTGCTCTGTTTCTTCTGATCCGGCAAAATCGAATTCCTCAGCCAATAGATGAGTTGAGTTCATCCATATGTCTTTACCACCCCTTGCTGCTCTGCGTGCCTTTGAGGCCGCGGCACGACATCAAAGTTTCAAGAATGCCGCAGCCGAAATCGCGGTAACGCCAACGGCGATCAGTCATCAGATCCGGTTGCTTGAAGAAACATTGGGCGTGCGGTTGTTTGATCGTCAGCCGCGCAAGGTCGTGCTGACCGCCGCCGGGCAGGAGCTTTATCCGGTCTTGCGCGACGGATTTGTATCCTTTGCCACGGCGATTGATCGGGTTCGACATCAAAAGACGTCCCGCAGTGTGACCGTTTCGGTCCTGCCGTCCTTTGCTGCGAAATGGTTGATGCCCAGACTGGCAAGGTTTCAGGAAAAGCACCCGGATATCCATCTGCGCCTGCACGCGTCGACCGAGGCGGTTGATCTGGCAAGTGGTGTTGCCGATGCCGCCATTCGCTATGGGCGGGGTTCATATCCCGGTCTTGTGGCGGAGCCGATGTTTTGCGACAGCTTTGTGCCGCTTTGTAGTCCCGCGTTAGGATTGAAGCGGCCCGAAGACCTTGCTCGGACGACGCTGCTGCATCTTGATTGGCTGCGGCGTGATGAAGCGACCCCGACATGGCAAAGATGGGCGGAAGAAGCAGGTATGACTGGTCGGCTGCCCTCAAATGGCATCACCTTTTCTGATGACACGCACGCCATTCAGGCGGCAATTGCCGGGCAGGGTGTGGTTCTTGCCAGTCCGGAAATGGTAAAAACCGAGATCGAGACGGGGCTTTTGACCGTTCCCTTTGGTCCGGAAATATCGGGCCATCAGTATCATTTCGTGCATACGGGGCGTGGTCAGAATGCGCGCGAAGTCGCGGCATTTGGTGCATGGATCACAGAAGAAATTGCGGCGACGGTTCAAAGACTTGCGATTTCCAGCGATTGACGATTGACCTGCTGGCTTGCATGGGAAACCATGTGCGCCCCTTCATTCTTGTTCCTGGTGTGTCATGCCTCGTTTTGCAGCCAATCTTTCATTTCTGTTTGCCGATCTTCCGTTTGAGAAGCGATTTGCTGCTGCGGCAGAGGCAGGCTTTGTCGGTGTGGAATATATAGGCGCCTATGACATGCCGCTTTCGACTGTAAAATCACTGCTCAGCGATAATGGCTTGGAACAGGTCCTGTTCAACCTGCCAGCGGGGAATTGGGAAACCGGCGATCGTGGATTGGCGTGCCGTCCGGGACGCGAAGATGAGTTTCGCGATTCTGTCGTCACGGCCCTTGATTATGCCGCAGCAACCGATTGCAAGATGCTTCATTGCATGGCGGGCGTGATGGGCAAGGATGAGGACCCGGGCGAACTCGCAAGGCTTTATTGCGACAATTTGCTATATGCTGCCGATCTTGCCGATCAGGCCGGTGTCGATATCCTGATTGAGCCGATCAATCCGGTTGATATGCCGGGTTACCTTCTGAATTCTATCGAGCAAGCGGCTGTGATTCTCGATCAGCTTGATCATCCGCGCTTAAAGCTTCAGTTCGATATCTATCATGCGCAGATTGTTGGCGGGAATATTGCTGCGCGTCTGGACAAGCATCTTGATAGCATTGCCCATGTACAGGTTGCCGGCGCACCGGGCCGTCATGAACCCGACAGTGGCGAGCTCAATTACCCATTCCTGTTCTATATGCTCGATCGCATAGGATATGAGGGATGGATTGGCTGCGAATACAAGCCGCATGGCAAAACCGAAGACGGGCTTGGCTGGGTTCGGCCTTGGATGCCAAAACCCGGTGCCTAAGCCCGTCGGTTTTCTTACCTCGAAACGTACGTTCTACTCGATCAGGATCGCGCGGAAATCATTCACATTGGTCAACGTCGGCCCGGTGATCAGGAGATCGTCTATGCGGGCAAAGGCGCTATAGGCGTCGTTATTGGCAAGATATTCGCGAAGATCGATGCCAAGTTTCTGAGCCTTGCCCCAGCTCGTACCATCAATGATGGCTCCGGCATTGTCTTCGCTGCCATCAATGCCGTCAGTATCAATTGCAAGCGCGCTAAAGCCCGGTTGATCTCGAAGCTGCAACAACAAGCCCAAAAGAAACTCACTATTGCGGCCGCCACGGCCACCTTTGCCACGGACCGTGACGGTGGTTTCCCCGCCCGATAACAACACACAGGGCTTGGGCGCAGGTTGCCCATGATTGGCAACCTGATGGGCGATCCCGGCATGCATGATGGCGACTTCGCGTGATTCGCCTTCGATGGCATCGCCCAGAATGACCGGGGTCAGACCCATGTTGCGGGCAACGGATGCGGCGGCCTCAAGGCTGTCTTGCGGGCGCGATAACATAATGGTTTCGTGTCCGTCAAAGCAGGCATCGTCAGGCTTTACCGTCTCATCTGCCGTGCTGCGCAAAAGGTCTTCGGCGGCCTGTGGGATATCGATTTGATAGTGACGGATGATCTCAAGTGCTTCCAGACCCGTGGTCGGATCGGCAACCGTCGGACCGGACGCAATGATTGCCGGATCATCACCGGGCACATCGGACACCAGATAGGTCACCATACGCGCGGGGGCCGCGGCCTTTGCCAGTCGGCCGCCCTTGATCGCAGAAAGATGTTTGCGCACACAGTTCATTTCCGAAATCGTCGCACCACTGCGCAGCAGGGCCTTGTTGATGGCCTGCTTGTCATCCAGTGTCAGTCCCGGACCGGGCAGGGCCAAAAGGGCTGAACCCCCACCGGAAATCATGCAAACCACAAGATCATCGGGGCCGGCGGTTTTAACGATTTCAAGGATGCGTTTGGCGGCCTGTTCGCCCGCGGCATCCGGAACCGGGTGGGATGCTTCGACGATTTCGATCTTTTCGCACGGTACGGCATGGCCATAGCGGGTGACTACCAGACCTTCGAGATCTCCTTGCCATGCTTGTTCGAACGCACGCGCCATATTGGCCGATGCCTTGCCTGCGCCAATGACAATGGTTTTGCCCTTGGGCGGTTTTGGCATGTTTTGCGGGATTTGAACCCCGGGGTCTGCTGCCTTAAGGGCGGCATCCATCAAGGCCAAAAGTTTCTCGCGCGAGGTCGTCATGTTGGGTTTCCCTGAATGTATTTATGGTCTCGGCCGTTATGATTTGGCGATTACGTCGCCTGTTTGTCTGAGGCCGTTTTAAAGAAGTCGAGGACCGCCTGAAGGTGATTGGACATTGCCTTTTCGGCGGCATCCGGATCACGTGCGGCAATTGCTTCGATGATGTCGCGGTGGTGGTCTTGCACCATGCGATCAAACGATGGACCGGTCATGGAATTGAACCGGATTTCGGTAAGGGCTGCTTGCAACACGTCATGGAGCATTTTCATGACGTGGTAATAGATGATCGAACCGGTCGCACGGCCGATCATCATATGCAGTCGATGGTCATCATCCGCGCGGTATTTTGCCGCACGTCGCGGATCATGCGCCTGACGGAAGGCAAGGCGCAGAAGTTTGATATCTTCGTCACTGGCATTAATTGCGGCCCGACGTGCCGCCCAGGTTTCAAGCGTGCAGCGGATTTCCTGAAGATCGCGCAGGTTGTTGATCGAATCGCGCACCAGATCGGTCATCGCGGTATCCATATCAATCCCGGTAGATGACAGGATTTCGGTGCCGCCGCCTTGAACCGCGCGCAGGTATCCGCGCGTTTTAAGCTTTTGCAGGGCCGCGCGTACAGAAACCCGACTGACCTTCATGCTTTCGGCAAGCTGGCGTTCACCAGGCAGGCGATCACCGGGCAGGAATATTCCGTCTGAAATCTTTTCAAGAATTTGGTCGGCAACCTGATCGGCAATGCGCTTGGGACGTTTGGCGTCTTCGATCTCTTGTGCCGAGAGTGATTTGGCAGACGGCATGTTGGGTTGTCTCCAATCGTTCTTTCTGTGCCAAGGCTGCGGGTGAAACCCGATAATGGTCATACCAGTTTACGGGATGTTTGACCCATACGCAAAGCGTGATGCATCAAGTTCGCGCTTATTGCAGGGCAATCTTGTCTAATTGCAGATAAATTGATAGTTCAACAGAAGCCGAAATTGCTGCATCTGTTCTACAAATGACCAGTTCGCGCATTCGGCCATACCCGCCGTCACCAACACCACCGAATTTCAGGAGAATACGCGTGCGTAACCAGGCAGGGCCCTTGTTGGGCCAAGATGATCCCGCCCCGTTTGAAGTTTTGAACGAAGAAGGCAAGGGGCATTCGCTTTTTGTTTGTGATCATGCGTCACGCACCATTCCGAAAAACCTTGGCACCCTTGGCCTGCCCGAGGAAGAGCGCAAACGTCATATCGGCTGGGACATTGGCGCGCGCAAGGTCACCGAAATTCTGGTTGAACGGTTTGATTGCCCGGCGGTTCTGGGCGGCTATTCACGCCTTGTCATTGACTGCAACCGTCAACTTTGGGACCCGACCGGCATGCCCGAAATTGCCGATCAAACCGTTGTTCCGGGCAACAAGAACGTCTCGCCGACGGAGCATATGAAACGTATTCGCGAGATTTTCCTGCCCTATCACGGCGCAATCGAAGAACGCATTGCGAATTTCCATGCCCATAAAATCGTCCCGGCCTTGATCGCGATCCACAGCTTCACCCCGGTATTCCAGGGCTTTGAACGCCCGTGGGAGATCGGCATTCTTTGGGATCAGGATGATCGTATTCCGGTGCCGCTTCTGGCCAAATTGCGTGAACAGAACCCGGATTTGACCATTGGTGATAACGAACCTTATTCGGGTCAGCATATGGCCGATTACACCATCGATCATCACGGTGAAGCCGGTGGTTTGCCCTGTGTGTCGATTGAAATCCGTCAGGATCTGATTGATACTGATGAAGGTTGCGAGAAATGGGCAAAGATCCTTGGTGATGCCTTTGTCGACATTCTTGCCGACCCAAACCTTTACAAGATCAGGAGAGACTGATTTGGCAGGGGCCAGCGCGCAAGAGCCGGGATTTTCCATCGGCATAGAAGAAGAATTCTGGCTGGTTGATCGCCAAAGCCGCGATCTTGCAAAGGACCCGCCCCCCGAGTTTCTTAAAGACGCCAAGGCCAAGCTGGGCGATCAGGTTTCCAGCGAGTTCATGCGCTGTCAGATCGAAACCGGCAGCAAGGTCTGCAACTCGGCCTCAGAAGCACGCGAGCAGCTTATTCATATGCGCACCAGCCTGTCAGAGGTAGCGGCGAAATATGACATGGCGTTGCTCGCGGCATCGACCCACCCGTTTGCGCAGTGGGACAATCAAAAACATACTGACGGCGAACGTTACAACACGATTGCGCGCGATTTGCGCACCGTCGTGGACCGTCTTCTGATCTGTGGCATGCATGTGCATATCGGCATCGAGGATGATGATCTTCGGATCGAGTTGATGGCACAGGCGAGCTATTTCTTGCCGCATCTTCTGGCACTTACCACCAGCTCCCCATTCTGGCGGGGCAGGGACACCGGGCTTCAGACATTCCGTCTATCTGTGTTTGATAACTTGCCGCGTACCGGGTTGCCTGAAGTGTTCGGTTCCTGGGCTGAATATCGTCGTCATGTCGATATGCTGATCAATGCTGGCGTAATCGAAGACGGCACAAAGCTATGGTGGGATTTGCGACCGAGTGATCGTTGGCCGACGCTTGAAATGCGGATTGCCGATGTCTGCACCGATCTTGAAGATGCCATTTGTGTGGCGTCGATTACGCGTTGCGTGATGCGGATGCTGTATCGTCTGCGCCGCAATAATCAACGTTGGCGGATCTATTCGAACATGCTGGTGCGTGAAAACCGCTGGCGGGCGTGTCGTTATGGCAGTGATGCGGGGGACAAGGCCGGACTGATTGATTTTGGCCGGGGCGAGATCATGCCTTATGCCGACCTGGTCGAAGAAATCCTTGAGCTGATCCGACCGGATGCGGAGTTCTTTGATTGCGTTGCCGAAGTCGAACATGCCCGCACGATTGTTCATCGCGGCACCAGCGCACGTCGCCAGCGTGAAGTTTTCAACGCTGCGATCGAAACCGGTGCCAACACGCAGGATGCGTTGGTAGCGGTGGCCGATATGCTGATTGATCAAACATTGCCCGGATCAAGTTCTGCGTCGTAACGGCACTTGTCAGCGCGAAGTGCATTGAGTATCGTCGCGCCGCATTTAAAATTTTCGCGCACCGGATATCCGCTGTGCAATCCATCATCGGAGAAGAATTGATGACCGAAGTCGGTGGTATCGCAGCCGATCAGCTTGCGAGTTATGTCGAGCGTATCGAACGCCTTGAAGAAGAAAAAGCCAACCTGATGGCTGACATCAAGGAAGTCTATGGCGAAGCCAAGGCCCTTGGTTACGACGTGAAAATCCTGCGCCAGATCATCCGTCTGCGTAAAATGGAAGACCACGAGCGCACCGAACAGGAAGAAATTCTTGAAGTCTACAAGCGTGCCCTTGGCATGAGCTGATCTGCTTTGAGTGGACTTCAATAGATTTAAGGGCCCCATCGGGGCCCTTTTTTATTGCGCAGTATCTCTGAATACCCAGAGGTTCATGGCGCAGAAGCTAAAAACCATCGAAACAAGTGCTGCAACTACAAGGGCGACAAGCGGAGCTGACCAGTTTAACCACACAATCCCACTGTAAATAGAATAGTTCAAACCAAACGATAACACTTGCACAGTTAGGTATGAATTGAACTGCCTTCTTTTGTTCGTTTTGCTGGCCTCAAACGTTATGGAGCTGTTTAGGATCCAGGTGATGATCAAGGCTGATGAGAACGACATCAGTCTCGCGCTGTAAGGGTCGATATTTGCTTGGGTTGTTGTGATCCATAGTAGTCCTGCATCGGTGGCAAATCCAACCACTCCAACGGCAATGAAACGAGCCCCTTTTCTAAGTAATGACCTGTTGATCACTTGTTGCTCTCTGCTTTTAATTCTAAGCGCAGGGTTTTCAATTGATCTGCATGCAGCAAATAGGCAAGCCTTTTAACTTCCCATTGCCCAATGCCAGTATTTGACAGGATCAGTCCTGTCATGAAGCTAAGTATTCCGGCAAGCATCACGCCGACTGTCAAAATCGCAGTAGGAAGACGTGTGACCAAGCCGGTTTCAAGATACTCAATGACCAAAGGCAAACCGAGCAGTACGGAGAAGACAGAAAGGAATGCTGCGACCAAACCGTAAAATACAAATGGTTTGTGGGTTGCTGTGAATAAAAGGATGCGGGACAGGATACGTGCACCGTCCCGGTATGTCCGAAGTTTGCTTTCGGTGCCTTCGTGACGAGCTCCGTAAGATGTCGGAATTTCCGCAACAGGTGCACGGAGCATAATGGCGTGGACGGAAATCTCGGTCTCGATCTCAAACCCCGTCGAAATTGCCGGGAAGGTTTTGACGAAGCGTCGTGAAAACACCCGATACCCTGAGAAAATATCGGTAAACCGCTCACCAAATAGCTTGGCGAATACGGTGTTGAATAGGCGATTGCCCATGCGATGTCCGCTTCGATAGGCTGCCTGTTCTTTTTCCGCACGCGTACCGACAACCATATCAAGGCGATCAGTAACGAGTTTATTGATAAGTTGGGGCAGGGCTGTGGCGTCGTATGTGCCATCTCCGTCCGCCATCACATAGATGTCAGCCTCTACTTCCGAAAAGCCTCGCCGTACAGCGTTCCCTTTACCCGGAAGTGTTTCTCCTATTACGGTCGCGCCAACCGACAGTGCCTTTTCTGCGGTGTCATCCGTTGATGCATTATCGATTACGACAATTTGCGCGGACGGGATGATTTCTCGGAACGAGGCAATCACATGCGTGATCGCTTTGCCTTCGTTATAGCAAGGAAGCAAAATCGCGATCCGCGCGCTTTCATAGATGTCGTTTGACTGGTGATCAGACATTGTCGTTCCCCTCGGCCGCAGTTGGTCGACGTTTTTCTCGCCAATCCCGTACACGTTCGCGAGCCCAAAGTGCAAAAAATGCAAAGGCAATTGCAAAGCCTGGCAGTGCCGTCATTTGGTAGCGTGCCAAGTTTAAGCTAAATGCTGCGTAGAACACCAACGAGAACAATGATGGCAATAGCACAGCTATCAGCAGTGCCTGCCTGCGCCGTAACGCATAAACTAGCAAGGCTATAAATGCGGGAAATGTAATTACAGCGAATTCGTCAATCCAAATGCCGCGGTATGTCAACGGCAAGGTCGTAACAAGGTGTTTGATTGGGTGAGACAAAATTGCGTCTTTGAGCTCTTGCTCTGCTTTGTCGGATGCCTCAACACTGCTTAGTCCTTCTGTCGCGACGATCTCGTTGGCACGCTTGCCAAAGCCCAGTTGCCCTCGAAGATAGTATCCATCTTCTTCATACCAGCCAAATGGCTTGACGACTTCGGCAGGAAACAGATCTTCTGCCCAACCGTCACCTGCGCCACGGGTCCAATATGTGAAGGCTGCAAGATAATCGACTAAGTCCATTTCATTAAAGACGACACGCGTGCTAAGCGCAATGCCGCCTCGACTATCAGTGAACTGATAGCGGCCGGTGATGTCGTGGTTACGATCCATCCACAACGCAATGGGCGTCGTCGCAATTATCAAGAAAACAGCCAGTTTCGAGAGCGATGAGCGCCATGCCGATTTACTGAGGATAACGAGCAGGAAGCCTACGATCAGAGCAACCGGGAGGAAGTAAATGTAGATCGCTTTGGTAAAGGCAAGCCACACGAATGTAGCGCCCGGGAAAATCCATGCCAGTGGGTTTTGTTTCTTCCAAGCCCATACAACGGTCATCACAAGCAGGCTTGCAAGGAACAAGGCCAATGGATCAGAAATCATGTAGTCATGATTCTTGTGTGCTTGATGGTTCAGCCAAATGTGCATGCCACCCATAACTGCGGCGAACGGACTGCCGGTAATGCCACGGACGGCAAAAAACATCGCAAAGCCAGCTGCAACGATCAGTATTCGGTTGGTCCACTTGCCCAATACGTAAGGTTCTAGCCCACAGCCTTTTTCTATCAGACAATCACCAGTGATCTGAGAAATACTGCCGTTTAACTTGAGGATTTGAGATAGCAGTAGAGGATAACCGGGTTCTCTAGAAATCGAGGGAGCTATGGTATCCTGCGTGGAATTGATGTTCTCGTTAACGGTGCCAAACTTTGCCAAATTGACAGCGATACCGATGTATTGTCGCGCGTCAGCATAATCGGGATGTTGCGCAGGCCGAAGTGTTCCCATCCAAATAAGACAGATTATTGCACCGAGTGTGCACCAGAAAATCTGTGATTTTCCAAGTGGCTTTAATGTCGCAAGGATGTTGCGCAGCATTAGTCATCTACCCCCAAAATTCTGTGGGCGCAGCATAATGGCATTGAATTTGGAGGTAAATTTTTTAGTGTTGAGAACCCGACATTTATTGTGATGAGCAGAATTCATGGTTTCCCGCCCCGAGATTACATCTGAAGTTACCGATGGCGTTTGCCGTTTGTTGTTTCATCATAAGATGGCATGCCTAACGGAGCTGCGTCTTGCTAGCGGGCGACGGCTGGATGTTTTGGCGCTTGGCGCTAAAGGGGAGCTTTGGGCGGTTGAGGTGAAGTCGTCGGTTGAGGATTTCAAAGCTGACCATAAGTGGGAAAGCTATCTCGATTATTGTGATCGGTTCTTTTTTGCGGTGCCGATGCAGTTTCCCAAGGAACTGATCCCGGTTGATGTTGGCTTGTTTGTCGCGGACCGGTTTGAGGCGGCGATTATTCGTCCGTGTGAAGAACGAAAGCTGTCAGCAGCGCGGCGTAAGAAGCTTCTGATTTCGTTTGGGCAAACGGCGGCTTCGCGATTGGCTGGAAATTCCGGGGATGCCATCTTTGTTTCGTGATGTACTTTGTCGCGCTATGAAAAAGGCCCCGCGTTTTGGCGGGGCCTTTTTGTTTTGTGCTGTCGAGATTATTCGGCAGCTTTGAGATGTTCTGGCGGATTGCGGAACTGTTCGATCAGTTCAAGCTCGCGCTTTTTGACCTTGTCGATATTGCCGTCCTTCACATGGCCATAGCCACGGATCTGCTCGGGCAGGGCGAGCAAGGCATTGGCGATGCGGGCATTGTCCGCATTGAGGCCGTCGATCACTTCGGTCACGAGTTTCTCGTAATCGGCAATCAGTTGGCGCTCCATTTTGCGTTCATGGGTGCGGCCAAACGGATCAAGTTTGGTGCCACGCAGGAACTTGAATTTCGCGAGCATTCGGAACGCATTCATCATCCACGGGCCATAGACCGATTTCTTGAGTTGGCCGTTTTCTGGATCCTTGTCGGCAATTGCCGGCGGGGCAAGGTGGAAGTGGATTTTGTAATCGCCCGTAAAGTTCTTTGCGACCTTCTTGAGGAATGCCGGGTCCGTATAGAGACGGGCCACTTCATACTCGTCCTTATAGGCAAGGAGTTTGAAGTAGTATTTCGCAACTGTACGGGCCAGATCATCATCGCCACCAAGACGTTTTTCAGCAGCGGCAACCTGATCAACAAGCTGGGTGAAACGTTCCGCATAAGCCGCATTCTGATAATCGGTCAGGAAGGCACGGCGTTTTGCGACGATCTCGGAAAGCTCGGTTGCGATCGGATGAGCTTCGGTCTCGTTCGGACCAACCACATCAATCACGCGTTTCGGATCGTGCGCGAACAGGCGGCCCCAATAGAAGGACTGCTTGTTCATATCGACAGCAACCCCATTAAGTTCGATCGCCTGCATCAATGCTTCTTCGGTGATCGGGATCAGGCCACGCTGCCAAGCAACGCCCAGCATAAACAGGTTGGTCGCGATCGAGTTACCCATCAGGCGGGTTGCGATATCGCTTCCTTCAACGAAATGCACCGCATCCGAACCACAGGCATCATTGATGACCTTCATATGCTCGTTGGTTTTGAGCTGGAAGTCAGGATTGCGGGTAAAGGCACCCGTCACGGTTTCATGGGTATTGATCACGGCCTGGGTAAAGTTCCGGCGCATCTTGGCCAGACCTTCGAAGCTTGCCGCAACCAAAAGGTCACACCCCAGAACCACATTGGCTTCGCCCGCCGGGATACGTGCGGCATGGAGCTTGTTCTGGTCATTGGCAAAACGGATGTGGCTGACAACAGCACCACCTTTTTGCGCAAGACCCGCCATATCAAGTCCAACAATACCCTTGCCTTCGATATGGGCTGCCATACCAAGAAGGGCACCAATCGTGACAACACCGGTACCACCAACACCCGTGATCAGAACCGACCAAGGTTCGTCAATGTCGGGCAAGGCCGGGCGCGGCAGGCTGGCAAAAACGGCATCGCCGCTATTGTCGCCTTTGGCGGCGGCTTCGGGCTTGCGCAAGGAGCCACCTTCGATGGTGACAAAGCTTGGGCAGAAGCCGTTCAGACAGGAGAAGTCCTTGTTACATGCAGACTGATCAATTGCGCGCTTGCGGCCAAATTCGGTTTCAACCGGAACCACGGCAAGGCAGTTTGATTTTTCACCGCAATCGCCACAACCTTCGCAGACAAGATCGTTGATGAAGACGCGCTTGGGCGGATCAACCATCAGTTTGCGTTTACGACGACGGCGTTTTTCCGCCGCACAGGTCTGATCAAAGATCAGGATCGTGACGCCTTCAATCTCACGCAGTTCTTTCTGGGTGTTTTCAAGCTCGTCACGATGGCGGATATCAACACCCGGCGCAAAGTCCGCACCCATCGGGTATTTATCAGGTTCATCAGACAGAACGATGATGCGTTTGGCACCTTCGTCAAACATCTGGCGCGTGATCTGCGGCACGGTCAGCGGTCCGTCAACCGGCTGGCCACCCGTCATGGCGACCGCATCGTTAAACAGAATTTTATAGGTGATGTTCACACCCGACGCGACGGCGGCACGCACGGCCAACGAACCGGAATGGTAATAGGTGCCATCACCAAGGTTCTGGAAGACGTGCTTTTCGTTGGTAAACGGTGCCTGACCGATCCAGGTGACACCTTCGCCGCCCATATGAGTAAAGGTTTCGGTCGAACGGTCCATCCAGTTGACCATGTAATGGCAACCAATACCGGCCATGGCGCGGCTGCCTTCTGGCACCTTGGTCGAGCTATTATGCGGGCAGCCCGGGCAGAACCACGGAATGCGCGCGACATCCGGGCGTGGCTCGGCGATTTCTTTTTCTTTTTCGGCAAGCCAGTCAAGGCGTTCATGGATGGCCGGGCTGTCATAGAAACGTTTGATGCGTTCAGCCAAAACCACGGCAATCCGTGCCGGGGTCAGTTCATCCATGGATGGCAGGATCCATTCGCCTTTTTCATCGAATTTGCCAATGACCGTGGGGCGGACATCTTCGCGCCAGTTGTAAAGCTGTTCCTTGACCTGGTTTTCCATCACCGCGCGTTTTTCTTCAACGACGATGATTTCCTCGAGCCCCATGGCGAATTCGCGCACGTCATCACGGTTAAGCGGCCAGCTCATGCCAACTTTCAGAACCTTGATACCGATTTTTGCGGCGTCTTCCTCGGAAATGCCAAGGTCATCAAAGGCCTGCATAACATCAAGATAGGCCTTACCCGTGGTGATGATGCCAAGACGTGCATTCGGGCTATCGATCACGGTTTTATTCAGCTTGTTCGCCCGTGCATATGCCAGTGCGGCATATAGCTTGTATTTCATCAGGCGATGTTCTTGTTCCTTGGGCGTATCGGGCCAGCGGATATGCAGGCCGCCTTCGGGCATGGCGAAATCGGCCGGAATGATTGGCGTGATGCGATCGGGGGCAACATCAACCGCGGCCGAGCTTTCAACGGTTTCGGCAATGGTCTTCATCGCGACCCAGCACCCGGAATAGCGGCTCATGGCCCAGCCGTGGATACCGAAATCAAGGATGTCTTGCACACCTGACGGGTTCAGAACCGGGATCTGCGCATCAATAAAGGCATATTCAGTCTGGTGGGGAAGGGTCGATGATTTGCAAGAATGGTCATCACCGGCCAAGACCAGAACACCACCATGCTGGGACGTACCGGCGTGGTTGGCGTGTTTGAAAACGTCACCGGACCGGTCAACACCCGGTCCCTTGCCGTACCACATGCCAAAGACGCCATCATATTTGGCGTCTTTATACATATTGACCTGCTGGCTGCCCCAAACGACGGTGGCGGCAAGGTCTTCGTTTACACCAGCCTGAAATTCGATCTGCTGTTTGGTCAGGAATTTCTTGGCGCGCCAAAGCTGTTGATCCAGTCCGCCAAGCGGCGATCCGCGATAGCCTGAAATGCAACCGGCTGTGTTGAGCCCTGCGCGTGCGTCAAGCTGGCGCTGCATCAGGGGCAGGCGAACCAGTGCCTGAATACCTGTCAGGTAAACCCGACCTTCTTCAAGGGTATATTTGTCGTCCAGACTAATTGCCGCCAATTGTGCCATGACCGGTCTCCCTCGGGATCTCTCTGAAATGCGGGGTCAATTTGGGCCGTATGCACTGCATTTATTGATATGGGGGTTGCTGCAGCGTTTCGGTATGACCTGTATCTATTTCGTCCGATGGTGGCTGCGGGGCCGTGATCGGACATTAGAATGGTAATGAATGCTGACCTTTTTTCAAAACGAACTCGCATCGCAAAGTGTAAAACGCCTGATTGCATCGGTTGACGTTGGGTCAACTTATTATTTACTTATTCCGGTACCAATTTGCGCGCAATATAATTGCGTCGGTGTTGCGGTGCGATATTTCAATGACGGTCGAGTCTGTGCTCGGAACCTAAAAAACAACGTGTTACGGTTGGTCGGGTTTTGGGTGCTCTGATCTGAGCAGGAGCAAATTATGGAACAGCGTGTTTCGCTGATTACTTTGGGTGTGGCCGATCTGGATCGTTCACGCCGTTTTTATGAACAGGGCCTTGGCTGGCAGATGACCGAAATGGTCGAAGGCCAGGTCGTGTTTTATCAATTGTCCAATGGTTTGGCTTTGGGGCTGTTTGGCCGCAAAGATCTGATCAAAGACGGACAGTTCGATGACGATAATGGTGCGACTTTTGCCGGACTGACATTGGCCTATAACGCGCGCAGCGAAGAGGAAGTCGATCAAGTGATGGCGGAGGCCGAAAAGGCCGGTGCGAAAATACAGAAAGCCGCAGAGAAGGTTTTCTGGGGCGGGTATTCCGGCTATTTCCGAGACCCGGACGGACATGCGTGGGAAGTGGCGTTTAACCCGTTCTGGGAAATTGATGCCACGGGCAACCTGAACATTCCGCCCGCCAAATCGTAATCAAAAACGTTTGTGTCAAAGCCCCGGTCGATGGATCGGGGCTTTTGGTTTTTGTGGGGTAAATCGGCCTGGATGAATGTGATAGGCATTTCAAAACACATCAGGTTCTTGTAGATTTAATGCATTGAATTCAAACCATCAGGAGTAACGGATGACGCAGTCAGACTGGATCATGCAGTTTCCGGGTCTTTCACGACTGCCCCAGAACATCCGTGACTATTTGCACGCCCAGAGCAAGGTGATTGATATCCCGGCGGACACTGTTATTTTCGGACCGGGTAAACCGCCAGAACAACTTTTGTTGCTGTTAAGCGGGACTGTGCGGGTTCAGAAAACATCGGAAGAAGGCCGCGAGATTGTTTTGTATCGGGTGCATGCCGGTGAAAGCTGTGTTCTGACAACCGCATGTCTGATGGCCTATGAGGATTATTCGGCCGAGGGGATTGCTGAAACCGGTCTTCGTGCGGTGGCAATTCCACGTGAAGTCTTTGACAGGATGGTAGCGGACTCATCAGAGTTTCGTCAGTTCGTCTTCACGGCTTATTCCCGGCGGATGACCGACCTGTTCACCGTGGTCGAAGAAATTGCTTTCCGCAGGCTCGACATCCGCTTGGCGCAAAAAATTATTGAGCTTTCAGCGTCCGAAGAGAGCATTCAGGCAACGCATCAGAAGCTTGCGGTCGAGCTTGGTACGGCACGCGAAGTGGTTTCCAGACAGCTTTCGGAGTTTCAGCGTCGCGGTTGGATCGAGCTTGCGCGCGGGGTTATCCGCATTCTTGATCGCGGAGCAATTCAGGGATTGGCGGAGAACTAAATTCCAATCTGAGCCTTACACAGGGCAGTGTGTGTCTTCAAGTCCATAAAATTATGATGTTAAAATAAAAGGGTCCTTGTTTGGTGACTTGGTCACAGACGCGGTTACGGCGCCTGCTTTAAACTCTCCTTAACAGTGAAAAATTGCGCGCTATGTGCCGCGCCGAAGCGCAGGAGTTAACATGTCCTCATATCCGGTAAATATGTCGGTGAGCCCCTATGTTCGCGCCTTCTTTGACAAGGCGACCAACACCATCAGCTATGTGGTCAAAGACCCGAAAAGCGATGCGTGCGCCGTCGTGGATTCTGTGATGGATATCGACTATGCCGCCGGACGGATCAGCCTTGATCATGCCGATGCGATTATTGCCGACATTTCCGAGCGCGGGCTTGATCTTCAATGGATCATTGAAACCCATGTTCATGCCGATCACCTTTCTGCGGCACCCTATATTCAGGAAAAGCTTGGCGGGAAGCTTGGCATTGGCGCGAACATCAAGATTGTTCAGGAAACCTTTGGCAAGATTTTCAACGAAGGAACCGAGTTCCAGCGTGACGGCAGCCAATTCGATAAACTGTTCGAAGACGGTGATTGCTATCAGGTTGGCGAGATGACCTGCTTTGCCATGTTTACACCGGGCCATACGCCAGCGTGCATGGTGCATGTCATGGGCGATGCGGCTTTTGTCGGTGATACGCTGTTTATGCCAGATGGCGGGTCGGCACGCGCAGATTTCCCCGGTGGGGATGCTGGGGTGCTTTATGACAGCATCCAGAAAGTCCTCACACTTCCAGACGATATGCGCCTGTTCATGTGTCACGATTACGCACCAAACGGGCGGGACATTAAATGGGAAACGACAGTTGGTGAAGAACGCCAGGCCAACATTCACGTTGGTGCAGGCAAATCGCGCGACGAGTTCATTGCCTTTCGTACCGAACGCGATGCACAGCTTGATATGCCGCGTCTGATCCTGCCGTCATTGCAAGTCAATATGCGTGCGGGGAAATTGCCACGCGATGAAAGCGGGCGACCGATGCTCAAAGTGCCGTTGAACGGGCTTTGATGGAGCTGTCAGATGACTGTTCATATTGACCCGAAATCATCAAGTCTGACCTGGAAGCGCGTCCGTCGCTATGTGCCGATCCTTGATTGGGGACGCAGTTATGATCGCACGGCCTTTGGCAACGATATGGTTGCTGCGATCATTGTAACGATCATGTTGATCCCGCAATCCTTGGCCTATGCGCTTTTGGCCGGACTGCCGCCAGAGGCTGGGTTATATGCCTCGATCGTGCCGATTATTCTTTATGCGATTTTTGGCACAAGTCGGGCCTTGGCGGTTGGACCGGTTGCGGTTGTGTCGCTGATGACGGCTGCGGCCATTGGCAATGTCGCTGAAACTGGCACGATGGGCTATGCGGTGGCGGCCCTGACACTGGCGGCGTTGTCTGGTGCGATCCTTTTGGCGATGGGCGTGTTCAGGCTTGGCTTTTTGGCCAATTTCCTGTCGCATCCCGTGATTGCCGGCTTCATTACCGCATCGGGCATTCTGATTGCCGCAAGTCAGCTCAAACACATTCTGGGTGTTGATGCCGGTGGGCATAATCTTTGGGAAATTGTGTCATCATTGATTGCGCATGTGCCTGAAACCAACATGACGACACTTGCTATTGGTGTGCTTGCCACCGGGTTTCTGTTTTGGGTGCGAAAGGGGCTTAAGCCCGCCTTGCGTGCGATTGGTGTTGGTCCGCGCATGGCCGATGTCATTACAAAGGCGGGGCCGGTTGCCGCGGTTATTGCAACGACCCTTGTTGTTTGGGGACTGGGCCTTGCCGATGGTGGGGTGAAGATTGTTGGTGACGTACCGCAAAGCTTGCCGCCCCTGACCATGCCGGATTTCTCGGTCAGTTTGATTTCTGATCTTTTGGTGCCAGCCATCCTTATTTCCGTAATCGGCTTTGTTAAATCGATCTCTGTCGCCCAGACATTGGCAGCAAAACGTCGTCAGCGGATTAACCCGGATCAGGAATTGATCGGGTTGGGAGCAGCAAACCTTGGTGCAGCCTTCACCGGTGGGTATCCGGTGACGGGCGGATTTGCCCGTTCGGTGGTGAATTTTGATGCGGGGGCGCAGACACCTGCGGCCGGGGCATTTACCGCCATCGGACTTGCGATTGCCGCGATTGCCCTAACGCCGTTGGTCTATTTCCTGCCAAAGGCGACATTGGCCGCGACGATTATCGTTGCTGTGCTTTCACTGGTCGATTTTAGCATCCTGAAAACCAGTTGGCGCTATTCAAAGGCTGACTTTGTTGCAGTATCGGCAACGGTGCTTTTAACGCTTGGCTTCGGGGTGGAGGTCGGGGTGACGTCGGGCGTGATCCTGTCGATTGGGTTGTTCCTGTATCGTACGTCGCGCCCGCATATCGCCGAAGTCGGCCTGGTGCCCAGCACACAGCATTTCCGTAATATCAAACGCCATAAGGTGATTACGGACCCAAGTGTTCTGACCATCCGGATTGATGAAAGCCTCTATTTCGCCAATGCCCGTTTTCTTGAGGATTACGTGCTCGATCGGGTGGTAGGTGAAACGGAACTTAGGCACGTCATTTTGATGTGTTCGGCGATTAACGAGATTGATCTAAGTGCGCTTAAATCGCTTGAAGCGATCAATCATCGGCTTGATGAAATGGGCATTGCCTTGCACCTGTCCGAGGTCAAGGGGCCGGTGATGGATCGTTTGAAATGTGCGCACTTCCTTGATGATCTGACAGGTAAGGTGTTCCTGTCGCAATATGATGCGATGACGGAATTGCTCAAAGTCCCGGCTGTTTCTTTATCGGTCGAGGATGCGCCTGATACCGCCGAAACAAAGGCCAGCTAAACTTAGTACCAATCAAAAGAAAGGCCGGGATTTTCCGGCCTTTTTGTTTCTGTTTTGCTCAGCGATTTCGAAGGTGGGTCAAAACATAGATCAACCCGCCAGCCAGCAATCCCCAGAACGCCCCGGATATCCCGTAAAAGGTCAATCCTGCTGCAGTGACGATAAAGGTGACGGCGGCTGCTTCGCGCGCGTCTTCTTCTTTAAACGCGGCAACCGCGGATCCGGCAAAAGCACCGATCAGGGCAAGACCGGCAACTGCTTCGATCAGGATGCCCGGTGCCAAGCTGATAAAGGCGGTGACAAGGCCTGCCAACAATCCAAAGACGATATAGAAAACCCCGCTTGAAATGGCGGCCCAATAGCGTTTCGAAGGATCAGGATGGGCGTCCTTGCCTGCACAGAGTGCAGCGGTAATCGCAGCAAGGTTTACCGCATGCCCGCCAAATGGCGCGGACAAGAGCGAGAATACACCGGTCCAGGTAAAGAGCGGGCTTGGCGGCGTGTCATAATCATTGGCGCGGAGCACTGCTGTGCCGGGAATGTTTTGGGATGCCATCGTCACAATGAACAGCGGCAAGGCAATGCCAATCAAACCTGCCAGCGTGAAGGAGGGCATCACGAATTCAACGGGTGGGGCGATGGAACTGCCAAGGTCGGCCAACGCACCGTCCGGAAAATCAACGCCAAAGATCAGAACCGCAATAAACGCCAGAAGGGCGGCTGGCACCGCAAGCAGACGGTTAAACCGCCCAACCACCAGCCAGGCAATCGCAATCGGCAAACCAAGGATCGGGTCAAAGGCAACGGCTTTCACTGGTGCCAGACACAATCCCAACAGCACACCCGCCAGCATCGCATTGGCAAGCGGGGCAGGGATGGCTGCAACCGCACGCCCCAATGGGCGCCAAACGCCACTGATAATGATCAGTGCCGCGCAAACAATGAAGGCCCCAACAGCAACGCCAAATCCACCCTCAATCGGACCTGATGTGGCGAGCAACGCAGCACCCGGCGTGGACCAGGCAATACTGATTGGCATTTTGGTTTTAAGCGATAGGACAATCGCACAAAGCCCCATGGAAACCGATAGCGCCATAAGGCCCGATGCCGCCTGTTCCGGGCTAGCGCCAACGGATGTCAGTCCTTGCAATACAACGGCAAAGGAACTTGCTGTCCCGACAAAGCCTGCCAACAGGCCCATGAAGATGCTTTGGGGCGAAATATCGCGCAGCATGGGAGCTCCGAACGTGATGTTTTTAATGGAAATCGCGGTGGCGACGAAGCGACCCTAGCCCGAAGTCCTTGATTGAACCAGCAAAAAGGAAAAGCCCCGCAGGCGTGAGCTAGCGGGGCTTTGAAGAGATATCACTATTTGATCAGCGTTCGGTGATCTTGAACTCGATACGCCGGTTGCGGCGATAAGCGATTTCGTCATCGCGGTTGTCAAGCGGCTGGTACTCACCAAAGCCTGCTGCAACCAAACGATTGGGCGGAACACCCTGATCAATCAGGAACTTGACCACTGAAATTGCACGCGCGGCGGACAGTTCCCAGTTCGACGCGAATTGCAGGTTTCTGATCGGAACCTTGTCGGTGTGACCATCAACGCGCATCACCCAATCGATGTCATCGGGAATTTCCGATGCGATTGCAGTCAGGGTTTCACCCAGTTTCGCCAATTGTTCCTGACCTTCAAGGCCAAGGTCGGCTGAACCAGAGCCAAACAGAACTTCGGACTGGAAGACAAAGCGATCACCAACAACGCGTATGTCCTGACGATCACCAAGCACTTCGCGCAGGCGCCCAAAGAACTCGGAACGATAACGCTGCAGCTCGGCGACCTTGGTGGCAAGTGCCGCATTCAGGCGGTTACCAAGATTGACGATCTGCGCACTTTTTTCTTCGTTCTCGCGTTCGGATGCTTCAAGGGCAGCTTCAATCCGGGCGAGCTGTTGGCGAAGGGCCAGCATCTGCTGATTAAGGGCTGCGACCTGTGCCTTTGCCTCATCGCTCAGATTTTTCTGCTCTTCAAGTTCAGCAGCTCGGGATGCCAGAAGGGCAGAAAGCTCTTCGATGCGGGTATCCTGATCGGCGATCTTTTCATCGCTGCTGGTTTGCAGCTGGGACAGCTCGGCTTCTTTGTCTTCAAGTGAAGCCAGCGCGGCAAGAAGGCGCTTTTCGATTTCCTCGGCCGAGAGTTCCGCATTGGCAAGTTGGGTTGCCAATGCGGCTGCACGGTTTTTAAGCTCATCGCGTTGATCAGCGGTATTGGAAAGCTCGGTCGTGAGCTGGGTCAGCTCAAGTTCCATACGCTGGTTATTGCCACGCTCAAGCGAGAGAAGATTGGTGAGTTCGTTGACCTGCGCGGTCAAATCGCTCAGCGCTTCATCACGACCTGACAGAGCCGCACCCAGATAGACCTGCGCTATGACGAAGATCATCAGAAGAAAGATGATCACCATCAAAAGCGTTGCCAGCGCATCAACAAAGCCCGGCCAAGTATTTACATCGCGGTTACGACGGCGCGAAAGCCCGATCATGCGATCAGCCCTCCTCGGCGATGGCGGCGATGGTACGGGCGAGAAGCTTGATCTCGCTTCTGATTTCCTGTGTCGATTGCTGGCGGCCCATGGTCAGTTCTTCGCCAATACGGCCCAGCGTATTGTCAAGCGAACGGATATGCGCACGGGTGTTATCATCAATGCCAAAGCTGCCCATTTTCATGGAGTCAGCCAACTGATCAAGGACCGGCTTCAGATGCATCTGGTTTTCGGCCAGCTTGACCATCAATTGCTGTTCGGCCTTCATCTGATCGGTCAGGGTCGAAAGCTTGTCCGCCAGATCAATCAACGTGTTGTGCGATTTGATCTGCGAGCTTTCCGAACGCTGGATAGAGTTTTGCAACCCTTCCATATTGTCCGCCATTTGCTCGATCAGGGCCGAAAGATATGCCGGAACCGACTGTTCACCATCAGAAAGCGCGCTGCCCGAACCAAGACGGGTAAAGCTTGAAAGCCATTCTTCAAGATCGTTAAAGAACCGGTTCTGCGCCTGTCCTGCCTGCATGTCGAGAAGGCCAAGGGCAAGCGAGCCTGCAAGACCAAACAGCGAGGACGAGAATGCCGTACCCATGCCGCTCAGTGGTTCGGACAGGCCTTCTTTAAGCTCGGAGAACCATAGATCCATGTTCGAGCCACTGCCGACATTGACGTTGCCAATGACGTTGGCGACCGAGTTCACGGTCTGAAGCAGGCCCCAGAAGGTACCGAGCAGACCAAGGAACACCAAAAGCCCAACCACATAGCGCGACAATTCGCGGCTTTCATCCAAACGCGAACGGATCGAGTCCAGAATGGTACGGGTCGATGTGGTCGAAAGCTGCGGGCGATCGCGGCGCTGTTCGGCCATCATGCTGGCCATCGGTGCCAGAAGCTTCGGTGGAACTTGCGACGTCAGACCCGGACGCGAACGACGGAAATCTTCGATCCAGGTGACTTCCGGTGACAGGCTGGCAGCCATGCGGAAGGTGTAAATCACACCAACAACGAACACGCCAAGGATCAGGCCATTGAGAACAGCATTGGCCATAAAGGCATCAGACAGGGCCGGGAACAGCAGGGCGCCAACCCCGGCAATGATGGCAACGAAGATTGCCATACGTGTCAGATAACTTCCTGGTTTGGTAATGGGCAGGGATGTCCCTACGCCATTTGCCGAATTACTGCTCATGACGGATTAATCCTAGCGTTGAACGGTTTTGATATCGACGCGATCTGCCGGGCCGGACGGAACATTCGAGCCAAGAGCCCGAACATCAATGCGTGTGGAACGCACACCTTGGTCGATCAGATAGGAACGAACCTGAAGCGCACGCGAAAGCGACAAACGACGTGCTTTTGATGCGTTTGCGCCATCACCCTGTGCATAGGCCTGAAGCTGAATACGCAGGCTGTCATCGCGGCCCATGGCGGCGATCACCTGATCAAGCTGACGACGGGCATTGTCGCTGAGCTCGAAGCTGTCTGCGCCAAAGGCAAGGCTGTATTCATCCGCACCAAGCGATGGCATCGGTTCAGATGCACTGGTCGATGGCGGAATTGCTGCTTCTTCAGCCGCCGGTGCCGGTGTTGCTGCGGGCGCAGCAGGGGCCGGTGCGACCGGGGCATTGGCGGCCATGCTGGTTGCTGGCTGCGTGGTATCTGGTGCCGGGGCCGGAGCAGGCGGAACTTCATTCGAAGAAGCGATCGGCGCAACCGCTGGCGCAGCAGGTGCTGCCGGGGCGGTGTTTTCTTCGGCCTGAACCACCGGTGCTTTTGGCGTTTCAACCACTTCGGCGGTTTCGGTTGCCGGGGCGGGTGCTGGTGTCGGGGTCGGTTCTGCCTGCGCGACAACCGGCGCAGGTGCCGGTTTGGTCAAGGGCGTCGGCGCACTTTCAGGTGCGGCACTACTTGAAGACATGGTCGGTGCGGCAGGTTTGCTGCGCGGGGCCGAAGTCGGCTCTGGCTGGCGAAGGGCGATGGTCTGGTTTGCGCCATCATCCATTGCCGCCGTCTCGCGCGGGCTTACACCCGGTACACCGTAAAATTCTGATTTGGTCGGGAAGGCGGCACCGCTTCCGGCGCCATCAATCACAACGGTTTCATATCCACCATCAAACCCGTCTGAGCTTCCAGCAGCAGCGAACTGCTCAGCTGCAAGAAATTCGGATCTTGGTTTGGTTTCCGGGTAGATCAGATCGCCACCGGGCATCACGATATGTTCGCGCGAAACGCTGGGTGACAGATATTGCGGAACGGTTGGCTGACCGCCAAAACCGTCTGCGACGTCCCAATTTACCTGAACGCTATCGTCAACCGAGACGGGGGAGTACATCTGTGCGGATGCCGTGCCGCCAAAGAACACTGTGGTTCCCAGCGCAGCCGTCATCGCAAGCACCGAAATCTTGGAATACCCCTTCATCAAATCGCAGGCCCCTTAATACCCTGTGTTTGAAAGCGTTTTATAACGTTTTTCTCTTTCACACAGTTTTGTGTCGATCGTTAGGCACCCGCAAACTTTCCGAATGCCACCCCTGTTGGCTGGTGTTCCACTATCGGGTCACTCAGCACGCAACACCATAGCTTAGAGACAGGTAATGGACAACCGCTTTGACCGATAAAGCAAAAGGGGCGCTTCGGTAATTTCCGAAGCGCCCCTTTCAAAAAACAGTAACAAAAGCGGTAGGTTAGTCCGCGATTGCCTTTTTAAGCGTTTTGGCCAGAACCGGCTGGATATAGTCGTTGGCTGCAACGACGCTGCCGGTGCCAAGCATGTTGGTACCGCCTTTGGCGTCACGGACATAGCCGCCAGCTTCGGTAATGATCAGTAGACCTGCTGCGATATCCCACGCATTGAGGTGCTCTTCCCAGTAACCGTCGTAACGACCTGCTGCAACATATGCCAGATCAAGCGAAGCTGCGCCCATGCGACGCACACCTGCGCAACGGTCCATGACCGTGTGAAGCTGCTTTTCAAACGATGCATGGTCGCCGTGACCGATATGGGGAACGCCACACGCCAGAACACATTCGTTCAAACGACGACGGCCCGAAACGCGCAGACGACGGTTGTCAAGGAACGCGCCAAGGCCTTTTTCGGCCCAGAAGCATTCGTCCTTGGCAACGTCATAGACCATCGCCGCAATGATTTCCGTACCCTTCTGAAGGGCAACAGAAATGGCAAAATGCGGGATGCCATGCAGGAAGTTGGTGGTGCCATCGAGCGGATCGATGATCCAACGATGTTCCGGATCAGTACCCTTGACCTCGCCACCTTCTTCAAGAAGGAAGCCATAGCCCGGACGGGCACGCTCAAGCTCTTCACGCAGGCGTTTCTCGGCACGGTGATCGGCAGCAGATACGAAATCTGCCGGGCCTTTCATCGAAACCTGAAGGTTTTCGACTTCACCGAAGTCGCGTTTCAGTCCATAGGCTGCTTTTTCAACAGCCTTGTACATAACGTTGATATTCGCAGAACGACGGGCGGCGCCTCGCACGGCATATCTCCCGGTATTGGAATTAAAAAGAAAACCAGAGGGCTGCTTGGCAGCCCTTAGTCCTTGGCACGCTCAAGATAGGTGCCTTCAACAGTGTTCACGACAATGCGCGTACCCGATTCAATATGCGGGGGCACCATCACACGAACACCGTTTTCAAGAACAGCCGGTTTGAAAGAAGAAGACTGGGTCTGACCTTTGACGACGGCATCTGCTTCGACGATCTGGAACACAACATGTTCCGGCAGGGTCACGCCAAGCGGCTCGCCTTCGAAGGATTCAATGGTCACAACCATACCATCCTGAAGATAAACAGCCGGTTCGCCAACAAGGTCGGAATTTACTGTGATCTGGTCGTAGGTTTCGATGTCCATGAAGGTGATCATGTCACCATCGGAGAACAGATAGCTGTATTCTTTCTGCTCGAGGCGAACCTTTTCGACGGTTTCCGAAGCACGGAAACGTTCGTTCAGCTTGGTGCCGGTACGAATGTCTTTGAGTTCAACCTGGTTAAAAGCACCGCCTTTACCCGGCTTAACAGCCTGGCATTTTACTGCACGCCACAGGGCACCTTTATGTTCGATAAGGTTACCCGGACGGATTTCGTTGCCGTTGATTTTCATGGCACCAACCGTTCTTTCAGATCACAGATTCACAATGCAAAGAGGGGGCACTTGCCCCATTTAAGGAGCGTTAACTACCAGCTTGGCGTTTTTGCTGCAAGCAGATTGATCAGGGTTGATACGCATATCACCCCGTCATTCCCGCATGGCTTGGACCAAGCACTTGTCAGTCAAGGATATTCGGATCAATCCGTCGATCAGATATCGCACGCTGCAATCGCAGCCTTGATCGCCTTTGCCCCGGCTTCGGGGCCATCGGGATGGTTCCAGACACCACCCGTCACCGCAACGAAGTCCGCACCAGCCAAAACGATCGGGGCGACATTTTCAGCCGTGATGCCGCCAATGGCAACACATGGGACCGTGGTAAAGGTCGTCCAGATTTCAAGAATTTCGGGCGTAACGCTGGTTTTGGCTTCTTTGGTTTCGGTCGGATAGAACGCGCCAAAGGCGACATAATCCGCACCCTTGTCACCAAGGATCATCGCGCGATGACGACTGTCATAGCAGGACACACCAACGATATGTTCTTCGCCCATGATCGCGCGCGCTTCGTCGTAGCTTGCATCTTCTTCGCCAACATGAACGCCGTCGCAGCCAGATTTCTTGGCAATGTCGGGTCGGTCATTGAGGATCAGGGGAATATCGCGTTCACTGCACATCGGCAGAATGACGTCGATGGCCTTGCGGATTTCATCGTCGCTGACGTCTTTCAAGCGCAATTGCAGGCAATCAACCGCACCGGTATCAAGAACCGACTTCAGCTTGTTGCCAAAGGTTGCGAGTTCGATTTTCGGCGGGGTCAGAAGATAAAGACCGGCAAGTTCGTCAGAGTTCACGATGATAATTCCTGATGATTTCCTGCGTGTTATGTAAACCCTGACGGAGGTTTTGGCAATTGCCTAGGACCAGTTGCCAAGCTGCGCCAAAAGCCTGCGGTCAAGTTCGTGGTCGGGGAGGCGATGGTCATCCATCCCATAAACCGTATTGGCAGATGGCGCTTCTGTCATGACCTGGCAATTCATCTGTCGTGCCATATCACCAAGGCGTTCACGCTGATCGCGGGGCAAGGCATCAACAATGATACCGTCCAACCCGTTTTCAATCGCGGCAAGGGCACTTGAAACACGGCCGCGGCAATCAAGGATGGCGGCAAACTGTGCGTCGGAAAATTCGGCGCGGGTGATCCGGACCAGATCGGTGAGCCACTGCGCCCCATGTGTCATTCCGGCATGTTCCGGTGACAGCAGGTCAAACCGACGATCGCCCAGAACCCGGCAGGCGGATTGTGCGCCTTTGATACCGTGAATGCGGATGATCGGGTGGGATTGCGTCATGGAATTGCCCGATTACGAATGGGTTCGGGCGACATAGACCGTGTTGATATCTTCGCGGTCAATCAGGGGATGCTTGAATGTGATGACATCAGCCCGGATTTCCGCAAAGGCAGATGCCAGGTTTTCCTCAAACCACGGTTCGGGCAATTCGGTCGACCACAGCGCAAAGATACCGTCCGGCACAAGGTGAGCTGCAAGCTTCTTCAAGCCGTCTTTGGTATAGAGCTTCTTGTGATCGTCATGCAGGACGTTTGATGGTGAATGATCAACATCAAGCAGGATAGCATCGTGCTTAACATTGGGGGCACTTGGCGACATGCCCGGCGTATCAGACAATGACGCGCCGAAGAAATCACCATGCACAAGATGGCAACGCGGGTCATTTGACAGCTGTTCGCCCAGCGGAAGCAACCCTTGCTGATGCCATTCGATGACTTCGGGCAGGGTATCAAGCACGGTGAGCTTACCCGTCTTGGGATTGTCCAGTGCCGCCTTGGCGGTGTAGCCAAGCCCCAAGCCGCCAACGACCACGTCAAGGTTGTCGCGATCAAGTTCTGCCAGTCCAAGGTCGGACAGGGCGATCTCGGCGTCGGTAAACAGGCTCGACATCAGGTATTCTTCATCAAGCTTGATCTCGTAGACATCGATATCAAGGCTCAGCTCGCGCCGGCGGCGCAGGCTTAAAACTCCCATCGGTGTCGGGCGATAATCAAGTTCCTTGAAAAGAAGGCTCACGGGTCGGGCTCCTGTTTGTCTTGATGTGTTGGTGGCTCAACAGTGACCGAAAGATAGACAAAAGAAAAGTGCCCGAAGCAGAACTTCGGGCACTTCTCAAATTCAGATCCAAGCGATGCTTAGAGGAACTTCGCCATAGCGACAGCGGTGTCGCTCATACGGTTGGAGAAGCCCCACTCGTTGTCATACCAAGACAGGATACGAACGAAGTTGCCGTCCATAACCTGGGTCTGGGTCGCATCGAAGGTCGAGCTGTTCGGGTTGTGGTTGAAGTCAACCGAAACCAGCGGTGCTTCGCAAACGCCAAGAACGCCTTTGAGCGGGCCGTTTGCTGCTTCTTTGATTGCTGCGTTGACTTCTTCAACGGTGGTGTCACGACCAGCAACGAAGGTCAGATCGACCATCGAGACGTTCGGGGTCGGGACGCGGATTGCGGTACCGTCGAGTTTGCCTTTGAGTTCCGGAAGAACCAGGCCAACAGCCTTTGCTGCACCGGTCGAGGTCGGGATCATCGAAAGCGATGCCGAACGTGCACGACGCAGGTCAGAATGCAGGCTGTCCACGGTGTTCTGGTCGCCGGTGAAGGCGTGAACGGTGGTCATGAAGCCTTTGGTGATACCAACGGTTTTGTTCAGAACGTCTGCAACCGGTGCAAGGCAGTTGGTGGTGCAGGATGCGTTCGAAACGATGACATCGTCAGCGGTCAGGGTGTCAGAGTTAACACCGTAAACAACGGTTTTGATGTCGCCCTTTGCGGGGGCAGAAATCAGAACGCGCTTTGCGCCGGCAGTCAGGTGTTTGCCTGCGCCCGCTTCGTCAAGGAAGATACCGGTGCACTCGAATGCGATATCAACGTTCAGAGCTGCCCACGGCAGGTTCGCCGGGTCACGCTCGGAGCAAACTTTGATTGCTTTGCCGTCAATGACCAGATCGTCGCCTTCGGCTTTGACGTCATTGGCCAGAACGCCATGAACGGAATCGTATTTCAGAAGATGCGCATTGGTGTTGACGTTACCCAGGTCGTTGATGGCAACAACTTCAACGTCGGTGCGACCGCTTTCAACGATAGAACGCAGAACCAGACGGCCGATACGACCAAAACCATTAATCGCTACGCGAATAGCCATTCATCCCTCCAAAATTATAATGATTGGTACCTGGGGAGTATCAATCACGGCTTAGGGTTTCAAACCCATAGAAAAAAGGCCGGATCGGCATGTTACCGATCCGGCCCTGTAAATTAAACCAGTTCCTTGGCTGCTTTAACCAGCGCGTCAGCAGTGATGCCGAAATGCTCGTAAAGAACCGGGGCAGGTGCCGAAGCACCAAAACCGTGCATGCCGATAACTTTGCCGTTATCGCCAACATATTTTTCCCAACCGAAGACCGAAAGCGCTTCGATGGCAACGCGCGGTGCGCTGCCCAGAACTTCTTTGCGGTATTCCGGCGACTGAGCGTCAAACAGTTCCCAGCTCGGCAGCGAAACAACAGCAGCATTGATGCCGTCTGCTTTCAGCTTTGCCTGTGCGTCAACTGCGATCTCGACTTCCGAACCGGTTGCGATCAGGGTGACCTGACGATCACCATCGCAATCGGAAATCACGTAACCGCCGCGTGCGACAAGGTTGTCTTCACGATATTCGGTACGCAGAACCGGAAGGTTCTGACGGGTAAGGGCCAGAACGGTCGGGCCGCTTTCGTTGGTGATCGACATTGCCCATGCTTCTGCGGTTTCAACCGCATCGGCCGGACGGATCACGGTCACGTTCGGCATTGCGCGCAGCGATGCGACATGTTCGACCGGCTGATGGGTCGGGCCGTCTTCGCCAAGACCGATGGAATCATGGGTCATGACGTAAACAACGCGCTGGTTCATCAGAGCCGAAAGACGGATCGACGGACGGCAATAATCGGTAAAGACCAGGAAGGTGCCGCCATATGGCAGAACACCACCATGCAGCGCCAGGCCGTTCATGGCTGCTGCCATGCCGTGCTCGCGGATACCGTAGTAAATGTAAGCACCTTCGTAGCCGCCTGCTGCGGTGATTGGCGCCTGCGAGCTGGTCTTGGTGTTGTTCGAACCGGTCAGGTCGGCAGAGCCGCCGATCATTTCCGGGATCGCTTTGGTCAGAACTTCAAGAACGTTCTCGGACGCCTTACGGGTTGCGACCTTCGGCTTGTCTTCGGTGATCTGCTTTTTGTAGTCGTTGAAAGCTTCGATCCAGTTTTCCGGAAGCTTGCCTTCGACGCGACGTTCGAACTCGTCTTTCAGACCAGCTTCGAGACCGTCAAAACGAGCGCCCCAAGCATTGAAGTCGTCAGCGCCACGTGCGCCAGCTGCAAGCCATGCGTCACGGATGTCAGCCGGGATGTCGAACGGTTCGTTGTCCCATTCGAGTTTCTTGCGCATGCCAGCAAGTTCTTCGGTACCAAGTGCAGCACCGTGCGTTGCCGAGGTGCCAGCTTTGGTCGGTGCGCCAAAACCGATCTGGGTTTTGCAAGCGATCATCGACGGGGTGTTGGTGGTTTTCGCTTTGGCAATCGCTGCTTCAATCGCGACCGGATCGTGGCCGTCGATTTCCTGAACGTCCCAACCAGCTGCTTCAAAGCGCTTGGTGTGGTCTTCAGAGGTCGAAAGCGAGGTCGGGCCATCAATCGAAATGCCGTTGTCATCGAACAGAACGACGAGTTTCGACAGTTTCATGTGACCAGCCATCGAAATGGCTTCCTGCGAGATGCCTTCCATCAGGCAGCCGTCGCCAGCAATCACGTAGGTGAAGTGGTCAACAACATCATTGCCAAAACGGGCATTCATGATGCGCTCGCCAAGGGCAAAACCAACCGAGGTTGCAATACCCTGACCCAGCGGGCCAGTGGTGGTTTCGATGCCTTCGCCGTGACCGAATTCAGGGTGACCCGCAGTGCGGAAGCCCATCTGACGGAAATTCTTGATCTGATCAAGATCGAAGTCTGCGTAACCGGTCAGGTGCAGCAGTGAATAAAGAAGCATCGAACCGTGACCTGCGGACAGGATGAAACGGTCGCGGTCCGGCCAGTTCGGGTGCTTCGGATCGAATTTCAAGAATTTGGTATAAAGAACAGTCGCAACATCTGCCATGCCCATCGGCATGCCCGGGTGACCGGATTTGGCTTTCTCGACAGCGTCGGCCGAGAGGAAGCGGATGGCATTGGCCATGCGGTTGTGTTCTACTTGCGTCGTCATGTGATGCGGTTCCTGGGGGTTTCGCGGTCGGGCGATGAAAACACTTTTCCATATATAACGGAATTCGCGCGGAAGATGCCCTTACGGGGGGCATACGTCAACCGCTTCTGTCGAAAAACTACGCCTGTTACCCGGAATCAAGCTAACAGATGTTCCGTTTGCGCATGGCTGGTGCAGGTCATGTTGACCTTGGTGCCTTGGGGCTTCTATGTTTTCATAAGGTTAGCTCGATTAATAAACCGCGTGGATTTATGCGCGCTTCGGGCAAAACTGTTGTTGATCAGAATGGGCGATGTTAAATCAGCCATGATCATGACATCTTCGATGGGCTTATTGGCCTGTAAGGTGATTCGTTACAGATCAATTTGATCTGGGCGTATCGGGTAAAAACGACAATTTCGGGAAATGGTTCATGTCGCGGTTGCACCAAGCAAGTGAACGGCTGAAAGCAGCATTGGAACGTCTGGAAATGGTTGCGGAGTCGGCAATCGAACAGAAAAGCCAGAACAGCGCGTCCGATACCGAGGAAGTTGAAGCCCTTCGTGGTCAGCTTGCCGCAATGCGTGCCGATTATGACCGTTTGACCGAGACGACAGAAACCGTATCGCGGCGTCTTGATGGTGCTGTGGATCAGCTCAAGCTCGTCCTTGAAGATGAACCGGTAAAGAAGCAGGCATAACCCATGGCACAGGTATCCATTCGCATTAACGGGCGCAGCTATGACATCGCCTGCGACGACGGGCAGGAAGAACGCATTCACGCGCTTGCAAGCTATGTCGACGAACGGGTCAAGGAAATTGCCGGTGCGGTTGGCCAGATTGGCGAACAGCGTTTGCTGGTAATGACGAGCCTTCTGATTGCTGATGAACTGGGCACAGCACAGGAGAAGCTTGAAGATCGTCAGGGCCAGATCAAGGAAGCTGGCAGTCTTTCCGCTGCTGAAAGCGATGCCTTGGCAGAAAATATCGAAAGCATGGCCGATCGCGTCGAGTTCCTGGCTGAGAAACTCGCCAAGAACTGATCAGGCAGATTTTTGTAAGCACCTGCGGCGCATTCCTTCAATGCATGGCTGCTGTTTGCGGGCCTTCTTTACGTGCAATCTACTTGAAATTCACACATGCCGGGACTAAGTTCCGGTCGCTGACAGTTTGCGATGCGCCGTTCGCGGCGATCAAGGACCCAGCATTGAAGGGGGCTGCCCTGTTCGTCAGGTCCGCTAATTCCCGGGGCCGATGCTTATTTCTCTAGGGAGCTGTCCCTTGCTAGGCCGTGGTCTAGTTATACGGCGCCCACCTGCACCTGCAGGTCACGAGGAATTACCAAATGGCCAACGGCAGTGGTGGCTCCCGCTTATCTTATTTGAACAAATCCCTTCTCCTTTGCGTAATGCAGTATGCGGTGCGTCCCGGATCAGGGTGCATTCGTAAAGCCATGCCTGCATATCGAGGTATGTAAAAAGACACAGGAAAGAATATGCGTTTACTTCATCTTGGCGACGTTCTGGGCCAAACCGGTCGCAAGGCGGCACTTGAAGCATTGCCGATGCTCCGCGATCGTTTGTCTGTTGATATCGCTGTGGTGAATGTTGAAAACTCTGCGCATGGTTTCGGTGTCACTGCGAAAATCTGCAAGGAATTCTATGACGCGGGCGCAGATGTCCTGACGACAGGCAACCATGTCTGGGATCAGCGCGAAATCATCGCCTATATCGATGAAGACGACAAATTGCTGCGTCCCTGGAACTTTCCTGATGGCACGCCGGGCAATGGCGATTACGTTTTCAAAACCAGGTCGGGCAAAAAAGTCTGCGTCATCAATATGATGGGGCGTCTGTTTATGGACCCGCTGTCTTGCCCGTTCCAAGGTGCGGACAAGCTTTTCTCCAAACACAAGCTTGGCAAGAATGTCGATGCGATCATCATCGATTTCCACGCCGAAACCACGTCAGAGAAAATGGCGTTTGGCCATCATTGCGACGGTCGTGCATCGCTTGTTTTGGGCACGCATACCCACGTTCCGACCGCGGATGCGCAGATACTGCCGAATGGCACCGGATATCAGACCGATGTTGGCATGTGCGGTGACTTTGATTCCGTGATCGGCATGAAAAAGGAAAACTCGGTCCGCAAATTCCTGACCAAGATGCCGTCCGGCCGGTTTGAGCCAGCAGATGGTCCGGCAACGGTATGCGGTGTCTTTGTGGAAACTGATGACAAGACCGGCCTTGCCAAGCGTATTGAATCGGTACGCATCGGTGGTCGTCTTAAGGGCAGCTGGCCAAGCGCCTAATTGATCAGGTGTTACGATGCAAAAAGGCCCGCCAATTGGCGGGCCTTTGTCGTTTCAGATCGGGTCGGGCGATCAGGCTGCCCTGTCACGTGCCTGTTGGCGCAGATCATCAAGGATGGCGGAAATACGGGTGCGCATTTCGCTTACCTTTTCTGATGCCGCGCGCGATGTCGTCAGAACTTCGCCAGACAACTGACCAGTTCGGCCGGTTTCATTGGCGACCTCGGTAATCGATGCCGATACCGCACGGGTACGATCCGCCGCCCCACGCACATTGCGCGTGATTTCATCGGTTGCGGCACCTTGTTCCTCGACCGCAGCCGAAATGGTGGTCGCGATTTCATTGAGGCTATCAATGATCGATCCGATTTCACCAATCGCACTTACTGATTCACCTGTTGCCTTCTGGATGTCAGAAATCTGTCCCGAGATTTCCTCGGTCGCCTTTTCGGTCTGATTGGCAAGGTTTTTGACCTCGGCCGCAACAACGGCAAAGCCTTTGCCGGCATCACCGGCGCGGGCCGCCTCGATGGTGGCGTTCAGTGCCAGAAGGTTGGTCTGCTCGGCAATGTCGGTGATCAGTGCGATGACTTCACCGATACGACCAGCAGATTGCGACAGGCTATGGACCAGCTCGTTGGTGTGCTGGGCCCGCTGTGCGGCTTCGTTTGAGATACGCGTGGTTTCCGCCATCTGACGGTTAATTTCTGCGTTCGAGCTTGAAAGTTGCTCGGTCGCAGACGCCACGGTTTCGACATTGCCGGTAGCTTCCTGGGCCGAATTGGCGACTTCTTCGGTTTGACCCGAAACCAGTTCTGCGCTTTCAGTCATTTGACCAGACACGCCTTGAAGTTGATCGCCCAGCGATGCGATTTCATTGACCGCGGTTTCGACTTCGCTTTGAAGGGTGTCGGCAAGGCTTAGCAACTCGTCACGTAGTGCTTCGTTGCGTTCACGGTTAAGGCGTTCTTCTTCGGCCTGCATGTCGCGGACTTTGATCGCATTTTCCTTAAACACATCAACCGCACGGCCCATGGCGGAAATCTCGTCATTGCCAGCAGATGGGACAGCAGCATCAAGATCACCACCGGCAAGGGCGACCATTGATTTCTGAAGGCCAGCCAAACGACGCAGCAGATTACCACGAACATAAATAACAAAGATCAGAAGCGGGATGACGATGGCTGCACCGCCAACCCCATACATCACGACCGAGCTTTGCTTGGTAAGCGTATTTGCAGCATCGGCCGATGTGTTGACCCCGGTTTGCAGGGATTCAACGATTTCGGTAACTACACCTTCCATTGCGGCGGCGAATTCAGCACTTTCTTCGACGATCTCAAGCTGCTCGTCGGCCAGTTTGAGTTCCTTGGAGCGCAATGACGGGATGCTGTTGCGGCCCATGGCGAGCTTTTTGATATCGCCCAGCAAGCCATCATAGAATTTCTTGAGCTTTGCGTTCTCAAGCTCGTTCACGGTGTTGCCAACAACACCAACCGCGCCGCGCACCTGAACACCCATGATGCGAAGCTGCATGCGGTCATCTGATGAGGCGGCCGACAGAACGGTGTTGGAAATCTCTGCCCCACTATTGGAAAGGGCAAGGATAGGCGCCTGGGATGCCATCAGCTCTTCAAGCTGAAACAGAAGATCCTTGGTGGAGGCCTGTTGTTCCGGGGTAAGAGCATCACCCGCGTTGCGCAGTTCCTGAACTTGGGCGGTCACACCGGTAATTTTGGTCTGTGACGCAGACAGGATCGGTTGGATCATGGAATTGAAGCGGCCAGAAACCTGTTGGAACTGACTTAGGGAGTCTGAAAGTTCTGCTGCAACTTCAAACCGTTCAATCGTGGTTTCGTGAAGTTCTTCGAGACTTTCGGCAAGGCTTTGCGTGTTGGTTTCAACCAAAGCCAGTGTTTCTTCGGGCAGTCCCGCCTGGCGAAGAGCTTCAAGGTTCTCGTTCAACTTGGCCAGAAGTTCATCGACTTCGGCTTTGACAACCTGTTCTTCTTCAACCTTTGAGGTCGCAACAAATCGTGGTGCTGATGCAACGATCTTTGCGCTGTTTGCGGCAAGCTGTTGGGCCGCGAACATTGGTGGCAACTGCTCATAGGCGATCTTGCCAAGCTCATTACCAAATTTTGTGAATGAAAAGACGGAAACAGCCGCTGCAAGGATTGCGATCAATCCTACAAGAAAGAATGCGCCAGCCAATTTCCCACGAACACCAATCCCAGATTTCGTCGATTTTTTCGACGATGACGGCTTAACGCCGCGCTTTAGTTTTAAAGCCATTTTTAGGTACCCCGTAGACCAAAGAACCGAGCACCGACACATCATCGTGCCGACGCTGTTAGTCGCGTCGTCCGGACGTCGTATCCCGTTCAAGCCTCTTTGGGGATTTTGCCTGCCGCCCTGAATTCGGACAGACAAAGTTGAGATGGGGCTTGTGTTATTGTTCTTATGGTCATCTATAGCACAGGAACCGCACGACAATCATGGATTTTCCGGCGGTGGCCTGTGCGGGTATAGTCGGTTTGCGTCGTTTGCCACGAAGATATGCGCCATTTCAGGGGATGGGCATTCCGCAACCATCAAGAAAAAGGCCCACCAGTCAAACTGGCGGGCCTTTGGCAGGAATATAGAGCAGGGCGGTTTACGCAGCCCTGTCACGCGCCTGCTGGCGCAAATCATCAAGGATGGCTGAAATACGCGTGCGCATCTCGCTGACCTTTTGCGATGCTGTCCGTGACGTCGTCAGAACTTCGCCAGAGAGCTGGCCAGTACGGCCGGTCTCATTGGCGATCTCGGTAATCGACGAGGATACCGCGCGGGTACGATCCGCCGCACCACGCACATTGCGCGTGATTTCATCGGTTGCGGCACCCTGTTCCTCAACCGCGGCCGAGATGGTGGTGGCGATTTCATTGAGGTTATCAATGATCGCACCGATCTCGCCGATTGCGGTTACAGACTCACCGGTTGCCTTCTGGATACCGGAAATCTGACCGGCGATTTCCTCGGTCGCCTTTTCTGTCTGATTGGCAAGGTTTTTGACCTCGGCCGCAACCACAGCAAAGCCTTTGCCTGCATCACCGGCACGGGCGGCCTCGATGGTGGCGTTCAGTGCAAGCAGGTTGGTCTGTTCGGCAATATCGGTGATAAGTGCGATGACTTCCCCGATACGACCAGCAGATTGCGACAGGCTATGGACCAGCTCATTGGTGTGTTGGGCACGCTGTGCGGCTTCGTTGGAGATACGCGTGGTTTCTGCCATTTGACGATTGATTTCCGCGTTCGAGCTTGAAAGTTGCTCGGTCGCGGCGGCAACGGTTTCGACATTGCCGGTGGCTTCTTGGGCAGATTTGGAAACCTCATCACTTTGACCAGATACCAGCTCAGCACTTTCCGACATTTGACCCGAAACCCCCTGAAGCTGTTCGCCGAGGGCAGCGATTTCGTTTACCGCTGTTTCAACTTCGCCCTGCAACGTATCGGCAAGGCTTAGCAATTCATCGCGCAATGCTTCGTTGCGTTCACGGTTCAGGCGTTCTTCTTCGGCCTGCATGTCACGGACCTTGATCGCGTTTTCCTTAAACACGTCAACCGCGCGACCCATGGCCGAGATTTCATCAACGCCTTGTGACGGAACATCAACTTCAAGATCGCCTTGGGCCAGTGACACCATGGTTTTTTGCAATCCGGCAAGGCGGCGCAGGAGATTGCCACGCACATACACCACAAAAATCAAAAGCGGGATCAGGATTGCAGCAGCCCCCACTGCATACATCACATAGGTGCTTTGATTGTTCAGTGTTTTGGCTGCACCGGCAGATCGATCGACACCAGTTTGCAATGCCTCGACCAACGCATTCACGCCATTTTCCATGGCGGTGGCAAACTCGGCACTGGCGACAACTGCTGCTGCCTGATCACGAACAAGGGCCAGTTCAGCCATGCGTTGGGACGGGATGCTTTGATCACCAACCGCAAGCGTTTTGATTTCAGCAATCAGATCGGCATAGAAGGCCTGAAGCTTTTTGTTCTCAAGACCTTTGATCAGGGTTTCGATCTCGTTGATCTTCCCATTGACCTGAACGCTTACGATTTTAAGGCGGGTTTCGTCGCTGGTGGATGCGGCCGATAACAAGATATTGGTCATCTCGCCACCCAGCTTGGACAGTTCAGAAATTGGTGCGCGATCCGCGATGGTTTGATCAAGCTTGATCAAAAGATCATTGCTATGGGTCAGTTCATCCTGCGTCAGGTAGCCGGCGCTTTTGCGGATGTCTTCGACCTGTGCTGCAATGCCGGAAATCTGGTTTTGTGACATGGACAAAAGCGGCTTTAGCATCGAAGCAAAGCGGTTATCGAGTTGCTGAAACTTTGCCAGGCTTTCGGTCAGTTTTGCCGCGGCCTCGAAACGCGAGATCGTCGTTTGATGCAGTGTCTCAAGATTGTCAGCCAGATTTTTACCGTTGGTTTCGATATGCGACAGCGATGCTGACGGCAGACCCGAACTTGCCAGAAGGGCAAGCTTCTCACGCAGGCTATCAAGGAGCATATCAAGCTCGATCTTGACGACCTGTTCTTCTTCAAGGGTCGTGGCGGCTACGATCCGCGGGGCGGATGCGACAACCTTGACGCTTTCCGTTGCAAGCTGTTGTGCCGTGAACATTGGTGGAAGCTGCTCATAGGCAATCTTGTCGAGCTGTCCGCCAAATTTGCTGAATGAAAATACCGATACTGATGCTGCCAGTACGGCAATCAGACCGACCAGAAAGAACGCACCGGCCAGTTTTTCGCGAACCCCAAGTCCACTTGTTTTTGTTGTTTGTGACGACGACGGGGAGGTGCCGCGTTTAAGTAGATGTCCCATAGTTCATGTTACCCCATAGACGAATAAGTCGAGTGCTGACGCATTCCTGCATCGGTGCACGTTTCTGCGGGTCTCTCAGATGTAGCTTCCCGGTAGTGCCGCTTTTGGGGAGTTCCGGTCTGCCAGGTTGTGGGGCGGCATCACCGAAAAAAGTGGCTTATATGTTATAGTTAGCGCCCCTATAACATAGATTGCACAAACTCAGAACGAACTTTTGTAGTATTAAATTACCATAGGTTGCATTACGCGGTATTTGTGTTTTCTATCGGCGTGCAACTGTGCCGAGTGGGTGGTTTGATGCGGGGATAGGCAGACGAAAAAAGGCCCGCCAGATGGCGGGCCTTTGCAGTCAGGATTTAGATCGTGAGATGGATCAGGAAGCCGCGCGATCGTGCGCCTGTTTGCGCAGATCATCGAGAATGCCATTAATCCGGGAACGAAGGTTTTCGACCTTCTCGGAAGCATTCTGCGCGGTTGCAAAGACCTGACCGGACAGTTCGCCTGTCTTGCCGGTTTCGCTGGCAACTTCCGTGATCGATGCGGATACCGAACGGGTACGATCAGCCGCACCGCGAACGTTACGCGTGATCTAGTCAGTTGCGGCACCCTGTTCTTCAACTGCAGCCGAAATGGTGGTGGCAATTTCATTGATGTTTTCAATGATGCGGCCAATGTCACCAATCGCGTTAACAAACTCACCGGTTGCTTTCTGAATACCGGCAATCTGACCCGAGATTTCCTCGGTCGCTTTTTCGGTCTGGTTGGCAAGGTTTTTGACCTCGGCGGCAACAACCGCAAAGCCCTTGCCAGCATCGCCTGCACGTGCGGCTTCGATCGTTGCGTTCAGAGCCAGCAAGTTGGTCTGTTCGGCAATGTCGGTAATCAACGCGATGACTTCGCCGATACGATCAGCAGACTGCGACAGGCTAACGACAAGGTCGTTGGTTTCCTGTGCACGGGTCGAAGCTTCGCTCGAAATGCGGGTTGATTCCGCCATCTGACGATTGATTTCGGCATTCGATGCCGAAAGCTGTTCGGTCGCAGCAGCAACGGTTTCAACGTTACCGGTTGCTTCCTGTGCCGAGTTGGCAACTTCTTCGGTCTGACCCGAAACAAGTTCCGCACTTGAGGTCATCTGACCCGAAACACCCTGAAGCTGGTTACCAAGGGCAGCGATTTCATTCACTGCACTTTCAACTTCGTTCTGCAGGGTATCAGCCAGACCAAGAAGCTCGTCACGAAGGGCTTCGTTACGTTCACGGTTAAGGCGTTCTTCTTCGGCCTGCATGGCCTGAACCTTAAGCGCGTTGTCCTTAAAGACATCAACGGCACGGCCCATGGCGCTGATTTCGTCATTGCCCTTGGACGGGACGACGACATCAAGATTGCCATCCGCAAGCTGAACCATGGTTTTCTGCAGACCGCCAAGACGGCGCAGAACGTTGCCGCGAACATACAGCACATAGATCAGAAGCGAGATCACGATTGCAGCCGCAGCCACAACGAACAGGGCGGTCAGGCTTTGTTTCTCGACCACTTTGGCCTGTGCCGCAGCTTCGTTGACTTCTTCATTCAGACCCGCAACCAGTTCGGCAACGCTGTTACGCATGGCATTGGCATATTCGCCACTCTGCACAACCAGTGCCTGGCTTTGCTCGGTTGCTTCAAGCTCACGCTTACGCAGATCCGGAAGGCTGCCATCGCCAACCGAGAGCTTCTGCATGTTTTCGATCAGATCAACATAGAACGCCTTGAGGCGATCGTTGCCAATCGAGTCCAGTTTGGAAAGTGCGTCGGCATAAGTGCCACGAATACGCACCGGAATGATCGACAGACGCACGGCCTGCGTTTCGGTGGTGCTCGAAATGATCATGTTTGACGCAGCCGAGCCCAGACGTTCGATCTCAAGGATCGGGGTGCGGGTTTCGATGGCGTCAGAAAATTTCTGGAACGCCTCGAGGATCTTGGCCTTGTCTTCGCTGTATTGACGCGAAGTGTCTTCCTTGAAGGAAGCAGCGTATTGGCCGCCCTGCGAAATATCGTTCTGGGTGTATGACAGAACCGGCTTGAGCGTATCAGCATAACGCTTCGCCAGGTTCTGGAATTCTGTCAGTTTTTCGGATTTTTCATCCGTGATCTGGAAGCGTTCCTGCGTCACAGCGTGAAGCTGGGCGAGGTTGTCAGCCAGCAATGCGCGGTTGTCATTGATGCTTGCAATGACTTCGGGCATGAAGCCGGTTGCTTCGATCTCGGCGATCTTGGCGACAAGTTCTTCCAGACGAACTGCGAGTTCATCGTTAATTGCGTTTTCTTCTTCCGGATTGGCTGACGCAACAATACGCGGTGCGATTGCAACAATTTCAGCACTGCCGGTAGCAAGTGCTTGTGCAGCAGCAATAGGTGGAAGTTTTTCTTCGGTAATCGTGGTAAGGGCATCACCGAATTTATTGAAAGACACAGCACCGACGACAGCGGCAATAACCGCCATCAATCCAACCAAAGCAAATGAAATCAAAAGTTTGCTTTGGACCCCGAATTTAGTTCCCATTCTATCTAACCTTTGTTTCCTGACTGAACTCAAATGGCTTCTTTGTCCATTCAAGCTGTTCCGACCGTCTGGTATCGATGACCTGATTTTTTATTGGACGGTACGTTGGACCCCTGAGAGTGTTGTTCTTTAGTTTAATTGGGTAGCGACTGTAGTATTAATGAAAGAATATCCGAGCCTCTGCAACATCTAACCGAATTTCGACCTCAAAATGAACGAAAATTGCTCCTTGGAAGCATTTAGGGTTGGCCGGTTCTTATTACAGTATAGGTCGGTGATTTTATTGCTCTGCTAAGCTTGGCTGGACCTTCAAAGGTAAACAGGCTATAGGAGCGGTCGAAATTTTCGTTCGCACTTATCGCAGATCTGACGAAGCCGGTCTGCATCTGTGCGAACGGGCTGGTCTGACAGGGAACTCCCGCATGACCGGCGTGGTATCACCCGATACCGTTCCACATCGAGTTCAATGAATACAGGTTTTAGGTTATGGCCGGCCATTCCCAATTTAAGAACATCATGCACCGCAAAGGTGCGCAGGATAAAAAGCGCGCCAAGATCTTCACCAAGCTTGCCCGCGAGATTACCGTTGCGGCCAAAATCAGCGAAGACATTGACAGCAACCCGCGTCTGCGCGCAGCCATCGTTGCCGCACGTGGTCAGAACATGCCCAAGGACAACATCGAACGCGCCATCAAAAAGGCGACCGGTGCAGGCGAGGGCGATAACTACGAAGAAGTCCGTTACGAAGGTTATGGCACCGCAGGTGTCGCCGTTATCGTCGAAGCACTGACCGATAACCGTAACCGTACCGCTTCGGAAGTTCGTGCTGCCTTTGCTAAAAGCGGTGGTAACCTTGGCGAAACCGGTTCGGTTGGCTTCATGTTCAACCGTCTTGGCGAGATCGTCTATCCGGCAGATGCTGCCAATGCAGACGAAATCTTTGAAGCAGCGCTTGAAGCAGGGGCGTCAAACGTTGAGTTCGGATGAAAACAGCCATGTTGTTGATACCGAACTTGAAGACCTGAACGCTGTTCGTGAAGCGCTTGGTGAAAAGTTCGGCGATCCGGAAAGCGCCAAAATGGTCTTCCGTGCGGTTACCGAAGCCGAGATCAATGTCGAGCAGGCACAGAGCATCATGAAGCTTGTTGATGTGCTTGAAGACAACGATGATGTCCAGAATGTCTGGACCAACGTTGCCTGGACCGACGAAATCGTCGCTGGCCTCGACAACTAAGACTATTAATCTTGATTACACCCGCCTTTCGCTTTTGAATGGCGGGTGTTTTGTATCTGGTTTCTGGAATATCCGAATTATAGGGTGACGCTGTGGTCAGAGTGCTCGGGATTGATCCCGGACTTCAACGAACGGGCTGGGGCGTAATCGACCTCGAAGACAACCGTATGCGCCATGTGGCCAACGGTATTGTCACATCCACCCAAACACTGACCCTGGCCGAACGCCTTGATCAGCTTCATACCGGTCTGATCGAAGTGATCGAGATCTGGACCCCGGACGAAGCCGCGGTCGAAGAAACCTTTGTAAATAAAAACCCGGTATCTACCCTTAAACTTGGACAGGCACGTGGCGTTGCGCTTCTGGCACCTGCCCGCAATGGTATTCCGGTAACGGAATATACACCCAATGCCGTCAAAAAGACTGTGGTGGGTGCCGGTCACGCCGCCAAGCAACAGGTTGAGATGATGGTTTCGACCCTGCTTCCGGGATGCAAAATTGCCGGTGCGGATGCAGCCGATGCGCTTGCGGTTGCGATCTGTCACGCGCAACATGCCGGGAACCGGTCGCTTGCCAACAGCTTGGCTGCGAAACCAACAGGAAACGGGAGAAGATACAGGTGATCGCGAAACTGCGTGGAATTGTCGATTTCATCGGCGAAGACAGCGTCATCATTGATGTGAATGGTGTCGGTTATCTGGTTTTCGCATCGCGCCGTACACTTTCGATGCTGCCGCAAAAGGGTGGTGACGCCGGGTTGATGATCGAAACCCATGTGCGCGAAGATCACATTCACCTGTTTGGTTTTGCGGATAATGCTGAAAAGCAATGGTTCACGCTTCTGACCACGGTCCAGGGCGTTGGCGCCAAGGTTGCCTTGGCATTGCTGTCAGTACTTAGTCCGACCGACTTGCTGCGTGCATTGGCAGCCCAGGACACAACGGCCCTTTGTCGTGCGCCGGGCATTGGCCCGAAAGTCGCAACCCGTATCGTTAGCGAGCTTAAAAACAAGGCCGCCAAACTTAATCTTGGTCCGGTTGCAGCACCCGCAGCCCCGGCAGCAGATGCTGCTGCACCCGCCACAAAAACAAAGAAATCGGCAAAAGCGGCTTCTGATGTGAGTGTCGACACAGCCCCGGCTGAACCGGTTGTAGATGATAGCGTCATAATGTCAGACGCCGTATCGGCACTGGTCAATCTGGGCTATGGCCGATCCGAGGCCTTTGGCGCGGTGGGCAAGGCGGCCCAGCTGGCTGGTGATGATAAATCGATCGATACCCTGATCCGTCTGGGACTAAAGGAGCTTAGCGCGTGAGCGAAGAAGAAGATCGCCTGCTCAGTGGGGAGCGTCGCGAAGAAGACCATCAGGATGGATCGCTGCGTCCGCGCCGGTTGGATGATTTCACCGGCCAGAAAGAAGTGCGCGAAAACCTTGATGTCTTTATCAAAGCGGCCCGAGCACGCGAAGAAGCGATGGACCATGTCCTGTTCTTTGGTCCGCCGGGCTTGGGTAAAACCACGTTGTCGCAGATTGTCGCAAGTGAACTTGGTGTCGGGTTCCGCGCAACATCGGGGCCGGTGATTGCCAAGGCCGGTGATCTTGCAGCCCTTTTGACGAACCTTCAGCCGCGCGATGTCTTGTTCATCGATGAAATCCATCGTTTGAACCCGGCAGTCGAAGAAATTCTCTATCCGGCGATGGAAGACTTCCAGCTTGATCTGATCATTGGTGAAGGTCCGGCTGCGCGTTCTGTGCGCATTGACTTGCCGCCCTTTACCTTGGTTGGGGCGACAACGCGTTCGGGTCTTCTGACAACGCCGCTTCGTGATCGTTTTGGTATTCCGCTGCGTCTGCGTTTTTATGAACCGGAAGAACTGGTCAGCATTGTTTCGCGCGGTGCGCGCTTGCTTAATTTCGACATGACCGAAGAAGGGGCAATGGAAATTGCCCGTCGGTCGCGTGGTACGCCGCGTATCGCCGGACGTTTGTTGCGCCGTGTACGTGACTTTGCTGCCGTTGCGGAAAAATCCCCGGTCGATAAGTTCATTGCCGATGCGGCATTGACCCGGCTTGAGGTTGATAATCTTGGCCTTGATAGCCAGGATCGCCGTTACCTTAATTGTATCGCTGGAAACTATGGCGGTGGTCCGGTTGGCGTCGATACGCTTGCCGCCGCGCTTTCCGAAGAACGCGATACCATCGAAGACGTGATTGAGCCGTATCTGCTTCAGCAGGGGCTGATCCAGCGCACCCCGCGTGGGCGCATGTTGGGCGTAAAAGGCTTCCGCCATCTGGGGCTGACACCGCCGCGCGAAGCGGGTGGGGTACCGATGACCGACCTGTTTGACAGTCAGGCTAACGGATCATCGGGGAGCGATTCTTGATGTCGCAAACCGATCACGACGCCTTGCTGGGCCGTCTAGATGGCAAAAAGCACATATATCCTTTGGTCGTATATTATGAGGATACGGATGCTGGCGGGATCGTCTATCACGCCAATTATCTGGCTTTTGCCGAGCGCGCGCGTTCAGCGATGCTTAACCTGTTAGGCTTTACCAATCGAATTGTTGCAGAACGCCACAAAGTTGCCATAGCCGTTAGACACTGTACCGTCGATTTTCGTCGAGCGGCTCAGTTGGAAGACCGTCTTACCGTTGAAAGCAGGGTGATTAAGCTTGGGGGCGCATCACTTGGTTTCGAGCAAAAGGTAATGCGGGACGGTCAGGAGCTGGTGGTAATCGAGATATATCTCGCTTGCATGTCGCTTGAAGAACTTCGGGCACAAAGACTGCCTGAAGAACTACGAACGGTGTTTAGTCACTATCTGGATGTGAACAAGGACTAAAGAGAATATGGAAAATCAAGTGGTCGACGCGGTAACGCTGGGGCAGTCGGTCATGGCGCATGACATGTCTCTGTGGGGACTTTTCATGCAGGCTGGACTGGTCGTCAAAACGGTGATGATCGGGCTTTTGCTGGCTTCTGTCTGGGTATGGGCCATCGTAATTGAAAAGATTTTGCGCCTTCGCAAGTTGCGCGCACAGGCTGCCACCTTTGAAGAAGCTTTCTGGTCGGGCGGATCACTTGAAGACCTTTATGATCGCATCGCAGATCAACCGCGCGATCCGATGTCGGCGATATTTGTATCGGCCATGCGCGAATGGCGCCGTTCGAACGCACGTGGCGTTCATGGCGACACGATGCGCGCCCGCATGCAGCAGCGTCTTGAAAAATCCATGGAAATCACGCTGGGTCGTGAGATGGACCGTGTTGAACGTTACATGACGTTCCTGGCATCTGTCGGTTCGACCGCGCCGTTCGTCGGTCTGTTTGGGACCGTCTGGGGCATCATGGTGTCGTTCCAGTCGATCGCAGCTTCCAAAAATACATCCCTTGCGGTTGTTGCACCTGGCATTGCCGAGGCACTGTTTGCAACGGCGATGGGCCTTGTTGCGGCTATCCCGGCTGTTGTTGCCTATAACAAGATTTCCAGTGATTTGAACCGCTACAACAACCGTCTGGAAGCTTTCGTGGACGAGTTCAGCTCGATCCTCTCGCGCCAACTTGACGATACGAGAGATTGATTATGGGTGCTCAACTCGCATCACGATCTGGCGGAGGTCGCCGTCGCGGGCGTCGGAGTGGTCGTCGCGCTGCCATGAGTGACATCAACGTCACGCCAATGGTTGACGTCATGCTGGTGCTGCTTGTGATCTTCATGGTCGCTGCCCCGCTGATGACGGTTGGCGTTGAGGTGGATCTGCCAGAAACAAGTGCTGCCCCGATGACCGGACAGGATGAGCCGCTTGTTGTATCGGTATCACGCGAAGGCACGATCTATATCATGGATAGCGAAATCGCACAGGATACGCTTACTGAAAAGCTCGGTGCGATTACCGACAATAAGGCCGACACCCGCATTTTCGTGCGCGGTGACAAGGCAATTGATTATGGCCGGGTGATGGAAGTCATGGGCCTGATCAAGGACGCCGGTTTCACCAAGGTGGCGCTGATTGCCGAATTGCCGGCAAAGGGTTCGTAACGAAAGATGTTTCGCTACGCTCTCATATCGCTTGGTTTGCATCTGGTGCTGTTTCTGGTGGCATGGTTGGGATTGCCCGACCTGTTTGAAGAAACGCCGCTTGATCTGCAGTCCATTTCGGTTGAAGTCGTGACCGTGGATGAATTTTCCGCGGCCCCGACCAAGGCTTTGCCAAAACCGGAACCCAAAGAGGAACCGAAGCCAAAGCCGACGCCCAAGCCGGAACCCAAGCCAGAGCCAAAACCCGAGCCGAAACCAGAACCCAAGCCAGAGCCGAAGCCCGAACCAAAACCGGAGCCCAAGCCTGAGCCGAAACCAGAACCCAAGCCGGAACCCAAGCCCGAGCCAAAACCAGTTCCTAAACCGGAACCGGTCCCAACGCCCGAGGTGAAAAAGGAACCAGAGCCCAAGCCGGAGCCACAACCGACCGAACTTGCGGCTGTGAAACCGGTAAGCAAACCGACGCCGCCGAAACCGGAACCGGTCAAAAAGCCGGAACCGAAGAAGGAAGAGCCGAAGAAACGCGACCTTATGAGCGTTCTTAAGGACGTAAGTAAGTTAAAGGAGACGGCAGAAAGCACGCCTGAACCGCAACCGGACGAAGCACCGGAGGAAAACGCCAGCGAGGTCGTTGCGACCAGACTGGACGCCAATCTGACCATGAGCGAGCTTGATGCGGTCAAACGTCAGATTGAAAAATGCTGGAGCCCGCCGGCGGGCGCGAAGGAAGCAGGCAGCTTTGCTGTTGAGATTCACGTCAGTGCCAACCCGGACGGAACCGTCCGGCAGGCGCGGATCAGCAACCTGAACGACATTCAGGGTGATGCATCGCGCCGTACAATTGCAGAAAGTGCACTGCGAGCTGTGCTAAATCCGCAATGCAGTCCTCTAAAACTGCCGCTGGATAAATATGAAATGTGGCGCACATTCACGTTCAATTTTGACATGCGTGAAATGCTGGGCCTTTAGAGTCTGACTAACAATAGAATCTATGATAAGTTCTTGAACACGCGTGGAAAATAGCGAGGCAGGATGACGATCAAGACCAACGCACGAAAACGATTTTGGGTAAGAAGCGGTGTTGCGACACTGTGTGCCCTTGCCGTTGTCGCTGGCCTGAATGTCGGATTCATTTCGCCGGCAAAGGCGGAACTCCGGATTGATATTACCCGGGGTGAACATAAACCGATGCCGATCGCCGTTACCCGTTTCCCGGGTGAGGGCGTTGCCGAGACTGAAATTGGCCAGAACCTGACCCAGGTGATTGCCGCAGACCTTGAACGTTCGGGGCTGTTTTCACCGATCAATGAAAAAGCATTCATCCAGAGTGCGGCTTCGCTGGCGGTAAACCCGAACTTCGCCGAATGGCGCGCCATCAATGCCCAGGCATTGGTCAATGGACGCGTTGTTACGGAACCAAATGGATTGCTTCGCGTCGAATTCCGTCTTTGGGATGTGTTGGCAGAAACCCAGATGTCTGGTGTTGCCTATCGCACACAGCCCAATAACTGGCGCCGGATTGCGCATAAGATCGCAGACGAGATCTATAAGCGCATCACAGGCGAAACCGGATATTTCGATACGCGGATTGTTTATGTTTCTGAATCCGGCCCGGCCGACAAACGCGTAAAACGTTTGGCGATTATGGATCAGGATGGTGCAAACCATCGGTTCCTGTCGGACGGACGGTTCCTTGTGCTGAACCCGCGCTTCTCGCCGACGGCACAGGAAGTGGTTTACATGTCGTATTTCAACGACAAGCCACGTGTTTATGTTTTGGATATTGATACTGGCGAGTTGGAATTGCTGGGTGATTTTCCGGGGATGACGTTTGCGCCCCGATTCGCGCCAGACGGGAACTCGGTTGTGATGTCGCAAGCGCTTGACGGGAACAGTGAAATCTATGAACTGGACCTGCGCACGCGTGAAAAGAAACAACTTACGCGTCATCCCGCTGTAGATACCTCGCCTTCTTACTCGCCAGATGGGTCTCGCGTTGCTTTCAACTCCGATCGCAGCGGGTCTCAGCAAATTTATGTGATGAATGCCGACGGTGGCGGCGTGCAGCGCATCAGTTTCGGTGGTGGACTTTATGCCACGCCGGTCTGGTCGCCACGCGGAGACCTGATCGCATTCACCAAATCGCAAGGAGGTCGGTTCTATATCGGTGTCATGCGGCCAGACGGCAGTGGAGAAAGGCTGTTGGCCGAAGGGTTCCTCGTTGAGGGACCAACATGGGCTCCGAACGGAAGAGTGTTGATGTATCACCGCCAGCACCCGTCCAGGGACGGGACCAAGGATCGCTATCGTCTGTATTCGATAGATCTGACAGGTTATAACGAGCGAGAGATCGTTACACCTGCGGATGGGTCGGATCCGGCATGGTCGCCCTTGATTCCCTGATATCTCAAGAGTATAGTCATCGCGAAGCACTGAATGCGATTCGCTTTAATCGCGGGCATTTTCGGTGTCGCGAGACATGGAAAACACCAACCTCGGGCGAATGCGTCCGGTGTTAAGGGGAAAACTTAAATGAAACTTCGTATTCTCAGCGTTTTTGCTGCTGCCGCTCTTCTGGCTGCATGTGAAACTGCACCTGATAGCTCGGCAACCACTGGTGGCGAAGGTGTATCGACTGTAAACCAGCCGTCCACCAGCACCTCGTTGTCCGAAAGCAGCCCTGAGTGGTTCGCTGTAAACGTTGGTGACCGCGTCTTCTTTGGCTTCGATAAATACGATCTGGCCGGTGAAGCTCGCCGCACCCTCGAACTGCAGGCCGCTTGGCTGAAGAAATACCCGCAGTACAAAGTTGTTGTTGAAGGCCATGCCGACGAACGCGGCACCCGTGAATACAACCTTGCACTCGGCGAACGCCGTGCGAACTCGGTTAAAGATTACCTGATCGCTCTGGGCATCGACCCGTCGCGCGTCGAAACCATTTCTTATGGTAAAGAGCGCCCGGTTGCTCTTGGCCATGACGACGAAAGCTGGGCGAAAAACCGCCGCGCTGTATCGGTTATCCGTTAAGCGCGTGCAGGTGAAAGCCTGACTTGAATATAAAGGCGCCTGTCCCGTTTGGGGCAGGCGCCTTATTTTTGCCGCCTGAAAATGTTTGAAAGTGACATGGTGTCTTGTTCATAGTGACCCATCACTGATTGCATTGACGACAAAGGACCCGACAATGATCCGAGTTCGACCCGCCACTGAACCGCAAACTGTTGCATCTGCAACCAGCCATGCCTGCCAGACCGGCACGGCGCGTCTTGGCGAAAAAGGGGCCGTAACTTTGCGCAAAGGCCGGAAAGTTCTGTTTGCGTTTGCCATCGGAACCGTATTTGCGATGACTTCGCTTGGGTCTATGCCCGTTCATGCACAAGATGCCAACACGACCCGTCAGGTCGAACAGCTGCGCAAGGATCTTGATCTTCTGCAGCGCTATGTTTACCGCGAGGGTACCGGTGCTGCGGGCACGGCTGCCTCGGCGGCACCATCCGGTGCCGATGCTTCAAGCCCGGCTGCCGCACGTCAGCAGGTTCAGATCAATGATCTGCAACGGTCTGCGACCCAGCTTACCGGTCAGCTTGAACAATTTGATTTCCGAATTCGCAAGATGGAAGAACGTCTTGAACGTTTGGTTGCTGACATCGATTTCCGTCTTGGGCAGCTTGAAGGCGGTGCCGTTTCAGGAATGGGCGCACCCCAGGCGCAAGCAAGTGGCGAGAGCGCACCGACCGGCAATATCGCCGCGACCGCGCCAGCAGGTGGTGCTAATTCCGGCGAGGCGCTGAATGATCGTGGCACCAAACTGTTTGGTGTGATCGAAAGCGAGGGCCAGCCGCCGCAGATTCCGTCTGGTGCAGCCGCAACGTCATCTGCAGCGCCGACCCAGACCGCAGCGGTTGCTTCTGGCACGCCCGAAGAACAGTATCGCGAAGCATTTGGTTTGTTGCGCAAACAGGATTTCCCGGCTGCCGAACAGGCGCTGAGCAGTTTTGTTTCAAGCCATCCGAATGATCCACTGGCGGGTAACGCACAATATTGGTTGGGCGAGACCTATTATGTTCGTGGCCAGTTTGAAAATGCCGCCATCGCCTTTACCGAAGGCTTCCAGACTTACCCCGATAGCACCAAGGCACCGGATAACCTTCTGAAGCTTGGTATGTCGCTGGCAAATCTTGGCAAGAATGAAGATGCCTGCACGGCATTCGGTCATTTGATTGATAATTTCCCGAATGCGTCGAATGTTGTTCTCGACCGCGCGCGTCAGGAACGCAAAAGTCGCGGTTGCGCCCAATAGGGCCAAACCACAGGCATGTCATGACGGATAACGTCACTTCATCGACCACATTACACACGGCGTCCAATGGAACTCCATTGGACGCCGTTGTCTTTGAACAACTGATGGCTGCGTTCGCACCGTTTGAGGCGGCGCCAAAACTGCTGGTCGGTGTTTCCGGCGGTGCAGACAGCATGGCCTTGGCACTACTTGCCCATGATTGGTGCCAAGACAGAGAGGGCCGCGTCATTGCCGCGACCGTCGATCATGGATTGCGTGCTGCATCTGCTGAAGAAGCGAAATGGGTTGGCCAAGAACTTGGCAAATACGGGATTGATCATGCCATCCTGCCATGGATCGGGGAAAAGCCGACCGGTGCAGTTCAGGAGCAGGCACGCAATGCCCGCTATGACATCTTGGATGCTTTCATGGCAGCCAATGGCGTCTTACATCTGCTGATTGCCCATCATGCGGGTGATCAGGATGAAACGATTGCTATGCGCGCCGCGCGTGGAGCGGGCGGACTGGGGCAGGCGGGGATGTCGGCCCGGCGTTATTTGCGTTATGGGCGTGTTCTGCGGCCACTTTTGTCTGTTTCCAAAAGCGACTTGGTGGCAACGCTTCAATCACGCGGACAGGCGTGGATTGAAGACCCTTCCAACATCAATGAAAAGTTCGAACGTGTTCGTACGCGCAAAAAGATTTCCGAGAGTACTGCGTCTGCAATCGAAAATGCTGCTGCAATCGACGTTCGCCTCAGGCTTGAGTGCGAGATCGGCGATCTTCTGGCCAAGTCTGTAACCCTGCATACAAATGGTGTCGCACTAATCAGACGTGATTCTTTCCTTGTGGCTGATGTGCCATCGGATGGTGCCATCTACGCGCTGGGGCAGGTGGTGCGAACGGTCGGCGGGGCAGGCTATATGCCAGCACTTGATCGATTGTCGGATGCACTGGCGCGATTGACCAACAATGCGACTGCCCGGATCAGTCTGGGTGGCTGCATTCTGCATGGGCGCAAGGGCGCCATTTGTGTTTATCGCGAACTGGGGCGGATGGATCAGGCGCCAATGCGGGTTGAGCTGGGAAGCATGCCAGAAAGCAGCTGTTTTTATTGGGATAACCGGTTCGAATGGCATCCTGATGGCGGTCATGTTTCTGGTGACGAGGTGCTTTGGATTGGTCCGCTTGGGCTTTGTGATGTGTTTCACACGAAAGCATTTCGGACGGCATTGCGCGAAATAGTGCCATTTATTGGTAATTTACCGCGCGCAGCCCTTGCATCAATGCCGTCTCTCTACGATAAAGAAGGCTTGCGATCCGTTGGCGGGCTTGAGGTTTCGGTGCTTTCCGACGTATTATCCGCCGCCGATTGTGAGCGGCCTCTGGGCAGGGGGCAAATTGCAATTGGCGGGCGATGGCAGTTTGCGCCGCGCGTACCTTTATGGGAATGTGGCTTCAAATTGCCGAAGAAACCCGACAGCCTACTTGCGTAAGCAGGGCTTGTGACTATTTGATGATCAAGCCTTGCGCAGGAAGTTTTGCGTCACGGCACACATAAATTGCGACCAGTAGCTTGGAATGAATATGGGAAAAAATCTCGCACTGTGGGTTATCATCGCCATCCTTTTGGTGGCTTTGTTTAACCTGTTCCAGTCGCCCTCAGGACGGTCCGGCCAGTCGTCGCTGGCGTTCTCGGACTTCCTGGCCGAAGTTGATACCGGCCAGATTTCGGAAGTCACCATCCAGGGCAACACCCTGATTGCAGAAACGCGCGATGGTCGCTCTGTTAATGTTTACACCCCGGATTATCCGAACCTTGTCGAACGTCTGAATGACAAGGGCGTGCGCATCATCGCACAGCCGGAAGAAAGCCTGTCGCCGCTGATGAGCGCGCTGATCAGCTGGTTCCCGATGCTTCTGATTATCGGTGTGTGGATCTTCTTCATGCGCCAGATGCAGGGCGGTGGCGGCAAAGCCATGGGCTTTGGCAAATCCAAGGCCAAAATGCTGACCGAAAAGTCCGGTCGCGTAACGTTTGAAGACGTTGCAGGCATCGAAGAAGCCAAGGGCGAGCTTGAAGAAGTCGTCGACTTCCTGCGCGACCCGCAGAAATTCCAGCGTCTTGGCGGCAAAATCCCCAAAGGCATGCTGCTTGTTGGTCCTCCGGGTACTGGTAAGACGCTTCTGGCCCGTGCGATTGCCGGCGAAGCAAACGTACCGTTCTTCACCATTTCGGGTTCTGACTTTGTCGAGATGTTTGTTGGTGTCGGTGCATCGCGTGTGCGTGACATGTTCGAACAGGGCAAGAAGAATGCACCTTGCATCATCTTCATCGATGAGATTGATGCAGTTGGTCGTCATCGTGGTGCCGGTCTTGGCGGCGGTAACGACGAACGCGAACAGACGCTCAACCAGCTCTTGGTCGAGATGGATGGCTTTGAAGCAAACGAAGGTGTCATCCTTGTTGCTGCAACCAACCGTCCGGACGTTCTGGATCCGGCGTTGCTTCGTCCTGGTCGTTTTGACCGTCAGGTGGTTGTACCGAACCCGGATCTTGAAGGCCGTGAGCACATTCTTGGTGTTCACGCGCGCAAAGTTCCGCTGGGTCCGGATGTTGATCTGCGAACTGTTGCACGTGGTACACCGGGCTTCTCGGGTGCCGATCTGGCAAACCTTGTCAACGAAGCAGCCCTTCTTGCTGCCCGTCTTGGCAAGCGTGTCGTCACCATGGCCGATTTCGAGAACGCCAAGGACAAGGTGATGATGGGCGCAGAACGCCGTTCCATGATCATGACCGACGACGAGAAGAAGCTGACAGCGTATCACGAAGGTGGTCACGCACTGGTAGCCCTTCATACCCCGGCGTCTGATCCGATCCATAAGGCGACCATTATCCCGCGCGGTCGCGCACTGGGTATGGTCATGCGTCTACCGGAACGTGATCAGGTTTCCAAATCCTATGAACAGCTGATCTCGGATCTGGCTGTTGCCATGGGGGGCCGCGTTGCCGAGGAAATCATCTTTGGCAAGGACAAGGTCACCACGGGTGCTTCTTCGGACATCAATATGGTGACCCAGTATGCGCGCAAGATGGTGACCGAGTGGGGCTTCTCCGACAAGCTTGGTAACGTCAAATATGTTGATAACCAGGAAGAAGTGTTCCTTGGTCACAGCGTTGCCCAGCACAAGAATGTTTCGGAAAAAACCGCGCAACTCATTGATGAAGAAGTCCGTCGTTATTCCGACGAGGCTTATGAATTCGCCAAGCGCGTTCTGACCGAACATCTTGATGACCTGCACAAGCTTGCCAAAGGTCTTCTGGAATATGAAACCCTGTCAGGCAAGGAAATCGACGCACTGCTGCGCGGCGAGGAAATCAGCCGTCCGGGACATTCTTCTGGTGGCGGCAAGGATGCAGGTGGCGGACGTCGTTCCACGGTGCCAAGCACCGGTGGCGCCCGCAAGGAAAACCCGGGTGAAGGTGGCGGGGATCTGTCCCCGGAACCGCAGCCGGGCAGCTAAACGAAAGAGACTGATGGACGAGATCAAAAGATCGGTCCTGCGAAGCCCCGCCGATGTGCGGGGCTTTGCCGATTTTGATGGACCGCTTTATTACGCACCTACGGGTTTCATCGACCATGCCGATGATCCCAATACGCTCCCGCTGGCCGGATCACGCCGCGGGTTTTCAGCACTTGAGATCATCCGTCGCCGTGAAGGTGGCGGGGCCGAAAGCATGATCCTGCCGTTGCTCGCCCTTGAAGGGTGGGTTCAAAACAGCGGACGCGTGGACGAGATCAATGCTGTGCTTGATCGCCTGATGGCCAAGCGTCCGGAGTTTGCAGGCCTTGATATGGCGTCCTGCCATGTGATGGGCATCATCAATGTGACCCCTGACAGCTTCTCGGACGGTGGGGACTATAACACGACCGATGCGGCAGTTGCACGCGGTCGAGCGATGATAGAGGCCGGTGCATCGATCCTTGATATCGGTGGTGAATTGACCCGCCCGGGTGCCGAAGACGTATCCGAGGCCGATGAGATCGCACGTGTTGTGCCGGTTATTCGTGAACTGGCAGCTGAAGGTCATGTCATTTCGATCGATACCCGTCATGCATCGGTTATGGAAGCCGCTGTCGAAGCTGGTGCCGCGATTATCAACGACGTCACGGGTCTTGAGGGTGACGAACGGTCAATGGAAGTCGCCGCCGCGTCTGGCAAGCCGGTGATGTTGATGCATATGCAGGGTGAGCCGGGCACGATGCAGGCCGACCCGCAGTATGATTGCGCGGTGCTTGATATCTATGACTACTTGCTCGATCGCATCGAAAGTTGCGAACGTGCAGGTATCTCACGCGATCGTATTTGCATTGATCCGGGCATCGGTTTTGGCAAGACGCTGTCGCACAACCTCGAACTTCTGTCGCGTCTGGCGATCTTCCACGGGCTTGGTTGTCCGATCCTGCTTGGAACGTCACGTAAATCCTTCATTGGCAAGATTGATCCGAAAGCCGATCCGAAACAGCGGCTGGGTGGATCGATTGCATCAGCTGTGAATGGATGGCGACACGGGGTTCAGATGATCCGTGTGCATGACGTTCCAGAAACGGTTCAGGCCATTTCTATCGCCAGTTCTACGTCCATCGTATAGTTGAAGAGGTGCTGGCCATACTAGCCGTATAGCTTGTCATTTCTGCTGCTTTGATTAAAAGCAAGACATGTAACCCGTTGTAAAGGGCCACTTTAGACGAGTTCCAGTCTTGCTTTTTTCTTGTCCGGAATTTGGCATTTTCTGACCTTCTGCGGTTGGAGCTTGCAGAAACTGCGCGAGAGACACATACCAGTAATTGAACAAATACAAGTGGCGGAAAAGTCACGATTTGTGGTTGGTAAAAAGCAAACGCGAAGGTCTTTGTATGAACGGTATTGGCGGCCTGGCACGACGAGAAATCGGGCGTGCTCCATCCGGCCGGGATGATATGGCGCATTGTGTTTTTGTCGTCGAGGACAACACGGATCTGAACAAGGATCTGTGTGAGTATCTCGAAATGTGTGGGTTTGACGTTATCGGTTGTGAAACCGGTGCGGCGTTTTACCGTGCGCTGAACGAACAGAAACCAGATGCGGTTATCCTTGATATCATGTTGCCCGACGCGGACGGCTATGAGCTGGCAAAGCATGTTCGTCAGAACATTGATTGCGGGATCATGATGCTGACGTCGTTGTCGGGGATGGATAATCACCTGACCGGCTATAAGTCCGGTGCCGATGTTTATCTGACCAAAGACAGTCCGCTTTCCGTGATTGAGGCTGCCTTGCAGCCATTGCTGCGACGTTCGTCACGCAATGATGTCGACATCGCAGCAGGCCCAGAACCACAAGTGATCCCGGAAGATAGCTGGGTGCTTGATATGCTCAACTGGACGCTTCGCAATCCAGCGGGCGATGAAGCAAGCCTGACCGCAACCGAACGCACCATCATCAAGCTTCTGATCGAAGCCAATGGTGCCTGGCTGACCCGCCCGGAAATCGTTGAAGCATTGGGCAAGGCCGACACGGCGGAAAACTGCCGCAACCTTGATACCGCCATTCGTCGCGTACGACAGAAGATCATGAAAGAAATTGGCGAAGAATTGCCGGTGCGTACGGCCTATGGCCGTGGCTATGCCTTTACCTCATCTGCTGTGGTGGCTGGCAGCGTCGAAGCGTCCTGATTTCTTATCGTTCGACCGTTGTTTCTTCGCATGGAAGCAGCAGGCAAAGCTCAATCCCATGAATGCCGCGATCCCGCAGTTTGATCGATCCGCCATGCGCATCAACAATGCGCTGTGAGATATGCAGGCCAAGGGCACTGCGCAGAGATTTGGCTTCCATATCACGACGGAACAGCGCATCGCCGATCAGGCGGATCTCGTCATCATCAAGTTCTTTACCCTGGCAGGGAATGGCAATTTCGACCAGCCAACTGGTATGGCGGTAAAGTTCGATATGGATCGGCTCACCATGAGCGAAGCGGCGTGATGTTTCGATCAGATTGGTGATCGCAAGGCCGATCAGGGTTTCGTCGATATAGGCCTCAAACGTTTCTGTGTCATGGCAGGTCAGTTTGATTTCAGCCCCCTCGCGCGAGGTATGGGCAACGAAATCTTCCATGAAGTCGTTGAGCAACACCAGTTCGCGCGCAAGCGAGAACTCCTGGTTTTCAATGCCATCTTTACTCAGGAAAATATCAACCAGCCGTGCAAGCTTTCGTGCCTGCAACTGGATACGTATCAGGCGTTCCTGAACGTCCCCGGCGTGATCCTTTAGGCGCAGCATCAACATCTCGGCGGACCGTTGAATGACAGCCAGCGGCGTGCGGAACTCGTGGGACAGCATCGAGATCAGCTTGCGCTGTTCTTCAACAAGGTTGGTTGTTTCTTCTGCCTGCTGGGAGATCGAAAGGCGTTCTTTATCCATATGCGACAGGCGGACTGCCATAAGGATACCCATGCCGATGATATGGAACAACAGGGTGAACTGATGCATGGCCAGTCGCATGGGGGTGACCGCGATGATCCCCGAATGGGCGAGCTGTAAGGCAATGGCAGACGTGGTTGGGAAGGCCAGCACAATCAGATAGGACCATATCAGCCAGTTTCTGACATCCTCAAACAAGCGCGCGACAAGGAACAGGCACATGCTGGCCATGAACAGTGAATGGCTTGGCACAATGTAGGAGCCAAACACAGTATAAAGGCCGTTTGTCGAGCCGACCGTAAAAAACAGTATCAGGACGACGTATGCGCAACCTGCTTTGAATAACCAAGGATGGCGGGGTTTTATGCCCGCAATGTATAACCAAAGGAAAGCTGTCGCCGCGTGAGAAATCACATTGCTTTCACCAAGCAAAAAGTCATTCAGCCAAGGTGTTTCAGGTTGGAGCTCGCTTAGGGCCAATCCATTTACAATCGCAACAACGGCCCCGACGGTGACAACCCAAATGCCATAGATGACAACGACTGCATCACGGGCAATCAGGCCAAGCGTGAAGTAGGCAATGCCAAGCGTCACAATCAGGCCGAAGAATACATTGGTCGCAAGATTTCGAACCGTGAGTGACGAAATAAGCTCTTTTGTCGGCCAAAGCTTTGCCTGAATGAAATTGGTGCTGTTGCTTTCCACCCGGATATAGATCCGGTATTTGCCAGATGACAACAATGGCAGGGCGGTCACATGGGTTCCCCCATTGAAGTCGCGCAAACTGGTCGGCACGTTATCGCCAAGGTTAGTGCGCCAGAAGGGTTCGGGTGCTTCATCACGATAAAGGAACACATCAATGAAATTCAGATAGGTTGGCTGAATTTCAAGAAGGTGGTTCTTGGTCAGGTCCGCTTCGACTTCGAAATCAACAAGGTGCCAGATGATGTCGTTGGTATAGCCAAACGATGGAATGGCATCGGTATGGGTAAAGCTGCTATCGGGCAGGGCGCGAATATTGGTCAGCCCCATTTCGCGCGATGTATCAACAAACGATGCGATAAACGGGGTGATATTAATCTGGCTTTCCAGTTCACCAGACAGCCGCAGTGTCGTTGGGCTTTGCGCGGTTTGGCCATGTGCGGGGTTGGTTAACTGGTTGAAGGCAAGCAACGTCACCAACAGCACGGCACAGAATAACCGTGCGGGGCGAAGGATGTCGTGAATGGCTTGCCTGCATGAAATGGGGAAAAGCATGTCTAGCGATCCCCATCTTTGGACTTGCCGCGCAATCCGCTTAACGCGCGCAGATGTGCTTCATTCGTGCTGAGAACCGTTTCATCAAGATTATAGGGAAGCTTGAGCAGTACGGTGGTACCGCCACGCTCCCCCACGCTGATTGCCATTGTGCCGCCATGGGCCAGGATGATGCGATTGGTGATATGCAGGCCAAGGCCCACACCCTGGGTCACAGATGATTCTTTGCCGCGATAAAACGCGTTTAAAACCTTGCTCAGATCCTCGGACGGGATACCGGGGCCTTCATCAACCACACGAATATAGACAAACCCATTGGCCGAACGATTGCATGCGACCCAAACCGGGGCCCCCGGTGCATATTTACGCGCATTTTCGATTAGGTTGACGATCGCGCGTTCCAGCAGAATGCGGTCGATATCAACGACGGCGAATTCGGAATTGATCAGATTGACATTCTGTTCCTGAACTTCGCGGTTTCGTCGGGCAATCAGATCGCTCAGGAATTGATCAATGGCGACGGGTTCGCGCGAGGTGGTGAAGGTTGCGCTATCAAGCGTTTCCTTGGTCAGAAACGCATCGACAAGCCCGGACAACTGTCCGGCATTGCTGCGGATAGTGGTCAGACGGCTATGGATTGTTTCGGGTTCGCCGCGCAGATGCAGTCCAAGAATTTCCGCTGAGCGCTGAATGATCGCTAAAGGTGTGCGGAACTCGTGCGAAAGCATCGTGATAAAGGCGCGTTGCTCACCAGCAAGCTGCGTTGCGCGCTGACTGGTGGCAAAGGCTTCGACGCGAGTTTTTGCCAATCGGAAGGTTCGAAACCCCATGGCAATTGCGATCATCACCAGATGAAAAGTGGAACTTACTGAATAGATGTTTTTGGTGAATGCATTGATCGGCATCACACCAATTAACATCATCAAATTTACAATTGCGCCAATGGTGGGGAGGCCAAGTGCGACCATCAAGTAGCTGTGCGCAAAAAGCTGACGCTCGCGGTAGCCGATATAGACGAGAAATGTGAGAAGTATGACCAGCACGATGATACTTGGGACGAAGAACATCTTGGCATAGAGAATATACCAATCAGATGTCGACGTGACGAAACCAAGTATCGTAAGTGCCGCAAAGCCGGCTATTGCGCCGAACACTCTCGGGAAATACACATCCAACCGGATGAGATAGCCCCACATGATCAGGCTGCTTCCGATTGAAAGTGCCGATCCGGCCCCTGTGATGGCATCGCTGGCAAGTGGCCAGAGTGATTTGAATATCAATTGCGCATAACCGGAGACGCCAAGATTGACCAAGAAAAGTGCAACAATGTAAATCGCGTACCAACAGACAGCTTTATCACGCGATAGCACACCGAAGGTCAGGTAGATGCCAAATGCCACCAGCAGGATGCCAAGGTAGACCCCTTTGATGTAGCTGTTACTGCCGGTATTGGCGATGACACTTTCTTCTGTCAGGAGACGGGCCTCAAACACGTGCGCACTGTTGGTTTTGACCCCGATGGTTAGCCAATAGTGCCCCGGCGCAAGCTGCGGCCATTGGGCGGTATGATACAGGCTGACAATCTGCTCAGGACTTGACGGTATGTGATCACCGACCCGGTCGCGCCAAACGGTCTGTCCGGTATCGCTTGAAACGATGGCAAGGGTAATGTCGTTAAGATAGGCCGCACCCATTTCAAGAAACGCCATACCGCCGTCCGGGCTGTTACGGGTTTCAACAAAAAACGGTGCACGGTACCAGATCGTCTTGTCGGTATAGCCAGGTCCCCTGGAGCCAAGGACTTCCTCGAACTCGCTTTCGGGAATGTTGATCAGATCAGCGGGGATGATCAGGTTGCGATCGGTGGTCAGACGGGTCAGGAAATAGGCCAGATCAATGTCGTTTCGCGGTCCAGAACCACTGATAACAAAGTGTGCCTGATCGTCAAGGGCAAGTGCTTTGGCAGGGTACAGAGCCCAAAGCCCGCCAGTGATCACTGCCAACACCAAAATCAGTGCCATTTGTGGGCGGATTTTGTGCAAAGTTACCCCGGTACTAATCCTTTAAACGACGTCTGATTGTGATAGCGGTTTTTCCAAAGCAGGTCATTGCTTTTATCAGCATGAAGGCATGTAATCTCGTTAACGGATTGGTTGTCTTAAAGACGCTAAAATGCCCACTTGCCGGTAGTATTGCTGCACCACTTTGATATAACCGGCAGTCAGAATTCAATTACCGGGCAAGCAAGCCCGCGCTGCAGACAGAGACATGGAACATGAGCCGCAAATATTTTGGCACTGATGGCATTCGCGGAACGGCAAACACAGCACCGATGACCGCTGAAGTCGCCCTTAAAGTCGGTATGGCCGCCGGACATTATTTCACACGCGGCAATCACCGTCATAAGGTCGTGATCGGCAAGGATACCCGTCTTTCGGGTTATATGCTTGAGCCGGCATTGGTGTCTGGTTTTACCTCGATGGGGATGGATGTGATGCTGGTCGGTCCGATGCCGACCCCGGCCGTCGCCATGCTGACCAAATCCATGCGCGCTGATATTGGTGTGATGATCTCTGCCTCGCACAATCCGTTTCAGGATAACGGGATCAAGCTTTTTGGTCCGGATGGCTTCAAGCTGTCTGACGAGGTCGAGCTTGAAATCGAAAACCTGATGGAAAGCGATCTTTCCAGCAAACTGGTTCCAGCCAATGCATTGGGCCGTGCAAAACGTATTGATGACGCACCGGGCCGTTATATTGAGGCGGTTAAATCATCGCTTCCGGGATCGGTTACGCTTGAAGGGCTTCGCATCGTTCTCGATTGCGCGCATGGTGCGGGTTATTCCGTCGCCCCCAAGGTTCTGCGTGAATTGGGTGCTGACGTTATCGAAATTGGTACCAGCCCCAATGGTCTGAACATTAATGACAAATGTGGCTCGACCTACACCAAAACAATGTGTGACCGCGTGCTGGCCGAAAAGGCCGATGTGGGGATCGCGCTTGATGGTGATGCCGACCGTGTTCAGATGTGTGATGAAAAAGGCCAGCTGATTGATGGTGATCAGCTGATGGGCCTTGTGACGACCCATTGGAAACGGACCGGTCAGTTGCGCGGCAATGCGCTTGTCGCAACGGTTATGTCCAACCTTGGTCTGGAACGTTATCTGGAACGCAATGATGTTCGTCTGATCCGTACCAAGGTCGGTGACCGCTATGTGGTTGAACAGATGCGCGCCCTTGATTGTAACGTTGGTGGCGAGCAGTCCGGACATATTGTTCTGTCTGACTTTGCATCGACCGGTGATGGCCTTCTGGCAGCGCTTCAGGTGCTGGCAGTTCTTGCCAGCCGTGAAGGTCGCGTGTCGGAAATGAGCCGCGTGTTCGAACCGCTGCCCCAGATTCTTAAAAACGTGCGCTATGCGGCGGGGGCCGACCCGCTATCAGAAAGCAGCGTTATCGAGGCTATCTCAACCGCAGAGAAGGCGTTTAACGGCGATGGCCGTGTTCTGATCCGTAAATCAGGGACCGAGCCGTTGATCCGCGTGATGGCCGAAGGCGATGACGCGGTAAAAGTCGAACAGATCGTTGACGGTATTGTCGCTGAAATCACCGCAGTTGCAGGCTAAGGAAGGTAGATTATGAAGGGTCGTGTCTTGATCATTGCCGGGTCCGATTGTTCGGGCGGAGCAGGTATTCAGGCCGATATCAAATCGGTGACCGCGCTTGGTGGTTATGCTGCAACTGCGATTACGGCTTTGACGGTACAAAATACCACCGGAGTCTTTGACGTTTTGGGCATCGATCCGGAAATGATCGTCCATCAGGCGACCGTTACAATTGACGATATCGGTGCTGATTCCATTAAAACGGGCATGCTGCATTCTGTGCCTGTAATCAACGCTGTGGCGGAATTTATCAAACAGAAAGCAAACGGTATTCCAGTTGTTGTTGACCCTGTGATGGTTTCTCAAAGCGGTTCAAGGCTACTTCAGGAAGATGCTGTAACGGCATTGATTGAACAGATGATCCCGCTTGCGACGGTGCTGACACCAAATATTCCCGAAGCAGAAGTACTGTCAGGCATGAAAATCACCAGCGAAGGTGATATGATTGCTGCGGCGCACAAAATTGGCGAGCTTGGTGCTGAGGCTGTTTTGATAAAAGGTGGTCACGCCGAGGGTGACAAAATCGTCGATATCTTGTGGCGCTGTGACGGTGATGTAGAGGGCTTTGAAGGTTCGCGCATTCCGTCCGAGAATAATCATGGTACGGGCTGCTCGCTTGCAAGTTCGATTGCAACCGGGCTGGCACAGGGCATGGGGTTGAGTGACTTCTGTTGCCCGTGCGCGGGCATATGTCCGTGAAGCCATCCGAACCGCACCAAATTACGGCAAAGGAAACGGTCCGCTAAACCATGCGCATCCTGTGACCGGTTGATGTGATCAACGGAATGTCACGGGCGCTAAAAGTTGGGACACTTGCGGTATGCCGGGCACTTCTTTTTTCCATCAGGCGCGCAACAAAGCGGCGTCAAACCAACGACTGTATGACGTTTGCCAGAAACTGACTTCTGACGAACTCACGATCAGGCGAGCGGCCTTTTCATCGACGATCCTTGAGATCCTGAACCACATCCTGACGGTGGATTGGTATTATCTGGATGCGATGGTGTGTGGTGGCAGGGGACTTGATTGCCTTGCCAACGACATGCCGTTTGCCGATATCAGGAAACTGGCCAATGCGCAGCGTGATCAGGATTTAAAGCTGATGTCGTTTTGCGATCAGATCGATGAAAAAGATGCCATTCGCGCCGTCGAACTGGAACGAAAAGACAAACAGACAAGCTTTGAAACGGTTGCCGATATTTTGTCGCACCTGTTTGTTTATCAAACCCATCAACGCGGGCAGGTGCATGCGCATTTGGCCAATACAAGCCAGTCACCGCCGCCACTTGATGACTACCATCTTGAATATGATGCTCCGTTTCCAAGGGTTGATTTTTCAGCCCTGGGCGGCAAAGGGGCGTAAGGGACACACATGAATAAAAGAATGCTGCGCCGTGCTGCGCTTGCTGGCGGGATTGCTGTTCTGGCAGCGGTCAGTTACGGAAGTCCGGAACGTTATATCGCCAATGCGCTTTGGTCAGGTGATGCTGCGCCGTGGGAAAAGGTGACAGCGGTCTATACGCCTGACATCACCAAACCCAACAAGATCGAAATTTCCGATGCGATCTTTGCCGATTTGACCGCATGCCGCGAGCATGTTTTGGCGATGGCGGCAGAACGCGGCGATCCCAACCTTGAAAAAGGAAGCTTTGAATGTGCGGTGGGCTTCTATCCGGTCAATGACGATGATCCGGAAGGCAACTATCGACTGATCGTCAAATAAGCTGGCCCACACGGCAGCGTTAAAGCACGTACCAAAGAAGTGCTGGCAGGGCGATGGCCGCAAGGAAGCTTGAGCTGATAACAACGCCTGCTACTTCTTCTGGTTCGCGGTTGTAAAGCTGCGCAAACAAATAGCAGAACACAGCAACCGGCATCGAACATTGCAAGATCACAACACCGCGTTCCATGCCCTCAAGCCCCATCACTTCCGACAGGCCCAAGCCAACGCCAAAGCCCATGCCAAGACGAAGAATGCTAAGGGCAGTACTACGTGCAAGGCTAACCGGGCGCAGTTTGGCCAGTGACACACCAAGCGTGAACAGCATCAGCGGAATGGTCAGCTGGCCGATCAGGTTGGTGGTGTTGTAAAGCCATGCTGGTACTTCGGTATCGGTGGCTAGGAATGCGGTGGCAATCAGGGTTGCGGGAATGATCGGCATCTTGGCAAGTGACTTCAAAGAGAAGCTGCCAGATACAAAGGCAACACCAATGGTCAGCTGCAAGACGACGTAAGCTGCAAAGAACGCCACAGAAAGTGCCAAGCCTTCCTGGCCATATGCCAGCATACAAAGAGGCAGGCCCACATTGCCGACATTCGGCCAAGTCAGAGATTGCAGATAAGTGCGCGGTGACAGGTTAAACACCTTAAGCACCGGCCAACCGATCAGGGCAAAGATGACGTTGGCAGCAAGGGCCGCGGTGCCCATCAAAATCAGCGTATCACCACCGAGCTCAACCGTCGCAAGTGCGGCAAAGGTCAGGCACGGTGTTGCAAAATAGGTAACGATGGATGTGACAAGGTTGGTATCAAAATGTTTGCCGGCACGGGCCCAGAAATAGCCCAGTCCAGTGGTGACAAAGACCGGCGCCAGAATTGCAAAAATATCGGCAAACATTGGATATTTGTTCCTTGATTATTCCCTTGGGGACGAAATTGTCACGTTAGCTATCCCCCCTGCAAGTGAATAATGGTAATACCAATTTGTTTTTCGCGCTGCGGAATGCAGGTTTGTTTTTCCAATCGCCTTGTCATATTGCATGGATATGCAACATTGTTGGCACAATCTGATACCGCATAAAGGCCGTCCATGACTGCGCAGCCCACCGATACCGTCAAACGACATCTTATTGATCCAGCACCAAGATTTCGCGATCGCCGTTCGCCGAGACCGGCTGTGTTCCTTGATCGTGATGGTGTGATCAATGAAGAAGTCCATTATCTGTCGCATGTCGACGAGCTGAAATTGATTGCGGGTACGGCAAGCGCCATTCGCCGCCTTAACGAGGCGGGCATCCCGGTGATCGTCGTAACCAATCAGTCAGCGGTCGCGCGCGGATACCTTACCGAAGACGGACTGTTTGAAATTCATCAGGCAATGGCTGGTTTGTTGGCGCGCGAAAAGGCATCGGTTCAGGGGATCTATTATTCGCCGTATCATCCGGATGGGGAGGGTGCCTATCGCCGCGACAGCACATGCCGTAAGCCTGAGGCAGGTATGTTGTTGGCCGCGGCCGATGAATTTGCGATCACGTTGTCCGAGAGTGTTCTGGTCGGCGACCGCATAAATGATATCCGTGCCGGGCATGCCGCTGGAACGCGGGCGATCATGGTCCGTACCGGGCACGGCGCAAAGGAAACTCAACTACCGGACGCGCAAGAAGCCGATTTCATTGCCGATGATCTTGCTGCCGCCGTCGATCATATTTTGGGATCGATGATCGCGAACTGATCCAATCTAGATGGTGATTTGGGTTGGTTACGCCTTTGACAGGCACCAGTTCTGCCACATCTCGCGACAGGCTTCTTCGAACTCGCGCGCGACGGCCGGGCCATGAAAGGCCTTGCTGCTGATGATGCGGTCGCGCATGTTTTCGCGGATGCTGGCCAGTGCCTTAAGATCCGAACTCAGCATGATGCATTTATCGACATAACCCTTTTCGGTTTCAGCACAGAGTGCCTCAAGTCCGATATCATCAAGCAGTGCCAAACCCTGTCGGGAGCTTGGCATGTCGTACGCTAGCGATATGAATGGAATGCCGTGCCAAAGCATCTCGTAGTAATTCTCAAGGCTGATGGCCGGAAACGGTGCAAGGCCGATATCAATTTGCGCAAATAGTGCTGTGCGGTCTTCGGGTTTGACCTTGCCCGCCAGATCAAGGCGATCGCGCTTAATCCCGGCTTGCCGGGTGCGATCCAGAAACGTTTTGGCGGCGTAGGAATCTTCCAGAACATCATCCTGAATGACGATCCGGCTGTTTGCGACTTTATTCAATATTCTGGCAAAGCAGTTAAGCGTCTCGTCACTGATATTGGCGAGCTTATCAATGCAGCCAAACCGAATGATGTCTTCGCCAAATGCGGCGGGTAGAGTGCTGACGGGCATGCCGCCATCGGGCAGTTCCGGAACATAGGGACCAATGGCCAGTTTTTGCGGTTGTTCTGACAGCATCTTGTTGCTCGAGAGCTTTCCGCCAAACACATCCTTATGCCCGATCAGATAATCGATCTGGCTGATGCCTGTGGTGGTGGCAGAAAAGCTTGCCTGAACGGGCGCTGCATGAAGGGCAAAGACTTCGATTTGTTGGGTGGGGTGCACCCCGCACAGATCAATCAAGATATCGACCTTGTCCTTGCGGATGCGATCCGCAATTTGCATCGGGTCCTGACCAAATACTTCGCGCCAACCATCTGCCATGACTTGCCAAGAACGCGTCACATCATCCGGTCGCGGGGTGGCTGAATATAAAAACAGTTCAACCTCGTGACGGTTCAGATGCCGTGCCAATTGTGACAGCAACCCAAAGGACGGATGTTCGCAAAAGAACGGTGATATCCAGCCGATGCGCAATCGTTTGTCAGATTGCCGGATATTGACAAAGGCGGGCTTTGCCGCGATCGGCATATGTTCCTTGGCCCAGGTTTTGGCAGCCTTGGCATGGCTTGCTGCATCTGTCGCGACAAGCTTGGCCGTAGTCCTGAGCAACAATGCATCTGCGGTCGCATTACCCGGATTGGCTTTTAGAACGGCTTCAAGAATTTCGATGGTTTGGGTAACATCACCGCATTTAAGTGTGATGTCGGCCATCACCAGATCGATATCGTCGGTATCCTTGGTGAACTGCCGTGCGGTTTTCAAAAGGGCGATGGCTTTGGCATAGGCCCCCTGATGAGCCAATGATTGACCAAGACCCCGCAGGCCCGGAACGAACTTGGCATCGATACTAAGCGCGCGCTGATAAAGTCCCTGTGCAGGTTTGGGATAGCCCAAGCGCAGCAATGCAGTTCCGACGCGGCAAATCAGTTCCGGGGAAATGCCTGCGGCTTCTGCTGCGTGCTCAAGTGACTTAAGGGCGGCTTCTTCTTGGCCCAGTGCATGAAGCGCATTGCCAAACAAAAGAAGGCCTTCATAGTGGTCGGGTTTAAGGCCCAGCAATCGTCCCAAAAGATCAACGGCCTGACCCAAATGCCCGCGCGGCATTTCAAGGCGGGCAAGATGATAAAGGGCGGTGGGGAAATCGCCATGATAGCTGATCGCTTGTTTGAACTGATCAATCGCCTTGTCGATCTGGCCCGAGCTTTCAAGTGCGATGGCATAGTTGCAGCGCGCAGCAGGGTTGGCGCCAAAGCTTGCCAAGCAGCTTTCAAAAAGATCAATGGCCTCACCATGGCGGCCAAGCCCGGTCAGAAGTGTTGCCAGAAGATGTTCTGCCTCGGCATTACCCGGCGCGATATCAAGCGCCTGACGGTATATCTTCTCGGCCTCTTCAGGGCGGTTGCCCTCATGCGCACTCAGTCCGCGTCGCAACAGTGTCTTGAGTTCGTCGGACATGGATGTGCGTTTCTCCGCCGTAAAGTCTTTTGGCCGCTAACCGGTAAATGCCCCCTGACATTAAAGGGTTCGGCGTGACCTTTAAAGCATGCAGTTGCGCTTTGATCTGCAACATCCCGGAATTGGGATAAAAAAAACCCCGAACCTGGAAGGGTCCGGGGCGAGAATGGGAGTGGGAGAATCGCCTGGCGGCGATAATCACCTATTAAGATATGAGCAGTACGGGCTAAGGTCGCCTATCCAAGGGAATAGTATTTTTGGTATTTGGGGTAGGTTCCCGCACGGGACTCACTGAAATCTGTGAAGTTGATCACTTTTTTCGGGTGCGTGGTGTTAGCGCTAACACTACTTCATCAAACAGCACGTTGAACAACCATCGGGTAGCAATCGTACCGTATGATGGAATGTGGTGAAATTTTCAGGCAAAAAACTGTCAACCGGCGCGAATACTGTGCTAGAACGCCACTATATTAAAGAAACACTACCCCGCGAAGAAGAGAGGTTCCTTCCATGCCGGAATATCGGTCTCGTACAACAACCCATGGCCGTAACATGGCCGGTGCGCGCGGCCTTTGGCGCGCCACTGGTATGACAGATGAAGACTTCGACAAGCCGATCATCGCGGTCGTTAACAGCTTCACCCAATTTGTGCCCGGTCACGTGCATCTTAAAGACCTCGGTCAGATGGTCGCACGCGAGATTGAGGCCGCTGGCGGTGTCGCCAAGGAATTTAACACCATCGCAGTCGATGACGGCATTGCGATGGGCCATGACGGCATGCTCTATAGCTTGCCATCGCGCGAAATCATTGCCGATTCCGTTGAATATATGGTCAATGCCCATTGCGCCGATGCGATGGTGTGCATTTCCAACTGCGACAAGATTACCCCGGGTATGTTGATGGCGGCAATGCGCCTGAACATTCCGGCGGTCTTTGTGTCCGGTGGCCCGATGGAAGCCGGTAAAGTCATTCTGGATGGCAAAGAGCATCACCTTGATCTGGTTGATGCGATGGTTCAGGCGGCTGATCCGAACATCTCGGACGAGCAGGTCAAAACCGTTGAACGTTCCGCATGCCCGACTTGTGGTTCATGCTCTGGCATGTTCACTGCCAACTCAATGAACTGCCTGGCTGAGGCGCTTGGCCTAGCGCTTCCGGGCAATGGCTCGGTGCTGGCGACCCATGCTGCGCGTAAGGAGTTGTTCCTTGAAGCGGCACGCACGTCGGTCAAGCTCGCACGTCGTTATTACGAAGAAGAAGACGAAGGTGCGACCCCGCGCGGTATCGCGACCTTTAAGGCGTTTGAGAACGCCATGGCGCTTGATATCGCAATGGGCGGTTCGACCAATACGGTTCTGCACTTGCTTGCCATCGCCAAGGAAGCCGAAGTAGACTTCACCATGGCTGACATGGATCGCCTGTCGCGCAAGATTCCGTATCTGTCCAAAGTCGCACCGAACCACCCGATGTTCCACATGGAAGATGTCCATCGTGCGGGCGGTATCATGCGTATTCTGGGCGAGCTGGACCGTGCTGGTCTGCTGCACACGGATGTATCGACCGTACATACAAAAACGATGGCCGATGCCCTTGAGAAGTGGGACATCAAACGCACCAATAACGAAGCTGTGCACAAATTCTTCCGTGCGATGCCAGGTGGCGTCCCGTCGCAAACGGCATTTAGCCAGGAGCGTTATTGGGACGATCTTGATCTTGACGAAAAAGAAGGCTGCATCCGTGATATCAAGCACGCCTACAGTCAGGATGGTGGTCTTGCGGTTCTGTTTGGCAACCTTGCGGCCAATGGCTGCGTGGTTAAGACCGGTGGCGTGGATGCAAGCATCCTGAAATTCACCGGTCCGGCCGTGATTTGCGAAAGCCAGGACGAAGCCGTTGCCAAGGTTCTTGGCGGTGAAGTCAAGGAAGGCGACGTTGTCGTTATCCGTTACGAAGGCCCGAAAGGTGGCCCGGGTATGCAGGAAATGCTCTATCCGACCAGCTATCTGAAATCGATGGGACTTGGAAAGGCTTGCGCGCTGATCACTGATGGTCGCTTCTCTGGCGGTACGTCTGGTCTTTCGATCGGTCACGTTTCGCCCGAAGCTGCTTCTGGTGGCGACATCGCACTGGTCGAGCCGGGTGACATGATCGAAATCGACATCCCGAACCGTTCGATCAAAATCGCGGTTGATGACGCAACCCTTGCTGCACGCCGTCAGGCGATGGAAGCCAAGGGCCCGGAAGCCTGGCGTCCGGCCAAGCCGCGCAAACGCAAAGTCTCAACTGCCCTGCGCGCCTATGCCGCCATGGCAACCAGTGCGGACCAAGGTGCTGTGCGTGATGTGACGCAGGTTGAATTCTGATCAACCCGATCAGACACAAAAAAGAAAAGGGCGCCATTCGGCGCCCTTTTTGTTTAGTCATGTGCAGCGCTTAGGAAAGAGCACTCGCCAGTGGCAGATGGTCATAACCCAATGCGTCGGCAACGGCCTTATAGGTGATCTTGCCATTGTGAACATTGAGGCCCGCTGCAAGATGTTCGTCATCCTTGCAGGCCTGCTGCCAGCCCTTGTTGGCCAGTGCCAAGGCGAAGGGCAGGGTGGCGTTGTTCAATGCGAAGGTTGATGTGCGCGCAACAGCACCTGGCATGTTGGCAACGCAGTAATGCACAACATCATCAACGATATAGGTCGGATCGGCATGGGTGGTGGCCTTTGACGTTTCAAAGCAACCGCCCTGATCAATAGCGACATCAACGATGACAGAGCCCGGCTTCATCTTGGAAAGCTGTTCCTTGCGGATCAGTTTCGGGGCTGCAGCACCCGGGATCAAGACAGCACCAACAACCATGTCTGCTTCGTAGACCAGTGCTTCGGTGTCATCGATGGTGGCGTACTGGGTTTTGATGCGCGGGCCAAACACGTCATCAAGATAGGTCAGGCGTTTGACATTCTTATCAAGAATGGTGACGTCTGCGCCCATGCCAGCAGCAATGCGCGCCGCATTGGTTCCAACAACGCCGCCGCCAATGACAACAACCCTTGCCGGGGCGACACCGGGTACACCACCCAAAAGCATGCCACGGCCGCCATTGGCCTTCTGGAGTGCGGCTGCGCCAACCTGCGGTGCCATGCGACCAGCAACTTCTGACATTGGTGCCAGAAGCGGCAAGCCACCATTGCGGTCCGTTACGGTTTCATAGGCAATTGCGGTCACGCCCGATTTTACCAGACCTGCGGTCTGATCGGGATCCGGGGCCAGGTGGAGGTAAGTGAACAGAAGTTGGCCTTCGCGCAGCTGTTCATATTCAACCTTCTGCGGTTCCTTGACCTTTACAACCATTTCAGCGGTGGCGAAGATGTTGGCAGCGGTATCGGTGATTTCCGCACCTGCGGCGATATAATCTTCATCCGCACAGCCGATGCCCGCACCGGCCATGGTTTCGATTTTGACCTTGTGCCCATGGGCAACAAGTTCACGGACCGAGCTTGGGGTCAGTCCGACACGATATTCGTGGTTTTTAATTTCCTTTGGAACACCAATCAGCATTTCGTTTCTCCCGACGAAGGTGGTGGCTATCGGGACATCTACCGGTGTTTTCCGGTGATTCCCGGGCAGTTCGTGCCCATTTTCTTATTGTTTGTGCATGATACCCTAAAAATTGGGCAATTAATCTTCAATTCAAGGGCGGATTGATGGTATCATTGCTAGATAATTCAAAAGAAATAGCTTGATCTCGGAGGATTATTCGAATGCAGATGGACGAACGTGATCGCATGATATTGCGATTGCTGCAAAAAGATGGCCGCATCAGCAACGCTGAGCTTGCCGAAAAGGTGAACCTTTCAGCATCGGCGTGTTTGCGTCGCGTGCGCTTGCTCGAAGAAGCCGGTTTTATTGACCATTATACCATGCTTCTGAACCCGGCTCGTATTGGCAAGCCTGGCAATGCGTTTGTTAATATCGCGATTACCCGCCAGACCCGCGAAGCTTTGGAGACGTTCGAGAAGGAAATTCAAAAAGTTCCCGAAGTTGTCGAATGTTATCTGCTTGCCGGGCAAAGCGATTATCTGGTGCATGTCGTCTATAGCGACACTGCTGACTATGAGCGCATCCACAGCGAAGTTCTGACCCAACTGCCCGGTGTTGAGCGTGTGCAGACGGTCATTACGCTGCGCGAAGTCAAACGCACGACGGAATTGCCTGTTTGATCCTGCGCGACGGGATGGCCATTGGCTTTGCCGTGGTTTCGGCGAAGCGCGAATCGGCGTCGAAACTGTACAGATTCGCGCAATTTGTTCGGAATGGCTTTTTTCGGTTGAGCGTATGTGACCGTTATTCATCTATTGCAATGTGGGTTTGACAGGGAAAATGTCTGTTTTTTCAAGGTGTCATAAATTTTGTCTATTTAAATTGCCGCAGCGATTTGACTTTTAGGTGAATTAACATGCAATAATATGCGTGGGGAAAAACGCTGGGGGAAAGTTAATTTATGGAACAAGAGAACCTTGTTCGTGCGCGTAGCCACGAGCAAAAATTAAAGCGACGTGCTGATATCCTTGATGCTGCACGTGAACTGTATTTGGAAGGCGATGGAACGTTGCCGTCGGCTGCCGAGGTCGCGCGTAAAGCCAATCTCGCCAAAGGCACGCTTTATCTTTATTTCTCAAGCAAAGAGGCACTGTTTCTCGAAGTGCTGCGCCACTTTCAGAAGGGCTGGTTTGAGAATAATCTCGATATCATCGATCAGGAAGCACTGCGTCGTCCAGAAGAGCGGGATTCAACCCGTGTGGCGCGTGAGTTCGTTCAGTATCTGGTGAAAAATGAGAAGTTTCTGTATCTCGCATCGCTAGCACAAGGCGTGTTGGAATCCGGGTCTGATGACGAAATGGTCGTCGGCCAGCGCCGTTTTCTGGCATCCATGGTCAAACGTACTGCCGATGCCTTGGCCGAGCTTTATGAAATCACGCCTGATGATGCCAGTAAGCTTATGCGGTCATCCTATGCGCTTGTGATTGGCCTGTGGCAGATGTCGCAGCTACCTGATCGCGTCAAAAAGCTGATGGAACAGAACGCGCTCAACAATCTGATTATTGATTTCGAAGACGCTGCCGAAGAGGCCGTTGTACATTATTGGCAGGTATCGGCACCCGGCATGAAATGCCGTGAAATGATGCGCCGTGTTGCAGCGGGCGAGTGCGGCGAAAGCTGATCAATCGATTGAGTTTTTCGAAATAAAAACAGCGCCGGATGATATGTCCGGCGCTGTTTTTTTATTGGTATCAGTTGCTCGCGCTGATCAGTGTTGTGTTTCCGCCTCGGCGGATGCGCGGTTGCGCATCCGTTCCGAACGCAGGATCAAGATGCTGGCGATCACGATCATAAGTGACACTGCCAAAATGATCAGGGTGGCAAGCGCATTGATCTCTGGCGAGACACCAAGTCTTACAGATGAGAAGACCTTCATCGGAAGGGTCGTTGAGCCAGGACCTGCGACAAAGCTTGCAATCACAAGGTCATCGAGTGACAGCGTGAAGGACAGAAGCCAGCCGGCCAGAAGGGCCGGAAGGATCATTGGAAGCGTGATGACAAAGAAGATCTTTGCCGGTTTTGCACCCAGATCCATAGCCGCTTCTTCGACCGAGATATCCATGCCTGATAGACGTGACTGCACGACAACCGCAACATAGGCCGCACAGAAGGTCGTGTGGGCAATGGTGATGGTCGAAATGCCACGGCCTGCAGGCCAGCCAACCATTTGTTCAAGGGTTACAAACAAGAGCAGCAAGGACAGACCGGTGATGACTTCTGGCATCACAAGCGGTGCTGCGATCATGCCCGAAAACAGGGTGCGTCCCTTGAACCGGCCAAAGCGAGACATCACAAGTCCGGCAGGGGTGCCCAATGCAAGTGCCAGCGTCGCCGACATCACGCCAATGCGCAGGCTGTTCCATGCTGCATCAATCATGCCGTCATTGGAAAACAACGACACATACCATTTGGTCGAAAAACCGGCCCAAACGGTGACCAGCTTGCCCTCGTTAAACGAGTAGATCATGACAAGCAGGATCGGCACATACAGGAACGCAAAGCCAAATACGAGGGCAGAAATCAGGAAGGTTGAACGTTTGTTGCTCATTGGTTGCCTTCCTCCTGCTTGGACTGGATGTGCTGGAACCACATGATTGGAACAACAAGGAACAGCAACATGGCAATCGCAACACTTGATGCAATTGGCCAGTCACGGTTGGCAAAGAATTCGTTCCACAATGTCCGGCCAATCATCAATGTGTTCGGACCACCCAGAAGTTCCGGAATGACGAATTCACCAACAGCCGGAATAAAGACCAGAAGCGAGCCCGCCAAAATCCCCGGAAGAGACAGCGGAAGGGTCACCTTGACGAAGGCTTGCCATGGTTTGCAACCAAGGTCGAGGGCCGCTTCAATCAGGCTGACATCCATCTTCTCAAGTGTCGAATAAAGCGGCAGGATCATGAAGGGCAGGTAGGTGTAAACAATGCCGACATATACCGCGAATTCGGTCTGGCGCATGATCAGCGGTTCGGAAATGATCCCGGTCCAAAGCAGGAAGGCATTGATCAGTCCTTCACGGTCGAGAATGCCGATCCAGGCATAAACGCGGATCAGGAAGCTGGTCCAGAACGGCAGGATCACCAACATCAACAAAACGCTTCTGATCGAGCCACGAGCACGGGCAATGCCGTAGGCCATCGGGTAGCCGATCAGAAGGGTGATGACGGTCGAAATCGCCGCGATCCGGATCGAATTCAAATAGGCGGTGGCATAAAGGCTGTCAGATAACAGGAACAAATAGTTCCCGAAGTTCAGAGTTATCGTAATGCCTTCATCAATCCACTCAAACAACGAGGTATAGGGTGGTTGAGCATACTCGGCCATGGAAAAACTGATCTTGAGAACGATCAGGAATGGCACGAGGAAAAACAAAAAGAGCCAGAAATACGGGATGCCAATGACCAGAACACGGCCATGTTTGATCATCCAGCGATCAAATTTTTGCTTTAGGCTTAACTTGTCACTGCTCATTTGTTCAGAACCGAAGCAGCCCCGGCCTCCCACGATACCCAAACACTGTCTTCCCACGTGTAGCGTGGTTCGATCTGTCGGGTTGAGTTCGGCTCTGTCACCTTGATGCGTTTACCGCTGGCAAGGCGCACGTGATAGGTCGAGATACCACCAAGATATCCGATCTCCTCAACCTTGCCCGATACGCAGTTATATTTGCTGTCTTCGGGGGCTTCTTTGGTAATGCGCAGGCGTTCCGGACGGATGGCGGCCCAGAAAGTCATGCCGCGATGGCCCTGAACAGCGTGATCGATGTAAATATCGCAATCGGCTTCATCGGATTTGATGACTGCGTATTTTTCGTCGTCATCGACCAGAACACCTTCGATCAGATTGACCTGGCCAAGGAAGTTCGCGGTATAGCGGCTGTTGGGATATTCATAAAGTTCGAACGGTGTGCCGGTCTGATTGATGACACCTTCATTCATCACCGCAATGCGCGATGCCATGGTCATGGCTTCTTCCTGGTCATGGGTTACCATGACAAAGGTGGTGCCGACCTTTTCCTGAATATTGACCAGCTCGAACTGGGTTTGTTCACGAAGCTTTTTATCAAGTGCGCCCAGCGGCTCATCAAGCAACAACACCTTCGGGCGTTTGATCAGGGAGCGGGCAAGGGCAACACGCTGACGCTGACCACCGGAAAGCTGATGAGGTTTGCGTTTGGCAAACTTGCTCATTTGAACCAGGCCCAGCATCTCGGCGACCAGTTCCTTGATTTCTCGTCGGGAAACGCCGTCTTGAACAAGACCGAAAGCAACGTTTTGCTCAACACTCATATGCGGGAAGAGGGCATAGGACTGGAACATCATGTTGGTTGGGCGCTCATAGGCCGGAACACCTGCCATATCGATCCCGTCGATATAGATTTTACCGGATGTGGGTTCTTCGAACCCGGCGAGCATGCGCAGCAATGTTGTTTTCCCGCAGCCCGAACCACCCAGAAGGGCAAAAAGTTCGTGGCGATAAATATCAAGGGAAACATCATCAACGGCATAGAAGTCGCCGAATTTCTTGGTCACATTCTCGAAGCGGATATAGGGAACCGCGTCTGGATTGTTCCAAGGTTGCGTCTTGTGCACGTCCTCATGCGCGCGATCCAAAACCGCCTCTGGCACCAGCATTCTCCCCTTTGTCAATGTCACGATGAACCGAAATAGATCAGACGACAGTCCCTGATGACCTGCTGCGCAATCGTTGTTTGTTGCGCCTGTGCTGATAGGTCGGTTCGTTCTGATTAACAGGATGAAGCAATTCTACAATCTGTAAAGAGGGGTGTGCGATATTTTGAACAACAATTAGTTTTTGCCACCGAAAACGGCAGAAAATGACCTTTGGGTGTTCAGAAAATGTGCATTATTCGATAACGGTGCGGGTCGGGTTTTCGCCAAGGCATGTGATGTTGATTACAGGTCTTATTGCGAGTCACAAGCCATGGCGTCTTTGTTCTGCTGGTGTGTGCCAGTAACGCAAAAGGGCGCGATCGTAATCGCGCCCTTGCTGGTCTGAAAACCCGATGATCACGAGATCAATTGGGATGATTTCTTACTGACCGGTTTTGAGTTTCGTCCACATACGGGTACGGGTACGCAGAAGGCGTGAATCCGGTTGACCTTGGAACGAAGACGTTCTTTAACTTCCTGCGGCGGGTAGATGCCCGGATCGTTCAGGAGTGCTTCGTCAACCATTTCCATGGCTGCAAGGTTCGGAGTTGCATAGGCAACATAGTTTGCGATGTCTGCTTCTACATCAGCACGCAGAACGTAATCGATGAACTTGTGTGCCAGTTCCGGGTTCGGAGCATCTTCCGGGATCATCATGGCATCGAACCAGATCAGGGTGCCTTCCTTCGGAATGACATACTTGATCTCGTTGCCGTTGCCAGCTTCTTCAGCACGAAGCGCTGCCATGCCGACATCGCCCGACCAACCAACAGAAATACAGGTGTTACCGTTTGCCAGGTCGTTGATGTATTGCGAGCTGTGGAAATAGGTCACGTGCGGACGAATTTTATCGAGCTCGGCAAAGGCACTTTCAATCGACTCGCTGGTCGGTGCGCCATCCGGCACATTGCCGAGATAGAAGTTCACGAGCGGTACGATTTCGCCCGGATCGTCCAGCAGGGAAAGGCCGCATTTCGACAGCGGTTCCGCATATTTCGGATCAAAGATCATCGCCCAGCTATCGACCGGCGCGTCATCGCCCAGAACTTCCTGGACCTTCGCGACGTTGTAGCCAAAGCCGTTCGTACCCCAGAAATACGGAACAGCATAGGTGTTGTCCGGGTCGTACTTTGCCTGCTGCTGCAGGATGACCGGATCAAGATTGCCGTAGTTCGACAGTTTCGACTTGTCGATCGGCTGGAAGATTTTCGCGCGGATCAGACGTTCGGCATCGGCCAGGGTCGGAACAACGATGTCATAACCTGAATTGCCAGCCAGAAGCTTTGCTTCGACAACCTGGTTGCTGTCATAGACGTCGTAGTTGACCTTGATGCCGGTCTCTTTTTCGAAGTTGGCGATGGTTTCTTCGCCAATATAGTCCGACCAGTTGTAGATGTTCAGGACACCTTCTGCATGCGCCGCACCGGCAAGGCCGAAGGTTGCAAGCACAACAAGGCTTGAAGATTTAAGAAGAGATTTCATTTCGCTGAGCCTCCCATGTGGCAGCGTTTGAAAAGTTCGGGGCCGTGTTTTTTAGTTTGCCCACAGTCCCTAATATCCTTCGAATGCATCAGGATATTGTCAAACACAAGATGGAAATTTGTGCATTTTTCGCATCAAGTGAAAAATTAGGCATCAGTGATGCAAGAATCTTGCGCCGGGTTACGTCTCCCGGCGCAAAATTCGATCATAGGTATTTAGACGTTGAGCAGAAGATGCTCACGTTCCCACGCGCTGATCACGGTCTGGTATGCATCCCATTCCGCTTCCTTCACAGCGATAACCGCTGCTGCGAACTCTTCGCCGAGAAGTTCTTTAAGCGGTTTGCAACGCTGGAATTTGGCCAGTGCCTCGTGGATATGGCGGGGCAGGGAATGCGCCCGGTCATAACCCGATCCTTCGATCGGTGCCGTCGGTTCGACTTCCTCTAAGATACCCAAAAGACCACAAGCAAGTGACGCCGCAACCGCCAGATACGGGTTTGCATCGGCACCCGGCAGACGGTTTTCGATACGACGTGCTGCGGGCGGGCCGTTTGGCTGGCGCAGGCCAACCGTGCGGTTATCAAGGGACCAATGCATGTTGATCGGTGCATCGGACCACGGTTGCAGTCGGCGATAGCTGTTCATGTTCGGTGCCAGGAGCGGCATGGCTGCCGGAAGGTAACGCTGCAGGCCACCAATATAGTTCAGGAACAGCTTGGAGTTTTCGCCGTCGTCATCGGCAAACAGGTTCTTGCCGGTGTCGATGTTCAGAAGACTCTGGTGAATATGCATGGAACTTCCGGGCAGGTTGCCCATCGGCTTTGCCATGAATGTCCCATAGACTCCGTGCTTGAGTGCTGTTTCGCGCAGCGTGCGCTTGAACAGGAAGGCCTGATCGGCCAGTTCAAGCGGGTCACCATGGTTGAAGTTCATTTCAAGCTGGGCGGGGCCAGACTCGTGGCTCATGGTATCGGCGTCGATATCCATGGCCTCGCAATAGTCATAAAGGTCTTCGATCAACGGGTCGAATTCGTTGATTGCGTCGATCCCAAACGCGTTGGATGCGCGTTCCGGACGTCCGGAACGGCCAATTGGCGGCTCCAGCGGGTTATCCGGGTCGGTGTTCTTGGCAACCAGATAGAATTCAAGTTCCGGCGCAATCACGGGCTTCATGCCGCGGTCTTCAAAAGCCTTGAGAACGCGCTTGAGGACTCCGCGCGGCGAGGTGGAAACTTCCTCGCCAGAGAAGTGATAGCAGTCGCAGATGATCTGTGCTGTCGGCTCCTCGTACCAGGGAACAACGCGCACGGTTTCCGGATCGGGAACCATGGCAACGTCTTTTTCCGCCGGATCAAGGAATGCATCGGTTTCTTCGGGGTATCCGCCAGTCACAGTCAGGCAGAAAATGGCCTCCGGGATAGCAAGGCTTTGGGCCTCCAATCCCTTCAGGAATTTCTGCGTTGGCAGAACCTTGCCCCGGGCCACCCCTGACATGTCCGGTACAATGCATTCGACTTCTTCGATTTTTCGCTCAGATAGCCACTTCTTGAGATCGGTGCTCATGTGTAGTCGGGCGCTTTCACGCCAGTCCTTCAAAATTGCATTTTCTTGCGTTTTTCGGGCCATTCCCGACAAATTTCACAAGAAAGGATGTTGGTCTTCAAAGAGTTTTGTATTTAATTTTATTATTGATCTTGTTTTTCGAATTATAGTCGAAATATTGGTGATATCGTCGAAGATATCAATTCATATATCTGGAACGGGTCCACCATATTGCGCTATAGTCGCTCCAGATTATAAGGGCAGCGTTTGGACGCTGGTCAAGGAGGTAATATGAAAATCGCACATCCCTATCTTATGTTTCTTGGTGACGCGCCGGACGAACTGGCCGCAAAAACCGCAATTGGCATCAAACAATGGCGCCCGGAATGGTGCGTTGGACAGCTGAGCCTGCCGGGTTGTCAAGCGGATCTCGGTTTGACCGAAATGTCGATTGCCGAAGCAAAGGCAGCTGGTGTCAAGACACTGGTTCTTGGTGTTGCCAACCGTGGCGGCATCATTGGCCCGGCTTGGATGGAAACGCTTCTTGCTGCAATTGATGCGGGCATGGACATCGCCAACGGCCTTCACACCCGTCTTTCAACGATCCCTGAACTGGTCGAAGCTGCTGCTGCCAAAGGTGTCAGCCTGTTTGACGTTCGTCATTTTGACGGCAAAGTCCCGGTTGGTAACGGTGAAAAGCGTTCCGGTAAGCGTGTTCTTGCTGTTGGCACCGATTGCTCGGTCGGCAAGATGTACACCACCCTTGCGATTGACGCGGAAATGAAAAAGCGCGGCATGAAGTCTGACTTCCGTGCCACCGGCCAGACCGGCATTTTCATCGCGGGCGAGGGTATCTCGGTCGATGCGGTGATTTCCGACTTTATTTCCGGTGCCGTTGAAACCATTGCTCCGGCCAATGATGCAGATCATTGGGACGTGATCGAAGGTCAGGGCAGCCTGTTCCATGCATCCTTCTCTGGTGTGACGATGGGGCTGATCCACGGCTCGCAGGCGGATGCGCTTGTGATTTGTCATGAGCCGACCCGTGCGCATATGCGTGGTCTTCCGGGCTACAAACTTCCGGATCTCAAGACCTGCATGGAAGTGAACCTGATGCATGCCAAGCTGACCAACCCGGATTGCAAGGTTGTCGGTTTTGCGATCAACACCAAAGCGCTTGATGACGCGGCCGCGACCAAACTTCTGGCCGAGATCGAAGAAGAATTCGGTCTGCCGGCAGTTGACCCGGTTCGTACCGGCGTTGTGTCGATCGTCGACAAACTCCAGGAGATCTGAGTTGCCAAAGCTAAGTGTGATTTCCGAAGTCTTTCCTCTGGCGCAGGTTTTTAAAATCTCGCGCGGGGCACGGACCGAGGCACATGTGGTCAAGGTGACCCTGACGGATGGCGAGCATACCGGGTACGGGGAATGCGTTCCCTACGCCCGGTACGGCGAGACCGTTGATGGTGTTATTGCCGATATCAATGCGCAGTCCGATGCCCTTGCACGCGGCATGACCCGCAAGGAGCTTCAGGATGCCATGAAGGCAGGTGCGGCGCGTAATGCTGTCGACTGTGCCTACTGGGATCTGGAGGCCAAGCGTTCTGGTCGTCGTGTCTGGGAAATGATCGGTCATAAGGCACCAGAAGGCCTTGTGACGGCCGAGACGCTCAGCATTGATACGCCAGACAATATGCGGATTGCAGCAGCCAAGATCGCGCATGCGCCGCTTCTGAAGGTTAAGCTGAATGGCGAAAACGTTCTGGAGTCGGTTCGTGCGGTGCGTGAAGGTTCGCCTAGGGCACGCATCATTGTCGATGCCAATGAGGCCTGGTCGCTTGATCTGCTTGACGATATTGGTGCCGAACTTGACGGGCTTGGTGTCGAGATGATCGAACAGCCGCTTCCTGCCGGTCAGGATGATGGTTTGATCGATATCGATTGCCCGGTTCTTCTGTGTGCGGACGAATCAATTCATACGGTCGCCGACATTCCACGTCTGGCCAATCTGTATGACATGATCAATATCAAGCTTGATAAGACCGGTGGCCTCACCGGTGCCTTGGAGCTGGCCGAAGCCGCGTCCAAGGCCGGAATGCAGATCATGACCGGCTGCATGGTGGGTACCTCGCTTGCGATGGCGCCTGCGATGATCACGGGTGCTATGTCGCGGATTGTCGATTTGGATGGTCCGATCTGGATGGCCAAGGACCGCGATCATGCGCTTCGCTTCACTAATGGTGTGATGGGATTGCCTGATCGCGAATTGTGGGGCTGATCGTAGCTTTGAGTTCTCTGACAAACCTTTGGGTCTGATCAGATTGCAGAAATGATGAAACGGCGCGCCGAACCCCGGCGCGCCGTTTTGCATTTGTGGGCTTTAACCCAGAATTGGTCAGGTCGTGATTGCGCTTTGAAAAAAGTTCAAATTTTTAAGTTTTGCCCAATTGTGAAAAATGGTTAATTTTTCGCATATATTTCAATTGGTTGCATTGGTTTTGGGGGCGCGGCGTGGCTGTTGTGGTGGATTTCCGGCTGTTTCCACCTCTAATGGATAGTTGTATCTTTGGTTAAATAAGGGAACCATGATGCTCCATAACGCTGGGGCAAGTAGGCTCCTGAAAAGATTGATGTTGGAGCTGATCTGCGTGCTGTCTGGTCCCCTCAGAGATAGTAAGCGCACTGCGGGTGTATTGCGGTGCTGCTATCGCGACTTCTTCTATACGCCCAGACATGCAGAACTTCTGCATCTGAGGCGCAAGGAGTCGATCCAGCTTTCCGCACGCTTCGCCGGTCTTTTCGTTCTTGTTCTGATGTTTGCTGTCCCATTCTGGGATGGTTCTTTCCATGTCGAAATGTGGTCGTCCCAGACCTTTATGATGCGCTTGCTTGTTGCAGGCGTGGCAGCGGCCGTGATCGCCAATCGCGCGGTAAGTAGCCGCTGGCGTCGGCGATTCCCTTATTTGCCGATGTTGATGTTGATTGTTGCCAGTGCGCTTTTGTGCGTGTTTGGCGGTAATGATCCGCTGGCGACAGATCGAATGCATTCATCGCACAGCTTCCTGGTGCTAGGCCTGGTCGTCATGATTGCGATCATGCCGGTAACCTTGGCCGAGGCAGGTGTGCTTGCGCTTCCGATTGTCGGGCTTATGGTCATTGGCCTTCAGGGCGGGCTTGAGACCGGACTGATCCCGCTTGAAATGATTTTGGCTGTCCTTGTGCCGCTTGCAATCTTCTCGGCCCTGGTGCAGCTCTATCGTACTGTGACGGCGGCCCACGAGATCGCCATCGATCCACTGACAGGCTGCTACACGCGGGCTTTTGGCATGGAGATGATCAAGGTCAGCTTCGATGGCGCCATGCGCAAGAAGGCGCCTTTTACGGTGGCCTTCATTGATTTGGATGATTTCAAGCAGATCAATGACCGTTACGGGCATGATTACGGTGACCGCATCCTGACCGAAGTTGGTGAAAGTCTGATCAATCGATTCCGTCGGTCAGATCTGGTGGTGCGCTGGGGCGGGGAGGAGTTCCTTGTCCTGCTGCCCGAGCTTGATATGGTCAAGGCTGCCGAGGTGCTTGATCGTGTGATGGCGCCCGGATTGGCAGCGCTTGAAAATGGTCAGGTGCAAAAGGCCAGTGTGGGCCTGTCTGAGCGCATTGCCGATGCCATAGCCTTGCCACATAACCTGATCGATCTGGCGGACCGGCGCATGTATGAGGCCAAGAAGCGTCGTGACCACGAGGACATGGTCGCGGCCGGTCTTTCTGGGCGTCGTCATCCTGCGCGTAAATCGGTTGCACCTTGTGCGGCATCCAAGGTCCAATCTGCAGATCAAAGCGTAAACTAATTCTTTTGCCGCCAGGCGACGTAGGTGATGTCTGCTTGGCGCGCTTCAATCCTCTGAATTTTATCCTTCCTGACGTGCATAACTTTGCGACATCGCATCTGAGCGGCGACTCAGGCACGTTTAGCACGCATGGGGTGCGATTGATTCGCTCGGATTCGCGGCGAGTTTTCGTTCGGTCCTGAAAATTCGTTTTTCTTCGATGATCAAAAAATAGCCTAGATCTGAGAAAAATGAGGGCGATTCAGCGTCATTGTCATGAAATTGTGATGAAAAAAGATGCAGTAAATTTTTTGGCGAAAAAATAGTCAAAAAGCTATTGCATCCCCCCCATCAAATGGGTAATCTCCATTTGTGCGCTGCGGTAGGACGCAGTGCATTCCGGCGAGCGACTTGTCGCTCGTTTCTTGGACGTTTCCTCCCTAGACTTGGGCCGCTGTCACAGGCGGCCTTCTTTTTGCCTAAATTCAGCCATTTAACGCGATTTGAGCATATGCTCCGCGCCTGATCATAATGGATGTTTATGGTTTTGGGGAAATGGTGCGGTGCAAATCAATCGCCGATAGGGATATGTGTTGTGCTATCCATAAGGGCGGTATGCGATTGTCCAAGTAAGTCGCTGAGTTCCGGGGATTTGCCGCGAAACAGATGCTTTGTAAATACAAAAGGCGCAGTCTTGTGACCGCGCCTTTGATATTTGAGATGACTATTGGACAGTCAGCTATTTCTCGCGTGTCGGATTGCCTTGCGGTTCATTGCTGTCACCATCACCAAGCCCGCGCTGCATGATCACGCTATCGACCCAGCGGCCAAGCTTAAAGCCCGCCGACTGAAGGGTGCCAGCAACCCGGAAGCCTAGGCGCGCATGCAGGCCGATGGAGGCGACATTGGCACTATCACCAATAACGGCAACCATCTGACGGTATCCCAATGCTGTGCAGCGTTTGATCAGTTCCGACAAGAGGGCTCGACCGGCACCTTTGCCGACAACATCCGGGGCGATGTAAATCGTGTCTTCGACCGTGAAGCGATAGGCCGGGCGCGTACGATATGCACCGGCATAGGCAAAGCCCTCGACACGGCCATCAACATCAGCCACCAGATAGGGCAGACCGCGTTCACGGACATGCTGCCAGCGCGACGTCAGCTCGGCGATTTCCGGGGCGCGTTCTTCGAACGAGGCCAAGCCATGAAGGACGTGATGGCCATAGATTTCGGTGATGCGTTCGAAGTCTTCTGGTTCGGCATCACGGATCACCAGATCGTGGAGGACTTCACTGGTATCGGTATCGGTCATTAAAACGGGTTCCCGTCGAGATCATGGAAGCGCGCGATCAGATTGGTCATCTGGTCACGCAGGACGTCAAATCCGCGATGCGGGGTGATCGTGGCTTCGTCCATATATAACGAGCGGGAAAGCTCGATCTGAAGGCTGTGCACATGTTCTTGCGGGCGACCGTAATGGCGTGTGCAGTAACCCCCGGCATATGGATCATTATGCGAGGGGGCAAAGCCCATTTCGCGAACACAGTCATCCACAAACCGCGTCAGTGACGGGTGGCACGAACTTCCATAGCAATCGCCAAGCACCAGATCAACGCGGTTTTTTGTGCTGTCGCACGAATCACCGGGCATGGAATGGCAATCAATAAGAATGCAGTAGCCAAATTCATCGCGCGTCTGGTCGATCAATTTCTGAAGCGCGCTGTGATAGGGCCGGTAATAGGTGTCAATTCGCTCGAACGCTTCTTCGACGGGCAGGCGGCTCTTGTAGATCTCAACCCCGCCACTAACGACGCGCGGGATCGATCCAAGCCCAGAAAGGGCCCGCATCGAATTGACCTCCGCATCGCGCGGCAGTTCGCCGTCAAACATGCGCGGATCAAGTTCCATCGCTGCGCGGTTTACATCCACATAGGCGCGCGGGAATGTCGCGCACAGCAATGGCGCACCCAATTTCGGGGCGGCGGTAAACAGCTGATCGACAAAGGCATCCTCTGATGCGCGCAGTTCAAACGAACCAATGCGCGCGCTTTCGATCAGGTCCTGGGGGTATTGGCGGCCGGAATGTGGTGATGCAAACACCACGGGCAGAGTTTGCCGTGGTGGCAGGATAACAGTAGCTGGGCCGGTTGAGGTGATTTCCGAAGGCAACTGGTTCATTGTCTTTCGTAATGTCCATCCCTGATGACGGTGTGTTGATTATCCCGCGATCCTTTCTCTAGCATATGGTAATTGGAGCAGAATTGATGAAGATTTTTTGTCAAAAAACCATTTCTGGGGTTGCACCTTTGTCTGCCTTGGGCTAAATACCGCCTCGCCGACGCAAACGGCGCTGACCAATCCTTTCACAGCGAAAGAGGCGGTCATTTGAAAGATGGATTTGCGGGCCTATAGCTCAGTTGGTTAGAGCGTTCGCTTGACATGCGAGAGGTCACAAGTTCGAGTCTTGTTAGGCCCACCATCTTTCCCACCCATAGGGGCCTATAGCTCAGTTGGTTAGAGCGTTCGCTTGACATGCGAGAGGTCACAAGTTCGAGTTTTGTTAGGCCCACCATTCCCACCCCGTAAGCGGTCCGCTCACGGGGTTTTGTGTTTCCTGGCCCCAAGGTTTGGCTACATTGCCAGATCAACGACGATCAAGCCTGCCAATCCGCCCTCGGCCAAGCCAACCAGCTGCCCACCGAGTTTCTTGTGTTCGGGATGTTCGAGATAGGCATCTCGTGCGGCTTCGTCATCAAAATCAATGCAGAACCCGTGACGGAAACCTTGTTCAAGGTTTTCCGGGCTGACCGATATCCCGCCATCAAACCGGCGCATGCCGGGCATGAGGGTACCTAAATCAGAAAGGGCGTCAAACAGGCTGTTGATTTCATCCTGTTTGACGCCAGATTGGAATTTGACCAGAACGATGTGGCGGATCATGGGGGACCTTTGTGATGATTGGGGCAAAGCCCGATATCACCTTTGATCGACCCGTTCTGTCAATGTTTTCAAGCCTGATCAGGCGGACTTGATGCTTGCCGCAATGCTGTCTTTGATGATCGAAATACCCTGATCAAGTTCTTCTTCGCTAATCGTCAACGGTGGGGCAATGCGGAACACGCCACCCATGCCCGGAAGCTTGACGATATTCATGCTAAGCCCGCGTTTGAAGGCCTCGGCGGCAATCGCAGCACCCAATTCATGGTCGGATGCACCGCCATCCTTGACGATCTCCATGCCCAGCATTAATCCGCGACCACGAACATCGCCAATGCAGCTATATTGGTCCTTCAGGCCCGACAAGCCATCAAACAGCTTCTTACCCATGGTGCCCGCCCGTGCGACGAGGTTTTCTTCCGCGACCACATCAAGAACCGTAACACCAACCGCAGCGGGTAGGGGATCGGATACATGGGTCGTATAGAACAGGAAGCCTTTTTCATGGGCGGCATCTTCGATTTCCGGCGTAGTCATCACGGCCGAAAGCGGCAAGCCGGCACCGATGGTTTTTGAAAGCGTAAGAATGTCGGGTGTCACCCCGTCGCGTTCAAAGGCAAACATGGTGCCTGTGCGGCCAATCCCGGTTTGTGCTTCGTCCAAAATCAAAAGCATCCCGCGTTCCTGGCACTTCTGCTTAAGGGCTACGAGGTACCCTTTGGGAAGCTCCAACATCCCGCCGCTCGATAGGATTGGTTCGGCAACGAACGCCGCCAGATTGCCGGTCGACTGTGCGTCAATCAGGTTAAAGGCGTCATCAAGTTCCGTCTGCCAGTCAAGCGACCCGTCGGCATTCTTGAAACGCGGACGAAACGCATTGGGCGCCGGAATGGCTAGCGACCCGACGGCGGCCGGCCCATATCCCTTGCGCCCTGCACTATAGGTTGCCGATGCCGCAACACCCGTCATGCCGTGCCAGCTTTTGGAAAATGCGACGATCTCATGCTTGCCCGTCACAAGCTTTGCCATGCGAATGGCGGCCTCGTTGCTTTCAGCCCCGGTCGACAGCAAAAGCACACGATCAAGTCCTGGCGCAAGGGCGGCCAGCCGCTCAGCCAATGTCACCACCGGGCGGGTCAGCATACCGCTAAACAGATGGGCGACGGTTTCGACCTGGCGCTGCACGGTCTCGACGATTTTTGGGTGGCCATGCCCCAAAACCGCACTCATCTGACCGGATGTGAAATCAAGGATCGCGCGCCCGTCGGCGTCATACACAAACGAACCCTTTGCACGTTCGATTATGGCAGGCTCAAACGTGCCGCCATAGCGGATCAGATGTTTTTTCGCAGCATCCCAGAATTTTGGATCAGTGTTGTGTGACATGAAAAGCTCCCTGCAAGCATGTGCCGTTTGATGAGCAAAGCTTATCGGCTGGCGGGATTTTCGTAAAATTGATAGTTCTTGTATTCTGGTATCGGAAATATTGATAATGCGGGCACGCCATGCAGACATTGCTTGATCTCAAAACCCTGACAACCTTCGTCCGCGCGGCCCATTCCGGCACGTTAAGCGCCACCGCCATTCAGGTCGGTCGCACGCAATCGACCGTCACCATGCAGATCCAGCGTCTGGAAGAGACCCTTGGCCAGACGCTGTTTCACCGCAGTGGCAGTGGCGTTACCCTGACCGGAAGTGGTGAACGGTTCCTTGGTTATGCCGAACGAATTTTAAAACTGCATGACGAGGCCGTTTTTGCCTTCTCCGACAAGGGGCTTCGTGGATCCATGGTGTTTGGCTGCCCGGAGGATTACCTGATCGCGTTTTTCCCGGCACTGCTTAAAAGCTTCGGGACGATCTATCCGGATGTCGAGATCAAGGTGGTGTCGGCGCCGACGCCCGAACTGCATAAAATGCTGCGTGCCCGTCAGATCGATCTGGCATTGGTCTCGGTGGCGGACCCGAATGCCGAGACCGACCTCGTGCGAACCGAACAACTCGCCTGGGTCGGCAGCAAACCAACCCTTGATCTGCATGATTTCAAAATGGATGCGGGGGATAGTGCCACAGGTCCATCGCCCATCCCGCTGGCCCTGCCAGCTTCCAACGCACTTGATCACAGGGCCGCTTGTGATGCGATGGACGCGGCGGGTATACCTTATAAGATTGCATATGCCAGTAGCAGCCTGACCGGCTTGATCGCGGTGGCACGATCAGGTCTTGCTATCAGTGTCATGATGCAAAAGGCAGTGCCCAATGACCTGTTCATCCTCAAAGCACCTTTGCCGATTTTGCCTCGGCTTGGTCTTAAGGTTTTGCGTGGTGAGGGGAGCGACAGCCCTGCCATCATTGCCTTTACCGACCACGTGAAAAACATGCTGCCGTTTTTGTAAGGAGTTGCGTGCATTTCGCCTCAATGAGCTCGCTCTCGGACTTCTCTTTGGTTGCGGTTTTAGGCAAACGCTAAACGAATTGTCAATTTAGCCTCTAGTGAGAAAAATGAAGTTCTACTTTAACTAGTGCTTGTGTGGTTGGCCTGCTCAATATTATACGAATTAGTAGGTGTTGAATTAAGGAGGGGGGGGCTCTGTTGGGTATTGGGTTCTCAGTTCTATCAAGGGCTGTCGACGTATTTAAGTTTGTGACCGATTGCCAGGAAGCGGCTGATACTGAGAGGTCTGCACTAGGTTTTTTGCCCGAAGTTGCATACCAACAAGCAGCAGAGCAGGGAAAACTATTAGTAGCTGTTTCCCCCAGTGGAGCCTACCTCGGCCACTTGATGTTCGGAGGCGTTTTCCCTTATGCCCGAGTTATGCAAACCTATTGCGTGGCTAAAGTCGCCATTTAGGTGTCGGAAAATCTTTGATTAGTACTCTTGTGTCTTGGGCGGAAAACAGAGGGTATCTGAGTATTACGGCTCGAGTGGCTGCGGATCTCGTTACTGCAAACAAGTTTTACGAAAGCTCTGGTTTCCAAACAGTTCGATCAGATCGAGGAGGTAAGGTTCGTAAGCGTACTATCCTAACGAAAGTACGAGACCTAGATACTCCTAACTTATTCGATCTAATGGGAGATCAACGTCAAGCTCCGGTCCCAAGTCTTGGGTTGAAAAGTGCTTTTTCGGGAGCAACGCCTCTTTATGCAATAGACTTGAACGTTCTTTTCGATTTCAGCAAGAAGCGTCCTCGCGAGAAAGAGGCAAGGGAAGTTCTCAAAGCCGCACTAAATCATGAATTTCAGGCTGCTTTGACAGATGAATTTTCGAAAGAGCTTTTGCGCACAAGCTACAATCCAAACGATGATACCATGCTGGAACTATGCAGCTTGTTTTCTACAATTCCGGATGTGAAGGATAAAGACGATTTAAAGAAGCTGGAAGTCCTTCAGAAGGAGCTTGCAAGGGTAGTTTTTCCAGATCGTGCCCGATCTGCAGCTTTAACCAAGCAGGATATTTCTGATCTTCGACATTTATCACTATGTATTATTCACGCTGCTAACGGCTTTATCACTAGTGAGAAAGCAATTCTGAGAGCGCGAGATCGCCTTCTGGAAAATTATCACTTGGACGTTTTGAGTTCAGCGATTTTGCTGAGAGCTATGATGATGAACATAATCGCGTAAAAGAGTTTCGTTCAGACGAGATCACTACTGTCGACATCTCTATCGTTGATGCTAAAACTGTTACGAAGGCGGAAGTAGAGAGTTTCTTTGATATAGTCTTGTTAAGTGACGAACTGCGTTCGGTCTTGCTAAAGGGGTGGGCGGGACTTGCGGGAGCGTACTGTCAAGCAGTGAAAGAAGGCGATAATCTTGTCGCAATGATGACCTGGAAAACTGAGCGGCGAGGGCGACCTGCCACATTAGTCAAGTTGGTTGCAAGTGAAACCTCAGGAAATACAAAAACTGTAGTTGATGGCCTACTGGGAAAGCTGTGTGAAAACTTATCTCGGGTTGCGCCAGCCATTGTCGAGCTGGAAATACCTGTAGGGCATGCCAAAACACGAGAAGTCGTTCTTTCACTGGGTTTTCGCCCTGACGACGAACATAGAATCTCTAGAACAGTCTTCCATAAAATCGCGTATGGCAAAGTCATCACAAATAAGCTTTGGCCTGAATTTAGAGCTGATTTAATCGCTCTAGCAAAGATAAAACTACCAGATCAGCCACCGAAGTATGAAAGTCCAATTCAGATCATTGAGTACCGCGACGCTGAAGATAAGAGAAAGCAGGTTTCCCTTGCTGAGCTTGAGGCGCTTTTGTCTCCACTAATTCTTCTGTTGCCAGATCGAGATGGCGTCATCGTACCAATCCGAAGAACTTATGCGGATGAGCTTCTTGGCACTTCTGATCAATTTTCTTTGTTGGGTGAGCATTCGGCATCGATTTATAGTTCACGCGTTTATTACTGTAAGCCGAACAAGACTATTCAGCCCAATAGCGTGATAATTTTTTATGAGTTTTCTGCTGGAAATGGGAGAAGTAGCGCAGTTGCTATCGCGAATGCGACACAGGTGAGAGAGCTAACTTCTGCACAGATTGCTGTTGAAACAAACAGATTTGGTGTGGTGAGGTACTCGGAACTTAAGAGCATTGGGAAAAGTGCTCGCAAGCTAACCTTGATGTGCAGCAGTATAGTGAAATTTAACGATATCGTGCCATACAGTAAGCTATGTAAGCTTGGATGCAATAACGGTGCGCGGTTTGTGACTGCAACTCGTATTAGTCATAACGAGCTACTCAAAGTAGTTTCTGCAGGGGGATTGAATGGCGCGAACCGATAACATTCTTATCTCAGTTGAAGACCGATATGTACGTCGAATGCTTCGGGGAGAAAAAAGAGTAGAGTTGCGCCGTAAAGCCCTCAATCTTGTGCCAGGAACGCACGTTTGGATATACAGCAAGCTTCCAAAAGGTGAAGTTTGTGCGCTTGGAGTAGTTGAACGTGTTGCTGCTGCAAGTCCGGATGGAATTTGGGAGGAGTTTTCTGACGTCAGTGGCGTTAGTGAGCGTGAGTTTAAAGAGTATTTTTCTGGTGCGGCCAAGGGCTATGCAATTGTTTTCGAAGATGTATTTCCTCTCGGATCAAGCCTCTCTCTATCGTCAATTCGGTCCAAAGTAGGAGCATTCCAGCCTCCACAATTCTTCAAGCGTTTGAATGCGAGCGGTCCAGAGTTGTCTTACTTTCAAACAGCCTTAGCTCCAAAGTGCGCGTAACGCTCATTGCTTTCTGATCGCTTTCGACAAATACTCCACCGGATGCTGCGGCTTAACCCCTTCATAGCGTTTGACCTGACAGCGACACGAATAGCCGGTCACCAGCATGTTCTCGGCCCCCGTCGCATCGACCTTCTTTTTCCAGCTCAGATCATAAAGCTCGCGCGAGGTTTCCTGATGGCGGGTTTCGTGGCCATAGACGCCGGCCATCCCACAACATCCGGTTTTCTCAGTCGTGAGTTTTAATCCGAACGCGTCAAAGATTTTCTGCCATTTCACGCCAACATCCGGGATCGAGGTCTTTTCCGTGCAATGGGGGAACAGGTTTGCCGATGCATTGGTGGCGTCAAGTTTCGGGGCGGTCACACGGCCCTCGGAAAGCTCAGCCGCCAGCCATTCATGGAACAGATGCACGCGGTAATCCGGGCGGTCTGAAAGGCGCTGGGCGTATTCTTGGCGATAGGTCAGGGTGACGCTGGCCTCGATCCCGACCATGGCAACGCCGGACTTCGCAATGCGGCCATAAACGATGTCGTTTTGTTTGGCCTGATAATCAAACTTCTTCAAGAAGCCTTTGACATGCATGGCCTTGCCGTTGGCACGATAGGGCGGCACGAAAACGCGGTAGCCAAGGCGTTGGGCCAGATCAACATGGGCAAGAAACACATCTGTGTCGTAATGGGTCGTGAAGCAATCCTGGACGATGATCACCGACTTGGCCTTTTCATCAGCACTCAGCGCATCAAGATCGGATTGCTTGAATTTGCCAATGCCACGTGCGCGTAAGGCCGCTTTCAGGCTTTGGGTGTGAAGTTTCGGCAAGTCCGTCAGGCCAATGAAGCGTTTGAAAACCCATGGCATCGGCGGGATGGATTGCAGCGCGTTAAACAGGCTAGGTGCCATTGCCATAAGTGGGGCCAGATATTCCAGCTTGGCGATCACGTAATCCTTCACCGGCCGTTTGTAGCGCGTGTGATAGGTTTCAAGGAAACGCGATTTCATTTCCGGGATATCGACCTTGACCGGACATTGTCCCGCACATGCCTTGCAGGACAGGCAACCGGCCATGGATTTATAGACATCATGGGAAAAATCGCGGGCATTGACCACAGCCAGATCCTGGTTCATCGGATCGGTGCCGACCGAAATCTGGCGGATCCATTCGCGCAGCATACCGGCACGCCCCTTGGGCGAATGCACGCGCGATCGTGTGACCTTATAGGACGGGCACATCGCATCCATCAGATCCCAGTTAAAGCAGGCCCCATTCCCGTTACAGCGCGAAGCATTGAGATATTCATCACGCAAAGCATCTTCGATCTGACGATCGAGCTGACCACGCATCGGCGCCTCGTCAATCGCCGTGATCGGCATGTTTTTGGAATAGGGCGATGCGATCTTGCCGGGGTTAAGCTGCCCTTCGGGATCAAACGCCTCTTTGATGCGGCGCAGAACATCGTAAAGCTCCGGCCCAAAATAGATCGGGGAATATTCACCGCGAAATCCCTTGCCATGTTCGCCCCAGATCAGGCCGTTATAGCGTTTGGTAACATCGGCAACCGCATCCGATACCCGGCGAATGCGGGCCTCGTCTTCTTCATCCATCATGTCCAGAAGCGGGCGGACATGCAGGCAGCCGACATCAACATGGCCAAACATGCCGTAATCAAGGCCTTCCTTGTCGAGTAACGCGCGAAACTCGGCGATGAAATCGGCAAGGTTTTCCGGCGGAACGGCGGTGTCTTCAACAAACGGTGTTGCGCGGCGTTTGCCTTCAAGATTGCCAAGAAGGCCAACCGATTTCGCCCGGATCGACCAGATTGCTGCGATCTGCGTAGGGTCAGTTGCCTGCACAAAGCCAATCGGCGCGTAATCCGCATTCGGATTGGCATCAAGGTAAGCGCGCAGTTCTTCCTGCTTTGCGCTCACCTCATCGGCGGTTTCGCCAACGAACTCAACCACGTTAAAACCGCGCGTGGGTGTGCTGCTGTTTTCGGTTCCCAGCAACTTGCCCAGCATGTGCCAGCTTTCATCCTGCTCGGCCAGTTTCATGACCTTGTCATCGATGCTTTCAATCGCGACCGGATCAAATTGCACGAGTGCGCCAACATGGCGAAGGGCACTGTCAAAGCTGTCATAACGGACAACCGTGATCGCCTTGTGCTTGGGAAGTGGAATAACGCGGAAGGTGATTTCCTTGACCATGCCAAGGCTGCCTTCCGATCCGGCGATCAGGAACGAAAGGTTCATATCGCCTGTATCCGACACCGCCTCCTTAAGGTTATAGCCCGTCAGACCCCGGTTCATCTCCGGGAAGGTCGCGTTGATCTGATCGCGGCGCGGGGCAATTTCATCATGGATTGTGCGATAGAGTTTCCCGGTCCGGTCATCGCGCGCCATGATGTCCTTGGCCTCATCTGCCGTCATCGCACGGGTATTGAAATCCGTGCCATCGATCAGAACCGTGGTCATGTCATGAATATAGTGGCTGGTTTTACCGTAAATGCGCGATCCCTTGCCGGAACTATCCGATCCGATCATGCCCCCTACGGTGGCGCGGCTTGCGGTCGAAACGGCAGGCGGGAAGAAATAGCCATGTGGCTTCAGCCAGGCATTAAGCTGATCCAGCACCACGCCCGGTTCAACATGAACAAGGCCCTTTTCCGCATCAAAGCCAAGGATGCGGTTCAGATGCTTGGAGGTATCAAGAATGATGGTGTTGTTCAGTGATTGACCATTGGTGCCGGTGCCGCCACCACGCGGGGTGATTTTGACGTCGCTAAATTTCTCGCGCCCCGCCATTTCCATCACGACATTGATGTCTTCGCGCGTTTTGGGCTGCAAAACAGCCGTCGGCATCACCTGATAGACACTGTTATCGGTGGCATGGATCAAACGGGTCGGGAAATCGGCATGGATTTCGCCGCTAAATTTGCCTTCTGCCTCAAGGGTTTTGAGGAAGCTTAGCGTCAAACTGTCCAGCGATCTGTCCGGGGTCAGGCGCGGCAGTTTTGAAATCACGCTCGAAGTCGAAGGCATCTTTGGTCTCTCTCTCGTCCTGGTCCGGCACTTTTGGCCGGTATATGGCGGTTTTGCGCTATTTGACCTGAATGTGATTGCATATACAAATTGAAAATTCTGAATTATTATTTGTTATGGATGAATAATGATGGTGATTGAAAACCCATGCTGTCCTCGGTCAGTTTACGCCATATGCGGGCCTTTGTGGCCATCGCCGATCACGGGTCGTTTACGGCTGCGGCCGGGGTGCTTGGCGTAACCCCACCCAGCCTGACCGCCACCATCCGCCAGTTTGAGGATGTAACGGGTACAGCCCTTTTTGATCGCACCACGCGGCAGGTATCCTTGACCGCGACGGGGGAGCGCTTTTTACCGGTCGCCCGCCGACTGATCGGTGATTTTGAAGAGGCCCTTGGCGATCTTGATGCATTATCAAAAGGGGTGGGTGGCAAGATCAATATTGCCGCGGCACCCTCAGTCCTGACCCGCATTCTGCCATCAATTATTTCGCGCTTTGTCGCGGACCATCCCGATGCGCGCCTGCGCCTGGATGAAATGAATGCCGGTGAAGTGCATGAAGCGGTGGCGAACAACGGAGCCGACTTTGGCATTGCCGGGGAATGGCAGGCCTTGCCCGATATCCAGTTCAGCCCGTTGTTTTCAGATCGGTTCGGAGTGCTGTGTCGATCCGATCATGATTTTGCCAAGCGCAAGAAGGTTAAATGGGCGGACCTTTCGGGACAGGATTTTGTTGGGCTCGGACCAGAATCCGGCACCGGTGCCATGATCGCGCAACCATCCCTTTTGGGGGCAGAGGGGGCGCTCGAAACGGGCGGGGCACTCCGCCCGATTGTCGAGACATCCAACACCATTACCTTGGCGGCAATGGTCGCCCAAGGGGTCGGGATTACAGTCCTGCCGGAATTGGCCGCGCGCGTGTCGGACATGACGATCCCCAACGGCCTTTCATTCGTGCCGCTCTGTGAACCCATCCGCAAACGCCATATCGGCATCATCACGCGTAAAAGCAAAAGTCTGTCGCCGATTGCCCAGATGTTTTTGGCCGATGTTCTGCGCGATGCGCCGATGCTTGATCTTCCTGCGGCCATTACCTGGCATTGAAAAGGGGGGAGGTGGCAAGTGCTGTGACCGGTTTAAGTCGGTGTCGTAACGCGGAGGCCGTCAATCAGAAGAGACAACATGCGTCGAGTGTGCTCAGCCCCATCAGGGCCACCCGCACTTGCCAGATTGCCGATCGCGCGCAACAGGTCATAGGCGTCGATATCGCCGCGAACGTCACCGGCAGAGACAGCCTTTGCCAGCAAAGCCTGCAGGGTTGGTTCGAACTTGGCGCGGAAATAGTCGGGAAGGGGGGCAAAGGCCGGGTCACCGGAATGCAGGGCGGCAGCCAATCCCTTTTTCGTGACAATGAATTGGGAATATCGGTGCAACCACTGTGACAGGGCGTCAGCCGGTTTGTATTGGGCGGCAAAGGTTTTGGCCGTTGCGGCACAAGCATCGACCTCACGCTTGAAAACGGCGACCACCAAATCACTGCGGGCAGGAAAACGGCGATAAAGTGTGCCGATGCCAACACCCGCCATTTTCGCAATTTCGCGCACAGGTGCGTCTACGCCGGATTCTGCAAAAACTGTCTTGGCAGCTTCGAGGATGGCGTCTTCGTTCCGCGCGGCATCCGCACGGATGTGCTTTTTTTTGCTCTGAATGTTCTCAGGCATCCCTTTGATATTCCATCTGATTTACTGAGGAACGGAGTGATTGAGATCCATTGCTCACAAAATTGCACTTGATAAACGGAACAATGTTCCATTTATATGGATCAACGTTCCGTTTATCTAAGCATAGACGAGGCAATGGCTTTCTCCAATCCGAAAAGGGTGTCTCATGAATGATCTGATCACCAAGGCACGGTTCATTCCGGTTAATGATGCGGTTTCAACCATTTCTGTCAGTCCTGTGGTTTTTCAAGTTCCCGGCCGCCCCCGTCCGCTTGAAATGCGCATTACGGTGCCAGCGCAAGGTCGCGATTTGCCGATCATATTCCTGTCGCATGGGCATGGGCCGTCGCTTTACATCTCTTCGATGAATGGCTACACGCCGCTTGCGAACTTTTATGCCCAACATGGTTTTGCCGTCATTCAGCCGACGCATGGGAATTCGAAAGCAGCCGGATTTGGCCCGGATGCAGAGGGCGCACCTTTTTTCTGGCGATCCCGTGTTGAGGACTTCAAATTCATCCTCGATCATCTTTCTGATATTGAGAAAAGCAGCCCGATCCTTGACGGGCGTCTGGATCACGACAGTGTTGCAGCCATCGGGCATTCATTGGGCGGGCAGACTGTCGGGATGTTGCTTGGTGCGCGTTTGACCGATACTGCCGACCCAAATGCGCGAGATGTCAGTTTAATCGAGCCGCGAATTAAGGCGGGCGTGCTGCTGGCAGCACCGGGTAATGGTGGTGATAGTCTGAGCGAACATGCGCGTCAGAATTACACAGCACTCAACCCTGATTTCGCACATATGACACTTCCGACATTGGTCGTGGCCGGTGACTGCGATGATAATCCACATCTAACCACGCGCGGTGCAGCCTGGCATACCGACCCGTTTCATTGCGCACCAGGTGCGCAATATCTGCTGACCTTGGTTGGTGGCAAGCACGGGCTTGGCGGCATCGCCGGATTTGACGCGAAGGAGACCGATGACGAAGATCCTGACCGTCTGGCGATCACGCAGCGCATGACATGGGCTTACCTTCGATCTGCCCTGTATGCCGGGGATCCGGCTTGGGACCTTGCCTGCGCAGCATTGAGAAGTCATGCCAATGAGCTTGCCCATGTGCAAAGCAAGTAAACGCTTCTGACGGGCAATGCGTGGTGTTGGGCGTGTCTTTTAATCTTTCCAAACTGGTAAATCGCAAAAGACACGACATATCATCAAGGTAGGGTCATTAATGTAGGATGGTTTCGGCCCGCAAGTTCAATGCGCAGCAGGAGATGGCATGACCGAGAGCGGGAAGAAAACCACAACCACCAAATCTAAAAGCAGCAGTGCTTCCAAAAAACCGCGCAAACATATCAGCCTCGCCCTTCAGGGCGGCGGATCACATGGTGCGTTTACCTGGGGTGTTCTCGATCGCTTGCTTGAGGATGAGGAAATAACGATTGAGGCGATTTCGGGCACGTCTGCCGGCGCGATGAATGCGGCGGTGGTGACGTCGGGTTTTGCCAAGGGCGGCTATGATCAGGCGCGTGAGGATCTTGAGGTTTTCTGGCGCGCGGTTTCGGATGCCGCGCGGTTTAGCCCATTGCAACGAAGCCCGATTGATATCCTGTTTGGCAACTGGTCGCTGGAAAACTCGCTGGCCTACATGTGGCTGGACATGAGTGCCAAGATGTTCTCGCCTTATGACCTTAACCCGGCTGGCGATAATCCGTTGGCCGCGATCCTTAATGACGTTGTGGATTTCAGGGCGCTGAATGAAAGCCCGGCCAAGCTTTTCATCACGGCGACAAATGTTGAAACCGGGCAGGGTCGAGTGTTTCGTAATCCCGACATCACAGTGGATGTGTTGTTGGCATCGGCCTGTTTGCCAACGATCTATAAGGCGATCGAGATTGATGGTGTGCCCTATTGGGATGGCGGATATTCCGGCAATCCTAGCCTTGGCCCGCTTGTACGGGAATGCGGGGCGGATGATACGGTTCTGGTGCAGATCAATCCGGTCAAGCGATCCGGTGTTCCCAAATCATCGCGCGACATTGCCAATCGATTGAACGAAGTATCGTTTAACAGCAGCCTGATGAAAGAACTTCGGATGATATCGATCCTGCGCAAGGATGCCCCGGAACATGTCTGCGAAGCGAGTAAATGGGGCGCGATGCGTATGCATTGTATCGCCAGCGAAGCGATGCTGGAGCTGGATCACACATCCAAGCTGAATGCGGAATGGGACTTCATGAACATGTTACGTGATATGGGGCGTGATGCGGCTGGTAATTTCTTAAAAAAACATCGCGGCGATATTGGCGTCCGGCCGTCGCTCGATCTGGATTTGTTTGCACCCGATTACACTTAAGCACCGCTGATTTGACGTTTGGCTGGATTGCGTATCGGAGGGCAAGGGCGTAAGATTTTGCCAGCGTCCGATAAGAACAAACAGCAAAGCGCCTCCAGAAATGTCCAGAACCGAACTTGAAAAAATGCAAAGCGGGGAATGGTATAGCTGCCTTGATCCCGACTTGACTGTTATGCGCCGCCGCGCACTCGAAGCCACCCACGAACACAGCCATCTCTATCCGTCCGAACGGGGCAATATCGGCCCGTCCTTGCGTGCGTTGTTTGCGGAATGCGCGGAAGATGTCCGGATCGAAGCACGGTTTCATTGTGCCTATGGCTTTAACATCCATCTGGCAGAAGACGTGTTTTTGAATGTCGGCTGCGTGATCCTTGATACGGCACCGGTTCATATCGGTCCGCATTCGATGCTGGGCCCGAATGTGCAGATCTACTGTGCCGATCATCATCGAGATCCGGAGCTTCGCAAGCAGCATCTTGAAATCGCAAAGCCCGTGACGATTGGCGAGAATGTCTGGATTGGCGGTGGGGCGATTATTCTACCTGGAATCAGTGTTGGTGATAACGCAATCATTGGCGCCGGATCGGTTGTGACCAAGGATGTTGCGGCGGGTGCCACAGTTGTTGGCAATCCGGCACGGCCTATCTGATCAAGAATTTCTGAGCCCAAAAAAGACGGCGGCCGTTAGGGGTAGAAAACGGCCGCCGCAAGTTGTGGGTGGAGACCCACATAGATGAGGGTGTCAGGTATCAGGAGATGTCATTCGGATAGGGACGGCGTTTGCGGCCGGTAATCATGGAGCGGATCAAGTTTTCATGATGGCGAACACTTGCAAGCAACACACCGCCGACATGAAGCAGCACAAGTGCCAGCAGGCCATTGGCCAATAACTCATGGGTTTCTTCCACCCAGTCTGATCCCCAGAAGGCGTCAGTCGTGTAAAGCCAACCGGTAAAGGCACAGCCCGACATCGCAAGCAGCAGCATGACGATCATTGCAGCACCGGCTGGATTGTGCCCGACATAACGGCTTTCGCGGCCCTTGGCGATATCACTCAGATAGTGGACCGTGGCGCTTGGCCCTTTGATGAACTGGCTAAAGCGGGAGTAATGTGTGCCAATCAGACCCCAGACAAGGCGCAGCGCAATCAGACTGGCAGCGGCATAGCCCGCCCAGTGATGCAAGCTGTCCCATTCATCAGCGGTGATCCAGGCAATAACGAAACTGGCTGCCAGTCCCCAGTGAAACAGGCGAACGAACGGGTCCCATACTTTGACTTGCATGGTGAAAACTCCTTGTCAGGGTAGAAGTCGGTTCTGGCGGGAGGTCAATCTGCTCGCCGCCAGGGAACCGGGATGGGCAATTAATCGTCGTCTTCTTCTTCAAGCTTCGCGAGTTCAAAGGTCGCCGGATTGAAATAGGCTTCGACCTTCTTGCCGTCTGCCGTGATGGCATATGCTTCAAAGCAGCCATCATCTTCCTTGATCTTGCGAACGTCCCAACCTTCGGCGGTCAGCTTTGCCTTGAGCTCGTCGGTGGTTTTCCAGTCAGCAGACGGAACATTGCAATAATCGTCATCGGCAAGTGCGCCGGTGGAATAAAGCGCAACAGATGTGCCAGCCAGCATGGTGATGGCAACTGCGCCGACGATTGCGTAGGGGAAAACAGTTCTTTTCATGGCTCGGTTCCTTCATAAGTAGCAGTGGCACAAACAGCGCGGTTGAAATCACGCCGTCCGTGGTGACGTGGAGTGCGTCGAACGAGGCAGAGATTGCGCCTGTTTCCTGACGCCTAACTGAATGGCGCGAACATGACCGTTCAGGTGGATGTCAGGTTGAAGGGATACTCAGATCGCTTCGTGCGAATGGGACAAGTGAGGGAACAGTGCGAATTCTTCTGGTCGAAGATGAGGTAATGCTGGCCGATGCCATCAAGGACCACCTGCTGGCCGATGGGGAGGCGGTGGATCACAGCGAAGGCGTGATCGATGCAGAGATCATGATGCGCGGCACAAACTATGATGTGTTGCTGCTTGATCTGAACCTGCCAGATGGCAAGGGACTTGATCTTTTGCGCGATCTCAGACGCAAAGGTTCGGCAACACCTTGCATCATCCTGACCGCCCAGGACCAGATTTCAGACCGTATCGAAGGCCTTAATGCCGGTGCCGATGATTATCTTGTCAAACCGTTTGACCTTAATGAGCTTTCTGCACGTTTAGCCGCGGTTTCGCGCCGCTATAGCGGCAATCCCAACCCGTTTGTCGAATTGGCTGGCGGGATTGAAGTTGATCTTGCCGGGCGCGTGATCCTTATTGACGGGGTTCAGACCGACCTGACATCGCGTGAATGGGCGCTGTTTGATCAGATGGTAAAAAGGCCCGGTCAGACGCTTTCAAAACGTCAGCTTGAAGAAGCGCTTTATGAATTTGGGGCCGAGATCGAAAGCAACACGGTTGAAGTCTATGTAAGCCGTCTGCGTCGCAAGCTTGGCAAGGATATAATTAAGACCGTGCGCGGTGTCGGCTATCGGGTTGAGGCATAATGAATATCAAACAACAAAACAGCCTTCAGTTCCGCCTGACCAAGCAGCTTACGATGATCGTCGTGCTGTTCTGGATCGTTGGTGCAGGGTTTGGTGCATATACCGTCCATCATGAGATGGAAGAAGGGGCAGATACCGCGCTGGTGGAAACATCGCGCCGGACGGCAACACTGGTTCTTGATTATCTTTATAATCATCAGGTGCCAGGTGAAATCCTGATCATGCCGGAACCGGCATTTGAAATCGTCCTTGAAGAAGATGACGATGATGATGACGCAATTGGCGACTTCATGCTCTATCAGCTGCGCAATGCGGACGGGGATGTTTTGCTGCGTTCGCAAAACGCATCGGTTGAGCCGTTTGATGCGCCGCTTGAGCCGGGCTTCTCGGATGCGAACAACATGCGCGTCTATACCAGTGCGACCAATGATGGGGGGCTGTTCATGCAGGTGGCGGAAACAACTGGCCATCGCAATGAAGCAATCCTTGAGACCGTCTTGTCGCAATTCACTCCGTTGATCTTTTTGATCCCGGTCACGATCCTTGCGATCGTTTACGGTGTGTCACGCGCATTGACGCCCGTGCGTCAGGTGCGCGATGAAATCGAAATGCGTGGTGAAGGTAATCTTAAGCCGATTGAACAAGACGAGGCGATCGAAGAAATCAGCACCATCGTTACGGCGGTAAACCGCCTGATGAGCAAGCTTGAAGCGGCCTTAAGTGTCGAGCGAACCTTTACCGCCAACAGCGCGCATGAACTGCGCACGCCAATTGCCGCCGCCTTGGCGCAGACCCAGCGTCTGGTTCTTGAGCTGCCCGAGGATCATGAAGGCCGCAAACGCGCGAGCCAGACCGAAGCATCACTTAAACGTCTGTCGCGCCTGTCGGAAAAGCTTTTGCAATTGGCCCGTGCCGAGGCCGGTGTTGGCACCAGCCCGACCGGTGAAAATCAGAAACTCGGCGCGACACTTGGACTGGTGATTGATGATCTGAAACGTGCCAGTGTCGGTAGTGGCTTGATCAGTTTTGATCCAAACACCGCCGAAATGCTTGAAGCCAATATCGATCATGACGCCTTTGCGATCTGCGTGCGGAACCTGATTGAAAATGCGCTGAAACATGGTGGCGAGGACGAACCGGTCGAGATCACGATTATCGGTAGTGACACGATCCGCGTTTCGAATGGCGGCGCGCCCGTAACGCCCGAAGACCTGTCCGAGCTTAAGGCACGCTTCAAGCGGTCCAACAGCAAGGCGGATGGATCGGGGCTTGGTCTTGCGATTGTTGAGGCGATTGTGCGCAACACCAATGGTGAGCTTGGCCTGTTTTCACCAAGGCCGGGTAAGCCGGATGGCTTTGTCGCAGAACTTAAACTGCATCAAAGCTAGGACATATTGCAGCAAAAACGACAAAGGCCCCGAGCGATGTTTCGGGGCCTTTTCTTTATGTCTGGGTCTGATTTCAGCAGGCTTACTTGCCTACGCCAACCTTGATCGCAAGTTTGCGAAGCGGGCTGATGCGGTTGATTGCCGAAAGCCCTGCATAGCGCAGATCACGCAGTGGCTTTGGTTCCAGCATTGATGCGCGGTTCAGAAGATCAATACCACCAACCCGCATGACTGTTTTGGGCAACTGACGGCGTTCATAGGATTTCAAAAGCGGGGTCGCACCAATATCCTCGCCATGCAGCTTTGCCTTGGCCATCAATTCCGCCAGTGTTTCGATGTCATGCAGGCTCATGTTAAGCCCCTGTGCGCCAATTGGCGGCACAACATGGGCCGCCTCGGCGATCAGGGCAAGGCGGGCGGCAATAAGGCGATTGGGGACTTGGGCAATCATCGGCCAAACCGCGCGCGGGGATGCGACGGTAAGCGGGCCGAACAGGTTCATGGTGTCGTGCGTGATTTCAGCCGACAGGGCATTGTCACTCATGGCGTTGAGCTCATCTGCGCGTTTGGCTGGCGTCATCCAGACAACGGATGAGCAGGGCTTGCCATCAAGATCGGGCATCGGCACCAGTGTCAGCGGGCCACCCGTACGATGAATTTCGGTCGAGATATTGTCATGCGGCTTATCGTGGGTGACGACAAAGACAATCGCACTTTGATCATAAGCCCAGCATTTATGCTTGATGCCAGCCATGTCGCGAAGCGATGAATTGCGCCCATCGGCGGCGATCACAACTTTTGCCCGCACGGTTTCATCATCAGACAATGTCACATCGGCATATCGTGCTGTGTTTTTGAACCCGGTAACGGTGGTTGAAAACCGGAAGTCGACATTATCAAGCTTGGCCAGCTTTGCCATCAGGGATACGCGCGCTGCCTTGTTCGATACGTTCCAGCCAAAGAAGCCTTGGGATGTTTCTGCACCATCAAAGTCCGCCGTTTCGCGCGGGGTGCGTTCTGCGCCACCGGCATCGACAATCCGCATGACGCGCAATTCCGCACCGGTTGGTTTGATCGCATCCCAAACGCCAGCTTTCTTAAGCGTCTCAATCCCCGGCTCCAAAAATGCCGTGGTGCGCAGATCGGTTCCTTCGCCAATATCGGCAGGGGCCGGATCAACTATCACGATCTTGTGGCCGTCTGCTGCAAAGCGGGCCGCAGCACTCATTCCGGCGATCCCGCCACCTGCAATGAGAATATCGGTTTCGATCATGACTGTTCTTTCCTGTCTTCACGCTTAAATGCCGAGTTTACCGCCCGCATTTGATGTCGGGCAATGTGCCTTGTTGGGGAACTATACGCAACGGTTTTGCAATTCGGATTGATCCAGATTAGACGCGCGAGAATTTGTTGCCGACCAATTTCAATCTTGCGCGACTGGATCATGAAAGGGCTGGGCATCGGCCATGCGGACGTGGGGATTGCCCCATAAATCAAAATCAGCCATTTTGAACGGGTTAAGGTCCGATCCATGATCCAGAACCTTGCGCCACCAACTTCAGAACAAGGATATCGCCATGCTTGCGTGGGTGTATCTCATGGTTGCCATCAGCCTTGAGGTTATCGGGACCATTTCGCTTAAATTTTCCAATGGTTTCTCGGACTGGCGTTTCACGCTGCTGAGCTTAAGCGTCTATGGACTAAGCTTCTGGGTCTTGTCGCTGACGCTTCGCATCATCCCGGTTGGCACGGCCTATGCGGTGTGGGCGGGCCTTGGTACAGCAACAGTCGCGATCATCGGCTGGTTGTTCCTTAAAGAACCGATGACAGCACTTAAGGCTGTTTTCCTGCTGATGATCATTGGCGGTGTCGTTGGCCTCAAGGCCATCAGCACAGAAAGTTAATGGCGTTAACTCTTGGCGGGTGAAAGGGACCTGATATCGGCTGATATATCGGTGTGTTTTGCCTGCCAACCCAACTCATGGGTCGCCTTCGCACTGCTCATGACCTGATGATGGGCAAGACCAAGGGCCCAGTCGCCAAGTTCTTTCATCGTAGCTTCAACTGATACCCTCGTGATTTCGCAGTTCTCACGGCCAAATCGCTTGGCAATCAATTCGGACACCTGCCTGTTGGTCACCCCATTGATGCCAACGCCAAGATAGCTTGAACTGGTCTCGGCACGTTCGAGCGCCAACCGATAAAGATCAGCCAGATCATCGGCATGGATCATTGGAAGGGTGATGTTATCCCCACCGATCACCGACACCCGATTTTCAGTCTGCGCCGTTTCAATGTCGCGCGCCAAAAGGCCTGTGTGACTGTTGTGATCTCCGCCATAAACGCAGGCTGGATGAACAACCACGCTATGGAGTTGATCATCACCCATGACGCGGGCAATCCCATCACGCATCCAGCTGAATTCGGGCAGCGGATCAAGGGCATTGTCTTCGGAGATGAAGCCGCCTGACGCGGATTTCGGAAATAACCAGGTGCCGCCGGTATAGATGATCCTGGTTTTGCCGGACATGCGATGAAGGGCCGGGATCAAGTGATCAAGAAGATTACAGTCGATCTTGGCCTTCTGATCGGAAAAGTCACATGCCGCGTGAATGACCGCATCGATGTCGGGCAGGTCATCACACCAAAAATCGGGTGTTGTGATATCGCCGATGAAGGCTTTGGCACCCAATTCTTCAAGGCGGTTCTGACTGGCGGGCGACCGTGCAAGGCCAAGAACCTGATAGCCATGGCTGATCAGGTTTTGAACAATTGCCGCACCAATTAGACCGGTGCCGCCAGTGACAAATACACGCATCTGTTTTCTCCAAATCGAATTTAATGCGTATGGTTATCCAACCTCAACCGCAGTTCAGGTCAAGCGTGATCATGTGATAATTGGGCAATAAAAAAGCCGGGCGATTGCCCGGCTTTGAATTTTTGGTTTGTCGATGATCAGGCGAACTCGAAGATGCCGTCAATCTCAACCGCAACACCCAGCGGAAGGGACGCAACGCCAACCGCAGAACGGGCGTGCTTGCCAACTTCGCCGAAGACTTCAACCATGGTATCAGATGCGCCATTAACGACTTTCGGCTGATCGGTGAATTCCGGGGCTGAGTTCACAAACGCGTTCAATTTGACAACGCGGGTCACCTTATCAAGATCACCGATGGCAGATTTCAGCTGCGCGATCAGGTTCAGCGCGCACAGGCGTGCCGCCTTCTGACCGGTTTCGACGTCATAGTCCTTGCCAAGCTTGCCGACAAATTTCAGTTCGCCATTTTCCATGGTGATCTGACCTGAAATGTGAACAAGCGAACCAGAAACAACATAAGGAACGTAATTGGCAACCGGTGCGGTGGCCTGGGGCAGGGTGATGCCTAGCTCAGCAAGACGTGCGTCGATTTTTCCAGCCATGATAATCCATCCTTTTAACTTTGGTGGCGTGTCGTTTGCGCCAAACTTAGCGACGTTAGGTAAAGAACAAAACAGTTTCTTTGTATCGCTGCAATCCTGTTGCGGTTTGTCATAGGACCTCAGATGAGGCGAAGTTCCGGATTGCTGAGAAAAATCGAATTGCCATGACGGGTTCACACCGCAAGAATGCCGCGATACACCAAAAGTAACAAGTTACGGGTTGTCGCGCGCAATCAGTGCGTTTATCAGGTTTATGAAGGTAGAAGGCATGGCGTTTCGGGATCGAATAAGCAATCTGCATGGCGGTGTGTTGGCACTTGTCGGTGTGATCATTCTGTCACCCGATGCGCTTTTGGTGCGCCTGATCCAGGCCGATGATTTCACAACGGCCTTTTGGCGTCTGGGTTTCCTGACCATTGCACTTCTGAGCTTTGCCATGTGGCAGGGTGTCAAACGTGGACAAGGCCCAATTCAAGCAATCTTGCCAAGCCGCTATGAGGTTCTGACCGGCCTGTTTTATGGCGGCACCTGTACGTTCTTTATCCTGTCGATCCGCAATACGGATGCGGCCAATACCCTTGTCATCATTGCTGCAACGCCGCTTTTGGCAGGGCTAATGGGGGTCTTCATCTTCAAACGTCGGCAGCCAATGCGCACATGGATCGCGTCGCTTGTGGTTGTGCTGGCATTGATGAGCCTGATCAGTGCCGGTTTTGGCGGGGAAAACGCGCTGGGTGATATCCTGGCCCTTGGCACCGCATTCTGTATGGCCGGCTTTTTCAACATGATTGGCGCGAGACCGGCAATCAATGAAGTGCGTGCAATGTGGTTTGGCGCGTTTCTGGCAACCATGGTGATGGTGCCTGCCGCGCATCCAATGTCAGCACAGGGAATGGATTGGGTCTGGCTGCTGATGCTGGGCTTCTGGGTGTTGCCGGCTTCCTTCCTTTTGATCTCCGCTGGCGCGCGGAAGATCCCGGCGGCCGAGGTCGGCTTGATCATGCTTAATGAGGCAATCTTTGGATCGCTTCTGGTGTGGCTTGTGATCAATGAAGTTCCCAGCCAGACGACCTTTGTCAGCGGAACGATCGTGATCGCAACGCTGATCATTCACAGTCTGCTTGGCATGCGGGCCAGCAAAATGGCGCGCAGGATTGCTTGACGAAGCAGGCGACCTTACGATAAATGAGTGTACTCAGTGAGTGTGCTCATTTTTCCGGAGGCGCCCGATGAATGTCCGGGTAACCAAGCGTGAAGAAACCCGCCAAAAGATCCTTGAAGCTGCGCGCGCATGCTTTGACGGGGGCGAGTTTGAATCCGTTTCAACGCGCGAAATTGCCAAACGTGCAGGCGTCGCCGAAGGCACGATTTTCAATCATTTCCCGACCAAGGAAGACCTTGTGATGGTTTGCATCGGTGCCCAAATGGCCGAGGCGATTGAAAAGGGCATCTATACCATGGAGCCGGAATGGTGCTTTGTGGACAAGCTGATGCATGTTGCGTCCTATCGCTTTACGCAAATCAGCCTGCATCCGGGCCTTTGGAAAGTGATTATGCAGCAGGTTGTCTTTACCCCGCGCAAAGGCGTGGTTCAGGACATCATGAAAAGCAGCGGGTTGCTTAAAGCCATTCAGGATTTGATTGAAGATGCGCAGCTTTCTGGTGAACTGAACCCGGAACTTTCACCGGAATTGATCCGCAAGAACGTCATGGCGCTTTTCCTGTTCACCATCCACGAGCATATGAGCACGCAAAATTTTGACAGTGAAGATATGTGCGCAACCTTGCGTGAACTGGTGATGGCGCAGACCAAAGGCATCTGGGCATCAAAACCCGAACTTGCTGCCTGAGAAATCGGGTTTCGTTACTCGCCAATCAAATGCAGAACGACTTTGCGACGATGGGGCGCATGGCGGTGTTCAAATAGATAAACACCTTGCCAAGTCCCCAGCATCGCTTGGCCATTGCCCACCGGAATGGTCAGTGACACATCGGTGAGTGCCGACTTGATATGAGCCGGCATGTCATCGGGGCCTTCGCAGGTATGGCGATAAAGACTCGGGTTCTCCTGCACCAACCGCCCAAAGAAAATCTCAAGATCAAGACGGACATCAGGATCGGCATTTTCCTGAATGGTCAGGCTTGCCGATGTGTGCTGGACAAAGACAGTCAATTGCCCGCGCATCAGCCCAGTTTGGCCAATCCATGACTGTATCTGATCGGTAATTTCAAAGAGACCCTGACCATTTGTCGAAATCTCAAGGGTGGTTTGATCTTGTGACAGCATGAGTTTCCAATCATCTGCGATGGACTTTCAAGCATCATCGTATAAAGTCAAAATTCTGATGGCAATATCCAAGAAACATCAAGCCGATAGCATGATGTTCATCAAGCTGTGTCGTCACGTGCCACAATATTGCCACTTGACGATATTGTGCCGCGGGCATAACGATCTGCGCGTTCAACATTGATCGGAAACCTACGTGCGCTTTCTTTCCTGCATACTCGTTCTCGCGATTAGCCTGACAGTTCTGCTGTCGGGTGGTGATCGTGTGCAGGCGCATGCATCCGATGCAAACATGCCCCACCAAGGCATGATGATTGATGTTTCTGCCCCGGTCTCACACGATCCGCACAGCTCGCATGCTGATATCTGCGGTATGACCGTTTGTGGTCCGTTCGTTGAAGACAAAGACAGCGTTTTGATGTTTATGCCTGTCGTTTCCTCGATGAAATACTGGGTTAAGCACCGTCCGATGGTCTCTGCAGATCAGGACGTCAGCATCAGACCCCCGCGTTCCTGAAAATAAATCCAATCCGTTTAACGTATCCTCGTCTTGCGATGTTTCGTTGGTGAAACTGCGCCCGATTTGCGCCTGTTGCGCGATTGGCGAGGGTACTCCTGCAGATGATTTATTTTTCAGGAGCATATTATGCCCTATACCAAAACCTCCATCATTCGTCGTTTCGCTGCCTCCGCAGCACTTCTTGGAACCATCATTGCCTTTGCCCCGGCGGCATTTTCAAGCCCCGGTCATGGCAGCGGCATGAACATGGATATCGGTGAACCCGGTAAGCTTTCTGACGTGCGCCGCACGGTCAATGTTGTGATGGAAGACAACTTTTTCGATCAGGAAAAGATCATTGTGCGTGGTGGTGAAACCGTCCGCTTTATGATCGAAAACAAGGGTGAGTTCGTTCACGAATTCAACATCGGAACTGCTGCCATGCATGCCGAACATCAAAAAGAGATGTTCATGATGATGGAGCACGGTGCCCTTGAGAACGACAAGATCAACATGTCCATGATGGAAATGGATATGGGGAACGGCATGACCATGAAGCATGACGATTCCAACTCTGTTCTGATTGAACCTGGCAAATCTGCCGAAGTGATTTGGACATTCCCCAAGGATGCCGAACTGGAGTTCGCCTGCAACGTCCCCGGCCACTATGAAAGCGGCATGATGGGCAAGGTGCACCTTCAGTAGTCATTCCTGAACTGGGAACCGTCAGAGCGCAGCGTTCCTGCGTCTCTGACGCGTCCAATCATTACGAGATTCCAAAATGAAACAGAAATTCTTTGCGCGCGCGTTGTTCGCCGCATTGGCTGCTGTGGGTGTATCAACCACTGCAACGGCTGCAACCTACGATCTTTCGGTGGATTACGTCACGATTGACACCGGTAACACGAAAACCAAGGGCATTGGCTATAACGGCTCGTCACCCGGACCGACCCTTCGTCTGAAAGAAGGCGAAGAAGCGGTGATTAATGTCACCAATAATTTGGATGAGTCGACATCGATCCACTGGCACGGCTTGATCCTGCCTTATCAGATGGATGGGGTGCCGGGTATCAGCTTCCCGGGTATCGAGCCCGGTGAATCCTTTACCTATCGCTTCCCGGTTAAACAAAGCGGGACCTATTGGTTCCATAGCCATTCCGGTTTTCAGGAACCGGATGGCGCCTATGGATCGATCATTATCGAACCTGAAAAACGCGAACCATTCCGCTTCGATCGTGAATATGTCGTGGTGCTGAAAGACAAGCATCCGCATTCGGGCGAACGCATTTTGCGCAACCTGAAAATGATGCCTGACTACTACAACCGCAAACAGCGCACAGTTGGTGATTTCCTGGATCAGGCGTCGGAAAACGGCCTTGGCTCAGCACTTTCTGAAAGTGCCGATTGGGGCAGCATGCGCATGATGCGTACGGACATCGAGGATGTGCAGGGCTTTACCGGCCTGATCAATGGCATGTCACCGGATCAAAACTGGACCGGTTTGTTTAACCCCGAAGAACGTGTTCGTCTGCGCTTTATCAATGCATCGGCCATGACCTATTTCGATGTTCGCATTCCGGGTCTTGAGATGACGGTGGTGCAGGCCGATGGCAACAATGTGCAACCGGTCAAAGTCGATGAATTCCGTATCTCGGTTGCCGAAACCTATGATGTGATTGTTCAGCCCAAGGAAGACAAAGCCTATCCGATCATGGCGGAATCCATGGGCCGTTCGGGTTATGCATTCGCAACCCTTGCCCCGCGCGAAGGCATGCGTGCACAAATGCCCGATCTTCGCACCGAATCCCCGCTGTTGACCATGGCCGATATGGGCATGGATCACAGCAATATGGCCGGGATGTCCGATATGGCGGATATGTCAGGAATGTCAGAGACAGACAGTGCTGATGCTGATGCTGTTGATCACGCTGCCATGGGTCATGGTGACATGGGCGGAATGACGGCATCAGAAAATGCTGATCCGTTCTATGCTGCGGGCAGTGGTCTTGTGCCAGAGGCGGCAAATGGCGGGAAGTTCCTGTCTTATGCCGACCTTAAGGCGCAAAAGCCCCTTTACGAAGATCGTCCGGCAACGCGCGAGATCGAGCTGCGCCTGACCGGAAACATGGAACGTTACACCTGGTCGATCAATGGCGTGAAATACGAAGACGCAGATCCGATCCGCCTGAAATACGGCGAACGGGTGCGGTTCAAGTTCGTCAATGAAACCATGATGTCGCATCCGATGCATTTGCATGGCATGTGGTCGATCCTTGATACCGGCAAGGGCAAATGGGACCCGGTTAAACACACCATCAATATCAATCCGGGCATGACGGTTTATTCCGAAACCGAAGTCGATGAACCGGGCGAATGGGCATTCCATTGCCATCTCAGCTACCACATGGCGACCGGCATGTTCCGCAAGGTCATCGTCGAAGGCGGTCCGTCTGTTGCACAACTTGAAAACGGGAATTGATCAGCGATGAATATGTCCAAACTTGTTTTTGCCGGTACAGGCATAATCGCCGCGATCAGTGCGTTTTCGACTGCAGCATCGGCGCAAGGCAAAGTCTATTACGGCTTTCAGGCCGAACAGTTTGAATATCGGGTCGGTGATGAAAGCGAAAAGCGTTTCGTATGGGATGCTGATGCCTTCATCGGAACCGATGAAGTGAAACTGCGCTGGCAAGGGGGCGGCGAACGCAATCTTGATGCTGATTACAACGAAGGTCTGGAAAACCGGTTTGTTCTGCAAACGCCGATTTCCGACTTCTTTGACGCCAAGGCGGGTGTCCGTCTTGATACGCCAAAGGGAACCGATCGCTGGTATGGCGTGGTCGGCGTCATGGGCCTTGCACCGCAATGGTTTGAAGTCGATGCCGATCTGTTCGTTAGTGAAGTCGGGGACGCCAGTGCCAGACTTGATGTCGAATATGAAGCGCTTCTGACCAATTACCTGATCCTGACACCATCCTTTGAACTTAATGCCGCGTTTTCCGAGGATCGTGAGATCGAGGTTGGTTCAGGTTTCTCGAGTGCCGAGTTCGGACTGCGTCTGAGCTACGATCTGATCGACCGTGCGGTCGCGCCGTATATTGGTGTTGCCTATGAGCGCAAGCTTGGCAACACCGCCGACTTCGCAAAGGATGAAGGCGAGGATTACGAAGCAACCTTTGTGGTTGCGGGACTTCGTTTGATGTTCTGATGCAAACGGCCGGGAGTATACCCTCCCGGCCGTTCTTCATTGCGTTCAATATTCTTGGTTTCAGGCTGCTGCCTTGGCTTCGTTTGGCGCGTAAAAGCGAAGGGCCGTCATGGCCAGATTGCCAAATTCGTAGCTGTCATGAATAAGGTCGGCTTCGAAGTCATCACCAGCAGCACCAAGGGCCACATAAAACGGCATCAAATGATCGTCTTCCGGATGGGCCATCACCGCATGCGGGGCAAGGCTTCTGTAATCTAGAAGCGCATCAATATCGTGTGCTTTGACCTTCTCAAGCATCCAGTTGGTGAATTCCTTGGCCCACGGATCGATCGGACCTTCACGGTGATCAAGTGCGCGCAGGTTATGGGTCATTGCTCCGCTGGCAACAACCAGCACGCCCAGATCACGCAAACCGCGTAGTTTCTTGCCCAATTCATAATGATCTTTCGGACTGCCATGACCCAGCATGGATAGCTGAAACACCGGAATGTCTGCGTTTGGGCGCGCCAGGATCATTGGCATCCATGCGCCGTGATCAAGGCCGCGACTGGAATCCGTTGCGATATCAAGCTGTGCTGCGATTTCACTGGCAAGTTCGGGATCACCCGCCACGTCGTAATGCAGATCATAAAGTGGCTTGGGGAACCCATAAAAATCATGGATGGTTTCCTGTGTGGCCGCCGTCGAGATTGTCGGGGCCGCTGTTTGCCAGTGGGCCGAAACGATCAGGATCGCACGCACGCCATCGGTCTGACGGCCAAGGTCACCAACAAAGAAATCAAAGGCAGGTGTACTTTGACGCGCAACCAGCATGGGCGAGCCGTGAGAAATAAACATCGGCGCAAGGTTGGTTGAACTGCTGCCGGAATTTTTCGATGTGGCGGTCATCTGGACACCTCGGTCATTACATCAATTGATTTGAATATGCGCCTGCAGCTGGAGATTAACTAGTCTCTGTTTGGCAACAGTGTGTTGCCATCGGGTATTTTTGTTCATCATTGGGAAACATTTAGGCAGTCGCTTTGTGGTGCGAATGGGGGCCGTTTTGGGCCCTGCAAATGAGGTTAGTGCAGAGGTGTGATTGATAATGGAACTTGCTATTCGCAAGAACAGGTATCAACATTAGTTTTCGATGTTGTAATGCCGTGTGCGGGGGCAAAGGTGTCGGACGGGGGCAATCACAGAAGCAACTTATTGGAGAAATCGCGCTTTTCGCTCGGCGTGTTGCCAAAAGGCGAGCGTTTCGACGTCTGGAAAGAAAGCGTTAGTTGCATCTATGACGTTGATCTCAAACGGCATGAGCGCAAAGACGACTTTTCAGCAGATATCAGCACATGGCGTCACGGCGATTTATTGATGAGCCAAGTGGAAAGTAGTTCGCAAACTTTCACGCGTAATTCCAAGATGATCGCCGCCGATGGGCTGGATCACTATAACATCCAGCTGTATACCCACGGCATGGTGAAATCCGACACCGGACAAGGTGGTGATGTCTTAAAGCCGGGCGGGTTGTTGTTGCTTGATCTGTCTCAGGACACCGAAGCGCAATCAAGTGACGGGTTTGACTTATTACATCTTTTCCTGCCACGACGCCTGATCAAGGACAATCTCACCCATCCCGATGATCACAATCTGCGTTTTATGTCAGAGCGCGATCCGCTTGTTAGGATGCTTCATCATCAGATTGTGTCGCTGAACAGATACATTGATCAGCTCGACGATGCGCAGATCGCTGTTTTGCGCGAAACTATCGCGTTGTTGCTGACGGCCTGTTTGAACACGGCTTCGCACGGTATCGAGGCAACCCAAGCGTTGCGGCAGGATATTAGCAAGCTTGTCAGAATGCGTCGTTACTTCCGCGATAATCTGTTGTCGTCGGATTTAAGTGTGGAGAAGGCGACACGTGATCTTGGTGTCTCGCGTTCCAATCTCTACAACCTGTTTCAAGATCAGGGCGGGGTTATGCAGTATGTGCGCGACATGCGGCTTAACCATGCCTATTGCATCCTAAGTAATCCGACAGCACGATCGCGTTCGCTTTATGATATTGCACTGGAGTGCGGTTATTCGTCCGACACCGTTTTCCTCCGCGCATTTCGAACCAAATTCGGCGTGACACCGGGCGATGTCCGGGCCGGTGGTGCAAAACGCACGGATGATACTGCGCACGGACAACTGGACCGACGCTATGAAAGCTGGCTTCGGATGCTTGATTAGTTACATCGCGCCACTTTCTGAGGATGGCAGTGCAGATAAAACGTCTTCACTTTGCGTCAGACGACAATATTCCGATGCCAGAACCGCAGCATAAAGATCAAACACCGTCTGTGCGTTAAAGCGTTTGCCATTGGCATCTGTCACATCAATTGCCGTGGTGGCATCCAGCGGCAACCAATTCTCTAACCCTAGGCAATGCGCCATGCGGATGGTGATATCCATTGAATTGTGAATGACGACCCCGGTAAAGATCAGACGGTTGATCCTGCCTTCGCGTAAATGAGCCTCAAGCGCTGTTCCGACAAAGGCGCAGTTTTGCTGTTTGGCAATCACGGTCTCACCATCAATTGGCTGTGCTTCGTCCTTGAACGGTTGACCCGGACCATTGACGTAAAAGCTTGAAGCCGGATTGGCTTCTTCGTGGCGGATATGAATGATCGGAAGTTTGGCCGCGCGAAATGCAGCCAACAGCTTGGCAATCACATCGGCGTAGCCCGGATTGTTTTTGCTGTTCCAACGCGGATCATCGATCGCCTTTTGCACATCCAATACGATCAGCGCGGTATCGGTACCAAGAGCGGGCAGGGACATTTGGTGTTCTTTCTCTGAAAACTGTGTTGGAAACAAAAAACGGCCGGGAAATATCCCGGCCGTTTTGCTGATCAGATCAGAAGTTCGTTCGGGTCGAAACCCTTAGGAGCAACCGGTGGTCGCGCCACAAGAGTCGCATTTAAGGCAGGTGCCGTTGCGGACCAGGGTAAAGTTACCGCAATCCGGGCAACCATCGCCTTCATAGCCTTTCATGCGTGCTTCGCGAATTTTGTCCATCTTGTCATCGGTTTTGGCGATGACTTCTTCGCTGGTGGTCAGGATCGCATTGTTCTGCGGTGCTGACGGGGTTGCGGTGGTTGCAGCACTTGCAGTTTCATGCGTGTGGCTGTGACCATCGGTACCAGTGGACTTCACTTCGACAACGCGTTCTTCGGTCTGTGCGCCGCCGTCTACAACATAAAGGTTGCGACGTACGAAGCCCGAAGAGGCAACTTTGCGGATGGTTTCGATCGCCTGGTCGCCGGTTTTCTTGGCTTCTTCACCAAGGTCACCTTCGCTGACACCTTCGCCAACGGCATCTGGAAGGATGTCGGACGGCTGAACGTGGGCGAGGTCGTTACGACCGAGGTAGGAGATCGCCAGTTCACGGAACATGTAATCAAGGATCGAGGTTGCCATTTTAATGGCGTCGTTCCCGGAAACCATGCCCGACGGCTCGAAGCGGGTAAAGGTGAAGGCTTCGACATATTCTTCCAGCGGAACGCCATATTGCAAGCCGATGGAAACAGCGATTGCGAAGTTGTTCATCAGCGAGCGGAAAGCAGCGCCTTCCTTGTGCATGTCGATGAAGATTTCACCAAGTTTGCCGTCTTCATATTCACCGGTGCGCAGGTAAACCTTGTGACCGCCAACGGTAGCCTTCTGGGTGTAACCTTTGCGGCGACCCGGAAGCGAACGACGGTCGCCACGGATAACGCGTTCGATGATTTTCTCAACGATCTGCTCGGACGCCTGTGCTGCCTTGGCAGCAGTCGGCTGATCTGCGTAATCGTCTTCTTCAACAAGGGCAGAGTTCAGCGGCTGGCTGAGTTTCGAACCATCGCGGTACAGAGCATTCGCCTTAAGAGCGAGGCGCCAGGACAGCATGTAAGCGTCTTTGCAATCCTGAATGTTTGCGCTGCTCGGCATGTTGATGGTTTTCGAAATCGCACCCGAGATGAACGGCTGAGCCGCTGCCATCATGCGGATGTGGCTTTCAGCTGACAGGTAACGCTTGCCGATACGGCCGCACGGGTTTGCACAATCAAAGACCGACAGGTCTTCCTCACGCAGATGCGGTGCCTGTTCGAGCGTCATCGAACCACAAACATAGGTGTTTGCTGCTTCGATCTGCTTTTTGTCGAAACCAAGAGCTGCCAGCATGTTGAAGTCCATGCTGTTGATTTCTTTGGCATCAAGACCCAGCGTGTTGACGCAGAAGTCATCACCGAAGGTGTATTTGTTGAAGACGAATTTGATGTCAAACGCGTTCTTCAGGGCACCTTCAACTTTGGCAAGCGCGTCATCGTCAAAGCCTTTGGCTTTCAGCTCGTCATGGGTAACCGTCGGCGAACCTTTGAGCGTACCGTGACCAACCGCGTATTTCTCGATGTCGCGGATCTGGTTTTCGGTATAGCCAAGCGTTGCAAGCGCAACCGGAACGGTGCGGTTGATGATCTTGAAGTAACCGCCGCCAGCAAGCTTTTTGAACTTCACGAGTGCGAAGTCAGGCTCGATACCGGTGGTGTCGCAATCCATGACCAGACCAATCGTGCCGGTCGGCGCAATGACGGTGGTCTGAGCGTTGCGGTAACCATGCTTTTCGCCAAGCTCGACCGCCTTGTCCCAGGCAGCACGTGCTGCAACCGGAAGATCGGCATACGGGCTGTCAGCAGCAACAAGCGGAACCGGGTTGATCGAAAGACCTTCGTAACCGTCCTGTTCGCCATAAGCGGCACGGCGGTGGTTGCGCATGACACGCAGCATTTCTTCTGCGTTGTCGGCATAACCCGGGAATGCACCCTGTTCGCCAGCCATTTCAGCCGACGTTGCGTAGGAAACACCACACATGATCGCGGTGAGGGACGCACCAATCGCACGGCCTTCGTCGCTGTCATAGGAAATGCCCATGCTCATCAAAAGGCCGCCAATGTTGGCATAGCCAAGGCCAAGGGTACGGTAACGATAGGAAAGTTCAGCAATACGGTCAGACGGGAACTGCGCCATCAGAACCGAGATTTCCAGAACCACAGTCCACAGACGAACAGCATGTTCGTAGGCTTCGATGTCCACGCCGCCATCGTCAGAACGGAAGTTCATCAGGTTCAGCGATGCGAGGTTACATGCTGTGTCATCAAGGAACATGTATTCCGAGCACGGGTTGGACGCATTGATGCGACCCGAATTCGGGCAGGTATGCCATTCGTTGATCGTGGTGTCGTACTGGATGCCCGGATCAGCACAGGCCCAAGCTGCTTCACCGACTTTCTCCCACAGTTCGCGGGCAGAAACGGTTTTGGCAACTTTGCCATCGGTACGACGGATCAGGTCCCAGTCGCCGTTATCAAGAACAGCCTGCAGGAAGTCGTTCGATACACGAACAGAGTTGTTCGAGTTCTGACCCGAAACGGTCAGATATGCTTCAGAGTCCCAGTCAGTGTCATAGGTTTTGAAGCTGATCTCGGTGAAGCCCTGGCGTGCGAATTCGATGATCTTGTTGATATAGCTATCAGGGATCATCACAGCGCGTGCGGCCAGAACAGCTTCTTTAAGCTGCGGGTTGGCGCGCGGCAGGAAACGATCTTCGGAATTTGCGGCACCGTCCCAGTTGGTGCAGGCTGCAAGAACTGCGGTGAGGTGTTTTTCAGCAAGCTTGGAACCCGCGACAAGGGCAGCAACTTTCTGCTCTTCGACGACTTTCCAGTTAATGTATTCCTCGATGTCCGGGTGGTTGATGTCAACCACGACCATCTTGGCAGCACGACGGGTGGTGCCACCCGATTTGATTGCGCCAGCTGCACGGTCACCAATTTTCAGGAAGCTCATCAGGCCCGAAGAACGACCGCCACCCGAAAGGGTTTCGCCTTCGCCACGAACGTTGGAGAAGTTCGAACCGGTACCGGAGCCGAATTTGAACAGACGTGCTTCACGGGTCCAGAGATCCATGATGCCGCCTTCGTTGACCAAGTCATCGGCAACAGACTGAATGAAGCAGGCATGCGGCTGCGGATGTTCATACGCGCTTGCCGATTTGGTCAGTTCGCCGGTTTTGTAATCAACATAGGAGTGACCCTGTGCCGGGCCATCAATGCCATATGCCCAATGCAGACCAGTGTTGAACCACTGAGGGGAGTTCGGTGCACCCATCTGGTGCGAAAGCTGGTAACGCATTTCATCAAAGAATGCGTGCGCATCAGCTTCGGCGTCAAAGTAACCGCCTTTCCAACCCCAATAGGTCCAGGTGCCCGCAAGACGGTCAAAAACCTGAGTGGAGCTGGTTTCGCTGGTGTAGCGCTTTTCGGCGGGCATTTTGGTCAGTTTCGCGGTATCCGCGGTCTGACGCCACAACCAGGACGGAACGTCCTTTTCCTTGACCGGTTTAAGCGCAACCGGAACACCGGCCTTGCGGAAGTATTTCTGAGCCAGAACGTCACTCGCCACCTGTGACCAGGAGGACGGCATGTCGATGTCATTCATCTCAAAAACAACGGAACCATCCGGGTTTTTGATGACAGAAGAGGACTTACGAAACTCGATGTCGGCGTAAGGGCTGACACCTTCCTGAGTGAATTTTCTGGTAATCCGCATGGTCTGCTCCGGTTCTGATCAGACGTAACAGGGCGCTATCTGGTGATGCGCCAACATCGCCTGACTTTATATAGTTTGCTCAACGGTCATGCGCTGCCCCAATTACCGTTATTTTCCGGTCTTTTTGGCGCTTCGCAGCTATCAGTATTCGGTAGTCGGTGGTGTGGTCCCCCCTTGGAACCATCCGGTCCGTGGGGAAGAATATAATGGCAAAATTTTGCCATAGTCCACTAATCTTTGTGGTTGACAGTGATTTTTACCACAACATGTAGTGGGTCGGTCGCTGTCTTGATGATTCGATGCTGGTGGGATTCTCGTTAACAATCTCTGAATCAGGCCAGGAGACCCGGAAAACTGCGGTTTTGAGTCCCGCAAGATTGTATGCCGGTCATAAGACTCGGACTAGATGTTGTGTCGGGGTGCTTGGCGCCCCACAACCTGGACACAAGCTAACGCTGTTTGGCATTGATTACCAGTGCCAAGGACAAAACTTCTTAATTCACCGGGATAGTTAGCATGTATAACGGTGATAACAGTTTGATATTTATGTTAAAACATCTGTTCTGGCGTGATCGAAAAATCAGTCGGGTCTCGCTGCGCTGACTACTACATATATGGTGTTCATTGTGGATAACCGGGTGGACAGAAGCCCCAGATATATGTGGATCAATGAGTTGTCGCACTACAAGCAGTTGTGGGTTGTTTTGAACCCATAAATACCATCAGTAGGGATGGCTGTTTCCTGTGTGGGTTGCGCCATCTCAGGTTTGTCTTTGGCGACTTCCTTGAAACATTGACTTTCGGGTAACATCACGACATATAAGTCTCTTGTTCGACAGGGTGTATTCCGCGTGCGCCCTGTGCCGTCCTCTGACCCGTGCTGATTTGTCTCTATGGGGAAGGGCGGACAAACCAAATCTGGAGAGAGACCCAACATGGCCACCGTCGGCACCCGTATCTTTACTGCGCTGTTTGGCAAGCGCGTTGGCGAAGACCGTTTCGGCAATACCTATTACACCGAAAAGACTCCGGCTAAAGGGCGCCGCACCAAGCGTTGGGTAATCTACAAAGGCGTTGTCGAAGGTTCAAGGTTCCGGCTGAATGGCATGCATGGCTGCATTACACCCTTGATGCGCCGCTGTCTGAAAAGGCCGAAGACCGATATGACTGGCAGAAAGAACACCAGCCGAACCTGACGGGCACCAAACATGCCTATCGCCCGAAGGGCCATGAATATAGTGGTGGTCAGCGCGCCAAGGCGACTGGCGACTATCAGGCTTGGTCACCGGAAGGCTGATTTCCGACATATCCGATTTTGCGGTGGGCGCGGGGTAACTCGCGCCCGTTTGCGTTTCAGGATGGCGTCGCGAAGAAGTGATTTACGCGGACGTGTTTTGCGCGGTTGTGTTTTGAGCCGCTGCAATACAATATACGTATCAAAGAGATACAAAACGGATAAGGTCCATGAGCAACAGACTGATTGAAACCCTTGCTGGTGCTGCCGTCATCGCAGTCGCGGTTGGCTTTGCTGCCTATTCATATTCCCGGGCAGGCATCGACACCGTTGATGGCTATGAAATCAAGGCCAGCTTCAATAGCATTGATGGTCTGTCTGTTGGCAATGATGTGCGCGTTTCCGGCGTAAAAGTCGGAAGTGTGACGGGACAGGATCTTGATCCGAAGACCTATATGGCCGTGATCAAAATGTCTGTGCGCTCTGATCTTGAGCTGCCACTTGATAGCTCGGCCAAGATTGCCTCTGACGGATTGCTGGGCGGCAAGTTTGTTGCCCTTGAGCCGGGTGGCGATATCGAGATGATCGAAGAAGGTGGTGAGATCGAATACACCCAAGGATCGGTGAACCTTGAAGATTTGATCGGTCAGGTTATCTATTCCTCCACGAGCAGCAGCGGCGATCAGTAAGATCGAGCGCGCTTTGTGGTATCAGCCATGATTTCGCCTGTTTTGACCGCGATTGTCGGCCCTCATGCAGGCAGGTAGCGTGAAGTGACGCTTACCAACGCGATAATGTCGGAGCGGTTTATGAAAAAGACCGATAATGTGCAGCACTTTCCAACCTGGCAGGCGACCGATGGTTCGCCGCTGTCATGTGTGGAAAAGATCAAAGTCCTGAATGACAATTTCGATGAATTGCGCGAAATGATGCAGGATGCGCTCGAAGACGCCTTGCTTATGGGTTGTGACGAAGAACAGTTTCGCAATGTGATGCGCTATGTCGTCGCCGAGCTGCACAATCCCTATGACAAAAGCGACAAACAGGACTGAATAACCAGATGAAACGATCTTTTGCGATTGCCGCGATTTGTTCGACATGTGCAATGATCGGAACGGCTGTGGCGGCCCTCGATTATCGTCCGGCACCCGTCGCCCAGTTGCAGGGGCTTGATAAAATCACTGCACGCATTTCAACCTTCGAGGTGCTGGTCGGGCAGGTGGCAAGTTTCGGGACGCTCGAAATTCGGGTTGATGCCTGCTATCGCACGCCACCTGAAGAACGTCCGGAAAGTGCTACTTTCCTTGATATCGCTGATATTCGCGATGATGGTCGTTCGACCCGTGAACAGCTGTTTTCGGGTTGGATGTTTGCATCAAGCCCCGGCCTTTCGGCGTTGGAGCACCCGGTCTATGACGTGTGGCTGAAGGAATGTCTTAATCCGGAAGATGCTGTTTCCGGATCGGATACACCGGCGCAACAAGGCCAACCTGCACCGGAAGAGCCATAAGCCAATTTCAAAGCTGATCGTTTCGCGGTCAGCTTTTTTGATTCGGATGAAATGACATGGAAAGCCATTGGAAAACAAAGGATTTCAAGTCACTTTGATCGAATTTGGCGGCTTGGAAATGTTGTGATCCACTATATTTAATTGTTCGTATGTTGTCTAAAATATGGCAAATAATGCGGCGATTGTTTCCTCATTCGAAAATATGTGTTGCCATAGCACTGGCTTGAGAGCACCGGGTCTGCCTGTCATCCTCAGTTCACATTTATTGCGGCGCAGCAGTGATCTGCGCCTGTCGAACATGAGGGAATAGACAATGTTGAACTCACTTAAAAAAGCAGGCGTTGCACTTGTTGTCGCTGCTGGTCTTTCTGGTGCTGCTTTCTCGGTACAGGCTGCCGAAAGCTACAAGCTTGATCCGACCCACACCAGCGTCATTTTCATTGTGAACCACCTTGGCTTCTCCAATTACCAGGGCCGTTTTGGCGGCGTATCGGGCGAGCTGACCCTTGATCGCGAAAACCCGGCAGGTTCGTCGGCAATCATCAATATCGACCTGACCCAGGTTGATAGCGGCGTCGAAGCGCTTGATAACCACATGAAAACCGCTGATTTCCTTGATGTCGAAAATCACCCGACCGCAACTTTCAAAAGCACCTCGGTTGAGCTGGTTGGTGAAGATCTGCCAAAATCACCGGTGATCTGACCCTTCTTGGTCAGTCCAAACCGCTTGTTCTTGAAGTGTCGCTGACCGGCGAAGGTGATCATCCGATGACTGGTGATCATGTTCTTGGTTTCTCCGCTGACGGTGTTGTCATCCGTTCTGAATACGGCATGAACTTCCTTGTTCCTGCTGTTAGCGACGAAGTAACGCTTCAGATTTCCTCTGAGTTCCTGCTTCAGAAGTAATCGACTGATGACGGGCTTGGCGGATGGGGAAGTACCCATCCGCCAACGCCTTTTTGCGTATTGCGCCAATCGATCCGGTAAGGAAATTCATCATGGCGATCAAAAGTCACAAAACAGAATTCGGCAGTGTCACCAAAAGCCTGCATTGGCTGATGGCGGCATTGATCATCGGTGTCTTTTCCATCGGCTGGTATATGGATTTCTTGCCACTTGGCATGGCCAAACTTGAATGGATGTCGCGTCACAAGTCGCTTGGCGTAACCGTTTTGATGCTGGTTTCCTTGCGCATCGTCTGGCGTCTGTGTGAGCCGACCCCGGATGCACTTGGCAAGCACAAGATCGAGCGCCTTGCAGCCAAACTTGGCCATCTCGCGTTCTATGGGGTGATGATCGCCATGCCGATGACCGGCTGGATGATGTCATCAGCGGCCAACTATCCGGTCAGTGTGTTTGGTCTGTTTACGCTGCCAAATCTGGTGGCGCCGGATCAGGGGCTTTTTGAGGCCCTCAAGACTGCGCATTGGGCCATTTCATGGGTGATTGTTGCACTGGTCGTGGGCCATGTTGCGGCCGCTCTTAAACATCATTTCATTGATCGTGATGCAACGCTGCGCCGCATGTTGCCGGGCAGTGATTTGGATCAGGCGGGTGATCAGGTGCCGGTTTCAACCGCACGCACCGTCAAGGAGAGTTCATAATGCGTTTTAACCTTCAATCACTCAAACGCCAGGCTGTTGCAGCTGGTGTTTTTGCGACCGTGATGACAACGGGGTTGTCCGCGCAGGCGGCCGAACAGTGGAACGTTGTTGCTGATGAAAGTTCGGTTGAATTTACCGGAACCCAGTTGGGGGCGGAATTCACCGGTGCGTTCGAAGCATTCACCGCAAACATCACCTTTTCGCCAGATGATCTTGCCGGTTCCTCGGTTGAGGTTTTGATCGATATCGCTTCTGCCAATACCCAGAGCGCGGACCGTGATTCGCAGATCGTTGCACCGGATTGGTTTGATGCCGCGCAATGGCCAACGGCAAAGTTTGTAACGAAGTCGTTCACTGAAATTTCCGAAGGCAAATACGAAGCGGTCGCTGAACTGACCATTCGTGATGTGACCCGCGAAGTGGTGCTGCCATTTGATCTTGTGATCGCGGATAATGCTGCTGACGCCGTTGGCGTTGTGACGATCAAGCGCACCGACTTTGGTGTGGGGCAGGGTCAATGGACCGACACCAGTCAGGTTGGCGATGACGTCACCATCAAGGTCACGATCAACGCGACCAAATAAGCCATCAGTTGCTTGAAGTGCCAAAGGGCGGGGAGAAGTTCCCGCCCTTTATTTATGTCGCGAACTTTGCTTATTTCGCGGGGATCAGGATCGCGCGCAGGCTTTTGCGATCGCCGTTGAAATAGGTGCCATCAACGGCTGTGGGGACGCCCGGAACAGTTAGTTCTTCGGTATATTGCCAGAAGCTCCAATCAGCCCATTCCACCGGAATTGTCGGTTCATCCACACCATATTCAGCAATCCAAAGCTGGTTGCGTGGAAAATGTTCACGCATTGCATGTTCCCAGAACTTCCGACCGGTATAAATGATTGGATGACGGCCGTAATGCTGTTCAAGCTTTGTCAGGAAAATACCGAACTGTTCATGCAGGTTTCCGGCAACGGGCGGCTTGATCCGTTCGATATCGACGACCGGTGGTAAATCACCGGGTTCTAACGTGACGTTCTTGATGAACCAGTCTGCCTGTCGCGCACCATCATCATTGGTTTCATAAAAATGATACGCCCCGCGGAGGATGCCCGCCTTTTGCGCCTTGGCAAAATGATCGACAAAGGTCGGATCAAGATAATCCAGCCCATCAGTCGCCTTCACAAAGGCAAACACAAAGCCGCTATTATGCACGCGATGCCAATCGATATCGCCGTTGTGATGGGATGTATCAATGCCATGCAGTTTGCCGTCTTTGGGCACAGTATCCGCTGCAAATGCAGCAGGAGAATTTAATAGCCCAAAGTGACTTGCCATCATGAATGCAAGGGTGGAGTGGCGGAGAAATTGTGTGATACGCAATTTTGGCATGCTCAATTATCTGCCCGCATTCAACGAAATTGATATGTGCTGCCAGATATCATAGCGCGCCGGTAATTTTTGCCAAGCCGGACAGGGTTTATGCCGTCAGGCTTGGCAATCTTAGTGTTAGTGCGTGTTTACTGTGCGACAGGGCTAGGCGCGTGCACGCTCACGAAGGTTCGATAGGAAACTTTCAACAGCGTTATCAAGAGATACGGCTTCCGCCACCAGCTTTTCAGCAGATCCCGCTAGGTGGTTTGTGCCCGTAGATACTTTGACGGCGTTTTGATTAACCGTCTCAATCCGCTGGGATACCTCGCTCGTGCCATCAGAAGCTTGTTGTACGTTGCGGGATATTTCGCCGATGGCCGCATGTTGTTGTTCAACAGCAGCTGCAATCGCGCTTGAGCTATCGGCGACCGATGCAATGGTTTGGGAAATGCGACGAATGGCGTCAACGGCTTCAGACGTTTCATTTTGAACAGACAAGATCTGCTGGTTGATTTCCTCTGTCGCTTTGGCCGTTTGGTTTGCAAGGTTTTTAACCTCGCTTGCGACAACAGCGAACCCTTTGCCGGCATCGCCTGCGCGGGCGGCCTCTATGGTCGCATTGAGTGCAAGCAAGTTGGTTTGTTCAGCAATGTCACCGATCAGTTTGGCAACATCGCCAATCCGCTGAGCAGAGTCTGCAAGGCCAGTAACTGTCTCGTTTGTGCGCGCGGCTTCTGCGTTGGCACGATTTGCAATGTCTGCCGAACTTGCAATCTGTTGTGCGATTTCATCAGATGAGGCGCTCAGTTGTTCTGTTGCGGCAGAGACGGTCTGGACATTGGTGGATGTCTCGTTGGTTGCCGCAGCCACTGCATTGGACAGCTCGCTGTTCATGTTGGTGGCATCGCGCATTTCATCGGTTGCCGATTGCATTTCCTTGATCGAACCGGCAATCGAGCCGATCAGGCCTTTAACCTGTCCTTCAAGGGAGTCTGCCATATCAAACAGGGCCTGTTGACGGTCGGCTTCGGCCTTTTGTTCCAGAGTGCGCTGGTTTTCTTGCAGTTTGACGTTTTCACGTGCCTGTTCGCGGAAGGAAACCACTGTTCGCGCCATGTCGCCAACTTCGTCTTTGCGTTTCTGGCCTTCGATATGGCCGTCAAGATCACCTGACGAGATCACCTGCATACGCGATGCAAGCTTCTGAAGGCCACCCGTGATATCGCGACCAATCATAAGGCCGGTCGTTGCCATGATGGCAAGAATGCCAAAACCGATCAGCACGACATAGGTGGCTTGCTCAACAAAGGCGGCCTCGACATCATCAATATAGATGCCGGTGCCAACGATCGTGCCCCAGGGCAAGGGGTGGGCAAAAGACAGCTTTTCAAATGTCAGTTCTTTGTCCTGACCCGGTTTGGGCCAGTAATAGGACGAAAATCCGCCGTTTTCCGCGCTGCCTGCCGTGATGAGATCGCGGATGAAGTAATTACCTGCAGAATCCTGAAGTTCACCAAGGTTCTTGCCGACCAGAGCCGGATTTGCCCCGTGCATTTCGGTCATGCCGTCCTTGGCGAAAACAAAGAAATAGCCGATGTCGCCATCATATTTTCCAGCGCCCACCACTTCATGAAACTGGTCGATTGCCTCTTGCTGGGTCAGCACACCCGAGGTGGCCTTGTTTTGATAATGACGCGCGATCGTCACGACATATTCCGTCGCAGCACGTATTTTTTCTTTACGGTCTTCAAGCAAAGTACCGCGTAGTTCAATCAGTTGGACTACGGCAATTGCGATAACCGCGATCAATGCCAGCATTGAAAGGGCGATGATTTTGTAACCGATCTTCAGATTACCAAGCATGTTTTCCTCCCGCCAAATGACTGGCAGTGTCAAAGTTAATTAATTTATTATGTAGTTATAATATAAAGTTCGAGAGTGCAATTCTTCATCCGTTTTACGGAAAGTTATTTCACGATGTGGAATTTGTGCTGAGGTTTGATCGGACACTTGTTCGGGCCGACAGGGCGAAACGCTTGATACGTTCTAGGTCCTCAACCAAAAAGAAAGAGCCACCCTTCAATAGGGTGGCTCCTTGGTCGCATCCATTTAGGTTGTTGCTTTGTCAATCACTTGCGCGTTTGCGCAGATCATCGAGGAAGGTTTCAACTGCTTCATCGAGTGACCGGGCTTCTTGCACCAGTTTTTCGGCTGAATGAGCCAGTTGGCTGGTGCCAGACGAAACGCGACCAGCGTTCTTGTTTACGGTTTCGATACGCTGGGACACTTCGCTGGTGCCGTTTGCTGCCTGCTGAACGTTGCGCGAAATTTCACCGATTGCCGCATGCTGTTCTTCGATGGCGGCCGCAATCGCGGTCGAGCTGTCAGCGACTTGCGCGATGGTTTCTGAAATCAGGCGGATGGCCTCAACGGCTTCGCCGGTCTCGTTTTGAACGGACAGGATCTGCTGGTTGATTTCCTCGGTCGCCTTGGCGGTCTGGTTTGCAAGGTTTTTAACCTCGCTTGCGACCACGGCAAACCCTTTGCCGGCATCACCGGCACGCGCGGCTTCGATCGTGGCGTTAAGGGCCAGAAGGTTGGTCTGTTCGGCAATGTCACCAATCAGTTTGGCAACATCGCCGATTTTCTGGGCTGCATCGGCAAGGCCGGTAACAGTCTGGTTGGTGCGGGCGGCCTGTTCGTTGGCCTGGTTGGCGATGTTTGCCGATTGGGAAATCTGATGGGCGATCTCATCACTGGATGCCGTGAGTTCCTCGGTCGCAGCAGAAACGGTTTGAACATTCGATGATGTTTGGGTCGTCGCCGTTGCCACGGCAGCAGAAAGCTGGCTGTTGGTGTTGCTGGCCTCTTCCATGCTGGTGGTGGCTTTTTTCATTTCCGTGATGGACCCGCCGATCGACTGGATCAGGCCCTTAACGCGCTGCTCAAGACTGTCAGCCATGTTGGTGATGTCCTGACGGCGTTGTTTGTCGGCCTTGGTTTCCAGTTCGTGTTGGCGCTCCTGAAGTTTCTTGTTTTCTTGTGCTTGGGCACGGAAGGAAACAACGGTTCGGGCCATATCGCCAACTTCATCACCACGGTTCTGACCTTCGATTGAACCTTCAAGATGACCATCGGCGATTTCTGCCATGCGGGCTGAAAGCTTGCCAAGGCCGACCGTAATGTTGCGACCAATCGCAAGCGACGTCACGGTCAAAATCACGATGACAATCGCAATGATAACCAGTGTGATCACAGCCTGTTCCCAAAAGGCGGCGTCAACATCATCGATATAGATGCCTGTTCCGATCACATGCCCCCACGGCAGGGTGGCGGCAAAGGACAGCTTTTCAAAAAGTTGCTCTTTGGGCTGGTTGGGCTTTGGCCACCAATAGGAGAAAAATCCGCCTTGCGGGTTCTTGCCGGCCTTGAGCATATCCTGAATGATAAAGTTGCCGGTCGGGTCCTTGATCTGGCTCATGTTGGTGCCGACCAGGGCTGCGTTCGCACCATGCATCATGTTGACGCCCTTGGCGTCATAGGCAAAGAAATAGCCTGTGCCATTGTCGAACTTCGATGCAGCAGCAGCGCGATAAAACTCTTTCTGCGCGTCTTCAAGGCTTAACTCCCCGGCCTTGACGCGGTCCTGATAGGACTGGGCTGAGGTCAGCACCATGGAAACCGTTGCCTGAATTTTGTCCTTGCGGTCCTCAAGGAGTGCATCGCGCAACGCAAACAGTTCAAATGCCGAGATCGCCAAAAGGGCAATCAGCGACAGCAATGAGAGGCTTGCGACCTTTTTACCAATCCTGATGTTTTGAAGCATGATCTGTACCCATTTTCTTGCCGTTTCCGTCCGAGCCAAGGTTCGGAGATTTATACCAAAGCACTTTTATTCTTGGTTTTTCGTAGGTTGGCCTGTCAAAAAGTATAGGCACGTTCCTTGTGTGATTTCACCAACTATTTTCAAGGTGAGATCACTATATCTTCTTGGAATATCAGTGTTTTGTACTTTGATTATGCCGGAAGTTAGCTGCCGTGTTTCCGGTGCTGAGCATATGTTGGGATGCGTGGGCACAAAAAAAACACCTGCCTTTAAGGACAGGTGTTTTTATTTTAGCGCTGCGATCTTGGCTGTTAATCAGGCCAGATGTTTGCCAAGGAATGTGATGGCAATGCCAAGGCCTTCTTCATCAATCCCGTGCTGAAGGTTTGGCCGTTCCGTCAGGGATACGTCAATGCCATTGGCTTCAAGTGTGCCTTTGGCCAGGCGTGATGCTTCGATCGGCACAACCGGGTCCGCAGTACCGTGAACCAGTGCCACAGGCGGACGGGATTTAAGTTCTGCCGCAAAGGCAGCTTCGCCAAGAAGTGCACCTGAGAAGCCGACAACGCCGGCAAGCTGTTTCGAACGGCGGGGGGCGGTCTGAAGTGACATCATCGTTCCTTGTGAAAAGCCGACCAGCGCGATCTTGTCTTCGCTAATGCCATGGCTTTCCATCACATGATCGATAAAGTCATGGATGAAGGATGCATTCTTGTTTGCCCCTTCGGCCATGGCTGCAAGTGCCCCTGACATCGTTTCAGGCGCACGGCGCAGGAATTCCGGATCATATTCGGCCAGGCTGAACCACTGGCGGCCAAACGGCGACATCTCGCACGGGAGCGGTGCATTCGGCGAATAGAAGGTCGTATCGGGCAGGGCACGTGCCAGATGCGGAGCCAGTCCAATCAAATCGTTTCCATCTGCGCCATAACCATGCAGTAAGATGACAACGCTTTTGGTTGTGCCTGATGCTGCTGCCAACATCGGCCCGGACAATAAAGTATCGCTACTCATTATGACTTTCCTGTTTATTCCTTTCTCTCTGCTTAGCAACGCGGCGCGCTGACCACCAGTTATTTTTCTGCTGTGCAATCAGATGAACTACCGCATTGCGATAGTAATGTGCCGAAATGTTCGCGCCCTGTGGATAACTTTGTGGATTGAAAATTAGCTATTCGGCAGATTTCGAATTTGCATTCAGGATTTTCAGGCCTTGTGATTAGATTTATATGCCTTGGTATAGTTTTTCCGAATTCCCCATTTGGTGAGGTGTGGAATATGAGCCTGGAAATAAAATAAGTTAAATCAAAGGATTGCGGATGATATTGAGCATTTGGTCAGTTTTGGTATTCCAAAAAATCAAGGACGGCTGGTTGAAATGAAAATGAAACATCGCGAAAAGGTAGGGCGATGTGGTTATGAAATTCAACGATGTGGATTTTTTGAGACGACCGGTCATTAAAACCCGTCTTTTGCCGTGCTTCATTCTATGCCACAAGAATTCTTCCGGCTTGCCGGATGCCCCACACGAACACCCAATGAACTGAGGCCCAAATGAACCGCACGCGCCGCTGGTTCGGTAAGGGAGATCGACGTGTATTGTCGTTGACCCTGCCGATTATTCTGTCCAATGCGACCGTCCCATTGCTTGGCGCGGTAGATACGGCGGTAGTCGGGCATCTTGATAGTCCGCATTATATTGGCGCCGTTGCGATTGGCGCGCTGATTTTTTCCTATGTGTTTTGGAGCTTTGGCTTCTTGCGCATGGCGACAACCGGGCTTGCAGCACAGGCCTATGGTCGTCGAGATGCCAACGGGGTTCGTGCCGTCTTTGCGCGTGCAGCGGTGATTGCCGTTGTTGCCGGTCTGGCAGTGATGCTGTTGCAGTGGCCAATCATTGAATTGGCGATGTCGTTGATTGCGCCGACACCTGCGGTCGAGGCCGCAGCACGCGATTACTTCCATGTACGCATTTGGGCTGCACCCGCGACCTTGATGCAATATTGCATGTTGGGTTGGCTGCTTGCCATGCGGGACAGCAAGGCTGTTTTCATCTTCCAGATTGTCCTGAACTCGCTGAATATCATTCTCGATATCCTGTTCGTGCAGGGTTTCGGATGGGAAGTCCGCGGCGTTGCCGGTGCAACGGTGATTGCCGATTATTCCGGTGTATTACTTGGCTGGTTCCTGATGCGTCCGCATCTCAAACGACTTGGCGGTACCTGGCGCGGGATTGGCATCCTGGATCGAGCACAGCTTGCCAAACTGATGAAAATCAATGGCGATATTTTTATCCGCACCATGGCGCTGACATCGGCCTTCGCACTGTTTACCAGTTTCTCTGCCCGATTTGGCGAAGTCACCCTTGCCGCAAACGCGGTTCTGCAGAATTTCCTGATGTTTGGTTCATTTGCGCTTGATGGATTTGCCCATGCGGCCGAAACGCTGGTTGGTCAGGCTTATGGCGCGGAGCGGCGCAAACAGTTCCTGTGGGCGGTGCGCAAGACAACGATCTGGGGAATTGTATCGGCGTTTGCCATGGCGATTGTCTTTGCCATTGCCGGACCGTGGATCATTGATGCGCTGACCAGCATCCCGGAAGTACGCGACGCGTCATATGAATACCTGCTGTGGGCCGTAATCCTGCCGATTACGGGCGTGCTAGGTTTTCAGTTTGATGGGGTGTTTTTGGGCGCAATGCAGACCAAACACTGGCGCAACATGATGCTGTTATCTGTTGCGATCTATGCCGTGTTTGCCTGGTGGGCCGTGGCGATGGAAAGCAACCACATGCTTTGGGCGGCATTTAACGCGTTCTTCCTGCTGCGCGGCGTCACGCTATCAATCCTGTTCCCGACCATCATTCCGGATCGTCGGGCGCAAGCGGCCTGATTTTGTGCGCTGAAGAAACGATTAGTCTGCGTCAGAAACGGGCAGGGTGGTGCTGTTTTTGACTTCGTGCAGGGTGAAGCTTGATTTCATGTTGGCAACGCCCGGAAGCTTCATCATCACTTCAGACAGGAAGCGCTGATAGGATGCCGGGTCCGGCACAACAATGCGCATCATGTAATCCTGATTGCCCACCATGGCGTAGCAATCAACGATTTCCGGATGTTCCTGAACCGCAGTTTCAAAGCGACGCAGCGACGGTTCGTCATGCTGGGTCAGGGAAACGGTGACAAAGACATTCACGCCAAGCTGAAGATGTGCCGGGTCAAGCAGGGCGACATATTTGCGGATCACACCGCTTTCTTCGAGCTTGCGAAGGCGACGCAGGCAAGGCGAAACAGACAGGCCGACCTTGTCAGCCAATTCGACCATGGAGATTCGCCCATCTTCCTGAATTTCACAAAGAATTTTGCGATCAATTGCGTCGAATCCGTTGCGCGCCATGGCGTGCCACACTCCTTTGGACGATACCGTGCCCGGCCAAAAGCCGGTTTGTGAGACTTTGAGTTCAACGGGCGGATTTTGCTAAAATCGGTCGCACCCGTAAGTATTTTCTGCTGCGCGATAAGCCATGACTTGGCGTTTCTGTCAATCTTTGCGTAGTCGTACGGAGCATTTTTTACGGCTTATCACTGTATTTGGCAGGCCTCTTTTGCCCAATGTTTAGAGCCGCTTTAAGCTTGCAAGAAATAAGCAATCCCAGTATGTCCTTCAATTCCTTGGAATGCTTGGGTTTGTGAGCATCTGCAGCGGAACTTATCATTGCCGCGTGCCACCTGGTCAGTGTAGTATAATCGTACCAATTTACTTATTTCGATTGTGGTTATTCTCCTGTCGGGAGCTGGGAGAGGTTGGCAAGGCCGACCGCGTTACTGAAAGGCACATATGGTGGACGCTGCGCAAAATACGCCGGGATATAACCTGGTTACAATTGGCGAGCATAAAATCAATATTCGTCCGGCGGTTCTTGAAGACCTGCCAAATGTTGTTGGTCTTGATGATCGGACCACGGGTCTGCGCAAGCCAGAATATTGGGACGATCTGTTTACCCGCTACGGTAACCGCAAGGATTCCCGCTTTTTCCTGATCGCCGAAGAAAATGACACGCTGCTTGGCTGCATTTTCGGTGAAGTGCGTTCTTGGGAGTTTAACTCTGTCCCATGTGGCTGGGTTGGCACCGTAAGTGTCGAACCGGACCTTCGCATGGGCGGCATCGGTACGATCCTTTATAACGAAATTTGCCGTTGCTTCCGCAATGCCGGTGTGACCAAGGTCCGCACCATGATCCCGCGTGATGCAACTGATCTGATGTCATTCTTCAGGTCCCAGGGCATGATGGCCGGTCCCTTTATCCAGCTTGAAACCGATATGGAAGAGGGGGCTTAAGCCATGATGTCCTTGCAAAAGGCAACTCTGTTTGCCCTCTATGCTGTTCTGGAACTGGCCGAAGATACAGATCGCCAGCTTTCCGCATCGGAAATCGCCGAACGCTACAATATTTCGACCAACCATTTGGCAAAGGTCTTGCGTGATTTGGGTCGTGCGGGGCTTGTTGAGTCCGTTCGTGGTGCCGGTGGTGGTTATCGTTTCTGCGGCAATGCCAAGCGCACGACACTTCTCGATGTTGTGCAGTTGTTTGAAGAGGTCGGCACAGGCCCATCCAACAGCATCGTTCAGGAAACCAATGCGGGTGCGGCATTGTCGCTTGTGATGGACGAGATCGAAGAAATCACACACGCGACGCTGCTGTCGATTACGATTGAAACCATGCTGAAGCTTATGCGCAAACGGCGCCCGGAAAAGCCAAGTTCGACCGGATTGTTCCGCGCGGTTTAGCCCGTTTCGCTGATACCAAGATACAAAAAAGGCCGTCAGAGCAATCTGACGGCCTTTTTGATTTGCTTGATGCGCTTCGATCAGTTTTCGCTGGTTGCCGGTGCTGATTCGGCTGCTACTTCCGGCGTCTCTGCGGCTGCGGCCTTCGGGGCTGCTTTCTTGCGCGGACGACGCGGAGCGCGTTTCTTTTCTTCAGGCTTTGCTGCCGGTGCAGATTCGGCCTCGGAAGCTACTTCGGTCGTTGAAGCTGCTGCTGCTTCGGTAGCCGGGGCTTCTTCGACGTCTTTCTTGGGGGCGCGACGTGGAGACTTTGCCCGTGTGGTTTTCGGCTTGGCCGATTTCGCAGCGGACTTGCGCGTTTTGGCTTTTGGTTCTTCCTCGACTTCTGCCTCCGGCTTCTTGCCAAGGCTTGATGCCGGGACCTGGGTCAGAAGGAAGTTCGGAACATGATCGCCAAAGCCGATGATCGTTTTATCGTCGCGGTCATCACGGTCGCGGCGATTGTTACGGTTCGGACGATCATTGCGATCGTGGCGTTCATAGTTGCCCTTGGCTTCAGGTGCAGGCGCCTTTTTCGGCTCTGCTTCCTTGGCCTTTGCGGGGGCTTCTGCCTGTGCCGGTGCTGCGGCCTCTGCTGCCGGACGGTCGTTTGACTTTGCCTGACGTGCAGGTTTGTCATCGCGATTGTTCGATTTGCGGCTTTTCTTGTTGCGACGCTTCTTGCCGGTGAAGTCGAGTTCAAGTGTCTCGATACCGTCAATTTCGGTCAGCGGAATGTCTTTGTTGATCGTCTTGTTGATCGCAGCAACCAGCTTGCCGTCTTCTGGCACAGCAAGGGTGAAAGCCTTGCCGTCGCGGCCTGCGCGACCGGTACGACCGGTACGGTGTACGTAATCTTCGGCGTTGAACGGAACGTCGAAGTTAAAGACGTGGGAAACATCAGCAATGTCGATACCGCGTGCCGCAACGTCAGAGCAAACCAGCAAGGTAATCTCACCCGATTTGAACTTCGCAAGCGTTTCGGTACGTTCGCTTTGCGCCATGTCACCATGCATGCGACCAGCGTTAAAGCCGTGCTTGGTCAGGGACTTGTAGAGAATATCGACGTCTTTTTTGCGGTTACAGAACACAAAGGCGTTCTTAACACTTTCCGAACGGATCAGACGACGCAGCGCTTCACGTTTGTCGAAATCGTCCAGAACCAGAAGCTTGTGTTCAACAGTTGCTGCCATGCTTGAGGGCGGCGCAACGGTGATTTCTTTTGGATTGGACAGGAATTTGTCAGCAAGGCGACGAATTTCCTTGGGCATGGTTGCCGAGAAGAAAAGCGTCTGGCGCTGTTTGGGCAGCATATTGACGATCTTTTCGATGTCGGGAATGAAGCCCATGTCGAGCATGCGGTCAGCTTCATCGATCACAAGCAGTTTGCAATCAGACAGCAGAAGCTTGCCACGCTCAAATGTGTCAATCAGGCGACCCGGCGTTGCGATGATAACATCCGCACCCTTTTCCAGGATCTTGCCCTGTTCGACAGCAGATTCGCCACCAATGATCAGCGCCTTCGACAGCGACATGTATTTGCCATAGGTGTCGAAGTTTGCTGCAACCTGGGTTGCCAGTTCACGGGTCGGTTCCAGAATGATGGAACGCGGCATGCGCATGCGGGCGCGACCATGATGCAGGATATCAAGCATCGGCAGGGTGAAGCTGGCAGTTTTACCCGTACCCGTTTGCGCACAGCCCAGAATGTCACGTGCCATCAGCACCGACGGAATAGCTTGGGCCTGGATCGGGGTTGGGGTGTCGTAGCCGGCGTCTGCGACGGCTTTGAGGATATCTTCGCTCAGACCGAGATCGGCGAAATTCATATGGTTCGTTTTCCCGCAATAGAATGCGTTGATGTAAAGCTGACAGTCAAAAATCTGTTTGCGTCGTAAAGCCAACCCTTAATTAAGTCAAGAAAAACGCCGCAAAATTACCATGGAAAACCCATTCGGACCTGTTTGAGAGGCTTGTTTGCAACAATTTGGCAGCGTAACCTGCCAAAACAGATAATGCACAGGGGAGAAAAGCCGTGCTGATGGATGCAACACGCGCAAGTTTACTGATTATCGACGTTCAGGAAAAACTTTACCCGGCCTGCCAGGAACCAGAACAGATCGTCGCTAACTGCTGTTTTCTGGTGAAATGCGCCAATCGACTTGGTGTTCCGGTAATTTTGACCGAACAATATCCCAAAGGCCTTGGTCATACGGCAAAGGACATTCTTGATCTGGTTGAAAAGCCGGGTGATGCGGCCGCAGGCGGAAATGTTGTATCCAAAGTCGCGTTTTCTGCGGTTCCGGCTGATGGTTTCATTGAAAAAATGGAAGAAACCCCGGGCCGTGATCAGGTCGTGGTGGCAGGCATGGAGACCCATGTCTGTGTATTGCAAACCGTGATGGAGCTGCTGGAGCGCGGACGTGAAGTTTATGTTGTTGCCGATGCCGTGACGTCGCGCAGCATGTCTGACAAGATCTTCGGCATTGAACGCATGCGCGATGCCGGGGCAAAGATCGTTACGCGTGAAAGCGTGATGTTTGAATGGCTGCGTGTAGCAGGCACACCAGAGTTCAAGGAATTGAGCGCGCTGATTAAATGACCGCGAACAATCACGACAATGCCGGGCACGCACAAGCTGATGGCGTGCCCGTTGTGTTTTTATCGGGCATGCTGGCCGATCAACGTATGTGGGACCGTGCGCTTGATGCTTATGGTCGGCTGTCTACATCTGACGGAGTGGCAATCAAGCCGGTTTTCTGCGAGCTGTTTGATCAGGAAACCGTCGCCGATATGGCAATAAAGGCTCTGGTAAGCGCGCCAGACCAATTTGCATTGGTTGGCATGTCGATGGGTGGATATGTTGCCTTTGAAATTCTTCGACGTGCACCGGATCGTGTGACGCATCTGATGTTGGTCAATACCCGTGCAACATCAGACAGTGAAACCGTAAAACGCCGCCGCATCCTGTTGGCAAAGATCGCCGGTCGGGCAACCCCGTTTCAGGGGATTAATGATGCGGTGCTTGATGACATGGTTCATCCTGCAAACCGCAGCGATCAGGAAATGATCACACTGCTTGGCGATATGGCCGAACAGGCTGGTGCAGATACTTTCATGCGCCAAAGCATCGCCGTTGCCAATCGACCAGATAGCATGGCGTTGCTACCCCATATCAATATGCCAACAGCCGTGATGGTCGGGGAGGCCGATAAGGTGATATCCCCCGAAAGCCATCATGAAATGGCTGCCGAAATTACCGGTGCCAGTTACACTGAGGTCGCGGGGGCTGCGCACTATGTGCCACTGGAACAGCCCGGATTATTCGCCCAATCATTGGCCGATCTTTTGGCGCGTTAAGCGTCCGTCTTTATCCTAGCAGGACACAAGGAACGGGCTGCAATAGCGGTCATCGTTGTTGCGCAGGTGACGCGGGAACAGCTGATAATTGATCGTGTCGGCGTTGCTTTGGATCTGTGCTTCAAACTGATCGCGGTTATAGCGTGCACGCGTTTCAGAAATGATGCTGTCGCCATTGCAGAAACCAAACCGGACAATCACCCGATCACTGGTGGGATCATTGCCCACTGACTGAGGATCTGTGCAAAGCGTATCGCGCATCGTTGTTTGGGCGGGGCTGACTACCACAACAACCCGGTTTTCCGGTTTGATGGTTTCATTGTCCGCAACGTCCGTGGGATCAGTCACATAGCGCAGACGTGGCGGATAGCCGTGATTGGATAGGGACTCTGCCCAAAACTCCGCCAGGAAGGTGTTTTCCTGATCAACAACCTCGATCAGCATTATGCGGCTTGGCGCGCCAGCAGTCTTGAAACTTTCGGTTTCCGTAACGTTGTAATAGGGTTTTTCGACAAGAGCGACGTTACAGCCTGCCAATAGCGCTATTCCACCAATCGCAGCTACCAGACTTGGTTTCGGTCTTCTGGGCATGCTCATTGGATTTCTCCTTTGATGCTTTAATTGATCATAAGATCATCGCGCCCGAATGTGATCAGAAAATGGGGACGTCACGCCAACGTTTTCAGGTGGACCTGATTAGAATACGGACCGCCCGATTGCGCGGATCAACATTTCCAATGCCCGGATGCCTGCGGCGGAATTGCCCCGTTGATCAAGGCGGGGTGACCAGACGCAAACGGAAAATTCACCGGGAATCACGCCAATGATACCGCCGCCCACACCACTTTTGGCAGGGATTCCAACCGTAAAGGCAAAATCACCAACCCCGTCATACATGCCACATGTCAGCATAAGTGCGTTGATGCGGCTGGTTTCATCGGCCGGGATGACTTGCTTGCCATCAAGCCCAATACCCTTGCAGGCAAGGAAGCGGCAAGCACGCGCCATTTCGCGGGCGGTCATGGCGATCGAGCATTGCTTGAAGTAGGCGCGCACAACGTCTTCGACCGGGTTATCTAGCTTGCCAAAGCTTTTCATCAAATAGGCAATTGCACGGTTGCGATCCCCGTGCAGATGCTCAGAAAGATAGACATCGTTATCAACACGGATGTTCGGGTTTCCGCAAAGTTGCGCCAGAAATTCGGCAGCTGATCTGTCCGGATTGGCGTATCGCGACGTGATCAAATCGGCCACACGGATTGCACCGGCATTGATGAACGGGTTTCGCGGAATACCGTTTTCTTGTTCAAGCTGGATCAGCGAATTAAACGCCGATCCTGATGGCTCACGGCGAACAAACTGCCAAAGCTCATCGCCATAGGCCCGTTGTGCTAATGCAAGGGCAAAGACCTTGGACATGCTTTGAATGGAAAAGGGCAGGTCGGCCATGCCGATCGCATGTTCCTCGCCGTCCGTGCCGCAGATCACCATCGCAAAATGGTCATCAGGCACATCCGAAAGGGCCGGAATATAATCGGCCTTGCGCGCGGTGCCGAAATCAGCAGTCGCGACATGTTCGGCGATCTGTTCGAGGATGGCGGCATAATTGTGGGACATTATGCGATCCTGTGGTTGCTAGCTGGGGAAAGCGGACAAAAAACCCGGCACGCATGGCCGGGTTTTTACAATAATCAAAATGCCGATCAGACGTCGATATCCTCGACGAAACGGGCATGTTCCTGAATGAACTGGAAACGCAGCTCCGGCTTTTTGCCCATCAGGCGATTGACCAGATCCTTGGTTTGACCGCGTTCATCGGGTTCGGCCGCATCAGGAAGCGTAACACGCAGCAATGTGCGCTTCTTGTGCGCCATTGTCGTTTCACGCAGCTGCTGCGGGGGCATTTCACCCAGACCCTTAAATCGGGAAATCTCGACCTTGTTCGGGTTCTTGAATTCACGTTCGAGAATGACTTCCTTCTCGGCATCATCCATCGCATAGATCGATTTGCCACCCTGGGTCAGACGATAAAGCGGCGGCATCGCAAGATAGAGATGACCGCTTTCGATCAGACCCGGCATCTCCTGATAGAAGAAAGTCATCAGAAGCGACGCAATATGGGCACCATCGACGTCAGCATCGGTCATGATGATGATGCGTTCATACCGCAGATCGGTCAGACGGAAATCGGAACCGGAACCGCAGCCAAAGGCTTCGATCATGTCCTTGATTTCCTGGTTGGCCATCATCTTTTCATAGGTGGCTGACGCAACGTTCAGGATCTTACCACGCAGTGGCAATACAGCCTGGGTTTCACGATCACGTGCCTGTTTGGCAGAACCACCTGCCGAGTCACCCTCAACCAGGAAGATTTCAGTGCCAGCGGCAATTGAACGCGAACAGTCGGCAAGCTTACCCGGAAGACGCAGACGGCGGGTTGCCGACTGACGTTTGGTTTCCTTTTTCTCCTTGCGGCGCTGACGTTCCTCAGCGCGCAGGATAATGCGTTCCAGAAGCTTCTTGGCATTTTCGGTATCACCGGTCAGCCAATGGTCAAAATGGTCACGAACCGCGGTTTCAACCAGTTTGGTTGCACCTTGGGTGCCCAGTTTTTCCTTGGTTTGGCCCTGGAACTGCGGGTCCGGGATAAAGACCGAAAGCATGATGCAACCGCCGCCAAACACGTCCTCGGCGGTGATCGCTGCTGCCTTTTTCTGACCGGTCATGTCGCCATAGGACTTGATCGCCTTGGTCAGGGCATAACGGAAACCAGCTTCGTGCGTACCGCCAAGCGGGGTCGGGACGGTGTTACAGTATGAATGGAAATAGCCTTCGCCGCTTTCCGGCCAGCCAATTGCCCATTCGACGCGACCCGCGCTCTCAGAAAACTTTGCTTCGCCAGCAAACGGGCGTTCGGTCACAAGGTCACGTCCCTCAAGGGTCATCTCAAGGTAATCGAGAATACCGTTTGGGAATTTCAGGACTTCTTGCTGCGGGGTCGGGTCGTCACTGGTCAGAAGGCTCGGGTCAACAGACCAACGGATTTCCACACCCTTGTAAAGATACGCTTTGGAGCGTGCCATGCGGAAGATCGTGGCCGCCTTCAGCTTGGCGCGCGCACCAAAAATCTCGGGATCGGGTTTGAAAATAACCGTGGTGCCGCGGCGATTATTGATCGCGCCGCCATCCTGCAAGGGCGACTGCGGTACACCGCGCGAATATTCCTGAAACACCATTTTGCGGTCACGGCAAACTTCAACGCGGAACTTTTCGGTCAGCGCGTTCACCACCGACATACCCACACCGTGCAGACCGCCCGACGTTTCATATGCCTTGCCCGAGAACTTACCACCCGAGTGCAGGGTGGTAAGAATGACCTCAAGGGCCGACTTGTCGGGGAACTTCGGATGCGGATCGGTCGGGATACCACGGCCGTTATCGCGGACAAGAACAGTGTTGTCCGGTTTTAGTTCCAGTTCGATCCAGTCAGCATGGCCTGCGACCGCTTCGTCCATCGAGTTATCGAGAATTTCCGCGACCAGGTGATGCAAGGCGGCATCATCCGTGCCACCGATATACATACCAGGGCGTCGACGGACAGGCTCAAGGCCTTCGAGAACTTCAATATCCTTGGCGGAATAAGCTTTGTCTGTAGATTGGTTTGAATCTTCAAAAAGGTCGGTCATGCCCCGGAACGCAACTTCTTTTAATTGTGTTAAAACAAGGTCCAACAACGCATACCTGTTGATCGATATTGAGCGTTGGATGCCTCGGCGCTAAACGAGTACCATATGTTTGCTGGTGGGCGCCATATGTCGGTTAGCAAAGCCCATAAAAATGTGTTTTTAAGTCCAATGCAAGTGGTGGTCTTAGGCCGAGGTCACATTTTCCGTGCAGTGGCGCAGAAAACCGAGACCGGGAGGTCCAATAAAAAAATTGGCATGTCATAATTCCCATGCCCGAAACAGGAGTGAGCCTGATGGCGACAGAGAATGAGCAATCCCAATACGCGGAAAATACCATGCCGCGCGGTGATCTTTGCACCCGAACCCTGGCAATGCCCGCAGACACCAACCCAAGCGGGGATATCTTTGGTGGCTGGCTGATGTCACAGATGGATATCGCCGGTGGCGTTCTGGCAAGCCAGATTGCAGAAGGCCGTATTGCCACGGTTGCCGTTGATGGCATGACGTTCCTGCGTCCGGTCTATGTCGGCGATACGGTTTGCGTTTATGGCGATATAGAAAAGATCGGTAATACGTCGATTATCCTGCATCTTGAAGCATGGGTGCTGCGCCGTAACCAGCCGCCGCGCATCAAGGTGACCGAGGCAACCTTTACCTTTGTTGCGATCGACGCCGAAGGCCGTCCGCGCCCGGTCCGCAAGGACGAAGCAGACGCGTAAGCAAACGAGTAAAGATACAGGAGCCCCGCCATGCAGAACCGGTTTGGAACACGTTATGTGATCAGTCTGGTGGTTGCAGGCGGGGCTCTGTTGTTTTCGGCCCCGATTGTGGCGGGTGAGGCGGATGTTGTTGCCGCATCCGCCACCAAATCAGCAGACGGGACTTATCAGTTCAACGTTACGGTAGCGCATGATGATAACGGTTGGGATCACTATGCCAATGTCTGGCAGGTGGTCGGTCCGGATGGTGCTGTGCTTGGCGAACGCGAACTTCTACATCCACATGTCGAAGAACAACCCTTTACCCGATCCCTCTCGGGCGTGAGGATTCCATCGGATGTTCACGCTGTTACCATTCGTGCCGGTGATCTTGTGCATGAGTTTGGGGGGATTGAGTTAATGCTTGATCTGCCCACCGATGCAGGTCAGTCGACATCGACCAAGAACTAGGTTTTGCTGGCGGCAGGGACCGTCAAACGACGATCCCTGCAATGATCTTTACCAGCTTGCTTTGGCAACGCGGATGAAGTTCTCACCCATGATTTTATCGACATCATCGGTCGAATAGCCGGTTGCAATCAGCGCATCGGCAAGGGCAGGGAGCTTACGGGGATCAAACACCGCCGCACCGCCAGCCGCCGGGCCATAGCCACTGCTTGCGGGCCAGTAATAGTCCTTGTCCACCCCATCAGGGAAGTCATCACAACCGGCCACAGACGGCATGGTATCCAAGCCGATGCCGACATGATCAACACCGACCAGATCGACCGCATATTTGATATGGCGCACCATATCGGGCACTTCCGGTGCGTTGGGTGACTTGATGAAACGCTGGAAGCCGCAAATGCCGATCACACCGTCGGTATCGGCACAGGCCTTGATCTGTTCATCATCAACGCAGCGTTCATGACCGCCAAGAACCTTCGGATTGGCGTGACTAAACACGATAGGTTTTGAAGATACCCGCATGATATCAAGCGAACTTTGCCGACCCGTATGGGAGCAATCCATGATCATGCCGCTGGCATTGACCGCCTTGACCATTTCAACACCCAGATCGGTCAGCGGGATATCAACATCATGACACCCGCCCGAGACTGAATTGTTGCGGTTATAGGCAAAGTGGATTTGCTTCACGCCAAGCTTGGCAAAGACCGGGACCATTTCCGGCATGTCTTGGAGCATCACCGACCCTTCAAGATCAAAGCCAACGCCAAGCAGTCCTTTTTGCTTGGCGATTGCCAGATCATCAAAGCTTTCGATCTGCATGTATTTGTCGGGGTGGGCGGCGATCTTGGCGCGGAACGCGGCGATGACGCGCATGATATGCGCGATGCTGTTCATGTCCATGCCGACATTGACACAGACATAATCGACATTGCCCTTCACATACTCGTCCAGAAGGTTAGCCGGTGTTTTTTCATCAAGCGGCAGACAGGCATGCGCATCCCAGGTGAAGCTTGGGCGATAAAGGGGCGGGCGCGTCGGGTTGGTGGCAATCGTCATTCAAACCTATCCTGTTTTCGTGGGGCGTTGGTCAGTCCCAATCGACAAAGCTGTCAACGACTGCCCGGTCATACCCCGCAGCAGCCTTATAAAGCTGTTGGGAGTATGGATGCTCAAGCGTGCCTTCTGCAAGCTGGCTTGCGGTGGCCCGTTCAACAATGCGGCCATGGTTCATGATGGCAATATCGTCACACATATGAGCCACAACCGCGAGGTCGTGACTGACCATGATATAGGTCAGGCCAAGTTCACGGCGCAACCGACCCAAAAGGTTGAGAACTTCTGCCTGGATCGAGACATCAAGGGCAGATGTCGGTTCATCAAGCAGCAAGATCTTCGGTTCCAAAATCAGGGCACGGGCAATGGCAACACGTTGGCGCTGTCCACCCGAAAGCTGATGCGGGTAGCGGAACCGGAACGAGTTATCCAGACCAACCTGCTTAAGGGCCTCAACCACGCGGGCATCAGAATTGCCAAGGCCATGGATATTGACCGGCTCGGTCAGAATGCGGTCGATGGTGTGACGTGGATGCAGTGATCCGAACGGGTCCTGAAATACCATCTGGGCAAGGCGGTAAAACGCCTTGTCGCGTTTGGCGCCAAGTTCCTTGTCATTGACGACAATTTTGCCTTCCCAGTCATCAACCAACCCGGTAATGGTGCGAAGAACGGTGGACTTGCCAGACCCGGACTCGCCCACCAGACCGAACGAGCCGTTTTTCGGAACGGTGATATCGAAGTCTTTCAAGACGTGATGATCGTCAAACCATGCATTGAGTTTTGAAATCTCAATCATTTCATTGTGCCTCCGCCCAGCTTGCTTCACGTTCAAGGATTGGCAGATCACTGTGATCGCCATCCATTTTTGGCAAGCAGTTCAAAAGGCCCTTGGTGTAGGGGTGTTTGGCTTCGTGCAGGGCAGATGCCTTAAGCTCTTCGACGACAAGGCCTTGATACATCACAAGAACCCGGTCGCAGAAGCTCGAAACCAGATGTAAGTCATGGCTGATAAAAATCAGCGCCATGCCACGATCCCGCACAAGATCATCGAGAATAGCCATGACCTGAAGCTGGACCGTGACATCAAGGGCCGATGTCGGTTCATCTGCAATGATCAGTTCCGGTTCAGGGATCAGCATCATGGCGATCATCACGCGTTGGCCCATGCCGCCTGAAACTTCGTGCGGATAGGAATTGAAAACGCGTTCAGGGTCGCGAATTTTAACTGCCTCAAGCATATCAATCGCGCGGTGGCGGGCTTCTTTGGAGCTGACCTTGTGATGTTCGCGGTATGCTTCAATGATCTGATCGCCGATGGTCATGACAGGGTTTAGCGAATATTTCGGGTCCTGCATGATCATGGAAATGCGCGCACCACGCACCTTGCGCCATTGCTTTGGCGTCAGGTTTGCGAGATCGACATCATGAAACAGCAATTCATCGGCGGCGATTTTGCCGTTTGCTGCCGTCAGGCCAAGAATGGCGCGCCCGGTTTGTGATTTGCCGGAACCTGATTCACCCACAATGCCAAGGCGTTCACGTCCAAGTTTAAACGAAACACCACGCACAGCATTCACATCCCCCTTCAGGGTGTTAAAGGTGACGCGCAGGTTCTTTACGCTTAGAAGATTATCGATGCTCATGATCAATCTCCTCCGCGCGGATCAAGAACGTCTCGCAGGCCATCACCGAGAAGGTTGAAGCCAAGACTGACGATGAAGATTGCAATGCCCGGCACTGTGGCGACCCACCATTGTTCCAAAAGGAACTGACGGCCATCAGAAACCATCGCACCCCATTCCGGCATCGGTGGCTGTGCCCCCAGACCAAGGAAGCCAAGGCCAGCAGCAATCAGGATCATGCCTGCCATATCAAGGGTCACGCGCACAACAAGCGAGCTCATGCACATCGGCATGATGTGACCCACGATCAGGCCCATGTTTGATGTGCCCTGCAAACGGGCGGCCTCGATGAAGTCGGATTTGCGCACTGTGATCGTTTCTGCGCGCGCAATACGGGCATAGGGGGGCCATGCGGTAATGGCGATTGCCAGAATGGCGTTTTCAATACCCGGGCCAAGGGCCGCGACAAAGGCCAGTGCCAAAATGAGCTTGGGGAAGGCCAGGAAGATATCGGTGATGCGCATCAGTGTCGCATCAACCCATCCACCAAAGAACCCCGCAGCTGTTCCGACCAAAAGCCCGACAGGGGCGGCCGTAATCGCCACAAGACCGACAATCAGGAGCGTGTATTGCGCACCGTAAATCAGGCGCGACAGGATATCGCGCCCCAATTGGTCCGTACCAAACCAGTGTTCTGCACCTGGGGGCAGGATGCGTTTGCTAAGGTCTGCTGCAAGCGGATCATGTGGCGCAAGAAGTGGAGCAAAGATCGTCACCAGGATCAGGCCAATGACGATTGAAAGACCAACCATTGCAAGCTTGTTTTCAGTGAACTTGATCCAGCCCAGCCAAGCGCGCCCGCATTGTGCCTGAAAACGTGATTGCGGCGTATCGGATGTCAGCCAGTTTTTCAGACCCGGCTTGGAGATGTTTGTTTGTGTATTCATGATTATCTCCGCGCTCTGGGGTCGAGCAGGCGGTAAAGCACGTCTGAAAGCATATTCACGCTAATAAAGACTGCGCCAACAACAACAGTTCCGCCCAAAACCGCGTTCATGTCGGCATTGAGCAACGAGTTGGTGATGTAAAGACCAAGTCCCGGCCATGCGAAAATGATCTCGGTCAGAACCGATCCTTCGAGCAGGTTGGCGTAAGACAGTGCAATTACGGTGACCAACGGGACCATGACATTGCCCAGCGCATGACGCCAGATGATGCGATGTTCGGAAATGCCTTTGACGCGCGCGGTCAGAATATATTCCTGACTAAGCTGTTCGAGCATGAAGGACCGCGTCATGCGGGCAATGTAAGCCAGCGAGAAATAGGCAAGGATCGATGCGGGCAGAATGATGTGCGACACCGCATTCCAGAACAGATCCATGTCACCTTCGATCAGGGTGTCGATCAACATCAGGCCCGTGGTGGGTTCGATAAAATCGACATAGAACGCATCCAGTCGCCCGGGGCCTGCAACCCAATCAAGCTTCATGTAAAAGACCAGAAGCCCCATCAATCCCAGCCAGAAGATCGGCATGGAGTAGCCAGCTAAGCCAATCACGCGCACTGCGTGATCAGGCCACTTTCCTTTGTGGATGGCCGCGAAAACGCCAGCAGGGACGCCAAGGACGACGCCAATGATTGTTGCAATGGTTGCCAGTTCCAGCGTTGCCGGGAAGACACGTTTGATGTCCTCAATCACCGGGTTGGCTGTTAGAACCGACTGACCAAAATTGCCCTGAAGCACATTGGAAATATAGATAAAGAACTGATGCCAAAGTGGCAGGTTGAGGCCCATTTCCTCGCGAACGCGGTCATAGACTTCTTGTGGGGCACGGTCGCCAACAGCAGCCAGAACCGGATCAATCGGCAAGACGCGACCTATCAGGAAGGTGACAAGCAGCAACCCGAAAAATGTGATGGCGAGTGAGAAAACAAGACGCAGGAAACTGCCAGCCTTGCCCGAAGCAAGACGGGCGCGTTTGCGCCCGTCCCGATTTTTGCGTGTAACAGCGGACATTACGACCGTTGTCTCCTTAGTCCTTGGTTACAAAGCGATAGTAGTTGTTATCGAACGACGGACCGAGGACGAAGTTGTTCACGTTACCGCGCATGGACGCGATTTCAGTTTCCTGGAACATCACAACGAACGGACCATCTGCCAGAACCTTCTTTTGAAGGTCGACATACATCGCTGCACGTTTGGCATCATCACGCTCAAGCGTTGCGGCATCGGTTTCAGCCGTCAGTGCACCGGCATCCCACGAGTTACGCCATGCCAGCGGCTTGGCAATTGCATCGTCGGAGTTGTCCGGGTTCCAGGCAAAGGTGGATGCGTTGGTGTGCGGATCCTGATAATCCGGGCCCCAGCGACCGATATAGATATCGTGCTGACGCGCACGGTACTTGGTCAGGGTCTGTTTGCCATCTCCCGGAATGATTTCCAGATTGATGCCAGCCTGTGCCCAGGTTGCCTGGATAGACTGTGCCATCGCCATGATGGCGGTGGTGTTACGTGTATCCATGGTGACACTAAAGCCATCGGCAAGACCGGCTTCGGCCAGAAGGGCTTTGGCCTTTTCAACATCCAAGCCATATGGATTCTCGTTATAGGCGCCAAGGAAGCCTTCTGGAAGGAAGCCCTGATGGATCTGCGAACGACCGGCAAGGATGGTCTCGGAAATGCCGGTGTAATCCACAAGGTATTTCAGCGCTTCACGAACCTTTGGATTAGACAGGTATTCGTTTTTCTGCGACAGACCAAGATACCAAAGTGCGCCTTTGCCTTTGGACATAATCTTGATGTTTTCGTCGCCCTTGATTGATGCCAGCTGATCGGCTTCAAGGTTACGCGCGATGTCGATATCGCCTTTCTGGAGAAGAAGCTGCTGCGCTGCTGCTTCCTTGACGTTACGAATGATTACGCGCTTCATTTCCGGCGCGCCATCCCAGTAATCGTCATTTGCCGTCAGGCTCAGGCTTTCACCTGCAGTCCATTTGTTCAGTTTGAACGGGCCAGAACCGGCATAGTTGGTTTTAAGCCACTCATGACCAAGGTCGCCATCGACCTCATGAGCCAGCACTTCTTCCTTATCCACGACCGAGCCAACGCCGGCGGTCAGGCAATACAGCACGAAGCTTGGCGCGTATGGTTTGTCGAGTTCCATGACCAGCGTGGACTCGTCAACGGCACGGATCTTTTCTTTGACATTGTCTGGGGTGAGGCCGAACTGGCCAAGGATGAAAGCCGGTGACTGATCAAGAAGGATCACGCGCTGCAGCGAGAAGGCCGCATCTTCAGCGGTAAGATCGTTGCCCGATGCGAATTCGATGCCGTCACGGATTTTGAAGGTAAAGGTCTTGCCGTCTTCGGAAACATCCCAGCTTTCCGCAATCACGCCGTAAATCTTTGACACGTCGTCATTGTCAAAGCCAATCAGGCGATCATAGGTGTTGCCGGCATATTCCGCGCCCGAGAATTCGAAAATCTGGGCGGGGTCGAGTGTGATGATGTCATCAATGGCGAATGCCATGACAAGCGCGTTTTTCGGCGTTTCGGCCTGTGCTGCCAATGGCATGGTAGCGAGCGCGGTCCCCATGACCAGCCCTGCAATTAACTTGCGCATGATGCGCCTCCCGTTTTGTTGTTGTGGGACTGCAGGCCAAGGCGAGGACCAATAGGCGATAAACAACAACCATTCAGAGAAGCCGCAAAAACAGTTCAGCTATCCTGATTGTCGCTTACTGCCCTCAGGCCCAAAAAAGTGGGGCGGCCTGCAAGTAGTTCGCTTAATGCGGATGAAGCTGAGCATATTTTATACGATTAATCAATGACCAGACGGTCAGGATTGCCGCAAAAATACTCAAACGTCAGAATTTATCTGATTTCAGTTACAGGGGGTTGAGCAGGGCTATAGGCGAACAGCCCACGCGATGTCAGTAGTTCGGAATTGTGTTTTGAAAGAGGCTGGTGCGGGCCTCGCGCCAGAATAAGGCGTGAAAAACAAAAAAGCACCATCGGCGAACCGTGGTGCTTTTTTGTTTCATTCTCTTAGGGAGAGAATGGCGCGAGTGACGGGACTTGAACCCGCGGCCTCCGGCGTGACAGGCCGGCGCTCTAACCAACTGAGCTACACCCGCATGGTGTGTGGCGCGGTTTATATAAGGGGTGGTCCGGTCTGGCAAGGGCTTTTTGACAGTTTTTTCAAAGAAAAAGCCAGTGCCCGAATGGTGCCTTAAATTGGCGGGGATTTGGCGCCGAAACAGGCGTGAAAAACAAAAAAGCACCATCGGCGAACCGTGGTGCTTTTTTGTTTCATTCTCTTAGGGAGAGAATGGCGCGAGTGACGGGACTTGAACCCGCGGCCTCCGGCGTGACAGGCCGGCGCTCTAACCAACTGAGCTACACCCGCATGGTGTGTGGCGCGGTTTATATAAGGGGTGGTTCGGTCTGGCAAGGGCTTTTTTGCAAAAAAAGGAAGGGGGTGCTTTTGTTGACGTTGGGTTTTGAAAAATGCAAGTGAAAACAGATGGTTATATGAGTGCCTTGGTGGGCTGAATTGCCTGCGTTTTTTGCACTTGTAAGCGGACGATTCAATGGGGTTTTAGATCGTCTTCCATCGATCATTATGACAGCCTTCTCGATTGCGATCCGGCCACGTGATTTGGATGATTGATTGGGTATGGAAGACGTTAAAAACAAAAAAGCACCATCGGCGAACCGAGGTGCTTTTTTGTTTCATTCCCATAGGGAGGGAATGGCGCGAGTGACGGGACTTGAACCCGCGGCCTCCGGCGTGACAGGCCGGCGCTCTAACCAACTGAGCTACACCCGCATGGTGTGTGGCGCGGTTTTTAGCAGTCGAACTTTGGGGGCGCAAGCGAATTTTCCACCCAAATTCCAATTTTATGACGCATTACTTCCATGGGTGGAATGCGGTGCTGTTTTCATGTCGTTGGGGTTATGTGAATGTGATCAGGGCAGGCCAGAAACAAAAAACGCAAGGTCAGGAACCTTGCGTTTGTGTTCAATGCTATTCGCGCGGCTTTTCGTATCGCTCGGCAAGCTTTGTAAGTGCAGCAACGGTTGCTTGTTCGACGGTGGAGCCGAACCCGGTTACGCGACTTGCTAGGATAACATAGAGCGAATCAATATGAAGCTGCATCACAAGCAGCTGCTTTTCATTCGCGGTTTTACGATCCGCAACGAAGCTTTCCATTGATTTGGCAATCTGGGTCATCAGCGGATACTGGAACGTACCGCCAAGTGCCTTGACCGAATAGGCAAGGTCAGTTGCGGTAATCACAGCTTCCGGGCGATTGGATTTGTCGCTAAGCGATGCAATGATCATGCGGCGGCAATCCATCAGATCCTTGCCGATGTCACGGACAAAGGTTTCTGAGCTGCGCTGGACGACCTGCTCGAGTTCTTCGAGTTGTTCCGGCGACAGGTTGATGTCAAACCCTTTGACGAAGTTTACGGCACGGCGCTTAAGATCAGTCTGCGCCGGGATAATCTGCACATTCTTCTTTTTTCGTGGTTCTTCAGGCTTCACGATCGCTCCGCTTCCCCAGTCATAGTGGGTCATTCGTCAAGGCTCCTTCGATCAGGGCCATCGAACTGGACCTGTCTGCGACGACGGTCAGGGCCAAAATAGGTTCCGGTGTTTACAAAAACACGCGGTCGCGCAATGACCGATACCAATCGACTATAAAGTGCCTTGGCATTGAATGGTTTGGCAAGAAATTCTGTAATACCAAGGTCGCGCGCCGTCGTCACATAGCGGTGTTCGGAGTGCGCGGTCAGCATAATAACAGGAATAAACCGGTTCGGCGAATTGGTCGAGTTGCGCATGACATCAAGGAACTCAAGACCATCCATGCCGCGCAAGCGCCATTCACAGACAACGATATCGATCTTTTCAGAGCGCAAAACGTCAAAGGCATCGTTTGGTGTTTTTACGCGCTGGATATGGGACGCGCCCAGATAAGACAGAGTGTCGTACACCACTTGAGCTGAAATCTTGTCCCCGTCAACGATCAGAAAGCTGATTTTACTAAAGTCGATTTTCGCGTTCATCCGGCCTCGTTTCCTGAGCATCGTTACGGAATGCGTCGCTGTTCAGGGGATTACAGTGGCAAGTCATCTCTATTGCCGTCGTATAAACCCTTATACCTTTGTCCGTTTTCCAGCAATACCAAACCGCACTTAGTTTGGGGTGAAAATCTGACAAATACTGACTGGTAGCCAGTTGATGGTAATGAACAATCGATGTTTCAGTCTTGTTTTTATTGTTGCTCGTGCCCGGTTCAAGTTCACCCATATGGGGTGTTGGACCGTTAGTCAAAGAGGGTAGGCGAAATTAATCCATAGGCTTGGTGGTGCCATCGTCATCAATGACCTGAACGGCGACACCGGACTCTTCAAACATCTCGGTGGATATCTTCATATCCTGTTCCCAACGTTCAAGGAAGTCTGCGGTTAGTTTGGTCTTATCAACATAGACTTCGGCGATACCAGCCTGGATGATGGCGCGCGCGCAATCGCAGCACGGGAAATGTGTTACATAAAGTGCGCATCCATCAAGCGATGTGCCGGTATAGCTGGCGTTATAAATGGCGTTGCGTTCGGCATGTTCGGTATAGGCGTATTTTTCCGGACGCTGATGACGGCTTTCGACTTCGTCATCCACACCGCGCGGGAAGCCGTTATAGCCAACAGCGCGAATTTCTTTTTTCGGGCCAATCACGACTGCGCCGACCTGCGTGCTGCGATCCTTCGACCAATCGGCAATATGTGCTGCTAGTCCCAGAAAACGATGGTGCCATTTGCTCATGTGATTGGTCCTGCTTGCGCCAAAGGTTTAGTCGGGTGCCCTGATCGCGTCATGGCGTCATCAAACCCGACATGTCTCCTTTAAAGAGGGTGCTTCTTGTAATTGTCCAGTGAAAAATCACATTTTTGTAAAGGCATTTAATGAAAAGCCCCTGTTCAAATAGGGGCTGATTGATTATTAAGGGGATACCCCCAGAAAAGATCAGGACGCCTTATCGTCTCGCCGCAGATGCAGGCAGAAGCGGGAAGGCTCATGTGTAAACCAAATAACAAGAGGTAGTAGCCGATGCGCCGTCAACGTAAGGCGAAAATCATCGCGACCCTGGGGCCGGCGAGTTCAAAGCCAGAAATCCTCGAGAAAATCGTGCAGTCAGGTGTGGATGTGTTCCGCCTGAACTTCTCGCATGGGGAACACTCAGAACATCTGGCCCGCTTCGAAGCCATCCGTGCTGTCGAAGCCAAAATCGGCCGTCCGATTGGTATTCTGATGGACCTTCAGGGTCCAAAAATCCGCGTAGGCACCTTTGCCGACGAGAAGGTCGAACTGAATGCTGGTGACGCCTTCACCTTCGACATGGACAAAAAACCGGGCGACAACAAACGTGTTTCGCTGCCGCATCCTGAAGTTTATGCCGCGCTGAAACCGGGCGCGAACCTTCTGCTCGATGATGGCAAGCTGCGCATGCGCGTTGAAAAATGCGATGACAAATCGGCTGAATGTACTGTTATCACCGGTGGTCCGCTGTCAAACCGCAAGGGTGTCAACCTTCCGGATGTGATGTTGCCGCTGTCACCGCTGACCGAAAAAGATCGTGCCGATCTGGTATATGGTCTGGAAATGGGTGTCGACTTTGTCGCGCTGTCATTTGTTCAGCGTCCGGAAGACGTCGCCGAAGCCCGCAAGATCATTCAGGGCCGTGCGGCGATTGTTTCCAAGCTTGAAAAGCCGCAGGCGATTGAACATCTCGACGAGATCGTTGAACTCTCGGATATGGTCATGGTTGCCCGTGGTGACCTTGGCGTTGAATGCCCGCCGGAAGATGTTCCAATCTTGCAGAAGCGCATCATCAAAGCCTGTCGTGAAGCTGGCAAGCCGGTGATCGTTGCAACCCAGATGCTTGACTCGATGGTGTCCAACCCGGCACCGACCCGTGCAGAGGCATCTGACGTCGCGACCGCGATCTATGATGGTGCGGATGCGGTGATGCTGTCGGCCGAAAGTGCGGTTGGTAAATACCCGCTTGAAACCGTTTCGATCATGGACCGTATTCTGGTGCGTGTTGAGCAGGACGAACTTTACTATCGTATGCGCGATGCAAACCGCCCGGATCCGGAACATAACGCACCGGACGCGATCAGTGCTGCTGCCCGTCAGGTGGCTACCACGATCGGCTCCAAAGCGGTTGTTAACTACACCACGTCTGGTTCGACGGCATTCCGTGCTGCACGTGAACGTCCGGAAGTTCAGATCCTCGGTCTGACCCCGCGTATCCAGACGGCACGCCGTCTGGCACTTTGCTGGGGAGTACATCCGGTCTTCACCCGGGACGCAACCAACTTTGCCGAAATGGTTGGCATTGCCTGTGAAGTTGCACAGCGCGAAGAATTCGCGAAGCCTGGTGACTCGCTTGTGATCACTGCTGGCGTTCCGTTCGGAACTCCGGGGGCGACCAACATCTTGCGCATCGCATGGGTAAGCTAATCATAGCCTGATGCGATATCAGGTGATGAATGTGAAGCGGGCGGCCAGTTGGTCGCCCGTTTTTTATTGTCGATTTGCCATGAATGCACCTGTGCAGGGAACGTGCATATGAGCGGTATGTATAGCGCTCTGTATTGTTAATGTTTTTTTGAGTCTTTGGACCGATAGTCTATCTGTGATCAAGGCTGTATCTCGCGATATGTGCCGATGATGTTGGGGTATCAAATTTAGATTGCCTGTCTGGTTGTGTATCACTGTCAGTTCTGGTTAAACTGTTCTGACAAAACATAAAAATTAAGGTGTCGACGCTGTTTGATGCCGATATGCCGCCAGGCACGGGACCAGGGGAATAGCTGCGATAATGCTGAGTTGGATGTTCAATCGGCAGAAAAACACGGGCGATGGGGGGCTTGATGATAAAGCCACGGCCAAGCTTCGTGATCTTGCTGACACTGTCCGTACAGTCGCACCTGACGCATTTGGTGCTGATGGCGCCAATACGCGTGGCCGCCCGATTCCCCGCAAGCATCCAGCAGATGAATTAAGCGACGCCGCCGCACTTGAACATGCAGCGCGCCTGTCGACGGAAATGTCCGAACTTGACGATGATGATGACGCACCTGATTTTGACAGCGACGTCCGCATGGATGTTGCGCGTCGCCTGCGTCGTCACATGACGGAAATCAGCCCGTCTGAACGTCTTGATATGGTCGATGAGTTCGTAACCGCGATTGCCAATATGGGCGATTGTTATCGCCCGCAGGTGATCTCGCTGATCGAGCAGGAACTTGGCCACACACCTTATATGACCCGTCAGGCTGCCAATCGCCTGCGTCAGGATATTCAGGCCATCGGTCGCGTATCGATTGGCGAATATATCGAACTTTTAAGCGATTCCGACTTCCTTGATATCATGCGCGGGCGCGGCGAGTTTGTTCAAACCGCTGCTGAACGTCTGCGTGAAGAACAGGAAGCCGCTGCCAAGGCTCGTTTGATCGAACAGCAGGCCGAAAAAGAAAAAGTAGGCCTTCTGAACCGTTTTCTTTCCAGCGACGATGCGCCGCGCAACGTCGTTGCCATAACCCCGCATATTGGCGAGCGTAAGGTTGAAAAACCCAAGACGCCGTCCAACGATATCCTTGGTGGTCAGGCGAGAATTTCACGTCAGGCGCAACGCCGTGTCGCCCATTTCATCATGGCATCCTTGTTCGATACCTTGGTCGAGCAGGGCCGTATGCGTACGGAAGTTGCCCGCGCATTGCGCCAATCGGTTCGTCAGCGGATCGAAAAGGCCCGGTTTGAAAATCGCATGCCGTATCCGGCCCATGAGGCGGGAATGGGCGTTGATGTGACCGATGATGTTCTGGCTGATCATGACGTGGTCGAGGCATCCAATGCCAAGATGACAATTGATCAATATGTGCTTGATGCGCTTTCGCGTAATGATGATGCCCTGGTCGTTCAGGCGCTTGCCCATTACGCGCAGATCCCGATCAATGCTGTGTCCAAGATTTTGGATTCTGGTAGTGCGCGTGCGATTACGGCCCTTGCATGGCGTGCCGGAATGACGGCACCGTCGGCCGTTGTTTTGCAGATCAGCAATGGTATTCCGGAATCCGGGCTTGAAAGCCCTGCTGCGGGCGGTCGCTATGCCATGGCAACCACTGATATGGATTGGTACATCGATTTCTTTAACGACATTAAGCCGGCTGCATCGCGCCCGCGTGTCGAAAAAGAAGGCGTAAATCCGCCGGTTCGTAATCCGAATATGCGTCCGCGCGCTGGCCGCAATAGTGGCGGGCTTGAAGGTTTGGTCTCTGACAAGCGACCCAAAGGTCGTCGTAAAGAGGACTGAGGAGCCATGCGCAGCAATCTTGGCATCTCATATGACGGGTTGAAATACGCCCTGAACATCAAGGAAAGCTATCTGAGCGGCGAGCCGCTGACAGTTACCGGTGCCGCCAAGCAGCAACGTCTGTTGATGCCTGAGCATCTGCTGAGTAACGATCTTGCCTTGATGCAATATGATGATCCGCTGGCACTTGCAGTGATTGCGACCAAGGACCCGGAAAGCCCGATGGCATTGGCAGCAGCCATTCGCATGGGTCCGCATGCCAAGTGCAAGGAACTGATTACTGGCGTGTTTGAAGTGGTGTCTGATGCCACCAAGCACGAGCTGGTTGCCGATTGCGCAAAGCTTCTAAGCAAGAATGCCTTTAGCCCGGAAGCCTTCCATCTTGTCCGTACACGAGCATCCAATCACGTTGTCGAAATTCGTGAGGCCTATCGCCGTGCAATGGCCGAAAACCTGCGGGCACTTTTGGATGGCAAGATGGCGGCGCGTGAATTTGTAGAAGAGTTTATCGAGCTTGCTTCGAACGGGAACCTTCGGATCGATATTTATCGCCGCTTGGTCATGAAGCTGATGCGCTCAGATGCGGTGCGCCCAAGTGTGAAATTCATGCTGCTTGAGCGACTTGATCGCTTCCCGCAGATGGTGAAACTTCAGATTGTTAACGAAGTTAACTCTGCCCCTGATACCCCGGAATATCAGACGTTGAAGCAAGAGTTGCGCTGGATTTACGAAACCAAGCAAAAACAGCAAGCGCCTGCGCCTGCGATCAATGCAAAGCCGTCGCAGCCATCGACGACCGATATTCTTGGACGTTCTCAGCTTGATTTCGGTGCGGCAGCAGGCATGCATCGCCGCAACAGTATCATCAAACCAGCTGAGCCGACCTTAAAGCGCAATGCAAACCCGCCGATTATGAGTAGCGGTGGCTTTAGCTCGCGCGAGCTTTCTTCCTGGCTGAACTAGATCGCACTTTGCTGCAGTGGCCTAGCTGACAAACCGGGGCTCGGTTGCAGTTGCCTTTGCCGGGACATGAAGTCCGGCCTGCTTTTCCAGATACACCGTACAAATCACACGCAGCAATGATGCGAAATTGGGAATGTCACCGCGCGTGGCGACAACTTCATCGTGAATTTTGCCCAGAAATTGCGGCGTGCTGAACCCTTCGCCGGAAGCGATTTCATCAAGGATTTGCCAGAAGCGCAGTTCGAGCCGCAGGCTGGTAACAACACCATTGATGCGAACTGAACGGCTGACACACTGGTAAAGTTCGGGCTCGGTCCCGGAATAGATTTGACACATTTGAACGGCCTTTCCTGTGAATGCCATCGGTTCAAATTGTCCAATGGCTTTTTTATTGGATGGCTCCATGGTCAGGGAAATATCGCCCAACCGCAATCAGTGATTGGGCGATATTCGATTACAAATTGATTTCAGTACCAAGGGCAGCAAGGAACGCTGCCATCCATTTCGGGTGTGCGGGCCATGCTGGTGCAGTAATCAGATTGCCGTCCGTGCACGCATCATCAATCGCGATATCGGCATAGGTGCCGCCGGCCAGTTTGACTTCAGGCGCACAGGCTGGATAGGCCGAAACCTTGCGTTCGGAAATGACATTGGCAGCAGCCAGCAGTTGTGCTCCATGACATACCGCTGCAATCGGCTTGCCCGCATCATTGAAGTCGCGGACAAGTCGAATGACATCCTCGTTCAGGCGCAGATATTCCGGTGCACGGCCTCCGGGGATCAGAAGGGCGTCATAATCTTCGGCGCGCGCCGACGCGAAATCCGCATTCAGTGCAAAGTTATGCCCGCGCTTTTCGCTATAGGTCTGATCGCCTTCGAAGTCATGAATGGCGGTTGCAACCGTATCGCCAGCCTTCTTATCGGGGCAAACAGCATCGACTTTGTGACCAACTGCTAAAAGGGTCTGGAACGGAACCATGGTTTCGTAGTCTTCGGCATAGTCGCCGGTGATCATGAGAATTTTCTTTGCAGACACTTTCGTCCTCCCGCTTGTTATGGCTTGCCGCAAATTGGCAAGGGCAGGGAACTATATGCCTTGGCGGGATATCGCGGGTAACAGCGGACTACTACGTCTGTCAAGTGGCACATTTCGATAGATATCACTTGGTGTTAGATACAAAAAAAGAGGCCCGGTTGGGCCTCTTTTCGAAGGTGATTGATGGAGACGATCAGCTTTTTGCAGCCGTTGCCTTTTTCGCAGCCGTGGTCTTGGTTGCGGTTTTGGCTGTGGTTGCGCGCGAACGGGTTGCCGGTTTCTTTGCCGCGGGTTTGGCAGCAGGTTTTGCCGCAGTTGCGGTTTCCGGGCTTTCGATAATGTGAAGGTCGCGCTGCGGGAACGGGATCGAGAAGCCAGCAGCTTCAAGCTCGGTTTTCGAGCGACGGCTCAGTTCCCAGAAGGTCGGCCAGAATTCGCTGGTTGCGACCCAGCCACGTGCGGTCAGATCAACCGAGCTTTCACCCAGAGTGGCCACAAAACTCATCGGTGCCGGGTCTTTCAGAACGCGCGGATCGGATTCGACCAGATTTTTCAGGAAGTCGAGTGCCGCATCAACATCATCGCTGTAAGAAATGCCGACCTTAATGTCGAGACGACGGGTCGGGTTGCGTGAATAGTTTTTGATGGCGCTGTTCCAGATCTGCGAGTTCGGGGCAGAGATGAAGACACCATCCGGGGTTTTAAGCAGGGTGGTGAACAAGGTGATTTCAACGACCGTACCGGAAATCGATCCCGCTTCGACAAACTCGTCAATTTTAAGCGGGCGCAGGATCAGGATCATGACGCCAGCCGCGATGTTAGACAGCGTACCCTGCAAAGCGAGGCCAATTGCAAGACCGGCAGCACCGAGAACAGCAATAATGCTTGTGGTTTCAACGCCGAAGTTCGAGAGAACCGCGATAATGACGAAAACCAGAATGGCATAGCGAACAATGCTTGCAGCCAGCGGTTTCAGGGTCGCATCAACGAATTTGGCATTCTTAAGAGAATGGCGTACCAGTGCGGCCGCCCGGCCTGCGATCCAGTAGCCGACAATAAGAATAAGAATTGCGCCCAGCAGATCCAGGCCAAAGCCCAGGGCAAATTCCTTTAGCATCTGTGCGATGGTCGATACATCGGTTTCCATCATGTCCACCTCGTCCGCTCCGTGTCATGGATGTGTTATTTGATCGTCATGCGACGATGTGAAAGAATTAGCATTACAGGTTTGGAGAGACTTGAAAAGTGCGATACTTTCACCAATTCTTTGTAGGTGTATGGAACAAATCGAATTTTCGGCCGTTTTAAGTCATAATTCCAACATCTTTGGTGTTAAAGTATTGCCTGAATAACAACCTTAATGACAGGGGTAAGACATGCAGATTCGTCCGTCTATTGTTGCTGCTCTCGGTGGGATTGCTCTGCTGAGTGCATGTAGCACTGTTGATAACACCGGTACTGCCGTTCCTTATGGTGGTAACCCGTTTACCTATAGCAGCTCGGTTTCTTCTGCGATTTCTGGCGCAGAGCCGACCACTGCTTTTGGCAAAGCGCTTAAGGCAGAATACATTGCCTATGCACAGCGCGAAGCTGACGAGTGGTACGATTACTTTGACGCTGACTTCTTCGCGAAGAAAGCAGGCAAAGTCGCTGCTGACGAAAACATTCTTCCGGAAGATCCGGCAAACTGGCGTTTCTCGGCTGAAGAAATCGCACAGAAGCGTGCAGTTCGTGACGAGCTGATCGCCCTTCTGGACGGTGGCAAGCGTGAAGAAAAGCCGGACACCGCTGCGATTGCTCAGGCCCGCTTCGATTGCTGGGTTGAGGAAAGCGAAGAAGGCTGGCAGACCGAGCTGATCAGCCAGTGCTGGAAAGATTTCGAAGCTGCAATGGCAGAACTTCGTGCCGTTGAACCGGCACCGATGGCAGAGCCGGTTGCAGCAAAAGAAGCACGTCTGTTCACCATCTTCTTCGATTTTGACAGCGTTGCGATCACCCCGGTTTCCGAGCGCGTTCTTGACGCTGCTGCTGAACAGTGGGCGACCAGCATGGGTACCGTTTCGATCGTCGGTCACGCCGATGCATCGGGTTCGGCCGCTTACAACCTGAAACTCTCTGAGCGTCGTGCTGCTGCCGCCCTTGGCGAGCTGACCGGCCGTGGTCTCAAGGGTGACATGATTGACACCGACGCCGTTGGTGAAGGCGAACTTCTCATCCCGACTCCGGATGGTGTTCGCGAGCCGCGTAACCGTCGTGTGACGATTTCTGTCGACTAAGCTTCGACATTTACCAAATCTTCGGCAACGAGGTGGCATGATGCCACCTCGTTGTTTTTTTATGTGCTTTTGTCTGTGTCGGTGTTTTTCGCAGTAATTGGTGTTGAAATTCGCAACAATGCGAATAATCTCTGCAAAATATTCCGATGCTTTTTAGAGAGAGGCGGGGACACATGCTAAAGGCCATCAAGTCGGTCTTTTCGCGGCGCTCGGGGAGCGTTGCACTTGCACTTCCAATCGCACTGGCTGTTGCAACTGCATCAATGATACCGATTGCGCACTCGGCGGATATCACACCGGTCGTTCCGTTTGAAAAATACTTCGCTGATCAGCGCGGTGACGGAAAATACCTGCGGTTCAATGCATTCTCTGGCGATATTCCGGGCAAACGGATCAAGGCGCTTCTGCGTTCCGGCCAGGTGATCGGTGATCGCATTCTTCTTTCCGAAGATGTCGCTGTATATTTCCCGGACGGTTACATCGTTCAATCCCAAGCGCGCTTTGGCAAATATATCCCCAAAACCGGCATTACGGTTGGTGGTGTGGTCAAACGTGATCATCTGACCGAAAACCCGCGCTACGCGCTGGTTGAACGTTTCGACGCAATCCTTGGCAAAGAATGTGCCCGCACAGAATATGCAAACGGCTTTGCTGCCCTTCGCATTAAAACCGATGGTGTGATGTCGCTGGTTCTGGAAACGTCGGGTCTTTATGACGCGCTGGTCGATGAACAAACCACCACCTACAGCGTTACCAGTGCCGTCCAGCCGGTCTTTATGGGCAATCAGGGGCTGGTGCCCGATCTGATCGCACAATGTGGTCGCGGCTAAGGTTTCTGAGATAGTCAAAAAAAGGCACCGATAACCGGTGCCTTTTGTTGCGATATTGGTCGCGATCAGTGTTCTGCTGAAACACCGGTCAAGCGCGGGATTTCAATCGCCGGGCATCGGTTCATAACGGCTGTCATGCCATGTTCGATGGCCTTGGCTGCTGCATCTGGGTTAATGACGCCAAGCTGCATCCAGACGGTTTTTGCGCCGATCTTGATCGCCTCATCGACCACACCAGCTGCATCCTCGCTATTGCGGAAAATGTCGACCATATCCACTGGCTCGGAAATATCAGAAAGCTGTGCGACAACGGTTTGTCCGTGGATTTCGCTACCAGCCTGACCGGGATTAACCGGGATGACCTTGTATCCCTGATTAAGCAGAAACTTCAGCACACCGTTTGACGGGCGTTCCGGCTTGGGGCTGGCACCGACAAGGGCGATAGTCTTGGTGGTTTCAAAAAGCTGCTTAAGCTGTTCGTCGCTTGGATTTTCAAATTGTGGCATCTGGTCCATCCGTTTATGGGGCGCGTACTGAATATGATAGTTATATGTTCGCACGCTTGCTGCAAGAGGCAGCTGGTCGGCACCACTCGCGGAAAGTTGATGCCGAGTTTAAGTGACCTTTGCATATGAATGCGGTTTGACTAGGTGATCGATGTAAGTTTGACAGGCTTGTTTTGAATGTATCCTTGGCTTGATCCATCCGGTCGCTTTTCCCTTTTCAAATTGACGGTCTTTGTCGCGTTGCTCATTCCGGGCATCGTGCTTCTATGGCCCGTGATTGAACAGGGTGGGGCGACGATCCCGGTCAAGGAGGCCATTCTTGAAAGCGGCGAATGGACCATCCGCATTTTGCTGGTGTCATTGTTCCTGACACCTTTGCGCCGTATCACACGTTTTTCAAAGCTTGTTCAAATTCGCCGACAAGTCGGTCTTGCGGCCTTTTCCTATGTTGTGATTCATGTGGTGCTTTATGCGATCAGCCAGAACCTTGATCTGGGTCGGATCGCAAGCGAGATCGTGCTGCGCATCTATCTGACCATCGGCTTTGTTGCGGTTGTGGGGCTTGCAGTTCTCGCTGCAACTTCGACCAAGGCTGCTATGCGTAAGCTTGGTGCGAAATGGACGAAGCTTCACAAGCTTGTTCACCCGATTGCTGTTCTGGGTGTTGTGCATTTCTTTTTGCAGTCCAAGATTGATGTCAGCGAAGCAACCTTGATGGCGGGGCTTTATGTGGCCTTGATGCTTTACCGCTTTGCGCATTGGCGCGGATGGGCGTTGCGTTCTGTGCTGACATTGTTTGTTGTGGCGTTGATTGCTGGTCTTGCGACAGCCGGTATTGAATATGCATGGTATGCGCTGGCAACTGGCATTCCGGCAGATCGCGTGGCAGTAGCCAATCTTGAATGGATGTGGCCGCTGCGTCCGGCGTGGAATGTATTCCTTGCCGGACTTGCGATGATTGTCATTTATCCGTTCGGCCGTGATGGTGTTGCGCGCGTAGCACTTGCCAATCTGGGATCAATGGTTCGGCCAAGTTTACGGACTTAGGCCGCCGCACTGGCACGCCGGGTCAACGCGGTCAGCAATCCGGCCCCGATCATAACCCCGCCACCAACGCGGGTCAGGCGCTTCATCGCGGCAGGGTCACGGAATCGTTCACGCAGCGCACCGGCCATAACCGCCCAGATGGCGACATTGATCGCAGCCAGCACCACAAAGGTCGTGGTCATGATGATGAACTGCGGCAGCACGGGGCTTCCGGCGGTCACGAACTGCGGGACAAAGGCGATGAAGAACACAATGCCTTTGGGATTAAGGGCGGTTACGACATAAGCCTGCAAGAACATGCGTGACGGGCGATTGCGCTTTGCATCCGGATTGTCTGTCAGGGCTTCGGGTTTTTCACGCCACATCTTGATGCCCAGATAAATCAAATATCCGGCACCACACAGCTTAAGCACCGTAAAAGCCTCGGCCGAGGCGGCTAAAAGCGCACCTGCGCCGGCAAGCGAGATCGTCATGGCTGTCAGATCGCCCAAGGCAACGCCCGGAACCGTGGCCCACGCGGTTTGACGTCCCTTGCCCAGTGCATAGCTTACGACAAGCATGATGGTCGGGCCTGGAATGGCCAGAACAACCGCACAGGCAAAAGCAAAGGCAAGCCAGATTTCAAACGACATGGAACATCCTCCAACAGCAATAGATCATCATATCAAACGATCAAACGCAGACATCAAATCTGATTGCAACTGTTTGATGATTACTCATGACGCCATGTCGGATGCCGTTTCTCGACAAAGGCACCAATGCCTTCCTGAGCGTCATGTTTTTGCATATTTGCCGTCATGACGTCTGATGCAAATCCATAGGCATCCGCCAGCGGCATTTCGATCTGACGATAAAATGCCTGTTTGCCCATTTGCACCGTCATGCCCGAACGCGCAGCAATTCCTGCGGCCAATGCATCGGTGTGGCTTTCAAGTTCATCATCGCCAACCACGTCCGATACCAGCCCCATGGCAAAGGCGGCTTCCGCATTAATCGGGTCACCGGTTAGAAGCATCCGCATCGCATGTTTGCGCGCGATATTGCGGCTAAGTGCTACCATCGGGGTGGAGCAAAACAGGCCGATATTCACACCTGGTGTGGCAAATTTTGATGTCGACGCAGCAACCGCCAAATCGCATGAGGCAACCAACTGGCAACCGGCGGCCGTTGCCATGCCGCGAACACGTGCGATAACCGGCTGGGGCAGGGATACAATGCGCATCATCAATTTGCTACATTGGGCAAACAGGCTGGCATGCTGGTCACAGTTGGAAATGCCGTTCATTTCCTTAAGGTCATGACCTGCACAGAAAACCGGACCTTCGGCCGCCAAGATGACGCATCGAACGTCCTTTTCAGAAGCGACCTGATCAAAGGCATTTTGAAGGGAAGTCATCATTGCGGCTGAAAGCGCGTTATTGCGGCTTGGATTTGCCATGGTCAGTGTAACGTAGCCATCATGATCCTGACGCGTGACCAGATCGGTGGTGGATGCTGGAATTGTCATGTTATTCCTCCCAATTGACTGAAAAATCGTCATTTTTGATTTTCTTCTACAGAACGTCGTAGTAGAATTGCACGTAAAGGGTGCTTTAGAAAACCCTAAGAGATGTGCCGAATTATCATGTGCTCGAAACTGAGTTGTTTCAGTATTCGGCAAGTGGTTGCGAATGAGTGACAATCAATCACGGAAACCAGGGCGTGCGCCCAGTCGTTTTATGACGACAAAGCAGGTGCTGAAATCCGCTACGATCACAAAACCTGTGCGTCAGACGCCGTTGAAACGGTTTGACAGCAAAGAGGTGATGGAGCGTGACCTTGAACGGTATCGCGCAGAAGCGCGCGCGCGTCTGTTGCGCAATGGTTTTGATGTCCCGCAATTCTTGATGCCCAAGCCGAAAATATCTGATGATGACGACGAAGAAGATCGCGTCATCGATCCGGATGCAGGCCGCGATATCCGAAGCCCCGTCATGATTGGTCCAAAACCTGCGCCGTTGCTTAGCAGCTCCAACCTTGCTGATGCCAAGAAGGAACGCGAAGAAGGCGGCACAACAGGCAAGCCCAACCGTCATGTCCATGTGCAGAACAAGGCAAGCGGCTTTTCCTATATGTTGACCGGCGGGCAAGGGCAGGCTGCCAATGCGGTTACGCAGGGCACGGCAAATGCCGGTGCCGCGCAATATCCGCAGGTTCACGCCGAAGCACAGGCAGCCGCGATCGCCAAGGAAAAGACTGCTTATGAAGAATATGTCGAAAGCCTGAATGGCGGGCGGACCCTGCTTGACGGCATGCGCGATAATGGTGATGCGGCACCGGCCAATGATATTAAGGGCCGTGTGGATGATCTGAAGGAAACAGAAGCCCGCCAGTCACGCATTGATCTTCCGGAAAATACAGCCAATTGGGCCGCGCGGGATGACCTTGAAGCCAAGCGTAAGGCAATGCTGCTTAAACAGGAGCAGGCCCAGGCAAAGAGCGGGCATTCATCGCGCCGAAATCGCGAACCGCTCAGCTGGAACAAGGTTCTGCC